>NZ_JPFV01000011.1 GCF_000722685.1 Streptococcus mitis | reverse complement strand
GAATGGAGGAAAATCACATGAAAATTATTAATATTGGAGTTTTAGCTCATGTTGATGCGGGAAAAACTACCTTAACAGAAAGCTTATTATATAACAGTGGAGCGATTACAGAATTAGGAAGCGTGGACAAAGGTACAACGAGGACGGATAATACGCTTTTAGAACGTCAGAGAGGAATTACAATTCAGACAGGAATAACCTCTTTTCAGTGGGAAAATACGAAGGTGAACATCATAGACACGCCAGGACATATGGATTTCTTAGCAGAAGTATATCGTTCATTATCAGTTTTAGATGGGGCAATTCTACTGATTTCTGCAAAAGATGGCGTACAAGCACAAACTCGTATATTATTTCATGCACTTAGGAAAATGGGGATTCCCACAATCTTTTTTATCAATAAGATTGACCAAAATGGAATTGATTTATCAACGGTTTATCAGGATATTAAAGAGAAACTTTCTGCCGAAATTGTAATCAAACAGAAGGTAGAACTGTATCCTAATATGTGTGTGACGAACTTTACCGAATCTGAACAATGGGATACGGTAATAGAGGGAAACGATGACCTTTTAGAGAAATATATGTCCGGTAAATCATTAGAAGCATTGGAACTCGAACAAGAGGAAAGCATAAGATTTCAGAATTGTTCTCTGTTCCCTCTTTATCATGGAAGTGCAAAAAGTAATATAGGGATTGATAACCTTATAGAAGTTATTACTAATAAATTTTATTCATCAACACATCGAGGTCCGTCTGAACTTTGCGGAAATGTTTTCAAAATTGAGTATTCGGAAAAAAGACAGCGTCTTGCATATATACGTCTTTATAGTGGCGTACTGCATTTGCGAGATTCGGTTAGAATATCGGAAAAGGAAAAAATAAAAATTACAGAAATGTATACTTCAATAAATGGTGAATTATGTAAAATCGATAAGGCTTATTCCGGGGAAATTGTTATTTTGCAGAATGAGTTTTTGAAGTTAAATAGTGTTCTTGGAGATACAAAGCTATTGCCACAGAGAGAGAGAATTGAAAATCCCCTCCCTCTGCTGCAAACGACTGTTGAACCGAGCAAACCTCAACAAAGGGAAATGTTACTTGATGCACTTTTAGAAATCTCCGACAGTGACCCGCTTCTGCGATATTATGTGGATTCTGCGACACATGAAATCATACTTTCTTTCTTAGGGAAAGTACAAATGGAAGTGACTTGTGCTCTGCTGCAAGAAAAGTATCATGTGGAGATAGAAATAAAAGAGCCTACAGTCATTTATATGGAAAGACCGTTAAAAAAAGCAGAGTATACCATTCACATCGAAGTTCCACCGAATCCTTTCTGGGCTTCCATTGGTCTATCTGTAGCACAGCTTCCATTAGGGAGCGGAGTACAGTATGAGAGCTCGGTTTCTCTTGGATACTTAAATCAATCGTTTCAAAATGCAGTTATGGAGGGGATACGCTATGGCTGTGAACAAGGATTGTATGGTTGGAATGTGACGGACTGTAAAATCTGTTTTAAGTATGGCTTATACTATAGCCCTGTTAGTACCCCAGCAGATTTTCGGATGCTTGCTCCTATTGTATTGGAACAAGTCTTAAAAAAAGCTGGAACAGAATTGTTAGAGCCATATCTTAGTTTTAAAATTTATGCGCCACAGGAATATCTTTCACGAGCATACAACGATGCTCCTAAATATTGTGCGAACATCGTAGACACTCAATTGAAAAATAATGAGGTCATTCTTAGTGGAGAAATCCCTGCTCGGTGTATTCAAGAATATCGTAGTGATTTAACTTTCTTTACAAATGGACGTAGTGTTTGTTTAACAGAGTTAAAAGGGTACCATGTTACTACCGGTGAACCTGTTTGCCAGCCCCGTCGTCCAAATAGTCGGATAGATAAAGTACGATATATGTTCAATAAAATAACTTAGTGTATTTTATGTTGTTATATAAATATGGTTTCTTGTTAAATAAGATGAAATATTTTTTAATAAAGATTTGAATTAAAGTGTAAAGGAGGAGATAGTTATTATAAACTACAAGTGGATATTGTGTCCTGTATGTGGAAATAAAACACGATTAAAGATAAGGGAAGATACTGAATTAAAAAAATTCCCCCTCTATTGTCCGAAATGCAGACAAGAAAATTTAATTGAAATAAAGCAGTTCAAAGTAACTGTGATTACAGAGCCAGACGCAAAGACGCAGAGCCGATAAAATGAGATTAATACAATCTCATTTTATCGGCTCTTTCCGTTATGTATGGATTCTTTTAATTAGTCTTCGATGTTTCTTGCTTCGTTGATACCGCTGGCTAAAGATTCCATTAAGGATAGTTCTTTGTCTGTAAAGCTATCCATGTATTTCTCTATCTGTAATCGTCGGGTGCTTTTTACCAAGTTATTAGCAGGTAAGAAAAATTCATCAACGGAAACATGAAGTAACGATACAAGGTCATAAAGAACTTGTATGCTGGGGTGTTGCCCTTTATTTTCAATATTAGTTAAGTACCGTGGGTCAATTTCAATCAATGCTCCCACTTGTTCACGAGTTAAACCTCGTTTCAATCGAGCTTCTTTAATGGCTAAACCAAAGGCTCTAAAATCATATTTATCTTCTTTTTTACGCATAGTAGACCACCTCTATACATTTTATTGTCCCTACTGAATTAAAAACAGGTATAGAAAAACGTGTTATATGGTTTATAGGTTTATATTTAATAAAAAGCACTACTAAACGCCAATAAAAAAACCGTTATATGGTAGTGCTATTTACGCTGTTAAAATATTGTATATTACTTCCAAATGGCGGTTTGTTGGAGGTCAACGTCGCCATGAAGTACATCATATACAATAAATTTCCTTACATTGGGTTCTTGTCAAAAAAAGTCGTCTATCTGCAATAGATAAGTACGTCCACCAATGTGGTTTTATAAATCATATAGATAGAATAACAGAAGCATGTAAACAGAGAAATAAATCTGTTTATATGCTTTTTTGGCTATTCAGAACTTTTTTACAAAGTTTATTTATCAGTAATGCAACAAATCCCCCTTTCACATTGGGACTAAGAGTGAAAGGAGATAAACGAGCAAGGCTCACTTCCTTTCCTAGACAGAAAGGGGGTGAGAAACATGAAACCATCTTCTTTTCAGACCACAATAGAAAATCAGTTTGACTATATCTGTAAACGTGCTATGGAAGACGAGCGAAAGAATTATATGCTTTATCTTTCAAGGATTGCAAAGCGTGAGGTGTCCTTTTCGGATGTTGGCGATTATCTTGTTAGCCAGTTTGCGACAACAGATAACTATTCAACTGACTTTCAGATTTTTACACTCAATGGGTTATCAGTAGGCGTTGAAAATGATTTGTTGAGTGAAGCATTACGTGAGTTGCCAGACAAGAAACGTGAAATTCTACTGCTGTTTTACTTTATGGACATGAGCGATTCAGAAATTGCAGACCTGTTGAAATTGAACCGTTCTACTGTCTATCGGCATAGAACCAGTGGACTAGCCTTAATTAAAAAGTTTATGGAGGAATTTGAAGAATGAAAACACAATATCCTATGATTCCCTTTCCTCTCATTGTAAAGGCAACAGATGGCGATACCGAAGCGATTAACCAGATTCTACATCATTACAGAGGGTACATAACGAAGCGTTCCCTACGACTTATGAAAGATGAATATGGCAATCAAAGTATGGTCGTTGATGAAGTCTTACGTGGAAGAATGGAAACCAGACTGATTACAAAGATTTTGTCATTTGAAATTAAGTAATATCCTCTCTCCTTTCGTGGAAGCGTGCTAAACCATTCCACGCTTCCCGAACAGGGAGGTTTGTTATTCCACCAAAGCATATTGAGCTTTCAATGTGTTTTGATAGGCTAACGAGCCATTGTTCTTTGAAAACTGAATAAAAGTAATCGAATACGTTTCGATAAGAAAAGAGCCAACGGAACTAACCGCCATGACCTATCTTATAAAGATAGCGAGCGATTCATGTTAGTGATCCGAGAAGCAATCTTTAGCAGGATTGCCTGCAACGACATTCTTATCGTGATAATGATACTCCCATACAGTCAATAGTCCGAGCGTGATAAAACCGTCGCAGGCAATGAGTATGGCTACATGAGAACCATGCAGGGGTGGAACTCCCGTGAGCTTTGCTAAAGCTGTTCGATTGCTGGTAAAACAACTTTTATGAAATCCAAATAAGTGATTTGGAAAGGAGGATTTTATGAAGCAGACTGACATTCCTATTTGGGAACGTTATACCCTAACCATTGAAGAAGCGTCAAAATATTTTCGTATTGGCGAAAACAAGCTACGACGCTTGGCAGAGGAAAATAAAAATGCAAATTGGCTGATTATGAATGGCAATCGTATTCAGATTAAACGAAAACAATTTGAAAAAATTATAGATACATTGGACGCAATCTAGCGTCGCCAAAGGGTCTTGTATATGATAAAATAGTATTAAGTCGTATCAAGGCTCTTTCCATAAAGGAAAGGAGCAAATGCCATGTCAGAAAAAAGACGTGACAATAAAGGTCGAATCTTAAAGACTGGAGAGAGCCAACGAAAAGACGGAAGATACTTATACAAATATATAGATTCATTTGGAGAACCGCAATTTGTTTACTCGTGGAAACTTGTGGCTACAGACCTAGTACCAGCAGGAAAGCGTGATTGTATCTCACTTAGAGAGAAAATCGCAGAGTTACAGAAAGACATTCATGATGGTATTGATGTTGTAGGAAAGAAAATGACACTCTGCCAGCTTTACGCAAAACAGAACGCTCAAAGACCAAAGGTTAGAAAAAACACTGAAACTGGACGCAAATATCTTATGGATATTTTGAAGAAAGACAAGTTAGGTGTAAGAAGTATTGACAGTATTAAGCCATCAGACGCTAAAGAATGGGCTATTAGAATGAGTGAAAATGGTTATGCTTATCAAACCATCAATAACTACAAACGTTCTTTAAAGGCTTCATTCTATATTGCTATACAAGATGATTGTGTTCGGAAGAATCCATTTGACTTTCAACTGAAAGCAGTTCTTGATGATGATACTGTCCCTAAGACCGTACTAACAGAAGAACAGGAAGAAAAACTGTTAGCCTTTGCAAAAGCTGATAAAACCTACAGCAAAAATTATGATGAAATTCTGATACTCTTAAAAACAGGTCTTCGTATTTCAGAGTTTGGTGGTTTGACACTTCCAGATTTAGATTTTGAGAATCGTCTTGTCAATATAGACCATCAGCTATTGAGAGATACTGAAATTGGGTACTACATTGAAACACCAAAGACCAAAAGTGGCGAACGTCAAGTTCCTATGGTTGAAGAAGCCTATCAAGCATTTAAGCGAGTGTTAGCGAATCGAAAGAATGATAAGCGTGTTGAGATTGATGGATATAGTGATTTCCTCTTTCTTAATAGAAAGAACTATCCAAAAGTGGCAAGTGATTACAACGGCATGATGAAAGGTCTTGTTAAGAAATACAATAAGTATAACGAGGATAAATTGCCACACATCACTCCACATAGTTTGCGACATACATTCTGTACCAACTATGCAAATGCAGGAATGAATCCAAAGGCATTACAGTACATTATGGGACATGCTAATATAGCCATGACGCTGAACTATTACGCACATGCAACATTCGATTCTGCAATGGCAGAAATGAAACGCTTGAATAAAGAGAAGCAACAGGAGCGTCTTGTTGCTTAGTAGTACAAATGAATTTACTACTTATTTACCACTTCTGACAGCTAAGACATGAGGAAATATGCAAAGAAACGTGAAGTATCTTCCTACAGTAAAAATACTCGAAAGCACATAGAATAAGGCTTTACGAGCATTTAAGAAAATATAAAAAGATAATTAGAAATTTATACTTTGTTTATATGAAAAATATTCAAGCAGGAGAATTCCAGATTGCTATTGCTGGTCCAAGTTTTCTACAAAGTGAAATCATAAGTATTGAAAATATGTTACCTTTAAGTGGATCATCTGTAGAAATTAACTCTCCGGCTTTTTCAACTGGTTTAACGGAATTAGATAAACAACAAGAACTTTCTGAAATTTCTATGTATCTAGATATATCTGGTATGGTAGCATCATCTCATGAAATGGCAATGTTAAGTATCTTAAACTCGATGTTAACTGGTATTAAAGATTCATTATTAGGCCATAAGTTAAGGACACAAAAGCAATGGATATATAGTATTGTATCATACCCAATATTTTATAGTAATATGACTTTACTAAAAATAGTAACTATAACACCTACAATCTATAAGAAAAAATTGATTAAAACACTGGAGAACAATCTTGTTAATGAATCCGATTTATCTGATGAACTATTATTTTATAAGGCTAAAAAAGAGTAATCAATGAATTGTACATAAATTGTGAAGTTAATAAAAATGAATATTTAAAAACAATTTGTAGAGAAAAATTATTTGATATTCCAAGTTGGGATAGTATTGCTGAAGAGCTGGAATTGATTTCTTTAGATGAATTAAAAAGTTTTTCAAAAAAGCAATTATTCAAAATAGGAATTACCACATTGTAATAAAATGATAATATTTTTTTGTAGTAATCTTTATAATTTTTGTATAATGTTTTATTGAATAATTCAAAAATTTTTAAAGCATCTTCTATTTTTAAAATTGATTTTTGATTATGATGAAATTTAAGTTCAAAAAATCCTTCTAAATACAAAAGAATAGTTTGTTCAAAAAAATCTGTGGAATTAGATAATATATTCTTAGTAGCTTGTTCTAAAAATAAAGCTTCCTCATATAAGCTGTTTTCAATCATAATAAGAAGTGAATTAAGAAGTAATTGAACGAGAGCTTGTTTATTTCTAGGTATAGAACTATACAACTTTCCTTTTTTAAGCGCCTCTTTGGCATATCTAAATAATAAATTTGGTAATATTGCTCGACAACAATTTCCAAGAATAAGAATTTCGTAATATCCCCAGTTTTCAACAGAAAATAAATAATTAGTAAGATAAGAGGTGTCTTGATTACTCAATTGATGAGTATTATCAATTCCATAGATAATACTTTCAATGAAAATAGCGTTTAACTTATGATAATGAGATTTGGTTTCTCTAAACAGTTCCATCTCTTTGCTTACCATATTAAGTAATGATTTGATTTCTTGATTGTATGCAGCCTGTTGAACTAAGCGTATCAAGGTATTGAAGTCTGAAGGCTGATAATTATTACATGAAAGCAAAAACTCCTCTAGTGTTACACCTATTTTTTCAAGTAGATATAATAATTTAAAAAATGAGATTTCTGTCTCTCCTAATTCAAATCTAGATATTTGAGACTTTGAAATTTCTGCACCTGCTAATGAAGAAATAGAAATACCTTTTCCTTCTCGTATTTTTCTATAAGTTTCACCTATAATCATATTTATCTCCATTTACCATAAAAAATCATTAGAAAGCGTGACAGATTATGAAAAAATACTATCAAATTTTTTTATTACTATTTGATATTATCATTATTATTGGATTATATCAATAACATTAATGAGTCTGGGTAAAAACTCAATTTCAGGAGTAAATGAAATGAATATTCCCATAATAAAACGCATTATATCAAGTTTTTTGGACAGCCTTTGTTCGAAAATTATTTTAACTCATAGTTGATGATTCCATAAATTGAAAAGTTTTATACTTAGCATTAAAATGCTCAATTTTAATACGTATTACAAGTATCTCTATTAAACTTCTTATCCTCTTCAGTCAATAGATGCTTTTTAGAATTTTTAACAGGAATGAAGGTTATATTATGAATATTCATAATGCATAAATAATCCAAATACAGAAAATCAAGTGATTGCTCTGGCAAACTTGACCTATCCTTTCTTAAAAAGAGTAAAATCATGTGTATGACCTTCTTAAAAAACTAATTAGCAGGCATGAAGTGGTGTTAAATCGAGTATGATTTGTGTCTTCATGGTGTGTCTCTTTTTTCCTGAATAATTTTACTTTGGTTTCTTTTAGGACGTTGAAATAGGACTTTCTATGACATCAATAGCTATAGTGACACTTGCTGCTTTTAAGTTGTCTAAGGCAAATAGACCTGAAGAACGAAGAGTATCTTCTACCAATATTATCGTTCGGTGACTGTCGCTAATCCAAGACCAAAATCAAAAGCTAGGAGACGTAGAGTTGGTCAATAGAATAAATAACGCAAGTTTAGCATCAACTGTTTTTATAGACTTAGCGTTTTTGGACGTCCTCCTTTATAGTGTTTGGTTTTATAAGCTTTATTTAGACAGGATATCTTCGTTGGGAAGGTGTCCTTTTTTACACTAATAAATAATTTAAAGTTCTCAGAAGTTAGTTGCATGATCTTTTGTAAATAGTTTTCTTAACTATAGTATAGCATAGTACAGTATGCATTTTATTTTTTTCCAATAAGTCTATTATACTTCAAAGACAGCTAGTTTTATTTTTTTCTCTGAACTGTACGATTTTGCGCCTGAAATGTAGGAATTACCTTTCGTTGTGGTGTGATAAAACTTACAAGTTCTTTTTGTTATTCTTGACCTAGTTTTTATAGAAAGAAGGTCTAAGATGTTAAATAAAGTCAAAACTAAAGCCTTAATTAGTGTTGGAGCAGTGGCTGCAACTAGCTTTATTCTCATGATGGGATATACTGCTGGTCAACATTCTACTGCTAAACAAAGTCGTAAAGAGATTGAATTGGCTGCAGCTAAACTTGTAGAGGACAAACAAGCAGAAGATAAAGCAAGTATTTTGTCATCAGATACTGTAAAAGAATTTTTGACACAGTACTATACGAAAGAAAAGCTCGGAGAAAATAATACACGTATTCAACCTTATATGACTGAATCAGCTTATTCTCAAGAATTGTCAAGTCAAAATGATGCCATGAACCAAGTGTATAAGGATTATATTTTGGATTATCATTTTGAAAAAGCTGATATCTTTGTCAATCAGACTACGAATCAAGCCATTGCTATGGTGTCTTATAATGTAACCTATGTATCCGATTTAAAGAATGCCAACCAATCAAAGACCAATCAGACAGAAACCAGAACGGTTAAGTTGTCTTATTCGAAACTACCAGGTAAGTTATTGGTCAATCAAGTGCAGGTTTGGAAATCTGGGTTAGATGATTTGGATAAGGCCACTCCCAAAACTTTGGAAGAATCCTCATCTGTTCCATCACTGCCAAATACTACAACAAAATGATGATATTGCATGGAAATAGAAGAATGTAAGCAAATTTCAATTCTTGATGTAGCCAATCGTTTAGGTATCTCCTTTAAACAAGTTTCGAGCAGTGTCTATGAACATCCTGAACACGATTCATTTCGGATTTTTTCAACTACCAATACTTTTAAATGGTTTTCAAGAGATATTCAAGGTGATGTCATTGATTTTGTTCAACTTGTTAAGGGAATTTCCTTTAAAGAAGCTCTAGCCTTTCTTTCTAAAGAACCTTTTCAAAAAGAAGCTGTTCAAGAAAATAGAGAGAGACCATTTTATTATCCTTTAAAGAGAATAGAAGATTCTAACTGCAGTCTGGCCAGACATTACTTAACAGAATGTAGAGGAATTTCAGAAGAAATCGTACAAAAGATGATTCAACAAGGTTTGATAGCACAAGCCAGTTGGAAAACAAATGAAACAGTTGAACCTGTTATCGTTTTTAAAAGCTTTGATCATCGTCACAAGCTGCAGGCAGCAAGCTTACAAGGGATATATAAGAATCACTCTTTTCCAAGAGAGAGGTTAAAAACGATTCTAAAAGGAAGCCATGGACATGTTGGAATATCCTTTGACATTGGTAAACCAAATAGACTGGTCTTTTGTGAATCGTTTATCGACTTGATGAGCTATTACGAACTTCATCAACAAAATCTATTTGATGTTCGTTTGGTATCTATGGAGGGATTAAAAAGGTCTGTTGTTGCTTATCAAACTTTACGACTAATAGCTGAAGAAAATCAGAAGTTGGAATTCTTAGATACAGTAATACCTTCAAAGTTATTGCCTTTGATGAATACAATTCGTGATACCACCAGCTATTTTGATAATCATCCTGATTTATTGACACTTGCGGTAGATTGTGATGATGCAGGAAAAGATTTTTCTGATAAGTTATCTCAATCAGGATTTCCTGTTTTCCTGGATTTCCCTGATAATGAATCTGGGAAAGAAAAAGTAGACTGGAATGATGTCCTTAGAGAAAAGAAATCAGATTTACAATTGATGATCGAGAGTGCAAAAGAGACATTGAGGAATCAACCAGTAAGGCAAACCTCTCAATGTTTAGAATTGTGATAACAAAATCAAGATGTTTTAGCTAATATTAGAATGAAGGAGGATAGTATATGACCATTATTGAACGCTTAGAAGAAAAGGTCACTAGGCAAGAAAGCAAGGTAGCAAGAGAGACAGAAAAACTCGCTGCTTACAAAGAGCAACTGGAGACAGCGATGTTTGCGACGTTCAAAAGGCGTCAAAGCATTAGTCACATGAGTTTTGAAGAAGCTCTTGACCATGCCTTTGGTAAAGAAAGACAATTCGATGATTCTGAATTTAGAAAGGATGAAATAAGTGAATGACAAAAGATTGGATTTTTAATCAACCATTAGAAAGTAAATCAGAAAATCAAGAAGATCCAGATAAAATTGCGGCCTTATTTGGAAATCATCAAGGAGGTAATGATGTAAATTATGAAGCAGCTTTTCAAAAGCGTAAACAAGCACCTGTGACGGAATCAAATTCTAGTTCTAAACCTAAAGTTACAGAGGTTAGAACAGGAAAAGAGACAGATATCACTACAAGTTATCAGCAACATCTTAAAAGACTGATTGCAGATAACAATAGCGATATTCAAAGTAGTCAAAAGAAAATTGAAGAGCTACATACGTTGATCGACACAAAGAATAAAGACAATAAGAAATTGCAGTCCATTTATGATGCGATTTCCGAATTACACTAAGCAGTCCTGATAGGCTGCTTTTTTTGAGAGGTTATAGATGTTTACAACATTTTTTAAGAAAAATCACGACAATAGTGATGTATTTAAAAAGCTGATTCATAGACTATCTGATATGTCTGTCCAAGATCTTGAAAAAATAGACCGACTGCTAGATATCATTTTCACTCCAAATCAAGAATCACAACAACTAAAAACAGAAGCAACTTATAGAGAAGAAACTTTGGACGACACATTAAAGGAAGCTAAGAATCAACTTCATAAGGAACAATTGGAAAAGAATTTAGAGAGATTTAGGAAAAACAGCCAATAATGCACCAAAAATGGTGCATTTACTTTTTCTAAATGTTATAATGGTGGTATAAAAATAAAAGGAGTTTGCCATGATTGGAAAGAACATAAAATCCTTACGTAAAACACATGACTTAACACAAGACGACTTTGCCCGAATTGTAGGAATTTCTCGAAATAGCTTGAGCCGGTATGAAAATGGAACTAGTTCAGTCTCTACGGAACTAATAGACATCATTTGTCAGAAGTTTAATGTATCTTATGTCGATATTGTAGGAGAAGATAAGATGCTCAATCCTGTTGAAGATTATGAATTGACTTTAAAAATTGAAATTGTGAAAGAAAGAGGAGCTAATCTATTATCACGACTCTATCGTTATCAAGATAGTCAGGGAATTAGCATTGATGATGAATCTAATCCTTGGATTCTAATGAGTGATGATCTATCTGACTTGATTCATACGAATATCTATTTAGTAGAAAATTTTGATGAAATAGAGAGGTATAGTGGCTATTTGGATGGAATTGAACGTATGTTAGAGATTTCTGAAAAACGGATGGTAGCCTAATGGAAATCCAAGATTATACTGATAGTGAATTCAAACATGCTCTAGCACGGAATCTTCGTTCTCTGACAAGAGGAAAAAAGTCCAGTAAGCAACCTATAGCGATTTTGCTTGGAGGGCAAAGTGGTGCTGGTAAGACTACAATTCATCGTATTAAACAGAAAGAATTTCAAGGAAATATTGTTATCATAGATGGCGATAGTTTTCGCTCTCAACATCCACACTATTTAGAACTGCAGCAAGAATATGGCAAAGATAGTGTAGAATACACCAAAGATTTTGCAGGGAAAATGGTAGAGTCTTTAGTAACAGAATTGAGTCATTTTGGATACAATCTTTTGATAGAGGGAACTTTACGAACAGTTGATGTTCCAAAGAAAACAGCACAACTCTTGAAAAATAAGGGGTATGAGGTACAATTAGCCTTAATTGCGGCAAAGCCTAAGTTGTCCTATCTGAGCACCCTTATCCGATACGAAGAACTGTACGCTATCAATCCAAATCAAGCACGCGCAACTCCAAAAGAACACCATGATTTCATTGTAAATCATCTAGTTGATAATACGCGGCAATTGGAAGAACTAGCTATCTTTGAAAGAATTCAAATTTACCAACGAGATAGAAGCTGTGTATATGATTCAAAAGAAAATACAACTTCAGCAGCAACCGTTCTTCAGGATTTACTGTTTGGGGAGTGGAGTCAGGTCGAGAAAGAGATGCTTAAATCTGGAGAAGAAAGATTGAAAGATTTAACTAATCGAAATGGTTGTTAGAGTTTGAATTTTAAAATAAAGTCTACTTATAACTTTTGTTAGTTGTTTAAGGTGGGCGAAAATTTTTTAGAACCAAAAAACGCATAGTCTCAGGTTGAACTTGAAATTATGCGTTTTATTATGTGACTATTAGTCCGTTTCGCTCCGCTAGGTGCGAGACAAAAAAATCACTCGCTATGCGAGTACGCGTCGAAGGTTATGCCAAAAAAACTCCGAACTCGATACAATAAAGGTGTTCAAGCCAATGTTAGGAAGTATTCCACCGAGGATAAGTGTTTCGAGTTTCATGGTTTATTTAAAAGGTAAAAGTACACTCAGGATGTTGGACAGGCACACCAACCTCAAGTACAAGTTTGGGAATCGGCATTTCAGGGCGGAAGGTTATTATGTGAGTACGGTGGGACTCAATGAAGCCACAATTAAGAAATATATCCAAGAACAGGAAAAGCATGATATAGCACTAGATAAATTGAGTGTAAAAGAATATGAGGATCCCTTTAGGGATAGTGGTAAGTAATACTAAAGCCTCTTTAAGAGGCAAGTGACGAGTTAAGAGCAATAAGGCTTGAACAAAGTGAAAGCCAGCGTCTTTAGGCGCTGGCTGGTAATTTGAGCTTATAGCCCTGGTACAAACCACCCGTTTGACGGGTGGTCATGATTTTGCAAAAACAGGCATTTTGGACGATTAGAACCAGGAATTACAATCCTATCCTTCAAAAAATGATTTCTTGAAGAATAGAACAAACCCGTGAGTAATCACGGGTTTTCGCCCAACACTTGCCCAAAAGTTTTTTGAAGTTATCTTTATTTAACATAAGATAAAAAATAAAAAATACTGACTTTATAAGCTTTTTATTTGGATAAAATCCGATAATTTCGGTATAATAAGGTAGGTGGTAATTTCCTGAATGCCCAGTTACGTTCTGGAAATCGCTAGAATTTTTTCAAAAAAGCCCGTAATAGTTGAATTATCTAAGCTTTAACAGTATAATTAAGCTAGTAGCTTCATCAGGAGGTTCTATGCTACAATATAGTGGGTGGCACGGCACCACCAATAAAAGGAAAGAAAAGATTCTATCTGCTGGGTTTTCTTATGAGAAATATAAACCTGGTATTCATAAACAGAGACATCCGAACGACTTGGGTAATGGTATTTACTTTTTTCTACCTTTTAACAAAGATACTGGTAAAACGATTGCTTCTGCTTATGTCGCAAAGTATAAGTCATTTGAACTAAGCAAACCTGGGGTTAGGCCTGAGTTAATTCATGCTGAAATCACCCTAAAATCTATAGATAAGATTTTTATTTTAGATAACCCAAAAAACCAAAGGTTATTAGAGGAATATCGACAAGCGGCATCTATTCAAATTGAACGTGAGATTACAGATATTGCAGATAGCGGAGCCAAAAATAGAGCTACTCTTCTTAACCAAAATCAAGGATTAATTATTGAGCTGTTGCTTGATTTAGCGTCTCAGCATGGGAAGAATTATGAAGCAGTGCAGTCCAAAACATATACTGCTATTCCATCTTTACCAGTAATTGACGGAAAGAATGGAGAAGAAATCTGTATCCGTGATTTAAATTGTATTACAAACATTTTATAAATTAGGAGGCTTTTATGAGTTTATTGTCAAACTTTTTAGGAACTGAAGAATTTTCTTTGATGGATTCTCCAATGTTCCAAGAATTAGTTGAAAATATTAAGGCCAACAAAATTTATTCAGTAAACAATGAATTTGATTATGATTTGAATATATCAGGAAGTCTTAAAAAATATAAAGATGAAATCCATTTTACTCCTCAATTAAATAATCAAAAAGAGTTTGATGATTTGAATTCTATAACTAAAGTAAATGCAATGCCTGAATATAATATAAAAAACAAGAAGTCATGTTTTTCATATTTACCAATAGATTCTGAAAACTTAATTACAACAAAAGAAAATAGTGAGGTGGCAGCTTAATGTCCTCTTTACAATTTAAAGATTATTTTTTAAATGAAGTATCATATCGAAGAAATCCTAGTTTTGACCAAACAAATAGTACTATTAATTTACATCCTGAATTGTCTGCACAGATTTTAATAAGAAAATCTGAAAACCTTGCTTATGTTAACTTGATAACAAAGCAAGGAAATATAGATTCAGATGATTCTGCTTTTGAGCTTATTGTAGATATTGTTGGAGAATTTTCATTTATATATGACAAGACAGAATTTGATATTCCTTTTGAAACTTTTCTTAAAGAGAATGGTTTAGCAATTCTTTGGTCCTATATTCGGCCTATCGTATCTGACATGATCACTCGGGGTAATGAGTTCCCCAACTTCTTATTGCCTGTCGTTAACATTAAAAAAATGCTTAAAGACAAAGATTCTATCAAGTTAACATACGAATAAAAATAGTGTATATGTTTTTCAAAGCTTCAATGAAGTGTTTTTTCTACTTGTTGAATGTACACTTAGAAGGTATTCGGGGCAATATAAATAAAAATTGTGATGCCAAATTTCAATTTTAAGTTCAAGTTAGCCATCAAGAAGTCTTCTCTAGGCGACTTGTAGTTCAAGCATTTTTTAGGATAGTTATGAATCCAATTTTCGATGAATGCGACTTCTTTGGGAGTCGTTTTCTTAGTTCCATCTACGAATGAGTCTGTTGTGATTCTCATTAGTTCCCCTTTCCCAAGAGGCATAGGGGTGTGCATAATAGATATGTTCCTTAGAAAACACATCAGACAAGCGGTTGAATTCCGTTCCATATAGCATTATCCATTACAAGTAAAATATAGTCATCTGGACAAGCTTGTGAGACTTGCCGTAGAAATTCATTCGTCCACTCAGTATTGCATCCTCCAGCAATGAGTAAGAAGGAATCTCCTGTCTGAGCATCCACTACCCCATAACAATAGCGATATTCTCGCATATAAAGACTAGGAATACTAGATCGGATTCCTTGAGGAGCCCAACAAGAACTCATCTTACTTATTCTTCTGAAATCAGCTTCATCTTGGTACATCAAGCGTACTTTATTATAAGTCCTCTCCTATTTGAAGCACTTACTTAAGGTCTCGAATGTAGATTTTATTTTTAGACGTCTCAATTGTTTGAGCGTCTGCTTTATTAGGATGTTCAGGTAGAGGAGTGACCGTTTGCCAACCATGGCGTTTCAGGAGATAATAGAAACCATCACGTGTGGAAGTGCGACCAATCTCTTTTTGATAGCCTTCAAATAACTGATTGACAGTTACATATTTCCCATCCTGAGCAGCTTCTATATGACGTTTTAGAAATGCTTGTTCTTCTTCGTAAGTCATATATTCTCGATGACGTCCACCACGGGTGTCTTGAAGAAGAGCTTCTAAACCAAATTACTTATATAGTGGATTGAAATAAGATATGAATAAATCGATTAGGAAAGGAAAATTAATTTTTACAAATATTTTATGAGTTTTGGTGTACTATTCTAGGTTCATTTTATTATAGTTAAATCACAATATACTTTTGGAAAGACTATTGAAAATATAGAGGATAATTCTAAAAATAGTGTAGTTGGTGTTAAAAATCAAGAGAATCCTGAACTACTCTACAATAAATTTAATGAATATAAATCAGATTTTATAGTATCAACTAATTTTAAAAAAATAGTATCAGAAGTAAAAAATTTACCCCAAACAGGAGAAGAACAATCGATTGACTTTGTTCGTTTAGGAATTGCCTTATTTATTACTGGAATTTTTATAATAAGTAGTCATTTAAATACTAAAAATGAAGTATAAGATTATAAAAGTATAGCAACCTACTGGAAATAGATCACATTAGATATTTATGAGAAACAATGTAGATAATCTTTTTACCAAATTTTCAAAATAAAAATAAGTAAATAAATTGAGAAATTTACCTAAGTAGGAAATAGACTTCTCAATTTATTTTATTGTGGGAGGATTTGATTCATTTTTATAGTAGTTAAGTTTTTTCTTAATTTCTTTTTATTATATTTAAGGATATTTGAAAGATGTATTTTAGAAAAATAATTATGGAGTTCTTAATACGGAATATAGTATAAATGCTGATTCAAAGTGAAGTTTTATATGCTTTTTGTTTTTATTGATTATAAAATCTATTAACTAAAGTAGAACTACAAAAATTAATTTAAGATGAAGTGAACTGTAGACTTTGGAAATGTATCTTACTCGATTTCAGAATGAATCGCTGATACAGGATTAAAAGAACTAAGTATTTCTTTTTGTTTTGAATGGGATACGTGAGTATAGATTTGTGTGACTGATATAGAACTGTGTCCAAGAATTTGTTGAATGTATCGGATATCTACATCATTATCCAGAAGCATTGTTGCAAAGCTATGTCTAAACATATGTGGTGTAATATTTCTAGATAAGTTATTTTGTTCAACGATTCTCTTTAAAATTAAACGTACACTTTGCTCTGACAATGGTTTTGGCGAATGTTTCCCTGGAAATAGAAAACCATTGGATTCCTTCCCTATTTTATTTATATATATTTCTAATAAATTAAAGGTTGTTTGATCTCCTAAAAATATGATACGTTCTTTCTTCCCCTTTCCTATAATATGGAGTGTCTTATTGGACAGATTAATGTCTTTGAGATGAATGTGGCAAAGTTCAGAAATTCTAATGCCTGTTGAAAGTAAAAGTGAAATAATTAGTAGATTTCTTTCAGCGTGTTGTTTTTGATAGTCAGTTTTAGATACA
Organism: Streptococcus mitis; assembly: GCF_000722685.1. GTDB lineage: Bacteria > Bacillota > Bacilli > Lactobacillales > Streptococcaceae > Streptococcus > Streptococcus mitis_M. The sequence continues at coordinate 422,848 of NZ_JPFV01000011.1, read as the reverse complement.
ATTACTTTCCGTTCTAAATATATAAAAATGCTTTTCAGAATGTCATACGGAATCGTTTTAGGCAATACTTTTTCAGTTCTAAATTGAAAGCGCAATTGATTGAAGGGATTCTCTTCAATTATGTTCTGGTATTTTAGATAGTTATAAAACACCTTCATACAAGCAATTTTTCTTCTTAATGTATTCGTTTTTATATTAGATTGTGTTAAGTGTTCTATATAGGATTCGACATTATTATAGTCTGAGTTATAAAATTGCATAAGATCATTCTTATAAGCGCGAATCGTGTGTGAACTCAAACGCTTATGAGTTTTGCAATAATCTAAGTAAGTAGAAATAAGTTTATAATCCATAAAAATCTCCTTTATCAATAATCATGCTATTATAAACCTATTTGGGTGCTTTGTATAGTGATAATAAATAGTTATCAGTAGGAGATTGGTATGAAAATAAAAATAGTCGATCAAATTCTCTCCCAAAAATGCTTTTGGACAGTTATTTTTTCTTGTTGGATTTTTATTGGGATTATATTATCAATTTTTGATTCATCATTGAAAAATAATTATGTGTATGTTCTTGGTGTAAATTCTTTATTGTTAGCTCAAATCATCACATATCGAAACTTAATGAAAAAAGAAAGAAACGTTTCAACATCTATTTCAGGCACTAAAGTTAATGACCTTCCCCTGTTTTCAATACTTAGTAAAAATAGTGATTATTTAAATAAATGGTATAGCATAACTGTTTCTTTTACAATTGGAATAACTTATTTCGTTTCACTAATATTATTAAAAGTTCTTATCTGGAACGAATTAATTACAATCTATGGCGCTATTACTCTAATCCTAACTGTATTTATTGCAATACAATTGTATTTAAAGTATCTACTCTATATTCTTACCTTAAGAAAGATTTCAAAATTAGAGTTTACTACATTGACACCAGTTTCTCTACATAATCCATCTGAATCAGATTGGGTAGTTAAATTTACTGATAATATGAATTCATTCAGTAATCATTTTGGAATTTTAGGTATTGCATATACCTCGCTATTCTATTTAACCACCCCTCTATCTGCTATTAGATTTTCTGAAAATATTTTAACAATAGATACACCTAATAACTTAGCTTTTGAAATTACTTGGGGAATAATTTTTATATTGATTGGTTTTGGTTATGTAATTTTAGATTATATTTGGAAAAAATATATTGAAGATATCATTAAAAAAATAAAGAGGATGCAACTAACGGAATATGATACCACTACTAACAACAGACAAATAAACAAGGATTACATTGAACTTTTTAAACTTTATAAAGATTCCCCTAATTTCCCGCATTTATTCAATGGAAAAACACCTAATTTAATAGGTTATGTTCCTATTTTGATAAATCTATATAAGCTATTTCAGCCATTCATATCACAAAAGTAGTTTTATTAAAAAGACCAGAGAACATTAGTTATGTTAATCTCTGGTTTTTTTGATGTTAATGGAAACCTGCTCTAGACTTTGCTAGTTCAATAGAATAATCAATAAAATGGTTTAATCTTCCTGTAGAGAAAGTTTTTCCCAAAATATCAAGATGTTTATCAATATCTAGCTCGATTAATGAAATTTCGTTCTTAATATGTTTTAATACATTGTATTTATTCAGTAGCCTTTCTAAATTAGTCTTTCTATTATTTTGGACTTCTATTTTCTCTTTTCTAGACAGAAAGTGTTCAAGATAGACGTAGCATAAATTTTTCCTACTTTTATTAATATCAAAGTTATAATTTCCTTTATATTTTACAGTAAATTCTGGATTCAAGTACGCTTCGCAATCGTTTAACAGCTGAAACAAGTAACCTAACTTATAACCAATACTTGCTAAATGCTGATTGTCCAATGTGGGATTATATGATTTCATGCCAATCACTAAACAATTTTGAATAACCTGTGAAGTTTGGTTATTTAAAATTTCCTTTATTTCATCAATACTTGCATTGACCTCAATATTTAATTCTTGTATTGTCCCGCGGCACATTCTAATAATCATTTGGCTAAATAGTTTAACTGTAGAATCATCAATTTCGGACAATAATTCCATACACTTCCCCAATAGAAAGACTGTGATTATTAAGGCTTCATCTATAGAATATTGCTTGTGTACTGTAGATATACTATGCCTTTTATCATCTTGATCGATAATGTCATCAATTATGATGGATGATTTATGAATTAACTCAATAGCTGTCGCAGATTTATAAACTTTTTCGTTCAGATTATCAGAAAACAGTTTATAACCATAATATGTTAATAAAGGTCTGAAGCGACTTCCATTCACTATCTGAAGAATTTCATGATATTGTACTGGTAATTCAAGAAGTACTGATCTAATTCTAGAATCAACCTCACTCAAAAAATTTTTTTCTTCACTATTCAACGTAATTATTGGTGACTTTTTCACTTTAATCTCCTACTGATAACTATTTATTATCACTAGTATACCATAAATTCATCTTCAGTAGCTTGAATTGTATAATGAATTTTTACTTAACATTAAATAGCAAACTCTGATATTGGTCAACTATAGCTTAAAACACTGTTTTGAAATTATATCTAATACTTTTGAGTAAATTACAAACTTACAACAACGAGATATTTATATAGTCTGAAGAAAATAAGTACAAATTTATTAGAAAATCGAGATTTCATAGGATTAGCACGAAAAATTTCAATTTTATAACTATATCCTCTAATGAATTTGAATCAGTCTTTTTTAAAATTCTAAATGATATGATAGTATTTTCAAGTAAAAAGAAATTGCCCTGATTAGAGACCATATCAAATCTTTACGAAAGATACATGACATGACACAACCAGAATTTGCATGAATTGGGGGTATTTCACGTAATAGCCTTAGTAGTTACTAGAACGGTACAAGTCCACTTTCAACTGAGCTGATAGATGCTATTTGATAGAAGTTCAACGTATCCTATGTCGATATTGTGGGGAAAGAAGAAATGTTGAATCCAGTTGAAGATTATGAATTAACTTTAAAAATGGAGATTGTCAAGAAATGTGGAACAAAGTCTCCTATCTTGTCTCTATCGTTATCAAGACATTCCCTTTGATGATGAGAGAAATGATGAGTTAGTTCATGAACTGACAGAGTCTGAGTTGAGAATCAATGTTTTGTGAGAAAGAATATCAATATTAAATCAAGTAGCAGAATATTTACTGCTTTCAGTTGAAAACAAGCAAGAATCGAAGTTGAAGCTTTCAAAATTGAATATACCTGAGAAAATTGGCATTGATGTTGTTGAAAAGGAGTTGAATAAATTAGGTATCCAGATATAATTAGAAAGCGATAGATATGAAAAAATTGTATTTAAGATGAATAAGTTTATAAATCAATTAAATAAAGAAAAGTTTGTATATCAAAAGAGGAGAGATATTTAAAAAGTGCATATATTACTCATTTAAAATATTTTAAAATATGTTAACATTATGGAATCAAGGAGGAATTTATTATGTCTAATATATCTAAAAAATGGCTGAAATTATTTAGTGATAATATTAGTGATGAGGAACAGTTGGATCGGTTTTTGACTTCTAATACAGAAAATAATCTCCAAGAGTGGGATAGGAAACATAAACAGTATGAACAACTAGGGAGAGAATACATTGCTCAACAACTGAGTGATAATTCTTGGAAATCATACGAAACTAGTGAAAATTTAAAAACTAGAATTCATTGGTTATCTTTATATAAGCCACTTTGTTACAAGTATATAAATAGACTATCTATGTACTTAAATAGCATAGTTTCTGTTGAGAATAAAGAAAAGTTTTTGATTGAAATAGAGTCAATGTTTTTTGAAATGTGTATGAATATTAGTTATCGTACTGTTGTATTAGAAATTAATGATTTAAGACGTTCATCACGTTTAATAGGAGATGATTCTGAAAAACGTTACAATTTTTTTATAGACACTTTATTAAAAAGCAGAGATTATATATTGGAGTTTTATCAGAAATATCCAGTATTGTATGAATTATTAGATAGGAAACTTTTAAATATATCTGATTATGTGAAAGAAATAATTACAAATTTTGAAATGAATTTATCAGATATAGAAAAATATTTTGGATTTGAAAATTTAAAATTATCCAATATAAAATTTAGTGCAGGAGATACTCATTCTAACGGTAAGAGTGTTTGTATTTTAGAACTGAATAATAAGAGGAAGATAGTTTATAAACCAAGAAATATGTCTGTAGACGTCAACTTAGATTTATTTTCTAAAGAATTTGCATCACAATTCAGTCTACCAAATGTTTTATTTCTTCCTCGAACACTTAGTAAAAGTAGTTATAGTTTTGTCGAATTTGTAGAAGTAAAAGAATGTAACTCACGTCATGATGTAGAAATGTACTATGAAAACATAGGAATGCTTTTGGCTTTTTTGCATATATTTGGTGCAAAAGACTATCATGGCGAGAATATTTTATCGTGTGAATCATATCCGTACTTAATTGATAATGAAACTATTTTACATTTTAGTGAGAAGGAAAGTATAGATTCTAGTATCCAGAGAATGTATGATGTAGTAACTGACTCTGTTTATAGCGTGGGTATCTTACCTATGACTCTCTATTCTGTAAATAATGATAAAGGAATGGAAATTGGAGCATTAAATTCAGGAGAAAAAAGGGAATCTCCTTACCAAACACATCAATTAACTAATATTGGTACAGATGAAATTAGAATTGAGAAGGTATTTAAGGAGATAGAAGATTTCCCAAGTACTGTAAGATATATGGGGAAGACTGTATCGTGTAAAGAATATAGAGAAAATGTTTTGTATGGATTTGAATTAATTTACAGGATCATTCTAAAAAATAGGAACAAAGTTCAAAAAATGATTATGAAATACTTTGAAAATTGTGAGACAAGATATATTTATAGAAATACAAATATATATATTCAGTTTTTAGAAACAAGCCATCATCCAGATTTATTAAGAAATAAATATGATTTCGAAATGTATATGCTTAGAATGTTAGAATATGGTAATGTTGACAATGAGTTTGATAAAAGTATGATTAAAGATGAAATTAATCAACTTAAAAAAGGAGATGTACCAATTTTTTACACTAGTTCATCTAGTAATGAGATTTATAATGGACTTCATTCTCGAATATATTCTTTGGAGGGAGATAGCATCATTAAAAATGTATCAAAGAGAATATGTAGTCTATCAGAAGAAAATTTGCTTCGTCAACAAAGAATTATAAATATGGCTTTTATGGGAAGCGAATTATTTATAAAAAATAAGAAACTTAAAGGAAGAAAGCTATTAAAAAAATTAAGTTCAAATATTATTGAACGTATTTTATCTGCGAAACTAGAATTCAATGATGAAATTAGTTGGTTAAATATGTTGGCCATGAATAAAAATTATGAAATTTCACCAATGGATTATAATTTATATGGTGGTACATCAGGTATGATTTTAGGAATTAGTAGTATACAGGATGACAGACTAGAATCAATTTTACGAGGTGTTATAGACTATACCAATAATTACATTGAAAGTTGTCAAGGGAATTTCCCTCTTTCTAAATTAGGAGCTTTTACTGGTATTTACGGCTATTTGTATGTTACATGTGTGCTAAGACAGAAAGGAATAAAGACAGTTGACAATTCAGAAGAGTTTATATATAACATCTTGCTATCCACGTATAATGATGTTAGAAAATTTGATAATCTAGATATTATAGGGGGGCTTGCAGGAATTCTGGCTGTACTTCTAAAAATCGAAGAAGTTATGGTGCATAGTTCTAAAGTTGTACAATTAGCACATGTGATGTCTGAAGAAATTGTAGAGAAATTAATTGAAGTATATAAGAAACAAGGATATTGGATGGAAAATGACCCAGGATATGCACATGGAAACTATGGAGTTATTACACAATTGTTCAAATATTCTAAATTGTGTAATGAAGAATCGATAGAGAAGAATAACATAATATTTTGCATACAAGATTATTTGAATAAAGAGCGTTCGCAGTTAAAAACGGATAAGATTGTACCTTTAAGAAAAAATGCTAAGTACTATTCTTGGTGTAATGGAATTGTAGGAATCGTACAGGCTAAACACTATCTCATGGTAAATGAATTTCCAGATCAATATTTAGAAGAAGAAGTCCGATATTATGTAACTGAAATATTGAATCAAAGATTAAATATAGAAAATTCTATCTGTCATGGTAATGTAGGCAATTTGACAATTATTTCTTCTATTATAGGAGATAATTCTGAAATAAATAAAAAAATATTGTCCGAGAGTGAATTATATCTGCTGGATAAATTAACTTATGATTGTGATGATTGGGGAATTCTTACAGGAGAACTGGGAATATTAATGGCTAATTATGAGACTGGAAGAGCAATGCTGAACAATGTACTACTTCTAAACTAAAATTGAGGTAGAGGGGCGTAAAACCTCTCACGATGAGTGAGTATTTTCGAATAGTTTGATATGATCTTCTGACTGTTGTATAATTCTCCAAAAATATCTTATCGTCAATACAGAAGTTATACGGCGTATGTAACTGAGTGACTAACAGTTTTATAAGTTTTAGGATTCGAAAGTCGAAGAACTAACTCATAGTTATTTCTTCGACTCTGTCATGCCAATAAAATTTTAAATAATTGAATTAAAAATTGATATTTTAGAATTCTTATTATTTTATATTAATAGGAGATGAGTATGAAAAATAAAGTTCCTTTTATTGAACAACATCAAAAAACGGAGTGTGGTTTATGTTGTGTTGCGATGGTATCAAGCTATTATAATCATGAAATCTCTGTAAAAGATTTAAGAAGTATTAAAGAAACAGGTAGAGATGGTACAAGTTTTCAGAATTTAATTGAACTTTTAGAGGGGATGGGATTTGTTATTAAATCATTTCGTTTCCCAAAAGATAGAATGGATACTTTCAAAAAGATAAAAACTCCAGCTATTGCATTATGGGAAAGTAAACATTTTATTGTAATAGAGAGAGTAACATCTAAGTTTGTATGGGTAGCTGACCCAGAACTTGGGAAATTAAAGTATAGTTTCAGTGAATTCTCCGAAGGATTCTCGGAATATCTTATTAGTGTTATGAGTAGTGATAAAGTAACAAAACAAAAATCTAGGGAGAATTATAGTATAGTTTATAGACAATTATGGCAGTCTTGGAATTATTTTATACCACTATTGTTAGTGACATTAGCAAGTTATACAGTTAGTTTTGTTTTACCAATTTGGTTGCAACAAGTTTTCAATCAAGTTTCTACAGGAGTTAGTATAAACCAATCGAATATTGTCATTAATTTCGTTATATTTACATTTCTATATTTTGCAATTATGTTTGGACAACGCTATCTTTCTATTAATTTGACAAATGATATAGATAAAAGGTTGAATATTAATGTGATCAGAAGTTTATTTAGGCTACCATATAAATTCTTTTCTACGAGAAGCAGTGGCGATTTAATTTATTCTATAAATGGTTTGACAAGAATTAGACAGTTATTCACTAATCAAGTAGTTCTAGGTGTGTTGGATGTTGGATTGGGAGTTTTTATCCTAATTTATTTCTCATACATAAATTTTTCTATTGCAGTCTTAGCATTATTACTACTGTTAATAAATTTATTATTGTTGCTAGTTACTAGACAGAACATCGAACAAAAGAATAAATCATTTGTAATTTCCCAAAACAATCTTCAGAATAAACAAATTGAGATGATCTATTCTATGATGGGAATAAAAATGGAAGGTTTTGAAGAACAAACATATAAGCAGTGGAAGGAATATTTCGATAAATGTTTACATAGATATAAATACAGTGAGATGTTTTCAGGATTGGTAAATTCATTATTTACAATAATCACTTTTATATCACCGTTTATTTTATTAATAGTTACATTATTGCCACACCCTCAATTAGAAAATCCATTAGGGGGGATGTTTGTGATATACTCTTTATCAACTGTATTGTTTAGTAAAGTGAATAGTATCTTTGATACTATTGTAGCATTTTATAATAGTAAGACGTTTTTATCTCGTATTGTAGAAATTTTAGAGGAGGAACACGAAGTAAATGGCAATATTAAACATGATTTGAATGGATCTATTTCACTAAAAAATGTATCATTTTCATATACTAAAGACAGTAAAAGAGTTTTATCGAATATTAATATTGAAATTCATAAAGGAGAAAAAATAGCAATCGTAGGTACATCAGGTTCTGGGAAAAGCACACTTTCAAAATTGTTGATAGGCTTATTTCCTGCAACTACTGGAAAAATTTTCTTTGATAACTTTGAATATTATAGTCTAGATAAACAGTATTTAAGACAACAAATTGGTATTGTTCCACAAGATATGACACTCTTTAATAAGACGATATTTGAAAATATCGCTGGAAGTTCGTCTGTATCACAAGAAAAAATGGAAGAAGTGTGTAAGTTGGTGAATATTCATGATGATATTATGGAGATGCCTATGGGGTACAATACGTTAGTATCAGAGATGGGGATGAATTTATCTGGAGGTCAAAGGCAGAGAATAATCTTAGCTCGAGCACTTATAAAAAAACCTAAAATAATATTATTGGATGAGGCAACAAGTTATTTAGACAATGTTAATGAGAAAGAAATTATGCAAAAATTTAAAGAACAGAACATTACGATTGTGGTAATTGCACATCGGCTATCTACAATTATTGATTCAGATAAAATTTTTGTGATGGAAAAAGGAAAAATTATAGAGCAGGGAAACCATCAAGAATTACTTCAAGGAGAAAGAGGACTTTATCGAAAATTATATCAATTAGATAATTCATAGCTTTTATTGATATAAAGTTATTATTGAGTAGAAAAATAGAGAAATCAGCTATAATTCATATTTAGATAACTTTAGCTGGATTTTACTATTAATTTTATAATAGTTGAATTTATGTTATTATAGTGTAATCGTCCAATAACGAAGTATATTAAGAAATCTCCAGACTAGAGAACTCACTGATAGTTCCTAATCTGGAGATTTCTTATTTGCACTTTTCTGGTACAACTTTTGTCCATGGTAAATAATCCTCTAAAAGCTCTTTGTTTACGAGATTCTACTCATTTAGAAGACATTCTAGAAGATAGGATATATATATTTCTCACTATTTAATTGATGGCGTTTAGCTGTTTCCAACAAGCTCATAATAAAAGCTGTTGTTTTAGCTCCTTCAAAACTTTGAGAAAACAACCAATTTTTACGTACCATAACCAATAATTTAATGGCGTGATCAGCTAGATTATTGGAAAGGACGAGATGTCTGTCTTTCCAGATTATCTTAAAGGTTTCTTCATACTTGAGACTGTATTCAATTGCCCGTCCTAGTTTTGAACCAGGTAAAATTGACTGCCGTAGGCACCAAGCAAAGAAGTATTCCATTAAGGGTTGGAGATCTTCTTGACGTTTCTGTAAGCGTTCATCAACTGACAAGTCTTCCCAGTCTCTCTAAAGAAAATAACTGAATTACAATAAGCTAAACCTTTAGCACCTAACGATGATTTATCTGCCTGCTTAGAGTTTTTAGTTTTAAAAAATTTTAAAAAATATAGTTAATTTGAGAAACTTACAACTTTTGCACGATTTACTAATTACGTAGTTAAGATTAAGTTGTATACTAATTATTGTAAAGATGATCATCTAAAGAAAAAAGGAGGAATAAGCCTATGGCAAAGGATGCTGAACGTCCAGTGATTGATTCTCTAGACTTTGAAGTTGCCAATCAAGAACTTGCTGGGAAATCAGGTTCTGGTTGGTTTACAGCGATTCAGTTGACATTAGCAGGCCGTTGTGGGAACTGGTTTACTGGTTCGTTTGAATGCACAAGTAATAATGTCAAATGTGGATAAATTTTAGTGTTATGCTTGCTCAATAATATCTGTACTAATCTTTAGTTACTTATAAATTGAAATTAAAATGTGTTGTTAAATCATCTTGAGGATGATATGTTAAAAATGTAAATCATATTTATCTCAATAGAAAATTCGTACATTATATTGGGCAAGTTTATACACTGGTACTAATTAAATTTCTATTTTCAATACAAAGAAATACTAGCTCTACATAACAAAAATAATTTACAGTATTTTAAAATAAGATGTGAACAAACCGATTGGGAAAGTTAAATTAATTGCTAAAAATATTTTAGTAGCTGGAGTGTATTATTCTAGTTTCAATCCACTATAATAACGTACGTAATTTGTTTATGTGAACCAAAGAGTTTCCTGGTGGGAAATAGGATTTAATTGAATATTTGAAAGCTGATTATTGTTGATAGTAATAAGGGAGAATTATGAGGTGAAACTATGAAATGTGATGAATTCAAAAATGAAATTGATACACTTGAATTTGAAGTTAGTAACCAAGAGATTGCTGGTAAATCGGGGTCGGGTGGATGGTATACTGCTTTTAAATTGACACTAGCTGGAAGATGTGGTCTATGCTTCACATGTTCTTATGAGTGTACTAGTAATAATGTTCACTGTTAGAAACTAAACATAGATGTTCCTTTATTTTTTATTGACAATATACAATAAAAATGATATATTGAAAGAGGTAATGTAATGAAAAAAGAAGATCACGGTATTGATACTTTGGATTACGAAATTAATCACCAAGAACTTGGTGGGAAATCTGCTGCAGGTTTGTATACTGCTATTATTTTGACCCTTCATGGTCATTGCGGATGGGTAGTTACATATTCCTTTGAATGTAGTGCACCACATGTAAGTTGTGGTTAAAAGAGGTGAATTGTACCTTAAAGGAGGATAGAATGGAAGGAATTATTGGAACGCTTGAATTTTATGCTCCTGTACTTGTACTAGGAGTATTCATCATTGGTATTGTCTACTTTATGAAAAGACGTAATGATAAACAATAGTGGATAGATTGGTTTTATCACTATAATTTCTAACCAATGCTCTTGAGGAGTATTGGTTTTTATTATGTGACTTTCAGTCCGTCTCGCTCCTCTAGGTGCGAGACAAACAAACCACTCGCTGTGCGGGTGCGCGTCGAAGGTTATACCCCAAAAAACTCCAAACGCGATACAATAAAGGTGTTCAAGCCAATTGTAAAGCGAAAGGAGAAAAATATGGCACAAAAGGCACATAGTTTATGACATACAAAGTGGCACTGTAAGTATCACATTGTGTTCACCCCTAAGTATAGACGAAATGTTATCTATAATCAATATCGAAGCAGTTTGGGAGAAATATTCCACCGATTATGTAGTTATAAAGGTATTGAAATTATCGAGGGTTACCTAATGCCAGACTATGTACATATGTTAGTCAGTATTTCACCGAGGATAAGTGTCGCAAGTTTCGTGGAATATTTAAAAGGTAAAAATACACTCATGATGTTTGATAAACACGCTAATCTCAAGTATAAGTTTGGGAATCGGCATTTTTGGGCGGAAGGTTATTATGTGAGTACGGTTGGACTCAATGAAGCCACAATTAAGAAATATATTCAAGAACAGGAAAAGCATGATATAGCACTAGATAAATTAAGTGTAAAAGAATATGAGGATCCCTTTAGGGATAGTGGTAAGTAATACTAAAGCCTCTTTAAGAGGCAAGTGACGAGTCAAGAGCAATAAGACTTGAACAACGTGAAAGTCAGCGTCTTTAGGCGCTGGCTGGTAATTTGGGCTTATAGCCCTGGTCCAAACCACCCGTTAGACGGGTGGTCATGATTGTGCCCTAGAAAAAGACAAGAAGCCTAAATTACGACTCAATTCTGCACGAAATACTCATGAAATAGATTTTTCTACAAGCTATAATAATTATATAAAAGAAATGGAGGAAACGATAATGCCACAACTAGTAGTAACAGGATTAAATAAGACATTTGGAGAAGGCGAAAGTTTAGTCCATGCCTTATCTGATATTTACCTTTCAGTAAATAAGGGTGAATTTTTAGCCATTATGGGGGCTAGTGGTAGTGGAAAGACAACTTTATTGAATTGTATATCCACTATTGATAAACCTGATTCGGGCAGTATTGTTTTTGAAGATTTTGATATGATTCAAGCAAAAGAAAGCCAATTAGCCGATTATCGCGCTAAGAATATCTCTTATATTTTTCAATCTTATAATCTTGTAGAGACCTTAACAGTTTATGAAAACGTAATTTTACCACTTCAAATTCAAGGAAAATCCATTAGAAAATATCAAAAGAAAATTAATGATGTTTTGGGTAAATTAGCTATTCAAAATTTAAAAAATAAATTTCCAAATCAATTATCAGGTGGGCAACGTCAACGTGTCGCAACAGCTAGAGCGTTAATAGATGACTCCAAACTCTTGATTGCAGATGAACCGACAGGAGCTCTTGACTCTGCTAACTCAGAAAATCTCATGTCCCTCTTACAAGAAATTAATCGAATGTTTGAAATAACTATTCTACTTGTTACTCACGATCCTGCTGCTGCTAAATATTCGTCTCGAATGGTTCTTCTCAGTGATGGACAGATTGTCGATGATATTGAGCGGAATGGACTATCAAACGAATTATACCTAGAAGAAATATACAGACGAACAAGATAGGAGGGGAGCTATGTACCCAAAGTTAATTTTACGCAATGTATTTAGAAACTTACAAACCTATACGATTTATTTTTTAAGTCTTGCTTTGATTTATAGTCTTTTGTACGCCTTTAATGCTCTTCCAAGTCATCCTGTCATGCAGAGCTTATCGGGTGCGAAAGAAATGTTGACGACAATCATGAGCCAGTACATGGGACTTATTTCATATTTGATACTCGGTACTGTCGCCTTTCTTATTGTTTACTCTACAAATTTTGTTTTAGGAAGACGACAAAAAGAGCTCGGGTTATATTCAACACTTGGAATGAAAAAATATCAAATTATTGGAACGCTATTCTTTGAAACGATGTTAGTAAATATCTTTGCTTTAGTTCTAGGATTTACTTTTGGGCTAATCTTACTTATTTTACTTGCTCACATTGCTTCTGAGTTTTTTATGGCAAATTATTTTGGAAATCTATTCTTTTTAGATCTTAAGTCACTCTCTCTGTTGGGCTATTCCTATGTGGTAACTAGTTTAATAGTTGGTTTAATGGACATTTTGAAATTTAGAAAGAAAACAATCATTAGCTTAATTCAAGAAAACGGCATTGAAAAATCACGAATTATTAAAGAAAATTCTATTTTACAATTGTTAATTTTCATTATTTCAAGTATTGTTATCATCTCTGGTAGTATTTATTTTTCTGATTATCATCACTTATCCATTTTGAAAAACTGGGGAGTTTTATTAGTATCGATTTTAGTTATCTTTGTCATTTTATTTTACAACACCTTAAGTAATTTCTTACTTGGAGTTGTTAAGAGAGTATCTTCCTTCTATTATAATAAATTAAACTCATTTAAAATCCGCCAATTTTCCAAACAAGCGGACAGCAATTCTGTAACGCTAGCAGTACTATCTATGACCTTGACTCTGGCTCTTAGTTTACTAGTGTTTGGTGGCAGTTCATACACAACCATGAACCATGAGTTGAATCGTTACGCCCCTTATGATTTACAAGTCAATTTATATAGAGGTAATGAGTTTCATTATGGAAACGAGAGTGTAAAAGATAGATTACAAGCAGGCGGCTTTGATTTTGATGTCGTAAAAGATGAATATATTTATTCAACTTTTACGAGTGATTTGACTTATAAAGATATAATAGATACTAGTCAGTTATGGGAGCACGATAAAGGGTTACCTGATTCAAAAGTCCGTATTTTAGGGATTTCAGCTTATAATCATCTAAGAAAACTACAAGGCAAAAAAGATATTAACTTAGCTGATGATGGCTATCTAATAAATGCAAATTACAAAGGAACTATTAAACAAATCCAAGAATTTTTACTACAAAAGAAAGACTTATCGATTGGCGGTTATTCTTTAAAACTGGCATCGTCCCAACCATTAGATACTGTTTATTTTCTTTCTTCAGTAGGATTAAATGATTCGGGAACTCTTATTGTACCAGATAAAGTTATTAAAGAATTGAACGAAGACTTTACAACTTATGTGGTTAAATATAAAGAAAATATTGATAAAAGAAAAATTGAAACGTTTTTGAAAGAGTGGGTTGATAAGCATTACTTTACGTTGGATGGTGCAGAATTAAATGACTTCACTTATCAAAGTAAGGTGAGATTATCTGAGCTTTATATAGGATTTATGGGAGTCATTGTACTAGTATTGATATTTATTAGTGTTGTGTTTATTATTATTTCACTTAGCATTTTATCTCTACAAATCTCAACAAGTGCACTAGACAGCATTAATGATTATCGTATCTTATATCTATTGGGAAATAAGAAAAAACAAAATAAGAAAATACTTATTCATCAAATTATAAGTTACTTCTTTGTTCCCTTGCTACTTGCTGTTCCATTAGCGATTTCTCTAAGCAAGTCCTTATTAGGTTACTTTGAAAACTTTGCCAATACAACTATCACAATTGATGTGACCTATCTAGGAGTGGCAGCTCTCCTCTTTCTAATTTACTTAGTTATAACTTATAAAGTAAGTTGGCATATTCTCGATAAAAATTAGCATAAAACTAGGATACTGTTAAATAGTATTCTAGTTTTATGCTATACTATACTTATAAAATAGAGGGAGATGATTATGATGAAAAAAATTGTAAAAATCATTTCTAATCATTCATTATGGTTGTGGCAATTAACTTTGCTGAATCATTTGATCTTGATGTTCTACATATACTATAGAGTTCCTATTTATTATGCAAGTGGTCTCACGCAAAAGTTCTCCGTAATACTTGTGATTTTGTTGATTGTGTCCAGCTATGTTTGCAACTTTACTACCTTTCGACATAGTGAATTAAAATTATGGACTATCTTTTTGCTAGCTTTGATCAGTTGGCAAGCCATCTTTCAACAAGGAACAAGTAACACTTTGTTGCATTTTTTTGACATACTGAATCCAATTAATTCATTTTTATTGGTTTATAGTTCTCTTTCGATAATTTTACTAGGTGAGAAGATTGGGGAAGAATTGATGAATGTTTCACTAGCTTTAACCATCATTACCACTTTTTCTTACTTTATCCATTTTCCATTGTTTCTATTCTTATCGCTTTTCACAACCTTTTTCCTTACATTTGTTCCTTTAATTTTATTACTCTTTTATCAAATAGAGTTGCGAAAAGTGCTAACTTATCAAAAACGAAATGTCATGATTTTGTCGGTTGTCTTACCTATTTCCTATATTGTATCGTATGTTAATACAACAGGAGCGAGTGTTCTAAATTTGTTTTGGTATGTCGAAGTATTATCTATCCTAACTTTTTTACATTTCAAGACGATATTTACGTCCTTTAAAAAGAAGATTGATGAATTAAAATTTTCTTATTTAAAGGCTTTTACACGCTTAATTTTCCTAATAGGAGTATTATTACTATTTTCGTTTATTGGTTTTCAACTTGATTTGAATATAAGTTTTTTAATTTTAAATATAGTTCTGCTTATTATGGCTATTGTTGCCGAAGAATGTATTCGATTGTTTCACGTATCTGATATGAGAAATGCGAAAGATTATCTGGAAATTCTATTTTTGAAGAGAAATAGAATGGTTAATCATCTTCTTTCTAATGAGTTTGTAGAACAGCAATTTTCAGAATTTCTTCATAATGAAATTTTACAAAGTGTAATGGCTGTTAAGAATTTCAATGCTTATAGTCAAAATGAGATGTTTGGGAATCAAATAAATCTTGTTACTGAAGAACTGGTGCAACGAATCAGAGAACGAATGGATTATTACCAGCCTATGAGTGAAGTAGATGAGCCTCTATCAAAAAAATATCAGGCTCTTATCGAAAGGATTGAGAAAAGATATAATAAAGAAAGTTCAGTAGTGGTATATTTTCCACCTAAATTTTCTTTAATGACACCCTATGATAAAATTGTCTATCGTTTTGTTGAGGAGTTAATTACTAATGCGGTTAAATATTCACAAGAAGGAGAGATTTCTTTAGAAATCAAGATAAAACAGGATGTTATTTTTATAGTTTCTGAAAATAAATCGATTTCTACCAAAGATCATTCTCTGGGATATGGCTTGAAAAATATGGCAAATAAATTAAGTATTTTAGGTGGTAAAATGGATACTTTAAATGAGAATGGTATTTTTCGTATTGTTATTGAACTACCGATTGATAAGGAGCTATGTTATGAAAATTTTGTTGATTGATGATCATAAATTGTTTAGTCAGAGTATTAAACTGATTTTGGAATTATCAGAGGATATTGAAAGGGTAGATTTGATGGATGATTTTTCTTCTGTCTTGGATTTTCCTTATGATGAATATGACATTATTCTGATTGACATAAACTTGACTAGTTTGTATCAGGAGGATGGGCTATCTTTAGCTCAAACGATTATTAAAAATGGATGTTCTGCTAAAATTGTTATCTTAACTGGATATAGTAAAAAAATGTATGAGTATCGTGCTAAGATAATGGGTTCCTGGGGATTTTTGGATAAGAGTATTGCTCCAGTGGAGTTACTTCAAAACTTGATAGAAATTTATCAGGGTAGAAAGATTTTTTCAGATGAAGTAGTGGTAGATGTTTTAACTTCACGTGAAATAGAAATATTAGAATTAGTTCGAAATGGTCTAAGTATAGATAATATTTGTGAAAAGGTTTATGTGAGTAAGCGAACGGTTTCGAATCATCTTGCAAATATCTTTTCAAAATTAGGAGTATCCAGTAGACAGGAAGCTATTCATGTCGCGGAACAGTTAGGTTACTTTTCTCCTGAATAATTGATAAGTCATTGTCCTATTGTTTAGAAATCTTTAATCAAATTTGAGTGAGGATGGTTGCGAAAGAAATTACTCTTACTCTTAAAAAAGAGCATTATGTTCTAATAGTGAACAATCTCTTTGAAAACATACGACAGTTGGAACAATAAGGCATCTTTAAGTGCATTTAAATTTATCAATGAAATTGAACTTACGTATATGATTCAATGGATGTTAAGACTTCAGCAGCAGATATTCTTCAAGACTTACTGTTTGGCGAGTGGAGTCAGGTAGAGAAAGAGATGTTGAGGGGCGGAGGAAGAAAAATTGAGAAAATTTTAATCAGTCATGTTTTATGTTAATATCAAATAGAAAGAATAGGTGAAAACTATGGAATTAAGAGCAATATTAGGCAAAGAATTTGAGGGAATTGTTATAGAGTTTCAAAACAGAGGAATAATATTTGAAGATCAATTTAAAATATTGACTTCAATGTTTTGTAAGAAATATTCAACGGAGTTCTGTGAATTATTGGAAAAGGAAACAGGATTGAAAGTGTGGTATGGTTATCAGGTTCCTTATTTTTTCTATTACGATAGTGAAAGGTACGATAATAAAACGGCTTCTCTTGTTGCAGAAGAGTACCAAATTAAAAAAGGGAATTTGTAATAATTTCCGTAGAGGAGTTATAAAACAGTAAATATTTATTATGAGGTTGCAGATTATATGGGCAAAGCAATGAGACAATATAATGAATTTTATATAAAATTGCAAAAAGAGTTTAAACTGGCTCATAATATGACCATAGAAGCTATGCCAGCAAAATTTTCCAACAAAGATTATGTTAAAAAATTTATTTATATGTTTCCTGATAAAATTTCTAGACTGATAATAGAGAGAAACTATTGGTATGGTAAACGTATTATTAAAAAAATTTAGTTAAAATTCAGAGTAAAAGGATGTCTTTAGAAACTAATGATTTTATTCTTGAAACGTCTAAATATATAAGAAGACGAGTAAGAAAAAATATTTTGAGTATTGAACAGAGAAAAGCTCAGGCAGATGAAATTCGAAAAAAATCTTTAGCAAAATTAAAGCTGCAAACTATAAAAAGAAAAAATCATTAAATTATATCCAAGAAATAAATCCCTCTTATCTGGAACATTATCGCAAAAGATTTTTTAAAACACATGATTTACATGAAAGATTAGAAATCATTAGAGAACTTTCGAAGTATGATTCAAAGGAAGTTCATAATTTTTTCTATGCAATAAATGGTCATGTAAGAAATCAATCGCTAAAAAAAGAAGTTCAGTCGTACTTTCAAAGTTTATCTCTACCGTTTAGATTGAGTAGAAAAAAGAAAGGAAAAACAAATTTTATTGATAATGAAATAGTAACAAATAGGAAAGGACCAGAAGAGTTGAAGAAGAGGTTATACATTGATGATCTAGAAAAGATAAAAAAATTTGATATCTTTCTTTCACATAACTCTAAAGATGAAGAAAAAATTATAACCTTTTATAAAAAACTAAACAAAAATGGCCAAGTCGTATATATTGACTGGGTTAATGATAAATACGATCTGAAACGAGAATGGTGTAATACTTCAACAGTCGATATTATCAAAGAGCGTATAAAACAATCGGATGTATTTGTTTTGTACTTTTCAAGTAAGACACTTAATTCTCAGTGGTGTGCTTGGGAATTGGGATATGCAGATGCAATTGGAAAGAAAATATGTATCTATTTTTCAGAAAAAATAGATAGAACAATTATTCCAAAGTTCTACTTTAAATATCCAAAATTACTTTTTTCTGAAGATTTTATGGTTAAAAATCATGGACAGTCAGATATTCCATTTACTAAATGGAAAGAGAATAAAAAATAATAGAAGGATTCAAGATGAGGAAAGAGCAATTTATTAAAAAATTTACGAAAGCTGTTCAAGATAGCAATGCGGCAGTTTTTGCTGGCGCAGGAACATCAGTTGACGCAGGATTTGTTAACTGGAAAAAGCTCGTAAAGCCATTTGCGGATGAGATTGATTTAGATATTGATAAAGAGTCAGATTTAGTGGGATTGACTCAATATTATATCAATTCTAAAATGGGAAATCGAGGTTCTGTAAATCAGGAAATAGTTTATCAATTTTCTAGTCAAGAAGCAGAAACAAAAGTAACGAATTTACTAACACGACTACCCATTTCTACCTATTGGACGACAAACTATGATAACGTAATTGAAAACGGTTTAAAGAAAAACAATCGTAGAGGAGATATAAAGAGAAAGATAGATGATTTAGCAATTAGTATTCGTGATAGCGATGCCATTGTTTATAAGATGCATGGTGATGTAGATTCGCCTAATGATGCAGTTATTTCAAAAGATGATTATGAAAGATATAGTGATAAAAACTCTTTATTTGTAACAGCTTTACGAGGTGACTTAGTTTCTAAAACATTTTTATTTGTAGGTTTTGGTTTTGAAGATCCTAATTTAGAATCTATTCTGGGGAAGGTAAATGTCTTGCTGGGAGATAATAAGAGAGAACATTATTGTATTCAAAAACAAGTGTTAGAGAGAGACTATGACGCAGACATCGAAGGATATAATTACGATAAAATAAAACAAGATTTAAAAATCAAAGATTTACAGAGATATGGAATAGAGACCGTTCTAGTAGATGATTATTCTGAAATATCTGACTTGATACAAAAAATTGAGGAGGAGTACTTAAAAAATACAATCTTCATTTCAGGTAGTATTTCAGATTATAATGAGAATTAGAGTGAAGAAAAGGTAAATCAATACTGCTATGATTTATCTAGTTTTCTTATTTCAAAAGATTATAAAATAATATCAGGGTTTGGACTGGGGATAGGAAGCAGTGTTATTAACGGTGCGCTGGATCAAATTTATAAAACTAAATATAGACATGTGGCTGAACACCTTGGTTTGTTTCCTTTTCCACAAAATGCCAATGGAGAGAAATCGTTAAAAGAACGTTGGACCGAGAACCGTGAACAAATGATTAGTGAGTCAGGGGTGTGTATATTTATATTTGGTAACAAGCTAGTTGAAGGTAAGGTAGAACTTGCTTCAGGCATGATGGAGGAATTTCAAATAGCTAAAGAAAAAGGAAAGATAATCATTCCGATTGCCTCTACTGGATTTGCTGCAAAAGAAATTTTTGATGAGATGAAACAATCAGGAGAATATAGTTATTTAGATAATTACTGGGAAACTTTGGAGACTGAAAAGGATTTCACTAAAGTTTTTTCCACGATTGATAAAATTGTCAATGAGGTACGATAATGGTAACCAAAATATTTATTTCGTTCCGTTTTAGTGATGGAAAAGAGATTAAAGATGAACTAGTTGATTTATTTGATGAATCTACTGAGGTAATTAATAGATCAGAAGATGTTGATAGAAGTCAAATGAGTGAGAACATTATTCAGGAATATCTATATGAGAAGTTAAAAGATACATCGGTTACAATTGTATTATTAACTCCAGAGGCTGTTTCTTATAGAAAGAATTGGCTTGGAAATTATGATGATTGGCTTTATGATGAACTAAGGTATTCTTTAGAGGATAGAAAAAATAACAGAACAAATGGTGTGATAGCTGTTTATACTGATGAAGCTAAATATAAGGTACTAGATGATAGTACTCATTATTGTCAACATTGTCAGCAGACTAAGTCGTGTAGGTCTTTGAAATATTTTGATAATTTAGCTAGAAAGAACATGCTAAATATTAAGTCGGCTTATAAGAAAAATCCATGTAATGATCTTTATGATGATGAGCACGATTCTTATATTTCTTTAGTAAGTTTGAGCGATTTCAAAGAAAATTATAGTCAATATATACAGAATGCCAAAGACAAAAGAGAACGATTAGATGAGTTCAATATAGCTAAGAGGATGTAATAAACAATCCTTGTAGATAATTCTGCTATTGAGATAAGTTCAACTTTTTAAGAGCCGAAAGGCTCTTTTTTCATCCTCTCATTCTCCTGTGATAACTTTTCCAAATTTCCTCTGATATACTTTTTTCAACTTTAAAAAATCCAACTAAGATTTTTCTCTGGGGGTTTGGGGGCAGAGTCACCAAGTTATCTTATCGTTAGCTGTCAAAACTGGAAGGTTTTAGTCAGCTGGCGATATGATTTTTGGGATATTGTGGACACAATATCTGAGCTCGCAAAGCCTTACAAAAAAGATGAAGCAATTTTGAAAAATGTACTGACAGTGTTTGTAAGCTTACATTGTCAGTACAGGTATCAATGAAGGAGGAAAAGTCATATGAAAAGAGATATACGTAGTATTCGGAAACAAATTCGCTTAACAGAAACGGAAGAAAAGCAAATACTAGATTTAATGAGAGAGAAAGGAGAGGATAATTTTTCTGATTTTCTCCGTAAAAGCTTACTATTGTCTGATGGACAAAAACAGATGGAAAAATGGTTCAACCTTTGGGAAAAACAAAAGTTGGAACAAATTAGCCGTGATGTTCATGAAGTATTCATAATTGCTAAAACAAATCATCAGGTTACTCACGAACATGTTTCTATTTTGTTAACTTGTATTCAGGAATTAATTAAAGAGGTAGAAAAAACAGGTTCTCTTAGTGAAGATTTTCGTAAAAAATACATGAGGTAGTAGAGTGGAGCACCGATATAGAACAAATCTAAAAAAAGTCTTTCTATCTGACCTAGAATTAGTCAAATTGAATGAAAATATCTCAAAAAGTAACTGCTTATCATTCTCAGAATATGCTAGACGAACTCTACTAGATCCTGGTATGAATTTTATCACCATTGATACAAATAGTTATCAAGATTTAATTTTTGAATTAAAACGAATAGGAAATAATATTAATCAAATAGCCAGGAGCATAAATTATTCGAATTTAATAACGGAAGTTGAATTAAATGAGTTGAGAAAAGGTATAGAAGAGTTAATAGTAGAAGTGGAGAAAGATTTTCTTATTCAATCTGAAAAATTGAGGAAATTTTATGGTCATCACTAAACACTTTGCGATTCATGGAAAAAATTATCGTAGTAAACTAATCAAATATATTTTGAATCCAAATAAAACAAAAAACCTAACACTAGTTTCAGATTTTGGAATGAGAAATTATTTAGATTTTCCTAGTTATGAAGAACTAGTGAAGATGTACAATGATAATTTTTTAAGTAATGATAGTCTTTACGAATTTCGTCATGATAGGCAAGAAGTAAATCAACGAAAAATTCATTCTCATCACATCATTCAGTCCTTTTTTCCAGATGACTATCTCACTCCTGAACAAATCAATCGGATTGGTTATGAGACAGTTAAAGAGTTGACAGGAGGTAGATTTCGTTTCATTGTAGCAACTCATGTCGATAAAGATCATATCCACAATCACATCATCCTAAATTCAATTGATCAGAATTCTGATAAAAAGTTTCTATGGGATTATAAGGCAGAACATAATCTACGAATGGTTTCTGATCGTCTTTCAAAAATTGCAGGGGCAAAAATTATAGAAAATCGTTATTCGCATCGTCAGTATGAAGTTTATCGCAAAACAAATTACAAATATGAAATAAAACAACGAGTATATTTTCTAATCGAGAACTCGAAAAATTTTGAAGATTTTAAGAAAAAAGCAAAAGCTTTACATTTAAAAATTGATTTTAGACACAAGCATGTTACTTTTTTCATGACTGATTCAAATATGAAACAAGTCGTACGTGATAATAAATTGAATAGAAAACAACCTTATAATGAAACATATTTTAAGAAAAAGTTTGTTCAAAGGGAAATCATAAACATCTTAGAATTTTTACTTCCGAAAATGAAAAATATGAATGAATTGATTCAACGGGCAGAATTTTTTGGCTTAAAAATAATTCCGAAAGCAAAACATGTTCTATTTGAGTTTGATGGGATTAAGTTTTCAGAGCAGGAATTGGTAAAAACGAATCAGTATGGTGTTAGTTATTTTCAAGACTATTTTAATAACATAAATGAAATTTTTGTCTTAGATAATAAAAAATTAGTTGAACTTTACAATGAAGAAAAGCTAATTAAAGAAAAAGAGTCGCCGACAGAAGATGTTGTATGGAAATCCTATCAAGATTTCAAGAGAAATAGGGATACTATTCATGAGTTTGAAGTAGAGTTGAATCTTAATCAAATAGAAAAGGTGGTAGACGATGGAATTTACATTAAGGTACAGTTTGGTATCCGACAAGAAGGAGTCATTTTTGTACCAAATATTCAAATTAATATGGAAGAAGAAAAAGTTAAAGTATATATCAGAGAAACTAGTTCTTACTATGTATACCATAAAGACTCAGCAGAAAAAAATCGCTTTATGAAAGGTAAAACTTTAATTAGGCAATTTAATCTTCAGTATGAACCGCAGTATATGTATAGAAGAATACCTCTTAGCAAAATTAAAGAAAAAATAGAACAATTAGATTTTCTTGTATCTGCGGAAAATAGTCCGAATACTTTTGAAAACATAACAAAGGATTTCATTTCCCGAATATCATACCTAGAGAAAATGATTGAACAAGTTCAAAATAAAATTGATGATTTAACTATTTTAGAGGAGGTATTGTTGAATGATACGATAAATAGTTTTGAGAATTTAGAAAATAGTTTCCAAAGAAAAAATTCAGTAGATACAATAGAAAAGGATTTATACGTCTATAAAGGAAGAATTGAAAAAATGAAGGAGCAACATAAAGAAGCTATAAAATTATTTGAAAAGTTTAATCATACGATAAAGAACTATAAGAAAATAAAAATACAAAAAATAGAAAGGAAAATGAGATTCATTTAGAGTAAATAGTTTCCTAAAAAGTATATATAGAATAGTTTCATGTGCCAATTTGTCACATATTTAAAAATAAGAAAATAACTATATTATACTTGTTTTAGGAGACAACAAATGTTGAAAAGGATTAGAGATTTACGTGAAGATGATGATTTGACACAAGAATATATTGCGAAAATCGTTTTGAATTGTACAAGATCAGCTTATTCTAAAATGGAAGCTGGTAGCAGGTTAATCTCTCTAAATGACCTTATCAAACTTGCAGATTTTTATAAGGTGAGTCTAGACTACCTTGTAGGTCGAGTGGATAATAAAGAAGACCATTACTCCAAAAAGTAGTAGGTTAAGAAAGCACATTGACAATTGAATAGTCCAAAATGGTACTTTCCTCATTTGTGGAGCAGATTTGAATGGCTCGCCATGATAAGAGCGATTTTAAAACCATCAATAAAATAGAGCGATACTTTATATGCCATGATACAAATGATATACAATGATACTTCTGACCGTTCAGGCTGCCACCGTAAAAGAGCAGCAAGTGAAATTCTTATGATGACTTCATCAGTCATGCCATGGAGGAGATTAATAAAAGATAAAAAGGAAGTGATTTTTTGAAATCAAATTTAGAAAATTATATAGTTGAGCTAGAGATGCTAAATCTATTATTCCTAAAAAACTTATTAGCGAAAAAGAATATGAAAAAATAAAGCTGAAACTGCGTAAAATATACACAAATTAGCTGACCTTTTTTATTGGTTGCGGTAAAATAAATGCAGAGAAATAGGAGGTTAAGCCATGTCAAATAATGTTGAAATTATAAAAGCAAATCCTTTAGTAACTAGAAGAAATGATAATAGTGGTTCTTTATCGAGGAGAGTAGCAGCATATTGTCGTGTTAGTTCCGATAGTGATGATCAAAAAAATAGCTATGATTCTCAAGTTCGTCATTATAGAGAGTATATATCACAGCACCAAGATTGGAATTTGGTTGACATTTATGCTGATGAAGGGATTTCAGGAACTCAAGTTGGAAAAAGACAAGATTTTCAAAGATTGATTTCAGATTGCCTTGATGGAAAAATAGACTATATCATTACTAAAGCTATTGCTCGATTTGCTAGAAATACATTAGATACTCTCAAATATGTTCGTTTGCTTAAAGATAAACAAATTGGTGTATTTTTCGAAGAAGAAAATATTGATACTTTAACTATGGATGGTGAGTTACTATTGACGATATTAAGTTCGGTGGCTCAACAGGAAGTTGAAAATACATCTGCCCATGTTAAAAAGGGTTTAAAAATGAAGATGCAACGTGGAGAACTTATTGGTTTTCAAGGTTGTCTTGGTTATGACTATAATCAAGATACAAAGTCGATATCAATAAATGAAAAAGAAGCCAAGATAGTACGTTATATTTTTGAACGATACATTGATGGTATTGGGGGTAGGGCAATAGCTAGAGAACTTGATGAACTAGGTTATAAAACTCCGAGAGGTCTTGATCACTGGCAAGATACAACAGTTTTAGGAATTATTAAAAACGAGAAGTATAAAGGTGATATTCTAATGGGAAAAACTTTCACTGTTGACCCCATTAGTAAGAGACGTTTAATAAATTTTGGTGAAGAAGATAAATACTACATTAAAAATAATCATGATGCAATAATTAGTCCAGAAATTTTTACACAGGCGCAAGAAATTCGATTACGGAGATCAGGAAACAAAAAACCATAGCAAATACAAAAGGTAAACGAGAAAGATATTCAAGAATGTACCCTTTTAGCAGTAGATTAGAATGTGGTTTTTGTGGTACTGTTCTGTCTAGAAGAAGTTGGCACTCTAGTTCAGAGTACAAAAAGATTATTTGGCACTGTACAACATCTATAAAGAGAGGTAAAAAGCATTGCACTCATAGTAAAGGAATAGAGGAAAAAGCAATAGAAAATGCTTTTTTACAGAGCTACCAACAGTTGTTTTATGAAAATAATAACCTAACTGAAGACTTTCTTGAAATTATAAAAGAAGAGCTTACTGATGATACCTTAAAAGTGGAGTTGAATAAGATAGTTAGTAAATTAAATTCGTTGTACAAAAAAGAAGAAAAATTAGTTTCAATGAATCTAGATGGAAAAATAAGTGATTCTGTATATGAAGATAAATTCAATCAAATACAAATTGAGAAAGAAAAACTTTTAGAAGAAAAAGTAAACTTAGAAGTAACTTTAAAATCAGAAGTTGATATAAAAAGTAGATTAGAGAATTTTAAAGAAATTTTAACTTCACAAAAGACTTTGACGGAGTTTGACAAGGACATTTTTGAAAGTATCGTTGAAAAAATCATAGTAGGCGGAATAAATTCTGATGGAGAAATTGATCCAGCAATATTGACTATAATTTTTAAAACGGGAGATTCTTCGACTAAAGATGCAAAATCTTACAAATCTAAAAGGAAGAATGCTAAAATAGAAAATGATAAATTGTGTTTTAATACCGTAACCGATGACGAAAAAAAGTGTACAAATAAAGAAAACAATGCACGTGGAGTGTGTGAGTTTGTTAGAGAAACGCAATTAATTCTCAAAAGGTTCCCCGAACCTTTTGAGTTCCACAGACGCATCATGTTGATGTGTGAGTATTTCTCGTGAATGATAAAGGATAGGGTATAATTCATTACACTGTTTTGGGATAAATATTGTTAGACTGTAACTTTTATGTTGCAGTTTTTCAATTTATACATGGTATAATTAAAATAATAAAAGATTGAGGATTTTTTATGAGTAAAGAAGCAGTATTTCAAAATGTAGAATCACTACAACAAGTTGTAAATATAATTAATGAAGCAGCGGCAGCTCTTAATGATAAAACACGTACAATAAGGGAGAGTCCAATTCCAGAAGTGTTAGCTGGTGCATTGGGGGCAGGTATTGGTGGGATAGGTTCATTCGCAGCTCTTTATGGTTTAGGTACTGTAGGGTTATCAGCGGCTGGCATTACTTCAGGTCTTGCAGCTATTGGCGGTGTCGTTGGAGGTGGTATGGTAGCTGGAGTGTTTGTAATGGCTGCTCCAGTCGTTGTATTAGCCGGGGGCGGTATATTATTAGCTTCTAATCTAAAAAATAAACAACTTAAACAGGAAAAAGAACGGTTATATAAAGAAGCATTGCAAAAACATGAAGCTATTATACAAGCTCTGAAAACTGAGGCAGATGCTGATAAGGAACGCCTAGATTATTTACAGAGTTTAAATATCCTCCTAACTCAAGCAATTAAAGATTTGAAAAACGATATAGGGGACTAACAATGAGTAAATTCATTTATTCTGATGAAGAACAAAAATTCAATAATATTTTAACTCATCAAACCAAAGAGTTAGATTTAATAAACAGACCCGATATGTCTATTGCAGAAGAACGTATAGAGGAAAGTGAAAAATTATTGAGAGAGCTAGGCTATACTCTGACTGATTTACCAATAATAGATACCGAAACTAAAAAACAAACTATCGTTGTACCTAAATGGGAAGACTTAGTAATAAAAGCGGAGTGCGAAGTTGGTTCAATGAATGAACTAGATGCACTCTTCACAAATGAAGAATTGGAACTTAATCAGACAGTTATTCAATCACTGCAGGATGATTTTAACAACATTCATAAACTTGATAAAATTGATATATCGATTTGTGCAGGAGCTGGTATATTAGCAGCGATTGTTGATATTCTTTTAATTGGAATACCTGAGAAAACTCCGAATGGTTTAAAAGGTGGCCCTTTATCTAATTATGTAAGAGACTGGTTTAATCAACGATTTCCTGAAGAAGAAATGGAAAAGTTGGCAAATTCAAAGGTCAGTAAAGTCCCTTTTGATGCTCAAGATAATCGTCATACTAAAGTAAATGTTAATGGACTGTCTGCATATTATCATAGATTGTTATCTCTTGGACATGACCCCCTTCTTGGTTTAGTAATTGGTGTATCTGATATTCTAAATGGTAAGATGACTACTATTGATAAAACTGGGAAAATAGTATCTCAATTTATGGATAATTACACAGATAGAAAAGAAAGTGATATTTTTGCAGCAATAGCAAAGCAGATAATTCATTTTAAATCTGATATTACGACATCAATGGGATTACCTGCACCATTGATGGGATTATTTAATTTGCTTCAGTTTGGAAAAATTGGTGACGAGGATCAAACAATAGCAGAAATAGTACAAGGAATGTATTACGAAGGCTATGATTTCATTCATTTTAGTAGTATGGCTATTTCCACAATGATTATTGAAGTTATAATCAGAATTGGATACGCCCTTAAGAAAATCAACGAAGGACATTCAATAAAAAATTCTATTCCTTTTTCGTTGGATAGAGAGAAACACCCCAAATTACATACGATACTATTTATTGGACATTCTATAGCCGCATCTGCTAATGCAGGGAAAATCTACTTTACAAAAAATCCTATGACAATAAATTACGCACAATGGATTACTTTTGCAAAATATTCATACTCTCAGTTAAAGTGGGTGCTTATTGAGAAATCCGAATTGAGAGCTTCATATGTTTCGGATAAGATTTATAAGGAAACTCACGAGGTTTATGAAAAAGTAAATCTTACCTTTAATAACTTCAGTAATGATAGGTTAGTTATATTTGATTAAATTAATAAACTTAGATAAAAGGAAAACAATGAAAAAAAGTCTATACAATCTATTGTCAATGATTCCAATATATGGAACATTTTTAAAATTTTCAAGTAAAGGTGAAATGAGGTTATGTAGTCCACTTTATCAAGATTTTTTAGATGAAGGTATTAATCCGAATGATATATTCTTACTTCTTGAAAAAAATATCCTGGTGAGGTAGTTACAAGAGATCGTTTCTACGAAGGTTATAGAGAAATTCTGGAATCTTTGAACAAAGAGTAATAAGGAAAAGATTTTCTGTTATAGATATAATATTAGTGAAGTTGTAGAATTCATGGCACAATGGCGGTGTTTTGTGTTAGATAGTCAAGTATTAGATGTTCGACCCTATACAGGTGATTATCATGCACGTTTCATTGATGAAGCAATATCATGTTGGAAAGATGCACCTATAGCTTATTGGCTATCTGCTTTAAACTATATCAATTTTCTTAAACGTAGATGGAAAGAAATGGTAAAACCCTATTTTGAAAAAATGATGTTTTTAACATTCCTGAAAGTGAACTTATAAATTTTTAGAAAGACCAGAAGTAAATCTGTAAAAAACTGTAACTAGTACGTTACAGTTTTTTACTTTGAATAATGATATAATAGAATAAGAAGATAATAAAAACGCTATATGTTTGAAAGTCGATTAGGAAAATAGGAAATATGGAAAAATTTGATATGATTATTAAATTGTCAACTGAATTTTATAACGATTTAAAAGCTGATGAACATGATAGATATCGTTCATGGGAGCATTGTTATTCACATTTTATGACAGCTCAAAAACTATTGCATTTGTAATTGTAGCAAAGGAGTACTAACATGCTGAAATATACCGATGAAGATATTAGAAAATTAAATAAAATCACATTAAAAATTGCAGGTGATTATTTAGGTATAAGTTCACAAGCAGTTGCTATAGGTCTTAGAAATAATCTTCTTCCAATTGGTTTTGCTATTCATAACGAAGAAAGAGACAGACGTTTTACTGAGAGTTGGTCATATCATATTATTGCTGAAAGAATGATTTCTTACAATCACGGTAAGCTATCAGAGATTCGTGTTGAGAATATTGGAACTAGTTTAGATAAAATTATAGAGGAATTTAACGGATTAAAACAAGATTTACTTTTTATATTAAGCGAAAATGCAGAAGTGAAGAATTAGAAGTTTTTGAATTTGCGTTTTCGCTTGGTAAATATAAAAACGGTGATGTAAAATATAAGGGTAAAGGTGTTTCAAATGAAGATGATAAAGACCTTTTCTAGAGAAGAACTCTATGAAGAAATCTGGGAGATAAGTGCAAAACAAGTTTCATTGAAATATGATTTAAGCTATTCAGACTTACTTAAGAAATGCAAAGAATTTGAAATCCCAATTCCAAATGGTAGTTATTGGTATCGTAAGAATACTGGACAAGATTTAAGTGAGCTTATTGTTCCATTACCCCAAAATGACGTAAATGAAGTTAATATTGATAGAAAAAGTCTAAAGAACAATAGAATAAAACCTGCTAAACATAAAGAGGAGAGTTCGGAAGATAAAAATACTGTTAGACTTGATACAACTAGTATAAGAAGTTCATTATCCTTTTTAGAGGACGATAAAATAGAGCTTATTATCGAAGCCGTTTCAAACCTAAACCAGTCTCCAAATAAGAGATTACATAAATCTGTAGCTAATCTAAGAGATAAAATCGCAGAGTGGAATAAGAGGGAAAAATCTGCTTCCTATCCTTACTTTGATTCTAGACACAGATATAATAATTTAAAAGAACCTAAGTTTGTAAAAAATATTTCACTTAATTCTCTTCCACGCTTATATCGCTTTTTAGATACACTAGTTACTGTAATTGAAAGAATCGGTGATAATGTAACTTCAAATTGGGATATTCAAATTGATAAGGATATCGTTCGTTTTGAAGTTATAGAATCAACAGACAAAGTAAGTCATGAATTAACAAAAGAAGAAGCTAAAGAACTTGCAGAGTACAATGATAGCGTTAAGTTTAATAGATATGCTTTTAAACCAAGAATAAAGAAGTATGACTATATACTAAATGGGAAATTTCGATTTAAGATAATAGATGGTAAATACATTAAAGATACTAAAGAATTCTCGATTGAGCAATCAATCCCAGAAATAATTGTTTTAATATACCAAGAGTATTATAAAGTTAAGAATTTACGACTTGAACGTGAAGAGAGGGAACGACTATACGAAGAAGAACAAGAGCGAAAAAGAAAATTACAAAATAGAATCGAAGATGAGAAGAAGCGGACAATGTCTCTTCTTAATATGCTAGAAGATTTTCATACAGCAAATGATTTAAGATTGATGGCTGATAAACTGGAGATAGCTGGGAAGCTTAGTAAAGAAGAAATTGATTGGATTAGATCCAAAGCTGACTGGATAGACCCAATAGTTTCTTCAACAGACGAATTATTAGGAAATAGAAATCATGAAAATTCTAGAGAACAAAAAGAACAATATCTCAGTGAGAAAAGGTACTATTGGTAAATTTGTTTTTATAGAGCATAGTGTTATTGGAGTAAATGATTAACTATTGTAGTAATAAATCATTTTACACATTTATTATAAATAGGTCTTTAATACAAGATAGTATATACTTTCGTTCTATAATTTAGAAGTTTTCTTGCACTATGTTTAGTCACTATCACTGCTTGTTATTTCTATAAATTAAAATAGTAAGATTTTTTGAAAACAAAATTTTTATTGTTCAGGAACAATTTGTATCAAAGTGGTTGTTCAAGTTGAACTTCTTAATGGCTAAGGTCTTTTTATAGTTTTAGTGGTATAATAAACAATATGAATAAGCTGTTTTTGGGGGACAAAATGATTGATAGTATTAAAGTGAAGAAAGTTGAAATAGACTCTAAAAAAATTCCCTTAGACAGCTCAACAAACCTCTCTGAAAAGATAAAATTGGGACAAAAGACTACACCTATTTCTGTTTTGGCTGATACCTTTAGTAGCTTTCAAGCAACTATAAATGCTAACATTATTTCAGAATTAACTGCAACTTCAAATGTATTAAGTTCAGCTAAATTAGTGAATATTACTAATTTGACAACTTCTTTACTAAGTCTGCCTTCATTAATTCAAGTGGACAAAAGCGTTATTAATGTTATGTTAGAAGTGATTGATTCGTACAATAAGATGTTGTCAAGCACACACTTGCAAGCAATTCAAAACATTGCAGAGTCTGCTAAAAATTTAATTGCTAGCTATCAAATTGATTATTCAAAGACTTTTAGTGGCATCAATGAACTTTTAAAGTCACTGCCTTCGATTTACACACAAGAAGAAATTGAGCAGATTATTTCTCGAGTTCAACTGCTGGCAGAAAATGGATGGGTTATTTATTTTCGTGATAGAAATGTTTATCAACGTTTACTTGCTGAGGAATGGAATACCTTGGAGGACGAATGGTTAGAGCTGCTTAGGGATAAACTAAAAAATGAGGATTTTATTATTGACTTACAAAATTCAGCGTGTTATTCAGCTCCTCTTGTAAAATCAATGGTTGATTGCTACTTTAATCGAAACTTTTATGCAGCATACACTCTGGGAAGTTTGGCAATTGATGGTGCACTAAATAGAATTTCAGAAATGACTTCATTAGAGAAAAAAATACCAGTAGGTCACCGAGCGATTAAAGAAATTGATAATATATTTATTGATAAGTCGTTTAGCGATGTAGGACTGATGCACTGGCTGTATAGTTTCTTCAAAGATACTAATAGATTTACACTTGATGAACCGAATCGACATATGATTAGTCATGGTCGGTGGGAGAAAGAAATCGAAGAACAAGAGTTTTTGAAGTTATTTAATGCAATGTTGTATATTTGTGATGAGTATGATTATTGGGAAGAAGTTATTCGTTATGAACAAGACAACTAAATATTTTTGGAGGTTAAACACCTATGCTTGAAATATATCCTTTTATTCAGGAGCTAGTTAAGTGTGAAACGACCATACAGAAAATAGAAGTTTTCAATAGATGGAACCTTCATGAGTGTAGAGTTTTTCTATTTGATGAAGAAAAGTCAAATTTTGGTAATATAGGCAAATCATTTAGCTATGGAAAGTTTAATCTGATTGGTTTGGGAGATTACCAAAAAATTTGGGTTATTGATAAAAATACTGTGAATGCTAAGAATAATTTCTTACCCGTTGCCAGAATTATCAATTATGACTTAAACATTTTTACCTACATACATGATTTATATAGAGGAAGAAATGTCCCAGATAAGGAGAATTTAATTAAATTTTTACACGAAATTAAATCGTTGCGTCTAACAAATAATATTTCAAATGCTTTAATGGAAAGATATACCACCCCAATAAATCGTGAATTATTAGCCAAAATGATTGAAAGTTATGTTTATTTTGATAGCACTAATTTTGAAGTATTTCAATCTAATGTGCCTCAGACTCTAAAACCAGATAAATATATTTGGATGAAAGAAATCTGGGAAGATGCAGAAAACTACCTAAGCAATGATGAGGTGATACAACAGTATGAGGCAGTATGTTGCTATATATTGAAAGCATTCGTTTTGAAAAATACAAAAAATCTTTCTACAAAAGCTAAAGTAGCTGAGTTTAAACGCTATTGTTTTGAGGATTTATGCGTATTTTTAGAATTGGAAATGACTTTATTAATACTTTTTTTGAAAAATGATAGTGCTGTTCAAGAAGTATTTAAAAAGTTACAGCTAGGGGCTAAGAAGTTAATTGATAAAATACATAATACAGCATGGGATATTTTTCATATAAGACTATTGGAACAAAGTACTTTATTCAATTGTATTGAAAATTCAGATGTGATTTATCTCCATTATTTCGCAACTGCGGATTCTGGAGTGGCTGAGGTATTACGAGTTAATCCGATTAAAATGCTGGTTTATTATAATGAAAAACTTATACCTATACGTCGATATGATGCACTAGATTTCTTCACTCAAGATGAATTAGATTTTTATACTACTGCAGAAAAAATTACATTACGTGAGACGAAAGTTCAGAGTATTGATTTTTGTTCTATAAAGCAAGGATTGGTCAGTGAGTTAGGGGATTTCCTTACTAAATAAATTTTAATAGTTCCGTTCTATAGTATTATTCCAAAATCACTTTTACATACTTTCGTTCTATAATATAGATGCTTGCTAGCACCACACGTGGAGTGTGTAAGCTTGTTAGTGAAATGTAGCTAATCCTCAAAAGGTTCCCTGAATCTTTTGAGTTCACAAATGTATCATGTCAAGACGGGATCACCGCTTGTACGAGCTGACGCAATAGCGAAGTATAAGTAAAAAAATAGTTTATACTATTACAAATAAAAATGGGATTGTCGCAGTTTATTTTTAGATGGACTAAGATAGAATTATAGAGATTGTTACTGAGAGATTGAAGTTATTTTATAGCACAATATATATTAATAGATGTTTTGCGATTGATAAATAGAGAGGATTATAAGATTATGGAGAATAAAGTATATTACGGAGAATATTCATTGGACTATTGGATTGAATTGATTCTGTCAAAAAATATTATACTACCCGATTATCAGAGAAATTTTTCATGGGACGAGGCTAAAAGAGAGAAATTGATTACTTCTCTTAAAAATAAGGAATTTGTTCCACCTGTAATTATTGGTTCATTTACTAAAGATAGGTTGAAGGAAAATCTTTTAATTGATGGACAACAAAGGTTAACTAGTATTTTGTTATCTGTTTTAGGTTTTTTTCCAGATCGTGAAGCCTATAAAAAGCATTCAAAAAATAAAGTTAGAAAATATATTGATGAAAATGATGATTTTGCAGGCGAAACAGATTCCTCCACAGATGTCATTAATTGGACATTTAATGATTTACTCATAGAAGATAATTTAACAATTTCAAAAATAAAATCAACTTTAGAAAAGGATGAATATTTCAAAGCGTTGAATAACGATAATGAAATAGATAGTAATTTTTTGAAGAATACTTTTCTAGGATTTTCGTATCTGGTACCTAGTAATAGTCAAAGAGGGGATCAACAAAGATACTATTCATCTGTTTTTAGAAATATTAATAGACAAGGGATGGTTCTTACTGGTCAAGAAAGTAGAGAAGCACTTTACTATTTAGATGATAGTAAAACCGATTTCTTTAAGCCTGAATTTATTAACCTTATTGAGGGTGAGTTATCTATTGATTTTATTAGATATCTATCAATTTTATCGCAATATAAAAAAGACTGCAGTACCCAAAATTTATGCAGTGGTTTTGGTGGAAAAAAAGAAAAATTAGAGGAGTACTATGAAAATTATATCAATTTTATAATTGGTGATAAAAATAGTGAGTCAGATGTAGATTATATCAGCTATGAAGAATTATTTGATACTAATGAACAACTACACTCTGATGAAAAACCTCATTCAGAACGCTATAACAAGATGAAGAATATTATTAGTAATTCAGATTTATGCGAAAAAGCATTTGATTCTATAATTGATTGTGACTTGTATTACTTTGGTTTAATTTATTTAATAATATTTGAAAATAAGAATATTGATTTGGAAAAATGGTCGGTTATAACTAAAAAACTTGAGAAACAAATAGAAGAATATAAAGCTCCATATCTTGATGAACAGGGTGTTCCAACATATGAGTTTTCAAAAGCTGTATCAATCAGCTACCACCAAAAAAATCCATCTGCCTTAAAATATTTACGTGAGAGAGTTGAAAAATCAATCGCTATTTATAGGGAGTTTGAGAAATGACTAAACATGAAGAATTTATTAACAGTCCTATTGAATCCGTCATGTTGGAAGGGATTTCGGCGATTTCTTCTATCAACACAGGAATTGAAACTTATCCTTTAAATGATTACTTGCTTAAGACAATTTTTTTACAAATGACAGGTTTTCAAGAACAAAAATTTAAATGTATTTCTTGGGAAATGGCTACTGAAGATTTTGAGTTTCGAAGAGTTTTTTTGAAAGATTTTGCCTCACAAGGTTTTTCTACTTATGACTCTAAAAAGTCAATTTATCAAAATCTAATGATTCTACTTGATAGGGGTGAACTTTCTGAATCTGACAGAAAGTTGATAGTCAATGAAGCCAAAGATACCATATGTAAAATTTTCAATGAAAGTAACTTCCAATACTGGAACGGTAATACTTACATAGAATTCAAGGGTAATATAAAGAATAAAATTGGATATAAAGGTATTGCAAGAAAGGGAGATGGTTACAATTTACTAGAAAGTGAAGGGCAGAAAGTATATGACATGTTATATCGACATAGAAATCGATTGGCCCATAATACGCTTTCATATCAACGTAATTTACCTACATTACATGAATTAGAAAATAAGGAATTTGGGGATTCTAACTATTTCACCTGGTTTTATATTTTGATAGTTATAGATAAAATTATGATTAAACTATACAATGAATTTAATCAAACAAATAAATCTCTTCTAGATATGTGATTTATTATTTCCAATAGAAAGTTTCGTTTTATAGTATAGAAGCTTGCTCTCAACACATGTTGAGGCGGTATCACTGCTTGTATGAGCTGAGGCATCAGCGAAGTAGAAGTAGATGCTCCGCCCATGGGATAGCTGTCGTAGAGTAAGGAGTTTACGACGAAACGATACGGTAACAGAGAACCGCTGAGTGTGTAGTGTTGCTACAACGAACAAGAGGGTGAAAATCCTTGATTTTAAGCTACTTTACAAGCATTTTGTCTTTGTAGATAAAGGTAATTTTGACATCAAAAAAGTCCTAAAAAGGCACATAGATGTAAATGTATTTGTAAATATCGTTTGCGTATCGGAAAAATGAATACAACAATAACTATTTATCTAAAGAAAGTGTATGAAATATTGTATACTATAATAGTATAATATTAAAAAAGAAGTTTGATAAATTTGAGTTTATAGGGGATTTTTATATTAATGGTAAAATAATAAAAAACATAAACGCAAATACTGAGGAGGTTAGAAATGTTTGGACTTTTAAAGAAAAAGAAAAAAATATCAGTTGTGAAACGGAAACAGATAAGAACAAAATAACGATAGATAGGTTTCAAAAATACTTAAATCTAGTAAATAATAATCGTTTAGGGTATGATCCAGTACAATGCGCAAAAATTTTCATCGAAATCATAGTTGAACATCTAAACTATGATGAAGCTTTGCAAGCTATTGAGAAGGAGCATGATGCACAAGATAATTCATTAATCGAAGAAATTTATTCGAAAATTGAAAGTTACTTATTATTAAATAGAAAAACGATTTATATGGAAAATGTACACATGAAGATAGGTATTAATAAATTACCTATTTTACTAAACCCTTGGAATGGAGAAAGAATACTCGATAATTTTATAGGTATAAACGATGATAATGTATTTGATGGTGTTCTTTTTAGTTCAAATATACAAAATCATTATTTATACCCAATGAATATAATTGTTTGTAAAGGTGCTAACCATTCTCAATTATCTGCGAGATATCAAAATAAAGGTGAAACTGTAATCAATGAAATAAAGAATTTCACATCACTTTATGATAAGGTGAAATTCGATGGTGCTAATTATATTAAAGTTGAGGACAATGCAATTATTGAAATGGAGTATGATGAAAATATATTGTTTTATTCTGGGGTGATTTTTGAATTGGGGAGGTATTTACTCGGTGGAAATTACTCAAATTCAGATATTCTTGGTAGTTATTTAAATCTATGAAGATAAGGAGTTTAAACATGAAATTCCATGAATTTGGTGATAAGAATTTGCCTCCTATTTTACTGATACATGGTGGTGGCAGTTCTTGGTGGAATTATCTTCGTCAAGCACGAATCTTGTCAGAAAAATACCGTGTTATTTTACCTACTTTGAATGGTCACGGCGAAGAATATCAACTTGATTATGTTTCTACTGAAGATTCTGCCTTGGAAATCTTGGACTATATCAAAGCAAACTGTGGTGGGAAATTGTTTGCAATCGGTGGTGTTTCACTTGGTGGTCAAATTGCCATGGAGCTTTTGTCTTTAGACAGTGAAATTGCTGAGAAGACCATCATAGACGGAAGCCTCTGTATTCCTCAACCAAGATTGGCTAAAATCAGCATTTTTCTAGTGTCTCTATTTGGTAAACTGATGTTCAATAAATTCTCTTGCAAACTTCAGTTAAGCATGATGAACAAACTCTATCCTAAACTAGCTTATCCAAAGGAAATAAAAGCTTATTATTTGGAGGATCTTCCAAGGACACCTGTCAAAACATTGGTAACCATTTACAAAAACTATATGGGGCGTTACAAGCTGAAAGATATGATTTCTGCTAGCAAGGCTCAGGTTCTGTATATCTATGGTGAAAAAGAATTGAACTGTGTCAAAGCATCGGCGAAATTATTTCAGCAGCTACATCCAAATACGATTTTGTATGAAGCAAAGGGCTATAATCACGGCTATTTGTCAGCTTACCTGCCTCAAGAGTGGATTGATTTGGTGGCACCATTTTTAAAGAGTTAACCATTGGGAATGTGTAATAAATCTGATATGTCACAAGGAGGAATCGTATGCTCGGAGCAATAGTTGGAGATATTGTCGGCTCTGTTTACGAATGGAACAATATCAAAACGAAGGACTTTCCTTTATTTCGGAAGGACTGCTTTTTCACAGATGATACGGTTATGACCTGTGCTGTTGCAGAAGCGATTATGAATGGGGGACAAAAAGTCGACTTCATTGACGCGATGAAGAAATATGGAAGGATGTATCCTGATGCTGATTACGGTGTTCGGTTTAATGCATGGCTAATAAGCGATAACCGTGATCCTTATAATAGTTTTGGGAATGGTTCGGCTATGCGTGTTTCTCCATGTGCTTGGATCATGGACTGTGATGTCTATGAGAGAACCGGTACGTGGCCATCATCTAGAGGACTTGCGAGTCTTTCTGCAGAGGTAACCCATAATCATCCAGAAGGTGTCAAAGGTGCTATGGCTACAGCTGATGCTATATTTCTGTGTCGTTTTTACTTTGGTGGGTATTGTAGAGAATACGAGCAACCAATTAATGACAATCATAGGGAGTGTAAAAGACGGATTAAGGATTATATAGAGAAGACATACGGCTACAATCTATCTCAAACTTTAGATGAAATCCGTCCTAACTATCGTTTTAACGAAACATGTCAAGAAACTGTCCCTCAAGCCATTCTTGCCTTTCTTGAAAGTCGAGACTTCGAAGATGCGATAAGGAATGCCATTTCCCTTGGTGGCGATAGTGATACACTTGCTGCAATAACTGGTAGCATTGCCGAGGCAGCTTATGGTATTCCTGATTGGATAAAGGATAAGGCCATTTCTTACTTGGATGAACCCTTAAAGGATGTAGTTATGCGATGGGAAAATAGAATAAAAGCGTATTAATATCTAGTACGTCAAAGTTCTCTTTTCTGTATTTTCATTGTATAATGAGAGTACATATAGTTGCATACGACGAAATGTAAACATTTCTATTTAAAATTAAGGAGAAATTAATGAAAAAGGCAATGGTAATTATTAACCCTACCTCTGGTGGGGAAAAGGCCTTGGATTACAAAGAAAAGCTGGAGAATAAAGCAAAAGAATATTTTGAGCACGTAGAAACCAAAATTACTGAAAAAGCTTTGGATGCAACACATTTTGCTGAAGAAGCTTCTCGTGAGCAGTACAATGTAGTGGTTGTGTTTGGTGGAGATGGGACTGTCAATGAAGTTATTTCGGGTATTGCTGAGAGAGACTACATTCCTAAGCTAGGGATTATCCCAGGCGGTACGGGTAACCTCATTACAAAACTGTTGGAAATCAATCAAGACATCGATGGCGCGATTGATGAACTGGATTTCAACTTAACCAATAAGATTGATATCGGAAAAGCGAATGACAATTATTTTGGTTATATCTTTAGTATCGGTTCTCTGCCAGAAGCGATTCACAATGTTGAAATTGAAGATAAGACAAAATTTGGTATTCTTGCCTATGCTGTAAATACTATGAAGTCTGTCATGACGGATCAGGTCTTTAACATTAAGGTTGAGACAGAAAATGGAAATTATGTTGGTGAAGCTAGTCATGTTTTGGTTCTCTTGACAAATTACTTCGCTGATAAGAAAATTTTTGAAGAAAACAAAGACGGCTATGCTAATATTTTGATTCTAAAAGATGCTTCTATATTCTCTAAATTATCCGTTATTCCTGATTTACTAAAAGGAGATGTTGTCAGCAATGATAATATTGAGTATATCAGAGCGCGTAATATCAAGATCTCTTCGGATAGTGAATTGGAGTCTGATGTTGACGGCGATAAATCGGATAACCTACCTGTAGAAATCAAAGTCCTAGCTCAGCGAGTAGAAGTATTTTCAAAACCGAAAGAGTAGAAGGTAAAAATTAGTTTATTATTCATAACGAAATTAAGTTCTATATCAACGATTGGAGGAGGAATGAATTCTCTATTTGATGAATTTCGAACAATTTGTTCTCATTTAAACCAAATCGGAATCACACCGACTCTCATGGGGTCCTTGGGTTTTGAATACCGTTCAAATGAAGAATGGAGGCCGTCTGACATTGACATTCATGTGCCTGGTGATCCTAGAGGTTGGGAAGCACCTGATCATCTCAGAATTTATGAGTGGGACAAGATAATGAAAGTGATGAAACACTTAGGCTATGCCTTAATAGATATTCATGAGCATGAATTCAAAAAAGATGATCTGAGTGTTGAATTCGGAAGTATCGATTCTTTACCTGATTTTGCAGGAGTTTCGGAATCGGATATAGAATTGATTCATCTCGAAAACATCACTTTTCGCATTCCAAATCTAGAACAGTTTTTAAGTATTTACAAGGCTTCTTCCCAAGATTCTTATCGAAATGAGCACAATAACAATAAGGATTTTAAAAAAATTGAGTGGCTGGAAAGACATTTGTAAATCATCATTTGAAAAGTAGCAAGTTGTAAGACTGGCTGCTTTTTTATTTATAGAACCAAACCACTCGAAACTATGGACAAACCTTGCAAATAAAATACGAAAGTAGTATACTAGATTAACAATTGTAAAAACGTTTGCGTTGTATACGGATAAAAGTAAACTAGGAGACAGATACAATGGAATTAAGCGCTATTTACCATAGGCCTGAGTCGGAGTTCGCCTATCTTTATAAGGATAAGAAACTTCACACTCGGATTCGAACTAAGAAAGGGGACATCGAAAGCATCATCTTGCATTATGGGGACCCTTTTATCTTTATGGAGGAGTTTTATCAAGATACAAAGAAAATGGCCAGAATAACTTCTGATGCCTTATTTGACTATTGGCAGGTTGAAGTGTCAGTTGACTTTGCACGTATCCAGTATCTCTTTGAAGTCACGGATACAGAAGGTAAAAGTATTTTGTATGGCGATAAAGGTTGTGTTGAAAATTCTCTAGAAAATCTTCATGCTATTGGAAATGGATTTAAGTTGCCTTATCTTCATGAGATTGATGCATGCCTGATTCCTGACTGGGTTTCAAATACGGTGTGGTATCAGATATTTC
The DNA here is from genome assembly GCF_000722685.1 of Streptococcus mitis. Classification (GTDB taxonomy): domain Bacteria; phylum Bacillota; class Bacilli; order Lactobacillales; family Streptococcaceae; genus Streptococcus; species Streptococcus mitis_M. The sequence continues at coordinate 381,797 of NZ_JPFV01000011.1, read as the reverse complement.
CTGAGAGATTTGCTAATGGAAATGCTCGATTAAACCCAGAAGGGACTTTAGACTGGGATTCATCTGTCACACCTAAGAGTGATGATTTCTTTGGTGGTGATTTACAGGGGATTATTGACCATCTGGATTACTTGCAAGACTTGGGAATTACTGGACTTTATCTTTGTCCTATCTTTGAATCTACGAGCAATCATAAGTACAATACGACAGATTACTTTGAAATTGACCGTCATTTTGGAGACAAGGAGACCTTTCGGGAGCTGGTCGAGCAAGCGCATCAGCGAGGTATAAAAATCATGCTGGATGCTGTATTTAATCATATTGGTTCGCAATCGCCTCAATGGCAAGATGTTATCGAAAACGGTGAGGAGTCTGCTTATAAGGATTGGTTCCATATCCAACAATTCCCAGTGACGACTGATAAGCTTGCTAATAAGAGAGAGTTACCCTATCATGCTTTTGGTTTTGAGGACTATATGCCTAAGCTAAATACAGCCAATCCAGAGGTCAAGGACTATCTATTAAAGGTTGCGACTTATTGGATTGAAGAGTTTGATATCGATGCTTGGCGTTTGGATGTGGCTAATGAGATTGACCATCAATTCTGGAAGGATTTTCGCAAGGCAGTTCTAGCTAAAAAGCCTGATCTTTATATTTTAGGAGAAGTCTGGCATACGTCTCAGCCTTGGCTAAATGGAGATGAGTTCCATGCGGTCATGAATTATCCTTTATCTGATAGCATCAAGGACTATTTCTTACGAGGTGTTAAGAAGACAGACCAGTTCATCGATGAAATCAATGGCCAATCTATGTATTACAAACAACAGATTTCAGAGGTTATGTTTAATCTCTTGGATTCGCATGATACAGAACGAATCTTGTGGACGGCAAATGAAGACGTTCAACTGGTCAAATCAGCCCTAGCCTTTCTCTTTTTACAAAAAGGAACACCCTGCATCTATTATGGAACAGAGTTATCCTTGACTGGCAGTCCAGACCCAGATTGTCGTCGTTGTATGCCTTGGGAACGTGTATCAAGTGACAATGATATGCTGAACTTTATGAAGAAGCTAATCAAGATTCGCAAACATGCGTCAGAAATCATTCCGCATGGCAAGTATAGCCTCCAAGAAATCAAACCAGATCTAGTAGCTTTGGAATGGAAATACGAAGGACAGGTTCTCAAAGCAATATTCAACCAATCAACAAAAGATTATATTGTCGAGAAAGAAGCAGTAGCACTAGCAAGCAATTGCCTAGAATTGGAAAATCAGCTTGTGATCTCTCCAAAAGGTTTTGTGATTTTTCATTAAAGAGCAATCATGAGCGATAGGAAAATTGTAGGATAGAGAGCATTTTACAAACAGACTATTTGTCGTCTTGCTACAAATGATATATAATTTAACTTAAAGAAAATAGGAGGACTAATCGCATGGAATTAAAAGATTTTACAGAAAAAGAACAAGAAATGATTAAGAAGGGGCTGACAACGTCTAAGATTAGTGACAAGGAAACTGCTGAGAAGATTCTTGCGCTAGTACCACAAGACTTGATTAAGCGAATTCCGTTTTTTGTAAGAAAACATGCTACGACACGTACAATTAAACGCATTTCAATTGAACACCCTGAACTCTACGCTGCAGCTCAAACAAGTGGTGAAATACCAGAAAAAGAACGCGAAGAATTGCGTCAGATTATCACAACTATCTTTGAACAAAAGATGAATAAGCATAGTATTAAGTAGAGAATGAAAAAATATTTTATTGGCGGTTTGGGAAGCAATGTCTATCATAGCAAGGATTTTCTTCAAGAACTAGATTCGCAGGTCTATTTTCTAAATCCATATGAAAAGCATCTTCGAGATGAAACAGAATTGAAATCATGGTTTAAAAATGAGATTGTAGAGGAAGAATCTATCTGTCTGATAGGTCATTCTCTTGGAGGAGATTTAACTCGTTATCTCGCATCGGAATTTGAAGAAGTAAAGAAACTGATTCTTTTGGATGGTGGCTATCTAGATTTAGATAAGATTTTACCTTTGGATACAGAGTTAGAGGAAACTAAAAATTATATCAAATCTCAAATTGTTTCGGATTTAGATGTTCTTACTTCTAAAGAAAAATCTGAAGCAAAGCATTGGTCAGAAAATATGGAGAAAGCCGTAAGGCAGTCCTATCACTGGAATTCTGAGTATAATAGATATGAGTTAGCTATAAATTATGAAAATATAGAAGCGATACTCCGCCTACGTAGGAAAATACAAGCTTTTAAGAGAGAAGTGGGGGATACCTTGTTTATTTGTCCTCGCTATCCTAATGAAGCTACATGGAGAGAGGAAGCCTTAAAAGAATTGCCAGATTATTTTGATACTATTTTTCTAGAAAACGTTAGCCATGAAGTTTATACTGAAGCACCCAAAGAAATCGCTAGTCTGATTAATGACTGGCTCGCTTATTCTCTATGAGCTACTTGTATTGCTGGAAATGGTATAAGATGAAAATCTACAAGTCACTAATTCTCATATAACAAAAAACGAACAGGCTCTTTTTCTGTCATTCAGAAGAGAACTTGTTCGTTTTTATCTTACTTTCCTTAAAAAGCTCGATAAACATAGGGATTTTCTGGTTTATCGACTTTGGTAAAGCTTTCGATTTCCAAGGTTGGAAGGTTTTGTTTGAGTTCTTTATGGTAGTGATTGATCAGTTTTCCTTTGGCTGTAATCCAAGTGTTGTCCTCATACTGACGGGTATTTCCCTTGGTCAACAAACCATAGACACCAGAATCTGCGATACAGTGAATAATGCCGAAGCGGAACAAAAATTGGCTATTGGCATGACTGGGGTCGTTATAGACAAAGCCTGTGAACTGGACTGTCTTACCCTCAAACTCATCTGGATAGTCGTAGATAGCTTCCATGACTTCCATATAGTTTTCGTTAGTAATGTTAATGCTATCTTGGGACAAGTATTTATCTGCTGCAGTTCGCATCTCTTTTTCATAGGCTGTTTTTGAGAAATAAGAACTGGTATCAGGTTTCAAATATTGGCTTGTCGTCCCTTCGCTTGTCTGAATGGCCAGATCCGTTCCTTCTGATAAGGGGAAATGATAGCCTTTTGCTGAAACGGTCTGAGAATCCAAGCTAACAGTTGGAAAAGTTAAACCGACGACAATAGGAATAGCCAGAAGAGCAATACTCGTCACCTTGGCCAATCGGCTGTTCAGATGACTGTGGGTTTTGACTTGTTTCATCCAGATATACAATTGAACGACTGCCAAGATAAAGGAAAGCACCATGGAAATATAGGCCAGATAGGAATAGTGCATGTTGATGTACTGGTTTAATTTGCCCGACAGATGGAGATAAATGGTCAGTTCAAAATAGCCAGCTAAAACTAAAAATCGCATCATAGAATGGCTCCAATCAAGAGAGAATAGACTAAGACGACAAGAGTCACAATCATTATGAAGTGACTGATAAATCGTGCTTTCAAGTAATTTTTCATCATGAGAATATTTTTGATATCCAGCATTGGACCAATCACTAGAAAGGCCAGAACTGGTGCCAAACCGAAACTAGAGAGTAGAGAAGCACCGATAAAGGCATCCGCCTCACTGCAGAGAGAGAGAAGAAAGGCCAAAAGCATCAAGAGCAGGATGGCAAAAATAGGGGTTGCACTGATAGAGGTCAGAATCCGAGTCGGAACGTAGACCTGTATTATGGAAGCAAAGAGACAGCCAAATACTAAATAACGTCCCGTATCAAAAAATTCATCAATTGCTTGCACAAAGACCTGCAAAACTTTTTTTGCAGGGCTTAAGTGAGAAAAATCATGCTCATGACAGGCCAGACGATTTTCTTTCTGAATTGGTTCTTGCCAGAAAAATCCCAGAAAAATTCCAAGTATAACAGCTACTACAATGGAACCTAGAGCTCGTAACAGGGCGACATGGAAGGAGTTGCCAAAGGCAGAATAGGTCGCAAAAAGAACAATGGGATTGATAACAGGTGCTGTCACAAGAAAAGGAACGGCCGTGTAACTGGGAACCTTCTTTTCCAGAAAACGATTGATGATGGGGACGATTCCACATTCACAAGAGGGAAAAAGTATCCCGATGAAGGTGCCAAAAAAGATTCTCCCCCAACGATTTCGAGGGAGAAAATGATAAACCTTGTCAGGTGTGATATAAACCTCAATCAGCCCTGAGACAATGCTTCCTATCAGAACAAAGGGAAGGGCTTCAATGATAATGGAGAGAAAAATGGCTCCAGTTTGAAGTACACTAGATGGGAGTTGTTGGAAAGCAGTCATCTAGTTTTCTTTTCTGCTTTAGCTTTTTTCTCTTTGTCATCAGGGAAAGTGACTTGTTTCAAATCAGGGAGTTTAGCAAACTCTTCAAACATCTTGTCCAAGTCGTCTCGTTTTGTAAATTTTACAGCCATAGGTGTACCTCGATTCTAAATTCTACCTCTATTATACTATTATTTTGAGGAAAAGGGCGTTTTTTAATTGTTTTCGATAGTGGAAAAGGATTGGAGAAAGCCTTCTAGCTTGTGGTATAATAGATTTATGGATAAAAAATATGAAAAAATCTCTCAGGATTTGGGAGTGAGTTTAAAACAAATTGATACCGTTCTAAGTTTGACAGCTGAAGGGGCGACTATTCCCTTCATCGCGCGTTATCGCAAGGATATGACTGGTAGTCTGGATGAGGTGGCGATTAAGGCCATTATCGACTTGGATAAAAGTCTGACAAATCTCAACGACCGTAAGGAAGCTGTTTTAGCTAAGATTCAAGAACAAGGCAAGTTGACCAAGGAATTGGAGGAAGCTATCTTAGCTGCCGAAAAATTAGCAGACGTAGAAGAACTCTATCTTCCGTACAAGGAAAAACGTCGAACCAAGGCAACCATTGCCCGTGAAGCCGGACTCTTCCCACTTGCTCGCTTGATTTTGCAGAATGTAGCGGATTTAGAAAAAGAGGCTGAAAAGTTTGTCTGTGAAGGATTTGCGACTGGCAAGGAAGCCTTGGCTGGTGCAGTTGATATCTTGGTCGAAGCCTTATCGGAAGATGTAAATTTACGTGCTATGACTTATCAGGAAGTGCTGAGACACTCTACACTCACTTCTCAAGTCAAGGATGAAAGTCTTGATGAAAAACAAGTTTTTCAGATTTATTATGATTTTTCAGAGACGGTTGGAAATATGCAGGGTTATCGTACCTTGGCTCTCAATCGTGGGGAGAAGCTAGGTGTCTTGAAGGTCGGTTTTGAGCATGCAACAGACCGCATTCTTGCCTTCTTTGCAGCTCGTTTCAAGGTGAAAAATGCTTATATTGATGAAGTGGTTCAGCAATCTGTTAAGAAAAAAGTCTTGCCTGCTATCGAGCGTCGTATTCGGACAGAATTAACTGAGAAAGCGGAAGAAGGAGCTATCCAGCTCTTTTCTGACAACCTGCGCAATCTTCTCTTGGTTGCTCCTCTAAAAGGGCGCGTGGTTCTTGGATTTGACCCAGCCTTTCGTACAGGTGCCAAGCTAGCTGTCGTGGATGCAACAGGAAAAATGCTGACGACTCAGGTCATTTATCCTGTCAAACCAGCATCAGCTCGTCAAATCGAAGAAGCAAAGAAAGATCTGGCGGACCTGATTGGTCAATACGGTGTAGAGATTATTGCTATCGGAAATGGAACGGCCAGTCGTGAAAGTGAAGCCTTTGTGGCAGAGGTTCTTAAAGATTTCCCTGAAGTCAGCTATGTTATTGTCAGTGAAAGTGGTGCTTCGGTCTACTCTGCCAGTGAACTTGCTCGTCAGGAGTTTCCAGACTTGACCGTTGAAAAACGCTCTGCCATTTCTATCGCCCGTCGTTTGCAAGATCCCCTTGCAGAATTGGTCAAAATCGATCCTAAGTCAATTGGTGTCGGCCAGTACCAGCATGATGTCAGTCAGAAGAAGCTGTCTGAAAGTTTGGACTTTGTCGTGGATACGGTGGTTAACCAAGTCGGTGTCAACATCAATACAGCCAGTCCATCTCTTCTTTCCCATGTCGCTGGCCTCAATAAAACCATTTCTGAAAATATCGTCAAATATCGTGAGGAAGAAGGAAAAATCACTTCACGCGCCCAAATCAAGAAAGTTCCTCGTCTGGGGGCTAAGGCCTTTGAACAGGCTGCTGGTTTCCTTCGTATCCCTGAAAGTAGCAATATTCTTGATAATACAGGAGTTCACCCAGAAAACTACACTGCCGTTAAGGAACTTTTTAAACGCTTGAATATCAAGGATCTGAATGAAGAGGCTCAAAGCAAACTCAAGTCGCTTTCAGTCAAGGAAATGGCGCAAGAGCTAGACCTTGGCCCAGAAACTCTTAAAGATATTATTGAAGACCTTCTCAAACCAGGTCGAGATTTCCGTGATTCCTTTGATGCACCTGTGCTTCGCCAAGATGTCCTAGATATCAAAGACTTAGTGGTTGATCAGAAACTAGAAGGTGTGGTGCGTAACGTCGTTGATTTTGGTGCCTTTGTTGATATCGGGATTCACGAGGACGGCTTGATTCATATTTCCCATATGAGTCGGAAGTTTATCAAACACCCCAGTCAAGTGGTATCTGTCGGAGATTTGGTGACCGTTTGGGTTAAGAAAATCGATACTGAACGTGAAAAAGTCAATCTGTCGCTCCTCGCTCCAAATGAATCTGACTGAGTACGTCAAGCAAGTTTCGCTAGAAGACTTCGGGAATCCTTTTATCCATCAAGCCCAGTGGAATTCTCGTCTGCGTTCGACAGGTGGGCGATTTTTCCCAAAAGATGGGCATTTGGATTTTAATCCCAAGGTTTATCAGGAATTGGGGTTGGATGTTTTTAGGAAAATTGTCCGACATGAACTCTGTCATTATCACCTCTACTTTCAAGGGAAGGGTTATCAACACAAGGATCGGGATTTTAAGGAACTGTTGAAAGCAGTCGATGGATTACGCTTTGTTCCTTCCTTGTCCAATAGTAACGCCAAGCCTATCAAGCTCTATCGTTGCCAATCCTGCCAGCAAACCTATCAGCGTAAGCGAAGAATTGATACCAAACGCTATCGTTGTGGATTTTGTCGAGGTAAATTGCTACTGATAAATCAGCCTGAGGACTGATGAAAGCCGAGCCTATCCGTGCTATACTATATCCAACCTAGTAGAAAGAGGTAATACCATGAACAGTAAATTTTATAAAATGAGAAGAAATCGCATGATTTCAGGAGTTCTGGCAGGTCTGTCAGATAAGTGGAACTTTGATGTTACCCTTGTTCGTTTTCTGTTTGCCATTTTTACAGTCGCAAACTTTGGACTTGGCGTGATTATCTATATCATCCTAGCTTCTATCATGCCTACCAAGGAAGAAATCGAAGCAGAAATGTACGGAACAGGCCCACGTAAACGCAAAGAAGCCCAAGCTATTGACGATAATGAAGGCTGGTTTTGGTGAGCTACTTAGCTAATAAGGCAATAGTTGCTTACGCATTTAAGGATTTTTCTGTACATGGCTAATAGCCTTCCACAAAAGATTGGGAATAAGTAAAAAGCTTTAAATCAATAGTCTAAACTGCTTGATTTAAAGTCTTTTTTACTTTTATAGTTATGTAGTTTTAAAAAAGCATTCTAAACATTCAAAAATATTTGGAACTTCCCTTAATAAATCCGTCACTTTCTTTTTCAAGAAACCTCAAGCTTGCTCAATAGGATTCAAATCTGGTGAATAAGGTGGTAGAGGTAAGAAAAATTCTTATCTTGAATGCAAAGCTCATCCAAAATGTTCTTAGGATGAAAACTAGCATTGTCCATGACAATGACATGAGGGCTCTTCAAAACAGGTATAAGTTGCGTTTTGAACCACTCCACAAAGAAATTACTCGTCATACTTTCCTTGTAAATCATAGAAGCTATAAACTCTCCGTCTACTTATCCTGCAACAATTGAAGTCCGCTAATCTTTTCATAGACTTTCTCCCCTCTAGGAGCCCGTGCATAAGGACGATAGAGGTAGCGGTCGACTCCTGTTTCATCAATATATACGACTAGTAAATCTTTTAGGTTATCCAAAATATCAAGAAACTCAGCGACTTTCTCTGGATTTTTTTCCTTAAAGCTAGTCGTCATTTTTTAAAGTGACATGAATCTGCTTTAAAGCTGCCCATACTGAAGGAACAACACAATCAAAATGTGCCACAATTTCCCGTAAAAAAGTGTCTGGATGAGCCTCTACAAAGGCTTTCAATTCCTCTAAAGGAATCTTCCGCTTTTTGACGACTCGCTTTCTCCGCTCTAAGTGTCCTTGTTCGCGTCTTTCTTTTCCCACGTGAAGAGAGTTCTGACGCCAACATCAAAAACTTTAGTTGCTTCGATATGGCGGTGTCCCTCTTTGATGTAATCTAATGCTCCTTGTTTAAAATCAGTATTATATGCCATAGCTTTTGTTTAAAACTAAGCAACTATAAAAGTGAAAGGGATGGAAAAAAGGTTGCATTTATGATATAATTTATTTTAAAGACCTTATTAGAAATCTTGAAAGAGTATTAAAAACTTAGAATGAGAAAAATTGTTATCAATGGTGGATTACCACTACAAGGTGAAATCACTATTAGTGGTGCTAAAAATAGTGTTGTGGCCCTAATTCCAGCTATTATTTTAGCAGATGATGTTGTAACTTTGGATTGTGTTCCGGATATTTCGGATGTAGCCAGTCTTGTCGAAATCATGGAATTGATGGGAGCTACTGTTAAGCGTTATGACGATGTATTGGAGATTGACCCAAGAGGTGTTCAAAATATTCCAATGCCTTATGGGAAAATCAATAGTCTTCGTGCATCTTATTATTTTTATGGAAGTCTTTTAGGTCGTTTTGGTGAAGCCACAGTTGGCTTGCCTGGAGGATGTGACCTTGGTCCTCGTCCGATTGACTTACACCTTAAGGCTTTTGAAGCTATGGGTGCTACTGTTAGCTACGAGGGAGATAACATGAAGTTATCTGCTAAAGATACAGGACTTCATGGCGCAAGTATTTACATGGATACAGTTAGTGTCGGTGCAACGATTAATACGATGATTGCTGCGGTTAAAGCGAATGGTCGTACTATTATTGAAAATGCAGCCCGTGAACCTGAGATTATTGATGTTGCAACTCTCTTGAATAATATGGGTGCCCATATCCGTGGGGCAGGAACTAATATCATCATTATTGATGGTGTTGAAAGATTACATGGTACACGTCATCAGGTGATTCCAGACCGTATTGAAGCTGGAACATATATTTCTTTAGCTGCTGCAGTTGGTAAGGGAATTCGTATAAATAATGTTCTTTATGAACACTTAGAAGGATTCATCGCTAAGTTGGAAGAAATGGGAGTTCGAATGACTGTATCTGAAGACAGCATTTTTGTCGAGGAACAGTCTAATTTGAAAGCAATCAATATTAAGACAGCTCCTTACCCAGGCTTTGCTACCGATTTACAACAACCGATTACCCCTCTTTTACTAACAGCTAATGGTCGTGGTACAATTGTTGATACGATTTATGAAAAACGTGTAAATCATGTTTTTGAACTAGCAAAGATGGATGTGGATATTTCGACAACAAATGGTCATATTTTGTACACGGGTGGACGTAGTTTGCGTGGGGCCAGTGTTAAAGCGACTGACCTACGAGCTGGGGCTGCACTAGTCATTGCTGGGCTTATGGCTGAAGGTAAAACTGAAATTACAAATATCGAGTTTATCTTACGTGGTTATTCTGATATTATCGAAAAATTACGTAATCTAGGAGCAGATATTACACTAGTCGAAGATTAAACCGTAGGGGTGTTTATGAATATTTGGACCAAATTAGCAATGTTTTCTTTTTTTGAAACGGATCGCTTGTATTTGCGTCCTTTCTTTTTTAGTGATAGTCAGGACTTCCACGAGATAGCTTCAAATCCAGAAAATCTTCAATTTATTTTCCCAACTCAGGCAAGTTTGGAAGAAAGTCAATATGCATTAGCGAATTATTTTATGAAGTCTCCTTTGGGAGTGTGGGCAATTTGTGACCAAAAAAATCAACAAATGATTGGTTCTATTAAATTTGAGAAGTTAGATGAAATCAAAAAAGAAGCTGAGCTTGGCTATTTTTTGAGAAAAGATGCTTGGTCGCAAGGATTTATGACAGAGATTGTTAGAAAAATTTGTCAGCTTTCTTTTGAGGAATTTGGTTTAAAACAATTATCCATCATTACCCACCTTGAAAATGAAGCGAGTCAAAAGGTTGCTCTAAAGTCTGGATTCCGTTTGACTCGTCAGTTTAAAGGAAGTGATCGCTACACAAGAAAAATGCGGGATTATCTTGAATTTCGGTATGTAAAAGGAGAATTCAATGAGTAAGCATCAGGAAATTCTAAGCTATTTGGAAGAATTGCCTGTCGGAAAGAGGGTTAGTGTTCGTAGTATTTCTAACCATCTGGGGGTCAGTGATGGAACGGCCTATCGGGCCATTAAAGAAGCTGAAAATCGTGGACTTGTGGAGACCCGTCCTAGAAGTGGTACTATCCGTGTTAAATCCCAGAAAGTTGCTATTGAAAGATTAACTTTTGCTGAAATTGCAGAAGTGACTTCTTCTGAGGTTTTGGCTGGGCAAGAAGGTTTAGATAGAGAATTTAGTAAGTTCTCTATCGGTGCCATGACTGAACAAAACATCTTATCCTATCTTCATGATGGGGGACTCTTGATTGTCGGGGACCGTACCCGTATCCAACTGTTAGCACTTGAAAATGAAAATGCAGTTCTAGTTACAGGTGGATTTCAGGTCCATGATGATGTGCTTAAACTGGCTAATCAAAAGGGGATTCCTGTTCTGAGAAGTAAGCATGATACTTTCACTGTCGCGACCATGATCAATAAAGCCTTGTCAAATGTCCAAATCAAGACAGATATTTTGACAGTTGAGAAACTTTACCGTCCGAGTCATGAATATGGTTTTCTGAGAGAGACTGACACAGTCAAAGATTATTTGGACTTAGTACGTAAGAATCGAAGCAGTCGTTTTCCAGTTATTAACCAACATCAGGTTGTGGTGGGAGTGGTAACCATGAGGGATGCAGGTGATAAGTCACCAAGTACCACAATTGATAAGGTCATGTCTCGTAGCCTCTTTTTAGTCGGATTATCGACAAATATTGCCAATGTCAGTCAACGAATGATTGCTGAAGATTTTGAAATGGTACCAGTTATTCGAAGCAATCAAACCTTGCTTGGAGTTGTGACACGACGCGATGTCATGGAGAAGATGAGTCGTTCCCAAGTTTCGGCTCTACCAACTTTTTCTGAGCAGATTGGTCAAAAACTTTCTTACCACCATGATGAAGTAGTCATTACAGTGGAACCCTTTATGCTAGAGAAAAATGGTGTTTTGGCTAATGGTGTTTTGGCAGAAATTCTGACCCACATGACCCAAGATTTAGTTGTGAATAGTGGGCGCAATCTCATTATCGAGCAGATGCTAGTCTACTTTTTGCAGGCTGTTCAGATAGATGATATACTGCGCATTCAAGCACGCATTATCCATCATACGAGACGATCAGCCATTATTGATTACGATATTTATCATGGTCATCAGATTGTTTCAAAAGCAAATGTGACTGTTAAAATTAATTAGAAACTAGGAGAAAAAATGATAACATTAAAATCAGCTCGTGAAATCGAAGCTATGGACAAGGCTGGTGATTTTCTAGCAAGTATTCATATCGGCTTACGTGATTTGATTAAGCCTGGCGTAGATATGTGGGAAGTAGAAGAGTATGTTCGCCGTCGTTGTAAGGAAGAAAATTTCCTTCCGCTTCAGATTGGAGTTGACGGTGCAATGATGGACTATCCTTATGCTACCTGCTGCTCTCTTAATGATGAAGTGGCTCACGCTTTCCCTCGTCATTATATCTTGAAAGATGGTGATTTGCTCAAGGTTGACATGGTTTTGGGAGGTCCAATTGCTAAATCTGACCTGAATGTCTCAAAATTAAACTTCAACAATGTGGAGCAAATGAAAAAATACACTCAGAGCTATTCTGGTGGTCTGGCAGACTCTTGTTGGGCTTATGCTGTAGGTACACCGTCCGAAGAAGTGAAAAACTTGATGGATGTAACTAAAGAAGCCATGTATAAGGGGATTGAGCAAGCTGTTGTTGGAAATCGTATTGGTGATATCGGTGCGGCTATTCAAGAATACGCTGAAAGTCGTGGTTACGGTGTAGTGCGTGATTTGGTTGGTCATGGTGTTGGCCCAACCATGCACGAAGAACCAATGGTTCCTAACTATGGTATTGCTGGTCGTGGCCTTCGTCTCCGTGAAGGAATGGTCTTGACTATTGAACCGATGATCAATACAGGTGACTGGGAAATTGATACAGATATGAAGACTGGTTGGGCGCATAAGACCATTGATGGTGGATTGTCATGCCAGTATGAACACCAATTCGTCATTACGAAAGATGGACCTGTTATCTTGACTAGTCAAGGTGAAGAAGGAACTTATTAAAATAATTAAAGAAAGATAGAAGAAAAAGTCAACTTAGACAACTTTCTTCTATCTTTTTCTTTTATCTAACGTCATAGTAAATACAGCTAGCCGTAGCAAACTTGATACAAATTTTAACATTTATAGTACAATAGGTTTAAATTCTTAAGAAAGTTGGTTCTTTATTGGAAACGATAGTCTTTTCAATCTCGGTTTTTTTAGCAGGGATATTGTCCTTCTTTTCCCCTTGTATTTTCCCCCTGTTACCAGTCTATACTGGAATCTTATTGGATGATCAGGATAGTGCAAAAAGTTTTTCTTTGTTTGGGAAAAAAGTTGCCTGGTCAGGCTTGATTCGCACACTATTCTTTATTGCAGGTATTTCTCTCATTTTCTTTATTCTAGGCTTTGGTGCTGGTTACTTTGGTAATATCCTCTATGCCAATTGGTTTCGATATGTCATGGGAACGATTATTATCATTTTGGGACTTCACCAGATGGAAATTTTTCACTTTAAGAAATTAGAGGTTCAAAAAAGCTTTACTTTTAAGAAATCAGAAGCCAATCGTTATTGGTCAGCATTTTTACTTGGTATTACCTTTAGCTTTGGTTGGACACCTTGTATTGGTCCGGTTTTAAGTTCTGTTTTAGCGCTTGCGGCTTCTGGGGGCAATGGCGCTTGGCAAGGAGCTATCTATACTCTTATTTACACTCTGGGGATGGCCATTCCTTTCTTGGTTTTGGCACTAGCTTCAGGGGTCGTGATGCCCTATTTTAGTAAAATCAAACGTTATATGATGCTACTCAAGAAAATTGGTGGTTTCCTTATTATTTTAATGGGAATTTTGTTGCTATTAGGACAAGTAAATGTTCTAGCTGGAATTTTTGAATAAAGGAGAAAAATATGAAAAAAATAATGTTTGCTGGTTTAAGCCTTTTATCATTAGTTGTATTGATGGCCTGTGGTGAGGAAGAGACTAAAAAGACTCAAGCGGCACAACAGCCAAAACAACAGCAACAAACGCCTGTACAACAAATTGCTGTTGGAAAAGAGGCACCAGACTTTACCTTGCAATCTATGGATGGTAAAGAAGTTAAGTTATCTGATTATAAGGGTAAAAAAGTCTACTTGAAGTTTTGGGCTTCATGGTGTGGCCCATGTAAGAAAAGTATGCCAGAGTTGATGGAATTAGCTGCGAAACCAGATCGCGATTTTGAAATTCTTAGTGTCATTGCACCAGGAATTCAAGGTGAAAAAACTGTCGAGCAATTCCCACAATGGTTCCAAGACCAAGGATATAAAGATATCCCAGTTCTTTATGATACTAAAGCAACAACCTTCCAAGCTTATCAAATTCGAAGCATTCCTACAGAATACCTGATTGATAGTCAAGGAAAGATTGGAAAGATTCAATTTGGTGTTATCAGCAACGCGGATGCAGAAGCAGCCTTTAAAGAAATGAACTAGAGATAAAGAGAATCTGATTACAAGAGAGTAGTCAGATTTTTTTAGAAAATTGTTTTATAAATATTCACAAATCTCCTATATTTATGGTAAAATAGAATCATCATTTTATTTTGGAGTCAAAGATGAATATATTTAGAACAAAGAATGTTAGTTTGGATAAAACGGAGATGCACAGGCATTTGAAGTTATGGGATTTGATTTTGCTGGGAATCGGAGCCATGGTAGGGACAGGCGTCTTTACAATTACAGGCACTGCAGCCGCAACACTTGCTGGTCCAGCGCTAGTGATTTCAATTGTTATTTCTGCTTTGTGTGTGGGATTATCAGCTCTCTTTTTTGCAGAATTTGCCTCGCGAGTACCTGCTACAGGTGGTGCCTACAGTTATCTCTATGCTATTTTAGGAGAATTTCCAGCTTGGTTGGCTGGCTGGTTAACAATGATGGAGTTCATGACAGCCATATCAGGCGTGGCTTCAGGTTGGGCAGCTTATTTTAAAGGCTTGCTTTCTCAATACGGGATAGCCTTTCCTCAGGCTTTAAATGGTACCTTTAATCCTCAATCAGGGACATTTGTTGATTTATTGCCTATTATTGTCTTGGTCTTGGTGACATCGCTTGTTTTACTAAATGCCAAGGCTGCTTTACGCTTTAATTCTATTCTAGTTATTTTGAAATTTTCCGCTTTAGCGCTCTTTGTTTTAGTAGGAATTTGGAATATTAAACTTGATAATTGGAGCAATTTTGCTCCTTACGGTTTTGGACAAATCTATGGTGATAGTACTGGTATTATGGCTGGTGCGTCCTTGATGTTCTTTGGATTTTTAGGCTTCGAATCCATCTCTATGGCTGTAGATGAAGTCAAGACTCCTCAAAAAAATATTCCTAGAGGAATTGTTTTATCGCTTTCTATCGTAACCATTCTCTATGCCTTGGTGACTCTTGTTTTGACTGGTGTGGTTCACTATAGTCATCTAAATGTTGATGATGCCGTTGCCTTTGCCCTTCGTAGTGTTGGGATTAGTTGGGCAGCAAACTATGTGTCATTGGTGGCTATCTTGACCTTGATTACGGTTTGTATCTCGATGACCTATGCCCTATCGCGTATGATTTACAGTTTAGCGCGTGACGGATTGATGCCTGCCGCCTTCAAAGAATTAACGAAGACTAGCAAGGTACCAAAGAATGCTACTATCTTGACAGGTCTAGCTTCAGCAGTAGCTGCAGGAATATTCCCACTAGCCAGTATCGCAGCCTTCTTAAACATTTGTACCTTGGCCTACTTGATCATGCTGGCTTACGGCTTGATTCGCTTACGGAGAGAAAAGGGGATGCCCAAAGCTGGAGAATTTAAAACACCATTGGTACCCTTATTACCAATTTTATCAATCATTATTTGTCTATCCTTCATGTTGCAGTATAATATGGAAACTTGGATTGCTTTCCTAGTTGCGTTGCTAGTAGGAAGTATTATTTACTTTACTTATGGCTATAAGCATTCTACCATAGAAGAATAATACTCTTCGAAAATCAAATTCAAACCACGTCAGCTTCGCCTTGCCGTATATATGTGACTGACTTCGTCAGTCTTATCTACAACCCCAAAACACTGTTTTGAGCAACCTACGGCTAGCTTCCTAATTTGCTCTTTGATTTTCATTGAGTATATAAAGTGAGAATCTGTTGAGTTGTTGAAACTCAGCAGATTTTTATATGTGAAAGAAATTTCAAATTTTTTCTAAAAATAGCTTGACAGATTAAATTTTTAGGAGTAGAATGTTTACCAGTTAATTAAATAGTTAAGGGGTTGTTTATGAAGAAACAAAGTTTATTTTTAGTATTGTTAAGTGTTTTCCTTTTATGTTTAGGTGCTTGTGGTCAAAAGGAAAGCCAGACAGGGAAAGGGATGAAAATTGTGACCAGTTTTTATCCTATCTACGCTATGGTAAAGGAAGTGTCAGGTGACTTGAATGATGTTCGGATGATTCAGTCAAGTAGTGGGATTCACTCCTTTGAACCTTCGGCAAATGACATTGCTGCCATCTATGATGCAGATGTCTTTGTTTACCATTCTCATACGCTCGAATCTTGGGCAGGAAGTCTGGATCCTAATCTAAAAAAATCCAAAGTTAGGGTTTTAGAGGCTTCAGAGGGAATGACTTTAGACCGCGTCCCAGGGCTAGAAGATGTGGAAGCAGGGGATGGAGTTGATGAAAAAACGCTCTATGACCCTCACACTTGGCTAGATCCTGAAAAAGCTGGTGAAGAAGCTCAGATTATTGCTGATAAACTTTCAGAGGTGGATAGTGAGCATAAAGAAACTTACCAGAAAAATGCGCAAGCCTTTATCAAAAAAGCTCAAGAATTGACTAAGAAATTCCAGCCTAAATTTGAAAAAGCGACTCAGAAAACATTTGTAACACAACATACAGCCTTTTCTTATCTAGCGAAGAGATTTGGACTTAATCAACTTGGTATTGCAGGTATCTCTCCTGAACAAGAACCAAGTCCACGACAACTTACAGAAATTCAGGAATTTGTTAAAACCTATAAGGTTAAAACAATTTTTACAGAAAGTAATGCTTCTTCAAAAGTAGCTGAAACTCTTGTCAAATCAACAGGTGTGGGTCTTAAAACTCTGAATCCTTTAGAGGCAGACCCACAAAATGACAAGACTTATCTAGAAAATCTTGAAGAAAATATGAGTGTTCTAGCAGAAGAATTAAAGTGAGGAAAGAATGAAAATCAATAAAAAATATGTAGCAGGTTCGGTGGCAGTTCTTGCCCTAAGTGTTTGTTCCTATGAGCTTGGACGGTATCAGGCTGGTCAAGTTAAGAAAGATTCTAATCGAGTTGCTTATATTGATGGTGATCAAGCTGGTCAAAAGGCAGAGAACTTGACACCAGATGAAGTTAGTAAGAGAGAGGGAATCAACGCCGAACAAATCGTCATCAAGATTACGGATCAAGGTTATGTGACCTCTCATGGAGACCATTATCATTACTATAATGGTAAGGTTCCTTATGATGCTATCATCAGTGAAGAACTCCTCATGAAAGATCCGAATTATCAGTTGAAGGATTCAGACATTGTCAATGAAATCAAGGGTGGCTATGTGATTAAGGTAGGCGGAAAATACTATGTTTACCTTAAGGATGCATCCCATGCGGACAATATTCGGACAAAAGAAGAGATTAAACGTCAGAAGCAGGAACATAGTAGTAATCACGGTGGCGGTTCTAACGATCAGGCGGTAGTTGCAGCCAGAGCTCAGGGACGTTATACAACGGATGACGGTTATATCTTCAACGCATCTGATATCATCGAAGACACGGGTGATGCTTATATTGTTCCTCATGGCAATCACTTCCACTATATTCCTAAGAGTGACTTGTCTGCTAGTGAATTAGCTGCCGCCCAAGCCTTCTTATCTGGAAAAGGTGGTCAATTAAGTACGGTTGAATATCGTTCAAGCAGGGGAGAAATAAGATCTAGTGTGAGAATGAGTCAATCTGAGGCTCCTCAAGATTCTGCAACAACTTCTGAGAGTCAAAATGAGGACTTGGATAGTCTCCTTCAAGAATTGTACGCTTTGCCACTTAGCCAACGTCATGTGGAGTCTGATGGATTAGTATTTGACCCAGCACAGATTACAAAACGAACAGCCAATGGTGTGGCAGTTCCTCACGGAGATCATTTCCATTTTATTCCTTATTCGCAAATGTCTGCTTTGGAAGAAAAATTGGCTCGAAATCTTCCAATTGGAGGTCAGCCAGCTCAAAGTCATGCTGATAATACGAAACCAAGCAGTACTGAGAAACCAAGTGCAACGATTAAACCAAACTTTAATCTCGATAAGCCGGCACCGAATAGAGCAACTGGAGGCACCTATACAACGGATGATGGGTATGTCTTTAGTCCAACAGATGTGATTGAAGATACAGGTGACGCTTTTGTTGTACCGCATGGCAATCATTTCCACTATATCCCTAAGAGTGATTTATCAGCAGGGGAATTGGCTGCCGCCCAAGCTTATTGGAATGGTAAACAGAGCTCACATTCTGCTACAAGTTCAAGTAAACCAGCTCAACCAAGTTTGACAGAGACACCAAATCTGACTGTTACTCCAACTTATCATCAAAATCAAGGGGAAGACATTCCGACACTCTTACGTGAATTGTATGCCAAACCTTTATCAGAACGACATGTAGAATCTGATGGACTCGTCTTTGATCCGGCCCAAATCATCAAACGTACTGCAAATGGTGTCGCAGTACCTCACGGAGACCATTATCACTTTATTCCTTATTCGCAAATGTCACCTTTGGAAGAAAAATTGGCTCGTATGATAGCTGTTAAGGGACAAAATGGCAGTGTCTTGCCAAGTGTCACTCCTCTGAAGCCAGCTCCTACTACCAAACCTCAAGCGCCAGCGGAAAATAAACCGACTGAACTTGATGTCAACCAGGTTGTTAGAAAAGTTGGCGACGGTTATATTTTCGAGGATAAGGGAGTCAGTCGTTATGTTCTAGCTAAAGACCTGGCTAAGGATAAGATTGATGCTATTGAAAATCTCCTGTCTAAGAAAACTCAAGAGACGCATGCGCTAGTTGCGAAGAAAGAAAATGTACCACCTCGTGACCAAGAATTTTATGATAAAGCTTATCATTTGTTGACTGAGGCTCATAAATCCTTGTCTGAAAATAAGGGTCGCGTTTCTGATTTCCAAGCCTTAGACAAATTAGCAGAGCGCTTGAATGATGAATCTGCTAATAAAGGAAAATTAGTAGATGATTTATTGGCATTCCTAGCACCAATTACCCATCCAGAGCGACTTGGAAAACCAAATGCTCAAATTGCTTATACAGACGATGAAATTAAATTAGCGAAATTAGCAGGTAAGTATACAACAGAAGATGGATATATCTTTGACATTCGTGATATTACCAGTGATGAGGGAGATGCTTATGTAACTCCGCATATGACCCATAGTCATTGGATTAAGAAAGAGAGCTTGTCTGAAGCTGAAAGAGTGGCAGCCCAGGCTTATGCTAAAGAGAAAGGTTTGACACCTCCTTCAACAGAGAATCAGGGTTCAGGAAATACTGAGGTTAAAGGAGTAGAAGCAATCTATAATAAAGTGAAAGCAGCTAAGAAGGTTCCACTTGACCGTATTCCTTACAATCTACAACACACTGTTGAAGTTAAAAATGGTAGCTTAATTATACCTCATTACGATCATTACCATAACATTAAATTTGGTTGGTTTGACGAAGGACTCTATGAAGCACCTAAGGGTTATAGCCTTGAGGATCTCTTTGCGACTGTAAAATATTATGTTGAACATCCTGAAGAACGTCCTCACTCAGATAATGGTTGGGGAAATGCCAGCGACCATGTTCGTAAAAATAAGGCAGACAAAGACAGTAAATCTGATGAAGATAAGGAAGATCATCATGAATCAGACGAGTCAACCCGTCCTGAATCCAATGAAAAAGAAAATCATACAGGTTCAACCCCTTCAGTAGATAATCTTTATAAACCGAACACTGATGAAGACGAGACAGAAGAAGTATCTAAAGATACAACAGACGAAGCCGAAGTACCTCAAGTAGAAACCGAAAAAGTAGAAGCCAAACTCAAAGAAGTAGAAGCTCTACTTGCTAAAGTAACGGATGCTAGTTTGAAAGACAATGTGACAGAGAGCCTATCTGGTTTACGAAATAACTTGAGCCTCCAAACCATGGATAATAATGGTATCATGGCAGAAGCAGAAAAATTACTTGCTTTGTTAAAGAGGTAGTGAGTCAGTAACGACGAAACCAGAAGCATAAGTTTATCTTATTAAATCAAAATGATGTAAGAGTCAGTAGCAATACTGGCTTTTATTTTTTAAAATGTTATAAAAATCTTGACAGATAAGCTTAAAAAAGGTAAACTATTTACTGGTTAATTAATTGGTTAAATAACCAGTTTAGAAAAAACTGTTTAACCAAGCAAAAGAAGTTAAAAAAGCTTCATCATTTATTGAAATGAGGGATTTATGAAATTCAGTAAAAAATATATAGCAGCTGGATCTGCTGTTATCATATCCTTGAGTCTATGTGCCTATGCACTGAACCAGCATCGCTCACAGGAAAATAAGGACAATAATCGTGTCTCTTATGTGGATGGTAGTCAGTCAAGTCAGAAAAGTGAAAACCTGACACCAGATCAGGTTAGCCAAAAAGAAGGAATTCAGGCTGAGCAAATTGTTATCAAGATTACAGATCAGGGCTATGTGACGTCACACGGTGACCATTATCATTACTATAACGGGAAAGTTCCTTATGATTCCCTCTTTAGTGAAGAACTTCTGATGAAAGATGCCAATTATCAACTTAAAGACGCTGATATTGTCAATGAAGTCAAGGGTGGTTACATTATCAAGGTGGATGGTAAGTATTATGTTTACCTGAAAGATGCAGCTCACGCTGATAATGTTCGAACCAAAGATGAAATCAACCGTCAAAAACAAGAACACGTCAAAGATAATGAGAAGGTCAGCTCTGATGTTGCTGTAGCGAGGTCTCAGGGGCGCTATACGACAGATGATGGTTATGTCTTTAATCCAGCTGATATTATGGAAGATACTGGTGATGCTTATATCGTTCCTCACGGAGGACACTATCACTACATTCCAAAAAGTGATTTGTCTGCTAGTGAATTAGCAGCCGCTAAAGCTCATCTGGTTGGAAAAAATACGCAACCGAGTCAGTTAAGCTATTCTTCAACAGCTAGTGACAATACTAATCAAGCTATAGAGAAAGAATCAACTAGCAAGCCAGAAAGCAAAGTTGAAAATCTCCAAAGTCTATTGAAAGAACTCTATGATTTACCTAGCGACCAACGTTACAGTGAATCAGACGGCTTAGTCTTTGACCCTGCTAAGATTGTCAGTCGTACACCAAATGGAGTTGCGATTCCGCATGGCGACCATTATCATTTTATTCCTTACAGCAAGCTCTCTCCTTTAGAAGAAAAGATTGCTAGAATGGTGCCTATCGGTGGAACTGGTTCTACGGTCTCTACAAATGAAAAACCTCATGAAGTAGCGTCTAGACTAGGAAGTCTTTCAAACAATCCTTCTTCTTCAACGATAAGTAAGGAACTCTCTTCAACTTCTGATGGCTATATCTTTAATCCAAAAGATATCGTTGAAGAAACAGCTACAGCTTATATTGTAAGACATGGCGATCATTTCCATTACATTCTAAAATCGAACCAAATTGGACAACCGACTCATTCAAACAATGGTCTAGCGACACCTTCGCCATCTCTTCCAACCAATCCAGGTGCTTCACATAAGGAACATGAAGAAGATGGTCACGGCTTTGATGCTAATCGTATTATTGCAGAAGATGAATCAGGATTTATCATGAGTCACGGTGATCATAATCATTACTTCTTTAAGAAAGACTTAACAGCAGACCAAATTAAGGCAGCGCAAGACCACTTGAAAGTGGCAAATACAACAACACCAGCACATGATGGCGATCACGACGAAGATAATAATGGACACCATCATGATGAAGGCCATGATCATGGATTTGATGCCGATCGTGTCATTAGTGAGGATGAGCAAGGATTTGTCATGAGTCATGGTGACCACAATCATTACTTCTTCAAGAAGGATTTGACAGCTGATCAAATTAAGGATGCACAAGACCATTTAAAAACACATCATGATGCAGAGCCTGTAAAACCTCTTGCTAAAACGGTAGAGTCTTTCTCAAGAGATGCTAGCGATGAAGAAAAGATTGCTTACATTTCTAAGACCTATGGCGTTCCACTTGAAGCTATTAGAATTTCAAACGGATTCTTTGTTTTTGGAAATCCAGACCAAGCCTACGATCCAACTCATATCCATCCATATGCTGTTCGTAAAGAACACGTTCGTATTCCTCTTCAAACTGGAAATCCAGAACTTGATTTCCTAAATGAACTTTATACCACTGCTTTGCGAGATGGTGTGTCTCCTTATAGCTTGCAGGTAGAAAATGGTAGTTTTGTGATTCCTCATGGCGACCATAATCACTACATCAAGGTTCAAACTAAGGGCTTTGAAGTGGCTTTGAAAAACAAGATTCCAGCTCTACAATCCAACTACCAACCTGGAGCTTTTGATGAGAAGGTAGTTTTGGCAAAAGTAGACCAACTTCTAGCTGAAAGCAGAAACATCTATAAAGACAAGCCTATCGAACAAAGACAGATTGAGTTAGCTTTAGGTCAGTTTACTGAAAACATGAAGAAACTGGCAACTAACTCTACAGTAGGTTATCTTGCAACACTGGATCTCTTTGATAAGCAATATATCCATATTGATGAAAGTATCAAACCTGTTAAAACAAGCGCTCTAGATAAGAAATATCAAGCCTTGATTGATAAAATCAATACACTGGATACAGACTCTTATGGACTTCCTAAGAAAGATCTTCTCGTTCGACTCCAAGAAGCTAAATTGGCAAAAGATGAGGCTGCTTTAGCAGCAGTTGAATCACAACTTCGAGCTCTTCAAGACTTTAATGATCGAACAGGTGTTACAACTGTAGAATACATCAAGTATTTCTACGAACACGTAAATGACGGTCGTTTGAGTGATGAACTTCGAAACAAAGTAGCTCAGTTGACTTGGACCTTGTATCAATCTCAATCCTTCCTTAAGGCAGCAGAATTGAACAAATTATTCCCAAGTATCTATCAGGCAAAACAAGAAGTAGAAGAAGCTTTGAAAGCTCAACCAACTACTGCTAAATCGACTAAGACAGTTCTAGATACTGAAAAAGTTGATAATCAAACTGCCAAGACAGCCATTTATGGCTTCTTGAAAGAATTGTATGGAGACTTTATGCCTGAAGAACATGTCAATCATGTTAGCAAGGAGCAAGTAGAAAGTCTTTTGAGCAAGGCAACTCAACTCTTGGAACAAATTCAAGAAGAAGGTATCAGACAATCTTTGGCAGAAGAAGTAGAAAATCTCAAAGCTGCCACAAACAAGGCTGATGCAGACTTGGATGAAGTAAACAGCCAGGTGAAAGATGTCTTGACTCGTATCGCTAGTGCCCTTCAACAAGAGAAAGAAAATACTGAGCAAGATCCTCAGACACTTGTACTCTATCAAAAACTCTACGATATCCTCATGTCGCTTCACGCTTACTTAGAAAACAATAAGGGTTCTGATGAGGACTTTGATAAGGTGGATTCATTACTAGATCAACTTTCTGCTAAGAGTAAAGATAAAGCCGCTTTACTTGAATTGACAAAAGCTATTCTGGTCTTGAATCAAGAAATCAAGTCAAAATCAAGCGTAACTGAAGAAGCAACTCCAGCAGCAAATGCTGAAGCAAATGGTGATAAGACAAGTCCCGAAACGGAAACATCAGTAGCTGCGAAATCTAACAGTGAAACTGCAAGCGACGAAAACAAACCGAGCAACGCAACAGATTCTAAACCTGCTGAATCAGCTTCAGAAAAGGAAACAACAGAATCTACAACAAGTACTGGAAATCAAAAAACGCCAGTTTCTTAATAGCTCTTTTTCACGTGAAAGAATAGCGATTGGCATGTTTCCTAGAGAGAAAATGATATGTCTAAACTAGGTATACTGGCTCAGTTATTTCATAGGAATTCCTTCCATATTCATTGCTTGGGATATCCTGTCCGTAAAGAGACTACTTATTCTCGCTTCGTGAGTTATCAGAATATCATAGGATAGCATTCCTTCCAAATTTAACTGACTTATCATTGTAATTATAAAACATGGCAACATAAGAAAACGAGCATTTCCAACTGAGGAAGTGCTCGTTTTTTGATAGTTAGGAGTAGTTTTTTCCCATCCTAATGAAAACTAGTAAGTTGAGGGAATTTATAACAGATTGAAATAAGATGCGAACAAATAGATTGGGAAATTCAAATTAATTTCATGTTTTAGAAGTTATGTTGTACTATTTTAAATTCAAACTATTATAGGAAGATTTACTTCCTTTTGTCCTGAAATTGCGTTTTGGCTCATCCTATCTGCTATGTTGCAAATTTATAAATCTTCTAAATTAACTACTTCCAAACCGTGTTCTGTCAAGCGATAGATGGTCGAACAGACTTCTTTTAAGAAACGACGGTCATGCGAAACAGTGATGAGACCGCCAGGATAAGTGGTAAAGAGTTTTCTGATTTGAGGTTGAGAAGTGGGAGAAAAGTTTCGTGTAGGTTCATCCAGCAGGAGAAAGTTTGGTTTGCACAAGACTAAATCTAAAAGCAGGAGTTTTCCCTGTTGTCCGCCAGATAAGGAGCGAATTTGATGTTGCATTTCTGGATAACTGAAATTGAGACTGGCTAAGTGAGATTGGATTTTCTGTAGTTCCTCTTTTGCCCCAGTTTTGCTGAGATAGGCTATTGGTGATAAATCCAATTGCAGTTTTTTGTGGTAATCTTGTGGCATAAAACTAAGCGAAATTTCTCTTTTGGCGCTAAGCAGTTGTTGAAACTTGGCTAGCAGAGTCGATTTTCCAACACCATTTGGCCCGATAATACCGATTTTTTCTTGCCCACGGACAGTTAGTTGCAGTTCTTGAGCCAAAACACGGTCGGCAATGGACAAATTTTCTTTTTCCAGTTGGATTAAGACTTTAGAAGCCGGTAATGGCTGTATGTCTGAGAAGAAAAGTCTGATTTCTTCCTCTTCAAGTGGCTTTTGGGTCATGGACTGAGCTATCTTTTCAAAGCGTTTTTCTTGAGAGAGAACATTTTTCATCTTTTTAGCCAATAGGCGACCGGCAGTACTATCTTTAGTAGCTCGAAGTGCAGTTTCTACATTTTGCTTGACTCGCCGATGCTTTTCCATGGTTTTATCATAGGTTCTTTGGTCGTTAGCAGCTTGCTTGCTTTGTTTGGTAAAATTAGCCTTTCTCTGGTCGCTATAGCTATCATAGTCTAAATGCTCTACTAGCGTTTCTGCTTCTTTACGGTGCTTGACCAGTCGCAAGTGAACAATAGTGTCTGCCGTTTGAGAAAGAAAGTCTTCATCATGGGAAATGAAAATAACGGTTTGCCTCATCTTCTGTATCTGTCTTTTTAGCCAATCAACCGTCTCAAGGTCTAGGTCATTTGAAGGTTCATCTAAAAATAGAATCTCAAAGGGTTTGGCTAACTCATGGATGAGCTGAATTTTCAAAGCTTCGCCCCCTGATAGACTGCCAATCTCTTGGTTGCTAGCGAAGCGATCGCCATCAAAATGCAATTCCTCAGCCAAACGATAGAGGATACTGTAGTCTAAATCAGCAAAATCCAAAAAGAAGTAGTCGTGTAGACGTTTCTTTTTCACCTCCTCGGGGAGTTTTTGAGGAATGTAAGCGAGTGACTGATGGTCAGACTGGATGTCTCCCCTGATAGTGAAATCAGGCAAAGTTTCCCCCATTAAAGCTCGTAGCAAGGTTGATTTTCCATTTCCTTCTTCGCCAATAATAGCTACTTTTTCCCCATCTGGGATGCTCATGCTTAGGTCAGAAATAAGGTCTCGTAAATCTTTGTTTTGTGTGATGGTCAGGTGATTGATTTTTATCATATGATTGCCCTTTCTAGAATGTTGATAGTGCATAACAAAAAGCTCTACCTTACCTAGTAGAGCCAATGTCACTGTCAGAAACGCTATTATCCATGTCGAAAATCCTGTCAAACTAGACCAGTCTACTCCTATCCAACCCAAGAGGAGCAGATGGTTAGCTTTCTAGTTTTTTGATTTTCAAAGAGGATAAAGTACCAGAAGATCTAGTACAAAAAGAGCATGCAAAAAGAGACAAAAACAAGATCTACTAAATAAAGGTTCTTTATTTGATAGACTTAGTTGTTCATGTCTCCCTTACCTCCGAGTATTAGTATCTTTATCCTATACCTTTAAGGAAATTTTGTCAACAGAAAACTGGAAATTCTATGCTCTAAAATCCAAAAACAGGTCCATAAAGAGTTAGTACGTGTTTGACATGCTCGTAATGGAACTTGTCATAGTTGCGCCAAGCGGTATGTGCTTGATCGTTTAGTTTTAGGCTAGCTAATCCAATCAGAAGACTGGTAGGTTGGTAAAATTTCTAAAGGTCGATTAAGATACTGTTGTTCAATTTTTCCGCTTTTTTGGTCTCTTGCACAGTGGTGTTTAGCAGCTCTTGCAGTCGAATATCATCTGCCGTACCCTGTTTACAGCGTTGGAAACTTTTATTTAACTCGGATAGGAGTTGGGTTGCATTAGCAATCAATTCTTTATCTTCCATGTGAGCATCCTTCTTGCTCTGATCTATTTTTGCCTATAGTACTAAAAAACAAAAATAGCATGGTAAATATATTGAAAAATGAATTTTAATTACAAAGTTTAGTGTGCTGGTTTGTAGCCTTTTCATGGTATAATCAAGTGAGTAAATCTTTATGGAGGAAATATGAAGTTAAATATCCAAGAAATTCGTAAGCAGTCTGAAGGCTTGTATTTTGAACAAACTTTAGATCTAGCTGCAGACCTGCGTGCACGTAATCAAGAAATTTTAGATGTAAAAGATATCCTTGCAGTTGGGAAAGTACAGTACGAAGACCGTATGTATTTCTTAGATTATCAGTTGTCTTACACCATTGTTCTTGCTTCAAGTCGCAGTATGGAGCCAGTTGAGTTAGTTGAATCTTATCCAGTCACGGAAGTTTTTATGGAAGGCGCAACTAACCAGTTGGACCAAGAAGTTCTAGATGATGATTTAGTCTTGCCTATCGAAAATGGGGAACTTAACCTTGCTGAGAGCGTGTCAGACAATATCCTACTAAACATTCCTATCAAGGTTTTGACGGCTGAAGAAGAGGCTGGTCAAGGATTTGTTTCAGGAAATGACTGGCAAATCATGACAGAGGAAGAATACCAAGCTCAACAAGTAGTTAAGAAAGAAGAAAACAGTCCTTTTGCTGGCTTACAAGGACTATTTGATGGAGACGAATAATGGTT
Source organism: Streptococcus mitis (assembly GCF_000722685.1). GTDB lineage: Bacteria > Bacillota > Bacilli > Lactobacillales > Streptococcaceae > Streptococcus > Streptococcus mitis_M. The sequence goes on along the minus strand of NZ_JPFV01000011.1, from coordinate 354,806 downwards.
TTGTCAAAAAAACGATCACGAAAAGTACTAGAAGAAATCATTGCTCTTTTTCCAGATGCCAAGCCTAGTCTTGATTTTACCAATCATTTTGAACTCTTGGTTGCGGTTATGTTGTCAGCTCAGACAACGGATGCAGCGGTAAATAAGGCCACACCAGGTCTCTTTGCTGCCTTTCCAACGCCACAAGCCATGTCTGTTGCAACAGAGGGTGAGATTGCTTCACACATTTCTCGCCTGGGACTGTATCGGAATAAGGCTAAATTCCTTAAAAAATGTGCCCAACAGTTACTAGACGATTTTGATGGTCAAGTCCCTCAGACACGTGAGGAATTGGAGAGTTTGGCAGGTGTTGGTCGCAAGACAGCCAATGTCGTCATGAGTGTGGGCTTTGGGATTCCAGCTTTTGCAGTAGACACTCATGTGGAGCGTATTTGCAAACACCATGATATTGTCAAAAAATCAGCGACACCACTTGAGGTGGAAAAACGTGTCATGGATATCTTGCCACCGGAGCAGTGGTTAGCAGCTCATCAGGCCATGATTTATTTTGGAAGAGCCATTTGTCATCCTAAAAATCCAGAGTGTGACCAGTACCCACAGTTATATGACTTTAGCAATTTATAAGATAGGGAATCAAAAGTTTTTGCTTGATTTTAAGCATGCTTTATGCTATAGTAATTGATAACTAAATATTCCTTTAAACCTGTCCCGTGAGGCAGGCAAGGAGCGTGATAAAGTAGAAGGGTGAAGTCTATACTGTTTGTAGTAGGGCTCGCTTGGCTATACATTTCAAGTCTCCTTGTTTAAGGAGACTTTTCTTTTTGGAGGTTTGTCATGAAGACAAAAGAAGTTGTAGACGAATTGACCGTCAAACGAGCGATTACGCGTATTACTTATGAGATTATCGAACGTAACAAAGATTTGAATAAAATCGTCTTGGCTGGTATTAAAACTCGTGGTGTCTTTATCGCCCACCGTATCCAAGAACGTTTGGAACAACTAGAAAATCTTTCAGTTCCTGTTGTGGAATTGGATACTAAACCTTTCCGTGATGATGTTAAAAGTGGAGAAGATACTTCTTTGGTTTCTGTTGATGTAACAGACCGTGAAGTTATCTTGGTGGACGATGTGCTCTATACAGGTCGTACCATCCGTGCTGCTATTGATAATATTGTTGGTCATGGTCGTCCTGCGCGCGTGAGTTTAGCAGTTCTAGTCGATCGTGGACATCGAGAATTGCCTATCCGTCCAGATTACGTTGGAAAAAATATCCCAACTAGTCGTTCTGAAGAAATCATCGTAGAGATGGCAGAACTTGATGGCCAAGACAGAGTTCTGATTACTGAAGAAGCTTAGAAAGCTAAAGGAGTAGCCATGTCAGAAAATCAACAAGCATTGAACCATGTGGTGTCCATGGAAGACCTCACTGTCGATCAAGTCATGAAATTGATCAAGCGAGGAATTGAGTTTAAAAATGGAGCCCAGCTTCCTTATGAAGACCATCCGATTGTTTCCAATCTTTTCTTTGAGGATTCTACACGGACGCATAAGTCCTTTGAAGTGGCAGAGATTAAACTGGGGCTGGAGCGACTTGACTTTGATGTGAAGACTAGTTCAGTTAATAAGGGTGAGACACTTTATGATACCATTTTGACTTTATCTGCTTTAGGAGTTGACGTCTGTGTGATTCGCCACCCTGAGGTCGACTACTACAGAGAGTTGATTGCTAGTCCGACGATTACGACTTCCATCATCAATGGTGGAGATGGTTCGGGTCAACACCCTAGCCAGAGCTTGCTTGATTTGATGACCATTTATGAGGAATTTGGCCACTTTGAGGGTCTCAAGGTTGCGATTGCAGGTGACTTGGATCATTCACGTGTTGCCAAATCTAATATGCAGATTTTGAAACGCTTGGGAGCTGAACTCTTTTTCGCTGGACCTGAGGAATGGAGAAGTCAAGAGTTTTCAGAGTATGGACAGTTTGTAACCATTGACGAAATCATTGAGCAGGTTGATGTCATGATGTTTCTCCGTGTGCAACATGAACGCCATGATAGTGGTGCAGTCTTTTCAAAAGAAGACTACCATGCCCAACATGGCTTGACTCAAGAACGTTACGAGCGCTTGAAAGAAACAGCAATTCTCATGCACCCAGCTCCAGTCAATCGTGATGTAGAAATCGCAGATCACTTGGTTGAAGCACCAAAATCACGGATTGTCCAACAAATGACCAACGGTGTCTTTGTTCGAATGGCAATCTTAGAATCCGTACTGGCGAGTAGAAACGCCAACTAAAACACAAGACGTTAAAAGACGCCAGTGAGCGTCCACGAGAGGTGAAAATATGACAAAAAGACTTCTAGTACTAGAAGATGGCACAGTTTTTGAAGGCAAGGCCTTCGGAGCAGATATTGATGTAACAGGCGAAATCGTCTTTAATACAGGGATGACCGGCTACCAAGAATCCATTACAGACCAGTCTTATAATGGACAAATCTTGACCTTTACTTATCCTTTGGTAGGAAATTATGGAATTAACCGTGATGATTACGAATCCATTATTCCAACTTGTAAGGGAGTTGTTGTTTTCGAAGAAGCACGTAGAGCAAGCAACTGGCGCAACCAAATGACCTTGGATGAATTTTTGAAAGCCAAGAAAATTCCTGGTATTTCAGGGATTGATACGCGTGCACTTACCAAGATTATCCGTAAGTATGGTACTATGCGTGCAACCTTGACCCATGTTGGGGACAGTATGGATCATGTGACGGACCAGCTCCAAGCAACAGTCTTGCCGACAGACAATATCAAGCAGGTTTCTACTAAAACATCCTATCCAGCTCCAGGAGTTGGTTTGAGTGTAGTGCTAGTGGATTTTGGTCTCAAGCACTCAATCCTACGTGAACTTTCTAAACGCAATTGTAACGTGACCGTCGTTCCTTATTCGACAACGGCTGAAGAAATTCTCCATCTCAATCCTGACGGAGTGATGTTGTCAAACGGTCCAGGTAACCCAGAAGATGTTCCACAGGCACTGGATATGATTCGTGGTGTGCAAGGGAAAATTCCAATCTTTGGTATTTGTATGGGACACCAACTCTTTGCTATGGCAAACGGGGCTAAGACTTACAAGATGAAGTTTGGTCACCGTGGATTTAACCACGCGGTACGTGAAATTGCTACAGGACGTGTGGATTTTACAAGTCAGAACCATGGTTATGCAGTCAGCCGTGAGGATTTGCCAGAGCACTTGATTATCACCCACGAAGAAATCAATGACAAGTCAGTTGAAGGAGTTCGTCACAGATACCAACCTGCTTTCTCTGTTCAATACCACCCAGACGCAGCACCTGGTCCACATGACGCCAGCTACCTATTTGACGAGTTTATCGAGATGATGGAAGCTTTTAAACAATCAAACTAAGAACGAGTAAAAGCTCGTCGGAGAATTTATGTAACTGAACACGGACGGAAAGCTTGGAATTTAGAGAAACCAACTTGGATTTTCAATTCTTCCTTGGTTTCCTAAAATTCAATCGCTTTCTATTCGTCCTTTGTATCTTATTTAATGTCGCTCTGTGAGGTGACGAATAGAAAGGCAGGTCGTTTCTTTTAGTCGCTATCAGGCGAACTAAAAACTCCCTGCACTAGATTTTTTACCGAAAAGTATCGTTTCGCTAAAAAATCGTCGGAGAATTTATTTAATGGCAACCTGAGAGTTGCCGAATAGAAAGGAGAAGATACATTGTTCGCGGAAGTGAACACGCCCTAAGAACTGTGTGAAAAAGATAAACATCGTCTTGACGCTGAAGGCGTCTGCACCGAGTTTCCTATTTTCACTGTGTTCGTTACGGGCTTTGTATCATAAACTATGCCTAAACGTACTGATATTCAAAAAATTATGGTGATTGGTTCTGGTCCGATTATTATTGGTCAGGCTGCTGAGTTTGACTACGCTGGGACCCAGGCTTGCTTGTCTTTGAAAGAGGAAGGTTATGAAGTTGTCTTGGTTAACTCAAACCCTGCAACTATCATGACGGACAAGGAGATTGCTGATAAGGTTTACATCGAACCGATTACACTTGAGTTTGTGACACGTATTCTTCGTAAGGAGCGCCCAGATGCCTTGCTTCCAACCCTTGGTGGTCAAACAGGGCTCAATATGGCCATGGAATTATCTAAAAATGGTATCCTTGATGAGCTTGGTGTTGAGCTTCTGGGAACTAAATTATCTGCCATTGACCAAGCCGAGGACCGTGACCTCTTTAAACAATTGATGGAAGAGCTCAACCAACCAATTCCAGAATCTGAAATTGTCAACACAGTCGAAGAAGCAGTTGCCTTTGCAGCGACAATTGGTTACCCAGTTATCGTTCGTCCAGCCTTTACACTTGGTGGTACTGGTGGTGGTATGTGTGCCAACGAGGAAGAATTGCGTGAAATCGCTGAAAATGGTTTGAAATTGTCACCTGTTACCCAATGTTTGATTGAGCGTTCAATCGCAGGTTTCAAGGAAATCGAGTACGAAGTGATGCGTGACTCAGCTGACAATGCTTTGGTTGTTTGCAACATGGAAAACTTTGACCCAGTTGGGATTCACACAGGGGATTCCATTGTATTTGCCCCTGCGCAAACCATGTCAGACTATGAAAACCAAATGCTTCGTGACGCAAGCTTGAGCATTATTCGTGCCCTCAAAATTGAAGGTGGATGTAACGTTCAGTTGGCCCTTGACCCACATAGCTTTAAGTATTATGTTATCGAAGTAAACCCTCGTGTATCGCGTTCATCAGCCCTTGCCTCTAAAGCGACAGGTTATCCAATTGCCAAGTTGGCTGCCAAGATTGCAGTTGGCTTGACCTTGGATGAGGTGATCAACCCAGTTACAGGTTCAACCTATGCCATGTTTGAGCCAGCCCTTGACTACGTAGTTGCCAAGATTCCCCGTTTTCCATTTGACAAGTTTGAAAAGGGTGAACGTCGTCTTGGAACACAGATGAAGGCGACAGGAGAAGTCATGGCGATTGGTCGAAACATCGAAGAATCACTTCTTAAGGCCTGTCGCTCACTTGAAATCGGTGTTCATCATAACGAGATTCCAGAACTTGCCAGTGTTTCAGATGATGACTTGATTGAAAAGGTTGTAAAGGCACAGGATGACCGTCTCTTCTACGTATCAGAAGCCATTCGCCGTGGCTACACACCAGAAGAAATTGCAGAGCTTACAAAAATTGATATCTTCTATCTTGATAAACTCTTGCATATCTTTGAAATTGAGCAAGAATTGGGTGCCCATCCACAAGATCTAGAAGTCTTGAAAACAGCTAAACTTAATGGCTTCTCAGACCGTAAGATTGCTGAACTTTGGGAAACGACTGCAGACCAAGTTCGTCAGCTTCGTTTGGAAAACAAGATTGTCCCAGTCTACAAGATGGTTGATACCTGCGCGGCGGAGTTTGACTCTGAAACACCATATTTCTATTCAACCTATGGTTGGGAAAATGAATCTATCAAATCTGATAAAGAATCTGTACTTGTTCTAGGTTCTGGTCCAATTCGTATCGGGCAAGGGGTTGAGTTTGACTACGCAACTGTTCACTCGGTTAAGGCTATCCAGGCTGCTGGATACGAAGCTATCATCATGAACTCAAACCCAGAGACCGTTTCTACAGACTTCTCGGTATCTGACAAGCTCTACTTTGAACCGTTGACTTTCGAAGATGTTATGAATGTCATTGACTTGGAACAACCAAAAGGGGTTATCGTTCAGTTCGGTGGTCAAACAGCCATTAACCTTGCGGAGCCATTGGCAAAAGCAGGTGTGACCATTTTGGGAACGCAAGTTGCTGACCTAGACCGAGCTGAAGACCGTGACCTCTTCGAACAAGCTCTTAAAGATTTGGATATTCCACAGCCACCAGGACAAACGGCTACCAATGAAGAAGAAGCAGTTCTTGCAGCTCGCAAGATTGGCTTCCCAGTTCTTGTTCGCCCATCTTATGTACTTGGTGGACGTGCCATGGAAATCGTAGAAAATGAAGAAGATCTTCGTTCTTACATGCGTACAGCGGTTAAGGCTAGTCCAGACCATCCAGTTCTTGTTGACTCTTATATCGTTGGACAAGAGTGTGAAGTTGATGCCATTTCAGACGGAGAAAATGTCCTTATCCCTGGTATCATGGAGCATATCGAACGTGCTGGTGTCCACTCAGGTGACTCAATGGCCGTTTACCCACCACAAACCTTGTCGCAAAAGGTGCAAGAAACAATCGCAGACTATACTAAACGCCTAGCAATCGGCCTTAACTGTCTTGGTATGATGAACATTCAGTTTGTCATCAAGGATGAAAAAGTCTACGTTATTGAGGTCAATCCGCGTGCCAGCCGTACAGTTCCATTCCTTTCTAAGGTAACCAATATTCCTATGGCTCAAGTAGCGACCAAGCTCATTCTTGGGCAAAGTTTATCAGAACTTGGCTACCAAGATGGTCTTTACCCTGAAAGCACTCGCGTTCATATCAAGGCACCTGTCTTCTCCTTCACCAAGTTAGCGAAAGTGGATAGCTTGCTCGGTCCTGAAATGAAGTCAACAGGTGAAGTTATGGGTTCTGATACGACTTTGGAAAAAGCTCTCTATAAGGCCTTTGAAGCTTCTTACCTACATTTGCCAACTTTTGGTAACGTTGTATTTACCATCGCCGATGATGCCAAAGAAGAAGCCTTGGACTTGGCTCGTCGTTTCCAAAATATTGGCTATGGTATCCTCGCGACAGAAGGGACAGCAGCCTTCTTTGCTAGTCATGGATTGCAAGCCCAACCTGTTGGTAAGATTGGTGATGACGATAAGGATATTCCAAGCTTTGTTCGTAAAGGAAGAATTCAAGCTATCATTAATACAGTAGGAACCAAACGTACTGCTGATGAAGATGGTGAGCAGATTCGCCGTTCAGCCATTGAACACGGTGTGCCCCTCTTTACAGCCTTAGATACAGCTAACGCCATGCTTAAGGTACTTGAAAGCCGTAGTTTTGTCACAGAAGCAATCTAGTTGAGAAAAATTTTTCACAGTTAAAAAGCCAGCGTCAGAAAATGCTGGCTTTTTACGATATTAGTGCAGGCTATTCAACTATCAGTTCTTCACTCAAGTATGATTATGAACTGTGATGCGATAAGAATAAATTAGGAATAGCGTACAATTCAATCATTCATTTTTTATTGTACTATTTTTTGAACAGTACTGCCTTTTGCAAAAATGGCTATTTCAGGTTAAAAAAACGACATTTCAGATTTTCTGTTCCAGAAATAGCTATCGCTATGATATAATTATTTTATGATTATTACTATTCCTATAAAAAACCAAAAAGATATTGGCACACCATCTGATTCAGTCGTTGTTCTCGGCTATTTTGATGGTATACATAAGGGGCATCAAGAATTATTTCGTGTTGCCAATAAGGCTGCGAGAAAAGATTTATTACCTATCGTCGTTATGACCTTTAATGAATCTCCAAAGATTGCTTTAGAGCCTTATCATCCTGATCTGTTTTTACATATTTTGAACCCTGCTGAACGTGAGAGGAAATTAAAGCGTGAAGGCGTAGAAGAATTATATCTCCTTGATTTTAGTAGTCAATTCGCTAGTCTCACGGCAGAAGAATTTTTTGCAACTTATATCAAGGCTATGAATGCCAAAATTATTGTTGCAGGTTTTGATTATACATTTGGTTCTGACCAAAAAACGGCAGAAGACTTAAAGGATTACTTTGATGGAGAAGTCATTATCGTTCCACCTGTAGAAGATGAGAAAGGAAAGATTAGTTCAACTCGTATCCGTCAAGCTATTTTAGATGGAAATGTAAAAGAAGCAGGAGAACTTTTGGGGGCACCGCTTCCATCAAGAGGTATGGTGGTTCATGGCAATGCTCGTGGTCGTACGATTGGTTATCCAACAGCTAATTTGGTGCTTTTAGATCGTACTTATATGCCAGCAGATGGCGTTTATGTCGTTGATGTTGAGATTCAAAGACAGAAGTATCGTGCTATGGCTAGTGTCGGGAAAAATGTGACCTTTGATGGAGAAGAAGCACGTTTTGAAGTCAATATTTTTGATTTTAATCAAGATATTTATGGCGAGACCGTCATGGTTTATTGGCTTGATCGCATTCGAGATATGACCAAATTTGACTCAGTTGACCAATTAGTGGATCAGTTAAAGGCAGATGAAGAAGTTGCACGGAATTGGTCTTAAGAGTTTGAGTAATTAAAAAAGAGGTTGTTTGTAACCCAAAAGATAGATGATTTAGTCTAACTTTTGAGGTCACTATACTACCTCTTTTTATTCTTTTTCAAAGGTGAATCCTTCTCCTAGGATTTCATAGGCTTCTGTAATAGTTATAAAGGCTTGAGGATCAATTCGATGAATCATTTCCTTCATTTTCACAATCTCATTTCTGCCGACAATACAGTAGATAATCTTCAAATCTTTTTGACTATAGTAGCCTTGACCGGAAATAAAAGTAACACCTCTTCCTAGGTCATCATTGATTGCCTTAGCAAGCTGGTCAGGACGTTTTGTGATAATCATGAAGCCTTTGCCAGCATATCCTCCTTCACCAATCAAATCAATGACACGAGAAACGATAAAATCAAATAAGAGCGTGTAGGAAACCAATCTCAAATCCTTGAAGATTAGGAGAATGAGCATAAGAATACAAAAATCTAAGACAAAGAGTAGCTTCCCCATGGATATATGAGTGTATTTATTGAGAATACGAGCTAGAATATCAGTACCACCAGTTGTACCTCCAGCATTAAAAATAATTCCAAGACCAATTCCCAATAGAATTCCCGCTATAAGGGCTGTGATTAGTAAATCACCTTGAAGATCAATATGAAGGGGAATACGCTCAAAAAAAGCCAACCAGGCAGACAAGGCTAAGGTTCCGAGCAAACTAGAATAGAGGGATTTTGCTCCAAATATTTTCCAAGCTAGGATGAAAAGGGGAATATTAATCAGTAGGTTCATGAGGGAAACAGGGATTTTAAAAAGATAAAAGGTGATAAGGGTAATACCTGTTGCCCCTCCTTCAAAGAGATGATGGGGAACTACAAAATAAGTCAGGCCAAAAGCATAAATAGCAGCACCTAGTAAAATAGTTAAAATGGGGTAAATTTTTTTAATCATAGGACACCTCTTTTCTTATAAGTAGATTATATCAAATTTTTACGGAAAAATTGATTGACTCCATTAGGATTTTTAATCTTTTTTTGATATAATTAGAAGTAAGAAAACCAATCTGAATCCTAAAATAGAAAGATTGATACTATGACAAAAATTAAGATTGTAACCGATTCATCTGTTACTATTGAACCTGAACTAGTAAAACAATTAGATATCACTGTTGTTCCGTTATCTGTAATGATTGATAATGTTGTTTATTCTGATGCTGATTTGAAAGAAGAAGGTAAATTTCTTCAGTTGATGCAAGCAAGTAAGAACCTTCCGAAAACAAGCCAGCCACCTGTAGGTGTCTTTGCTGAAGTATTTGAAGACCTATGCAAGGATGGTAGCCAGATTCTTGCTATTCATATGTCTCATGCTCTTTCGGGTACTGTAGAAGCAGCGCGTCAAGGTGCCAGCCTGTCTACTGCCGATGTGACAGTTATCGATAGTTCCTTCACTGACCAAGCCTTGAAATTCCAAGTTGTTGAGGCTGCGAAATTAGCACAAGAAGGCAAAGACATGGAGACAATTTTATCTCATGTAGAAAAGGTTAAAAACCACACAGAACTTTATATTGGCGTTTCAACTTTGGAAAATCTTGTCAAAGGTGGACGAATTGGCCGTGTAACTGGATTGTTGAGCTCACTTCTCAATATCCGTGTTGTCATGCAAATGAAAGACCATGAATTGCAGCCAATTGTTAAAGGTCGTGGGGCTAAAACCTTTAAAAAATGGTTAGATGAGTTGACAACATCTCTCTCTGAACGTTCTGTAGCAGAGATTGGAATTTCATATTCTGGTAGTGCTGATTGGGCAAAAGAGATGAAAGAAAGCTTACAAGCTAATGTTGAAAAGCCAATTTCTGTTTTAGAAACAGGTTCTATTATTCAGACTCATACGGGCGAGAATGCATGGGCTATTTTGGTACGTTACCATTCCTAAAAAAATAAAGAAAATGCGAATAAACAGCGTTTTTAACTTGACCTATAAGGGATTTTAGGATATGATTATATTTGTTAATTAGAAATTAATTTGGAGGAATCATTAACATGGCAAACAAACAAGATTTGATCGCTAAAGTAGCAGAAGCTACAGAATTGACTAAGAAAGACTCAGCAGCAGCAGTTGAAGCTGTATTCGCAGCAGTAGCTGATTACCTTGCAGCTGGTGAAAAAGTTCAATTGATCGGTTTTGGTAACTTTGAAGTTCGTGAGCGTGCTGCACGTAAAGGTCGCAACCCACAAACTGGTAAAGAAATCACAATTGCAGCTTCTAAAGTTCCAGCATTCAAAGCTGGTAAAGCTCTTAAAGACGCTGTTAAATAATTAGCCTTTAAAAAGCCTATTGTATCAAGCTTTCTAGCTTGGTCAGTAGGCTTTTATTTTTTCACTTATTTTAGGATGATAGCAACCTGTATTTTCATGGTTTTATAAAAGTGATGAGTTTTTATTTTTTATTAGTAGGATTATCAACTATTTCAATAAGCCTGTACCTCTAGCTTATTTGTTTTACAATCAAACCTTGAAGGTGGATAATCATCTTCTCCGATACTTTATTGATTTTCAGTTGAAGTCATATCAAATATTTAAGTAGATAGAAAAGTTATATACTATCTATTGAAAATATTATAAATCAGATAAAAAGACAGGTTAAACCTTCTGTGTTATACTAGAGATATGTTAGATTTGAAAGAATACGGTGTCGTCATGTGGCCGGAGGAAAAGATCATTTCTTTTCGTGAGAAACTTCTCGCTTGGTATGATGAAAACAAAAGAGATTTACCGTGGCGTAGAAGTAAAAACCCTTATCATATCTGGGTGTCTGAAATCATGCTTCAGCAGACCAGGGTGGATACGGTTATTCCTTATTATGAACGGTTCTTGGACTGGTTTCCAACAGTGGAAAGTTTGGCAACTGCGCCTGAAGAAGGCCTGTTGAAGGCTTGGGAAGGTTTGGGTTATTATTCTCGAGTTCGTAATATGCAGGCTGCAGCCCAGCAAATTATGACTGACTTTGGTGGCAAATTTCCAAACACCTATGAAGGAATTTCCAGTTTGAAAGGAATTGGACCTTATACTGCAGGAGCCATTTCCAGTATTGCTTTTAACTTGCCTGAGCCAGCTGTAGATGGTAATGTTATGCGGGTGCTGGCACGTCTGTTCGAAGTCAACCACGATATTGGTATTCCAAGTAATCGCAAAATTTTTCAAACAATGATGGAAATCTTGATTGACCCAGAACGTCCGGGTGACTTTAATCAAGCCTTGATGGACTTGGGATCGGATATTGAGGCGCCTGTAAATCCCAGACCAGAAGAAAGCCCAGTTAAGGACTTTAGTGCGGCATATCAGAATGGCACAATGGACCGTTATCCAATCAAGGCTCCCAAGAAAAAGCCAGTTCCTATTTATCTTAAAGCCTTAGTTGTGAAAAATAATCAAGGACAATTTTTACTTGAAAAAAATGAAAGTGAAAAGCTCTTGGCAGGTTTTTGGCATTTCCCTTTGATAGAAGTAGATAACTTTTCGCAAGAAGAGCAGTTTGACCTCTTTCATCAGGTTGCAGAAGAAAGTGTGAACTTTGGTCCCAGTCCAGAAGAGAGTTTCCAGCAGGACTATGACTTAGAAGTTGATTGGCTTGAAGTTTATTTTGAGACTGTCAAGCATGTCTTTAGCCATCGCAAGTGGCATGTTCAAATTGTAGCAGGTCAGGTGAGTGACTTCCATGATTTTTCAGATAGGGAAGTTCGCTGGCTTTCACCAGAAGAATTTAAGAATTATCCACTTGCCAAACCCCAACAAAAAATCTGGCAGGCTTATGCAAAAGTCAACTTAGACAATAGCAAAGACTAGCTATTGTGTCTTCTTGCTATTTTTTTGGTATAATAGTAGAGAAAAAGGTGAACATATGAAAAAAATATTAATTGTAGATGATGAAAAACCAATCTCGGATATTATCAAGTTTAATATGACCAAGGAAGGTTACGAAGTTGTAACTGCTTTTAATGGTCGTGAAGCGCTAGAGCAATTTGAAGCATCAAATCCAGATATTATTATTCTGGATTTGATGCTTCCAGAAATTGATGGCTTAGAAGCTGCTAAGACTATTCGCAAGACCAGTAGTGTGCCTATTATCATGCTGTCGGCTAAAGACAGTGAATTTGATAAGGTTATCGGTTTGGAGCTTGGAGCAGATGACTATGTGACAAAACCCTTCTCAAATCGTGAGTTGCAGGCGCGTGTTAAAGCTCTTCTGCGTCGTTCTCAGCCTATGCCAGTAGATGATCAGGAAGCAGATAGCAAACCTCAGCCTATCCAAATTGGGGATTTAGAAATTGTACCAGATGCCTACGTGGCTAAAAAATATGGTGAAGAACTAGATTTAACCCACCGTGAATTTGAACTCTTGTACCACTTGGCTTCTCATATCGGTCAAGTGATTACACGCGAACACTTGCTTGAAACGGTCTGGGGTTACGACTATTTCGGAGACGTTCGAACAGTTGACGTAACTATCAGGCGTTTGCGTGAGAAAATTGAAGACACACCAAGTCGTCCAGAGTATATTCTAACACGTCGTGGTGTTGGTTATTATATGAGAAATAATGATTAAACTAATTAAAGACACAGTTTTAACTAGTGATTTTATCTTTGTCCTCATTCTACTTGGCTTTATTTTAGTGGTGACCTTGCTTTTACTAGAAAATCGTCGGGATAATATTCGGTTGAAGAAAATCAATCAAAAGGTAAAGGACCTGATTGCAGGAGATTATTCTCAGGTATTAGATATGCAGGGGAGCTCTGAAATTACTAATATTACTAATAATCTCAATGATTTATCAGAAGTAATCCGCTTGACTCAAGAAAATTTGGAACAAGAGAGTAAAAGATTACATAGTATCTTATCTTACATGACGGACGGAGTCCTTGCAACCAATCGTCGTGGCAAGATTACCATGATTAATGACATGGCTAAGAAACAGCTAGGTGTTCAGAAAGAAGATGTTCTTAATAAAAGTATTCTAGAATTGCTTAAGATTGAAGATGAGTATGAACTTCGTGATTTGATTACCCAAGTTCCTGAGCTAATGATTGATTCTCAGGATGCCAATGGTGAGTATCTGAGCCTTCGTGTACGCTTTGCTTTGGTGCGTCGTGAGTCTGGCTTTATCTCAGGTTTGGTTGCTGTTTTGCACGATACGACAGAGCAGGAGAAGGAAGAGCGCGAACGGAGACTTTTTGTTTCCAACGTTAGTCATGAGCTACGGACGCCTCTGACTAGCGTAAAATCCTATCTTGAAGCCTTGGATGAAGGGGCTCTGACAGAACCTATCGCACCAGACTTTATCAAGGTATCTCTAGATGAAACCAACCGTATGATGCGAATGGTGACGGATCTCCTTCATCTTTCTAGGATTGATAATGCGACTAGTCACCTAGATGTGGAAATGATTAACTTCACTGCCTTTATTACTTTTATTCTTAATCGTTTTGATAAAATGAGAGGACCAGATGAAGAGAAAAAATATGAATTGGTGAAAGATTATCCAATTACCTCTGTCTGGATTGAAATTGATACTGACAAGATGACACAGGTGATTGACAATATTCTTAACAATGCCATCAAGTATTCGCCTGATGGCGGGAAAATCACAGTGACCATGAAGACGACTGATGATCAGATGATTTTGTCTATTTCTGACCAGGGATTGGGGATTCCAAAGCAAGATTTACCACGTATCTTTGACCGTTTTTATCGTGTGGATCGTGCCAGAAGTCGTGCCCAAGGTGGTACGGGTCTAGGACTAGCAATTGCTAAAGAAATTATCAAACAACATAAGGGCTTTATTTGGGCCAAGAGTGAATACGGTAAGGGATCAACCTTCACCATTGTGCTCCCTTATGATAAGGATGCAGTGAAAGAAGAAGTATGGGAGGACGAAGTAGAAGACTAGAATGAGTGAAACAGGCTTTAAATACAGTATTTTAGCGTCGGGTTCCAGTGGAAATTCCTTTTATCTGGAAACCCCGAAAAAGAAGCTTTTAGTGGATGCAGGCTTATCTGGTAAAAAGATTACTAGCCTACTTGCTGAAATTAATCGCAAACCAGAAGACTTGGATGCCATCTTGATTACACATGAGCATTCAGACCATATCCACGGAGTGGGTGTTTTGGCTCGCAAGTATGGTATGGATTTGTATGCCAATGAAAAGACCTGGCAGGCTATGGAAAATAGCAAGTATCTTGGCAAGGTAGATTCTTCACAAAAGCATATCTTTGAAATGGGCAAAACCAAAACCTTTGGAGATATTGATATTGAGAGTTTTGGGGTTAGCCATGATGCGGTTGCTCCGCAGTTCTATCGCTTTATGAAGGATGACAAGAGTTTTGTCATGCTGACTGATACAGGTTATGTGAGTGACCGTATGGCAGGAATTGTCGAAAATGCGGATGGATATCTTATCGAGTCCAACCATGATGTAGAGATTTTGCGAGCAGGTTCTTACGCTTGGCGACTTAAACAACGAATCCTATCGGATCTAGGTCACCTTTCTAACGAGGACGGTGCCGAAGCTATGATTCGTACCTTGGGAAACCGCACTAAGAAAATCTACCTTGGGCATTTATCTAAGGAGAACAATATCAAGGAGCTAGCTCATATGACCATGGTGAATCAGCTAGCACAAGCTGATCTAGGTGTAGGAGTAGACTTTAAGGTATATGATACCTCACCAGATACCGCAACACCATTGACTGAGATATAAAAAGAAGGCTCTTTTTCAACTGTAAGGGGTTGCAGAAAAGCTAAGCTCGAGAAAGGACAAATTTCGTCCTTTCTTTTTTCTTATGTGACTTTCAGTCCGTCTCGCTCCGTTAGGTGCGAGACAAAAAAACCACCCGCTATGCAGGTACGCGTCGAAGGTTGTACCCAAAAAACTCCAAACGCGATACAATAAAGCTCTTCAAGGCAATTGTAAAGCGAAAGGAGAAAAATATGGCACAAAAGGATCATAGTTTATCGCACACAAAGTGGCACTGTAAGTATCACATTGTGTTCACCCTAAGTATAGACGAAAAGTCATCTATAATCAATATAGAAGTAGTTTAGGCGAAATATTTCATCGTTTGTGTAGTTATAAAGGAGTTGAAATTATCGAGTGTCACTTAATGCCAGACCATGTACATATGTTAGTAAGTATTCCACCGAGGATAAGTGTTTCGAGTTTCATGGGTTATTTAAAAGGAAAAGTGCACTCATGATGTTTGATAAACACGCCAATCTCAAATACAAGTTTGGGAATCGGCATTTCTGGGCGGAAGGTTATTATGTAAGTACGGTGGGACTCAATGAAGCTACAATTAAGAAATATATTCAAGATTAAAGAAATTATCCAGTGGATGATTTCTTCACGAGTATGAAAATTTGAGAACGAGTAAAGCATGATATAGCACTAGATAAATTAAGTGTAAAAGAATATGAGGATCCCTTTAGGAATAGTGGTAAGTAATACTAAAGCCTCTTTAAGAGGCAAGTGACGAGTCAAGAGCAATAAGGTTTGAACAACGTGAAAACCAGCGTCTTTAGGCGCTGGCTGGTAATTTGGGCTTATAGCCCTGGGACAAACCACCCGTCAAACGGGTGGTCATGATTTGAAAAAAACATGTGTAACATGTTTTTCTACCACCCAATCTAAGGTATTGTGAAGAGCTACAGTATAGTAGATTGAAATAGAATCTAAACAAATTGATTAAGAAATTTAAAGTAATTTCTAAAAATATTTTAGAAGCGATATTGTGCAATTCTAGATTCAATCTACTATAAAGACAACGGATTTGTATTGTTCATCTTTATTATAAGGTAAACTTCAAGGTGAACTTCTTTTTCTATCATGAGTTAGCAGGCTCTACCTGCTTGAAGTTTTTTATAGACTTTTCTTTTTGAAAACTGTCAGTCCACTTATATTAAAAATTACAATAACAGCTAAAGTAACTATAAGTGTATAGAAAATGGATTCACTATTAGCAGTCATAGCATAGGTAAATCGCAAGGATAAATATGGCAAAATTTTGATACTTGGGAAGATGAGCATTGGCATAGAAAGTAAGATAGAGCTGACCAAATAACCAATAAATACCGCAAGATAAGAATGACTAACATAGAGAATGAAGGAAACAATGGAAAGCCAAGCAAGGAGGCAAAGGAATTGAAGGAAAATGGTTACCAGTAGATTGCCAATAAAGCCATCAGGCATAGTTCCAAATCCATTTAAGATAGTTGCTGGAATAAAGGCAATCACAAGACAGATGATGACTTGCAAAAGTGCAATACAAGTCAATACAAAGGCTTTGGCAAGGAAAAACTCGGTACGAGAAACACCCACTGTTAAATTATTTTTATAGAGTTTACCGATTAAATCAACTCCAAGAACGAGGCAGGCTAGGATGATACAGAGAAAAACGAGGTTTGAACCTTGACTAGAAGCGTTAATAAGTGCTTGTACACCGTCCCAACCATGGGTTGGAATTTCTGGTTCTTCTGTCTGGATTGCCATCAGATGACCAGTAGCTCCTATACTTGCACCCATTAGCATGAGAGCAAAGAGAATGAATTCTGTAATCCAAAAACCTTTGGAACGGAAAAGACGGTAAAAGTCTGCTTGAATGGTATGTATCATGATTTTCCTCCTATTCGACCAATTGAGTGAAGTATTCTTCTAGGTTTTGACGGGCATAGTAAATCTCGTCAATAGCAACATCTGCCAAAGTTAATTCCTTAAGAATCTGTTTGACATCTTGTTCCTGACCAAAGATATGGATTTCATTTTCTGGATTCACAACCTTGAACTGGAGATGGATTTGTTCTTTTAATACTTGACAAGCTTTCTCTTGGTCAGCTGTCTTAAGAACAATGTAATCCTCGCTTAGTGTTTCAAATTCAGCTTTGCTGATTTCACGGATAATCTTGCCTTGATCTAAAATACCAAAACGATTGGCTAGGAGATAGAGTTCTGACAAGATATGGCTAGAGATGAGAATGGTGATCCCTTTTTCTTGATTTAGTCGTTGAATCATTAGTCGAAATTCTTTGATACCTATTGGGTCGAGACCGTTAATAGGTTCATCTAGGATCAGGAAGTCTGGTTTGGATAGGAGGGCAATGGCAATACCAAGTCTTTGTTTCATTCCTAGCGAGAAATCACGAAAGACTTTCTTACCTGTATCTGACAAACCTACATAGTCCAGCGTTTCTCGAATGACTTGATCAGCATTTGGAATATGACGAATCATACAATAATATTTCAGATTTTGATAGGCTGTTAAGTGATTATGAGCTACAGGTGATTCAATCACTGAACCTACTCGAGATAGAGCCTTGGTCCACTCATTTTCCGATTGACTAGAAAAGAGGGAAACAGTTCCTTTATCCGCAAACAGCAGTTGCGTAATAATTTTTATCAAGGTAGTCTTCCCAGCTCCATTCTTCCCAATAAGTCCATAAATATCTCCCTCTCTTATCGTTAAATGAAGATCCTGAAGAATAGCTTGTTTGTCAAAGTTTTTGGACAATCCATGAATATCAAGTACTGTTTTCATGATTCTCTCCTTTTGATTTATTTTGATAACTTTAGTATAAAGCATAGAAATCAAAGAAAGCTCAAGGATTTCTAAAGAGTTTCTAAAGTTTTAGGAATTCTTAAATATCAAAACCCAGTTGACACGAACTGGGCTTCTTAATTATAAAATATATTTCTCAATGGCACGCGCAACGCCGTCTTCTTCGTTGCTTGCTGTAACGGCATCCGCAAGAGATTTAACATAATCGCTGGCATTTCCCATTGCAACACCAAGCCCTGCAAATTGGAGCATTTCAATATCGTTATTAGCATCGCCCATAGCCATGATTTCTGAGGAATCAATCTTCAGAATCTCTGCCAGTCGTGAAAGAGCAGTAGCCTTTGTCGTTCCAAGTGGCATGGCTTCATAAATGACAGGCTGCGAACGAACTCCACTGAATCGTTGACAGAGTTCCCCAGCAAAACGCTCTTCAAAATCGTCTGTTTGCTCTTTGGTACCCAAAAACATACCTTGGAACATACGGTACTTACCACTGGTAGCTTCCTCAAGGGAAATTTCAGTCAGGTCTGAAAAGACTAGCTTGGCATCATTTTGAACGATTTCATTAGGTTTGCCACCGAGGACAAAATAATGTGTCTCGTCAAAAAGAGTCAACTGAACATCACTTTTTTCAGCAAGGTCATAGAGGTATTCGATGTCAGCTGGACTGAGTTCTTGCCAGTCAACCAAATTCCAATCGCTGGTTTGGTGAGTTGAGCAACCGTTGTTAACAATCACATACTCATTCTGGAGGTCTAGTCCCAGTTTTTTGTAGTAGGGGAGGACACCGAAAAGCGGGCGACCCGTACAGAGAACCAGTTTGACACCTTTTTCAATGGCTTGGTGAATAGCAGTAATGTGAGCTTGTGGGATTTCCTTGGCTTCATTGAGGAGGGTTCCGTCCATATCCAAGGCTAGTAGTTTAATCATAGGTCTTCCTTTTCTAGGTGTTTTGCTTTTATTATAGCATATAGAACATAAAATGTCTGACAGAATTGTAACATTCAAGCTCCCTTTTCTTGAAAAATAAAATAAATTATCTTATAATATGTATACTTAATATTTAAGGAAAAATAATGTCAAAGTATCACTTTAATTCAATTTACAAGAATGATGAAACAGAGTCCACAGGTCTTCTTTTCATCAAAGTCTACAACAAGTGGGAAAGTAATTTAAAAAGAGTTTTAAAATCAGTTGGTCTTACTTTGCCCCAATTTATCATTTTGACTTCGCTCTTATTTCTGACGAATAGAGAGGAATATGTAACACAAGTTGATATTGCTCGTTTCACAGGTATGGATGTCATGACGGTTTCTCAGATTGTCCGGTTACTAGAGAAGAAAGACTACATTAGACGCGATCAACATCCAAAGGATAGTCGAGCCAAACTGGTTTTAGTGACGAAGTCTGGTGTGGAGAAGGTCAATCAAGCTTTACCCTTAGTAGAAGGGGTTGATGAAGAATTTTTTGAAAAACTTTCTAACGATAGAGAAAGTTTTAATCGCATGTTAGCAGAGTTGGAGGATAAAAATGCCTAGATATTGGGTCGGAGTTGTTTCAAAGAATCATGTTTTAAGAGGAGTTGAGGGGAATTTTTGCCAGGTCTGTCATGGAAAGGGCGGCCCCTTAAACCGTATGAAAAAAGGCGATTATCTTTTATACTATAGCCCCAAATACGATATGAATGGTCAAGATAAGTTACAGGCTTTTGTGGCCGTAGGTAAAATTATAGATGACAAAGCCTATCAAGTAGAGCAGTTTGAAGGATTCTTTCCCTTTAGACGAAATGTCGAGTATTATCTACCAGTCAAAGATTGCTCCATAGAAATAGCCAGACAACATCCTGAATGGAAAAACTATACTTCTAGGCTTCGTTATGGGCATTTTGAAGTTTCCAAAGACTTTTTCCTATATATATTTCATCATATGAAAGTGGATGACGAAGCTTGATTGATTTGCTAGTTAAATGATTGTCAACAAGAATTTTGGATTTGGACAGTGAAGCGAACTTTGCTATAATAGAGTAAGAAACTTTGAGAAACCAAACGAGGCTGAGATGAAATTACTTTATACTGATATTCGAACTTCTTTGACAGAAATTCTAACCAGAGAGGCGGAAGAGCTAGTTGCTGCTGGCAAGCGAGTCTTTTACATTGCTCCCAACTCTCTTTCATTTGAAAAGGAACGTGCCGTGCTGGAATGCTTGTCCCAGCAGGCTTCTTTTGCGATTACTGTCACGCGCTTTGCCCAAATGGCTCGTTATCTGATCCTGAATGACTTGCCTGCCAAGACCAGTCTTGATGATATCGGTCTTGGGATGGCTTTTTATAAATGCCTTGCCGAACTTGATCCTAAGGATTTACGTGTTTATGGAGCTATCAAGCAGGATCCTCAGTTTATCCAGCAGTTGATTGAGCTTTACCACGAGATGACCAAAGCACAGGTGAGTTTTTTGGACTTGGAGAGTTTGACGGATGAGGATAAGAGAGCCGATTTACTCTTGATTTTTGAGAAGGTAACGGCTTATCTCAATCAAGCTCAGTTAGCTCAGGGAAGTCAGTTGTCCCATTTGATTGAGGCTATTGAGAATGACAAAGTTAGTAGTGATTTTAGACAGATTGCCTTAGTTATTGATGGATTTACCCGTTTTTCTGCCGAGGAAGAGCGAATTGTGGACCTACTTCATGGCAAGGGTGTTGAGATTGTCATTGGAGCCTATGCTAGTAAGAAAGCCTATACTAGCCCTTTTAGCGAGGGTAATCTCTACCAAGCTAGTGTGGAGTTTCTCCACCATCTGGCCTCTAAATACCAAACGCCTGCTCAGGACTATTCTCAAATTCATGAGAAGATGGATAGTTTTGACAAGGTCTCTCGTTTGCTGGAGTCTTCTTATGACTTTTCAGAACTCGCTTTGGATGTCGATGAGAAAGACCGTGAAAATCTACAAATCTGGTCTTGTTTGACGCAAAAGGAGGAGTTGGAGCTAGTAGCCCGTAGCATCCGTCAGAAATTACATGACAATCCAGACTTGAGTTACAAGCATTTTCGTATTCTCTTGGGAGATGTAGCTTCTTATCAGTTATCTCTCAAAACCATTTTTGACCAGTATCAGATTCCTTTCTACCTTGGTAGAAGCGAATCCATGGCGCACCACCCCTTGACACAGTTTGTCGAGTCTATTTTGGCTTTAAAACGCTATCGTTTCCGTCAGGAGGATTTGATTAACCTTCTTAGAACAGGTTTGTATACCGATTTTAGTCAGTCTGATATTGACGCATTTGAGCAATATATCCGTTATCTTGGTATCAATGGCTTGCCAGCCTTTCAGCAAACCTTCACCAAATCCCACCATGGGAAATTTAATCTTGAGCGTTTGAATGCCCTTCGCCTGAGAATTTTAGAACCTCTTGAAACTCTCTTTGCCAGTCGAAAACAGAAGGCTGAAAATCTCTTGCAAAAGTGGAATGTCTTTCTAAAAGAAGGAGCGGTGACCAAGCAGTTGCAAGATTTGACAGCTACCATGGAAGCCCTAGAACAGGAAAGACAATCCGAAGTTTGGAAGGCTTTCTGTCATGTTTTAGAACAATTTGCGACTGTTTTTGCTGGTTCGCAAGTTAATCTAGAGGACTTTCTAGCCCTGCTCCATTCTGGAATGAGTTTGTCCCAATACCGTACCATTCCAGCGACAGTGGATACCGTTCTGGTGCAAAGTTACGATTTGATTGCGCCATTGACTGCTGACTTTGTCTACGCTATTGGGCTGACTCAGGACAATTTACCAAAAATCGCGCAAAATACCAGTCTTTTGACTGACGAAGAAAGACAGAGCCTAAATCAAGCGACAGAAGATGGGACGCAATTGATAATTGCCAGCAGTGAAAATCTCAAGAAAAATCGCTACACTATGCTTTCCTTGGTCAATTCTGCGCGTAAGCAGTTGGTCTTGTCGGCTCCAAGCCTTTTTAATGAAAGTGAAAGTAAGGAGTCAGCTTATCTTCAAGAGCTGGTCCATTTTGGATTTAGTCGGAGAGAGAAGAGGATGAATCACAAAGGGCTGTCTAAGGAGGATATGGGGTCCTATCACAGTCTTTTGTCTAGTCTGGTTGCCTATCACCAACAGGCCGAGACGAGCGATACTGAGCAAGATTTGACATTTATTAAGGTTCTGGCGCGTGTCATGGGTAAAAAACTTGACCAAAAAGGCCTTGCAAATCCAGCCCTTCCAACAAGCCCAAGCAGTAAGCAGTTGACCAAAGATACCTTACAAGCTCTCTATCCTACAGATCAGGAGTTTTACCTCTCTACCTCTGGTTTGACAGAGTTTTACCGGAACCAATACAGTTATTTCCTTCGCTATGTTTTAGGCTTGCAGGAGGAATTACGCCTGCGTCCTGATGCCCGCAGTCACGGAAATTTCTTGCACCGAATTTTTGAACGTGCCTTGCAGTTGCCTGACGAAGATTCCTTTGACAGACGTTTAGAACAAGCTATCCAAGAAACCAGTCAAGAACGCGAATTTGAAGCCATTTATCAGGAAAGTTTGGAAGCCCAGTTTACCAAAGAAGTTCTGCTTGATGTAGCTCGCACGACTGGCCATATTCTCCGCCATAATCCAGCTATTGAAACTATCAAAGAAGAGGCGAACTTCGGCGGTAAAGAGCAAGCCTTTATTCAATTGGACGATGGTCGCAGTGTCTTTGTACGAGGTAAGGTTGACCGCATTGACCGATTGAAAGCTGATGGAGCGATAGGAGTAGTAGACTACAAGTCGAGTCTAACTCAATTCCAGTTTCCTCATTTCTTTAATGGACTCAATTCCCAGTTACCAACCTATCTAGCTGCCCTAAAAAGAGAAGGGGAGCAGAACTTTTTCGGCGCCATGTACTTGGAGATGGCTGAACCTGTTCAATCTCTGATGGCGGTTAAAAGTCTAGCAGGTGCAGTAGTAGAAGCCAGTAAGTCTATGAAATACCAAGGCCTCTTTTTAGAAAAAGAAAGCAGTCATTTGGGTGAATTTTACAACAAAAATAAGGCTAACCAGCTGACAGATGAGGAATTCCAGCTCCTACTAGACTACAATGCCCATCTTTACAAGAAAGCAGCAGAGAAGATTTTAGAAGGCCAGTTCGCCATCAATCCTTATACCGAAAACGGTAGAAGCATTGCACCGTATGTTCAGCAACATCAAGCTATTACTGGATTTGAAGCCAATTACCACTTAGGCCAAGCCCGTTTCCTAGAAAAGTTGGACTTAGCTGATGGTAAGCGCCTGGTCGGAGAAAAACTCAAGCAAGCTTGGTTTGAAAAAATAAGAGAGGAGTTGAATTGATGAAGCACATTCCCTTTTTAAGTGAGGAGGAAATTCAAAAACTGCAAGAAGCAGAAGCAAATTCGAGCAAAGAACAAAAGAAAACTGCCGAGCAAATCGAAGCTATCTACACTTCTGTTCAGAATATCCTAGTCTCAGCATCGGCTGGTTCTGGGAAGACCTTTGTTATGGCAGAGCGTATTCTGGACCAATTGGCGCGTGGTGTCGAAATTTCTCAACTCTTCATCTCAACCTTTACCGTTAAGGCAGCCACTGAGCTTAAGGAACGTTTGGAGAAAAAAATCAGCCAGCAAATCCAAGAAAGCGATGACGTTGACCTCAAACAACACTTGGGTCGCCAGTTGGCAGATCTACCCAACGCGGCTATTGGTACCATGGACTCTTTCACACAAAAATTCCTTGGTAAACACGGTTATCTGCTTGATATTGCACCTAATTTCCGTATTTTACAAAACCAAAGCGAGCAACTCCTTCTAAAAAACGAAGTTTTCCATGAG
Source organism: Streptococcus mitis (assembly GCF_000722685.1). Taxonomy (GTDB): domain Bacteria; phylum Bacillota; class Bacilli; order Lactobacillales; family Streptococcaceae; genus Streptococcus; species Streptococcus mitis_M. The sequence goes on along the minus strand of NZ_JPFV01000011.1, from coordinate 331,138 downwards.
GTCTTTGAATCCCATTATCAAGGTAAACAGAAAGAAAAGTTTAGTCATTTGCTGAAAAATTTTGCTGGACGCGGCAAAGATGAACGTGGTCTGCGACAGCAAGTCTATAAAATTTATGACTTCCTCCAATCTACCAGTAATCCTCAAAAGTGGCTGAGTAAATCTTTCCTCAAAGGCTTTGAAAAAGCTGATTTTACCAGTGAAAAAGAAAAACTGACTAAGCAAATCCAGCAAGCCCTTTGGGATTTGGAAAGCTTTTTCCGTTATCATCTGGATAATGATGCCAAGGAGTTTGCAAAGGCTGCTTATTTAGAAAATGTTCAGTTAGTTCTGGATGAAATTGGCTCCTTAAATCAAGAGTCTGATAGTCAGGATTATCAGGCAGTACTTGCGCGTATTGTCGCAATCTCAAAAGAGAAAAATGGTCGGGCTCTGACGAATGCCAGTCGTAAGGCTGATTTGAAGCCACTGGCTGATGCCTACAACGAAGAGAGAAAGACCCAGTTTGCTAAACTAGGACAACTAGCAGACCAGATAACCATTCTCGATTATCAAGAACGTTATCATGGAGATACATGGGAACTAGCTAAAACCTTCCAAAACTTTATGCGTGATTTTGTGGAGGCTTATCGTCAACGCAAGCGGCAGGAAAATGCTTTTGAGTTTGCTGATATCAGCCATTACACTATTGAGATTTTAGAGAATTTCTCGCAAGTTCGTGAGGCTTATCAGGAACGCTTCCACGAAGTCATGGTCGATGAGTATCAGGATACTAACCACATTCAAGAACGGATGTTGGAATTGCTGTCTAATGGCCATAATCGCTTTATGGTGGGAGATATCAAGCAGTCCATCTATCGTTTTCGTCAGGCAGATCCGCAGATTTTCAATGAAAAGTTCCAACGCTATGCGCAGAATCCTAAAGAGGGCAAATTAATTCTCCTCAAGGAAAATTTCCGTAGCAGTTCAGAAGTGCTGTCAGCAACCAATGATGTATTTGAACGGCTCATGGACCAAGAGGTCGGAGAAATCAACTATGACAGCATGCACCAGCTTGTTTTTGCCAATAGCAAACTAATTCCTAATCCAGACAACAAGGCGGAATTTCTCCTCTACGATAAGGACGACAGCGGGCAAGAGGAAGAAGAGAGTCAAACAGAAACGAAACTAACTGGTGAGATGCGATTAGTCATCAAGGAGATTTTGAAACTTCATCAAGAAAAAGGTGTAGCTTTTAAGGAAATTGCCCTTTTGACTTCCAGCCGCAGCCGTAATGATCATATTCTCCTCGCCTTATCTGAGTACGGAATTCCTGTCAAAACTGACGGAGAGCAAAACAATTATCTCCAATCCCTAGAAGTACAAGTCATGCTGGACACCCTGCGTGTCATTCACAATCCCCTGCAAGACTATGCCTTGGTTGCCCTTATGAAGTCTCCTATGTTTGGCTTTGACGAGGACGAGTTAGCACGTTTGTCCCGTCAGAAAGCAGAGGATAAAGTCCAAGAAAATCTCTATGAGAAACTGGTCAATGCACAAAAACTGGCAAGTATCCAAAAAGGCTTGATTCATACGGAGTTAGCTGAAAAACTAAAGCAATTCATGACTATTCTTGATTCTTGGCGCCTGTATGCCAAAACGCACTCTCTCTATGACTTGATTTGGAAGATTTACAACGACCGTTTTTATTATGATTATGTGGGGGCTTTGCCAAATGGTCCTGCTAGACAGGCCAATCTCTATGCCCTAGCACTGCGTGCTGATCAATTTGAAAAGAGCAATTTTAAGGGCTTGTCACGTTTTATTAGCATGATTGACAAGGTCCTAGAAGCCCAGCACGATCTTGCAAGCGTGGCAGTCGCACCGCCAAAAGATGCAGTAGAGCTCATGACCATTCACAAGAGTAAAGGGCTAGAGTTTCCTTACGTCTTCATCCTCAATATGGATCAAGATTTCAACAAGCAAGACTCTATGTCAGAGGTCATTCTCAGCCGTCAGAATGGTCTTGGTGTCAAATATATTGCCAAAATGGAGACAGGAGCAGTGGAAGATCACTATCCTAAAACTATCAAACTCTCCATTCCTAGTCTGACCTATAGACAGAACGAAGAAGAATTACAGCTGGCAAGCTATTCTGAGCAAATGCGTCTACTGTATGTTGCTATGACACGGGCTGAGAAAAAGCTCTATCTTGTCGGTAAAGGTTCTTGTGAAAAGCTGGAAGCCAAGGAATACCCAGCGGCTAAAAATGGAAAACTAAATAGCTCTACTAGACTGCAAGCAAGGAATTTCCAAGATTGGCTTTGGGCTATCAGTAAAGTGTTTGCAAAGGATAATCTCAACTTTAGCTATCGTTTTGTTGGAGAAGATCAGTTGACCAGAGAAGCTATCGGAGAGTTGGAAAACAAGAGCCCTCTCCAAGATAGCTCCCAAGTAGACAATCGCCAGTCAGAAACCATCAAAGAAGCCCTTGAAATGCTGAAAGAAGTAGAAGTATATAATACTCTTCACCGCGCAGCTATTGAACTTCCTAGTGTTCAAACCCCAAGTCAAATCAAGAAATTCTACGAACCAGTTATGGATATGGAAGGTGTCGAGATTGCAGGTCAAGGCCAGTCAGTAGACAAGAAAATCAACTTTGATTTGCCAGATTTTTCAACCAAAGGAAAGGTAACAGGAGCTGAGATTGGTAGTGCTACCCACGAACTCATGCAGAGAATCGACCTCAGTCAGCAACCAACACTTGCTAGCCTAACAGAAACTCTCAAACAAGTTCAAACCAGCCAAGCTGTCAGGGAAAAAATTAATCTTGCTAAAATTCTTGCATTCTTTGATACAGCACTCGGTCAGGAAATTCTCGCTAATACCAACCATCTTTATCGCGAGCAACCTTTCTCCATGCTCAAACGAGACCAAAAGAGTCAGGAAGACTTCGTTGTCCGTGGTATCCTTGATGGCTATCTACTTTACGAAGACAAAATCGTTCTGTTCGACTATAAGACAGACCGCTATGATGAACCAAGTCAACTCATAAACCGCTATCGTGCTCAGTTAGCCCTTTATGGAGAGGCCTTATCTCGAGCCTATTCGATTGAAAATATTGAGAAATACTTGATTTTACTCGGTAAAGACGAGGTTCAAGTTGTAAAAGTATAATCTAGAAAGGAGACCTCATGACACTTCCAGTTAGAAAATCCCTGCACGATGCGGTGTTACAGGCTTCAAAAGCTGATACTTGGGAACAAGCTACCAAGGAATGGAATGAAGTTTCCTTGATTTTTAACGGCATCGGCCGTAGCAATTGTGTCTGTGGAAATGCTATAAAGTACGCTTACGAACTCTTTAACGGTGTCACAGGTCAACGCCTCTTTCCGATTGGTAGTGATTGTGTTCGACATTTTCATCGATTGTCCCTTGACCAGCAACTAGAAGAGGAAGAAAAACTGCTCAGAAAGGTTGAAAATCTAACCAGAAAAGCTCAGAAAAAGGAGAAAATCAAGGTCAATAAAAGTGACTTTGACGAGCGTCTTTTAAAGTGGCTCTGGGAAAAAGGTGTTTTCAAGCCTAATCGCGGCAATCAATTTACACCTGAGAGAGACTACCAGATCTTCCTAGAAGTCTTTCAAGGAGGAAGTTGGACCAAGGCAGAGCCCAAGAAAAAGGCTCGTATGGAAGAAGTCCTTGAAAAGTGTATCAAACCCTTTTTACTTGGCAAACCAGATGACCAACTCTACCTTGTCAAGCTAGGTAAGGAGAAAATTGACTACGAACAAGAACTCCGTGTCCAGGCAGAGAAAGAGCGCAGGAAGAGGGATAAAATCGCCAAGCAATATGCAGACAATCTGGTCCTAGCCATGGGACCCGCAGAGCGTGCCTACCAAGATTACTTTGGCTTTACAGAGACCCTGACTCAAGAAGAACGCAAGTGGGAGAAAATTCTTTTTGGTAAAAATCGGACAGAACGGGCTATCAAGGCCAAACAATACCAAAAAGAGTTGGAAAAAGATCAACGAATTGCCGGTCAGGATCCAATTGAAAGAAAGCAGAAGCAGACCTGGCTCCTCAATTCCTATTTCCGTGAGCTTCCTGACGAAAAATCTCGCTTTGCTCGACTCTTATTAGAATATCGAAAAAGTGGAGAAGTGCCTTTTTCAACTGAATACTTATCAGACCATCTGCTAGACTTTTTCTATAAAATGAAAGCCTTTGAGTTTGAAATCGCACCAGAACAAGTCAGAGACTTTTTAAAAGAAAGCCTTCAGACAGAACATCTATCCTCAGCACAAGAAAGCTGGATAGAAGGAATTCTCCTCAACTGCCTCAAACCATTTTTAGAACGATTAGTGATATAAGTAACACCTACCGTGGAAATTCCATGGTAGGTTACATTTTATCCAAAAAGAGAAAATAGGAAATGGCAAACCCTGCTCCTTCGTATTTTATATATAAAACAAAGTATGAAAACGTAACGCAATTTTAAGACTTTTTGGTAAATTAAGAGTATAATTAAAGTATGCTACTTTTTTATAAGATAACAAGCTAATATAATAAAGTTTGCCTTACATATTTAAAAATTTTATTTCAAGGAGGAATCATGGAAAAGTATTTTGGTGAAAAACAGCAGCGTTTTTCATTTAGAAAATTATCAGTAGGACTTGTATCTGCTACGATTTCAAGTTTGTTTTTTATGTCTGTATTAGGTAGTTCATCTGTAGAGGCTCAAGAGACTAAAGGTGTTCACTATAAATATGTGACAGAGTCAGAGCTATCATCAGATGAAAAGAATCAGCTTGTCTATGATATTCCGACATACGTGGAGAATGATGATGAGACTTATTATCTTGTTTATAAGTTAAATTCCCAAAATCAACTGGGAGATTTACCCAACACTGGAAGCAAGAATGAGATGCAAGCCCTAGTTGCTGGTGCTAACTTAGCTGCTCTGGGGATTTTAATTTTTGCTGTCTCTAAGAAAAAGGTCAAGAATAAAACGGTATTACATTTAGTATTGGTTGCAGGAATAGGAAATGGTGTCCTAATTTCAGCTCATGCTTTAGAAAATAATCTTTTACTGAATTACAATACGGACTATGAATTGACCTCTGGAGAAAAATTACCTCTTCCTAAAGATATTTCAGGTTATACATATATCGGATATATCAAAGAGGAAAACATAACTTCTGAATCTAAAGTAAGCAATCAAGAGAAATCAGTAGCTACTCCTAAAAATCAACAAAAGGTGGATTATAGTGTTACACCGAATTTTGTCGAGAATCCATCAACAGTACAAGCTATGCAGGAACAAACATCTGTTTCTTCAACTAAGCCGACAGAAGTTCAAGTAGTTGAAAAACCTCTCTCTGCAGAATTAACCAATCCAAGAAAAGAAGAGAAACAATCTTCAAATTCTGTCGTTGTAAGCGCAAAAGGCGAACCTGCAACCCAACCTGCCTTACCAGAAGCTGTGGTAAGTGACAAAGGCGAGCCTGCAGTTCAACCAGAGCTTCCCGAAGCAGTTGTGACTGACAAAGGCAAACCTGCAGTCCAACCCGCTTTACCAGAAGCTGTGGTAAGTGACAAAGGCGAGCCTGCAGTCCAACCAGAATTGCCAGAAACTGTTGTAAGTGACAAAGGCGAGCCTGCAGTCCAAGCAGAGTTGCCAGAAGCAGTTATAAGTGACAAAGGCAAACCCGCAGTTCAACCAGAGTTACCAGAGGCAGTCGTAACTGACAAAGGGGAACCTGCAGTCCAACCTGAATTGCCAGAAGCAGTTGTGACCGATAAAGGCGAACCTGCAGTTCAACCTGAATTGCCAGAAGCAGTTGTGACCGATAAAGGGGAACCTGCAATCCAACCTGCGTTGCCAGAGGCTGTGGTAAGTGACAAAGGCGACCCAGCAGTCCAACCAGAGTTGCCAGAAGCAGTTATAAGTGACAAAGGCAAACCCGCAGTTCAACCAGAGTTACCAGAGGCAGTCGTAACTGACAAAGGGGAACCTGCAGTCCAACCTGCGTTGCCAGAGGCTGTTGTAACAGACAAAGGGGAACCTGCAATCCAACCTGCGTTACCAGAGGCAGTCGTAGCCGATAAAGGGGAACCTGCAATCCAACCAGAGTTACCAGAAGCTGTAGTAACTGAAAAAGGGGAACCTGCAATCCAACCAGAGTTGCCAGAAGCTGTAGTAACCGATAAAGGCGAACCTGCAACCCAACCTGCCTTACCAGAAGCTGTGGTAAGTGACAAAGGTGAACCTGCAGTTCAGCCAGAGTTACCAGAAGCAGTTGTAACCGACAAAGGGGAGCCTGCAGTTCAACCAGAGTTTCCCGAAGCTGTAGTAACTGACAAAGGTGAACCTGCAGTCCAACCCATCTTACCAGAGGCTGTAGTAAGTGACAAAGGTGAACCTGCAGTTCAGCCAAAGTTACCAGAAGCAGTTGTAACCGACAAAGGGGAGCCTGCAGTTCAAGCAGAGTTGCCAGAAGCTGTTATAACCGATAAAGGGGAACCTGCAGTTCAGCCAGAGTTACCAGAAGCAGTTGTAACTGACAAAGGTGAACCTGCAGTCCAACCCGTCTTACCAGAGGCTGTAGTAAGTGACAAAGGGGAGCCTGCAGTTCAACCAGAGTTACCAGATGCAGTCGTAACTGACAAAGGTGAACCTGCAATCCAACCCGCCTTACCAGAAGCAGTTGTAACTGACAAAGGGGAATCCGCTGTCCAACCTGCGTTACCAGAAGCTGTAGTAAGTGGCAAAGGTGAGCCTGAACAGGTAGCCCCACTTCCAGAATACACTGGTGATATTGATCAAGCAAAGCCAGATATTCCGACTGAAAAAACGAAAGAACAGGATCCAGAAAAAACACTCGAATTAAGAAATGTTTCGGATATTGAGTTGTACAGCCAGACGAATGGGACTTATAGACAACATATCTCATTGGATGGAATTCCAAAGAATACGGATAATTACTTTGTCAAGGTAAAATCTTCTGCATTTAAAGATGTCTATCTACCAGTTGCCTCAATAACTGAAGAGGAAAGAAATGGTCAGCCAGTTTATAAAATTACAGCTAAGGCTGAGAAACTCCAGCAAGAGCAGAACAATAAATATGTCGACCATTTCACCTTCTACCTCGATAAGAAGTCTAAAGAGGAAAAGACAAACTTTACTTCCTTTAGTAATCTGGTCAAAGCTATAAACCAAAATCCCTCTGGAACCTATCATTTAGCGGCCAGCCTGAATGCTAACGAAGTGGAGCTTGGTCCTGATGATAAATCCTATATCAAGGGCACCTTTACTGGTCAGTTGATTGGTGAAAAAGATGGCAAGAATTATGCTATCTATAATTTGAAAAAACCTCTGTTTGAAAACTTGAGTGGTGCTACAGTAGAAAAACTAAGTCTAAAAAATGTTGCTATTTCAGGGAAAAATGATATTGGTTCACTGGCAAATGAAGCTACGAATGGCACAAAGATTAAACAAGTTCATGTCGATGGTGTTCTGGCTGGAGAACGTGGTATCGGTGGTTTGTTGGCTAAGGCAGACCAATCAAGCATCACAGAGAGTAGTTTCAAGGGAAGAATTGTCAATACCTATGAAACAACAGCTGCCTATAATATTGGTGGTCTGGTCGGTCATTTGACAGGAAACAAAGCTTCACTGACTAAATCAAAAGCGACAGTAGTCATTTCATCCAACACCAATAGTTCAGATCAGACTGTTGGTGGGCTTGCAGGTCTAGTAGATCAAGATGCGCATATACAGGATAGCTATGCTGAAGGTGATATCAACAATGTCAAGCACTTTGGTAGAGTTGCGGGTGTGGCTGGATATTTGTGGGATCGAAAGACGAATGAGGAACAGCATGCAGGAAGATTGACCAATGTACTAAGTGATGTCAATGTAACCAACGGGAATGCTATTACCGGTTACCACTACAATGGAATGAAGGTGAAGGACACATTCAGCAGCAAGGCGAACAGAGTATACAATGTCACCTTGGTTAGGGATGAAGTCGTCAGCAAAGAATCCTTTAAAGAAAGAGGAACAATGCTAGATGCTTCTGAAGTGACTAATAAAAAAGCAGAAATCAATCCTCTCACTCCTCCAACAGTGGAGCCCCTTTCAACAAGTGGTAGTAAAGAAAGTGATTTTTCTAAGGTGAAGCATTATCAAGCTAAGCGTGCTTTGGTTTATAAGAACATTGAAAAATTGTTACCTTTCTATAACAAGGCGACCATCGTGAAATACGGAAACCTGGTCAAGGAGAACAGTCTCTTATATCAAAAAGAACTCTTGTCCGCAGTTATGATGAAGGATGACCAAGTCATCACAGATATTGTTTCTAACAAACAGACTGCAAATAAACTCTTACTTCACTATCAGGACCATTCATCTGAGAAGCTCGATCTCAAGTACCAGACTGATTTTGCCAAGCTAGCAGAATATAGTTTAGGGGATACAGGACTCCTCTACACTCCAAATCAATTCTTGTATGACCAAGACTCTATCATTAAGCAAGTCTTACCTGACTTACAAAATGTTAACTATAAGTCGGATGCCATCAGAAAGACACTTGGTATTTCTCCAGAAGTTAAGTTAACCGAGCTCTATTTAGAAGACCAGTTCGCCAAAACAAAACAAAATTTGGCAAACAGTTTGAAAAAACTTTTGTCTGCAGATGCTGGACTTGCTGGTGACAACTCAGTTACCAGAGGCTATCTTGTAGATAAAATCAAGAACAATAAGGAAGCCTTACTACTCGGTTTAACTTATTTAGAACGTTGGTATAACTTTAGCTATGGTCAAGTGAATGTCAAAGACCTAGTTATGTATCATCCGGACTTCTTTGGTAAAGGAAATACTTCACCACTAGATACTCTGATTGAGTTAGGTAAATCTGGCTTTAACAATCTTCTTGCTAAAAACAATGTTGATACTTATGCTATCAGTCTTGCCAGCCATCATGGAACGACAGATTTGTTTAGCACGCTTGAAACTTACCGCAAAGTCTTTCTACCAAATACAAGCAACAATGACTGGTTTAAATCACAAACTAAGGCTTACATCGTCGAAGAAAAATCTAATATTGAAGAGGTGAAAACAAAACAAGGACAGGCTGGTACCAAGTATTCTATTGGTGTCTACGACCGTATCACTAGTGCCACATGGAAATACCGCAATATGGTCTTGCCGCTCCTAACCTTGCCGGAGAAATCAGTCTTTGTCATCTCGACCATGTCTAGTCTAGGATTTGGAGCTTATGATCGCTACCGCAATAATGAGCATAAAGCGGGCGAGGAACTCGATAATTTCGTTGAAGAAAATGCGCGTGAGACAGCTAAACGTCAACGAGATCACTACGATTATTGGTATCGCATTTTAGATAAAGAAGGACGTGAAAAACTCTATCGTACGATTCTACTTTATGATGCCTATAAATTTGGAGATGATAGAACCTCTGGAAAAGCTACAGTTGAGGCTACGTTTGATAGTACCAATCCGGCGATGAAGAATTTCTTTGGTCCAGTGGGGAATAAAGTAGTTCACAATCATCATGGTGCTTATGCAACTGGAGATGGCGTTTACTATATGTCCTATCGTATGTTAGATAAGGATGGAGCTATCACCTATACTCATGAGATGACACATGATTCAGATCAGGATATTTACCTTGGTGGCTATGGTCGAAGAAGTGGCTTAGGACCGGAGTTCTTCGCAAAAGGCTTATTGCAAGCCCCTGACCAACCAAGTGATGCAACCATTACCATCAACTCTATCTTGAAACATAAAACATCAGATAGTACAGAAGGTCAGCGATTGCAAGTACTTGATCCAACTACAAGATTTAATGACGCAGCAGATCTTCAGAACTACGTCCACAATATGTTTGATGTTGTTTACATGTTGGAATATCTTGAAGGGCAATCTATCGTGAAACAGTTAGATGCTTATCAGAAAATGACAGCCCTGAGAAAAATCGAGAATAAATACGTGAAAGATCCTGCAGATGGAAATGAGGTTTACGCTACTAACGTTGTACAAAATCTGACAGAAGAAGATGCCAAAAAATTGACTACTTTTGATAGTTTGATTACAAATAATATCTTGTCAGCTCGTGAATACAAGTCTGGGGAATATGAAAGAAACGGCTACTATACGATTAAACTCTTCGCCCCAATCTATTCGGCTCTGAGCAGCAAGGGAACTCCGGGTGATTTGATGGGACGTAGGATAGCTTATGAACTTTTGGCTGCCAAAGGCTTTAAGGATGGAATGGTACCATATATCTCAAATCAATATGAAAAAGATGCAAAAGCGGCGGGAAGTAAGATTAAGTCTTATGGTAAAGAAGTAGGTTTAGTTACAGATGAACTTGTCCTTCAAAAAGTATTTAACGGTCAATATAAAACTTGGGCAGATTTCAAGAAAGCTATGTACCAAGAACGGGTGGATCAGTTTAGAAACTTGAAAAAGGTTACCTTCAACGATCCAACTAAATCTTGGACTAGTTTTTCTACGAAAACCATAAGTAGTGTTACAGAGTTGCAGCGATTAATGGACGAAGCTGTCCGTAAGGATGCAGATGAGAATCGTTATTCTTGGGACAACTATAATCCAGAATATGATAGTGCAGTTCATAAGTTAAAGAGAGCAGTGTTTAAGGCCTATCTAAATCAAACTGATGATTTTAGAAGTTCAATTTTTAATAATAAAAAATAGTGTTTACTATTAGGAAATAAAATTAAAGAAGGTGATTACGATTGTCATTATTTAAAAAAGAACGGTTTTCAATCCGAAAAATCTGTGGGATTGTTGGTTCAGTTTTACTCGGAAGTATCTTGGTTGCACCGTCAATCATTCATGCTTCTACCTATCATTATGTTGAAAAAAGCGCTCTTACACAAGAAGAACAAACTAAGATTCAAGCAGGAATTCCTACTGATAATGAAGCAACTTATGCTCTTATTTATCAGCAGGAAGCTCTTCCTGCAACAGGTTCATCGACTTCTGTGCTGACGGCTTTAGGTCTATTAGCTATTGGTAGTTTAGTTCTGTTGGTTCATAAAAAGAAAAAAGTTAGTAGTTTGTTCTTAGTTACTACTGTCGGACTAATTAGTCTTTCTAGTATGCAAGCCCTCGATATAAGCAATCCTTTGAGAACACCAAGTAATGAAGGTGTAGTTCAAATTGCTGGATATCGTTATATTGGATACTTACCTCTTGATGATGATGTAATCTCAGAAATGCAACATAAAGCTGAGAAACCTGAATACACTAAACCTGTAGGCACAGTACCTGGCGAAGCGCCTAAAGCTGAAAAACCAGAATACACTCAACCTGTAGGTATGGCTCCTGATGAAGCACCTAAAGCTGAGAAACCTGAGTACACTCAACCTGTAGGTATGGCTCCTGATGAAGCACCTAAAGCTGAGAAGCCAGAATACACTCAACCTGTAGGTATGGCTCCTGACGAAGCGCCTAAAACTGAGAAACCTGAATACACTAAACCTGTAGGCACAGTACCTGACGAAACACCTAAAGCTGAGAAACCTGAATACACTCAACCAGTGGGCACAGTCCCAGATGAGGCTCCTAAGGCAGAGAAGCTAGAATATACAGCACCAGTTGGTGGTAATCTGGTTGAGCCTGAAGTTCATGAAAAACCAGAATATACTGAACCGATAGGCACAGTACCTGATGAAGCACCTAAAGATGAGAAGCCTGAGTACACAGCTCCTGTAGGTATGGTTCCAGATGAAGCACCTAAAGATGAGAAACCTGAGTACACTGAGCCTGTGGGTACAGTCCCTGACGAAGCGCCTAAGGCAGAGAAACCAGAGTACACTCAACCTGTAGGCACAGTCCCTGACGAAGCACCTAAAGCTGAGAAACCTGAATACACTCAACCTGTAGGTACAGTACCAGATGAAGCACCTAAAGCTGAGAAGCCAGAATATACAGCACCAGTTGGTGGTAATCTGGTAGAATCTGAGGTTCAACCAGCCTTACCAGAAGCCGTTGTGACTGAAAAAGGGGAACCTGAAGTTCAACCAGCCTTACCCGAAGCTGTTGTGACTGAAAAAGGGGAACCTGAAGTTCAACCAGCCTTACCAGAAGCTGTTGTGACTGAAAAAGGAGAACCTGAAGTTCAGCCAGTATTACCAGAAGCCGTTGTGACTGAAAAAGGGGAACCTGAAGTTCAGCCAGTATTACCAGAAGCTGTTGTGACTGAAAAAGGGGAACCTGAGGTTCAACCAGCCTTACCCGAAGCTGTTGTGACTGAAAAAGGGGAACCAGAAGTTCAACCAGCCTTACCAGAAGCTGTTGTGACTGAAAAAGGAGAACCTGAAGTTCAGCCAGTATTACCAGAAGCCGTTGTGACTGAAAAAGGGGAACCTGAAGTTCAGCCAGTATTACCAGAAGCTGTTGTGACTGAAAAAGGGGAACCTGAGGTTCAACCAGAGTTACCCGAAGCAGTTGTGACTGAAAAAGGGGAACCAGAAGTTCAACCAGTCTTACCAGAAGCAGTTGTGACTGAAAAAGGGGAACCTGAGGTTCAACCAGTATTGCCAGAAGCAGTTGTAACCGACAAAGGCGAACCTGAGGTTCAATCAGAGTTACCCGAAGCTGTTGTGACAGACAAAGGTGAGCCTGAAGTGCAAGCTGAGTTACCTGAATATACTACAAAAGTTGCACCAACTTTGACTTTGGATAAGGTTACAGAAGATGCGATGGATCGTTCAGCTAAATTGGATTACACTCTTGAAAATACAGGTAATGCTGAAATCAAGAGCATTATAGCTGAGATTAAGGATGGGAATACTGTTGTTAAGCGAGTTGACTTATCTAAAGAAAAATTGACAGGTGCTGTTCAAGGTTTGGATTTATTCAAAGATTATAAGATTTCAACAACAATGATTTATAATCGAGGTGAAGGTGATGAAACTTCTAAATTGAACGAAAAACCTTTACGTTTAGAGTTGAAAAAAGTTGAAATTAAAAATATCGCATCTACTAATTTAGTGAAGGTAAATGACGATGGTACTGAAACATCTAGTGATTTTATGACTGAAAAACCATCTGATGAAGATGTTAAAAAAATGTACTTAAAAATCACTAGTCGCGATAATAAGGTAACTCGTTTAGCTGTTGACTCTATTGAAGAGGTGACAGAAGAAGGTAAAAAACTTTATAAAATCACTGCTGAAGCGCAAGATTTGATTCAACATACAGACCCAACGAAGGTTCGTAATAAGTATGTGCATTATATTGAAAAACCAGTTCCAAAAGTTGATAACGTTTATTATAACTTTAAAGAATTGGTAGATGCTATGAATGCTGATAAAAACGGTACATTTAAAATTGGTGCAGATTTGAATGCCACTGGTGTTCCAACACCTAAGAAATGGTATGTTGACGGTGATTTTAGAGGTACATTGAAGAGTGTAGAGGGAAAACATTATACTATCCACAACACGGAGCGTCCTCTATTCAGGAACATTATCGGTGGTACAGTAACCAAAGTAAATATTGGGAATGTAAATATCAATATGCCTTGGGCAGACCGCATTGCACCGATTGCCGACACTATTAAAGGTGGCGCTAAAATCGAAGATGTCAAAGTGACTGGTAACGTATTAGGCAGAAACTGGGTATCTGGATTTATTGATAAGATTGATAACCAAGGTACACTCAGAAATGTGGCCTTTATCGGTAACGTAACTGCTGTCGGTGATGGTGGACAATACTTGACCGGTATTGTTGGTGAAAACTGGAAAGGTTTAGTAGAAAAAGCATATGTGGATGCTAATCTTGTCGGTGATAAGGCAAAAGCTGCGGGAATTGCTTATAGTTCACAAAACGGTGGGGATAACGGTGCTGTAAGTCGTGATGGTGCGATTAAGAAATCAGTTGCAAAAGGAACCATTAATGTAGCTAAACCAATTGAAAATGGTGGTGTTGTAGGAAGCATGAAGCATCACGGTTCCGTTGAAGATTCAGTTTCCATGATGAAGGTATCTAATGGTGAAATTTTCTATGGTTCTAGTGATATTGATTATGATGATGGCTATTGGACAGGAAATAATGTGAAACGAAATTACGTTGTAGTAGGTGTCAGTGATGGGAATTCTAGCTACCAGCGTTCAAAAGATAAAAATCGTATTAAACCTATTTCTGAAGAAGAGGCAAAATCTAAAATTGAAGCTACAGGCATATCCGCAGATAAATACGAAATCAACGAACCTATCGTCAACCGCTTAAATCGTTTAACCAGAAAAGAAGATGAGTATAAGACAACTCAAGACTACAAAACAGAACGTGATTTAGCTTATCGTAATATTGAAAAACTCCAACCATTCTACAATAAAGAATGGATTGTTAATCAAGGTAACAAACTTGCAGAAGATTCAAACTTAGCTAAGAAAGAAGTTCTTTCTGTTACTGGTATGAAAGACGGACATTTTGTAACTGACTTATCAGATATTGATAAGATTATGGTTCACTATGCTGATGGTACTAAGGAAGAAATGGATGTTACTAAGAATACTGATTCTAAAGTGAAACAAGTTCGTGAATATACCATCGCTGGACAAAACGTTGTTTATACACCAAATATGGTTGAGAAAGACCGTGTGAAACTAATTACAGATGTGAAAGAGAAGTTAGCTTCAGTCACATACGATTCGCAAGATGTTCGTAAAATTATTGGAAATCCATCTGATTTGTATCTAGAAGAAAGCTTTGCTGATGTTAAAGCTAATCTCGATAAATTTGTGAAAGCTTTAGTCGAAAACGAAGACCATCAATTAAATAGTGACGAAGCTGCTATGAAAGCACTTGTAAAGAAAGTTGATGACAACAAAGCGAAAATCATGATGGCTCTATCTTACTTGAACCGTTACTATAACATTAAGTATACTGACAACAGTATGAGTATCAAAGACATTATGATATTTAAACCTGACTTCTACGGTAAAACACCAAGTGTGTTAGATCGATTGATTAACATTGGGTCTAGCGAGAAGAACTTAAAGGGTGACCGAACTCAGGATGCTTATCGTGAAATCATTGCAAGTAATACTGGTAAAGGTAGTCTTCGTAACTTCCTAGAATACAACATGCGTTTGTTCACTGAGGATAAAGATATTAACGATTGGTTTATCCATTCTGCTAAAAATGTATATGTTTCAGAACCTAAGACAACAAATACAGAGTTGAAAGATAAACGCCACCGTGTATTCGATGGTTTAGATAATGGTGTTCATGGACGTATGATTCTACCACTTCTAACGCTCAAAGATGCTCATATGTTCTTAATTTCAACATATAATACGATGGCGTACAGTTCATTTGAGAAATATGGTAAGTATACAGAAGAAGCTAGAAATGAATTCAAAAAAGAAATTGATAAGGTTGCACATGCACAACAAACATACTTAGACTTCTGGTCACGTTTAGCATTACCTAATGTAAGGGATAGATTGCTTAAGAGTGAGAAAATGGTACCAACACCTGTTTGGGATAATCAGACCTATAATGGTTCTCCTGTAGGTCGTCGAGGATTTGACGGTAAAGGTAACCCTGTAGCTCCAATTCGTGAATTATATGGTCCAACATGGCGACATCATGATAGAGATTGGCGTATGGGCGCTATGGCATCAATTTTTGATGATCCGAATAATGATGACAAGGTCTTGTTTATGGTGACGGATATGATTAGTCCGTTTGGTATTTCAGCCTTCACTCACGAAACAACACACGTGAACGATAGAATGCTTTACTTCGGTGGTCATAGACATCGTCAGGGTACAGACGTTGAAGCTTATGCTCAAGGTATGTTACAAACACCAGATAAATCGACAACCAATGGTGAATATGGCGCTTTAGGTCTTAACATGGCTTATCATCGTAATAATGATGGTGATCAGTGGTATAACTATGATCCAGATAAATTGAAAACTCGTGAAGACATCGACCGTTACATGAGAAATTATAATGATGCTCTTATGATGTTAGACCATCTTGAGGCTGATGCTGTATTACCACGATTAAAAGGTGACAATAGCAAGTGGTTCAAGAAAATTGACAGAGTCGATAGACATGTTGATGGTTTAAATAAATTAACCGCTCCACACCAATGGGATAAAGTTCGTGACCTAAATGATGGAGAGAAAACTAAATCATTAGCAAGTATCGATGATTTGGTTGATAATAACTTTATGACCAAACATAATAATCCAGGTAATGGTATATTCCGACCAGAGGACTTTACGCCTAATTCAGCATATGTTAATGTTCAAATGATGGCTGGTATTTATGGTGGTAATACAAGTAAAGGTGCCCCAGGTTCATTATCATTCAAGCATAATGCCTTCCGTATGTGGGGTTACTTTGGCTATGAAAATGGATTTATCGGATATGTATCTAGTAAATACCAAGGTGAAGCTAATAGAGAGAACAACAAGCTATTAGGTGATGATTTCATTATCAAGAAAGTGTCTAAGGATAAATTCAATAATCTTGAAGAGTGGAAAAAAGAATGGTTCAAAGAGGTTAAATCAAAGGCAGAAAAAGGATTTACTGCTATTGAAATTGATGGTCGTCGAATTACTAATTATGATGAGCTAAAATCCCTGTTTGATAAAGCAGTTGAAGAAGATCTTAAAATAGGTGGAACAGATAAAACTGTTACTCTTAAATCCAAGGTATTCAAAGCTCTTCTTAAGAACACAGACGGTTTCTTTAATCCATTATTTAAATAATATAAAAGCTGAGTAAGTGAAATAATATAGAGTTCAGAATCAGTCTGGCTCTATATTTTTATTTTTAAGAAGATGATTCGTCATCTTCTTTTTTTGATATTGGGTGCGGTGAAAATCCTCTTTGTTGAAGGTTTACAGTTTTTGAAATCTAATATCCTTTATAAAAGTTTACTGTTTTGTAAAAGACATAAATAAAATTATGCTTAATAGATTTCTCATAGCCAAAAGAGCATGCAAAAAAGGCTAATTTATGATAGAATAGAGGATAAGAAAGAAAACGTTTTTAAAATTTTTCAATCCCAAGGAGATATATTATGGCAACTATTCAATGGTTTCCTGGTCACATGTCTAAAGCGCGTCGACAGGTGCAGGAGAATTTAAAATTTGTTGATTTTGTGACGATTTTGGTTGATGCACGCTTACCTCTATCTAGTCAAAATCCTATGTTGACTAAGATTGTTGGTGACAAACCAAAACTCTTGATTTTAAACAAGGCGGACTTGGCTGATCCAGCAATAACCAAGGAATGGCGTCAATATTTTGAATCACAAGGAATCCAGACGCTAGCTATTAACTCCAAAGAGCAAGTAACTGTAAAAGTCGTAACAGATGCGGCCAAAAAACTCATGGCTGATAAAATTGCTCGCCAAAAAGAACGTGGGATCAAGATTGAAACCTTGCGTACCATGATTATCGGGATTCCAAATGCTGGTAAATCCACTCTCATGAACCGTTTGGCTGGCAAGAAAATTGCTGTTGTCGGAAACAAACCAGGTGTGACCAAGGGACAACAATGGCTCAAAACTAATAAAGACCTGGAAATCTTGGATACACCAGGGATTCTCTGGCCTAAGTTTGAGGATGAAACTGTTGCGCTTAAGTTGGCCTTGACTGGAGCTATTAAAGACCAGTTGCTTCCTATGGATGAGGTAACTATTTTTGGTCTCAATTATTTCAAAGAACATTATCCAGAAAAGCTGGCTGAACGCTTCAAACAAATGAAAATTGAAGAAGAAGCTCCGGTTATTATTATGGACATGACCCGCGCCCTCGGTTTCAGAGACGACTATGACCGTTTCTACAGTCTCTTCGTGAAGGAAGTCCGTGATGGTAAACTCGGTAACTATACCTTAGATACATTGGAAGACCTAGATGGCGACGATTAAAGAAATCAAAGAACTCCTTGCTACAGTCAAAGACCTTGATAACACTATTTTTTTAGATCTTGAAAAGGACAATCGCTCTGGAGTTCAAAAGGAAATCAGCAAGCGTAAAAAAGCCATTCAAGCTGAATTGGATGAGGATCTTCGTTTGGAATCCATGCTTTCCTACGAAAAAGAACTTTATAAGCAAGGATTGACATTAATTGCTGGTGTTGATGAGGTCGGCCGTGGTCCTCTGGCTGGACCTGTAGTCGCTGCAGCCGTTATTTTACCTAAAAATTGTAAGATTAAAGGTCTCAACGACAGCAAGAAAATTCCTAAAAAGAAACATCTGGAAATTTTCCAAGCCGTTCAAAACCAAGCCCTGTCAATCGGCATTGGTATCATGGATAATCAAGTCATCGACCAAGTCAATATCTATGAAGCAACCAAACTAGCTATGAAGGAAGCAATCTCCCAGCTCAGTCCTCAACCTGAGCACCTTTTGATAGATGCCATGAAGTTGGACTTGCCGATTTCACAAACCTCCATCATCAAAGGTGATGCTAATTCCCTTTCAATTGCAGCAGCTTCCATAGTAGCCAAGGTGACACGTGATGAATTGATGAATGACTACGATCAGCAGTTCCCTGGCTATGATTTTGCTTCTAATGCAGGATATGGAACAGCTAAACACCTAGAAGGACTCGAAAAACTAGGAGTTACCCCAATTCACCGAACCAGCTTTGAACCCGTTAAATCACTGGTTTCAGGTAAAAAAGAAAGTTAAGTTAGAAGGAATGATTATGGAGGAACAGTCAGAAACACTCAATTCCAAGAAAGAATTTACCTTTGCATCAAGCACCATATTATCCCAAGTTGGACGAGGTATCATTGTCGGTCTTGTCGTTGGGATAATCGTCGGATCCTTTCGTTTCTTAATTGAAAAAGGTTTCCACCTGATACAAGGACTTTATCAAGATCAAGCGCACCTAGTTCGCAATCTTTTTCTACTAGTTTTGTTTTATGTACTCATCTGTTGGCTCAGTGCTAAACTAACACGGTCAGAAAAAGATATCAAAGGCTCAGGAATTCCTCAAGTCGAAGCCGAACTGAAAGGCCTGATGACCCTCAACTGGTGGGGCGTACTTTGGAAAAAATATATTCTAGGAATTCTTGCTATTGCAAGTGGACTTATGCTGGGGCGTGAAGGACCAAGTATTCAACTTGGAGCAGTTGGTGGAAAAGGTATTGCCAAGTGGCTCAAATCCAGTCCAGTAGAGGAGCGTTCCCTGATTGCGAGTGGAGCTGCCGCTGGTCTAGCTGCAGCCTTTAATGCACCGATTGCAGGACTTCTCTTTGTGGTAGAAGAAGTTTATCACCATTTTTCACGCTTTTTCTGGGTATCTACTCTCGCAGCTAGTCTCGTAGCAAACTTTGTTTCTTTACTCATATTTGGCCTAACACCCGTACTGGATATGCCAGACAATATCCCACTCATGACCCTTGATCAGTATTGGATTTACTTGGTTATGGGAGTTTTTCTTGGACTATCTGGTTTTCTCTATGAGAAAGCTGTGCTCAATGTTGGTCGAGTTTATGATTGGCTTGGTCAAAAAATCCATTTGGATAGGGCTTATTACCCAATTCTTGCCTTTATTCTCATCATACCAGTGGGAATCTTCTTACCCCAAATCCTTGGTGGTGGAAATCAGCTGGTTCTTTCCCTAACTGAGCAAGATTTTAGTTTCCAAATTCTATTAGTTTATTTTTTGATTCGCTTTGTTTGGAGCATGATTAGTTATGGAAGTGGCCTTCCAGGAGGAATTTTCCTACCAATTTTGGCGCTTGGCTCCTTACTTGGAGCTCTAGTTGGCCTTATTTGTGTCAATCTTGGACTTGTCAGTCAGGAGCAATTCCCTATATTTGTCATTCTAGGAATGAGTGGCTATTTTGGAGCAATATCTAAGGCTCCCTTAACTGCTATGATACTAGTAACTGAGATGGTAGGAGATATTCGCAACCTCATGTCACTTGGATTAGTAACCTTGGTCGCCTATATTATCATGGATTTGCTCAAGGGTGCACCAGTCTATGAGGCCATGCTTGAAAAAATGCTACCAGAAGAAGCGACAGATGAAGGAGAAGTCACACTTATTGAAATCCCTGTATCTGACAAAATCGCTGGAAAACAGGTTCATGAACTCAACCTACCACACAATGTCCTCATCACAACACAAGTTCATAATGGCAAGAGCCAAACAGTTAACGGCTCAACCAGAATGTATCTAGGTGATATGATTCATCTAGTGATTCCAAAAAGTGAAATTGGGAAAGTAAAAGATTTGTTGTTGTAGGAGTTTTTTTACATAATTTATGTTATGTAAACTATTTAATTAAGAAAATTCCAAGGAGGACCTACATCATAATGAGAATACTTGATGTTCTACATAATACCAATGAAGATTTGGGAGATGAACTCGTTATTGTTGTTATCGATAATGATAAGAGCGGACTTTTTATTATTTCAAATGAAGAGGCTATCAGTAGAAAAATTCTATCAACAAAAGACAACAATGGGAAAATGTCTATGAGATTTTATCCACCTTGGTGCACAAATTTAAATACAACGGCTCAATCAACACAAAAATGGCAATTGAAATTTTTTAGAGAAATTGAATTATAAGAATAATTTTTTCTAATTTTAATTGGAAAACGTTAAAAATTTTTTAATGGATTCATATATACAAAAAAGACTTGGTTTTTATTCAACATAAAATCAGGTTTTTTTAGTCTAATGACCTATTTCTAGTAGTATTTATAAAGTAAATATAAAGTAAGTCTTTTTTATCACTTTAAAAGCTCCTATAACATCTTTCCGAAAAACTATAATTTTCTTGAAAAATAAATGAGTCTATGCTATACTACTAGTATACTTATTTATGGAGAAAATACATGAAACGTGAGATTTTACTGGAACGAATCGACAAACTAAAACAAATCATGCCTTGGTATGTTCTGGAATACTACCAATCTAAGCTGGCTGTTCCCTATAGTTTTACAACCTTGTATGAATACCTCAAGGAATACGATCGATTTTTCAGCTGGGTTTTAGAGTCTGGTATTTCAAATGCTGATAAAATGTCTAATATTCCTTTATCTGTCTTGGAAAATATGTCAAAGAAAGATATGGAATCCTTTATCCTTTACCTACGTGAACGTCCTTTGCTGAACGCCAATACAACCAAACAAGGTGTCTCTCAGACAACCATCAATCGGACCTTGTCAGCACTTTCTAGTCTTTACAAGTATCTGACCGAGGAGGTTGAAAACGACCAGGGGGAGCCTTATTTCTATCGTAATGTAATGAAGAAAGTTTCAACTAAAAAAAGAAAGAAACACTTGCTGCCCGAGCTGAAAACATCAAGCAAAAACTCTTTCTAGGTGATGAAACAGAAGGCTTTCTGACTTATATCGATCAAGAGTACCCACAACAGCTCTCCAATCGTGCTCTCTCATCATTCAACAAAAATAAAGAACGTGATTTAGCCATTATTTCCCTTCTCTTGGCGTCTGGTGTCCGCTTATCTGAAGCTGTTAATCTGGATTTAAGAGATCTCAATCTCAAAATGATGGTTATTGATGTCACTCGAAAAGGGGGTAAACATGACTCGGTTAATGTCGCTGCCTTTGCCAAGCCTTATCTAGAAAATTATCTGGCCATTCGAAATCAACGCTATAAAACTGAAAAAACAGACACAGCACTCTTTCTGACACTTTACCGAGGTGTTCCTAATCGTATCGATGCTTCTAGCGTTGAGAAAATGGTTGCTAAGTATTCTGAGGACTTCAAAGTGCGTGTAACACCTCATAAACTACGACATACCCTAGCAACTAGGCTCTATGATGCTACTAAATCGCAAGTTTTAGTCAGCCACCAGCTAGGACATGCCAGCACACAAGTCACTGACCTCTATACCCATATCGTTAATGATGAACAAAAGAATGCTCTAGATAGTTTATAAAATACATAAAATAAATTATGTAATAAACTAGAAATGGAGTAAATAAACTATCAGTATTATTTGATAAAATCACATGCAATATCTGACCTAGTAAATAGATTTAAAGAATATGAATTAAAATTTATGTGACTACTAGTTTATCTTCCTTTGTAAGATACCAGATATGAAAATCATTTATCATTTAAAAATATGCTGACTACTATGTCCAATAGTTTAGCTGAAAATAAAATTCCGCTAAAAACAATCATGGACAGGGTTGGCCATTCTGATTCTGAGGTCACCACTTCCATCTATACCCACGTCACAAAGAACATGAAAGATGAAGCAATCAATGTACTGGACAAAGTGATGAAAAATATAGCAGATTGAATCTAGAATAGTACACAATGGTTGTTGAAATATTTCTAGAAATTAATTTGACTTTCCTAATCGACTCGTTCACATCTTATTTCAATCTACTATATTTTTTAAAAAGTTTTGCCCCTTTTTTGCCCCCCTAAATACAAAAATAGCCCTTCGGATAAAATCCGAGGGGCTAAAAACGTTGTTGAATCAACGGTCGAACTTTTGAATTTCAAGGTTCGGGATAAAATCGTTCACTGAACTATTTTATTTTTTAAGGTTGTAGAATGATTTCAATCCACGGTATTCAGCTACTTCACCAAGTTGGTCTTCAATGCGAAGCAATTGGTTGTATTTAGCGATACGGTCTGTACGTGAAAGTGAACCAGTTTTGATTTGTCCTGCGTTTGTTGCAACTGCGATGTCAGCGATTGTTGAATCTTCAGTTTCACCTGAACGGTGTGATACAACGGCAGTGTAACCAGCTTCTTTAGCCATTTCGATAGCTTCAAAAGTTTCAGTAAGAGTACCGATTTGGTTAACTTTGATAAGGATTGAGTTAGCAGCACCTTCTTGGATACCACGTGCAAGGTAGTCAGTGTTTGTTACGAAGAAGTCGTCACCAACAAGTTGTACTTTCTTACCAAGACGTTCAGTAAGAGCTTTCCAACCATCCCAGTCGTTTTCATCCATACCATCTTCGATAGTGATGATTGGGTATTTGTTAACCAATTCTTCAAGGTAGTCGATTTGTTCTGCAGATGTACGAACAGCAGCGCCTTCACCTTCAAATTTAGTGTAGTCGTAAACTTTACGTTCTTTATCGTAGAATTCTGATGAAGCACAGTCAAATCCGATAAATACGTCTTTACCTGGAACATATCCAGCAGCTTCAATCGCAGCAAGGATAGTTTCAACACCATCTTCAGTTCCTTCGAAACGAGGAGCGAATCCACCTTCGTCACCTACGGCAGTTTCCAAACCACGTGATTTAAGGATTTTCTTAAGAGCATGGAAGATTTCAGCACCGTAACGAAGAGCTTCTTTGAATGTTGGAGCACCAACTGGCAAGATCATGAACTCTTGGAAAGCGATTGGAGCGTCAGAGTGAGAACCACCGTTGATGATGTTCATCATTGGAGTTGGAAGAACTTTAGTGTTGAATCCACCAAGGTAGCTGTAAAGTGGGATTTCAAGGTAGTCAGCAGCAGCACGAGCTACAGCGATAGATACACCAAGGATTGCGTTCGCACCCAATTTACCTTTGTTAGGAGTACCGTCAAGTGCGATCATAGCACGGTCGATAGCTTGTTGGTCACGTACATCGTAGCCGATGATAGCTTCAGCAATGATGTTGTTTACATTGTCAACAGCTTTTTGTGTACCAAGACCACCGTAACGAGATTTGTCACCGTCGCGAAGTTCAACTGCTTCGTGTTCACCAGTAGACGCTCCTGATGGAACCATACCACGTCCGAAAGCACCTGATTCAGTGTAAACTTCTACTTCAAGTGTTGGGTTACCGCGTGAGTCTAGGACTTCGCGAGCGTAAACATCAGTAATAATTGACATTTTTTACTCTCCTTATGAGTTAAATTTTTTACACCTCTATAATACCTTAAAAACCCTCCTTTTTCAAGAAAAAACGTTATCTTTGTGTAAATTTTCCTTAACTTTATTAAGCAACCGCTTTCTTTTATATGTTTTCTTTTTATTTTTATGATATACTATTTTCATGACAGATTTATCAAAACAATTACTTGAAAAAGCTCATGGTGGGCCAAAATTAAATCCGGATGAGCAAAGACGTTATCTTGGTACCTTTGAGGAAAGAGTTCTTGGATATGCAGATATTGACACAGCAAATAGCCCTCAGTTAGAAAAAGGATTTTTATCTATTTTAGAAAACCTTCAGGAAAAGTCCGAGCCACTATTTGTGAAGATTTCACCAACTATCGAATTTGACAAGCAAGTTTTCTATTTGAAGGAAGCCAAAGAAACCGATAGTCAAGCTACCATTGTATCTGAAGAGCATACTTCTTCTCCTTTTGGCCTGATTATTCACACCAATGCACCAGTTCAAGTAGAAGAAAAGGATCTTCGACTTGCTTTTCCAGAACTTTGGGAAGGTAAAAAGGAAGAACCTGCCAAAACATCCATTTGGAAAAAATGGTTTGGCTAAATCTTAGGCATCTTTAATAAATTTCCAATATTGGTAGCCGTATGCTCTAAATAGATACTGGCATTTTTCAAACTATCTTCTAAAGGTTCACTTTTCTCCAAAATAGAAAAGGCAGCTTGGATATTTTCAAATGGTAGGGAAGGTAAATCTTCAGCTAGACTACCGCAAATAGCAATAACAGGAACTCCGACAGGGGTTCTTTTTGCTACACCAATTGGTGCTTTCCCTGCTAAACTTTGACGATCTAGTCTTCCTTCCCCAACAATAACCAAGTCAGCATCAGAAACTTTCTTATCAAAGTCAATCAAGTCTAGGCAGGTGTCAATCCCAGATACGATACTTGCATGAGCAAAGGCACACAAACCACCAGCAAGGCCTCCACCAGCTCCTGCTCCTTTAATTTGCAATGTTGCAGGTGAGACTTTTTCATAAAAGTCTTGGATTGCTTGATCTACGACTGCAAACATAGTAGGATTTACGCCTTTTTGCTTGCCAAAAATGTAGGTTGCACCTTGAGGACCACATAAGGGACTCACGACATCTGCTAAAATACGAATTTGAACATCTTCAGGAATTTCATAGCAATCTTCTGTTGAAACAGAAGCTAATTTTAGCAAGGATTGACCGCATGCAGGCAAGACATTTCCATTCCTATCATAAAATTGATAACCTAAAGCAGCAGCAATCCCCAGTCCTCCATCATTACTGGCCGTACCACCAACGCCAATATAAATTTCTTTAATCCCTTGAGCAATGAGGTGGCAAATCAATTCTCCAATACCACAAGTTTGGATTTGCAGTGGATTTCGTTCCTCCGGCGGAATTTTTCCAAGGCCGACCAAGTCAGCTACTTCAAATAGGGCTAATTCCCCTTTTTGAGAATAGCGCATGGCTTCTTCTTGACCAAAAGGTCCTGTCACTTTAATCCTTTTTTCTTCCATGTCAAGAGAATGTCGGATAGCATCTACAGTACCTTCTCCCCCATCACCAACAGGGCAGAGGAGACAGTCTACATCTGCTAGCGATTGTTGGAACCCTCTCTTAATAGCTTCAGCAACCTGCGCTGCAGTCAAGCTTTCCTTAAACGAATCTGGTGCAATTACAATCTTCATATTTTCCCTCATTCTAAAAAGTCAATCAAAGGAAGAATTTCTAACAAATCCCTCTTGTCAACATGATTCGGTATTTCTTTTTTCAGGACTTCTTTGGCACAAAAAGCGACTCCTATTCCCGCTGACTCTAGCATCAATAGATCATTGGCCCCATCACCGATTGCAACTGTTATTTCTTTAGAGAGTTTGAGTTCCTTTCTCCATTTTTCCAGAGTTGCTTGTTTGAGTTCAGGGCTTATAATTGCTCCAACTAATTTTCCTGTTAGAAGATCGTCTTTAACTTCAAGTTGGTTGGCAGAGAAATAGGTAATGCCAAGGGATTTAGCTAATCTCTCAACTATTGGACTAAATCCACCAGACACCAGACCGACTAGGATACCATTCTTTTGGAGAATAGAAACGAATTCCTGGGCATTTGGCGATAGATGAATAGAGTTGAAGACTTTCTCAAAGACCGAAACAGGAAGACCTGCCAACAAGGACACTCTTTTTCTTAAACTGCTTTCAAAGTCTAACTCTCCTCGCATTGTCCGACTTGTAATCTGCGAAATTTCCTCCTCACGACCTGCCTCTCTTCCCAACAAATCAATCACCTCTTCTAGGATTAAGGTTCCATCAACATCCATGACACACAAGCCTTTTACTTGAGACATCAGTTCTCCTCTCTAAATAGCCCAAAAATCGTATGAAGTCATCATACGATTTTATCTATTAATTAACTAAACTATGGTACAAGTCAAGGTATGACTTGCAGGCTGTATCCCACGAGAAATCACACTCCATAGCTTGTTTTTGTAGTTTTTTCCAAACGTCAGGATGGTTTCTATACAAGTCCAATGCTGTTTGGAAAGTCCAATTTAACCAGTAAGGAGATAGATTGTCAAAGCTAAAGCCAGTACCGCTTCCTTCGATTGGATTAAAGGCTTGAACGGTATCTAGCAAGCCACCAACTTCATGGACCAATGGCAAGGTTCCGTAACGCATAGCCATCATTTGAGACAAGCCACACGGTTCAAAACGACTCGGCATGAGGAAGAGGTCACAAGCAGCGTAGATTTCTTGAGCTAGTTTGACATCAAAAGTGATATTTGCTGATAGCTTGTCTGGGTAAATCTGAGCAAACCATGAGAATGCTCCCTCAAAGGCTGGATCACCAGTTCCCAAAAGAACAATCTGAACATCTTCTTGCAAGATATGGTGCAGACTTTCCACCACCACATCAAAACCTTTTTGACGTGTCAAACGAGAAACAATTCCCACCAGAGGAACATCAGTTCTAACTGGCAAGCCAACTCTCTCTTGTAATTTTGCCTTATTTTTGGCTTTACCAGACAAATCTTCCTGATTGAAATGATAATCTAAAAGAGCATCCGTCTGAGGATTATACAGGTCAGCATCAATCCCGTTCACGATACCAGAGACCTTGCCAGATTCCATTCGAAGAATCTGATCCAAGTTACAGCCGAACTGACTGGTCATAATCTCATGAGCATAGCTAGGCGAAACGGTTGAAACACGGTCCGCATAAAGAATACCAGCCTTCATCCAATTCAGACAGTTATTCCAGCGAAGGGTACCATCAGCATAACGTTCAAAACCGACTCCAAACAAATCACCCAACATTCCTTCTGAGAATTGTCCTTGGAATTCCAAATTATGAATGGTTAAAACAGTTTGAATTCCTTGATAAGCTTGAATCCAACGGTATTTTTCCTTTAACAAGAAAGGAATCATAGCTGTATGGTAGTCATGAACATGGAGAAGGTCAGGAATAAAGTCAATTCTTTCCATAGCCTCAATGGCAGCAAGTTGGAAGAAAGCAAAGCGTTCTCCGTCATCAAAATCACCGTAAACATGGCCACGGAAGAAATAATATTGGTTGTCAATAAAGTAGAAGGTCACACCGTTCAAAACTGTTTTCTTAATTCCACAGTACTGTCTGCGCCAACCAACGCTCACCTCAAAATGAAGAACATCTTCAATCTGGTCTCCAAATTTAGCCTCTACCATGTCATAGTAGGGTAAAATCACTGCAACTTCGTGCCCAGCTTTTACCAGTGATTTTGGAAGAGCGCCAATGACGTCTCCCAAACCACCTGTTTTTGAAAAGGGTGCACCCTCTGCTGCTACAAATAAAATTTTCATGAATGAATATCCTCTGTTACTTTAGCACCTTTCTTAACGACAACTGGATGTTCTGCAGTACCTCGA
Source organism: Streptococcus mitis (assembly GCF_000722685.1). Lineage (GTDB taxonomy): Bacteria > Bacillota > Bacilli > Lactobacillales > Streptococcaceae > Streptococcus > Streptococcus mitis_M. The sequence goes on along the minus strand of NZ_JPFV01000011.1, from coordinate 303,360 downwards.
ATTACAACGCCATCCGCAACTTCCACACCCTTGTCCAAGATCGCATATTCGACCTGAGCACCTTCTCCAATAACAACGCGAGGGAAGAGTAGGCTATCTTTAACCAGGCTATCCTTATGGACATGAATATTACGTGATAGAACAGAATTAGCCACTTGACCTTCAATGATACTACCAGAAGCAAACTGAGAAGTACTTACCTTAGATGTGTTAGCGTAGTAAGTTGGTTCTTCATTCTTAACCTTTGTATAAATCTTTTGATTTGGTGAGAAGAGAGAGTAGAATTTTTGTGATTCAAGCATATCTTTGTTAGCTTGGTAATAAGACTCTACAGAGTGAATATTTGCCAGATAACCTGTGTACTCGTAGGCAAAAGCCCCTTCTTTTGCAGCCAAATCCCGTAAAACATAGCGTAACTTCTCTGGATGTTCTTTCTTAGCTTCTTCTTCTAAGCGTTCAATCAACCAAGGTGTATCAACGACAAAGATATCTGTGGACATATTATAGACTTCATCTGATGATTTACTATCAAAGAGTTTATGAGAACGAACATGGTCTGTTTCATCCACTTCCAAGATTGCATTGACTTCTGAAATATCTTTCTTAGGGAGTTTTTTATAAACTACAGTGATAGGTCCCTTTGTTGTAGTGTGTAGATGGAAAACTTGGTTCAAATCAATATTAATCAAAACATCACAGTTAAGTGAAACTGTTTGGTTTGAGCCAGAACGTTTCAAATAAGTAAGAAGCTGTTGGTAGTATTCTTTTCCAACTGTACTACTTTCCACACGAGTATTGTAAATACCTAGATAATAGTGACTTAGAAGAGTTGACAAGCCCCACTCACGTCCTGAACGAATATGGTCAAAGACTGAGCTAATATTATCTTGTTGGAAAATACCAAAAATACTACGAACACCAGCGTTAGCAAGACTTGAGAGCGGGAAGTCAATCAAGCGATATTTACCACCAAATGGCAAACTAGCTACTGGACGGTGGTCTGTCAGTGTTGACATATCATGAAAACCAACTGTGTTTCCTAAAATGGCAGAATATTTATCAATCTTCATCTGTTGCTACCCCCACTACTTCATCATATCCTACGACTTGTACTTCTTCTGTTCCATCAATTTCGACGCCATCAGAAATAACTGCACCTTCACCAATAATGGCACGTTTAATTTTAGCTCCTTGACCAACAATTGCACCACTCATGATAACTGAATCTACTACTTCTGCCCCTGCTCTAACTTGTGCTCCTGTTGAAAGGATAGAATGTTTAACAGTTCCATCAACGAAGCATCCATCTACAACTAAGGAGTCTTCCACATGAGCGTTGGCCCCAAGGAAGTTTGGTGGTGAAATCAAGTTTCTTGAATAAATCTTCCATTGACGGTTACGACTATCCAAGGCATTTTCTGGAGAAATATATTCCATATTCGCTTCCCAAAGTGACTCAATCGTACCAACGTCTTTCCAGTAACCATTAAATTCATAAGCATAGACACTTTCACCAGACTCAAGGTAATTTGGAATGACATTCTTACCAAAGTCTGACATATCGACATTGCTCTTTTCAGCAGCAACAAGCATATTGCGGAGACGCTGCCAATCAAAGATATAAATACCCATAGAGGCTTTGGTAGATTTAGGTTGGGCTGGTTTTTCTTCAAATTCAACAATGCGGTTATTGGCATCTGTGTTCATAATACCAAAACGGCTAGCTTCTTTCAGAGGAACATCAAGAACTGCTACTGTCAAACTAGCATTGTTATCCTTGTGAGACTGGAGCAAATCATCATAGTCCATTTTGTAGATGTGGTCCCCAGATAGAATCAAAACATACTCAGGATTAACACTGTCGATATAGTCGATATTTTGGTAAATAGCGTGACTAGTCCCTTCAAACCAACGATTTCCTTCACTTGCAGAATAAGGTTGAAGAATAGAGACACCAGAATTGATACCGTCTAATCCCCAACTTGAACCATTCCCAATATGGTTGTTGAGAGCAAGTGGTTGATACTGGGTGATGACTCCAACATTATGAATCCCTGAGTTGGCACAGTTTGATAGGGCAAAGTCAATGATACGGTAGCGCCCACCAAATTGCACAGCTGGTTTTGCAATGCTTTGAGTGAGTTTACCGAGACGAGTTCCTTGCCCACCAGCAAGAATCAAAGCTAACATTTCATTCTTCATTTTCTACTCCTTTTTGGTTTTTACTTGTGACAATTTTAGTAGGTTTCAAGCGACGTTTGATTTTCCATACACTTGCTCCCATAGCTGGTAGGGTAAAGGTCAGGGTCTGTTCATAATCTTTCCATAGTCCTTCTTGCGTTTGAACAGTTTGATTATGTTCTTTCCAGACGCCTCCCCACTCTTCTAACTCAGTATTCCAAACTTCTTCATAAATCCCTGCGACAGGTAGTCCGATTGTAAAATCTTTTCGTTCAACAGGTGCCATATTAAAGACACAGACTAACATATCATCCTTTTTACCCTTACGAATAAAGGAAAGAACACTCTGGTCTTGATTATCCGCATCGATGATTTCAATACCATCATAGCTAGTATCAATTTCCCATAGACAGCGGTGATCTTTGTAAAACTGGTTTAGCTGAGAAGTGAAATACTTCATCTTAGCATTCATTGGATCTTCTAGGTTAGACCATTCCAGCTGTTCTTCAGATTTCCATTCTAGGAATTGACCATATTCACTACCCATGAAAAGCAATTTTTTACCTGGATGACAAATTTGGTAAGTGTAGAGATTGCGTAAGCCTGCGAATTGATTATATCGATCTCCCCACATCTTGTGCATCATACTCTTCTTACCATGAACCACTTCATCGTGTGAGAATGGTAAGAGATAATTCTCCTTGAACACATACATAAAGCTGAAGGTCACCAGATTAAAGTCGTATTTACGATAGATCGGATCTTCTTCATAAAATCGGAGGATATCATTCATCCAGCCCATATTCCACTTATAATCAAATCCTAGACCATCTGAATCCTTGGTGTCAGTGATCTGAGTAGCTGATGAACTTTCCTCAGCTATCATCATAACGTCTGGATGAGCTTGTTTAATCACATCATTCAAGCGTTGAAGGAAATAATAACCCTCGTAGTTAAGATTGCCACCATCTTTATTAGGTGTCCATGGAGCATCATCGTAGTCAAGATAGAGCATGTTGCTAACTGCATCCACTCGAATACCGTCCAAATGGTAAAAGTCAATCCAAAACTTGATACTAGAAATCAAGAAGGACTGAACTTCATTTTTTCCAAGGTCAAAATTGAGAGCACCCCAACCGTAGTTATGAGCCTTATTATGGTCTTGGTATTCAAAAGTAGGCGTCCCATCATAATAAGCCAGGGCATCATCATTAATGGTGAAGTGACCAGGTACCCAGTCCACAATAACTCCAATATTGTTTAAGTGACATTCCTCAACAAAATCTTGAAACTCCTCAGGGCGACCATAGGCATGCTCTAAAGCAAAGTAACCCATAAGCTGATAGCCCCAACTCAAACCGAGAGGGTGGGACATCAAGGGCATAAACTCAATATGAGTATAGTTCAACTCAACCAAGTAAGGAATGAGTTCATCTTTCAATTGAGCAAAACTATAAGGGCTACCATCAGGATTTCTCCTCCAAGAACCAGCATGAACCTCGTAAATATTAACAGGACGCTCTTCAAAGTTCAAGCGTTTTCTACGAGCTAACCAGAGACCATCCTTCCATTTCTTTTCTGGAATATCTGTTAAAATCGCTCCAGTGCCCGGACGTGCCTCATATCGAACAGCCAAAGGATCAATCTTCATAAGCTGATGACCATTTGCACGTGTAATATTGTACTTGTAAATTTGGCCTTCTTGTGCAAGACTAGTGAAAACTTCCCAAACACCAAATTCATTTCGTTCCATTGGGATTTGGTTTTCTACCCAATTGGTGAAATCTCCTACCAAATAAACTGCTTGAGCATTGGGTGCCCACACACGAAAAGTATAGCCATACTCTCCATTTTTTTCTTCCCTATGTGCTCCCAGATAATGCTGGAGGTGAAAATTTTCACCTGCTATAAAGGTTTCTAAAGCTTGTTTCTTATCCATACACCCTCCTATTTCTGTAAGCGTTTTCTATAGATTTATTATACTACCTTTTTAGAGAAGATTCAAGTAAATTACGGAATTTGCTAAAAATTCTTTTGAAAGCCTTCAACAAATTCACTGATGTGTTCACTTGTAAATCAAGTAATTTTCAGAAATGCTTTGAAAACGAATTGTTTTTTAATAATATTATCATAAAGTTCGTTATTTTACTAATAAAAGTAGTATTTTCAGTTAAAAAACAAATCAGAAAACGAATTTCCTGATTTGTTTTTTCAAATATTTATAAAAGAAATACCAAAAGCCGAACTAACATCTATAGTACTTTAAAAATGCTAACACTGACACCACCAACTTTGTTTTCCTCATCAGAAGGACTATTGGTCACCAAGAGTTCTAGATTTCCTGCATTTTCAAACTGGAACGCATCTCCTTTAGCATTAAAGACTACCAATAGGTGATCTTCCCCGTGAATTTCATAGACAATCCAACCGCTATGTTCATGGGCTGAATGAACAAAGACATGATGGTAAATTTCATCATAAGTAGGGTAAGAAAAAGCACCGGTTTCTGTCTTCAATCTGATAATTTGACGGATAAACTCAATACTGTCTTGACGCTCATTGATCAAATCCCAGTTGACTTGATTCACACTGTCAGGAGCATTATAGCTATTCATAGCACGCTCTCTATCATCATGGGTCAACTCACCATTTTCACCAGTCGCAACTAGTTTGGTACGTCCAAATTCTTGACCGATTTCCATAAAGGCCATCCCCTGCATGAGCAGATTCATTGCTGTGGCAGTTTCGACCTTGCGCATGATTTGCTCTGAGCTTTGGTCTGGATGTAGGGTTGTCAACAAATCGTGAAGATTGTAGTTGTCATGGGCTTCCACATAGTTAAGTACTTGATTTGGCTGAAGATAAGATCCTAATTCCTTGCTACCTAAGATAGCTTTGGCTAGAATTGGCTCTGTTGCAGCACCACTGACAAAACCTGACTTGATGGTACCATAAACCTCTCCACCTTTGACAGCATCGCGCTGATTGTCATTAAAGAAACCAATATTTGGCATCTGGTAGGCATTGTCTTTCTTGGCCTTATCATAAGGCGCTAGTCCTGTTCCCATATCCCATCCTTCTCCATAAAGGATAATGTTAGGGTCAATTTCATCCAAACTCTGACGAATCATCTGCATGGTCTTAACATCATGAATCCCCATCAAATCAAAACGGAAGCCGTCAATATTGTATTCCTGCACCCAGTATAGAAGAGAATCAATCATATACTTGCGGAACATTTCGTGTTCACTGGCTGTTTCATTTCCAACACCCGTTCCATTCTGGAAGGTACCGTCTGGATTCATACGATAATAGTAATCAGGGACAGTTGTTTGGAAAGGTGCATCAACAACTGAGAAGGTATGATTATATACCACATCCATAATGACACCAATACCCGCATCGTGATAAGCTTGAACCATGGCCTTCAAATCACGAATGACCTGAGCTGGATCATCTGGATTGGTTGAAAGGCTCGTTTCTGGTGCATTATAGTTTTGTGGGTCATAACCCCAGTTGTAGGTTACATTACCGTCCTCATCATATTCTTTGTGACGGTCTGCAATTGGTTGCAACTGAACATAATTGTAGCCCAGCTTCTTGATATAATCAAAAGCAGTTGACTGGCCATACTGGTTAACCGTTCCAGTTTGAGCAGCACCCAAGAAAGTTCCTCGAAGATGTTCATCCACACCTGAGGTCGGTGATTTGGTCAAATCACGAATGTGCATTTCACAAATAACTGCCTTACATGGATTTGCCAAGCGCCAAGTAGCATCAGAACCGTGCTTAACCTCAAAGTTTTCAATTTGCTTTTCTTCATGACTCAGAATAGCAGAACGTTTGCCATCAGGACTGGTTGCGATAGTGTATGGGTCGCGAGTAAGACTTTGGTGATGGGGGAATTGAACTTGATACTGATAAGCCTTACCAGTCAAATCTTCCTCAACATCCAAACTCCAGACACCAATAGTATTGTCCTTATGATTATAGGAGTAGCTATTGCCTCTTTCCATCTCAAAAATCTTCCAAACAGGTGCATCATTAGCAGCTGATTCATAAACGACAACCTGCACTTCTGTCGCTGTTGGAGCCCAAAGAGCAAAATGAGCCTGATTATCCTCTACACGGCAACCTAATTCCCCTTGGTAGCCCCAATGGTGGTCGAAACTAGCACTGTTAATGGCCTTGTCAAAGGCAAAAGGATTTTGATTCTTATAGAAAGGACTGGCAATAGCAGGATTTTCAGAGTAATAAATTCTGTCATCCCCTTCCAAAATCCAGACTTCTGTTAAAAGAGGATAGTGATTAAAACGGATAGCATATTCTTTACTGGTTTGGCCTGTATGAACCACAAAATTCAAACTTTCTAAGGCATGGGAACTTGGGTGTTCAAAACTAAATAAGGCGCCAAAATAATCTTCTTTGTAGGTCAGCAAATCGATTCGCTGGTTCTGACTTTTTACAAAAGAGCAAGTGTCGTATTCTCCATTCTTGCGATGGTAATGAATGCGCATAGGGTAGTTATACATTTTTTATTTTTCCTTTTTACTTTTTAATTTGTTTCTGTTTCACTAATATTTTTTTGTCAATCTCGTCTCAATTAACAGACATAATCATATTATCTAAACTCTGATTTTAAACGATTATTACAAGCTTTCTAGCCAAGCTTCGTCTCGAACCTCGATACCAAGTTCTTGTGCTTTTTGAAGTTTACTTCCAGCATCTGCTCCTGCAACGACGAGATCTGTCTTTTTAGAAACACTGCCTGTTACTTTTGCACCCAGACTTTCGAGTTTATTTTTAGCTTCTGAGCGCTTGAGACGTTCTAATTTTCCAGTCAAGACCACGGTCAAGCCCGACAAGGCTGCATCCGCTACTACAGTCTGACCTCTATAGTCCAGATTGACCCCAGCTTCTTTCAATTCTCTGAGGAGAATTTCAGAGCCCTCTGTCGCAAAATAAGTCTGAATACTCTTGGCAATCACACCACCTAGACTCTCAATACTAGCCACTTCCTCTGGATCTGCCTGAGCCAGATTTTCAATTGAATGGAAATGTTGAAGTAAGAGCTGACTGGCCTTGCTTCCTACATGGCGAATTCCCAAACCAAATAAGAGCTTCTCGGCAGAATTTTCCTTAGATGCTTGAATGGCTTGATACAGTTTAGCAGCAGACTTTTCCTTAACACCCTCTAAAAGGAGGAAATCGTCTTCTTTCAAGCGGTAAATATCCGCCACATCCTTGACTAAATTGGCAGCAAAGAGTTTCTCAACTACTGATGGACCAAGGCCTGTAATATTCATTGCATCACGAGAGGCAAAGTGAATCAAGCCTTCCATGATTTGGGCAGGGCAACGCGGATTGATACAACGCAGGGCCACTTCATCTTCAAAGTGCAACAAGTCAGAATCACAACTTGGGCAGTTTGTAGGGATATCTAGTTTCTCTTCAGAAACCCGTTTTGACTCTACCACACGTAAAACGGCAGGGATGATATCTCCAGCCTTATAGACGATAACCGTGTCGTTTTTACGGATATCTTTTTCAGCAATATAATCCACATTGTGCAGGGTAGCACGGCTAACAGTTGTTCCAGCTAACTGAACAGGGGTCAGATTAGCAGTTGGAGTCACAACACCGGTACGACCAACTGTCCAATCAACTGATAAGAGTTGAGCTTCTTTTTCTTCAGCTGGGAACTTGTAGGCCACTGCCCACTTTGGAGCCTTAACGGTAAAACCGAGTTCTTCTTGGCTTACTAAGTCATTGACCTTGATCACCACCCCATCGATATCATAAGGCAGATTCTCCCGTTCCTCTCCTACTTCTTGGATAAAATTCCAGATTTCATCTATGTTTTCAGCCAAAATCCGCTTAGGATTGACTACAAAACCAAGCTGTTCTAAGTGCTTCAAAACTTTTTCTTGACTATCACGAGTTGAAGGGCTGGCTTCTTGATAGAGGAAAGTGGCAAGATTGCGCTTGGCAACTACTGCTGTATCCAGCTGACGCAGTGTTCCTGCCGCTGCATTACGAGGATTAGCAAATTCGGGCTCTCCATTTTCTTGGCGAGCTTGGTTAACCTGATCAAAAGAAGTGCGTGGCATATAACATTCCCCACGAACCGTGATATCTAGTTCTTCTGGCAAAGTCAAAGGAATGTCCTTAACACGCTTGAGGTTTTCCGTGATGTTCTCCCCAATAGAACCATCTCCACGTGTTGCCCCTGCAACTAAAATCCCCTTTTCATACGTCAGCGAGATAGATAAGCCATCGATTTTCAGCTCACAAATATAGGTTGGATGAGCCACTTCCTTACGAACACGCGCATCAAAAGCTTCAAGCTCCTCACGTGAAAAAGCATCCTGCAAACTATAAAGAGGATACTGATGACTGTATTTTTCAAAACCATCTAAAACTTTGCCACCAACACGATGGGTCGGACTATCTGCTAACACTTGATCTGGATAGGCAGACTCCAACTCGACCAACTCACGGTAAAGGCGATCATACTCACTGTCTGAAACCGAGGGTTTATCGCTGGTATAGTACTCAGCCGCATAGCGATTGAGCAAGGCGACTAACTCATTCATTCTTTTATTCATAAGACCATTTTACCATAAACTAAGCCCTCCTCACAAACGAGAAGGGCGGAAAAAACACTTAGTTTGAAATTATTTTTGAAACTCAAACAGACTTATATCTCTTTTTTAAAATGAGTTCGAATATAGCCTAGAGCTAAGAAAGATAAAACGACAACTCCAAGTCCTATAATTAAGAAAGAATAAAGATGAACACTTGGAAGCCAGGTCATTAAACCTGTTGCAATTGGCATAAAAAGTATAGCTAAGGTATAAATCGAACTAAGAACTCTTCCCAGATATTCCCCTTCAACCTTGGTTTGTACCTGAGTAAAAAAGTGAATATTGAACATCGTCATAAATAGTTCACAAATGAAATTTCCTGAAAAAGCAAGATAGGAGGGGAGGGTGAAACCCATTATCATCACTCCAAGTCCAGTAAGAGCCAATAAAAACAGAAGCATTTCCATACTGGCTTTAATCTTACTAGCTAACAGCGCCCCAACAATAGAACCGATAGCCCCCATAGTTAAAATAGTGGCATAGGCACCTTGTACTCCATAGAGCTGATTTGAAAAGGGGAGGAGGTAATTAAAAGCTGCAAAGAAAAAATTGACACTTGAAGCCATGACTAACAAAAAGAATATTTCCTTTTGCTTCAAAATATAGTGAACTCCCTCCTTGATATCAGAAAAAATAACTCTGAATGTGAGTTTCTTCTCACCCATAGTCTTCTCTTCTTTCTTTGGAAGCAAGGCTACCAAGCCAAAAGCGAGGAAAAAACTAAGGGCATCTAATACCAAGGTAATCCGAAGACTTGCAAATTGTAAAACCAGAAAAGAAAGTACAGGGGAACTCACACTGACAACCTGCAAGACCAACTCCAAACGAGAGTTGTAGAGGACCAGTTCATCCTTCTCTACCAATTCTGTGATAATGGCCTTATTTGCAGGTCTAGAAAAGGCAAAAGCAATAGCCTGCACAATATTAGCCCCAATCAAAGCTCCAATCATCCAGCTGTCATTCCTTATAAAAGAAATAGCCAGACAAAGAATCCCACAAACAAGGTCTGTAGTCATTAAAATCTTACGACGAGAAAAACGGTCTGATATAACTCCACCAAAAGGATTTACGAGAATAGATGTGACGAGTTCAGAAATCTGATACATTCCTAAAACTGTCTGTCCGATAGTTCCCATGGAAGCCAACCAAACACTATTTCCATAATCATAGAGCATATTTCCTATCTTGTTAACAGCTCCGCGGCTAATCAACTGTACTGCATAGCGATTCATATAAAAACTCCTCTCAAATTTTGAAACTATTGTATCAAAACTGAAAGGAGCTTTTTATTTTTTCCCTTATTTGGGAAAATTAATCTTTGACAAATTTTTCGTAGTGTTCTTGATAGTAGGCTACTTGCTCTGGAAGACCTAGCACGTCAAAAATATGCATGGCCTCTTGCATTTGGCTACAACCTTCTTTACACTGCCCTTTTTGATAGAAGGCAAAACCTTTTAGGTAATGTAAAATATTTCGCTCATAAAGACTAATGTTTTTACCAATAATCTTCTCTGTATAAGTCTCAAAATAACTTGCATTATCAAAAGAAAGATGCTCTAAACAATGCTGGTAACAATTGAGGGCTAAAATCAACACTAATCTCTTATGGCGACCAATCTCTTGGTAAAATTCCTCCCTCTCCATAACTTCTCTACCAATCCGAGTGACATAGTCCACATCGTAGAAACTATAGAGGTTCCCGAAAAGAATCAATTCATACATGGTCCATTCTTCTGTTTTGAAGAGATAATCTGCTACCTTATCCAAATCATCCTGCTTCATCTCATAAGTCGTATCTCTTTGACAAATCAGACCTTGCAACAAAATCCAGTTCAGCTCAAAATAAAGGGGATTCGTCGAACTCTTAGCCTTTTCAAGTTGTTCTCTTTGAAGCTTTTGAAAACCTGCAATATCATTTGAGTAGTAAAGCGGAATAATTTGTCCCATCATGGCAACATGTTCATGATTGTGAAAATTTCTTGCCTTGTCCATGAAATTTTCGATTGTTACATGAATGTTATCCAAAAGCTCAAAGAAACGTGAGACTGCTAGGTCAGACTCCCCAAGCTCAAAGCGGGATAACTGGGAAGTTGAACAGGACTCCCCTGCCGCCTCCTTTAAAGAATAATTTCCACTTGTTCGAAATTCACGAAATACTTTTCCCAGATGTTTCATCTTTACACCTGCTCTGATAATTCTTCCCATTCAAGCATCGCTTCTTCCTGACGATGGCTGATTTTGTCCAGCTCAACCTGCAATTCCATCAGTTTTTCGGCATCGTTTGTTTCCAACATTTGTCCCGAAATGGCTTGACTTTGACTTTCTAACTCTTCGATTTCAGCTTCTAGACTTTCGATTTGTCGCATGAGCTTGCGAACTTCTTTTTGACTTTCTTTCTGGGCTTGATAATCATTGACTGGGCTCGGTTCTTTTACTTGATTGCTAGTTAAAGCTTCCTCTGTCAGACTGACTTCCATTTCAGCCTTTTTATCAACATAGTAGTCATAATCTCCCAAGTAGAGAGTCGAGCCATTCTCAGACAATTCTAGAACATGAGTTGCCACACGATTGATAAAGTAACGGTCATGGCTGACGAATAGAAGAGTTCCATCAAAGTCAATCAAGGCATTTTCCAACACTTCCTTGCTATCAATATCTAAGTGGTTGGTTGGCTCATCCAGAATCAAGAAGTTGTTGTTTTCCATAGACAATTTAGCCAAAAGTAAACGCGCTTTCTCGCCCCCAGACAGCATGCCAACTGATTTTTTAACATCATCTCCTGAGAAAAGGAAGGCACCTAGACGATTACGGATTTCAACTTCTGGTGTCAGTTTAAAATCATTCCAGAGTTCATCCAGCACCGTATTACTTGGTGTTAGCTTGCTTTGGGTTTGATCATAGTAACCAACCTCAACATTAGCCCCAAAGCACTTTTCACCCTTGATAAACGGAATCTGATCCACGATTGATTTGATAAAGGTTGACTTGCCAATACCATTTGGACCAACGATGGCGACAGCATTCATCTTACGAAGGTCTAGGCTGATAGGCTCTGACAATACTTCCCCATCATAACCAATAGCCGCATTTTCAACAGTCAAGACAATATTACCAGACGTTTTCTCAGACTGGAAGGTCATATTGGCTGCTTTCTTACCAGCTTGCGGCTTGTCCAAACGCTCCATTTTTTCCAGTTGTTTTCGGCGAGATTGGGCACGTTTGGTCGTTGAAGCTCGGACTAGATTGCGGTTGACAAAGTCTTCCAGAGCTGCGATTTCCTTCTGTTGCTTTTCATAGTTTTTTGCCTCAGTAGCTAGCTTTTGCTCCTTCAACTCAACAAAACGAGAGTAATTGCCCACATAGCGATCCAAGGAATGCTTGGTCAAATCCAGCGTAATCGTCGCAACCTTATCCAAGAAATAACGGTCGTGGCTGACAATAATAAGGGCACCGCTATAGTTTACCAAGTAATTCTCTAGCCAGGCAATCGTTTCAATATCCAAGTGGTTGGTTGGCTCGTCCAAGACCAAGAGATTGGGCTTTTCAAGGAGCATTTTGGCTAGAGCCAAGCGAGTGTTTTGACCACCAGAAAGCTCGGCAATTTTCATCTGCCACATAGATTCGTCAAACTTAAATCCATTTAAAATTGCTCGAATATCAGCTTCATAGGTAAAGCCACCTGCTTGGCGGAAATTCTCAGATAAGCGATCGTAATCTGACATCAGTTTATCCAAATCTTCACCAGACTTTTCACCCATCTCCAACTCCATCTGACGAAGTTGTTGCTCTGTCCGACGTAGATCATCAAAGACATGAAGCATCTCATCGTAGATGGTATTTTCAGACTCAAAACGACTATCTTGGGCTAGGTAAGACAGAGAAATATCTTTTTTCTTATTGATTTCTCCACTAGTTGGCTCCTCTTCTCCAACTAAAATCTTCAAAAGAGTAGACTTCCCTGCACCATTTTTCCCAACAAGAGCAATCCGATCTCGTTCATCAACCTGCAGATTAATATTATCGAAAAGAACCTCTCCTGCAAAAGAACGTTCAATTTTATTAGCTTGTAAAATAATCATAAGAGTAGTATAGCATGTTTCCCTAAGGCATTCAAGACTTGATAAACCGGCATATGTCACTACTTTTCTGAAAATTATGCTGCCGTTTTACTAAAACGCTAAAAAGTGCTATAATGTGAACGGTTAAAACAATTTACAAAAAGGAGAATGTTAATGTCTTACCAAGAAAATTACCAGAAATGGGTTGATTTTGCGGAGCTTCCTGACTATCTTCGTCAAGATTTGGAAAATATGGATGAAAAAACAAAGGAAGATGCCTTCTATACAAATCTTGAATTTGGTACTGCAGGTATGCGTGGCTTGATTGGTGCTGGTACAAACCGCATCAACATCTACGTTGTTCGCCAAGCTACTGAAGGATTGGCTCGTTTGATTGAGTCAAAAGGTGGAAACGAAAAAGAACGTGGTGTCGCAATTGCCTACGATAGCCGTCACTTCTCACCAGAGTTTGCCTTTGAATCTGCGGCAGTTCTTGCTAAACACGGCATCAAATCTTATGTATTTGAAAGCCTTCGTCCAACTCCAGAACTCTCATTTGCAGTTCGTCACCTCAACTGTTTCGCGGGTATCATGGTCACAGCCAGTCACAACCCTGCACCATTTAACGGTTACAAGGTTTACGGTGAAGACGGTGGACAAATGCCTCCACACGACGCAGACGCTTTAACTACTTATATCCGTGCAATCGAAAACCCATTTGCGGTAGAAGTTGCTGATGTGGAAGCTGAAAAAGCTTCTGGCTTGATTGAAGTTATCGGCGAAGCTGTTGACGTAGAATACCTTAAAGAGGTTAAAGACGTAAACATCAATCCAGCCTTGATTGAAGAATTCGGTAAAGACATGAAGATTGTCTACACACCACTTCATGGTACTGGTGAAATGTTGGCTCGTCGTGCTCTTGCCCAAGCTGGATTTGACTCTGTTCAAGTTGTTGAAGCACAAGCAACTGCTGATCCTGACTTCTCAACTGTAAAATCTCCGAACCCAGAAAGCCAAGCAGCCTTTGCCCTTGCTGAAGAACTTGGTCGTCAAGTTGGTGCAGATGTTCTTGTGGCAACTGACCCTGATGCTGACCGTGTTGGTGTTGAAGTTCTTCAAAAAGATGGTAGCTACCTCAACCTTTCAGGTAACCAAATCGGTGCCATCATGGCTAAATACATCTTGGAAGCCCACAAAAACGCTGGAACTCTTCCTGAAAATGCAGCGCTCTGCAAATCTATCGTATCAACCGACTTGGTAACGAAGATTGCTGAAAGCTACGGCGCAACTATGTTCAACGTTTTGACAGGTTTCAAATTTATCGCTGAGAAAATCCAAGAATTCGAAGAAAAACACAATCACACATACATGATGGGATTTGAAGAAAGCTTCGGTTACTTGATTAAACCATTCGTACGTGATAAAGACGCTATCCAAGCCGTTCTTGTCGTTGCTGAACTCGCTGCCTATTACCGTTCACGCGGTTTGACACTTGCTGATGGTATCGAAGAAATCTACAAAGAGTATGGCTACTACGCTGAAAAGACTATCTCTGTTACCCTTTCTGGCGTCGATGGTGCTGAACAAATCAAAGCTATTATGGCTAAATTCCGCAACAATGCTCCAAAAGAATGGAACGCAACAGCTATCACTGTCGTAGAAGACTTCAAGGCACAAACTGCTACTGCTGCTGACGGTACTGTTACAAACTTAACAACTCCTCCAAGTGATGTGTTGAAATACACACTTGCTGACGGTTCATGGATTGCCGTTCGCCCTTCAGGTACAGAACCAAAAATCAAGTTCTATATTGCAGTTGTAGGTGAAACCAACGAAGAATCACAAGCTAAAATCGCTAACATCGAAGCAGAAATCAATGCTTTTGTAAAATAAAGTCCTATAAAAGATGAGACCAAATAATCTCATCTTTTTTTCGTATCAAATCTAAGCAATTTTAGAAACTTTATGGCATACTAGATATATCAATGAAAGCGAGGTAATCTCATGGAACAATTTTTAGATAATATCAAAGATCTTGAAGTCACTACAGTTGCGCGTGCGCAAGAAGCTCTTGATAAAAAAGAAACTGCAACCTTCTTTATCGGTCGTAAAACTTGCCCTTACTGCCGTAAATTTGCTGGTACCTTGGCAGGTGTCGTAGCTGAAACTAAAGCTCACATCTACTTCATCAACAGTGAAGAACCAAGTCAGCTCAATGAGTTGCAAGCATTCCGCTCACGCTATGGAATCCCAACTGTACCAGGTTTTGTTCATGTTGCAGATGGACAAATCAATGTCCGTTGCGACTCTTCAATGTCAGCACAAGAAATCAAAGAATTTGCAGGATTGTAAAAGATATAAAAAAGAAGGTTGGACAAAAACCCACTTCTAACTATCAAAAAACGAGTATTTCCGTAGTTGGAGATACTCGTTTTCTTATGTGACTTTCAGTCCGTCTCGCTCCGTTAGGTGCGAGACAAAAAAACCACCCTCTATGCGGGTGTGCGTCGAAGGTTATACCCCAAAAAACTCCAAACGCGATACAATAAATGTGTTCAAGCCAATTGTAAAGCGAAAGGAGAAAAATATGACACAAAAGGCTCATAGTTTATCGCACACAAAGTGGTACTGTTCTATCACATTGTGCTCACCCCTAAGTATAGACGAAAAGTTATCTATAATCAATATCGAAGTAGTTTAGGAGAAATATTCCGCCGATTATGTAGTTATAAATGTGTTGAGATTATCGAAGGTCACTTAATGCCAGATCATGTACATATGTTAGTCAGTATTTCACCAAGGATAAGCGCTTCAAGTTTCATGGGGGATTTAAAAGATTAAAGTGCACTCATGATGTTTGACAAACACGCCAATCTCAAGTACAAGTTTGGAAATCGGCATTTCTGGGCGGAAGGTTATTATGAGAGTACAGTAGGGCTTAATGAAGCTACAATTAAGAAATATATTCAAGAGTAAAGAAATGATCCAGTGGATGATTTCTTCACGAGTATGACAATTTGAGAACGAGTAAAGCATGATATAGCACTAGATAAATTAAGTGTAAAAGAATATAAGGATCCCTTTAGGGATAGTGGTAAGTAATACTAAAGCCTCTTTAAGAGGCAAGTGACGAGTCAAGAGCAATAAGGCTTGAACAACGTGAAAACCAGCGTCTTTAGGCGCTGGCTGGTAATTTGGGCTTATAGCCCTGGGACAAATCACCCGTTTGACGGGTGGTCATGATTTAGAATCTAGTTTTTGCCGAGCCTCTTTTCGTTAAAAGTAAATGAAAACTGACAACCATTGCCCATCTGTGCTTAGTTTCATCTCTGCACCAAGAAGATGGCATAATTCCTCAGTGATATAAAGGCCTAAACCAGAGGATTCTTCGGTGTCTGATAGATTTTCAGAATAAAAACGGTTGCTGAGATTTTCTATTCTTTTGATGGGCTGTTTAACAAGGTTTGCAATCTCTAAGACAAGCTGTTCCTTTTCCTTTCTCAAAGATAGCCGTGCTTCTTCCTTGCCATGTTTTAGGACGTTCCCAAGCAGATTTTGTAAAATTCGATCCAGCAAGTCTTCATCAGTTCTCATTTTTAAACCATCTTCAACCTTAAAATCAAGCGTGATATTTGCCGCCTGAAAAACATCATAATAAGCAAGAGTCTTCTTGGTGATAAAAGCTGAAAGGTCCACTTCTTCCAGTTTCGGTTTGACAGCTCCTTCCATCAAACGACGGTATTCTAGGAGAGCCTCCAAACGTTTGGAAACTAAATCAAGATGCTGGGCTATTTTTTGTAGGGTTTCTGCTTTGTTTTCAGGAGTTTTTATCAATTGTTGAGTGTAGCCTGACGCGATAGTCAAAGGTGTCCGAATATCGTGGGCGATATTGCTGATGGCCATATCCAGAGTCTGCTTTTCCCTTTTCATAACCAATCGAGACTGTTCTACTTCCTGAAATAGATTCTCAATCTGCTGGTAGAGTTGTAAAAAATGTTTGGAAAAAATGCTGACCCCTACTCTTTTCATACTACCCGTGAGAATCTTGTCTTTAATCTGTTGACTCAAGTTTTTAAGTGCTAGATGGTAGCGAATTAATACAATCGATAAAATAATTAGGAGTATCAGCAGGATAAAGATGATCATGTAGGTCATTGCTTGTCTCCTTTTAATCTTACCCCAACTCCCCAGATGGTTTCAATATATTCTTGATTTGGGTCAAGCTGGTTTAATTTTTTACGAAGATTACTCAAATGCGTATTGAGGGTATTATCTCCAGGTAGACAGCTCTCCTCCCAGACCAATTCATAAAGTTCTTCCTTGGTGAAAATTTTTTTAGGGTGTTTAAGGAGAGTTTGGAGAATCAAGCATTCTTTTTTGGCAAGGCGAATCGTTTCCTGGCTATTTTTGATTTCAAAACTTTCTGCATCAAACTGGACATTTTTTTAAGTTTTGTGGCAGATTTTCAGTTTTTCCTATTTCCATAGGCTGTTTTTCTTCACTTTGGCGTAATTGAACAGTAACTCTAGCAAAGACTTCGTCCAAATCAAATGGTTTGACTATGTAATCATTGGCACCGTCTAAGAGGTATTGACTGATTAACTTCTTATCGCTCAAAGCTGTTAGCATAATGACTGGAGTTTGACTTTGTTCCCTGATAGCTTTTAAAACCTGATCCCCATTTTTCCCAGGAAGCATGATATCTAGCAAAACGAGGTCAATCCCACTTTGGTCAAAACGCATGATTCCTTCAGTTCCTGAAAAGGCTTGAATCACCTCATGCTCCTCAGTAAGAAGTGTCCGCAAAATCTCTTGAATGTCACTATTGTCTTCAATAACCAATATCCTAGCCATAAATACCAACCTTTCTGCAACTATTATAGCATGTTTTATTGATAAAGCTTAAACAGAAAAGCTCCTCGCATAAAAGCGCGAGAAAGCCTTAGAGGGTTAAAATATAAAATCCACTTACTAGACAACATAGTATCCTTATAGTTGCAAATAAGAAGTTAATCTAGCAGAATGAATCTCTCATTTCTCCCCTACTAGTCCGTAATGCGTTGATACATTTCTGGTCTTCTATCTCGAAACAGACCCCAATTTAGGCGCTCGCTTGCTCCCTTGTCTAGGTCATAAGTAGCTAACAGAACAGCTTCGCCTTGTCTTTCAGCTAGCTCTAGAATAGCTCCTGTTTCATCCGTCATAAAGGATGAACCGTAGAAGTCAAGACTGGAACTCTGTCCACCATTTTCCTCACTTGGAGTGACTTCCTCTAATCCATAACGATTGGCTGCAATGACTGGAACAATATTTGCTGCCGCATGACCTTGCATAGTACGTTGCCAATGACCACAACTATCTGTATCCAAAATCGGCTCTGAACCGATGGCTGTAGGATAAAAGAGCAATTCAGCACCATTCAATGCAAGACAGCGCGCTGTTTCAGGGAACCATTGATCCCAACAGATACCAATACCAATCTTAGCATAGCGAGTATCCCAGACCTTGAAACCAGTGTTACCAGGCGTGAAATAAAATTTTTCTTGATAATAATGATCATCTGGTATGTGGGTTTTCCGATAAACGCCCAACACTTCCCCATCTGCATCAATGACAGCAATAGAGTTATACAAGACATTGCCATCTTTTTCATAGAAACTGATTGGTAAAACGACCTTTAGCTCCTTTGCAATGGTTTTAAAATGCTGAATAGCTGTATTGTCTGTCACCGACTGAGCATGCTGGTAGTAGTCATACTGACGTTCCTGACAGAAATAGGGACGTTCAAACAACTCTGGTAAGAGAATAATTTGTGCGCCTTGTTCTGCAGCCTGACGTACTAAACGCTCTGCGGTTTGGATATTTGCTGTCACATCCTTGGCGCATTTCATCTGAATAGCTGCAACTCTTACATTTCTCATCTTTTTCTCCTATTCTGGGATTTGTTGGGTGATACAGTGGATATTGCCACCACCTAGCAGAATATCTCTGGCTGGTATTCCGACAACTTTACGGTCTGGGAAACACTTGCTGAGAATATCTAATGCCACTTGGTCGTTTACATCCTCAAACTGTGGAACCAAGATAGCCTTGTTGGCGATATAAAAGTTTACGTAGGAAGCTGCTAGTCGTTCACCTGCGTATCGCTCTTCTTCTCCTTCTTCATAGATGTAGCCTGGCAAATCTTCTTCGGTTACAACCTGATGAATAGCTGGGATAGGAAGCTTATGAATGGTGAAGTAACGACCTTTTGAATCTGTTTCCTTTTCTAAAAGCGCTAAATCAGCTGCTGACATGGCATATTGAGGATCGCTTTTGTCGTCTGTCCAAGCCAAAACAAGCTCAGCAGGACCAACAAAGGCAGCAACATTGTCAACGTGTTCATTGGTTTCGTCCTGATAAATACCATAAGGAAGCCAGATAACTTTTTCAGCTCCAAGGCACTCTAATAAGGTATTCTCGATTTCCTCTTTAGTCAGGTGAGGATTGCGACCAGGACTAAGCAAGCAACTTTCAGTCACAAGAATGGTTCCTTGACCATCGCTATGTATCGCTCCGCCTTCTAGGACAAAAGGTTGGGCATCATAAACAGGCATTTCCAAGGCCTCGGCAAAACGACTAGCTACTTGGTCATCATCTTCATAATCTTGATAAAGACCATCAACAGCACCACCCCAAGCATTGAAAGCCCAATCGACTGCCAACTTTTCTCTTTTATCATTGACGAGAATGGTCGGACCTGTATCACGCGCCCATGCATCATTGGTGGGAATGTCTAGATAAATAACGCTGTCTCCAAGGTAGTCTTGGGCCTCAGATAGATAATCCTGCTCCACCAAAAGATAGACTCTCTCCCCTTCTGCTATAGTCTTGATAATCTGGCTGAAAGCTGCTTTAGCAGCTTTTCCTTGAAAGGGCCATGAACCTGGTCGAGTCGGCCATATCATGAGGGTACCATGATGGGGTTCGTACTCTGCTGGCATGCGATAGCCTAATTTTTTGGGACTGTCCATCATGATAATCTCCCTTTAAAATCTTGATATCCAAAGGCTTTGACTAAGCTACAATCTCCCTGTTCGTCCATGAGATAGAGACTTGGCAATCCAATACCATTGAAGGTATTGTTTTTGACAAAAGAATAAATGGCCATGTCTTCAAAATAAAGTCTGTCACCAATTTCTATTGGACTTTCAAAGCTGTAATCACCAATCACATCACCCGTAAGACAGGTATTTGAAGATAGTCTATAGGTATAATCTTTTTCTTGCGCTTCATAGCCATTTCTCAAAGGTGGTCGATAGGGCATTTCAAGTACATCAGGCATATGGCAGGTCGCAGAGGCATCCAATACCAGCGTTTCAATCCCATTTTCGACAATGTCCAAAACCTCTGTTGCCAAATAGCCAGCATTAAGAGCAATGGCTTCACCCGGCTCGATATAAACTTCAAGATTGTAAGTTTCTCGGATTCGCTTAATTTCAGAAACCAGCAAGTCCACATCATAGTCTTCTCTTGTGATGTGGTGTCCGCCACCCATATTGAGCCATTTGACCTGATGTAAGTACGAGCTGAACTGCGCTTCTACAGCTTTCAGAGTTGTCTCTAAATCATCTGAACCTTGCTCGCAGAGGGTATGAAAATGAAGACCGTCTACCAAATCCAGCAAATCACTAGGAATTTTATCTAGTGTAACGCCAAAACGAGAACCAGGTGCACAAGGGTCATAGAGCGCGTGATCTCCTTGAGTTGAACACTGAGGGTTAAGTCGCAAACCCACGCTTACACCAGCCTCACGACAACGCGAACCATGCTTACGCAACTGTCTTTCAGAGTTAAAAACGATATGGTCTGTTATCTCAAGCAATTCCTCCATGACCTCATCCTTGAAAGCTGGTGCAAAAACATGGACTTCACCAGGAAATTCTTCCCTTGCTAATTTAGCCTCGTATAGACCACTTGCAGTCGTACCAGATAGATACTGGCTAATCAAGGGATAGGTTTTGTAAAGGGAATATGCCTTCTGAGCAAGCAAAACCTTGCAACCAGCTTCTTCTTGAACATATTGTAGAATGCGGCAATTAGCTTCTAACTTGGCCAAGTCAATGACATAGGCTGGCGTTGGTACTTGTTCTAACTTCATTAGTCCACCATTTGCGGATTTTCAACCACAACCCAAGGCAAACCATACTCATTCAAAGCTTCCATGAATGGATCTGGATCCAACTCTTCAAGGTTATACACTCCAGCTTGTTTCCAAGTACCGTTCATAACCAATTTTGTCCCAATCATGGCTGGAACGCCTGTCGTGTAAGAAATTGCTTGTGAACCAACTTCTGCGTAGCATTCCTGATGGTCACAAACATTGTAGATGTAGATAGTCTTTTCAATGCCATCTTTGACACCAGTAAAGATACATCCAATATTGGTTTTACCAACCGTGCGTGGGCCAAGGCTTGCAGGATCTGGAAGTAGCGCTTTTAAAAATTGAATTGGAACAATTTCTTGGCCGTTGAAGTTAATGGTATCCGTACGAAGGAGACCGACATTTTCCAAACATTTCATGTGCGTCAAGTAAGATTGTCCAAAAGTCATAAAGAAACGAATGCGTTTGACACCAGGAATGTTCTTGGCCAATGATTCAATTTCTTCATGGTGAAGAAGATACATGTCTTTTTGCCCAACCTGTGGGAAATCGTACTCACGCTTAATAGACATGGCTTCAACTTCAACCCATTTTCCATCTTCCCAGTAAGAACCTGGCGCAGAAACCTCACGGAGATTAATTTCTGGGTTGAAGTTGGTCGCAAATGGATAACCGTGGTCACCACCATTACAGTCTAAAATGTCGATACAGTGGATTTCATCAAAATAATGTTTAAGGGCGTAAGCTGAAAAAACGCTGGTTACACCTGGGTCAAAACCAGAACCAAGAAGAGCAGTCAAGCCTGCTTCTTTGAATTTCTCTTGATAAGCCCACTGCCATGAGTAGTCAAAGTAAGCTGTAAAACCAAGTTCCTTGCAACGTTTTTCATAAATAGCTCGCCATTCTGGATCTTCCGTATCCTCAGCCTCATAGTTGGCCGTGTCAATATAGTGAACTCCAGTCGCCAAACATGCGTCCATAATGGTTAAATCTTGATATGGTAGTGCTACGTTCAAAACTGCTTCTGGTTTGTAGCTTTCAATCAGGGCAATCACTTCTTCTACCTTGTCAGCATCAAGAGCCGCTGTCTCAATCTTTGTACTTGTTTTACCTTCTAGCTTCGCTTTCAAGTCATCACATTTTGACTTGGTACGGCTAGCAATCATAATCTCTGTAAAGGTTTCGCTATCTTGACAAATCTTTGAAATAGCAACTTGGGCAACGCCCCCACATCCAATAACTAGTAAACGACTCATTTTTTTCCTTCCTCTTCTTCTAAAATGTCCTCAACATACTTGGGCAACATAAAGGCTCCCACGTGTAAGTTTGCAGTATAGTATTCTGTGAAAAGCTGGCGTTTTTTCCAGCCTTCCTTGTCAAAATCTTTGACAGGGTGGTATTTTTTCGATGCAAATCCAAACAACCAATAGCCAGCTGGGCTAGTTGGAATATGGGCCTGATAAACTCGACTGATTGGAAAGGCTTGATTGACCTTGCGGTGCATGCTTCGGCAAGCCGACTCATCCTCGTCAAAGAAGGGACTCCCATGCTGGTAAATCATGATACCGTCTTCTTTAAGAGCTCGATAGCTATTACCGTAAAATTCCTTGGTAAAGAGCCCTTCCGTATGTCCAAATGGATCTGTCGCATCGTTGATGATAATATCGTAATCATCTTCACAGTTTCGTAAAAAACGAAGCCCATTTTGATAGTAAATGGTAACACGAGGGTCATCAAGTCCCGCAGCAAAATCTGGAAAATACTCACGACAAACCTCAACCAACATCTCATCTGGTTCCACAATGTCGATTTGTTCCAATTCTGGATAGAGTGTTAATACTTGGGCAACACCACCGTCGCCACCCCCAATAACCAAGACTTTCTTAGGATTTGGGTGGACAGCCATGGGAACGTGAACCGTCATTTCATTGTAGACAAAATCATCCGCATCTGAAAACAAGACATGCCCATTTAAAATCAGTATTTTCCCAAAAGCCGGCGTATCTAGAACTTCAATATCCTGCCATTCACTTTTTCCAGCGTAGAGTTGCTTGGCTGTTCTCAGGGACAATTTCACATCTGGAGTATGAACTTCAGAAAACCATAAATCCATCTAGTTCTCCTTTCTCTTAATGACGTTGATGTGATTGACCTCAGGATCTTCCGTCCCTTGGAGGGAGCAACCACGTTCCTTGGCAAATTGGATATAATCGACCATTTCTCGTGTAATGCGTTCTCCAGGAGCCAAGATAGGGATTCCTGGAGGATAGCACATGACAAATTCTCCACAGACCTGTCCAACAGACTCATCCAAGGTTAAACTTTTTCTCTCTGAATAGAAGGCTTCTTGCGGAGATAGCACTAACTCGGGCTGAATATATTCTCCAGCTATCAAGTCCTTCCCATCTCGTGAATAGAGTCTCTTAATATCAGCCAAAGCACCGACCAAGCGCTCGATGTCTTGGATGCGGTCACCAATCGAAATATAGGCCAAGATATTGCCAATATCACCAAACTCAATCTGAATGTCGTATTCGTCTCGTAGGAGGTCATAAACCTCGATACCTGTTAAACCAATACCCTGAGTGTAAACTGACAACTTGGTCACGTCAAAATCGCAAACGGACACTCCGTCTATTAACTCTTTTGAATAGGCATAGTAGCCACCGATAGCATTGATTTCACGACGAGCATACTCTGATAGCTCAATGACCTTCTCAAACGAATCTCTACCACGAAGGGCTAGATTACGACGTGAAATATCCAGACTAGCCATCAACAAATAAGAGGCGGATGTTGACTGGGTCAGGTTGATGATCTGACGAACGTATTCAGGATTCATCTGCTCCCCGATTAAAAGAAGCGAGCTTTGTGTCAAACTCCCACCAGACTTATGCATGGAAACTGCTGCCATATCAGCTCCTGCATCCATAGCAGAAATTGGAAGTTTATCAGTAAAATGCAAATGCGCTCCGTGGGCCTCATCTACTAAAACCATCATGCCAGCTTCATGAGCCATTTCTGTCAACCCTTTTAGGTCTGAACAGATTCCGTAGTAAGTAGGATTGTTAATCAAAATGGCCTTAGCATCTGGATGGTCCTTTATGGCCTGGGCTACTCGGTCATTTTCAAGACCTAAAGCGATACCAATTTTAGTGTTCACACTCATCTCGATATAGATGGGAATAGCACCACATAGAACCAACGCATTAATAGCAGATTTGTGGACATTTCGTGGCAGAATAATCTTATCTCCAGCCTTGCAGGTTGACAGAATCATAGTCTGCACCGATGAAGTTGTCCCCCCAATCATGAGAAAAGCATTGTTAGCTCCAAAAGCATCCGCAGCCAGTTTCTCGGCATCTCTAATAATCGAAATGGGGTGTCCTAGATTATCCAAGGGTTTCATCGAATTGACATCAATGCCTACACATTTTTCTCCTAACAGTTCGACAAGTTCTGGATTTCCTCGTCCACGCTTGTGACCTGGTACATCAAAGGGAACAATCCGTTTCTTGCGTAACTTCACCAAGGCCTCATAAATTGGGGCTTGGTTTTGATCTAACTCTTTCAAGACATACTCCTTTCAATATTTTTAGTACCTTATAAAAACTAAGGAACTAAAGGTTGACTCATGAAAAAAGAGCAGGTTTTCACCTGCTCTGCAATCTTCTGACGTTTTTATGTTTGTTTCTTTTGAGTATGTCTGTTCCTGATGTTTCCTAACTCTCTAGTAGCAAATATTACGTACTTTATTGATCGTTTCACAAGATGACGTGTGCTTTCACCACACTAAAATTTATGAATTAGGACAAGTGTCCTAACATCAACTTATAAAAGTAGGCTTTTAACCCTATCAATAATGTGGTTTTTCAACCACGCTTCGGCATTCAACCCTGCCTGTCCGTAGGCATTTTTTACTCGGGTTTATATTTGCTAGAAAACATCATCTCATTTTCTAAGCTTTATTACTATATCATGTTTCCAAGAACTTGTAAAGCGTTTTACGAAAAAATATAAAAAAGTTCGCAAAATATTTGGATTTTATTTGATTTAATACTAATTATTCTCTTGTAAACGATTATAAAGTGAACAAAATGTTTATCGTATTTAATTTAAAATTCTTTATGCTATTCTATACTCAGTACCCTCGGTGTTTGATCTATCAGAAAAAATGCTGAAATTTCTACATCATTAAAATCGTGCAACTTTTTTCAGAAGCTTACTAATGTTTGCTTTCCCTATATTTTTCCTTTATACTGGATAAAAAGGAGAATAGTATGTCAGAAACAAATCACGAAATCGATTCAAATTTTGCTGGTCGTTTAAATATCCTGCGTGCGGGTGTTCTTGGTGCTAATGATGGAATTATTTCCATTGCTGGTGTGGTTATCGGGGTTGCCAGTGCTACGAGCAATATCTGGATTATCTTTTTATCAGGATTTGCAGCTATTTTGGCCGGCGCCTTTTCAATGGCGGGTGGAGAATATGTATCCGTTTCAACTCAAAAAGATACCGAGGAAGCGGCCGTTGCGCGTGAGAAACTCTTGCTAGACCAAGATATGGAACTAGCCAAAAAATCCCTCTATGCTGCCTATATCCAAAATGGCGAGTGTGAAACATCAGCCCAACTCTTGACCAATAAGGCCTTTCTTAAAAATCCACTCAAGGCTTTGGTTGAGGAAAAATATGGGATTGAGTATGAAGAATTTACCAATCCTTGGCACGCTGCCATTTCTAGCTTTATTGCCTTTTTCCTTGGTAGCTTACCACCTATGCTTTCAATTACCATTTTCCCAAGTGATTACCGCATTCCTGCTACTGTCCTTATCGTCGGTGTGGCCCTTCTTCTCACTGGTTACACTAGTGCCAAACTTGGAAAAGCCCCAACCAAAACAGCTATGATTCGAAACCTAGCTATTGGTCTCTTGACCATGGGAGTAACCTTCCTGCTCGGACAACTTTTCAGCATTTAGAATACAAGAAATACCTCGATTTTCAAGTCGAGGTATCTTTTTTACATTTGCACAATCTTGCGATAGCTTCTAGAAGTAATCATGAAAATCAGCACATAGGCGATGAGGAAGATAGCGCAGATAGACAAGGTCACAATCAACATCATAGTCGTATCCAGTACACCAATCACTTTTAAAATCAGACTAAGCATATGGTAGGCAAAGGCGAGATGTATGAAGGCAAAAAGCAAAGGAAGGAAGAAAACAGTTAAAACCTGTTTATTAATAGTTTGCTTGATTTGCTTTTGATCTAAACCGACTTTCTGCAAGATAATAAAGCGCTCACGGTCTTCATAGCCTTCAGAAATTTGTTTGTAGTAGATGACCAGAACCGTTCCGACCATAAAGATAATGGATAGGAAAATACCGATAAAGAAGACACCACCAAAGAGGGCACTCATTTGAGCACTAGCATCTGCTAGATTGCTACCATACACATAGCTACCTTCAGTGTTTAATTGAGCATTAAACTTTTGTAAGTATTTTTCATATTCTTCAGCGACTTTAAGTTGTTCTTCTTCACTGATATTTACATTCATACCACCGTAAAACTGATTATAGATAGCCGAATCTGGGAATTGATCCAAAAATGCTTGTAAATCAGGTACAACAAGATAATTGTAATCAGCAGTCAAAATATTAAACTGATTTGGGACATGGTTCACAATAAAATCTGTATTAAATTCTTCTTTGACAGAAAATTGATGGTTATTTAGAGTTAGAGCTTTCTGTCCTTTCAGTCCGTCATTTTTGGCAAAAAGACCGACCTCATTTCCTGATAGAGACAGTTTTTGACCAGTCATATTTTCATAATCTTTTTGGTCAAATACCATAAAAACTGTTTTGACTTGGACACGGTTCTGTCCTTTTTCAAAAATAGTTAACTTATTTCCTTCTTGGTTCGCAACACCAAAGTAAGTGTAACGAAGCACTTCTTTCTCTTTAATCTTATAACCTTTGTCACTTGCAAACTGGCTCAAGAGTTTGTCCAAATCTTCTTTTTCAACATTTTGTCCAGTAATTCCAAAGTCATGCGGATTTAGAACTTTTTTAAAACTTTCTGAGGCATTGAAAATACTAGTCGCTGCTGACATGGTTACCAAAACCATTGTTGATAAAATAGCGATAGTTGCTAGTCCAACCGCATTTTTCTTCATACGGAAAATCAAGTTGGAAACAGAGATAAGATTATTTGGTTGGTAATAGTATTTCTTATTTTTCTTTAAGATTTGGAGGAAAACGGTAATACCTGCATTAAACAAGAGATAGGTCCCAAAGATAACCAGCAAAACAGCTAAGAAGAAGGTTGTTAGGGCTGTAAGGGGATCTTTTACGGTAAGGGAAAGATAATATCCAATTCCTAAGCTAATAGAACCAAGAATAGTTTGAAGAGGAAGGAAGCGACCTTTTTTCTCACCACTAGCTTTTTCACGAGAAAGCTGGAGAGCATTCATACGGGCAATTCGAAGGGCATTCAGGAACATGAGGCCTAGGAAAATCAATCCAAAGACAACAAGTACTGCAATGACAACATTCATTTGGAAGGTAGCGACCAGCTCAACCTTCAATTTCATCAGTTTGAGCAAGAAAGCGAAAATTAACTTGTCAAACAAGGCTCCAATACCGATACCCGCTCCAACAGTTAGAATCCCAAATACCACTAACTCCTTAAAGGTCATACTGATAAGATGACGTTTCTCCAAGCCCAACATGCCATAAATTCCCAGTTCCTTGGAACGGTTTTTCATGACAAAACTATTGGCATAGAGGACGATAATGGCTGACGCAAGGGTGACGACAAACATACCAAATCCAAGAGTAGCTTGAATGGTTGTCCCTCCACGGATTTCCGAAATCTTGGGATTGAAGGTTAGAGAGTAAAAGAGATAGGTGACGGTGACTGCCAAGAGAACAGCCAACGCAAAAGGATAGTAGAGTTTGCGGTTTTTAATCAAGTTCGATACCGCTAACTTATTGGTTAATCGAAACATACTAATTCACCTCGCTTGCCATGACAGTCAAGGTATCAGAGATCTCTTGGAACATCTGACGTTCTGTCTTCTCTCCACGGTAGATTTGGTTGTAAAGAATGCCGTCTTTGATAAAGAGCACACGCTTGGCTCTGCTGGCTGCTGCCGTTGAGTGAGTTACCATGAGAATAGTTTGGCCGCGCTCATTGATTTCATCAAAAACATCAAGTAAAGCTGCAGACGATTTGGAGTCAAGGGCTCCTGTTGGCTCATCCGCAAGGAGAATTTCAGGTTCTGTGATGATGGCGCGGGCTACTGCTACACGCTGTTTCTGACCACCAGAAATCTCGTAAGGGTACTTCTCTTGCAATTGGTTGATACCTAGATTCTCAGCTGTCACCACCAATTTCTTCATCATCTCCGTAATAGGTCTTCTTGACAAGACAAGAGGAAGCAAGATATTGTCCTTAACGGACAGGGTATCTAGCAAGTTAAAGTCTTGGAAGACAAAGCCCAGCTTTTCACGACGGAAGCTAGAAGCCTGTGAATTTTTTATGGTTGCTGTGTCTGTTCCATTCAAGTAAACCTGACCACGGGTTGGT
This sequence comes from Streptococcus mitis, assembly GCF_000722685.1. Taxonomy (GTDB): domain Bacteria; phylum Bacillota; class Bacilli; order Lactobacillales; family Streptococcaceae; genus Streptococcus; species Streptococcus mitis_M. Next base: position 274,744 of record NZ_JPFV01000011.1, on the reverse strand, counting down.
TTGTCCAGCATAGCTAGAATATTGAGAAGAGTTGATTTACCAGAACCAGACTCACCCATGATGGCAACGTAGTCACCCTTTTCTACGGTAAAGTGAATATCCTTGAGGGCTTCTACTTGGTTGCCCTGAAAACGTGTTTTGTAAATTTTTTGAACGTGTTTTACATCTAAAAGTGTCATGAGAATCTCCTTTCTTAATATCCCATCACATGAAATGTTGCTTGCATCATAGCGCACCCCAGCTGAACGCGCTCGATATCTTTGTGGCTTGGTTTCCTTGTTTTCTTCTGTAAGTTTTGTTTCATGATGTTACTCCTTTGTTCTTTATGAGTCTAGTTTACATCAAAAAAAGTCCGCTTGCCATAATCTAACCTTACAAAAGAGACTTTTATCTTACATTTTTGTAAGATTGGGGGAAATGTAGGCAAAATTACTTAGAAAATGATTTGATTTCCTGTTTTTAAAATTGTAAAATATAAGTGTGAAAAGGCTTACTTTGGAAAGGGGGATGAAAACTATCACTCTAGTAAGTTTACCTCAATGAAACACCATTAAATTGAACACTTACAATTCCGTCCTCCCTATAAGGAAAGAAGGTACACTTTAATGAAACATAAAGAACATATACTCATCGGACTTCTCTATCTGCTCTCTCCATTCATCGGTCAGCTCTTAGTTGAAAAAACATACTTTATCGGTACAGAATTTACAGGTACTGCTTATGTTATTTGCTGGTTATCAGTTGTTATCAGCATCCACCATTTTTCAAAAACTGTTTTCTCTCAGCAACAAAAAGTAGATTAGAAACATGAGTTCAAAAACATGATTTTATACTCTTCTAAAATCTCTTCAAACCACGTCAACGTCGCCTTGCCGTAGGTATACGATACTGACTCTGTCAGTTCTATCCACAACCTCAAAACAGTGTTTTGAGCAGCCTGTGACTAGTTTCCTAGTTTGCTCTTTGATTTTCATTGAGTATTAGTTTGTATATGAAGCTGGGAAAATCTTATTAAAAGTAAAAAAGCTTTAAATCAAACAGTTTAGACTATTGATTTAAAGCTTTTTGCTTATTCCAAATCTTCTGTAGAACCTCACAAAAACGGCTCTATGACTTTTGAGGTATAGTTCAACTATAAGAGATAATAGTCTTTTGGTGGTATTTACACTATATAGAAATCAAAAAGCAACTCGCGCCTATGTCACCTTACATTCAATCTATTACTAACTTTCTTATCTCTATATTCAACCCTACCTAGTTTTTTATTAAGGATTGGAAGCGAGTTCTTTTTGATTTTCTTTCAGCAGACTTCAAGATTTGTCCTATCCAGAGGATATCTTTTCTTCACCCCCACAATGACTAACAAATGACTTTTCTTTACTCCACTACCGCTTCAGCGATTTCATCACGGCTAATACCAGCAAAGTAGCGTGTAATATCAATAGTTTCAAGGGCCTTAAGGACATCTTCACGTTCGTATTTCACTCCACGAAGGACATCTTCTACTGCAGCAACGTCTTCAATACCAAAGAAATCCCCATAAATCTTGATGTCTTGGATTTTTGATTCAGTAACATTAGCGAAGATTTCAACCTTACCGCTTGGGAATTTAGTTCCACGACGGACATTGTATTCAGGTGATTTCCCATAGTTCCAGTCCCAAGTTCCAAACTTAGTTTCTTTGATTCGATTGATTTCAGCCAATTCTTCATCTGAGAATACATACTCAGTCATCTCTGGGTACTCTTTTTTCATGTATTCCAAGAGTAAGTCACGGAATTCTTCAACTGTGATTTTTTCTGGTAATTCATTGATAATATTGGTTACACGAGCACGAACCGATTTCACCCCTTTTGATTCAAATTTATCCTTTGAAACCTTGAGGGCATTAGCAAGGACTGACAAATCAACGTCAAAGAGCAAGCAACCGTGGTGCATGATACGGCCATTGATATAGGCTTGAGCATTACCACAGAATTTCTTACCGTCGATTTCTAAGTCGTTACGACCTGTAAATTCAGCCTTAACACCAAGTTGAGCTAGTGTATTGATAACTGGAGTTGAGAAGCTCTTGAAGTCAAAAGCCTTGTTTTCATCTTCTTTTGAGATGATCGTGTAGTTGAGGTTATTTAAATCGTGGTAAACAGCTCCACCACCGCTAATACGGCGGACCACCTCAATACCGTTTTCGCGTACATAGTCACGGTTAATTTCTTCAATCGTATTTTGGTGACGACCGACAATGATAGATGGTTTGTTAATCCAAAGCAGGAAGATTTGATCCTCATCCAAAAGGTGTTTAAAGGCATATTCTTCCAAGGCGATATTAAAAGCAGTGTCGTTTGAATGATTGATAATGTATTTCATAAGATACCTTCTAATACGATAGAGACTGGAAAATAATTCCAGTCTAGTCTATCTATTTTTATTTTTTCTTAGGTGAATGGATAGCCATTCCAAGAACGTCTGCAAATGCTTCGTACATTACTTCAGAGTAGGTTGGGTGTCCGTGGATAGTCTTCAGCATTTCTTCAACAGTAATTTCCATTTCGATAATGCTTGATGCTTCGTTAATCAATTCTGCAGCTGCAGGACCGATGATATGAACACCAAGGATTTCACCATATTTCTTATCTGCAATGACTTTTACGAAACCTTGAGCAGCATCAGAAGCAATGGCACGACCGTTAGCAGCAAAGTTGAATTTACCGATGGCAACATCGTATTTCTCACGAGCTTGTTCTTCTGTCAAACCTACTGCTGCTACTTCAGGAAGAGTGTAGATAGCTGCAGGAGTAAGGTTCAATTTAGCAACATGGTGATTTCCTTTAAGAGCATTTTCAGCAGCAACTTCCCCCATACGGAAGGCAGCATGTGCCAACATCTTAGTACCGTTGATGTCACCTGGTGCGTAAATACCTGGAACAGAAGTTTCCATGTATTCGTTGACCTTGATACGACCACGATCCAATTCAAACTCAACCTCTCCAATACCTTCAAGGTCTGGCACACGACCGATTGAAAGAAGGGCTTTGCTTGCGATAATATCGTCTTTTCCTTCAACCTTGATACGAAGTTGACCATTTTCCTCAATGATTTCTTGCAGTTTAGTACCAGTCAAGATAGTCATTCCTTTACGTTCAAGAATCAAGCGAAGATTCTTAGACACTTCCGCATCCATAGCTGGCACGATACGGTCCATCATTTCGATAACAGTCACTTTTGAACCAAATGTCATGAAGGCTTGTCCAAGTTCGATACCGACAACCCCACCACCGATAATAACAAGGCTTTCTGGCACTTCGTTCATTTCAAGAATGTCGTCACTTGTCATCACAAGTGAAGATTCCATACCAGGAACATTGATCTTGCTGACTTTTGAACCACCAGCAAGGATGATTTTCTTGGTTTCAAGCAATTCAGAACCATTTACCAAGACATTCTTGTCTTTAGTAATAGTACCGATACCCTTATGAACAGTAACTCCGTAGCTACGAAGAAGACCTGCAACTCCACCAACCAAAGTATTGACAACCTTAGACTTGGTTTCAAGGAGTTTGTCCATATCTACAGTGAAGTTTGGATTTTCGATTACGATACCACGGTTTGCGGCATGACCGATGTTTTCGATAATTTCAGCGTTATGAAGGTAGGTCTTGGTTGGAATACAACCACGGTTCAAACAAGTTCCACCAAGTTCAGATTTCTCAACAAGAGCAACCTTACCACCTAATTGAGCTGCTTTAATGGCAGAAACATAACCAGCAGGTCCACCACCAATAACAACGATATCATAAGCATCATCGCTCTTACCGTCATCGTTTGAAGCACTTGCTGCAGGTGCTGGGCTAGCTTCTGGTGCAACTGCTCCAGCTGTTGGGATATTTTCCCCTTCTTCACCAAGATAACCGATAACTTCAGTAACAGGAACAGTCTCGCCGTCACCTTTAAGGATAGCAATCAAGTACCCATCTTCTTCGGCTTCTAATTCCATGCTGACTTTATCAGTCATGATTTCCAAAAGGATTTCTCCTTCTTTTACAAATTCTCCGACTTTTTTATTCCATTGGACGATTTGTCCTTCTGTCATATCCACGCCGGCTTTTGGCATAATTACTTCTAAGGCCATGTCTTCCTTCCTTTATCTATATCTTAAAAATAAATACTCTTGTTCTTAAATCAACATTGAGATTGGATTTTCAATCAATTCTTTCAAGTCCTTCATAAACTTAGCACCAGCCATACCATCTACGACACGGTGGTCAATGGTTAAACCAAGACTCATGATTGGGCGAATCACAATTTCACCATTGACGACAACTGGCTTCTCAATTGTCGAACTCACACCAAGGATAGCTGAGTTGGGTTGGTTAATAATCGGACCAAAGGACTGAACACCAAACATTCCCAAATTACTGATTGTGAAGGTTGAATTTTGCAACTCACTTGGAGCCAATTTACCATCCAAGGTACGACCAATGACATCCTTGAAGGCTACAACCAGTTCTGAAAGACTCATCTTCTCCGCATTATAAACAACAGGTGTCATCAATCCATTATCCATCCCAACTGCCATCGCAAGATTGACATAGTTGTGAGTGATAATGGTCTTGCCATCTTCTGTCAATGAAGCGTTGATGTATGGGTGTTTCATAAGAGTCTTAACAACTGCAAGTGAAAGCAAGTCTGTTACAGTAGTCTTCTTCCCAGTTGCTTCCATGATTGGCTCAAGAACCTTCTTACGAAGAGCCAACATTTCAGTCATATCAACTTCATAATTGAGTGTGAAGGTTGGCGCAGTTAAGTAAGATTCAACCATACGTTGGGCAATAACTTTACGCATTGGTGTCATTGGAATACGTTCAATTTCACCGTATGGTGTTACATTATCAGGAACTTCTTCCACTTTTTCAATTTGAGCAGGAGACTTAATAGTATCGTTTTCGATATTTTCAGGAAGCAAGACCAAAACATCCTTCTTCATGATTTTGCCACGATGACCTGTTCCTTGGATTTCCTGCCAAGCAATGTTATGTTCAAGGGCAATTCGTTTTGCAAGTGGCGAAATGCGAACCACGTTTGTGTCTTTATAAGTTTCCACGTCTTCTTTGTGGACACGACCGTTTGCACCCGAGCCAGAAACGTCGTAGAGGTTGATCCCTAGATCATCCGCTAACTTTCTAGCCGCAGGAGTCGCTCTTAGCTTGTCATCAGCCATGACCTCTCCAATTCTATTTATGATACAAAGGGCGTCAAAAGCGACTGAAAAATAGGAAATCGACGATGGCTTCGATGAAGCCAAGGAGATTTATCTTTTTTCCGAGCTTTTAGCCCGTGTTCGAATATAAGATATTAAGGACGCAGAGGGCAATGAAAAAATAGGAGATTGACGATGTGTTCGATGAACACAAGGAAATCTATCTTTTTTTTCGCAGACCTCCGTCCGAATTCAATTAAATGATACTAAGGGCGTCAAAAGTCAAAGTGAAAATAGGAAACTTGACGAAGAAACTTTAGTTTCTAGGAAAGTTTATCTTTTTCACACAGACTTTAGCCCGTGTTCAACTCTACAAGTAACTTGGACACGAAACGCATCTCAAGTTACTACGGTTGCCGCTATCAGGCGGACAACCTAGTAGACTTACTAATTCATTCGTCGAATATTATCGATTCGACTCACTCATGTCGCAACTCTTCAAATCACTTGAATACAACACGTATCTCAAGTTACTAAAGTTAAAAAATCAAATATTTTACATAATTTAATTTATGTGATTTTATTCTTTGTTATATGTCTTACGGATTGCTTCTTTAATGCTTTCAATGGTTGGAATCATTGCATTCTCTAGGTTTTGTGCATAAGGCATTGGCACATCTTCTCCTGCGCAACGGCGGATTGGTGCATCTAGATAATCAAATGCTTCTGATTCTGAAATAATAGCTGAAATCTCTCCGATATAGCCGCTTGTTTTGTGGGCATCGTTGACCAGAACAACCTTACCAGTCTTCTTAACTGAGTTAATGATGATATCCTTATCAAGAGGTACAAGGGTACGTGGGTCAACAATCTCAACAGAAATTCCTTCTTCTGCTAATTCTTCAGCAGCTTGAACCACACGACGAAGCATTTTTCCATAAGTAACAACTGTTACATCCGTTCCTTCGCGTTTGATTTCACCGACTCCAAGTGGAATCGTGTAGTCTGGATCAACTGGTACTTCCCCTTTTTGGTTAAATTCTGACTTGTACTCAAGAATGATAACAGGGTTGTTATCACGGATAGAAGACTTGAGCAGTCCTTTCATGTCAGCAGGTGTACCTGGAGCCACAACCTTAAGACCAGGAATGTGAGTAAACCAAGACTCTAGTGATTGCGAGTGCTGGGCTGCAGAACCAACTCCATTACCAGCAGCGCATCGAACAGTCATTGGAACCTGACCTTTACCACCAAACATGTAACGTGTTTTAGCAGCTTGGTTGACGATATTGTCCATGGCAATAACCGAGAAGTCCATGAAGGTCATATCAACGATTGGACGAAGTCCTGTCATGGCTGCTCCTGCTGCTGCTCCAGAGATGGCAGCTTCAGAAATCGGACAGTCACGAACACGTTCTGGACCAAATTCTTCGAGCATTCCAACAGAAGTTCCGAAGTCTCCTCCGAAGACACCGACGTCTTCTCCCATCAAGAATACATTTTCATCGCGACGCATTTCCTCAGACATAGCAAGGATAATGGTGTCACGGAAGGACATTGTTTTTGTTTCCATTTTATCTCTTTCTCCTTAGTCTGCGTAAATATCTTCAAATGCTGATTCAAGCGGTGGGAATGGACTTTCCTCTGCAAATTTAACAGAAGCTTCTACTGCTTCCTTGACTTGCGCTTGTATTTCTTCCAATTCTTGGGCACTTGCAATAGTGTTTTCAATGAGGTAGTTGCGGAGGTTTTCGATTGGATCTTTTTGTTTCCACAACTCCACTTCTTCACGCGTACGATATTTACCAGGGTCAGATGATGAATGGCCAAGCCAGCGATAAGTTATACTTTCAATCAAGACTGGTCCATTGCCACCACGAACATGATCTACAGCTTTCTTAAATCCTTCGTAGACATCGATGACGTTGTTTCCGTCTTCGATGAACATTCCAGGAATTCCATAAGCGGCGCTACGTTGATGGATATGTTCTACATTGGTCATTTTCTTGATATCCGCAGAGATACCGTAACCGTTGTTAATGCAATAGAAAATGACTGGCAGGTTCCAGATAGAAGCCATGTTCACTGCTTCGTGGAAAACACCTTCGTTGGTCGCACCATCTCCAAAGAAGCAGACAACGATTTTTCCGGTATTTTGCATTTGCTGACTGAGGGCTGCACCAACAGCGATCCCCATACCACCACCTACGATACCATTGGCACCAAGGTTACCAGCATCAAGGTCGGCGATATGCATAGAACCACCTTTTCCTTTACAGGTTCCAGTGTATTTACCAAGGATTTCAGCCATCATTCCGTTTAGGTCAATTCCTTTGGCAATAGCTTGTCCATGACCACGGTGGTTTGATGTGATCAGATCATCTGGATTGAGAGCCAACATAGCACCCACGTTAGCTGCCTCTTCTCCAACAGAAAAGTGCGTCATTCCTGGCACTTTCCCTTTCTTTACTAATTGTGCAATTTTTAAGTCCATACGACGGATTTCTTCCATCTTACGGAACATTTCTAGCAAAAGATTTTTATCTAAAGTTGACATCTTCTTGCCTTTCTAACTTTCTTCTTACCTTACTATTTTACCGTTTTTGGAAAATACTGTCAAAGTTTTTCTTGAGGAAATTTCACAAAATAAAAAAGAAAACCCAATTAGAACAAAGGATTTTCTTAATAAGAATATTTTTTCACAAACTTTTTATCGTTTGGATTTTGCTAAAGATTCAAATCTTTTCATAATCACAGTTAAACGCCAACGGTAGAGCGCCCCACTCACAATCAGACTAATAATCAAACCAATCCAGTAAGAATAAGCTCCAAAATCCGTTAGAGAGTCGAATATCATAGCTACTGGGAGTGTCACCCCCCAGTAACCAACCAAACCAAGGTAAAAAGGAATAACTGTATCCTTATAACCCCGTAAAATTCCCTGAAGCGGTGCCGCAAAGGTATCTGCTAACTGGAAGAAAAGACTGTAAGTCAAAAAACGCGCTGTCAAATCGATAAATTCTGGATCGTTACCATAAAGACTAGCCACATTTCCCCTAAAAATGTAAAGGAAGGTTAAGGTGAAGGCCGCAAAAATAAGAGCTGTCCATCTTCCTAGACCAATATAGGTTTTCGCATCATCAAATCGCTTGGCTCCCACTTCATAGGAAACAACAATAGCCATAGCCGATGAAATACTCATAGGGAAGGCGTACATGAGAGTTGAAAAGTTCATAGCTGACTGGTGACTAGCGATAATCAAGGATGAGAACTTAGCCATAATCAAGCCAACCACTGAAAAGATAGCAACTTCCGCAAAGACAGTTCCCCCAATAGGCAGACCTAAGCGAACTCCTTCCTTGATTTTATCCATATTAAGTGGAATTCGTTTCTCAAGATGTAGGGCTTTGAGCTTCTCCTGTTTAAATAAAACCAGTACAGAAATTCCCAGTAAGACCCAGTAGGCCAAGGATGTTCCTAAACCTGAACCAGCACCCCCTAATTCTGGAACACCAAAGTCACCGTAAATCAAGAGGTAGTTAAATCCACTATTGAGAGGAAGTAACAAAAGCATGAGGTACATAGACAGCTTGGTCAACCCCAGCGAATCCAGCAAGGAACGAATGACACTAAAAAGCAACAGGGGGATAATTCCGATAGATAAAAACCAAAGATAGCGAACCGCTACTGCCGCCACCGGTGCTTCTAGTCCAATATGATTCAAGATTGGTGGTGCCAAGAAAAGCACCATCCCCAGCAAGAGCACGGATAGGCCCAAGGCCAGATAGATGAACTGGTAAAAATCAGACGCAACCTCTTCTTTTTTACCTCGACCAAGATGGTGACCAATGATAGGTACCAGGGCTGACACAATCCCTGTTAGGAATGTAAAGAAAGGATTCCAGATACTGGTTGCCATTGATACTCCAGCTAAATCCATGGTATTGTATTGGCCTGTCATAGTCGTATCAACAAAGGATGCAGAATAATTGGCAAATTGATAAATCAGGATAGGGAAAAATATCTTTAAAAATAAGATAAACTTGTCTTTAAAATGATGGGTTTGGTACATATAGGCTCTCTATTCTTTTTGTTTACAGAGCAGACTCCCACCTAGTTTTGATAGACAATTTGTCCCTTACAGATGGTATATTTAACCTGCCCTTTCAAGGTTTCACCGATGAATGGTGAATTAGCTGCTTTGGAAGCAAAATGGGAGTCCACAAGGCGGTCAGCCTTAGCATCAAAAATAGTGATGTCCGCTGGACCATTCTCAGCCAAGTAACCTGCTTCAAAGTTGTAAAGCTTGGCTGGGTTGTAGGTCATCTTTTCTAGTAATTCCATCAAGCTTAACTCTCCAGCTTCCACCAAATAAGTCAAACCAAGAGATAGGGATGTTTCTAAGCCAGTCATACCAGATGGTGCCTTGGTAATATCCTCAACATTTTTTTCATCCGCATGGTGAGGCGCGTGGTCTGTCGCAATAACTGTGATGACACCCGACTTGAGACCTTCAATCACGGCACGACGGTCTGATTCCAAACGAAGTGGCGGATTCATCTTAGCATTGCTACCTTGTGTCAAAAGGAGTGCTTCTGTTTTAGAGAAATGCTGTGGCGCTACTTCTGCTGTGACTTGCGCACCCAGCCCCTGAGCAAACTCAACTACTTTAACACTTTCTTCCTTAGACAAATGCTGAATGTGAACATGAGCCTTAGTTGCATAGGCAATCATGACATCACGCGCCATCATAGCATACTCAGCTACCCCAGTCGCACCGCAGATATGGAAATGTTCTTTAGCAATATTTTCGTTAAAGCCAAGAACACCGTTCAATCCTGGATCTTCCTCATGGAGACTAATAAAGGTATTAAGCTTTTTAGCTTCCTCCATAGCTTCCTTGACAACTTTACTACTTTCAAGCGGAATACCGTCATCTGAGAAACCAACCGCACCTGCTTCTAAGAGTGCTTTAAAGTCAGTCAAATCTTGGCCATTAAAATTCTTAGTAATGGTCGCAACCGTCTTAACATTAATCTTCTCTTTGGCAGCTGACTGGAGAACTTCTTGCAAAGTCTCCACGTCTGAAATGGTTGGACTAGTATTAGCCATCATGACAACAGTTGTAAAACCGCCTGCAGCGGCTGCTAGGGCACCAGTATGAATGTCTTCTTTATGAGTTTGACCAGGTTCACGGAAATGAACGTGAATGTCAACTAAGCCAGGAGCAACTACTAGACCACTAGCATCAATCAGTTCTGCTCCTTCTTCCGTGATCTCAGGCGCAATTTTGATAATTTTCCCATCTTGAACCAAGACATCACACACTTGATCCAAACCAGACTTGGGATCCATAACACGACCATTTTTGATTAGTAGCATCTGCTTTCTCCTTTATTCATAGAAATCAACTTGGGTATCCAACAATTTATCCCCATTATAAACAAACTTGGCTGAAAAGAAAGGTTTATCCTCTAAAAGCCACCCAACAAAGGTATGGTCACCTTCCCAAGTCGGCTTGCTCAAAACCTCATCATAGGGAACCCATTCTAGCGTTCCCTCGTTGCAGTCAATCAAGTCCCCCTCGAACTCCGTCACTTTAAAAACATAGGTGTACCAGTCTAAATCTGGCGTAAATTCAGGAAAAGTGATGACACCTTTTAGAACTGGCTTGGCTTTCAGCCCTGTTTCCTCAAGGATTTCACGCGCCGCGCATTCCTGAGGAGTCTCACCTCTCTCTAGCTTACCACCCACGCCAATCCATTTGCCTTCATGGACATCATTGGGTTTCTTATTACGGTGGAGCATGAGCAGTTCTTTCCCGTTATCAATGTAGCAAATCGTCGCTAACTGAGGCATATTTTCTCCTTATCTAAGCCAATCTATTGGCTCTTGTCCAGTCTCTTTTAAAAATGCATTGGCCTTGGAAAAAGGCTTGGAACTCCAAAATCCTCTATAAACTGACAAAGGACTGGGATGGGCTGATTCGATAACCAAGTGATGAGGATTGGTAACCAAGGCCTTCTTCTTGCGTGCATAAGCTCCCCAGAGTACAAAAACGACTGGTCTATCTAGATGATTGACCACCTGAATCACAGCATCAGTAAAAGGTTCCCATATTTGACCAGCATGACCATTGGCCTGCCCAGCAGGAACCGTCAAACAAGCATTAAGAAGCAAGACTCCTTGCTCAGCCCAAGACGTCAAATCATGAGATTTCTTAACGCCAATATCATCTGCTAATTCTTTCAAGATATTTTGCAGGGATGGTGGAGCTGGAATAGAATCAGGTACAGAAAAACTCAATCCCTGCGCTTGACCTGGCCCGTGATAGGGGTCTTGCCCTAGAATCACCACCTTAACGTCTTCAAGCGGTGTTGTCAAGAGAGCCTGAAAAACCTTTTCCTTGGGCGGATAAACAGTCCCCTGAGCATAGACCTGATTCATAAACTGATTGATTTTCCCGAAATAACCCTCAGGTAATTGCTCCTTAATCAAAGCATGCCAAGACGAGTGTTCCATAGCCGACTCCTTCGTTTTTACTGCCTCTATTATAGCAAAAAGTGGCTATGGAAACCACTTTTTACAGTTTATCTAAGCAATCCAGCAAGTCTTTGTAAGAATGGACTTCGTAAGTCGGCTGGGCTTGTGTGTGATTTTCGAGGTGATGAGGATTGTACCAGATCGTGTCAATCCCAGCATTATTGCCGCCTTGAATGTCGGCGGTTAGGGAATCTCCAATCATCAGCGTCTTTTCTTTACTAAATCCAGCAATTTGCTGGCCAATCTTTTCATAAAAGAGAGCATCAGGTTTTTGTGTTTGCAATTGTTCAGAGATAAAGACTTGATTGAAATAAGGTGCTAGACCAGACTGAGCCAAACGACCTGTCTGAATGTCAGTAATGCCATTTGTCGCAGCATACAAGTCATAATCACGATCGATGAGGCTGTCCAAGAGTTCGTGAACACCTGAAAAAGTTTGTCCCTGTTGGGCAAGGTAAAATTGGTAACGCTGGGCTAAAAAACTACCGTCTTTTTCCTGTCCAAAGCGAGCAAATAAACGAGAAAAGCGCGTGTTAACCAGCTCTTGTTTACTGATTTTCTTTTGTTCCAAGTCCTTCCAGAGAGCCTTGTTCATGGGAACGTAATAGTCTTTATAGGCCTGAATATCTGTAACCCCTTCTTCTTTTAGGAGTTGCGTTAAAGCCACATCCTCAGCAGCATCAAAATCAAGAAGAGTGTGGTCAAGGTCGAAAAGTAGAAATTTGTAGGACAATTTGGTGTTTTCCTTTCTAAGGAGATAAAATAGTCTCATGAACCTTCAAAACAGGAAAAGAGACAAAGTCCAAGTAATTATTTTATTTTCTTCTTTCACACAGATAATTTATTTAACAAGTCTCATTAAATTTATTTTTTATCTAGCTGATTTTCCTTTGCAACGACAAATTCCTTAACCAATCGATAGATAACAGCAAATATCGGTGTAAAGAATATCATCCCAAGTAAGCCAAAGAGATTGCCTCCAATACTAGCAGCCGCAAGCGTGAAAATAGCTGGCAAACCAATAGACTGACCTACAACTCTAGGATAAATAAGGTTTCCTTCAATCAGCTGTATAACTTGATATAGAAGAAGAGAAAGTAAGGCTTGAGTAGGACTCACTGTGAAGATAAAAATCGCTCCCACAACACAAGCAATCATAGGCCCTACATAAGGAATGAACGATAGCACTCCTGCAAAGATACCTGTCATTACTCCATAGGGTATCCCAAACACGCTGTAACCAACCGCTATCATAACTCCTATGATAACTGCTTCAATCAGCTGACTCATCAAAAATTGGTCATAAGTCTCTAGTGCTACTTGTCCAATGTAAGTCAACTTTATCACCACCTTCTCTGGAAGAAAAACTTTTAGAAGTCGACTCGTCATCGCTGCCAAATGTTCCTTACTGGATAAAAATGAAAAGGTGAAGACTATAATCAAAAAGGCATTCATCAAACTTGAAAAAATATTGCCGATATTACTAGTCAGACCTGATAAAAAACCTATCAAAGCTTGGCTAATAGAACTAGATTGTCCCTGTATGCCTGATACGATAGTTGACAACATGTCTTTGGTTACAAATTCCGAGCTGCCTAGCAATTTCCCAAGTTGAGTAAGGACTGTTGAAAGGACTGTTCCCAGCTGACTAATAGTCTGGGCTAGGGTTGGCAGCACCAAAACCAAAAGAGCAATCACGATTAAGATAAGAGCTAGGAAAACAAGTACCATGGCAATCGGACGACGCAACTCTGCCTTTACCTTCAATTTAACTAAGTACTGTTCAATTTTTTTCATAGGAACATTAAGCACAAAAGCAATAACAGCACCATAAATCAAGGTTGATATTACATCAAAGAGAGAGATTGCTCCTGATATAAAGCTCGATGCATTCAGAATTACAAGAGCAACCAGCCCTATAAAAAGTATTAACGGGGTGTATTTTTTTACTAAGTTCATAAATTCTCCTTAATAAACATGTTTAGATACGACTATACTATTTGGTTTTTCAAACTCTCGATTAAGGTAGGCTTGGTAAGTTCCTGGAGCGATAAATCCTTTGGGTGAGAGGATATCGGTGCCAGCCTGACCGACTATGGTATCAGCCAAGAGCACACAGTTTGTAGATAAGACAAAGTAGGATTTAAACTTAGATTTGATAAATTTATAAAGTTCCCCATCTGTCTCATGTCTGATTTTATAAGCGTAGGTGTAGTCTTCCTTACCATCACCTGTCATGATTTTATCTGCACTTGGCTCCCATGGAATCGTCAGTTGTTTCAATTCAGCCAACTTTTTCTGAACTGCTTTTTCCATTTCAGGCGTCAAATCTATCCCATAACCAAAAAGCGTTTTTTGACTCTCACGTTTACATAGGTCAATGTACTTGTCACGATCACAGAAATATAAGACACCATCTCCTACCATGCCAAATAAGGTCTCAGAAGACGGATCATAGTTGCCATAAGAAATAACACGGCCTTGATAGCAGATATCCACATGACCAATTGCCGAAAACAGAGAGGTCTCAGCTGTATGAACAAAAATTTCAAGCTCCGCTGTCTTACCAGACTTCACCATTCCAAGATGGATATCCTCTCTCTCATCAGCATTTTCCTGCATGAATTTGTTGATTTTTGCTAAAGTACTTGCAGGGATGAGAGCGGCTAGGACAATAGGTAAGCTCATTCTTACACGACGTTTGAGATGGTTTTTCCCAATTTCCTCCTCAAACAAGAAACCATCACGGATATTGGACACACCATAAAGGAAAAAATAAGCCCCTAATACAAAGAGTTGAAAGACAGAATTTCCTGTAGAGGACAAAAGACTAGTCCCACCAAGAAAAACTAGTACGAGTCCATCTAGTAAGAGACGAAAACGAGGTCGAATTTTGTTTTTGCGGTAGAGAACATAGGTGACAAGGTTAATACTAGCATGAAAAATCTGATAAACTCCAATCACAAGAGCCAAAATATAAATCGGCACATCCGTCGCAAGATTGGAGCCAAGCAAATATCCCAGCACTAACAATTTAACCAGTGCAACTCCCAAGGTGTCCGTTGACTGACTTTTTTTGAAAATACGTAATACTAAATCTAAGACCGTTGCTATCCAAGCTAAAAACAGAACCAGTCGAATAACCTTTACTGGCAACCAAGTCCCCGTGACCATCAAGATGAGACCTAGCAGAACAAACAAGAACCCCTGAGCAAGTAATTTCTTACCTGTCAGACCTAAAGATAGAATTTTTTCCATTTTAATACACTCTCTATAATTATTTGATTTCCTTTATTGTATCATTTCGAAAAGTAGAAATTTGTAGGACAATTTGAGATTTTCCTTTCTAAAAATTCATTAAGAATATTATAACATAAAACACCTCACACAATTAATTAATTTAATCACTTAAAAAAATTCAAACACTTTCTATACAATTGACAGCCCAAATCTTTCAGAATAGAACAATTCTAACTATCGAATAACTCAACTTCATAAATATCCCTGTAATTCTAGGACTAGAATTCCTATAGACTAAATATTTTAGCACTCTTCTAAACCATTGATTGCTTTAAATCTAAATTTTTGCAGGATTCTAAAGCTAGAATGATCCCATTACAATTAGTTTTGAATGGTTCACAATTTAGAATCTCTATGGCTTTACTCCTGTTAAATCAAAAAGGAACTGCGCAAGCAATCCCTTTCTGATTTTGTAATAATCTACTTAAAATTTGATAGTTGAGATAATCAATAACCCACATATAAAAAGAGTTATAGTAAAATTCCTTATTTATTGATTTCAAGCTCCGCCAACTGTATTTGAATAACCGGCAGTTCTGCCCCAGCCTGAAGAAGAGCAGCTGCAGTATAGGCGCCTTCTACAATTGGAACCCTGTTAATGATGATACTCTTATCACTGAAATCAGCCACCATTTCTAAGTTCATTTTAGCAGAACCTAGGTCAAAAAAGGCAAGTAAAGTATCTGCTGGATTTTCAGAAACAACCCTATCTACTTGATCAAAACTAGTTCCAATTCCTCCATCTTCGGTTCCTCCTACATAAGTAATCGGAACATCTTTAGCTACTTCACTAATCAGATCAACAAGACCTTGTGCAATGTGTTTGGAATGTGAAACGATAACAAGACCAATACTTCCCATTAAACCACCCCGGTTTCTAAAAGAGCAGTAAAGAGTAATCCTGATGAAAATGATCCAGGGTCAATATGTCCAAGAGAACGTTCTCCTACATAAGATGCTCTTCCTTTAGTTGCAAGTAAATCTTTGGTAGCATTCACTACCTGATCAATAACCTCTTTAGTCAACTGGCCATCAGACAAGGTAGCAATAACAGGAGTCCAAACATCAACCATTGTCTTTTCTCCAACTTCTGCTTTCCCGCGTTTGACAATCATATCCAAACCACTTTGTAGGATTTCTTCTAATTTAGAATTTGAATCAGCCTTGGCCATGCCCATAAAAGCAGAGCCATACAAGGGACCAGAAGCACCACCTACCTTACTCAGTAGTTGCATTGAGACAAGTTTAAAAACATCACTGCTGGTCTCAAATTGCTTGCCTTCTAAGTTTTCCATAACTGCAGCCATGCCACGCGCCATATTTCCACCGTGGTCACCATCTCCTATAAGAGTGTCTAGCTCACTAAGGTAATCTTTCTGTTCTTGAATCTTTTCATTAAAAAGTTTCATCCATTCAAGAGCTTGTTCAGCATTCATGCGACATTTCCTCCTTGAGTTTTACCAAGCTGGTGTAGTAACAGGTGCATTTAAAGCATCCAACCACTCATCATCTGCCAATCGAATCAATGTTAATGACAAACCAGCCATATCAATTGAAGTCATATAGTTTCCAATTTTCTTAAATGCCAACTGAACACCTTTTTCATGAAGTAATTTAGCCACATCATTCGCAAATACGTATTGTTCCATAAGAGGAGTGCTTCCTAAACCATTAATGAGAAGGCCATAGCGTTCATCAGCCTTAAGTTGGAAACCTTCAGATAGTTTTTCAACCAATTCTGAAGCCAATTGTGCGGAAGGTTGCATTTTCTCTTTTTTATATCCTGGCTCACCATGAATACCAACTCCATATTCAAATTCATCATCTTCTAGAATAAATCCTGGTTTCCCAACCTCAGGAACGGTTGCTCCAGACAAGGCCAGCCCAATTGTTTTAATTTCTAACACAAGTTTATCGGCCAAGTCCTTCATTTCAGATAATGATTTACCAGAACGAGCTGCATCACCCAAAATTTTATGGACCAAAATAGTACCTGCAACACCTCGACGACCTTGGGTATAGAGACTATTTTCAACAGCGATATCATCATCAACCACAACACTTGCTACATCAATACCTTCCATTTCAGCAAGTTCTTGTGCAATTTCAAAGTTCATAATGTCACCAGAATAGTTCTTGATGACCATGAAAACTCCAGCTCCTTCATCAGCCGCCTTAATGGCTTCTAAAATTTGGTCCGGAGTAGGTGAAGTGAAGACTGCTCCACAAATGGCAGCAGACAACATTCCATCTCCTACAAAACCAGCATGACTTGGTTCATGTCCTGAGCCTCCACCTGAAATGAGACCAACTTTTCCTGTCTTTTCTGCCTTTCTGACGATGACATCAAAACCATCTAAGCGTTCTACCAAGTCATCATGCATGAATGACAATCCCTGCAACATTTCATCAACAACTTGTGTCGGTTCATTTATAATTTTTTTCATGAGAAACTCCTTTCGGCATCTACCTGTGTTTTCGTTTTCATTATATATTTTTTATCGCTGGCTGATAAGGGACAGATTCTATTATTTGTCCCCTTTTAAACCAGTTTAAAAAATTTTTTGGTAAAATGAAGTAAGTAAAAGAAAGGTTTCCTATGGCATCATCACTCATTACAAAAAACGAATTGCCAAGGCATTTAGAGACCTATTAGCTACTAGAGAATTTGACAAAATCTCTATTGTAGATATCATGGAATCAGCTGGCATTCGTAGACAGACCTTTTATAATCACTTTCTTGACAAATATGAACTGCTAGACTGGATATTTGAAACTGACTTAACCGAGTATATTACCAATAACTTGGACTTCATTTCAGGTCAAAAACTATTACAAGAATTATTTCTTTATTTCGAACAGGAGCGTGACTTTTATATTCAACTTTTTGATATTCAAGGGCAAAATAACTTCTATGACCACTTTATCAGCTACTGTCGCTTGCTTGTATCAAAAATTTTAAGAGAATACGGTCAGATTGATATCGATTCATCTGCTTATACTTGTTTTTTGCTAGACTATCATTCACATGCTCTAGCAGAAATCGTGAAGGCTTACGTCAATAAAAAAAGTCCAGTTCCACAACCAGACTTTCTCATCATGACAATTATTGGAAAGAGACCACAATGACATTTATTTCAAATCATAAACAGAAAATTATTTCAAGTTACATTTCAGCTACTGTTAACAGTCATCCTGAATTAGAAAAACACCCTACCTTACCATTAGTCTATCAAAAAAATCGCAATCCTCATCAGGTTCCAATATTGTCGGGTGGAGGTTCAGGACACGAACCTGCTCATATCGGATATGTTGGAGAAGGCATGCTTACTGCTGCCATCTATGGCCAATTATTTACTCCTCCCACAAGAACTGAAATCTTAGAGTCCATTCGTTTTTTAAACAATGGTCACGGTGTCTTCATCATTGTAAAAAATTTCGAAGCAGACATCAAAGAATTTAGCTCGGCCATTAACACTGCTAGAAAAGAAGGAATTAAAGTTGGCTATAGTCTAGCACACGACGATATTTCAATTGAACCTCACAATAGATTTCAAATTAGAGGAAGAGGGCTTGCAGGGACTATTTTACTTCATAAAGTTCTAGGATATGCAGCTCAGAATGGTGCCGACATCGAGCAACTAACTGATTTAGGTCATCAGCTTGCTCCCGAAATCGCAACAATTGGCTTTGCAACGAAATCTGCTAGTCTCCCCCAAGCCACCCTTCCACTATTTAACTTGGAAGAAGGAAATATTTCTTATGGTATTGGGATACATGGCGAAGAAGGCTATCGTATCGTCCCATTCCAATCATCGGAAATCCTTGCAAATGAAATTATAAGCAAATTAAGATTGCACTATCATTGGAAAAAAGGTGATCAATTTATATTGCTTGTAAATAATCTAGGTACTACCAGTAACTTAGAAATGGGCATATTTATCAATGATCTCCTTCAACTCTTAGAAATTGAAGGAGTCACTATTACCTTTATAAAATCAGGAACATTTATGACTAGTTTGGATATGGCAGGTATATCCGTAACTCTTTGCCCCGTAAAAAATAAACAGTGGTTAGAAGCGCTCAATGCTCCAACGACAGCTTTTGCATGGTAATTTGCTTGTATAACTCAAAAGGGCTACATCACTTAATGGCCCTTTGTTTTTATCTTACTTTTAAAAGAACTCATTCTTGCCATTTCAAATAGGCCATCTATCCCTTACAATTCTTCTGATGTGTTTTGAGTTTTTTCAGAGCCCAGTCATAGTGACTGGAGGTGCTACTGACAAAGTAGGAACCTAGACTTGTCCCTCCTGTCCACTTATAGACACCTTTGGTAAAGAGTTCGTCATTGCTAAAAACTTCTATCAACTCTAACACTTCTTTATGTGATTGTTCCAAGAGTCTAGTCGCTTCTTCTAAGGACGTATTCTGGTGCTTCTTCCAAAAAGCGATATTCATTTGTCCATAAGTTTTCCAACTATAAGGTTCAGGGAGAAAAGTTCATTCTTGATCTTTTTGATCCAGAATGAACCCAAGTCAAAAGTAACTGATGCCATTCATAGAGATGGATCAAAACATCCCGTAGATTCTTATCCCTTTTCCAGTGAGCTTCTTTTTTCTTTGGGTCTCTTGAAAAATCAAATGGAGTCTGTAGCTCAGCTTCACTTAGTTGGGAGATGAAACGATTGAGCTTTTCATAGTTTTCCTTAGAGGCCAGCACTAGCTCCTCTTTTGTTTTCGGTCTAGGCACAGGAGTACCCCCTTCATATCTCTAGTTATTATTAGAAATTTTTTATCCTTTAAATCTCTATAACTTATCCTTTAATTTCTCAACAAAGAGATAGGCCGCTGGACAGGTCAAGGTATTCTTAATCGTTAGATGATTGATTTGATGAATCTTTTTGCGGTCTGTATGGGGGAACTCTCGGCAGGCCTTTGGCCGAACGTCATAAATGGAACAGAGGTTATCTCCTCCTAAAAATGGACAGGGCATGGATTTAAAAACCTTATCTCCATCTTCATCCACCTGCAGAAACTCTGCTTCAAAAGCGGGTAATTTCATCTTAAAATACTTAGCAATACGGGTAATATCTGCTTCCTTGAAGTCGGGACCCAAAGTCTTACAACAGTTAGCGCAGGCCGTACAATCAATCTCTGCAAATACCTCTTGGTGAATCTGCTGGGCAATTTTATCCAGATTCTTAGGAGGCTTTTTCTTTAAATTAGCTAACACTTTGCGGTGTTCCTTCTGCTTTTGCAAGGCTAGCTGGTGGTAATACTCAATATCAATTTCTTTAGACATGTTTTCTCTCTTATTCTAATTACTTTCCCCTATTATACCATGCCTCCGGAGCATTTAAAAGTGTACTTTACAAGACTATACTATTCCCGAATGTATCAAAAAACCTTGCAACTAGGTTACAAGGTTAATGACATTAATCAAAGTTAACGTATTCTTTTTGAAGTTCAAGTACTTCTTCCATTGTTGAACACTCTGTAAGGGCACGGTTAGCGTACTCTTCCATCTTAGCAGTGTCCAATTTCTTCATCAAGCTACGTGTACGAAGTACTGATGTTGCTGACATAGAGAACTCATCCAAGCCCATTCCCACAAGAAGTGGAACAGCTTTTTGGTCACCAGCCATTTCACCACACATACCAGCCCATTTACCTTCAGCGTGAGCTGCCTTGATAACGTTGTTAATCAAGCGAAGGATTGATGGGTTATATGGTTGGTAAAGGTATGAAACTTGCTCGTTCATACGGTCTGCTGCCATTGAGTATTGGATCAAGTCGTTTGTACCAATTGACATGAAGTCTACTTCTTTTGCAAATTGGTCTGCAAGCATAGCTGCTGCAGGGATTTCAATCATGATACCAACTTGGATGTCATCCGCAACTGCAACACCTTCAGCAAGAAGGTTTGCTTTTTCTTCTTCATAAACTGCTTTAGCTGCACGGAATTCTTTCAAAAGGGCAACCATTGGGAACATGATACGCAATTGACCATGAACAGAAGCACGAAGAAGGGCACGGATTTGTGTACGGAACATTGCATCTCCAGTTTCAGAAATAGAGATACGGAGAGCACGGAATCCAAGGAATGGGTTCATTTCATGTGGCATATCGAAGTAAGGAAGTTCCTTATCACCACCGATATCCATTGTACGAACAACTACTGGTTTACCATTCATTCCCTCAAGAACAGCCTTGTATGCTTCATACTGCTCATCTTCAGTTGGGAAATCTTGAGAATCCATATACAAGAACTCTGTACGGTAAAGTCCAACAGCTTCTGCACCGTTGTTGTTAACACCTTCGACGTCTTTTGGAGTACCAATGTTAGCAGCCAACTCGAAGTGTTTACCGTCAGCAGTCACTGTTTGAGCATCTTTCAAAAGTGCCCATTCAGCTTTTTGTTTAGCATAAGCTTCACCAGCTGCTTTAAATTCAGCCGCTTGTTCATCTGTTGGGTTGATAATCACTTCACCAGTGATTCCGTTAACGGCAAGGATATCACCGTCTTTAACGATTTCAGTGATGTTATTTGTTCCCAATACAGCTGCAATTTCAAGTGTACGTGCCATGATAGCTGAGTGGCTTGTACGTCCACCGATGTTTGTTACAAAAGCTTTTACAAAGTTTTTGTCCAATTGGGCTGTATCAGATGGTGTCAAGTCATGCGCGATTACGATTACTTCTTCATTGATAGAAGCTGGGTTTGGTAATTTTTTACCAAGAAGGTTTGCCAATACACGTTTTGTCACGTCGCGGATATCCGCTGCACGTTCTTGCATGTATGGGTTGTCTTCCATACCTTCAAAGATAGTAATGAACATGTCAGTCACTTCTTTAAGACCTGCTTCTGCATTGACTTTCTTAGCACGGATTGTTTCTTTAATCTGACCGATCAATTCTGGGTCAGAAAGAACCATCAAATGAGCGTCAAAAACTTGAGCCGCTTCCTCACCTAGCGTACCTACAGCTTTCTCGCGGATAAGAGAAAGCTCGTTTTGAGAAGCTTCAAGAGCAACATCCAAACGAGCCTCTTCTGCGTTTGTATCTTCGACTGAAACAGTCTCGAATGACAAATCCGGTTGAACGAGTAGATATGCTTTTGCAACTGCAACACCGTCAGATGCTGCGATTCCTTTAAGCATTTCTGTCAT
Organism: Streptococcus mitis; assembly: GCF_000722685.1. GTDB lineage: Bacteria > Bacillota > Bacilli > Lactobacillales > Streptococcaceae > Streptococcus > Streptococcus mitis_M. The sequence continues at coordinate 252,532 of NZ_JPFV01000011.1, read as the reverse complement.
TTTCCTTATGCCAATCCTTCTTTTTCCATTGTTTCTGAGATTGCAGCGATAGCGTCATCTGCGTCTGCACCTTCAGCTGAGATCGTTACGTCAGCACCTTGGCCAACACCAAGACTCATAACACCCATGATTGATTTAAGGTTAACTGATTTACCTTTGTACTCAAGAGTGATATCTGAAGCAAATTTGCTAGCAGTTTGTACCAACAATGTTGCTGGACGTGCGTGAATACCTGTTTCTGCCACTACGTGGAAATCTTTAGAAGCCATAGTTTGACTCTCCTTTTGTTCTTTCTTTTTTGAGTTATATTTGATAACCCTTACAATTTGGTATTATATCATCTTCTAGGATTTTTTTCAAGTATTTTATGGGATTTATTCGATTTCCTTTTCAGATAACTTGCAGAAAATCTTCTAGTAAACTTGTGAAAACACAGTATATAGTTTTTATAAAATATCTTGTTCATGGAATCAGTACTATTTCTATAATCTCTCCTGGCAATACACTATATATTGTGTTTTGTTTGGAATACAACAAAAATTTACACAATATTTAGTTGCATAAAGTTGACAAAGTTTATTTTTCTGATATACTAGGAAAGTACAAAACTTTTTGATAAGGAGTTGCAGAAATGGTAACCGTTTATTCTAAAAACAACTGTGTCCAATGTAAAATGACCAAGCGTTTCTTAGACAGTAATAATGTTGAATATAGAGAAATCAATCTTGATGAGCAACCTGAATATATTGATCAGGTTAAAGAGCTTGGCTTTAGTGCTGCTCCGATTATTCAGACATCAACAGAAGTTTTCTCTGGCTTTCAACCAAGTAAACTCAAACAACTTGCTTAAGAATCAAGACAAAAGCTTCTATGTCTATCTTAGAAGCCTTTCTTTTGTAATTAGATAAGGGAAATTTTATGGGATTAAAACATCTTGAGGACGTAACTTACTTCCGTCTCAATAACGAAATCAACCGTCCTGTTAATGGACAAATCATGCTTCATAAAGATAAGGAAGCCTTGGATGCCTTCTTTAAAGAAAATGTAGTTCCGAATACTATGGTCTTTGATTCAATCAAAGATAAAATCAACTACCTCATTGACCACAACTACATCGAAACAGCTTTTATCAAGAAATACCGTCCAGAATTCTTGGAAGAATTGTCTCAATTTATTAAAGAACAAAACTTCCAATTCAAGTCGTTCATGGCTGCCTATAAGTTTTACAATCAATACGCCTTAAAGACTAACGATGGGGAATATTATCTTGAAAGTATGGAAGACCGTGTCTTCTTTAACGCCCTTTATTTCGCTGATGGGAATGAAGCTGTTGCAATCGATATTGCAAATGAAATCATCCACCAACGCTACCAACCAGCTACTCCTTCCTTCTTGAATGCTGGACGTGCTCGTCGTGGAGAATTGGTATCTTGCTTCTTGATCCAAGTCACTGATGATATGAACTCTATCGGACGTTCTATCAACTCTGCCCTTCAACTTTCTCGTATCGGTGGTGGAGTGGGTATTACCCTCAGCAACCTTCGTGAAGCTGGAGCTCCTATTAAAGGATATGAAGGAGCAGCCTCTGGTGTCGTACCAGTCATGAAACTCTTCGAAGATAGTTTCTCTTACTCCAACCAATTAGGTCAACGTCAAGGTGCTGGTGTTGTCTACCTCAACGTCTTCCACCCAGATATCATCGCCTTCCTTTCAACTAAGAAAGAAAACGCCGATGAAAAAGTTCGTGTAAAGACTTTATCACTTGGTGTTGTGGTTCCGGATAAATTCTACGAATTGGCGCGTAAAAATGAAGAAATGTATCTCTTCAGCCCTTACTCTGTAGAAAAAGAATACGGTGTGCCATTCAACTACATTGACATCACTGAAAAATACGATGAATTGGTCGCAAATCCAAACATCCGTAAGACAAAAATCAAGGCGCGTGATTTGGAAACTGAAATTTCTAAATTGCAACAAGAATCTGGTTATCCTTATGTAGTCAACATTGATACGGCTAACCGTGCAAATCCAGTTGATGGTAAGATTATCATGAGTAACTTGTGTTCTGAGATTCTTCAAGTCCAAGAACCAAGCTTGATCAACGATGCGCAAGAATTCCTAAAAATGGGTACTGATGTTTCATGTAATCTCGGTTCAACAAACGTGGTAAACATGATGACTTCACCAGACTTTGGTCGTTCTATCCGTGCTATGGTTCGTGCTTTGACCTTTGTTACTGATAGTTCTCATATCGTAGCTGTGCCTACGATTGATCATGGAAATAGCCAAGCTCACACCTTTGGTCTTGGTGCCATGGGACTTCACAGCTACCTTGCACAACAACTAATTGAATATGGATCACCTGAGTCTGTTGAGTTTACAAGTATCTACTTTATGCTTATGAACTACTGGACTTTGGTTGAGTCAAACAATATTGCGCGTGAACGTGGTATTACCTTCCATAATTTTGAAAAATCAGACTATGCTAACGGAAGCTACTTCGACAAGTATATAACTGGCGAGTTTGTTCCAAAATCAGACCGTGTTAAAGAACTCTTCAAAGACGTCTTTATTCCGAGTGCTGCTGACTGGGCTGAACTTCGTGACAAGGTTCAAGCAGATGGTCTTTACCACCAAAACCGCCTTGCTGTAGCGCCAAATGGTTCTATCAGTTACATCAATGACGTTTCTGCTTCTATCCATCCGATTACACAACGTATCGAAGAACGTCAAGAAAAGAAAATCGGGAAAATCTACTACCCTGCTGCTGGCTTATCAACAGAAACCATTCCTTACTACACTTCTGCCTACGACATGGATATGCGTAAAGTCATCGATGTTTACGCCGCTGCAACTGAACACGTAGACCAAGGACTTTCACTTACTCTCTTCATGCGTAGTGACATTCCAAAAGGTCTTTACGAATGGAAGAAAGAAAACAAACAGACAACACGTGACTTGTCTATCCTTCGTAACTATGCCTTTAACAAGGGTATCAAGTCTATCTACTACGTCCGTACCTTTACAGACGACGGTGGAGAAGTCGGTGCTAACCAATGTGAAAGCTGTGTGATTTAGTTTTTAATCAAAGGAATTACTATTTCTCTGTAAGTTTAGTAAGCTAGCATCAAAAGAGAACTTAATCAAACATTTTATAAACTAGCTAAGCACATGTAAAAGTCGGTTCTCCGACTTTTTGTGCGATACACTAAAGGAATTATCATAAAGCAAAAACGATTGTACAACAGCATTATTATATACAGAAAGAGATTTCAAATGGAAACTTACTACAAAGCCATTAACTGGAATGCCATCGAAGATGTCATCGACAAATCAACTTGGGAGAAACTGACGGAGCAATTCTGGCTTGATACACGTATTCCCTTGTCAAATGACTTGGATGACTGGAGAAAGCTATCAAGTGTAGAAAAAGACTTAGTTGGAAAAGTCTTTGGTGGTTTAACCCTTCTCGACACTATGCAATCTGAAACTGGAGTTCAAGCCCTTCGCGCAGACATCCGTACACCACACGAAGAAGCTGTTTTCAATAACATCCAATTTATGGAATCTGTCCACGCTAAATCTTATTCATCAATCTTTTCTACCTTAAATACCAAGGCTGAGATTGAAGAAATTTTCGAATGGACCAATACCAATCCTTACCTACAAAAGAAGGCTGAGATTGTTAACGAAATCTACCTAAACGGTAACCCACTTGAAAAGAAAGTAGCCAGCGTTTTCCTTGAAACCTTCCTCTTCTACTCTGGTTTCTTCACTCCCCTCTACTACCTTGGTAATAACAAACTAGCCAACGTTGCGGAAATCATCAAACTGATTATTCGTGATGAATCTGTTCACGGAACCTACATTGGTTACAAATTCCAACTTGGTTTCAATGAATTGCCTGAAGAAGAGCAAGAAAAACTCAAAGAATGGATGTACGATCTGCTCTATACTCTTTACGAGAATGAAGAAGGCTATACAGAAAGCCTCTATGACGGTGTTGGTTGGACGGAAGAAGTCAAAACCTTCCTTCGCTACAATGCTAACAAGGCGCTCATGAACCTGGGACAAGATCCACTCTTCCCAGACTCAGCTGATGATGTCAACCCAATCGTTATGAACGGTATTTCAACAGGAACTTCCAACCACGACTTCTTCTCTCAAGTCGGAAATGGTTACCTCCTTGGTGAAGTTGAAGCCATGCAAGACGATGACTACAACTACGGTTTGGACTAACTCAATTATTCCAGAACTGATAACGAATATCATGGTTTGTTTAAAACAACCATGGTATTTTTGTTTTTGTTTTCTTTTGTTTTTTAAATTGATTGATTGAACACTTTATGATAAAATAGTAATAGAAATAGAGGTGATAACGATGCTAAAGCAGGAAAAACTAGATAATATTCTAGAAACGGTAAATACAAAGGGAACTATTACTGTAAAAGAAATCATGACTCGCTTGGATGTATCAGATATGACTGCTAGACGCTACTTGCAAGAGTTAGCTGATAAAGATTTACTTGTTCGGGTTCACGGTGGAGCTGAAAAAATTCGCACAGGTTCCATTTTAAATAATGAACGTTCCAATACTGAAAAACAAAGCTTACAGATTGCAGAAAAACAAGAAATCAGCCGTTTTGCAGGCCATTTAATTGATGAAGGAGAAACCATTTTTATTGGCCCAGGTACAACCTTGGAATCTTTTGCCCGTGAACTTCCAATTGATAATATTCGTGTTGTAACAAACAGTTTACCAGTCTTTCTCATCTTAAACGAACGAAAACTAACAGATTTGATTTTAATCGGTGGAAACTATCGCTCTATTACTGGAGCCTTTGTGGGAACACTAACCTTGCAAAACTTGGCTAATCTTCAATTTTCTAAAGCCTTCGTTAGCTGTAATGGTATTAAGGACAATGCGATTGCGACCTTTAGTGAAGAGGAAGGTGAATCCCAACGCATCGCCCTCAATAATTCCAATAAAAAATACTTACTAGCTGACAATAGTAAGTTCAATAAATTTGATTTCTATACCTTCTACAATATCTCTGATATTGATACCATCGTTTCAGATTCTAAACTGAGCAAAGAAACGTTTGAACAACTTTCAAAACAAACAAAAATTATTCTTTCTAAACCATAAAACTGAGGATTGATAAAATATAAAATGCGTCATATCAAGAAAATAAGAATCTTAATATGACGCATTTTTTTGATGAAGATTTTTACAAAGAGTTTCCTAGATTCTTTATGATTGTTGAAACGGCACAAAATCTGAATCAAAGGAGATATTATCCCGTTCTTCAGGACTGATAAAATTTAAAAAGATATTTTTAAATTCTTCCAGCTCATAGTCTGAATGGCAAATCCATTCTTTACCGGTCGAGACATACCATTTCCCAAGATTTTTCAGCTCATCATTAGTCAAACAAGGTATTTGAGAACATTTATCAAAATTGATAATATAAACTTTTTCATAAATTGATTGGATAAAATCTTTGAACATCTTTTTGCCTCACTAGAATTCTATATCTAATTACTAATTCTACTAGTCTATAATCTGACTTTCCGCTACTTTCTTGTACCAGTGAGCTGATTTCTTAGGATAACGTTCTTGAGTTTCAAAGTCTACATAGAAGAGACCATAACGTTTCTCATATCCATTTGACCATGAGAAGACGTCCATTAATGACCAAATGAAGTAACCTTTTACATTAGCGCCATCTGCAATCGCATCAGACAAGACTTCCAAGTGTTGTTTCACATAATCAATACGACCATCATCGTAAACAGTGTTATCGACAAACTCATCTTTATAACCAAGTCCATTTTCAGTGATGTAAATCTTCTTGTAGTTAGGATAATCTTTCTTCACTCGCATGATTTGATCATACAAACCTTGAGGATATATAATCCAATCCCAGTCTGTACGTGGTACATAGTCAGGAGCTACACGACGACCAACACCTTTGATTTGGTATTTAGAGCTTCCTTTCTCACCCTTACCATTATGGATAATTTCAGTTTCTCCATCAAAGGCTTCCATCCAGTCACTCATATAGTAATTGATTCCAAGGAAGTCGTTCAAATCTTTTGCTGCTTCTAATGCTGTGAAATCTTCTTCACGAAGATCTAAGCTACCACCATTGACTGATAAGATATGGTTGACACCTTCCATTGTTTCATCTGAATAGCGACCTAGATAAGTTGCATCTAAGATAAATTTATTGTGAATAATATCTTCCAACTCAGCAGCGCGAACATCTGCTGGATTTTCAGGATCTAGAGGATATTTAGTAGGCAGTGCGTGAACAACACCAATTTCACCTTTATAGCCTTTATCTTTATATAGCTTGACTGCACGCGCATGAGAAACCATCATATTGTGGTGCGATTGGAAGACTTTGGCAAGGTCGTACTGAATTCCTGGAGGGAATTTACCAACCAAGTATTGACCATCACCGATTGGTCCAATTTCATTAAAGGTTGTCCAATAGTTAACTTCTGGGAATTCTTCAAAACAGAAAGCCGCGTATTCTACAAAGTGTTCAATATTTTCACGGTTTAAGAAGTCTCCATTTGAGTGGAGAGCTTCTGGCGTGTCAAAGTGATGAAGAGTTACAAAGGGCTCAACATGACGTTTGTGACACTCTGCAAATAAATTATGATAAAACTCAACACCTTTAGCATTTACTTGACCATAACCAGTCGGGAAAATACGTGACCAGGCAATAGAAATTCGAATACCATTGACACCATACTCTTCTGCTAGCTTGAGGTCAACTGGATATCGATTGTAAAAGTCACTGGCTGGTTCTGCAGTGTACCAGTAGTTATCTTCAAGATATTTATCCCACGCTACTGGTCCTTTACCATCAGTATGTGTAGCACCTTCTGCTTGATAGGCAGCTGTTGCGCCACCAAAAATAAAGTCTTTTGGTAATGTTTTTGTCATTTTTTTCACCTATTCTTGATTTAAATAAAGTAAAAGTGAGAGGAGAGGAGTCAGTGAGCCATCCTTCTCCATCTCACTTTTTGTACCAAGTCACCGAATTGTGACATGAGGAGGTAAAACGTTATCTTTTTACCAACGAATTAACAAGGCGATTAGGAAATTCGCCATAGCGATTTCCGTAACGAGAGGAGACTATTTCAGAGTCCCTAGCCTTAATCGAATTGTGACATGAGGAAGTAAAAACGATGTCTTTTTACCGACGAATTAATAAGGCGATTAGGAAATTCGCCATAGCGATTTCCGTAACGATAGGAGACTATTTTAGAGTCCCTCTCGTTAATCGAATTGAGCTTGTACGAATGCAAGAGCACCTTTTCCATCACGAGTTAATTTGATGTATTGAGCGCCTTCTGTCTTGGCAAGTTTAATACCGAGTTTATCTGTTTCTGCTTTCATGTCTTCAAAGTTTGAAGCAACTTGAGGAGCTAGGATAACAAGATCAAACTCTGGCAACATTTCACGGTGAGCACCATAGCCACCTGCTGCTGCTTTCACAGGAACATTGTATTCTGCAGCTGCCTTATTCAAAGCATTCGCAAGAAGTCCACTTGTCCCTCCACCTGCACAGAGAACGAGGACATTTGTTTCTTCAGTGATGGTATTTTGTGCTGCTTCTACACCCGCTTTTTCAAGAATAGCATCTGCTTTTGCAGTGTTGAAGTTTGCAGCAACTTTTTCTTTCAATTCATCATTAGACTTACCTGAACGTTCTTCTTCAAGAATTTGTTCATCATAGACTTTAAGGAATGGATAGTAAATGACTACGTCAACTACGATTAGAAGGGCAGCAAGAATGAATGATAGCACTTGGAAGTTAGTTCCAAGAACTAGACCTAGTGGAGCTGGAGTTGTCCATGGTAGATTAGCAGTAAATGAGTTCATTCCAAGAGTTTCAATAAAGAATTTGAAGATCCAAACGTTAGCGATAGGAGCAAAGATAAATGGAATAAAGAAGATTGGATTCAGTACAAGAGGTGCACCAAACAAGATTGGTTCATTTACACCGAAGAAGGTAGGAACTACTGAAGCACGTCCGATTGCACGATTACGTTTTGATTTTGTTAACCACATGAACATGAATGGAACAACCAGTGTCGCACCAGTACCACCCATGGTAACGATAAACATTTGTGTACCAGAAGTAAGAATCTTGTCAGCGTGCATACCTTGTTGGAGAAGGTTCAAGTTGACTTCGGCATTTGCATAGGTAATAGCTGCGATTGCTGGTTCAACGATAGATGGACCATGAATACCAACAAACCAAAAGAAGGCAAAAGCACCGAAGATAATGGTAATACCAAGGTATCCGTCTGCTGCTGAGAAGAGTGGTGCGAAGAATTTACCGATTGATTCTGCCACACTTGAGCCAACAAAATGACGAGCTAGTAGATCAAGAACATAAAGAGAAACAACAGATAGAGTGAATGGAATCACATCTTTAAAGACTTGTGAAATATTTGGTGGAACTTCGTCAGGCATACGAATGGTAACGTTGTTCTTAACACAGACCTTATAGATAGCTACGGTAACAAAGGCAGCAAGGAAGGCTGAAAGCAAACCTTTTGTTCCAAGGAAACCTGTTGCAAAGCCTCCTTCAATCGGATCAGCTGCCAACATCAACAAACCAACAATTGCTGCCAACAATGTTGACATATAGTTGATTTGATTAGTTTTCTCCATGCTACGGTTTACTGAGTCGGTCAATGACTTAGCTGTTGTACCAGCTACCAAGAGAGCCAGAATCCCCATTGAATAGCTATAAGGTTTCATCAGAAAGGCTACAACTTCATCAGACCATTTAAAACCCCATGAGTTTGGTACAAAGGCAATCAAGATAAAAATACTTGAGAAGAGAATAACAGGCATACCTGCAATGAAACCATCACGAATAGCACGAAGATAGATATTACGAGATAGTTTCTCAAAGAAAGGTTTTCCTTTCTCGATAAATGCAATTAATTTATTCATTACTTAACTCCTCTCTTATAGAGTTCGATTAAATGGTGCATCAAATCTTTTAATAAAATAGTTGTCATCAAGTGATCTTGACCATGCATCATGGTTACGCTATAAGCCAAATCCTCGCCAGCTGCTTCCTTGGTCAATAGACTTGTTTGCGCGTGGTGAGCCTCTGCAATACAGCTACCAGCTTCCTCTACCAGAGCGTCCGCTTTTTCAAAATCACCAGCTTCAGCAGCCTTCAAGGCTTCCAATAGTTTTGAACGAGCATCGCCAGCATAGGCTACGATTTCAAAACCTAACAATGTTACTTCTTCTCTATTCATGATAGAATTCTCCTTATGTATTTTTAATTAAATTTTTATGACAATAAACGTTGGATATGTAGAACTAGATAAACTCGTTCACTTTTATACAAATCAAGACCCGTATGTTGCGTAATCACATCATAGATCTTGGAACCAATCTCGAATGCTTTTGGATAAGATTGTTTGATATGGTCTTCCATATCTAGAAGTGATTGATTATCATCTCTGGATCTATCCAAATAATCCAAGAAATAATTTAGATGTATCATAAAGCGATCATAGAAATGGTTATTCTTTTTAGTTCGTTGAATTGCATAGTCCGTTAAAACTTCTTCAACATTCCTGAGAATTTCTTTCCTCTTATCAATCGACTCCACAAGTTCCACTTCATTTTCGCCTTCGGCATTAATGAAATGATAAGCAATCCGAATAATTTCATCCTCAGGAAAATGATCTGCTAGCTTCTGACGGTAAATTTCAAATGCTTCATTTGCGATTTGAAAAGCGACAGGATACTTAGTGGAAATATCTGGCAGATTACTATCCTTGTACCTTCCTTGTGCTAGAGCTTGGTAAGAACAGTAAATATGATCTGTCAAGGTTACGTAGAGATACTCTTGAATCGGATAATGATATTTCTTTGAAAGCTTATCAATGATCTCATAAGTCACTGTGATAAAATCTAGCGGAACATCTTTGAGAAGAGCCATAAAGTTTTCTCTGGACTCTTCGGTCTTCATCCGAAAGATTTTCTCAACCTGATGTTCAGCAATCAAATCTCCCTTCCTCTTTCCAAATGCAATCCCCTTACCAATTACAATCACTTCTTCTCCTTTATCATTCCTGACAAGCGAAACATTGTGATTTATTGGATTTAGAATTCGATACATGTCAACCTCCTTTTAAATCTTAAAGGTATATGAGTACAAAAAATGACCACAAATGAACTAGAAAATCAGCCGATTTCTAATTCACCTGTGATCATGCCTAATATTACTTAGTAACACTCACCTTGTATTAACTTGTAACTGTATTTTATCATAATGCTGATAATTTGTAAACCCTTACGAAGAACTTTTTTATTTTTTTCCGCATGTTTTTATCGTCTCTTGTCTGGAAGAATAAACTGAAGGAAATAATAGCTAATAATTAAATCGCTGGGTTCTAACCTGGCTTCCTCCATGGAGCTTGTTATAAATTCAAGCTCAGGAAATTTTGATTGTGCCACCTGATTCATTTCTGGAGTCTCTTCTATCCCGATAAAACGAACTTCTTTTTTAGACTTGTGACGCTTGTATAATTTACCAATCAGATTACCCGTTGCAGAGCCTAGCTCATAACATAAGGAATGGTCACGAATAAAAAAATCGCTTAGATGACAAACAAGGTCATGTCCTTCATCATATAAAGAAATAGATTGTCTAACATGCTCATCAAAATGTTGAGCTACACCATTACCAAAACTCCATTGTGTTCCTTTTTGAATAACAATATCATTTCCAACTTCCATAGACTACGCCTCTTCTCCCTTAACTTTCCAGTTTACTAATACCAATGCTAACACAACCATCGAACCCCCAAGAACCAAATTCAATGTAAACAGCTCATGTAAGCCCATAATAGAAAAGATAGTTGAAAATACTGGAACTAAAAACAAGAAACTGCTAGCTACTGTTGCTCCCCTTTGTCCTAGACTATAAAACCACAGTCCAAACGAACCAACAGACGCAGGAATAATTAACCATATAAACCAAACCCAGCCCCAAAATCCTAAATTTAGAAAGTTATAACTTTCATGCACAGGTATTGAGAATAAGTAAAGGAATACCCCACCTAATAACAATTGCCAAGCCGTAAATATCCATGGACCGTTATCAAAAGGAATTTTCTTGGTGACAACTGTATTGATTGACCAACAAAATGAACCAAGTAAAGCAAACAAAGCACCTAAACTAAACGCAGATACATCTAGTCCAATACAAGTAACAACTCCAGCCACACCTAATACTAAGGCACTTATCTTCTGAATAGTCAATGTATCTTTTAACAAAAAATGTGCTAAGAAAGCTAACCAAAGAGGATTCGTAAATAAGATAATAGAAGACATCGATGATGACACATCATGAGCTAGGGCAAGATTAAGAAATCCCATGGTTCCAGCTGTCTGTAAGAGCCCGATAGTCACAACCAATATAAACCCCTTTATCTTGCTACCTTGACTTTTAGGGATGATAGTCCCTCCCTTGCCAAATAAAAACGATAATACCAACATCACTAACCCAGCAATAATAAATCGAACACCCCCAAGTAATAATGGAGGAGTCTTTTCAACTACTATGAGATATTTCCCAGTTGGAAAAGACGACCCCATAAAAAGTGTGGTAAGTAATATAGAAATCAAAAAAATAAAATTTGAACCTCGTTTCATTTTTGACCCTTCTTTCAAAAGATATTGATGATATTTTTTGTCTTTTATTCTACTCTTTTAAAAATGAATGTCAAGAGATTTATCAAAAAATTCCAAGATTATTTTTTTAAACTCCTATGTATTGAGAAAAAAACAAAAAAGACTATACTGGTAATTGTGGATAATGATTATCTTTTTATATGGAGGTACAAACATGCGATTGTCATCAGGTTGGGAACAGTCAGTCTATGTCTTACTCATGTTAGATCAGCTCCCTGAAGGAAAATATATCAATACAATTTCCTTGAGTGAACGGCTAGAAGTTTCAGATTCTTATTTGAAAAAAATTATAAAACTATTAGACAACGAAGGATTGGTTAAATCCGTTAGAGGGAAAAATGGAGGCATTGCTCTTTCTAAACCTCTCAGTCAAATCACCTTTTACGATGTATTTGTAGCTATAGAAGGAAAAAACCGAATCTTTGAAAGTCAGAATCTTCTAAAAAAATTCTTAGGCAACGAGGAAAGTAAAAAAGCTAAAAGATGCGTCGTAACCAGCTCTCTTGATATTATTGAAAACACTTTAGTTGCAACCCTGACTTCTATTACACTCAGCCAGGTAGCCCATCAATCTGAGATTAACTATGATTTAACCGATATCAGAAATTGGGTCAATAAATGCGAAAACTAGCTGAAGAAAAAATTCTTCAACTAGTTTTTATAAATCCTTGACAAATAATTTTACAAGGACTATACTATATTTGAAGATATAATATATCTTCTATATCGTCAACAATGATATTTCATTGCATGCTTTTGGATAGCTAAAGAAAGAAGGTTCTTATGAAAGTTATTTTAGCTACTGACCAAGATGGTTTCCAATTGAAAGAAACCGTCAAACACTATCTGCTTCATTCTGGTTATGAAGTAATTGACCTCAACTCTACACAAGGTTCTGCAGATTTCGTTGATTCTACTGTCAATGCTATTACAGAGTTTAGAAAATATAAGCAAGCTCGTGCTATTCTTTTTGACAAGTTTGGACATTCTTTTATGCCTGCTAATAAATTTAAAGGTATTATCTGCGCCGCTGTTTCCGATGAACACTCTGCCATGATGACTATTCGACACAATTCTACTCCAATCATTACAATTGGTTCTGGAATTACAGGTGATATTTTAGCAGTTGAAATAGTCAAAGCCTTTCTTGAGCACAACTATGATTCTGGTCGTCACCAAGTTCGCATTGATATGCTGAACAAGCTCTGCTAGGAGGTATTCCCATGAAAATTGCTCTCGGTTGTGATCACATTGTAACAGATGTGAAGATGAAGATTTAAAAACACCTAAAAGAACAAGGCCATGAAATCATTGATGTTGGTACTTATGATTTCGTCCGTACTCACTATCCTATTTATGGTCGCTTAATTGCAGAGGAGGTCGTCAATGGACGGGCTGACTTTGGAGTTGCCCTTTGCGGTACAGGTGTTGGAATTGCTGTATCTGCTGATAAAGTTCCTGGAACTCGAGTTGTACTTGTCGGAGATGTTGCGACTGCTCGTTCCGCTCGTGAAAATCTCAATGCTAATATTGTTGCTTTCGGTGGTGCAATTCTAGGTATCAATTTCATTAACAACATTGTAGATGAATTTATCAATACCAAGTACAAACCAAGTCCTGAAAAAGAGGAATTGATTGCGAAAATTGATAAACTATCTGAAGTGAGCCCAGATGTAGCTGCCAATGATCATATCTTCGATGAAGAGAATGCCAAGTGGAATCGTGGAGAATATCACGATTAACTTGCATTCCGCCTTCTATATTTTATCTAATACTCAATGAAAATCAAAGAGCAAACTAGGAAGCTAGCCGCGGGCTGCTTTGAGGTTGTGGATAGAACTGACGAAATCAGTAACCATACCTACGATAAGGCGACGCTGACGTGGTTTGAAGAGATTTTCGAAGAGTATAACCTTGAGGATAACTAACTCAAGGTTATTTTTACGTCATCAAAAAGTCTAGAGATATTTCTATCCCTAGACTGAAGTTTTTTTCTCAATTTGAGTGCTACACACGTTCTTTCCATGAAGTCGCTGTTGTTTGAAGAACTTTGTTGAGTTCGTCAATGTTTTCAAAACCAGTTGTACGAAGCCATTCGCGAGCTGCTACTTCGCCATCTTTGATGTAAGCTTCAACTGATCCAGCCCATGTTGCACGGCCACAAAGAACTCCATTGAAGTTTGCACCTGATTCATGGGCAAATACAAGAGTATCTTGGAAGAGTTTAGCTGATACACCAGCACTCAAGTAGATGTATGGCAAGTTAGTTGCTTCATCTTGTGCTTTGAAGAAGGCTGCTGCTTCTTCACGTGTATAAACTACTTCACCTTCAGCGAAGCCTTCAACATATTTAATGTTAACAGGAACTTCTACTTTCAAGACATCAATGTTAAAGCGTGGGTCTGAGAAGACTTTCATAGCACCGATAACTTTGTGTGGTTTTACTTTAGCGTATTCTACAGAACCTGCGTCAGCAATTTTTTCATCGTAAGCAAGGATTTCAAGGAAGAATGGAATATCTTCAGCCACACACTCAGAACCGATACGTTCGATGTAAGCTTGTTTTTCTTGGTTAAGTTCGTCTGAGCTATCTACATCATAGTAAAGCAAGAATTTAACCGCATCTGCACCTTCTTCTTTAATACGTTTTGCAGACCAAACATCCAAGCAGTCTGGTAAGCGTTTTGTGCTTGTTGTGTCGTAACCTGTTTTTTCATAAGCAAGGAGAAGACCAGCTTTTTCATCAAGAGCTTTAGTTGCTGGAAGTCCATACTCAGGGTCAAGAAGCATAGATGAAGCGTATTTAGTCAATTCATCTGCAACCAAGACTTTCAGTTCTTCCATTTGAGCCACAGTTGGTTCTTCTGTTTGGTGTTGAGCCATGAGGCGTTTCAAAGCACCACGTTGGTCAAAAGCAAGAGCTGAGATGATTCCATTTTCATCAGAAAGTTTTTCTAAGCGTGCACGTTTTTGTTCTGTTAAAGCCATTTTATACCTCTTTTACTATTAATTGATCATATAGAGCTTGATAGTTAGCCATGTTGACATGGCCAGTCATTTTTTCTTGAGCATTGAGCATACCAAGGACATTAGCCTTGATGAGTAGTTCCGCATCCGATTCTTTATGAAGTAGTCCTGAAGAAATTCCTGCCACAGTAGAATCTCCAGATCCGACAGGGTTGACTACCTGGATTCTAGGAATATCTACCTTGTAAAAAGTGTCCCCATGTTTGGCAAAAGCACCGTTGGCACCAAGTGAAACGATAATCCATTCAATACCTGCAAACAAAGGTTCTTGAAGGACTTCTTTTAATTCATCCAAATCCTCAGAAACTTCTCTTCCTAGAAGCTGAGATAATTCCTCATTATTTGGTTTGATAACTGTTGGTTTATGTGGTGATTCAAGAACCGCCTGAAGAGCTGCACCAGAACAGTCCAAGACTGCAGGTTTACAAGCTTGATTAGCAATTTCTACCAAGCTCGCATAGTAATCAACTGGAAGGCCAGCTGGTAAACTACCTGAGATAGCTACTACTTCAACTAACTCCAGAAGATTTTTGAAATGTTCCAAAAAGTCTTGACCTTCTTGTTCCAATACTACAGGACCTTTTTCAAGAACTTCTGTTTGGTTGTCACCGTGGAGAATAGCAATACAGTTACGAGTTTCTCCCTGAATTGAGAAGAAATCTTTCTTTACTTGATCATCGATATTTTCAACCAAAAACTCACCAAGTTTGCCACCTACTAAACCAGTAGCAAGAACAGAATCCCCAAATTCTGAAAGTACTCGGGTAACATTTAGTCCCTTACCACCAGCCGTTTTGGTTACATCAACCACACGATTGACAGTATCAATCTTTAACTCATCCAAGGGATAGGAAATATCAATGGATGGGTTCATTGTGACTGTTAAAATCATAGGTCACCTCTTAGTCGTGGTATTCTCCGCGATCCCATTTTTCAAGGAATTCAGTGAAGAAGTTTGCGTCTGTTTGTTGAGCATTGTGACTTTCAAGGTGTTCAATTTTCGCAATCAATTTCTTGTTTTCTTCAGATGGTTTGTATTCAGCATGGATGAAAGCTTCGATGATATCACACATGAGCAATTCACCAGTAATCTTACCACCAAAACCGATAACGTTGGCGTTCAATTGTTCTTTAGCATAAAGGGCTGTTGTCATATCACGAACCAAGGCAGAACGAACACCTGGAACTTTATTTACAGCGTTGTTGATACCAACACCAGTACCACAGATACATACCCCAAGGTCAGCTTGACCGCTAGTTACAGCTTCCCCTACTTTTTTACCAAAGATTGGGTAGTGAGTACGTGTATGGTCATATGTACCAAAGTCAATGACTTCATATCCTTTTGATTTCAAAAATTCTGAAACCGCCATTTTTTCATCTGTTACGATGTGGTCACATCCAATTGCAATTCTCATTTTTAACTTACCTTTCTTACTGTAATCTAATTAGCACATTTTGTTCAACATATCAACACGAATTTGGTGACGTCCACCATCGTATTTACCGTTAACAAATCCTTTAGCGATGTTTTTAGCCAATTCATCACCAACAAGTTGTGCACCCATAGTGATCAAACGTGAGTTGTTGTGACCACGAGTCATATAAGCTGAACGTTCGTCAGATACTTCTGCAGCAACCATTCCTTTGATCTTAGTTGCGACCATAAATGGACCAGCTCCATAAGCATCAATCACAATACCAAGGTTTTGTTCTTCTTTGTTTACTTCTGCAGCAACAGCAAGAGTCACATCAACAAAGTCTTGACCTTCAGCTGTAACATCCACAACATGGAAGTTTTCTTTTTCCAAGAAATCTTTCACAACTTCTTTCAATCTCAAACCTGCAGCATCTGCACCGATAACAATAGACATATTGTATACTCCTTTTTATTTTTCTAGGCCAGTAAAGACTTTTATGGTTAGCAGTTTACCTACAAAAGCTTTCTAGCAGTTTATTGACAAATTAGATTGAATGAGATGAATGACACCTTATTCAAGTTTAGGAAACCAGTTCCCTAGAAATAATCTTTCTCCACACAAGAGAATATAACAAGTGATTATTTGTTTGTTGCAAACATCATTTGTTGCTTACAAACATAATATACTCCTATTTCTTGAAAAAGTCAACACTTAATGTTTGTTTTTGTGTTTTTTAACTAAAAAATTTCGATGTCAAAACCAATTTGATCCACTTGACCAGCTTCTAGGAGACGAACATTCTTCTTATCTTCTAGACGATCTCCTTCTTCAAGAGATGTTGACAAGCCAGACCATGGTTCAAAGGCAATGAAAAGGCCCTTATTCAAAGTTGACCAGATGATGAGGTTTGGAAACTCTGCAAAGTTCACTTTTAATCCCTTATCATGTTTACGAGAACGAAGGGCAATTGTTCTAGATTGCAATTCATCTAAGGTGACTGCATCTGTGCTGAAAAGATCATAACTAAGATCTAATTCCTTTTGCCCCTCTAGCCATAGACTTCTATCTTGGAAATCCAACATACCTGTTTCTGGGAAAGGACGTGGAACAGAGCAAGTCTCTTCTTTCTCAAACTCTATATAGTAATCTTCATAGACCTCATCATCCAGCAGAGGACAATTAAATCCTGGATGGCCACCAATAAAGTAAGGCATGACCTTGCTAGTTTCTTTATTGAAAATCTTGTATTGAGTTCGTACTGTCTTGCCAGTAAGGATATAAGTAATCTCTAGGCGAAAATGATAAGGATAGTTTTGATAGCTATTCTCATCGTCCTCAATTGCAAAAGTTACACTCTTGTCTGTCTGTTCAACTAATTCAAATTCTTTCTTACGAACCAAACCATGACGAGGAATGTTTCCTTTTCTTTCTTGTCCCTTCTCATCTATATAGAGGGCTGTATCCTCTCTCAAAGAACCACAAATGGGGAAGAGAACAGGAGCTTGTCCACTCCAATAAGTGGCATCCCCTTGCCACAAATACTCCAGTCCCTCAGCATCTTTTATAGAAGAAAGAGCCCCACCAAAACTGTTAAATTGAACACTTAATTGTTCTGATTTTAATTCAATTACCATTATTTTCTCCAATTTCTTGATAGTTTATAAAAAACTAGGTTGTCACTCCTAGAAGGTATGACAACCTAGTTTCAACAATTTACACTCTGCGAAAATCAAATTCAAACTTCGTCACCGTCGCCTTGCCGTACTTTAGTACAGCCTGCGGCTAGCTTCCTAGTTTGCTCTTTGATTTTCATTGAGCTTACATTTTATAGGAGCGCATTATTTTGCTTTTGCTGCGTACTCTTCGTTACGTTTGATCATTTGTTTTCTGTACCAAGCAAAGATACCGATATAGAATACAAGGAAGACTACAGCACCAAGGATTGCTTTGATATCACCTGTTGTAGTGTTACCAATTGTCCAACCAAGAAGTTTTTCGATTGGTCCTTCAAGAGTTGAGTGAGTAATCAATTGAGTTTGGCTCACACCTTCTGGGAAGGCACCTACACCTTTAGCAAGTTCTGTTGCAAATGGTGCGATAAGTGTACCTGAAAGAAGGAAGAGTGGCAACAATAGAGTTCCGAAGATAATCATACGGAGCAATTTACCACGAGTTACAACCAAGAGAGCTGGAGTAACACCCATAGCGATGATACCTGCAAGTGGCAAGATACCATTTCCTACTTTTGAAAGAAGTACAGCTTCAATCAACATGATTGGTGCAAGTACGTTGGCACAAGCCCAGATTTCAGCACGACCAGCGATGAATGGCCAGTCAAGACCGATATTAAACTTACGTCCTTCCAAACGTTTAGTAGCAACGTTTGTAATACCTTGTGAAAGTGGTTCTACGGCCGCGATGAACCATGAACCGATAAGTGAGAAGAGTTCCAAAGCTACACCGGCTGTCAAACCAAGAGACAACCAACCTTTGATAACTTCTTGCCAGTTTGCAGCATCTTTAAGTCCTTCAACAGGATGTGGAGTCCCCATCAAACCGATAACGATACCAAGGATGAAACCGATGAAGAATTTAGATCCCCAGAAACCGATTTTCTTGTTCAATTTAGCAGCATCAAAGTCATATTTATCAAGACCTGGGAAGAATTTTTCAAAAATCTTATCCAAAACCATGATAACTGGGTTCATCATGTAGTTCATGTGAGTTGAAGTCATTGGTGATGAACTTGGTGCATTAAGAAGATCGTCGAATGTAGGTTTCATCAAGTCAGAGTTGATAATTTTAAGAACCCCAACAAGAACAACTGCTGCAGTCGCAATGAAGAGTGAAACTCCTTGACTAACGCCATTGTTGTCTGCATACCATTTAATCAAAAGACCTGTGATAGACAAGTGCCAGATATCGAAGATATCAACATCAAGTGTATCAGTTTTCTTCATAGCAAGCATCACTACGTTGACAATCAACATGATAAGCAAGAAGTAAAGTGTCCAAGCAGATCCCCAAGTGATTGTGGCAAGTGGCGCCCAACCAACGTCGGTGATGTTCAATTGAATACCAGTGTTTTCAACGAATTTTGCAAGTGATGCTGAGAAAGCACCGTTCAACATTCCGATGATAGCCCCAATACCAGTAAGAGCGATGGCAAGTTTGATACCACCTTCAAGCGCTTTGGAGAATTTCACTCCAAAAAGTAGAGCCAATACTGTCAAAATGATCAGCATGATGATTGGTCCACCCATGTCCAAGATGGGTTTGAACAGCTTATTAGCTAGTTCGATAATGACATCCATAATAGTTCCTCCCTTTTTATGTTATATGAATGTTAACAAATTATTAATTAGCTTAACCCGTGTTCTTTAATAGCTGCTTCAATATTGTCAAATACTGGAGCACTCATAGCTGGGATACGGAATAAGATTGGTCCTGCTTCGATAACTGGAATACCTGGGTCAAAACCAAGATCTGTAGCAGCAATTGGTGTAAAGATATCATAACCTTTGATAAGATCTTCGTTAACATCTTTGACCATCACCGCATCACAGTGAACATCAAAACCGCGGTTTGAAAGTTCTTCTTCAAGAGCACTTTTAATTTGGTGGCTTGAGTTAACACCTGCACCGCAGGCAGCAAGAATTTTAATCATATGGATTTCCTCCGATTTAATATTTAATAGACAAGATTAAGCAGTTGCTTCAGCTATATAAGCATAGAGAGCTTCTGGTTCTGAAATTTTTGATAGGTCTTCAAGATGACCATTTCCAGTAAAGAAGTCCATCAACTGAGCAAGAATGTTAGTTTGACTTGAGCTTGAGTTATTAATAATAAAGAAGAGCAAGGATACTTCTACTTCCTTATCTGGCGCAATCATATTGTGGAAAGTCACTGGTTTTTCTAATCGAACGACCACAACTTTTTCAGCTAGATTATGAACAATATCTGTATGAGGAATAGCCACATTCGGCAAATCCTTACCTAAAAATTCCATATCTAAACCAGTTGGAAATGACTTTTCACGCGTGATCAAGGCTTCACGATAGGTTGGAGTTACGATTTCTCGTTCTTCCAATAAAGTTGCAACCTGATCAAAGAGTTGTTCTTGATTATCCGCTTCTAAGCAAAACACAAGGTTTTTGTCAAAGAAATGATCTAATCCCATAAGGTTTTCCCTTCTTTCCATTAACTTTATGCTATAAGTATAACACTATATGAAATCGTTGTCAATATTTTTCTGTTCTTTTTTGTCTCTTTTTTTATATTTTTGTTGTTTTTGTAGTTTGACTTATAAAAACAAACACATAAACAAACACATTAAACATTTTTTGTTTTAATACTCAATGAAAATCAAAGAGCAAACTAGGAAACTAGCTGCAGGCTGTACTTGAGTACAGCAAGGCGACGTTGACGTGGTTTGAATTTGATTTTCGAAGAGTATAAAAACTAAAAAAGCAGACCATTTAAGCCTGCTTTACGATTGATTCTGATATAAATTTCCTGTGAACAAGGAAAAGCAATTATGACAACTTATTCTTCATCCATGCTCAAGACGCTGAGGAAGGCTTCTTGTGGGACTTCTACTGATCCGATAGCTTTCATGCGTTTCTTACCAGCTTTTTGTTTTTCAAGGAGTTTGCGTTTACGAGAAACGTCACCACCGTAACACTTGGCAAGTACATTCTTACGAAGGGCCTTGATATCAGTACGAGCCACAATCTTATGTCCAATTGCGGCTTGGATTGGCACCTCAAATTGTTGACGAGGGATGATTTTCTTGAGCTTATCAACGATGAGTTTCCCACGTTCGTAGGCAAAGTCCTTGTGAACGATAAAGCTGAGGGCATCAACCTTGTCTCCATTGAGAAGGATATCCATTTTGACTAGCTTAGATGGGCGGTACTCTGACAATTCATAGTCAAAGCTTGCATAACCACGTGTCGAAGATTTAAGTTTATCAAAGAAGTCAAAGACGATTTCAGCAAGAGGAATTTGATAGATAACATTAACACGATTGTCATCAATATAATCCATAGTCACAAAGTCCCCACGCTTGCGCTGAGCCAATTCCATTACTGCTCCGACAAACTCCTGCGGTACCATGATTTGAGCTTTAACATAAGGCTCTTCAATGGTTGCAATCTTGGTTGGGTCTGGGAACTCTGATGGGTTTGACACATCCATAGACTCCCCGTCTGTCAAATTAACCTTGTAAATAACAGACGGAGCTGTCATGATGAGGTCAATGTTGAACTCGCGCTCCAGACGTTCTTGGATAACATCCATATGAAGAAGTCCAAGGAATCCACAACGGAAACCAAATCCAAGTGCCTGAGATGTTTCTGGTTCAAACTGAAGACTGGCATCATTCAGTTGCAATTTTTCAAGTGCTTCACGAAGGTCATTATACTTGTTTGATTCGATTGGGTAGAGACCCGCAAAGACCATAGGATTCATCTGCTTGTAACCATGTAAGGGCTCTGCCGCAGGGTTGGTCGCCAAGGTAACGGTATCACCCACACGCGTATCCTGAACTGTCTTAATAGAAGCTGCAATATAACCAACGTCACCAGTCGCAAGGAAATCACGACCAACTGCTTTTGGTGTGAAAATACCAACTTCCGTAACATCAAAGGTCTTGCCATTGCTCATGAGCTGAATCCTATCCCCAGGTTTAACCACCCCATCCATAACACGTACTTGGAGGATAACCCCACGGTAAGCATCGTAAACAGAGTCGAAAATCAAAGCCTTAAGTGGCGCCGTCACATCACCCGTTGGTGCTGGCACTTTTTCTACGATTTGCTCGAGGATTTCTTCAATACCGATACCAGCCTTGGCAGATGCTAAGACTGCTTCACTGGCGTCCAAACCAATCACATCTTCAATCTCTGTACGCACTCGCTCAGGATCTGCAGCTGGCAGGTCAATTTTGTTAATGACTGGCATGATTTCCAAATCATTGTCCAAGGCTAGATAAACGTTTGCAAGGGTTTGAGCTTCAATACCTTGGGCAGCATCGACCACCAAAATAGCACCCTCACAGGCAGCTAGCGAACGTGAAACTTCATAGGTAAAGTCCACATGTCCAGGCGTATCAATCAAGTGGAAAATATAGGTTTCACCATCTTTTGCAGTATAGTTCAACTCGATGGCATTGAGTTTAATGGTAATCCCACGTTCCCGTTCTAGGTCCATGCTGTCCAAAAGTTGAGCTTGCATTTCACGGCTTGAAACGGTCTCAGTCTTTTCCAAAATGCGGTCTGCTAGAGTCGACTTTCCGTGGTCAATATGGGCGATAATAGAGAAGTTACGGATCTTCTCCTGTCGTTTTTTCAATTCTTCTAAGTTCATGATTCTCTTCCTTTCAGGGTATCTATTTATTATAAATTGTTTTTGACATTTTGACAAGACCATACCCTGCTAGGAGTACTAATCTTCAGCAACAAAGCCGTCATTTTCGATAAAGTGGTGTTCTGTCATTCCTTGGTCTGTAAAGACAATTCCATGAAGGACACCACCATAAACAGCTCCTCCATCCATTCCAATCTTACCGTCTTCTGTCACCCAAAGCTCAGCAGTACCACGCTCTTGCTTTAACAAACCATAAACTGGCGTATGACCAAAGACAATGATTTTTCCAGTATGATTTTCGGCTTCGTGGAATGGTTTTCTGAGCCACACTTTTTTATAATCTGTGGTTTCATGCCAGTCATCCAAAGTCAAATCAATACCTGCGTGAACAAAGATATACTTGTCTGTCTCTACTACAAATGGCATTTGACGAATGAATTCGACCAAGTCTGCCGCTTCAGTAGCAACACACTTGGCATCCTCAACTCCATCAACTGGTGCATCCAAGGGACGACCTAAGATAGAGTTAATGGTTGTATCACCACCATTACGACGATAGTGGTCATAGCTTTCTTCTGGGTCATCGAGCCAAGTCAGAAACATATACTCGTGGTTTCCTGATAGACAGATAGCCCCTGGATTGTCCACTAAATCCTTAACCATTTCAAGAACACGGCGACTATCTTCACCGCGGTCAATCAAATCTCCTAGAAATAGCAACTGGGTCTGACCATCCCAGGTTTTGAGAAGGTCTTCCAGCATCCCAGCTTTTCCGTGAACATCTCCAATTACATAATAGTCTGTCATCTTATTTCTCCCTGTTTCTCAACAATTCTCTGGCTTGCGTCAGGGCTGCTTCCGTCACATCATCACCTGCCAACATCTTGGCAACTTCTTCCACTCGCTCTTCAACCGTCAAGAGACGAACAGTCGAAACTGTTGAATGGTCATTGCTAATCTTCTCAATAAAGAATTGATAATCCGCAATCGCAATCACTTGTGGTAAATGGGAAATAGCTAGAACCTGACCATGTTGGCCAATCTTGTGAATCTTCTGTGCGATGGCTTGAGCTACACGACCTGAAACTCCTGTATCCACCTCATCAAAGACAATGCTGGTCTTACCTTCTTTACGTGAAAAGGCAGATTTAATAGCTAGCATGAGACGAGACAATTCCCCACCAGACGCAACCTTAACCAAGGGCTTAAAATCTTCACCAGGGTTGGTTGAAATGTAAAATTCAACCATTTCATTTCCCTCACGACTGAATTTGCCCTTGTTAAAACGAACCTGAAACTGGGCTTTTTCCATATAGAGGTCTTGCAGTTCTTGTTTAATCTCTGCTTCTAGCTGCTGGGCCAAGTCATGACGAGCAGATGCAAGCTGGCCTGCCAAATCAACAAGATTGACTTCCAATTTCTTGAGCTCAGCTTCCATGTCCTCAGACGAAAGGTTATTGCCTGTCAAGAGATTGTATTCTTCCGTAATCTTGGCAAAATAGAGCAAGACATCGTCAACAGTCCCACCATACTTACGGGTAATAGTATGAAGGAGGTCCAAACGATTCTCGACTTGCATGAGGCGATTGCCATCAAAATCAAGGTCCTCAATAATAGCTTCCAGACGCTTGCTAATATCTTCTAAGACATAGTAGGTCTCAGACAGAGAGCTTGAAATTTCACGGTATTCAGGATCATACTCTTCGACACTTTCCATGTCATTCATGGCTGAACGAACATTGGCCAGACTTGAAAAGTCTTCATTGTCCAACATACTATAGGCATTAGTCAGTGTATCCGCAATATTTTTATGGTTGAGAAGTTTATCTCGCTCTTGATTGAGAGTCAAGTCTTCACCTGCTTGCAAGTTTGCTGCCTCAATCTCTGCCATTTGAAATTCCAACATTTCGATACGAGCCTTGTGTTCCTGTTGGCTTTTCTTGACTTCCAGAACCTGCTTACGCATTTTTCGATAGGCATCAAAACTCGTTTGATAGGTTTCTTTCAAGTCCCAAAAAGCTACGTCACCAAATTCATCCAACATCTGGATATGAAGTTGAGGTCGCATTAACTCTTCTTGGTCATGCTGACCATGAATGTCCACCAGATGTTGCCCAATAGCACGCAAAACAGACAGATTGACCATCTGGCCATTGACACGACTAATACTCCGACCATTTTGCAAGATTTCTCGACGGATGATAATCTCATCCCCCAATTCCAAACCTTGCTCATTAAAAATTTCCTGCAAAAGGCGACTATTCTCAACGGAGAAAAGCCCCTCAATCTCTGCCTTTGGCGCACCATGACGAATAACATCTGTCGTCGCACGAGCTCCCAACATCATATTCATGGCATCAATGATAATCGACTTCCCTGCACCCGTTTCACCAGTCAGGACAGTCATCCCTTTCTCAAAATTGAGGGAAATAGCCTCAATAATGGCAAAGTTTTTTATCGAAATTTCAAGTAACATATAGACCTACCAATTTTTTACTTGTTCAAAGATTTCCTCAGCTAGACTTTCACTTCTGGCAATGACTAAAATCGAGCTATCATCAGCTAAACAGCTAAAAATCTTGTCCGCAAAAGTCTCAATTAACTGAGCTTTTACAAAAGCCGTATTCCCTGGGATGACTTGAAGATTGATCATCTTATCCATCAATTCAGCCGATTCGATATTGTCTTCAGCCAGCTGCAAACTTTTTACGATTGATTTTGGCAATTCGTAGACATAGGTATTGTCTCTCAAAGGAATTTTGACAATACCCAGTTCTTTGATATCTCGGGATACCGTTGCCTGAGTGGCAGTGATTCCTTCTTCTTTCAAGTGTTCTACAATTTCTTCTTGCGTACCGATTTGATAATCTGTCACAAATCGTCTAATTTTTTCAAGTCTCTCTTTTTTATTCATTTTTAAATTGACTATGCGCCCTCTCTACTACTTCCTCAATTTCAGCAATAACACGATTACTTGCTGACTCTTCTTTTTTCAAATACGCTAAAAACTCAATATTTCCATGCCCACCTTGGATGGGAGAAAAGTCCAATCCAAGAACTGAAAAGCCTTCCTCTACTGCCATTGTTGTGACAGATTCAAGGACATTCTGATGAACCTTGGCATCGCGAATAATTCCATTTTTCCCAATCTGCTCACGTCCTGCTTCAAACTGGGGCTTAACCAAAGTCACAACCTGACCTTGATCTGCCAAGACACGGTGCAAGGCCGGAAGGATCAGACTTAGGGAAATGAAACTCACATCAATACTGGCAAAGATCGGTTCCTGCTCGAAATCAGTCTTTTCAGCATAGCGGAAATTGAACTGCTCCATGCTGACAACCCGTGGGTCTTGGCGTAATTTCCAAGCCAACTGATTGGTACCAACATCGACTGCAAAGACCAACTCGGCACCATTTTGCAACATGACATCGGTAAAACCTCCAGTAGAAGCACCGATATCAATCGTTGTTGCCCCTTCCACTGACAATTCAAAGATCTGCAAGGCCTTTTCCAGTTTCAAGCCACCACGACTAACATACTTGAGTTTTTCACCCTTGAGTTTTAGCTCGGTGTCATCTGGGATTTTTTCTCCTGGTTTGTCAAACCGTTCTCCATTAAGGACTGCTACGACTAGACCAGCCATGACACCGCGCTTTGCCTGTTCTCGCGTTTCAAACAAGCCCTGTTTATAAGCTAATACATCCACTCTTTCCTTAGCCATTGATTCTCAAACTTTCTACTACACTTACAATCGATTCTGTTTCAAAAGGAATCTGCTGGGCAATTTCTTCTAATTTTGCATTTGCTTGATCCAAAGTTTGGTTACAAAAGACAACAGCCTCTTCCAAACCCAACAAGGCAGGATAGGTTGATTTTTCTGCTTGCAAATCTTTTTGAGGTGTCTTGCCGATTTCCTCAAAACTAGCTGTAACATCCAACACATCGTCTCTGACTTGAAAAGCAAGTCCAATCAATTCACCTACAGTTTTAAGTTTTGCCTGCATCTCAGGTGCCAATTCGGCTATAATAGCAGCTGCTTGGAAGGGATAGGCTAGTAATTTCCCAGTCTTATTAGCATGGATAGTCTGGAGTTCTTCCAAAGACAAATGCTGGTGTTCACCCTCCATGTCCAAAACCTGCCCTGCCACCATGCCCAGACTACCTGAAGCAAGCGATAAGTTGGCAATCAAGTCCACCTTGATCTGACTTGGCAAATCTGCCTGCGCTATCAAGGCATAAGGATCTAGAAACAAGGCATCTCCAGCCAAAATCGCCATAGCTTCTCCAAATTTCTTGTGATTTGTCAAGCGCCCTCGACGGTAATCATCATCATCCATAGCTGGAAGATCATCATGAATCAAGCTCCCTGTATGAATCATTTCCAAGGCAGCAGCTACCTGCGCGTGAGCAGGTTTGATGGCAACCTGCAAGGCTTCCAGAACTTCTAACAAGAGAAAAGGACGGATACGCTTGCCACCAGCATGAATAGAATAGAGAACAGACTCTCGCAAACTAGAAGCAAACTGCTGATCTCCATAAAAATCTTCCAAGGCCGACTCGACAAGAGCTAATTTTTCTTGCTTCTTCATTCAAAATCACTTTCTGTTCCGTCTTCTTGCATGACCTTGACCAAGGTCTTTTCAGCCTTGTCCAACGTCGCTTGGAGCTCTTTTGACAAGACCATGCCCTTTTGAAAGGCCGCAATCGCATCTTCCAAAGCAATTTCACCATTTTCCAAACTTTGGACAATAGTCTCCAGTTCTGCTAGGTTTTCCTCAAATTTCTTTTGTTTTGACATCTTTAACCTCTAATTCTACTTGACCATCTCGCATCAAAAGCGTTACTTGGTCTTTCTTCTTCAAACTCTCAACCGAATCGATTACGGACTCTTCTTTTTTGACAATTGCATAGCCACGCGCCACAATTCGACTAGTATCCAACATCAACAAGGCTTCTGAAAGTCTTTTCACCTCAGCAACCTTGGCATCATAAACCAGAGCCATTTGGCTACGGAGGAGCTTGTCCAACTGAGCAAGCCGGTCTTGATAGCGTTGGATTTTGGTAATAGGTGATAATTGGACCAGTTGATGCGTCCTTGCGTGTACTAGTTGGTTGCTATCAAAAATCCGTGTTCGCAAACTTTGTTTTAAGCGCAGTTGCAGTTGGTCCAAACGTTGCAAATAACCATCATACAAGCGCTCTGGCTGTCTAAAGATGACTGACTGACTGCATTTTTTCAAAGCTTCTTGTTTCTTAGATAGGACATTTCGGACTGCTGTTGCCATCCGTTTTTCTTGATTTTGCAAATGAGCTAATAGATCCAACTTGGTCACAGGTGTTGCTAGTTCAGCTGCAGCTGTCGGCGTTGCAGCCCGTCTATCTGCCACAAAATCCGCCAAGGTCACATCCGTCTCATGCCCCACACTAGAAATAACTGGCAGACGAGATTCAAAAATAGCTCGTACCACAATTTCTTCGTTAAAGGCCCAGAGATCCTCGATGGAACCACCACCACGACCAATAATCAGTAAATCCAAATCGTCACGTTGATTAGCACGCGCAATATTTCGAGAAATTTCCTCCGCGGCTCCATCACCTTGCACCTTAGTCGGATAGAGGAGAATATCAACACCAGGAAAACGTCTGCTGACGGTCGTGATAATATCTCGAATAACGGCTCCACTACGGCTGGTCACTACACCAATTCGCTTAGAAAATTGGGGAAGAGGTTGCTTGAAGCGTTCTTGAAACAGACCTTCTTCCGTCAATTTTTTCTTGAGTTGTTCAAACTGAATCGCAAGCGCCCCAACCCCATCAGGCTCAGCCTTTTCAATGATGATGGAGTAGCTACCACTTGGTTCATAGACCTGTACACGCCCAATCACATTGATTTTCATTCCTTCTTCCAGGTCGAAACCTAATTTCTGATAAATCCCAGACCAGATGGTCGCTTGAATGACAGCATGGTCGTCTTTTAGGGAGAAATATTGGTGAGTAGGTCGTTTACGAAAGTTGGAAACTTGACCAGTTAAATAGACCCGTTCCAAGTAAGGGTCTTTATCGAATTTCATTTTCAGATACTTGGTCAAAGTTGTTACCGATAAATACTTTTCCATCTCCACCTACTACTCATTTTCTTGCTCTTTCATGGGTATTATTATACCAAAATTATGCCTAAAAATCTCCATTTATGTACCATTATGAGGGAAAAATAGAAAAAGGAGGCAAGACCTCCTCATCTGATTATTTGCTGTTTCGAGCTTCTTCCAAAATCTTTGCAATCTTGGTCGTCAACAGGTCAATAGCAACGGTATTGCTGACCCCCTCAGGAATGACGATATCCGCATAACGCTTGGTTGGCTCGATAAACTGGTGGTACATTGGTTTAACCACACCTAAGTACTGGTCAATGACGCTATCAAGGCTACGACCACGCTCCTCCATATCACGCTTGATACGACGAATAATGCGCACATCATCATCTGTATCCACAAAAATCTTGATATCCATCAAATCGCGCAGACGCTTGTCCTCCAAGACCAAGATCCCCTCAACAATAAAAACATCTTGAGGCTCCTGACGATAGGTCTTGCTACTCCGTGTATGCTCTGTATAGTCGTAAGTCGGAATGTCCACCGGACGACCCGCCAACAATTCCTTAATCTGCTCGATCATCAAATCTGTATCAAAGGCAAAAGGATGGTCGTAGTTGGTTTTGACACGCTCTTCAAAGGTCAAATGAGACTGATCCTTGTAGTATGAATCATGCTCAATCATGGAAATCTTTTCATCAGGGAAATGCGATAAAATGGCTCTTGAAACACTGGTCTTACCACCACCAGAACCACCTGTCACTCCGATAATGATTGGTCTATTTTGCATGCTATCCTCCGTTTTTTTATCCGTCGTCTATTCTATCACATTTTTAGCAAAAATTATAGTCTGGTTTGGATAGTCTAGGGGAAACAACACTCCCTACACCCCCAGTTAGATTAGCTAAAAACCTTCCTTGGCTTATAGAGATTATCCCGTTTTTCTAGAATGGCTAGCAATGTATCGCCTTCAAAAGCAGCCAATTCTTGTTCTGTTTGTTCGAGTTCTATAAAACGACCAAAGCGTACTTCTGTAGCCTCTTCTTGAGTTAGGAAAACTTTGACAAGGTCCCCCGTCCCAATCTCTAGAGGATGAAGAAAGTCCAATTGACCAGCCTCTACTTTTTCAGCAATTTCTTCCAAGGTAAGAGCATCTTCTAGTTGCAAACCAGCTGCACTAGTCCGTGTCAAATGTGACATATGTGCAGCATAGCCCAATTTTTCTCCCAAGTCAACCGATAAGGTACGAATATAGGTTCCCTTGCTACATTTCACACGAAAAGTAAAGCGTGCAAGATGACCATCATAAGAAATCGGACTTGTCCGTTCAAATTGATAAATGGTTACCTGACGTTCTGGACGCTCCACTTCCTGACCAGCACGCGCATACTCATAGAGCTTGCGACCATTCACCTTAACCGCAGAATACATAGGCGGAATCTGACTAATAGGCCCAGTCAGACTGGCTATCGCTTCATCAACAAGCTTTTCATCCAAGTGCGACAAAACAGGTGTCTCTGCGACCACTTCCCCACTGGCATCCTCAGTCGTCGTGGAATAGCCGAGAGTAATCTCCCCCTCATAGACCTTGCCCTCATCCTGCATAAACTCTACCATACGGGTCGCCTTGCCAACTGCAATGGGCAGAACTCCCACTACATCCGGATCCAAGGTCCCACCATGACCAATTTTCTTTGTTCCCAAAATCTTACGCAGTTTAAAAACCGCATCATGCGAGGTCATCCCCGCTTCTTTTTTTAAGTTGATAATACCGTTCATTTTTGCTTTCTACTCCCCCTTCAGCGCTTCAAACTTTGCTTTCATGGTTGGATTTTTTCGAGTTAGTTTTTTTACTGAAACGTCTTCCAATTTATTGTTTGCGAGACGGAGTTGGTTTTCAGATGTGGTTAGGAATTTCTTAACCTCTTCCATACGTTTGATGGCCTTGTCGATTTCATCAATGGCTTTGGCAAAGTTGGTAGAAGCTGAATTATAGTTCTTGGCAAAAGCTAGCTTAAATGCATCCAAGTCTTCTTCAAAGTGCGTAATATCAATATTTTGCTCACGGATAAGTGCTAGTTCCTGCTTGTATTTTAGGGAATTAAGCGCCGCATTTCGCAAAAGCCCAATCAACTGAATAAAGAATTGAGGACGAACCACATACATCTTTTCATACTCGTGGCTGACGTCAACAATCCCTGTGTTAAAGTAGTCGTTATCAGCTTCAAGCATGGTTACCAAAACCGCATATTCACAGTTCTTCTCCCGACGGTCCTTGTCTAATTCCTTGTAAAAATCCGCATTCTTGTGCTTCTTCTCTGTTCCGTCAGCTTCATTTTTCATCTCAAACATGATAGAAATGATTTCAACTCCATTTTCATCACTCTCACGGAAGATAAAGTCCCCTTTGGAACCACGCGCAGAAACCTTGTTATCCTTCTCAAAGTAGGCATTTGGAAAGGCAAAACTACGGACCTTGTTAAACTCACTTTCCGCATACTGTTCCAGGCTTTCCCCAATCGCTTTTGTAGATTGTTGAGCCTTAAAATTCTTATAAAACTCGACTTGTTCACTCGCTGCTTTGAGCTGTGCTTCATAGTTTTGTTTAACAGAAGCAAGAGAGAGTTCGTTTTCTTTTTCTTGCAAGAGAAGCTGATTTTTAACCTGATCCCGTTCTTTTTCTAGGTCAGAAAGGGTCTTTTGCAGTTTATTTTCATGCTCCAAACGCAAGGTGGCCAATTGGTTTTCTAAGGTCTGTACTTCCTTGTCCTTAGCCAATAACGCCTCATGGCTTGTCTGTTCAACCTCTTTCTTAGCTAGCTCTTTCTCTATATCAAAGTTTTGGATTTGACTCTGTAATTGCGCAATTTCTTGGTCTTTTTGAGCTAGTTTAGTCTGTTGTTCATTCATAGCCTTTTGCTCAGCCAAGGCCAGTTCCTGCTTCATACGATCGTGCAATTCCTTATCAAACTCTGCCGTTCTTACTTGGGACAGGAGTTCAGCATACTGACTTTCATTTACTGTAAAGACTTCCCCACAGTTGGGGCATTTGATTTCGTTCATAACCTTCCTCTTTCTAGACTTCTGTAACCATTATATCATGCCTGAGGGAAAATCAAAAACAGTGAGTAGAAACCCACTGTTTATCTTCTTTTTCTTTAAATTTTTTCCAAGGCCAAGCGCAAGTCCTCAATCAAATCCTCTACATTTTCAAGTCCGATTGACAAGCGAATTTGGTTTGATGTGACACCTGCTGCTTCCAGGTCTTTTTCTGACAACTGACCGTGAGTGGTTGTGGCTGGATGAACAACAAGCGATTTTGCATCTGCCACGTTTGCAAGGTCAGAGAAGATTTCTAAATGATCAATGACCTTGCGAGCTTCTGCCTCCCCACCTTTGACATGGAAGGTAAAGATGGAGCCCACACCTTTAGGAAGATATTTCTCAGCCAAGGCATGGTAAGGACTATCTGCTAGTTTTGGATAATTGACCTTTTCTACCTTAGGATGGTTGACAAGAAAATCAACAATTTTCTCAGCATTTTGCACATGGCGTTCCACACGAAGTGAAAGCGTTTCAAGTCCTTGGAGCAAGAGGAAGGCATTAAATGGTGACAAGGCTGCACCTGTATCACGAAGCAATTGAACACGGACAGCGATAATAAAGGCTGCTGCACCCACATCACGAGTATAGCTCAAATTGTGGTAGCTTGGGTCTTCCTCAACAAATTGAGGGAATTTCCCTGAAGCTGCCCAGTCAAAACGACCGCTATCGACAATCACTCCACCAATAGTCGTACCATGGCCACCGATAAACTTAGTCGCAGAGTGAATAGCAATATCTACACCGTGAGTGAAGACGTTAATCAAATAAGGTGTAGCAAAAGTATTGTCAGAAACAAGTGGAATCTGATGTTTATGCGCAATCTCAGCCAATTTTTCCAAATCAGGAATGTTAATCAAGGGATTTCCCAAGGTTTCAATCAAGACAAGCTTGGTATTGTCATTGATAGCTGCTTCCACTTCCTCCAAATTATCAACGTCGACAAAGGTTGTTGTGATCCCATAACGAGGAAGGGTTTCCTTCAAGAGATTGAAAGTCCCACCGTAAATAGTTGATGCTGCTACAACATGGTCACCAGCATGGGCAAGAGCCAAAATCGTATAAGTCACTGCGGCCATACCTGATGCTGTTGCAAGAGCTCCAACACCACCTTCAAGAGCAGCGATTCTTTCTTCAAAGGCCGCTGTTGTAGGGTTGGTGATACGGGTATAGATATTCCCTGATTTTCTCAAGGCAAAAAGATCCGCACCTTCCTGCGTATCATCAAAAACAAAGGATGTTGTCTGATAAATCGGAACTGCACGAGACTTGGTAGCTGGATCCACAACTTGACCAGCGTGTAGTTGCAAAGTTTCAAATTTAAAATCACGAGCCATAAAACGACCTCCAAATAGTTTGATTAAGGATATTGTAGCACCTTAAGGTATAGTTTACCAATATTAGTTTTCTATATTTTGATATAATAAATAGCTATTACTATCATTCCCATATAAAAAAGCACGACTCAATCGTGCTCATTTTCTTAATCTACATAAGTATCTTCATTTTTATTGAGGAAGGCGTATGGAAGACCTATCAAGAAACCACCACCAATTAAGTTTCCGATGAAGGTTACACCCCAATGACGAAGCATATTCCCAACACCGAAATTAGCAATTGAATCAGCAGCAACACTGAATTTCACAATCGCGAAAGAAGCAAAGTTCGCAGCAATATGCTCGTTTGTTAAGAATACAAACATGTAAATTGCTGACAAAACGAGCCAAAGTTTGGCACCACCATCTTTGACTAAAACAAATGAAAGAATCGCAATATTTACGAAAATATTTGCCAAAATCGCCTCAAGTAAGACTAATTCATTTGAACGACCCAACTTCATCTCAACAACACCTGAGATGAAACTATCGTGAGTCAGATTTGCATAGGCTGCCGAATGAGCAAAGCCCCAACCTGCTATCAAAGCCCCGATAAGGTTGAACAAGGTACAGTAAAGTAAAATCTCAGCTGTTTTTCTCCAAGAAATTTTTTTCAAGAAACTACCAGCAGTTAAGAACATCATGTTTGATGTTACCAACTCAGCATTCAAGAAAACAATGTAGGCCAATCCCCAAGCAAATACAAATGGGAAGAGGAAGCGTCCACTACCTGGTGCAATTTTATTAATCAAGTCAGCTCCAACTGCACCTGCGGCAGTACTGAAGGTTAAAAATGCACCTGCGAACATGGAACGAATCGCATACTTTAATTTGCTTTGACTATAAAGACTTTCTTTCTTCTTGCAAGCAAATTCAATCTTTGAGATAAATTCTGAAGAAACCATAATAAACTCCTAAAGCTTTTATTTGTGATAATTATAACATAAAATAGCTATAATGAAAAGCCTTTCCTAATTCTATTTTTGATAAATTTAAAAATTCAGCAATCGTTTACATAGTTTTAATAACAAGCTTTTAGAATTTTTAATTATCAGAATATCGTGATTGCATGGACTAACTTTTACTCTATTTAATATATTTTGTTGTTAAGATTTACAAAACGATTTTCTCCTCAAACCTATTCTGTAAAAGAAAAAAGAGAATCCTTCTAATTCTCTTTCTAATCTGACTCTTCTTAATCAATATATACATCTTGATTCTTATTTAGAAAGGCATATGGTAATCCAATTAGAAGTCCTCCACCAATAAAGTTAGCAATAAAGGTTACTCCCCAATGTCGAAGGATATTTGGAATATCAAAGTGAGGTACTTGATCAGCAATCATACTGAATTTCATAATGCTAAAGGAAGCAAAATTGGCTGCTATATGCTCATTAGACAAGAAGACGAACATGGAAATAGCTGATAAAATAATCCATAGTTTGGCACTACCATATTTGACTAGTATAGACGAAAGAATGGCGATATTTACAAATACATTTGCGAGAATTCCCTCGAGCAAGACTAAATCACTTGGACGCGCCAACTTCTTAGCCACTAACTTAGGTAGAAAACTATCATTTGTTAGATGAAAAAAGGCTGACGAGTTAGCAAATAACCATCCAGCTATCATCGCACCAATTAGATTAAACAGAGTACAATAGAGTAAAATAATCATTGCCTTTTTCCAATCAATCTTTTTCAAAAATGCACCTGCTGTTAAATACATCATATTGGAAGTTATCAATTCCGCATTTAGAAAGACGATATAAGCCAGACCCCAAGCGAAAACAAATGGAAAAAGGAAATACCCACTACTTGGAACAATATTATTTAATAAATCCGCACCAATAGCCCCAGCAGCTATACTAAAAGTTAAAAAAGCACCTGCAAACATGGAACGAATAGCATACTTGGACTTACTTTGATTGAAAAGACTTTCTTTCTTGTGGCAATGATAATCTATCTTCGAAATAAACTCTGAAGAACTCATAAACATCTCCTGATTTTTTATATTTACTATTATAAAATAAAATATTTAAATAAATTAATTTTTTATATTTAACTATTTATATCTTCTTTAAGTTTATACACTTTGTAGTATTAGTTATGGTATAAAAAGAGTTACCATCCCTCACTGAGAGTATTCCAAAACCCAAGTAACATTACTAGTAACATCATCAAACTGAATGTTTTTTATTTTCAGAATATTAACACTCTTCGAAAACCTCTTCAAACCACGTCAGTCTTGTCTTACCCTACTCAAGTACAGCCTGCTTCTAGATTCCTAGTTCGCTCTTTGATTTTCATTGAGTATAACAACTGTAATAAGCAAATGTTTATAGCTCTAAATATAAAATGGAGAAGACAACGATTGTCCCCTCCAGATATTATCTTTTCACTAACTTATCTTAACTAAATTGTTTATATGGTTGATTAAAAGCTGTTAGAATTTCATCAGATGTCTGTGAATAATCTTTTGTTTCTTTCAAATCACCTTTTACAATAATACGTTCTGTAGCGGCAAGGTCTTCACAGGTTACCAAAGTAATCTCATTGACCCCTTCTCTATCATCAACCTCATCAACACGATCTGGTGTAACACGTTTGACTTCACGTATTTCATAAGTATAAACTTTATTTTTATCGGTTAGATAAATTTTCATTCCATTTTTAGCGTTATCCAAAGGAGAAAATAACATTTTATTAGCATTGTCAACACCAAAAATATGATGACTAGCTAGACTATAATTTCCTTCTCCCATCACTTGATCACGCTTCATCGTACCAGCACCATAATATAGATTTACGTTATTCAATCCTTTAAAAATTGGAAGATTCATTTCTAATTCAGGAATAGCAATTCCACCAATAACTGGTAATTTTTGACTATCCCATTGAGAAGCTAAAACAGCTTCCGAAGAGATTGCTTTAACCGAATCAAAGTCAAAATTTCCTTCTGTTTCTTGATTTTCTTCTAACTTCTCTTTTGAGACCTGACTAACTTGGTACTTATTAGTATTCCAAACCATGACCATATCACGCAGTTTAGCATTAAAAATCAAAGCAACTGATAATAGAATCAAGAATCCTGCTAAAATATTGATTAGTAAATTTTTACGGTTTGTTTTCTTTTTTTATTTTTTTGAGACATTATGCTTCACCTTCTGTTTTGTTTTCTGTCCCAACTTCTTCTTTTTCTGCCGCTGCAACTGTTGTAAAGGTAACAATTTTGGCATCTTGGTCCAGGCGCATTACTTTAACTCCCATAGTTGAACGCCCTGTTTGTGAAATATTGGCAACATTAGTTCGAATCATGACACCAGTATCAGTGATAATCATCAAGTCTTCATCACCTTTCACAGTCAAGAGACCTGATAGAGGACCGTTTTTCTCAGCAACGTTGGCCGTCTTCATCCCTTTACCACCACGACCTTTAGTTGGGTATTCAGTAGCAACTGTACGCTTACCATATCCTTTTTCAGTAATGATAAGAACCTCATCTTGATCAGTAATTACGCTAGCACCAACTACTGTGTCTCCCTCACGGAGATTAACACCTTTCACACCAGTGGCAATACGACTCATGCCGCGAACGGCTGATTGATTAAAGCGAACTGCATAACCAAACTTGGTACCAATGATAATGTCCGTATCTTCTTCTGTCAGTAAGACATTAATCAACTCATCTTCATCCTTGAGGTTCAATGCTTTAAGTCCATTTTGACGAATATTAGCAAACTCCTTAACGCTGGTTCTCTTCACAATACCATGACGAGTTGTGAAGAAGAGATAAGCGTCATCGCTACGTTCAGATTCAACATTGATGATGGTCTGAATGCTTTCACCTTCATCCAATTTCAAAAGATTGACTATTGGTAATCCCTTGGCCGTCCGGCCATACTCAGGAATTTCATATCCTTTAAGGCGATAGACACGACCTTTATTTGTGAAGAAGAGTAAATGATCATGAGTGCTAGTTGACACTAACTCTCTGACAAAATCATCATCTTTGACACCTGTCCCTTGAACACCGCGACCTCCACGTTTTTGAGCAGTAAATTCATCCTGATCTAGACGTTTAATGTATCCTTTGTTAGAAAGAGTGATCAAGACATCCGATTCTTCAATCAAATCCTCATCTTCGAGGCTTAAGACTTCACCAACCATCAATTCAGTACGGCGTTGGTCGCCAAACTTACGCTTGACTTCGTCTAATTCATCTTTAATGATTTGAGAAACACGTTCGGGCTTAGCAAGAATATCGGCTAAATCCGCAATCAGAGCTAAGAGGTCATCATACTCAGACTGAATCTTGTCACGTTCCAAACCTGTCAAACGACGAAGACGCATATCAAGGATGGCCTGACTTTGACGTTCAGAAAGCTTAAACTTGCTCATCAACTCAGCTTGTGCTTCCGCATCTGTTTCACTAGCACGGATGATACGAATCACTTCGTCGATGTGGTCTAGTGCGATTAAGAGACCTTCTAAAATATGAGCACGCGCTTCTGCTTTTTCCTTATCAAAACGTGTACGACGAACAACCACTTCTTTTTGGTGCTCAATATATGCATCCAAAATCTGACGAAGAGATAAAATCTTCGGTACCCCATTTTGGATTGCAAGCATATTAAAACCAAAGTTGGTTTGCATCTGGGTCATCTTGAAGAGGTTGTTGAGGATAACATTGGCTGAGGCATCACGCTTGACTTCAATAACAAATCGAACCCCTTCACGGTTTGACTCATCACGTACTGCTGTAATCCCCTCAATACGTTTTTCCTGAACCAAGCGAACAATATGCTCATGCACCTTGGTTTTATTAACCATGTAAGGAAATTCTGTTACAACGATGCGCTCACGGCCAGTCTTAGTTTCTTCGATTTCAGTACGAGAACGAAGAACAATCGAACCTTTACCTGTTTCGTAAGCTTTATGGATACCTGATTTCCCCATAACAAGGGCACCAGTTGGAAAATCTGGCCCAGGCAAGACTTCCATCAAATCCTTAGTGGTCACTTCAGGATTATCCATGACCAACTTCACTGCATCAATGGTTTCACCCAAATTGTGAGGTGGAATATTGGTAGCCATCCCAACAGCAATACCAGTTGCTCCATTAACCAAAAGGTTTGGAAAACGAGCTGGCAAGACCAAGGGTTCACGTTCATTGGCATCATAGTTATCAACGAAATCAACCGTATTCTTATTGATATCACGAAGCATCTCTAGAGCAATCTTGCTCATACGTGCCTCTGTATAACGTTGGGCGGCAGCACCATCCCCATCCATGGAACCAAAGTTTCCATGCCCATCTACAAGCATATAACGGTAGCTCCACCATTGAGCCATACGAACCATAGCTTCATAGATAGAGGAGTCCCCGTGTGGGTGATATTTACCCATGACATCCCCTGTAATACGAGCAGATTTTTTATGAGGTTTGTCTGGGGTAACACCTAATTCATTCATTCCATAGAGAATCCGACGGTGAACAGGTTTCAAGCCATCTCGAACATCAGGAAGAGCCCGCGCTACGATAACACTCATGGCGTAATCGATAAAGCTTGTTTTCATCTCCTTTGTCAGATTGACATTCACTAAATTTTTATCCTGCATTAATAAATGCCTCATTTCACAATTAGTAATCAGTTATATTATACCATATTGTATCCTATATTTCAGCCATCTACCCTGCTAAAACGTTTACATCAAGAACTGCAAGGCATATTCGTGACAAAGTTTTTTAAAAGTGATAGAATGAATCTATCTGGGAAAATCCCTAAATAAAATTAAGGAGATGTTTAGACAAATGACACTAACTAAACAACACAAAAAAGTTATCCTTGTTGGTGATGGTGCCGTAGGTTCATCTTACGCTTTCGCTCTTGTTACTCAAGGAATCGCACAAGAACTTGGTATTATTGAAATTCCTCAATTGTTTGAAAAAGCTGTTGGTGATGCTGAAGACCTTAGCCATGCGCTTGCATTTACTTCACCAAAGAAAATCTACGCTGCTAAGTACGAAGACTGTGCGGACGCTGATCTTGTTGTTATCACAGCCGGTGCTCCTCAAAAACCAGGTGAAACTCGTCTTGACCTTGTAGGTAAAAACCTTGCAATTAACAAATCTATCGTTGAGCAAGTTGTTGCTTCAGGTTTTGATGGTATCTTCCTTGTTGCAGCTAACCCAGTAGATGTCTTGACTTATTCAACTTGGAAATTCTCTGGATTCCCTAAAGAACGCGTTATCGGTTCAGGTACTTCACTTGACTCAGCACGTTTCCGTCAAGCACTTGCTGAAAAAATTGGTGTAGATGCACGTTCAGTTCACGCCTACATCATGGGTGAGCACGGTGACTCTGAGTTTGCCGTTTGGTCACACGCTAACGTTGCCGGTGTAAAATTGGAACAATGGTTGCAAGCTAACCGTGACTTGGATGAAGCTGACCTAGTAGAACTTTTCATCTCAGTTCGCGACGCTGCTTACTCAATCATCAACAAGAAAGGTGCTACATACTACGGTATCGCAGTAGCTCTTGCTCGTATTACAAAAGCAATCCTTGATGATGAAAATGCAGTTCTACCACTTTCAGTATTCCAAGAAGGTCAATACGGAGTTGAGAACGTCTTTATCGGTCAACCAGCTATCGTTGGTGCACATGGTATCGTTCGTCCAGTTAACATCCCATTGAACGACGCTGAAACACAAAAAATGCAAGCATCTGCAAAAGAATTGCAAGCTATCATTGATGAAGCATGGAAAAATCCTGAATTCCAAGCTGCTTCAAAAAACTAATCTAGCTATAGACAACTCCTTGAATTATCAGGGGGTTGTTTTTTTGTATTTAGAAATAGAATCTGAACAAATTGCTTAAGGGATTTAAAGAAATTTCTATAAATATTTTAGAAGCGATATTGTGCGATTCTAGATTCAATCTACTATAATATCTGTTTTACGTTCGTTTCTACAAGGCAGCAGCACTTGTGTAAGCCATAGAAACGTTAAAACAACAACTGTAATCTACACTCATATTACAAATATCAGTGATTGATTCACTTGATACTGTCTCATTAAATAGCAAGTAAAAAGTTTTGCCCATAGACAAAAAAATAGCCCATCATACAGGCTAGAAGCTTGATATGATAGACTATTTATCTTTTAATTAACGGACTGTACGGATACGCATTGTGTTTGTACGAACAGCTTCTCCAACTGGTACACCAGCAACGATAACGATATCATCACCAGATTCTACAAGACCTGCTTCAACTGCTTTACGTTCAGCAATTTCGAACATATCATCAGTTGATGATGGAGCATCTGTCAACATTGGGATAACACCCCAGTTCAACATCAAGCCACGTTCTGTCAATTCGTCAAATGTCAATGCCAAGATATCAGCATTTGGACGGTATTTAGAGATCAAACGTGCAGTGTGTCCAGTTTTAGTAAGTGTTACAACCAATTTAATGTCCATTGAGTTAGTAGCATC
This sequence comes from Streptococcus mitis, assembly GCF_000722685.1. Taxonomy (GTDB): domain Bacteria; phylum Bacillota; class Bacilli; order Lactobacillales; family Streptococcaceae; genus Streptococcus; species Streptococcus mitis_M. The sequence goes on along the minus strand of NZ_JPFV01000011.1, from coordinate 211,890 downwards.
TTTAACAGCTGAAGCCATTACTTCTGTCTTAGAGTTACGTTCAAATGAATCTGAGTTCAGACGTCCGTATTCGTTAAGAAGAGTTTGAGCATTCTTGTCGATTGTAGCCATTGTAGCTACTGACTCAAGAGGGTATTTACCATTTGCAGACTCACCTGAAAGCATTGTAGCGTCAGTACCGTCGATAACAGCGTTAAATACGTCTGATACTTCTGAACGAGTTGCACGTGGTTTTTCAGTCATTGTTTCAAGCATGTTTGTTGCAGTGATAACAACCTTACCTGCAGCATTAACTTTCTTGATAATCATTTTTTGGTAAACTGGAACCATTTCGAACGGTACTTCGATACCCATGTCACCACGAGCAATCATGATACCATCAGCAGCTTCGATGATTTCATCCAAGTTGTCGATACCTTGTTGGTTTTCGATTTTAGCGAACAATTGAACGTGTCCGTTTCCAGTTTCTTTACAGATTGCACGAACTTCGTTGACGTCTTTTGCAGTACGTACGAATGAAATCGCGATGAAGTTAATTCCTTGTTCAAGACCAAAACGGATATCATCGTTATCACGTTCAGCAAGTGCTGGGAATGGAATTTTAGTGTTAGGGATGTTCACACCTTTTTGTTTAGCGATGACACCATCGTTTTCAACTTCTACGATAAATTCGCGAGCCGCATCGTCTTTTTCGATAACACGAAGACCAAGTTTACCATCGTCAACCAATACTTGGCGTCCAACTTCAACATCATCGTAAATATCAAGGGCACCAGCAACGTTCAAAGCAATCACTTCACGAGTTGATTGGATACCTTGTTTAGTAGCAACACGGATTTTTTCACCAGTTACGTAAGAGTATTCTTTAGCATCGCCTTCGAATAATTCTGTACGGATTTCTGGTCCTTTAGTATCAAGAAGGAAACCAACTTTTTTACCTGCAAGTTTTTCAGCAAGTTTAACAGTTGCCATACGGTCACCTTGTTCTTGGTGGTCACCGTGTGAGAAGTTGAAACGGAATGTATTAGCACCAGCTTCAATCAATTTAGCAATGTTTTTAGCAGAAGCTTCAACATCAAGTTTTCCACTCCAGTATCCGTCATCACCGAATTTTTTACCACCACGGATTTCTACCGCAGGTCCTAAAGTTGCAACGATTTTTACACGTTTGTTCATGATTTTTGTGACTCCTTTATATATATGACCTCTTTGGCCTTATTGACTAATTTTTTAATTATGACAAGCTCTTATTCAAGCTAGATAGCTCAATATCTGCTTTGTGTGGATTGTTAACCACAATCTTACCATCTTCAGTAAGACTAAACAATGCACCTTCTTCTGCAGTTCCAAGAATTGGGTTTTCAACCATTTTTTCGTTACGAATACCAACCGCAACACCACCGATACCTTTTTTAAGAAGTTTAACGGCATGAGCACCCATACGTGACGCCAATACACGGTCACGCGCAGTTGGAGAACCACCACGTTGAATATGTCCAAGTTCTGTTACACGAAGGTCACTTGTATCTCCAGCTTCTTTTAGTTTTTGACCAAATTCAGCTGCTGACATAACACCTTCTGCCAAGACGATGATATTGTGTTTTTTACCACACTCATAACCGCATTTAATGCTTTCTACGATGTCTTCCATCTTGAATCCTTCTTCAGGGATGATAATTTCATCAGCACCAGTTGCAATACCTGCCCAAAGAGCGATATCACCAGCGTTACGTCCCATAACTTCGATAACAAATGTACGACGGTGACTTGATGATGTATCACGAATCTTATCGATAGCATCCATAGCAGTAGTAACCGCTGTGTCGAAACCGATTGTGAAGTCAGTACCAACGATATCGTTATCGATTGTACCTGGAAGACCGATAGCTGGGAAGCCATGCTCCGTCAAACGCATAGCACCGTGGTAAGATCCATCACCACCGATAACAACTACACCTTCAATTCCGTGTTTTTTCAATTGCTCAATTCCTTTAAGTTGCCCTTCAAGTTGAGCGAACTCTGGGTAACGAGCTGAGTGAAGGAAGGTACCACCACGAGAAATGATGTCTCCTACTGAAGCTGCATCTAGGGGATGAATTTCACCGGCAACCATACCAGCATATCCGTCATAGATACCAAAAACTTCCATTCCTTCTGAAATTGCTTGACGAACAACTGCACGGATAGCAGCGTTCATACCAGGGGCGTCTCCACCACTAGTCAAAACAGCAATACGTTTCATATTGGTTTATGCTCCTTTTTCTTTTAACATTCTTACTGATTATATCACATTTAAATGGAAAATTCTTCTATTTTCCGTAATTTTAGCGATAAATCGTTTTCATAGCAATTTTATCCAATTTCTCTTCTAATTCATGCGACTTAGTCACAAAATGCTGGGGAGAAAGAAATGTTTTCTGTTCCTCTTCATACCTAATGATAACTGGGATTGAACCTTTATATTGCTCTAAAATACGTGAAATTTCTTTATCTGATTCATGATTTTTTACCTGAATCCAAAAACGTTCTGCAACTGCTTCTCTTATTTCTTGTGCAATCATTTGCAGACGGCCATCACGTGACTGGACTTTCCCTTTGATATAGTAGAATGCTCCCTCTCTTACTTCCTGCCCAATCTGTCTATATAAGTCTGAAAAGAGGGTAACATCCAATTTTTTCTTACTATCATCTACCTGTAAGAAAGCCATATTTTCACCCTTTTTGGTACGAATTACTTTTATTTTCTGAACTTCAACCAAAATAATAGCATAGCTATTTTCTGACAAATTTCCTATTGGAGTAATCGGGTAAATAGCTTTACTTGCAATAGCTTGTAGGGGATGTTTGCTAACTCCTACTCCTAAAAGCTCTTGTTCCATATAAAATTTTTCTTGCTCTGTCCAATCTTCCGATTCCTGCCAACTATAAATAGTATCTCCAAACAAACTTCCTAACTCTTTTACAAATTCAAATAGATTAGCTAAGTTATTAAATACTTTTTGACGATTTTTTTCAAATGAATCAAAAAGGCCAACTTTTACCAAAGGTTCTAGCAGAGGAAGTTTCAGATAATTCTCAGGTAATTTAGCTACAAAATCTTCAATGTTCGAATAGGGTCTATTTTCAATGATCCAAAGCGCCAAATCATTGCTAACCCCTTTAATCGATTTCAAACCTAGATAGATGGACTTATTGGTAATTTTATCGCGATAGGGAATGGTGTTGATAGACAGAGGCGCCACTTCAAATCCTGCTTCTAGTGCATCTGTTAGGTAATCACTGTTGGCAGAATTCAACATGACTTGATAAAAGATGGCTGGATAATGTGTTTTGAAATAAGCCAACTGGAAGGCCAAGGCTGAGTAAGCATAGGCGTGAGATCGGTTAAATCCATAACCTGCAAACTTCTCCATGACATCAAAGACCTGCTCTGCCTTTTCCGCAGTATGACCAGCTTCTAAGGAGCCTTGAATAAAGGAAGCCCTCATCTCATGCATGGCAGAAGCATCCTTTTTCCCCATAGCCCGACGCAAAATATCGGCTTTTCCGAGACTAAATCCAGCAAACCGCTGAGCTACCTGCATAACCTGCTCCTGATAGAGCATGATGCCGTAGGTTGGAGCCAAAATATCCTCCAGTACTGGATCCAGAACTGTCACTTCTTCCTGCCCATGCTTTCTTGCCACAAAATTATTGATATAGTCACTAGCACCTGGTCTATTTAGAGAAGTAGTCGCTACGACATCTTCAAAACAAACTGGCTGAACACTCTTAAGCAGACGTATAGCACCAGGTTGCTCAAATTGAAAGATACCTTTTGTATTACCAGAGGCAAATAAAGCTAACGTTTCTTTGTCTTCCAAATCAATCTCGTTGATAGCTATCTTAACACCTTCTGTTTCAGCAAGCAATTCTTGCATCTTCTGGACAAAGGTCAAATTTCGTAGTCCCAAAAAGTCAATCTTCAAAAGTCCACTAGCTTCAACTCCATGAGCATCATACTGAGTCAATGGAATTTCGTCACCATGCTTTAGAGGGATGTAGTTTGTCAAGTCTTGGTCACTAATGACAACACCAGCCGCATGGACAGAGGTTTGTCTTGGATAACCCTCAATCTTGCAGGCAATTTCAAAGGCTTTTTGGTATTCTAACTTACTATTGATTTGCTGACGAAACTGTAGATTGCCCTCATATGCTGACTTGAGATTATCACGAAAACTAATTTTCTTAGTAATTGCAGACAATTCATACTCTGGCACACCAAAACGCTTCAAAACATCACGCAGAGCCTGCTTGGCACCAAAGGTAGAAAAAGTAACGATTTGTGCAGCATGCTTACTACCATACTTATTGCCAACATACCTGATAAAATCTGGACGATAAATATCTGGAATATCAATATCAATATCAGGCATAGTATAACGTTCACGATTAAGGAAACGTTCAAAAATGAGATTCTTCTCCACAGGATCAATCCCGGTGATGTCCAAGGCGTAAGAAACCAAACTGCCTACTGCAGAACCCCGTCCCATTCCCATATAATAGCCATTCGAACGTCCAAAACGTAGCAAATCCCAGACAACCAAGAAATAATCATCAAAGCCCATATCATGAATAACAGCCAATTCTTGGTCTAGACGGTCTTGATATTCTTTACTAGTCAACCCCTTCTGAGCAAGCCCCAATTCAGCACGTTCTCTCAACTCTTCTACTGCTGGTCGTGCCGGATTAAAACGAGGCAGTTTCAGTCTAGTATCCAAATCATAATAAATACCTGAAATAAGTTTTTCTAAATTGTCCAAGGCTTGCGGAAAACGTTCTTGGAATAGTTTCTCTAAAGAACTTGCTGATATAAGGACATCTTGTCGTGAGTGTAAGGGAACTTCTCTGAGTGGTAGATTTTCTTTGATTGCTGTTAAGACTTGTAGAACTTCTCTATCCCTGCTTTCAAAAGCATTGACCCGATAAAGGGGCAAGATTGGATGATGAAATTCGCTGGTCAGTGTTTCTGGATAAACTCCAATATAGTAATCACAGCCTAGTTCCAACGACTCCAGTCCATCAAAATAAGGCACAATGACCGCAACATCCTCCAGATACTGGGACAGGACTGACCATGTTTTCTCCCCCTGCATCTTGGCTGTTGAAAGCTTCATCAACTGCTGATAGCCCACACTAGATAGAGCTAAAAAGCGCAAATTCACTTCCTGCTCATCCACTAAAAGAGTCATTTCAAGCCCTAGTAAAGGATGAATACCGTATTTTTTGTAACCTCTAGAAAGTCGAAAGCCCCATAAAGGTTATCAATATCCATCATAGCCAGATGAGTGTAGCCATAGTCTTTAGCTGCTCTCACATACTTGTCTATCGAAATAACGCTCTCCATAAAACTATAGACTGTTTTTGTATCTAGTTGTGCGATCAATTTACACTTCTCCTCTATCCTTCTCACTATATTATACCATTTTTCAAAAAGAGAAAGACAAAAGCATTGACTCCTGTCTATATTTTATCCTTAAAGTAAAATTTTTTGAACGAAAAAGTAAAAATACATTTAAAGAATCAAATGATCTGGTAATTTTTTACTTTTTTATCCCAAGAAGTGAATATATTTTTTAAAATAGAAAGACACATCCGGTTAATCTGTTTATTATAATAACTTGTTTTAGACTATAGAGTTTTACCTGTTTTTCATATAAATAATATTCATTATTCTTTAATTAATTTCTTTCTCACTTAATGATTCCCTTTCTCCCATTTTTTTGATATAATAACCTTAATTATTATTTTACAAGGAGGTTTTATGCGCTTTAATCAATTCAGCTATTTATCACTTCCAAGAGATACTATTTTATGTGATTTAAAAAAGTATGGATTTGATTTACCAGTCAACATTACAAATAAAAAATGTTTGAGGCGTTTCTTATTCGTTTCTTTTTTAATTATAAGGATAGCACCTATCCTCTATCTAATTTAGCAGTTGATAAAGAAACTGACTTACTGAAATTTTTTCAGTCAGACAAGGATTTAACTGCAGATATTTTTTATACTGTTGCTTTTCAACTTTTAGGCTTTTCTTATTTAGTTGACTTCGAAGACAGTGAAGCTTTTCGTAAGGAAACTGGATTTCCTATTGTATACGGTGACTTGATTGAAAGTCTCTATCAGTTACTCAATACTCGCACCAAAAAGGGGAATACCCTGATTGATCAACTGGTAAGTGACGGTCTTATCCCTGAATATAATACCTACCACTACTTTAACGGCAAGAGTTTAGCGACTTTTTCTAGCCACGATGCCATTCGAGAAGTGGTCTACGTTGAGTCTCGTGTCGATACTGACCAAAAAGGTCTTCCAGACCTAGTCAAGGTCAGCATTATTCGTCCTCGTTATGACGGGCAAATCCCTGCTATCATGACGGCCAGTCCCTATCATCAGGGAACAAATGACAAGGCTAGTGACAAGGCTCTCTACAAGATGGAGGGCGAGCTTGAAGTAAAACCTGCTCACAAGATTGAGCTAGTAGAACCTCAACTCAATCTCGTCCAACCTCAAGGTCAAGCTGAGCTAGTGTCAGAAGCTGAGGAAAAACTAACGCACATCAACGCTAGCTATACACTCAACGACTACTTCCTTCCACGAGGTTTTGCTAATCTCTATGTCTCAGGTGTTGGTACCAAAGACTCTACTGGTTTCATGACTAACGGAGACTACCAACAAATCGAAGCTTATAAAAATGTCATCGACTGGCTCAATGGTCGTTGCCGTGCCTTTACCGACCACACGCGCCAGCGTCAAGTCAAGGCTGACTGGTCAAACGGAAAAGTAGCTACAACAGGACTTTCCTATCTAGGTACCATATCAAACGGCCTTGCCACTACAGGTGTAGATGGTTTAGAAGTGATCATTGCCGAAGCTGGTATTTCTTCATGGTACAACTACTACCGTGAAAACGGTCTGGTGACTAGCCCAGGTGGTTATCCTGGAGAGGATTTTGACTCACTTGCTGAGTTAACCTACTCTCGTAATCTCTTGGCTGGCGACTATATTCGTGGTAATGAGGCTCACCAAGCTGATTTGGAAAAAGTAAAAGAACAACTTGATCGTAAGACTGGCGACTACAATCAGTTTTGGCATAACCGCAACTATCTGCTCAATGCTGATAAAGTAAAGGCAGAGGTTGTCTTTACCCATGGTTCTCAGGATTGGAATGTCAAACCACTTCATGTTTATCAGATGTTCCATGCTCTACCTACTCATATAAATAAGCATCTCTTTTTCCATAATGGTGCCCATGTTTATATGAACAACTGGCAATCCATTGACTTCCGTGAGTCCATGAACGCCTTATTAACTAAGAAATTATTGGGGCAAGAAACAGATTTTCAACTTCCGATCGTTATTTGGCAGGACAATACCGCTCCTCAGACTTGGTTATCATTTGATAACTTCGGTGAGCAAGAAAACTTTGAAACCTACTCACTTGGTCAAGAAGAGCAAGTTATTCAAAACCAGTACCCAGATAAGGATTTTGAGCGCTATGGTAAGACATACCAGATCTTCAATACGGAACTCTATCAAGGGAAAGCCAATCAGATTACTATTGACCTGCCTGTGACTAAAGATCTCCACCTGAACGGTCGCGCTCAGCTCAATCTTCGTCTCAAATCCAGCACCAACAAGGGGCTCTTATCAGCCCAACTGCTAGAATTTGGTCAAAAGAAATACCTACAGCCTTATCCAGCTATTTTAAGTGCTAGAACCATTGACAACGGTCGCTATCACATGCTGGAAAATCTCTGTGAATTGCCATTTAGTGCAACTACACAACGAGTCATTACAAAAGGCTACCTTAATTTACAAAATAGAAATGATTTACTGTTAGTAGAGGATATCAAGGCAGGTGAATGGATGGATGTACAATTTGAACTGCAACCAACTATTTACAAGTTAAAAGAAGGAGACACTCTCCGTTTAGTTCTCTATACTACTGACTTTGAAATCACGATCCGTGACAATACCGCTTACCACCTGACTGTCGATCTTGAACAGTCTACTCTTATCCTACCTTGTCAAAATGTATAAGGTACCTGACTTTCAATATGGAAGTTTTCTAAGGAAAAGTCAATCCAAGACCCACTGACCTTCCTAGCATTAGAGACACCCACTTGAACAGTCGAAAAAAACTACAACTTGGTATCAAATCCAGTTCAAATTAAGGCTATTAGATGTCCTACTACTGGATCTTGAACAAAAGATACCGCCCCATAACCAATATGTGTGACCCTCTATCATACACGCTACCACACCACATGTTGGACAAACTCTGTGAATTGCCATTTGGCGTAAATTCACAACAAGTCGTGACAAAAGGCTACCCTAATTTAATGATTTACTGTTAGTAGAGAACAGCAATGTAGATGAACGAATAAATTTCTCATTCATCTGCACCCAACTAGTGACAAGTTAAAAGAAGGAGATTCCCTCCGTATCGTTCTAAATTACTACTGACTTTGAAATCATCATACGTGACAATACCGCTTACCACCCGACTGACGATCTCGTTCAGTCCACGCTTTCTGTACCTAGTACAAGGAGTAACATTTTATGAATAAATCTGAACACCGACACCAACTCATACGAGCTCTTGTAACGAAAAATAAGATTCATACACAAGCTGAGTTACAAGCTCTTCTTGCTGATAATGACATTCAAGTTACACAAGCTACACTTTCGAGAGATATTAAAAGTATGAATCTCTCAAAGGTACGTGAGGAAGATAATTCCTACTACGTTCTCAATACTGGTTCCATCTCAAAATGGGAAAAACGTCTTGAAATCTACATGGAAGATGCTCTCGTCTTGATGCGCCCAGTTCAGAACCAAGTCCTGTTGAAAACTCTTCCTGGACTTGCTCAATCATTCAGTTCTATCATTAATGCTCTAAGTTTCCCTGACGCTATCGCTACCCTCTGTGGTGATGATGTCTGTCTGGTCATCTGTGAAGATGCAGAAGCTGCTCAAAAATGCTTTGAAGAACTGAAAAAATTCACCCCACCATTTTTCTTTGGTGAGTAAACAGAAACTAAACTCAAAATCTACAAAACTCTCAAAATTTTAAGCAGCAGTATATTGATGTCAGCTAACATCTGGAGAATACAATAGCTGATGCCTACTAAAAAGTAAGCTATGCAGTTTAATAAAACAAAAGAGAGAAATCAATCTCATACTTAAGTACAAAATCTCCCCTTATAGTGGACAGTGAAAAATCAACCTTCACTAGAAACTATAGGGGGAGTCTTCATATATCTAAAAGAAATTCTAAACCTGTTTCAGATTGATATAGTGTTTGAATAAAATGTGAACAAATTTATTAAGGAATTCAAATCAATTTCATGCTTTAAAAGTCGTTTCGTACTATTTTAGATTCAATTAATTATACATCATAGATAATCCGCTTCAAAAATCTCTTCAAATCACGTCAGGTTCACATTTCCGTATAAGAGAGAAATTTATTGTTGCAATACTTTTCTTGGCTTAGTACCTTCAGCTGGACCAATGACACCTGCCATCTCAAGCTCTTCCATGAGACGGGTCGCACGGTTAAATCCAACTGACAAACGACGCTGAATCATAGATGCGCTGGCTTTCTGGGTTTCGATTACCAAAGCCTTGGCTTCTTCAAAAAGCGGGTCTCCACCAGATTCACCATCTGAAAATTCTCCTTCATTTTCAGAAACCTCACCTGGATCAAAACTCTCATCGTAGTCCGCATCAGCCTGAGCCTTGATGAAGTTTACGATGCGTTCAACATCATCATCCGAGATAAAGGATCCTTGGAGACGAACTGGATGATTTTCATCAATCGGTTTAAAGAGCATGTCACCTCGGCCAAGCAGTTTTTCTGCTCCATTTTCATCCAAGATAGTACGGGAGTCTGTCCCTGATGAAACCGCAAATGCGACACGAGAAGGAACATTGGCTTTGATTAGACCAGAGATGACATCAACGGATGGACGCTGGGTTGCAAGAATCATGTGGATACCTGCAGCACGCGCCTTCTGTCCAAGACGGATGATAGCATCTTCCACTTCCTTGCTGGCAACCATCATAAGGTCAGCCAACTCATCTACAATTACGACAATGAGTGGTAGCGGAACCTGCTTGTACTCAGACTGGGCATTGAATTCTTCTACCTTGGCATTAAAGCCTGCAATATTCCGAACTCCCACCTTGGCAAAGAGTTCATAACGGTTTTCCATTTCATCCACAACCTTTTGCAGGGCCTTGCTAGCCTTACGTGGATTGGTCACAACTGGGATCAAGAGATGAGGAATGTCATTATAAACAGACAACTCAACCATCTTGGGATCGACCATCATAAATTTAACTTGGTCAGGTCTCGCCTTCATGAGGATGCTAGCGATAATGCCGTTAACAGCTACTGACTTCCCTGAACCCGTTGAACCTGCGACTAGCAAGTGAGGCATTTTAGAAAGGTCAAAAGCTCTTGCAGTGCCATTAACAGCCTTCCCTAGAGGAATTTCCAAGAGATTTTCCGCTTTCGTTTGAGATTGTTCCCACAGTTCGCGGAAAGATACAGTGGCAATCTCAGAGTTAGGTACTTCGATTCCGACTAGGGATTTCCCTGGGATAGGTGCTTCGATTCGGACATCCTTGGCCGCCAAAGCTAGAGCGAGGTCGTCTGCCAGATTGGAAATGCGGTTGACCCGTACACCGACTGCTGGTTTGACTTCATACTTGGTCACTGATGGCCCAATTTCAGCCCGTTCAACCGTCACCCTAATCCCAAAGCTAGCAAAGGTTTCTTCTAGGATTTTGATATTTTCTCGGACGATTTTCTTCTCTTTAGACTGGTCCTTTGGTTTATCTGGGGCAAAGAGTTGTAAGCTTGGAAGTTTGTATTCAAGGGCTTCCTTGGCTGAAAAATCGACCTGAACATCTTCATCATCATAACCATCTTCCTGTTCAGGGAATTCAAGTTCAGCTTGAGGCAGGATGATTTCTGGTTCAATCCAATCTTCTTCTGGAATAGGTGGAACATCAAGCACAACACCTTCTGTCAGAATTTCACCCGTTTCCATATCAACAGGAGGCAAATCAAGTAAGGCTTTTTCAGCCTTTTCTTGTTCTAATCTAGCCTCTTCCTCAGCCTTTTGACGAGCTTTTTCTTCTTGTTTGACAAAGCGTTCCTCTTTTCGACGCTCATGTCCTTCCCGCCATTTGGCAAAGCTTTTACTGCAAAATTCAGCAATATCGTAAACAGACCAAGAGCTGACTAGGAGAGCCCCCACTAAAATCAAGATAGCTCCAATAAAGTAAGTACCGATATTTGAAAAGAGAAAGGCTGTTGGCATATAAAGAGCGACCCCAATCAAGCCCCCTCCAGCAAAACTGGTCGTTCGAAAACCAGTCAAATCCGTCACAACCTGAGCCATGGTCCCTTTTAATACCGACTTGTCCAAACCATATTTCCAAACCAAATAGGCCTCAAAAATCAAGAGCAAGCCAGCAAATATGGTGAAAAAGCCTGATAGGAGCCCTTCCTGTTTTCGTATCCACTTGAAAAAGAAGAGGTAGAGCAGGATACCAAATATTGCCAGATAAGCTAGGCTACCCACCAACAAACGAATTAAATTGTAAAGGGTGATACCTGCAGCCCCTAATTTGAAGGCTGCTAAAATCAATAAAATCGCGATTCCCAACGAAATCAACATTCGTTGAATCGCTTCTTTTCTTTCGAGTTCTGCTTTAGACGGTCTCCGTCTTGTTTTACTTGTATTCTTGTTTGCCATTCTTCTATTATACCATATTTCACAGGCATTTCGGAAAGAGAAAAAGACTGCACCAAACGGTCCAATCTTTTCATTTTTCTATTTTTTATGCTTGTGGTTTGCGTAGGTAACCATAAACCACACCACTTACGATTGCTCCTACCAAGACAGAAACGAGGTAAAGAAGAGCATTTGAAGTAAGGGCAATCACAAAGATTCCTCCGTGTGGCGCCATGAGTTTGATTCCAGCAAGACCAACGAGTCCACCTGCTACTGCTGAACCAAGGATGAAACTTGGGATCGCACGAGCTGGGTCAGCGGCACCAAATGGAATTGCTCCCTCAGTGATAAATGACAAGCCCATGATGATGTTGGTCAAACCAGAGTTGCGTTCTTCTTTGGTAAATTTATCTTTAAAAAGAAGCGTTGCAACAAAGATTGCAAGTGGTGGCACCATTCCTCCAGCCATAACTGCTGCCATGGCTACAGAACCACCTGAAGAAACAGTCGCTGCAAGCGTACCTGTACCAAAGACATAAGCTGCTTTATTAACTGGTCCACCCATGTCAACAGCCATCATTCCACCAAGGACGATACCAAGAAGGACAGCTGAACCTCCTCCAAGACCGCCTAGGAAGTCATTCATAGCAGTGTTGATTGCTGCCATTGGGATATTCACAGCTAGCATGACAAATCCAGTCAAGATTGTTCCAAGAAGTGGTAAGAGAAGGATTGATTTAGCACCTTCAAGTGAACGAGGAACTTTAACGTATTTCTTGATAGCAAGAACCAAAGCACCTGCGATAAATCCACCAACAAGGGCACCTAGGAAACCTGATGAGACACCTGCAAGAGTTGACGTTGCTTCACCACCTGCTGCATAAGGGATTTTACCAAAGGCAAAACCTTCTTTAGCAATAGCACCAGCCACGAAACCTGCTACCAAACCTGGTTTTTCAGCAATAGAGTAGGCAACATAACCTGCAAAGACTGGGAGCATCAATCCAAAGGCTGCACCACCAATTTTCATGAACATAGAAGCCAACTCATGGTAAGAACCAAGATTGCCAAGGTTTTCATTCGGAACACCCAAAGCACCGTCAATCAAGAAGGCAAGGGCAATCATGATACCACCACCGATAACGAATGGCAACATTTGGGATACACCACTCATCAAGTGTTTATAGAAGGCACCACCAAGGCTTTGTTTTTCGTTAGAGGCTGTTGCACCTTTTGCTCCATTAGCAGCACGGTAGACTTCAGCATCTCCTGAAAGAGCCAAATTAATTAACTCTTCTGTCTTACGGATACCGTCAGCAACTGGACGATTGATCAATGGTTTTCCATCAAATCGATCCATTTCAACAGCCTTGTCTGCTGCGATGATAACAGCTTTAGCCTTACGAATGTCTTCCGCAGTTAGTTGGTTACCAACACCGCTAGCACCGTTGGTTTCGACCTTGATACCAACCCCCATTTCAGCAGCCACTTTTTGAAGAGCTTCTTGAGCCATGTAAGTGTGGGCGATACCTGTTGTACAAGCTGTAACAGCTACGATAAAGTCACCAGAGTTATTGGCAGGTACTTGAACAGGCTCTTCAGTTTTTTCTAAAGCTTTGTCAAAAAGTTCGATAACTTGGTCAGCTGATGTTGCTTGACGAAGTTTGTCAGCAAATCCATCTTTCATCAAGTATTGAGACAATTCTGCCAAGGCAGCCAAGTGAGTGTCATTAGCACCTTCTGGAGCTGCAATCATAAAGAAGAGGTCGGTTGCTTGTCCATCCAAGCTATCGTAGTCAACACCCTTGTTTGACTTGGCAAAGAGAACTGTCGCTTCTTTGACAGCAGCGTTTTTGCTGTGAGGCATAGCGATTCCGTCACCCAAACCTGTAGAAGTCAGAGCTTCACGCGCCAAAATTCCTTCTTTAAAAGTTTCAAAATCTGTCACATAACCGTGGTCTGTCAAGCTTTTAATCATCTCTTCGATGACAGCTGTTTTTTCAGTTGCCTGCAAATCCAGCAACATAACATCTTTTCTCAATAGGTCTTGAATTTTCATCGTTTTTCTACCTCAACTTTTTCATATGTTTCTTTAATAAATTCCGCCGTTGCCAAGTCGTCTGAGAAGGTGGTTGCCGTTCCACAAGCTACTCCCCATTTGAAGGCTTCTACTGCGTCTTTGGATTTGACAAATTCACCTGTAAATCCAGCAACCATAGAGTCACCAGCTCCGACTGAATTTTTCACTGTTCCCTTGATTGGTTTAGCAAAGTAAGCTCCCTCAGATGTAACAAGAAGGGCACCATCACCAGCCATAGAAATAATGACGTTTTGAGCACCTTTAGTCAGCAATTCTCGAGCATATTTTTCAATTTCATCTAAACTATCGAGTTCAACTCCAAAGATAGCTCCAAGTTCATGATTATTTGGTTTGACCAAAAGTGGCTGATAGTCCAAACTATCAATCAAGGTCTGTCCTTCAAAGTCACAAACGACTTGCGCACCCGTCTGACGCGTCAAGGCAATCAAATCTTTATAGATAACATTGCCTAGATTTTTAGCACTTGAACCAGCAAATACAACTGTATCATCTGCTGTCAGACTAGATAAAATAGCTTTCAATTCTTCTAACTGGGCTGGTTCAACAGTTGGACCCGTTCCGTTGATTTCTGTCTCTTGGTCTGCTTTGATCTTGACATTGATACGAGTATCTTCTGCCACTTGGACAAAACTCGTCTCGATTTCTTCCTCTGCTAAAGTATCTGTGATAAATTTACCAGTAAAGCCTCCGATAAATCCAGTTGCTGTATTTGGAATATCTAATCGCTTCAAGACACGGCTAACATTGATTCCTTTCCCACCAGCAAACTTATCATCACTGTCCATACGATTGACACTACCGACTTGGACTTGGTCCAAACGAACGATATAGTCAATAGATGGATTGAGTGTGACTGTATAAATCATACTTCTATTACCTCCGTTTTCTCCTTAATAGCCTGCAAGAGCTCATGCCCTTGACTTGTGATAACAATAGCTCGTTTGAGTGGTGCTACCTTGGCAAAGCAAGTTTGTCCAATTTTTGACGAATCAACCAAGACATAGGTCTGTTTGGCATTCTCTAAAATAGCGCGCTTCACAGCTCCCTCCTCCATATCAGGAGTCGTATAATAACCATCGTCCACACCATTCATCCCGATAAAGGCACGGTCAAAGTGCAATTGGTTAATCTGGTTAAGAGCAACGCCCCCGATGCTAGCATCTGTCGCCATCTTGACACTACCTCCAACCATGACAGTTGGTATTTGCTTTTCAACCAACTGAACGGCATGGTGAATCGAGTTGGTCACGACTGTGACATTTTTATTAACCAATTCATGAATCAAAAAGGCAGTTGTTGTTCCAGCATCGATAAAGATGACATCTTTTTCTTTAATAAGAGAAGCTGCCTTCTGAGCCAGCAACTTCTTCTCTTGAAGGTTTTTGACAGATTTCTCTTGAATGGTTTCTTCTTCCTGCAAGGAGTGTGGCAATTCTGCTCCACCATGCACGCGACGAAGCTTGTTTTCCGCTTCCAATTCATCCAAGTCTCTTCGAACCGTTGATTCTGACGTTTCTAACAAACTAACTAATTTCTCTAGAGAAACTACATGATGTTGATTTAACTCCTCTAAAATAAGTTGCTTCCGCTCTGTTTTTAACACTGAATCACCTCCTGTTATCGTTTACACTATTCATTCTATCACACTTTCTTTTAAAGTCAAACATTTTTTATCATTTTCTTTCAAATTCTATCATTTTTCTTATTTCTAGAATTTTTATTGCAAGATAGGGGCCTTTATGGTAGACTATTTGAGTAAGTATTGGAAGATTACTCAAGAGGCTTAAGAGGCCGTGTTGGAAACGCGGTAGGCGTGTAACAGCGTGCGTGGGTTCGAATCCCATGTCTTCCGTTTATTTTAAAAAAGATACCCAAGAAATCGAGTCCACTGAAAAAATAGGTCTCTTACTTTTAATGAAATGAAAACCGGGGAATCTCTCGTTAATTTGAGCGAGTTCCTCGGTTATTTTGTATTTATTAAGGTCATAATTCGTTTCATATTGACCACGAAGATGGTTGTGGCTGCCTGTAACTCCATGCTGAAAAGACCCGATGCTCTCGCGACATCAAAGCCATGTCTCTGTTTTAGTTCGGCATTCTTTGCTTCGATTTTATAGCGATGTCTGGCCATTTCTTTAAAATAAGGTGTTTCCTGAAATTTCTTCTGGAAAAGATGGTCGTCACTCTTAATGGCTATTGAATAAGTTTTAGACTTTGCCCCCTCCTTATAACATCCTTCCTTGGAAAGGCAACTCTTGCACTTCTCAATGTCAAAGTAATGAGTGACAACTTGATTCTTATTTTGATATTTTTTCCCTGTCCTTGCTTTGCGAACAGCCATGTGTCCTTCTGGACAGACAAATAGCCCTGCATCTTTATTAAATTCAAACGCATCCTCTTCTTTACGGTAACCTTTTGAAACAGAAGGATTCAGTTTTGAAACCAAATGAATCTTTTCTTTGCGAGCTAGTTGAATGTTGTCCTTTCCTGAATAAGCCGCATCACCAATAATAGTCTCGATGTCCAGACTATTTTCCTTTGTTTTGGCATATAACTCAGGTAAATATTTCCCATCGCTTTGTTCACCAGAAGTGACCACGCAAGCAGTAATAATCCGTTCATCCGTCATAGCGATATGACTTTTATATCCATAGAAAGAGGTGTCGGCTGTCTTATGTCCAAGCCTAGCCTCCTCCTTAACAGAAGCTTCCAAATGTTCTAAGTCGTCCTCGACAGCCTCTTTTAGGTAATTGAACTTTTGAGAAACAGCCGGTAGGGCTAAGAGTTCCTTGTGTTTTTCAACCACAGCCATTAACTCCTCTGTATAGGTCAACTCTGCTTCGAGGTTATCTTCTTGAGGTTTCTTTGGAAATTCTATTTTGATATCTTCTGAATGTTGATAAATTGTTTTACGTAAAGCTTTTGAACGCTCTCTAAGGATTTCTTGGGGTTTCTTATGATTATAATGAGATTTGGTGTGAGTGGCATCCACAATGAGGATTTTACTCTTAATCAAGTTATGTTCGAGTGCAATTTGAACAGACTTCTGAATCAATACATCAAGCAGTTTATCATCTTTAATTCTTAGCTTTCTAAATTTCGTCAGAGAGGATGGCTCGATAACAGAATCTTCAGGAGCTAGACCAAGAAAAAATTTAAAGGCCATATCTGACAAGGAACGTCCTACCACATCTACATCTGATAACTTATAAATATCTTTTAACAAGAGATATTTGAACATCATAATCGGTGAATAAGCTTTACGCCCAAAATCGGGACGATAATTCTTTTCTAGTTCATCATAAATAAAGCTAAAATCACAGAGTTCAGTTAGCTGACGTAAAAAGTGGGTTTTAGGAACCACGATATCATACAAACTAGAATAAGGACTGACATCCATAGTTAACTGATTATCAAGCATCATCTCACCTCATCTCTAGTATAACAAAAAAGCCATCAATTTGATGACTTTTTCAGTAGACTCAAGAAATCTTGGGTATCTTTTTTCTTATATGCTTGTTTTATAACTCGGGTGAATTTCTTAGAAAATATCAAATAACAATTTCACATTGAGAATTGTTAAGATAATGGAAACGATATAGCCAAGGATGGTATTCCATTTGGCATTGGTAAATTCTCCCATCAGTGATTTCTTAGAAGTTAGATAAATCAGTGGGAAGATTGAAAATGGAAGAGCAATCGAAAGAAAGACTTGTGAATAAACCAATAACTGATCCAATGTTTTTTCCTGATGACCAAACAGAACCGCTACAATCATGACAGGCAACAAGGCAAAGAGACGAGTTGCCAAACGAATGAACCATTGAGGTAATCTCATATGCAAGAAACCTTCCATAACGATTTGTCCAGTCAAGGTACCTGTAATCGTCGAATTTTGACCACTGGCTAATAAAGCCAAGGCAAACAAGGTTGATAAGGTCGAGCTAGCTATAGCTCCTGCAATAGTAGAATCCTGCAAGGCATTATATATTTGAGAGAAGGCAGAAATCTCAGATGCATGGCCGAAAAGAGAGCCGCCCCGAGAATTAATAGAAGGGAGTTAACCACAAAGGCCAAGGATAATTGGAGATTTGAATCCCAGGTCATAAAGCGCACGGCTTTTCGAACATCATTCTTGTCCTTGTGATTGATTTTCCGAGTTTGAGACAAGGAAGAATGCAAATAGAGGTTATGGGGCATAACCGTTGCTCCCACGATCCCTAGTGCCAAGGTTAATTGACTTTCATGCCCTGGCAAGGGACTTTCAAATAAGGTTGCATTCGGTAGATAACCCTCAACGATTCCTTGGAAGATTGGATGTGACAAAGCTACCAGATAGGTAAAAATTGCTAGAATGGTTAAAATCAGTGTTGTCACAATAGCTTCAATCTTCTTAAAGCCAAATTTCATCAGAAGCAATAAGAGAAAAACATCCAACACGGTCAAGAGAATTGCTATCATAATCGGAATCTTAAAGAGAAGATTGAGAGCAATCGCTGAACCTAGAACTTCTGCCAGATCTGTCGCCATCAAGGCTAATTCTAAAATCACCCATAGACTATAACGAAGCCATTTAGGTGAATGATGAGCCGTTGCTTGAGCCAGGTCCATCTGGGTTACAATACCAAGCTTTCCTGCCATCTGCTGAAGTTGCATAGCAATGAGAGATGAAATCAAGATAACAAACAAGAGACTATACTTATAGGAAGCACCACCGACTACACTGGTAATCCAGTTTCCTGGATCCATATAACCAACTGCGACAAGAGCACCCGGACCTAAAAAGGCCTTTAAATTTTGCCAGAAATGATTGTTATTTGGAGTATCGATAGATTGATTAATCTCAGAGAGTGACACTTTTTTATGAGAAGACATAGATACTTACCTCTTTCTAAACCTACTTTTTCATTATTTTCTATTAGAGAAAAATAAGATTGACTTTAAACTATTAAAACAATAAAAACTATATGAAAAACATTTAGTTTTTTCATTATTTTTCTTAAGTCACCTTAATTATAACAGAAAATATGATAAAAACTTAAGAAAATTCAGGACTTGATTTAATATTTAGGATACAACAAAATGTTGTATTCTTTTTTTGCAAAAGAATACCAAAGAATAAAATAAAAAACGTTGTAAAATTCAACACCTGATATTGTACTGATCCCAAAAAGTTGGACAAATAATTATTGAAAGGATTTAGTTCTGTATTGGACAGGACTAAGTCCTTTTAGTTTTACCTTAATTCGTTTGTTGTTGTAGTAATCGATATAGTCTATAATGGCTTGTTCCAATTGATTAAGTGATTTAAAGTTTTTCTCATGGCCATAAAACATTTCGGATTTTAAAATGCCAAAGAAAGATTCCATCATACCGTTGTCTGGGCTGTTGCCCTTACGTGACATGGATGCTTGAATTCCCTTACTCTCTAGGAACCGATGATAAGAATCGTGTTGGTATTGCCAACCTTGGTCACTATGGAGAATCGTATTCTCGTAGTGTTTCTCTGTGAAGGCCTGTTCCAACATCGTTTTTACTTGTTCTAAATTAGGAGAACAAGAAAGATTAAAAGCAATAATTTCGCTGTTAAAGCCATCTAAAACAGGCGATAAATACAATTTCTGCGTGCTATTTGGAATGGCAAACTCTGTCACATCCGTATAACACTTTTCCATTGGTCTCGATCCTTCAAACTGGCGTTGAATGAGATTCTCTGCTTTCTTGCCAATCTCTCCTTGGTAGGAAGAATACTTTCGTTTACGGCGAATTCGAGCACTTAAACCAAGGATTTTCATCAGACGTTGGACCTTCTTATGGTTTACTATATGACCACGATTCCTCAATTCAAGAGTTATTCGGCGATAGCCATAATTTCCTTTGTGCTCAGTAAAAATAGCTTGAATTTCAGCTTTAAGATCTTTATCTTTGTCAAGCCCATCTAGTTCCTTCAACTGATAATAGTAAGTTGAGCGAGGTAAACGAGCCACTTCAAGAAGTAAATCTAGTCGAAATCCTCCTGAAGCCATTTCTCTAATTGTCTCTGCCTTTCTCGCTGTATAGCTTCGTCC
This sequence comes from Streptococcus mitis, assembly GCF_000722685.1. Lineage (GTDB taxonomy): Bacteria > Bacillota > Bacilli > Lactobacillales > Streptococcaceae > Streptococcus > Streptococcus mitis_M. The sequence goes on along the minus strand of NZ_JPFV01000011.1, from coordinate 191,926 downwards.
CTGTCTTCCAGCTCTTTTAACTTTTTTAAGTAAGCTACCTCAGTACGTAAGCGTTCATTCTCCTCTTGGAGTCGCTCTAGTTCTGTCATTTCATCCCAAGTTTTCTTCCGTTTACGTCCCATTTTAGTTGGTCTCCCTCTTGTTTTCTCAACAATAGTATACCCGTTTTTCTTGTATTGTGCTAGCCAATTAAGAAGTATCGTACGACTTGGGAGGCCGTATTCAAGAGAAACTCTATCTTTAGTCCAGCCTTCATGTAAGACTTTATGAATCATTTCTTGCTTTAAATCAGGAGAATAGTAACGATTTTTTCCTTTTTTGACGAACTCTATTCCGTAACGATCAATCAATTTAATCATGTACCTAATATTAGAATTGTTTATCCCAAATTTATTTGAAAGCTTCTCTATGCTATATCCTTGTTTTTTAAGTTCATAGATCTGAACTTTATCATCATAAGTTAATTTCATAATAAAAACACCCCAAAAGTTAGATTTTTTCTGTCTAACTTTTGGGGTGCAGTTCATATTATTATGCGTTTTCTGATTTTAAAGACTTTTTGCCTGACCCTTTTCACCTTGTTAAAACACCATTGATCTTAACTCATCACTTACCTCTTAAAAAATCTTTAGAATTGGCTTAATCCCCTTTATTGTATCGCGTTTGGAGTTTTTTAGGTATAACCTTCGACGCGCACCTTACGTAGGACGACAGACTCATAGCTTTATACATAATAGAACGAGTATCTCCATCTGTAGAGATACTCGTTTTTTGCTATTTTCAAAGTGTTCTTTTTGACCAATCCCATACATCATTTTTATAGTAAATTGAAACTAGAATAGTACATCGTGGATACTAAAACATTTCTAGAAATTAATTTGATTTCCCTAATCAAGTTGCACACATCTTATTTCAAACCACTATATATTCAATGAAAATCAAAGAGCTAACTAGGAAGCTAACCGCAGGTTGCTCAAAGCACCGCTTTGAGGTTGCGGATAAAGCTGACGTGGTTTGAAGAGATTGTCGAAGAGTATTAAGGAGTATAGAATAGTATTTTAACTCCATCCTCTAAAGTGCTCCCAATAAAAGATACTTGAACACTATATTCAGCATATAAGCTTTATGCCCTAAGTCAAAACAATCATTCTTTTCTAATTTATCGTAAATAAATCTAAAATCACAGAATACTGTCAGATGACTTAAAAAATGATTCTTTGGAAAAAGCGAATCAAAACTTGATTTATCACTTTTTATTCCACTATCTTTTTGTCACACATATTTATAAAGTACTGGTGCAAGCGAACATCATCAGTCAATTCTGGATGAAAAGAAGTTACCAACATATTTTTTCTTGGGCTGCAACGATTTGATCTTCAACTGTTGCTAGAATTTCTACACCCTCTCCAACACTGCTGATAATTGGACCACGGATAAAGGTCATTGGAATCTGACCGACTCCCTTACATTCTGCTTCCGTGTAGAAACTTCCTAGTTGGCGCCCATAGGCATTGCGCTCGACCACCATATCCATAGTTCCAAGATGACTTTCTTCCTGAGAAGTAATTTCCTTAGCCAGCAATATCAAGCCTGCACAGGTTCCAAAGGCTGGTAAGCCAGATAGAATGGCTTCTCGAATGGGAATCAGCATGTCCTGGTCGCGTAAGAGTTTGCCCATGGTTGTAGACTCTCCTCCAGGTAAAATCAAACCTGACAAGTCACTCTGATGTTGCTGAAAATCCTCTAAATTTCTGATTTCAACACTCTCGACACCTAATTGATCCAACACTTTTGCATGTTCTGCAAAGGCACCTTGCAAGGCCAATATTCCAATTTTCATCTATTTCCCTCGCTCAGCCATGAGGATTTGGATCTCATTTTCATTGATACCAACCATGGCTTCCCCTAGATCTTCAGAGATTTGAGCTAGAATTTGAGGATTACGGAAGTTAGTTACCGCTTTGACAATGGCACTCGCTCGTTTAACAGGATCTCCTGACTTGAAAATACCTGAGCCGACAAAGATACCCTCTGCCCCTAATTGCATCATTAATGCCGCATCTGCTGGCGTTGCAACGCCTCCAGCCGCAAAGTTTACAACTGGCAATTTTCCATGCTCATGGACATATTGAACCAATTCTACAGGGACTTGCAATTCCTTGGCAGCAACATAAAGTTCGTCCTCACGTAGATTTTGAATGCGGCGAATTTCCTGATTCATCATACGCATATGGCGAACAGCTTGGACGATATCTCCTGTACCTGGTTCTCCTTTGGTACGAATCATAGAGGCACCCTCAGCAATACGTCGCAAGGCTTCACCCAAGTCCTTAGCCCCACAAACAAAAGGAACTTGGAATTCTTTTTTGTCCACATGGAAACGGTCGTCTGCTGGAGATAAAACTTCACTCTCGTCGATATAGTCAATCTCAATGGCCTCTAAAATCTGAGCTTCAACAAAATGCCCGATTCTGACCTTGGCCATCACTGGAATACTAACCGCTTCTTGGATTTCCTTAATCATCTTTGGATCGCTCATGCGGGAAACTCCACCAGCTGCACGAATATCAGCTGGAATCCGCTCCAAGGCCATCACAGCTGCCGCACCAGCAGCTTCTGCAATACGGGCCTGTTCAGGATTCTGAACGTCCATGATAACCCCACCTTTGAGCATCTGTGCCAAGTTTTTATTTAGTTCATAACGATTTTCAGTCATTTCTTTTTCCTCATCATTTATATTGGTAGCTACCATTTCATTTTAATTCAGAACAGAAGGAATCACAAGATAAAAAAAGAATAATTGTATGGGTACAGATTGGCTAAAAAACTATCTGACCTTAACTTAAGGCCAGATAGTTCATCAAATTTTATTTTTCAGCTGTAAGTGCAGCCATTGTGATGTAGTTGTATGGTTTGTTAAAGTGTGGCAAGAAGAATAGGTCTGTCAATGCCAATTTATCAATTGTTACATGCTCTTGGATAGCAAGTGAGAACATGTGGATTCCCATACTGATTGCAGAATCGTGTGAAACCATTTGTGCACCAAGAATTTCACGGCTATCTTTGTCAAAGACAATCTTAATTGCTACTTCATGGTTGTCATGTTTCATGAATTCTGGTTTTTGAAGATCGTTAAAACCTGTTTCAGTTGCGTTGTAACCAGCAGCTTTAGCTTTTTCAAGAGTCAAACCAGTTGAAACCATGTGAAGACCGTAGATTGAAATACCGTTTGAACCTTGCACACCGATTCCTTCCAATTCATGTCCACAAGCGTTGTAGGCACCAACGATACCAGTACGAACTGCATTTGAAGCAAGGGCGATGTAGCTTGTGTCTTTACGAGCGTTGTCATAAACAGTCGCACAGTCACCTACTGCGTAAACGCCTGGGATAGATGTTTCTTGTTTCTTGTCTACAAGGAAGGCACCGTTACGGAAGAGTTCAATCTTACCATCAGCAAGGGCTGTATTTGGACGGAAACCAACTGCAAGAACAACCATATCCACGTCGAAAGTTTCTTTATCAGTAATCAAGCGTTCAACTTTACCGTCACCTTCGATTGCTTTAACAGTTTGACCAAGAGCCAAGCGGATATTGTGGTCTTCCAAGTTCTTCGCCATCATTTGTGTGAAGTCCTTGTCATAGTAACCGTTCAAGACAGTATCAACAATATCAACAAGGACAACTTCTTTTCCAAGACGCTCAAAGGCTTCAGCAAGTTCAACACCGATGTAACCACCGCCAACAACGGCGATACGGTCGAGGTGTTGGCTCTTGTCAGACAATTTGTGAATCACTTCTTCAGCGTTTTGGTACAATTTAACGAATTGTACGTTTTCAAGAGTTGCTTTAAATTCGCGGTTTCCTTTTACAATTTCAACACCTTCGATTGGTGGCAAGATTGGTGTAGAACCTGTAGCGAAAATCAATTTTTCGTATGATTCTTTGTGTTCTTTTCCTTCAACTTCTGCTGTAACTACTTTATTATCATAGTCGATTGAAAGAACTGGTGAATTCATGTAAACCTTAGCATCTTTAGCTTCCAATTTTTCTTTATCAGAATAGAACAAGCCTTCAGCACCGTCAATTTGTTCACCGATCCAAAGGGCCATTCCACATCCTAGGAAAGAGATGTTAGAGTTTTGGTCAAATACAACAATTTCGTTCTCATTTCCAAAATTATCCAACATGGTATTGATACATGCTGTACCAGCGTGGTTCGCACCGACTACAACGATTTTACTCATAAAAAATTTCCTGCCTTCATTCTAAATTTACCTTACTAGTATACCATTTACTGTTAGCGTTTACAAGGGATTTCCTATTATTTCAGCATTTTTTATCAAAAATAATTCCCCATTTATCCTGATTTCAAGACTAATGAATTTTTGTGAGCATATTTCTTGACTTTTTCCAAATTTCATTTGTAGAAAATCTAACTTTATGGTATTCTAATAACATGAAAATAAAATGTAAGGGCTTCAATTTAGATAATTGCTTGATATTACAACTTATTTTCTATAAGAGAAAGGAGTTGGTAGCTTGCCTCTGAGTTCACATTCCGAACGGCTAATGGGAACCACTATCACCATTTCATTAGTGGATGAGCGAGCAGATATCTTGCTCCAGAAATCCTTTGATTTACTCAGAGAGCTAGAATACCGCTTCAATGCCAATAGTCAGGAATCTGAGTTGATGGAAATCAATTATCAAGCAGGAATAGCTCCTGTCACGGTTCATCCAGACCTGTTTGAACTGATTTCTCTTGGGTTAGAGCATAGCCTAGCACCCTCTAGTCATCTCAACATCAGCATTGGTCCCTTGATTCAAACCTGGCGCATCGGTTTTTCAGATGCCAAAGTTGCCAAACCTCAAGAAATTGAATCTGTGCTAGCTTTAATCAATCCTTACTATATCGAGTTAGATTCTTCTACTTCTACTGTGTTTTTAAAACAGAAAGGAATGAAGATTGATCTTGGTTGTTTAGCTAAGGGTTATAGTGCGGATAAGGTTGCCCAATTTCTAAGAGAAAAGGGAGTGACTTCTGCCTTAATCAATCTGGGAGGGAATATCCTGACCATTGGAAAAAATCAGGCAAGAGGAAATCAGCCTTGGCAAATAGGGATTCAAGACCCAGCCAATCCGAGGGGAAATCACTTAATGACAATCCCCGTTGTCAATAAATCTGTCGTGACTTCAGGCATTTATGAACGTCACCTGACTGTCGATGGAAAAGATTACCATCATATTTTTGACAGTCAAACAGGATATCCTGTTGAAACGGAACTAGCGAGTCTGACAATCATCTCTGATAAATCAGTCGATGGAGAAATCTGGACAACTCGTCTATTTGGAGAAAGACCTGCTTCTATCCTTTGGCAAGTCGAAAGTTTGGAGGGCATAGAAGCTATCCTCATCGATAAGGAAGGTCACCTAAGCTGTTCTTCAGGAATTCCTACTCTATAGAAACAGATGTTTCAGTAGAGTTTTAAAATCGTATTATGTAAAAAGAGAAAGGAAATCTCATGTTAAAACTTATTGCTATTGTTGGAACAAATTCAAAACGTTCTACAAACCGTCAATTGCTTCAATACATGCAAAAACACTTTGCTGAAAAAGCTGAAATTGAACTTGTTGAAATCAAAGACATTCCTGTCTTTAACAAACCAGCTGACAAGCAAGTACCTGCTGAAATTTTAGAAATTGCTGCTAAAATTGAAGAGGCAGATGGCGTTATTATCGGTACTCCTGAGTACGACCACTCTATCCCAGCTGTTTTGATGAGCGCTCTTGCTTGGTTGTCTTATGGTATTTACCCACTCTTGAACAAACCAATCATGATTACAGGTGCTTCTTACGGTACACTTGGTTCATCACGCGCCCAATTACAACTTCGCCAAATCTTAAACGCACCAGAAATCAAAGCAAGTGTCCTTCCTGATGAATTCTTGCTTTCACATTCTCTTCAAGCCTTTAATCCAAGTGGAGATCTAGTAGATCTTGATGTTATTAAAAAACTGGATGCCACTTTTGACGACTTCCGTATCTTTGTAAAAATCACAGAAAAATTGCGCAATGCACAAGCTCTACTTCGCAAAGATGCTGAAGACTTTGACTGGGAAAATTTGTAAGATAGGAGACCAAAAAGAATGAAATTTGTTGGACTTGTAGGATCAAACTACGATCAATCATATAACCGTAAGCTCTTGGAATTTATCCGTCGCCACTTCAAACTCAAATTTGAATTAGAAGTTCTCGAAATTGACGAAGTTCCAATGTTTAACCAAGACGAAAAATGGGATGAAAGTTTCCAATTACGTTATTTATATAACAAAATTACGCGTGCTGATGGTGTCATCATCGCTACTCCTGAGCACAACCACACAATCTCAGCTTCTCTTAAATCGGTTCTTGAATGGCTTTCATATGAAGTTCATCCATTTGAAAACAAACCAGTCATGATTGTGGGTGCTTCTTACTATGACCAAGGTACTTCTCGTGCCCAAGTTCACCTTCGTAAGATTCTTGACGCTCCAGGTGTCAATGCCTACACACTTCCTGGAAATGAATTCCTTCTCGGTAAAGCTAAAGAAGCTTTTGATGTTAATGGGAATATCACAAATGAAGGAACTGTTAATTTCCTTGAAACATGCTTGGACAACTTTGTAAAATATGTGGGAGTCGTTTCAAAATTGAAAAAACCAAAACCAATTGAGCCAGAAGATTTATATTGTACAAATTCAATTGCAACTACCATCCAAGGTGTTGACCCAGATGATCCTGAATGGGTAGAAAAAGCTGCTGAACTTGTTGGAGCTGTTTCTGGAGATACTTACGTTAAATTAGACCACGGTATCTTGACAGTTAACCAAATTGATATGTTCTTGAAAGCAATGCCATTTGAATTGACATTTGCAGATGATAACAATCAATTCTTGTACTTTAACAATGCCCACCAAGACCCAGATACAATGTTTGGTAAACGTGTACGTGCTCAATCAGGAAATAGATTAGGAACAGTACACGGTACATTGCCCGATTCTAGAATGAAAAACGTTGAATGGGTTGTCGGCGTATTGCGTAACGGGGATCAAGAATATGTCCGTACAATTGTGCCAGGAACACCTGAAGGTGTTATTAATACCCATAATTACCAAGCAATGTACTACCCAGATGGTTCATATGCTGGAATTAATGAAATTATCTTTAATTTCCAACCATGGCTTGACTGGTACCTCAATACAACTGGTCAACGTTTAGTCGGTGGAAATGCTGCAGCATCTGCTGGCGGACACGGTCACGGCGATGCAGATGCTACATCTGGAGCTTCTGATTCAGGTGATGCCGGTGGTCACGGTGGTGGCGCAGACGCTACATCTGGCGCAAGTAACTAATAACTTTAGGAACCATCTTGGTTCCTTTTTTCGTGATAAAAAGACTAGCAAACACAAACTGCTAGTCTTTTGGTTATTATTTCATCTATCCTTCTTAAAAGAAAGAATACTTATTATGAATTTGAGTCATCGAGACTACGACCATGTAATCCTTTTTCACGTTGTACTTGGCGTAATTTTTCTGGTGTAACGTCGTTTCCTTCTTCGTCCACAATTTTGATTCCTTCAATGTGGTGACGAACAGAGCGACGATAACCTTCGATGTACTCCTCACGTAGTTTAGCTTGTTCCACTTTTTCTTCTGGTGTCAAGCCTTCTGCTTTTTTCTTTTTAGCAAGCTCATTGATACGATCAATTTTTTTCTGATCCATTTCTTCTCCTTTGTGATAAGATAAAGTCCGTTTATCAAATTTTATTTAGTGTTAATTTGGTTAAAACGAGCAAGTTTAGCTGCTTTTTGAGTTAAATGAGACAAGATAGCCAAGCGATTTTTACGAACAGCCTGATCTTCTGCCATTACCATGGTATTCTCAAAGAAAGCATCAATAACTGGACTAAGTCTAAAGAGCTGTTTCAATTGTTGACTGGCAGTCCCTGACAAAACGAGTGATTCTACTGCTTCTGCCAAAGCTTTTTCTTGCTCATTTTCAAAGAGAGCTGAATCAACTGTAGCAACTTCTTCTGCCTTCTCAGCCAAGTTAAAGGCACGAGAAAGTGATTCAACAGATGGTTTGAAGTCTTCTTCCTTGCTCGCTTCTACGAGAGCACTTGCCGCTTCCAACATATCCGCCACAACAAAGTTTGATCCTGCAAGAACGGCTTCCTTGATGTCTTTTGGAGTAGAACCCATCATCTTATCAACACGAGCCTTGATAAAGTCCATAACTTCAGCTTTATTTTCATAAGTCAAGCTGTCAAATTTCAATGTATAAAGGCTATCAATCAGCTCATCCATAGCAATGTGCCAACCAAAGGCATCCAAGATACGAACCACACCTTGAGTCGCGCGACGAAGGGCATAAGGGTCGTTAGAACCTGATGGAATCAAACCTACTGAGAAGAAACTCAAAATCGTATCCAATTTGTCTGCAATAGCAAGAACTGCACCGACCTTGCTCTCTGGAAGCTCTCCTTCAGCTGATGTAGGCATGTAGTGTTCACGAATAGCAGCTGCCACTGCTGGAGTTTCCCCAGCAAGAAAGGCGTATTTCTCACCCATAATTCCTTGGAGTTCGTCAAATTCACCAACCATACCTGTCAACAAGTCAAACTTGTAAATGGCTGCCGCACGAGCAAGGTCAACTGTTTCATCCACTGACAAGCCAGCTTTTTCTGCCAAAAGTACAGCAATTTGCCCCGTACGAATCATGTGTTCACGAAGGGAACCAATCTTCTCATGGAAGGTTACATTGTTTAGTTTTTCAACAAGATCTGAAATCACCAATTTTTGGTCTTCACGCCAGAAGAATTCTCCGTCTTCCAAACGAGCTACCAAGACTTTTTCATTTCCTTTGATAACATTTTCCAAATACTCTGCGTTTCCGTTACGAACAGAAATGAAGTTTGGCAAGAGTTTTCCATCTTGATCACGGACAACAAAGTAGCGTTGGTGTTCCTTCATCGAAGTCACCAAAACTTCTTCTGGAACTTCAAGGTATTTGGCATCAAAACTTCCCATAAAGGCAGTTGGGTATTCAACCAAGTTCAAGACTTCATTGAGCAAATCAGCATCAATTTCGATTCGTACACCATGTTTTGCCTCAATTACTTTGATTTGGTCAACAATCATTTGCTCACGTTCACGTGGATCCGCTATTACAAACTGTGAACGAAGATCTTCTTCATAGCTCAAGGCTGACTGAATCTTAGTTTCTTGTCCTAAGAAACGATGGCCACGGCTGACACGATCACCCTTGATATCAAGGAAATCCAAATCAAACTCTTGCTCATCCAAAAGAACGGTTAAAGTGTGAACAGGACGAATGTATTCAAAGCTATTTCCTGCCCAGTGCATGCTGACAGGGAAAGTCAGTGACTTCAAGACATCCACAACACCAGGAACAATGGCTTCCACTGCTTGACCAACTTCTTCCTTAGTGACATAGACATATTCTTCACCCTTGATTTCACGGAATTCGATATCTTCGACAGTCAAGCCTTTTCCACGGACAAATCCTTGAGCTGCTTTGGTGAAGTTTCCATCACTATCCAAGGCAATTTTCTTTGCTGGACCCTTGAAATCTTCTGTCAAGTCAGACTGTTTATCTGCGAGACCAGTCACACGAACAGCCAAACGACGTGGTGTTGAGAAGGTTTGAATAGCTTCAAAAGACAGGCGATTTTCCTTGAGGAAGGCTGCCATTTTTTCGCCTAGTTGTTTTTCACTTGGTGTGACAACATAGGCTGGTAATTCTTCAAGACCTAGTTCTACTAATAAGTTTTTTGTCATGTTATTTCCTTTACATTTTCTTCAATCTTTTTTGATATGCACCTTAGGTACTGGGGACGTCGCTAACTAACTTTGTGAGTCTGTAGGGAAATCTAATGCAAAATTGATCAAGATTTCCAACAGTCTCATCAAAGTGGATTTAGCTGACTGATTTTTGAACCTAAAGTTTCAAAAATCCCCACATAACAGTACAGCGGTGCATATCCCTCTAGCAAGTCTTCGACTTGCCTCTAACGATTTTAGAGCACAGTATTACTCACTATTCTGCGTCTTCTGCTAAAAGTTTAGCTCGTGTTTCTTCATCTAAAAGTGGGTAGCCTAGGCGTTTGCGTTCTGCGACAAAGGTTTTGGCTACGACACGGGCCAAGTTACGGATACGAGCGATATAGCCTGCGCGCTCTGTTACAGATACGGCACCACGCGCATCAAGCAGGTTAAAGGTGTGTGAACATTTGAGAACATAGTCATAGGCAGGGTGCACCAATCCTTCTTCCAAGGCACGACCAGCTTCTTTTTCAAACTTATCAAAGTTTTCAAGCAACATTTCTTGGTCCGAAATTTCAAATGAATATTTTGAATGCTCGTACTCAGGCTGGATAAAGATTTCTCCGTATTTTACACCATCAGCCCACTCAATATCGTAAACAGAGTCTACTTCTTGAATGTAAGAAGCCAAACGCTCCAAACCATAGGTAACTTCCGCAGTCACAGGGCCAGTTGCCAATCCACCGACTTGTTGGAAATAAGTGAACTGAGTAATTTCCATCCCATCAAGCCAAACTTCCCAACCCAGACCAGCTGAACCAGTAGACGGGTTTTCCCAGTTATCCTCAACAAAACGAATATCGTGTTCCAAAGGATTGATTCCCAATTTTTCCAAAGACTCAAGGTAGAGTTCTTGGATGTTTGATGGAGATGGCTTCATCACCACCTGGAATTGGTGGTGTTGGTAAAGACGATTAGGATTTTCCCCGTAACGACCGTCAGCAGGACGACGTGATGGCTCTACATAAGCCGCATTCCATGGCTCAGGTCCGATAGCACGAAGGAAAGTGTAAGGACTCATTGTCCCCGCACCTTTTTCATTATCATAAGCTTGCATAAGCATACAACCTTGGTCATTCCAAAATTGTTGCAAAGTCAAAATAATTTCTTGAAATGTTAATTTCTTAGACATTGTTTACTCCTTTAGTTTTTATATTTCTTTTTCAATTAATTTCTGCTGAACAAACCAATTTAACAAGGGAAGAGTTTTATCTGTATTTGCCCATAAATGATAAGAATCGAAGACCGCTTGTACACTACCTAGATTTTCTACCAACTTATCTATTGTCAAAAAACTACGCCAGTATTCGTAAAAAATACTTGCATAGTTCTTATCATAAGTCGAAGAACCAAAATCATTCAATGAATGCCAACCATACTTCTTCTGAAAAAGTTCTACGAGAGATTGATTACAAATTTTTTCCGCTTGAAATTCCTCTTCTGTTAAGAAATACTTGCGACTAATATATTCAACCATCCCCTCTTCGAACCAGATATAAGATTCGTAACCATCAAAATCATCTAAAAAATGCTCCGACCAATGAGCTAACTCATGTCCTACAATCTGTAAGAGGAAATTTTCAGATAAAGAATGATAGTGACTTTCTATTGCTTGAGTTTGCTGAGAACACTCGTAGTCCATCAACTGATACAAATACAACTCTTTCCAAACAGCTAAATCAGGCGTCATAACCATTCGTCTATTATTTGTATAGGCTGGAACAGCACTTTCCCTAATAATCTGTGTAGCAGCATTAAAACTTGACCTAATAACGGCTTGCGGTAAATCACAGACTGCAAGTTCATTCTTTAAAAAAGATTGATAATCTTTCAACTTTTCAGTATTTCTTACTACAAAATTACGAAATGCAGCTAGTTGACTATCGTCTTTTACAAGATAAAGGTTTTCCACGTCTCTCCTTTCTTTCATACAATAGATTGAATAAGCAAAAGAACCGCGTCCGACAATCCTAGGTTGATTTAACCTAGGGGCGTCAGAAACGCGGTTCCACCCTAATTTATTACTTCATTATCTTTGAAAATACTACAGAAAGCGCCAGTTCTTTATTTTGCTCTACTTGGCTCCCACTATCCCAAGCTCGCTTGAAGAACGCTATAAGACTTTCTTTCCTGCTGACTATTATATCAAAAATTAGAAGATTGTACAATTCTTTTTATGATTTTCTAGAAATCCATATCATCAACTCGAGGAGCACCCGACTGAACAGCTATCGTTTTTAAGGTTTCTCGCTCCTCATGACTCAGTTCAATTCCAAAGCAATCAAGATTAGCCTGAATACGAGACGCTGTGACAGATTTTGGAAGTGGTAAAAATCCTTCTGCCAAGCTCCAGGCCAAGGCTATCTGAGCAACCGATTTTCCGTGATTTGCTGCGGTTTCTTGGACTTCCTTGCTATCAAACAGTTCTCCCTGACCAAAAGGTCCCCAAGCTTCCAATAAAATTCCTTTTTTTCGACAGTAAGCTACAACTTCCTCTTGATACACACCTGGCGACAAGCGGATTTGATTAACTGCAGGAACAATTTTTGATGTTTCAAGCAAAGCATCCAAATGCTTGGGAAGGAAATTACTAATTCCGATAGCACGGATTTTGCCTTCATTATAGAGGTCTTCCATAGCTCTCCAAACTTCCGCATTTCGAATTTTCCATTGATCATTCTCTCTGAGAGGTTTTGGATTTGGCCAATGAATCAAATACAGATCCAAATAATCCAAACCCAGTTGAGCTAAAGACTCTTCAAAAGCCTGGCGAGCTTGCTCATAATTGTGATTTGTATTCCAAAGTTTACTTGTTACAAAAATTTCCTCCCGCGGAATGCCACTATCTTGAATAGCACGACCAACGCTTTCTTCGTTTTTATAGATCGCTGCCGTATCGATATGGCGATAGCCCGCCTTTAAAGCCTCTAAAACTGCTTGGTAGGCAATCTCTCCATTTTCAGCTTTCCAGGTTCCAAATCCCAGAACTGGAATCGTTACGCCATTATTCAAAGTATAAGATTTCATTATTTTTCCTTTCTAAATTAGAAGAAAATCCAAAGAGCCAAACTTTCAAAGAAAACTTATCTCTTTAGATTTTGTGTATTATTGGTCACGGTCATAATAGAGTTGGTGAGGTTTAAGACGAGAATCTAACAAATCTGGAATAGTTACAAAGTCATAACCTTGCCCTTTCAAGTAGTCAATGACCTTCGGTAGAGCATTTACACTCTCAGCATGAATATCATGCATGAGAATAATAGAACCATTCTTGACTTCGCGTTGAATTTCTGTCAAAATAGCCGCTTCATTCTTACTCTTCCAATCCAGACTATCCACATCCCACATAATAAAACTCAAATCCAGGCTATTGCGAATGTCGTCTGTAATGGCCCCATAAGGCGGACGCATGAGTTTAGAACTAGAACCCAACACTTTAGTTAGCGCATCCTCAGTATCAGTAATCTGTTTTTGGGCTTCATCAAGCGAAAGTTTTGAAAGCACTGGATGGCTCCAACTATGGTTCCCAATGACATGACCATCTGCTTTCATGCGCTTCAAAATCTCTTCATTTCCAGAAACGTTTTTACCCAAAACGAAGAAAGTTGCCTTAATACCATACTTAGAGAGAGTATCTAAGGCTTGATTTGTCGTTGTAGGATTTGGTCCATCATCAAAAGTCAAGGCTACTACTTTACGATTTTTCTTTTCATAATAAGCCTTGTAGAGTTCGGCATCCTTATCTAATAGATAAGAGGACTGAATGACCTCAAAGAAACTAGATACTGGCAAGGCAATCTCATCCAGATTTTCAACTGTTTGACTTGGATAAAGGATAATCTGACTATCCTTGTAATCAAAATTCCATGCAGACAAGTCTTGGTCAGAGAAGTCTTTAAGAAGCTGATCGACCTTCTCTTGCTCCAATTTCTTCCCCTCTAAGAAAGAAGTGATTTCTTTTATCAGCTGCTCTTTGGCTTTACTAGGATCTGAAAATAATTGATCAAGTGTAAACGGTTTGCCATCTTCTGTCAAATGTACTTTTGCCAGATTAGTTTTTTCAGTCTCTTCAACTTTTAACGAAGTTAAATCATAGATTTGTTTCATCACACTTCGGTTGACAATCCCTTTTAAAGGCGAATCCTGTTCCTCCGTATAATAAAAAACCAGATTTTCTTTATCTTCCAGATTTTTCGTAATATCCTGTGTCATGATTTCTTTTACAAACGAAATCACTTGCTCCCCTTGAAGAGGATAATAGGCGATCACTTCGGCTTGTCCCTTACGAAAATGATCCTTCTGATTCCCCTCACTCAATTGATCATCTTTCTCTTTTTTGAGAGATTCAATCTTTTGTTCAAAACTTTGTTTTGTGTATATTTTGTATCCAATTATTGAACCCAGGACACAAATACTAACTGCAAATATGGCTACTAGGGTTAGTAAACCAATTCTCTTTTTATCGCGCTCAACACGATTTGCTCTACTTTTATCCATAGGACTATCATATCAAATTCAAGCTATAATTTCAATGATTTTGAAGGAAATAGTATATTAAAAGAGGGGCAATCCCCTCTTAAGATTTTATTTGACTGCTTCTTTCAAGGCTTCTACCTTGTCCAAGCGTTCCCATGGAAGATCAATATCTGTACGTCCCATGTGTCCGTAAGCCGCTGTTTGACGATAGATTGGACGTTTAAGGTCAAGCATTTGGATAATTCCTGCAGGACGAAGGTCAAAGATTTGACGAGCCGCTTTTTCAAGTTTGCTTTCAGCTACTGTTCCTGTACCAAAAGTATCAATTCGAACAGATACAGGTTGCGCAACACCGATAGCGTATGCCAATTGCACTTCTGCCTTCTTAGCAAGACCTGCTGCAACAATGTTTTTAGCAATGTAGCGAGCTGCATAAGAAGCTGAACGATCCACCTTAGTCGCATCCTTACCAGAAAAGGCACCACCACCGTGACGTGAGTAACCACCATAAGTATCTACAATAATCTTACGACCAGTCAAACCTGAGTCCCCTTGCGGTCCACCGATTACAAAACGACCAGTAGGATTGATGAAGAATTTTGTTTGCTCATCCAAGTAAGAGGCGGGAATAACCTCTTTGATAACCTTGTTAATAACATCATTGTGGATTTGTTCATTAGTAGCTTCTGGATCGTGTTGAGTAGAAATCACGACTGTGTCCACACGTACTGGACGGTCATTTTCATCATACTCAACTGTAACTTGTGATTTAGCATCTGGGCGAAGATAGCTAATTTCCCCAGACTTACGAAGTTCTGCCAGACGACGAACCAATTTATGACTGAGTGAGATTGGAAGTGGCATGAGTTCTTCTGTTTCATCTACCGCAAAACCAAACATGAGACCTTGGTCCCCAGCACCAATCAAATCAAGTGGATCTTGATCCGCATTTCCACGAACCTCCAATGCTTCGTTAACACCTTGAGCAATATCTGGCGATTGCTCCACCAAAGATGGGTGTACTCCCACCGTCTCAGCAGAAAATCCATATTCTGTATTAGTGTAACCAATCTCTGCAATGGTATCACGAACCACACGGTTGATATCCACATAGGCATTCGTAGAAATTTCACCAAAAACGTGGACAGAACCAGTATATACAGCTGTCTCAGCAGCAATATGCGCCTCTGGATCCTTAGCTAAAATAGCATCCAAAATCGCATCTGAAATTTGGTCTGCAATCTTATCTGGATGCCCCTCAGATACAGATTCAGACGTGAATAATTTACGTTCTGACATAAAAATGTCCCCCCTTAAAAATAGTGTTATAGAGTTACAAAGTACTGATAGGTATTTCTTAGTGATAAATGCCTACCATCTTATCGGGACTATATAACTTCACCATTATATCATTTTTTAGCGCAATTTGCAGTCCATATACTCAATAAAAATCAAAGAACAAGCTAGAAAACTAGATGCAGATTGCTCAAAATAGAGTTTTAAGGCTGGCAATAAAACTGATGAAGTCAGCTTAAGACACCGTTTTGAGGTTAGAAATAAGGAGGCTGGGAAAAGTCTTTAAAATTAAAAAACGCATAGTCAAGTCTTGAAAAAACTTGAGACTATACGTTTTATTGTGGGAATATTTACTTTATTTTTCTTAAAATTGAGTTTTAGTCCAACCTCATCAAAATCTATATAACTTATCAATTTGCTACATAGAACCGATTCATTTTGAGGTCTAACGTTTTAGAAAAGTATCTATCAATCCACTATATTTTATATTTGTTTACATTTGTCTTCAACCAAGTTTCCATCACTCATTATATAAATTCGGTCAACCTTATCAAGAAGACGTGTATCATGTGTAATCATAACAACACCTCTTCCTTGCTCATGGGCAATTGAAGCCAACATATCCGTTACTTGGTAAGCCCTCTCTGTATCAAGACTGGCTGTAGGCTCATCTGCAAGCACGATGCTAGGATTGTTGTAAAGCGCCCTAGCAATCGCAGCACGTTGACGTTCGCCACCAGATAGAGCCTTGGGATACTGATTTTGTACTTTGTCCAAATCCAACAAGTCAAACAGCTCTTTTCGATCACTTTTACTATTTTTTACCTTATCCAGTCTGTCAATCAAATCCAGCTGTTCCTTAACCGTTAGAAAAGGAATTAAGTTTGAAGCTTGGAGAATGAAGCCAAACTCTCTAAAACGGAGGTCCGTTTTCTCCTTCTCCGTCAGACTGCCTGTTTCCTTCCCCTTGACTAAAATCTTTCCACTCGATGCTTCCTGAAGTTGTCCTAGAGTAGTTAGAAAAGTCGTCTTTCCAGAACCTGAAGGCCCAACGATAGCTACGAACTCTCCCGCATTTAGCTGAAAATTCGTCTCATGCAGAGCTACGACTTTCATCTTTCCTTCCCCGTATGTTTTTGTCACTTGATTCATTTCTATCAATGCTGTCATACTATTCTCCTTATCATTCTGCAATCACAGTAATCGGGTCCACCTTTAGCAAACGTGGGAGGGAAATGATACCACCAAGAAGAGCCATCAAGCAAATAACCGAGCTTAGAATCGAGTAGGCTATCCAACTTGGGTAGAAAAAGAAGGTAGCTGGTAAGAGAAAAATCACTCCTCCGATAGCAAGCAAGGATAAAGCAATCCCCATACCAGATAGAAGCAAGATCTGACAGAACAGAGACCATACAATGGTTTTAATCTGTATCCCCTGAGCCCGCATAATTCCATAAAGTCCTAGCTTTTGTATGGTAATGATATAAACAAATATACCCACAATCAAGCCTGTTATAACAATCATAGCGATAATCATTCCTGAAAATACATTAACTTGAGGTGTGTAACCAGGAATTTTCGAAATCATTTTTGGGATAGAAATCTGTTTCAGTCCATCGCCAGTCACTTCTATGTCATTTTTCAAAACCAAGGCAGATATCGACTTATTAGAGTTCAAGGTTCCTTGCAAAATCCAATAAGTTGTCAAACTTGTAAAGACAACAGGCTCGGTGAAAAATTTATTTCCTTGAGTCAGACCTACAATCTTGTAACTTGCCTCGCTTCCATTAAGCTGAATGGCATCACCTAGCTTAATTCCATAGTTTTCAAAGGACTGATCTACGACAACCTCATCATCGCTTTCAGGATACCGTCCCTCTGTCAAACTAGGAGAGATAAAATCGTCCCACTCCTGAGCAAAGACGGAAACATTGACCTTTTCACTATCATCGACTAGATTGGTCACAGCGAACATATAACCCAGTGGAGCGGCCTCCTCAGATCTCTTTTCCTTATAATCCTTTTCAGGAATAAAAGATGCTGTCAAATTATCATTTGCGTAGTCAGATAAAACCACACCAGTCGCTTGCCAGTTATCAATTGCTGCTCTATTATTTCTAACAAGACCTAGAGCCAGACTCGTCATGAAAAAGACCATAAAAGAAATAAGAAAAATAGTGGTTAAAATCAAACTATATCGAAGTTTGTTACGTAATATTTCTTTGATAGCAAGATACATTGTTATCTCCTTTAACTTTTCCAAGAGGCATCAATTAGACACCCCACTACTATAAAAATAGGAGACAGAAAATCTGTCTCTGTGTGCAAAACAAATATCACTAATCAAATTAAATAAAATCAAGAAAATAAGTAAATATTTTTCGTAAAAATGAATTATTTACTTACAAATATAATTAATCATGAATATTAATAAGCGTTTAGGAATTTATCTATCGTATCATTTTCACAGTATGCTGTCAAGAAAATTGATTTTGAAAAAGCACTTTATTCTTTTTGTAACCTTTCTGTAATAATTCTCTGCTAAAAAAATGATAAAATAGGTATGTACTGTTAAGGAGAGAACCATGTCCGTAAAAAAATTACAATCATATGAGGTAGACTATCAAGACGAATTAAACCAGCAACTTCCTCGCTATCAGGATTATGCTCCCGAATCACAATCTGATACCAGTTTTCAAGAAATCCTATTTTTTGTTAATGTCGCTGTTTTTTGTATCTGTATTGCTATCTTTAGTTTTATCTTTTTGGCGTTAAAATTATCAACCGCTCTTGCTTTTATCGCAGCAATCGGATCCAGCTTACTTGTTCTAAAAATCCAACGCTCTATTATCAAACGAAAACTAAAAAGATAAATCCAAAATATCGCCCCAGCTGGAGCGATATTTTTATTTTTTCTTTTTAGATGGTGTCTGAATGGCAATCTTCACTTCAAAGATTGTTCCCTTTGGTTTATTATCTTTAACAGTAATGGTTCCTTTTAAGGCATCTACAATTTGCTTGGCCAGAGATAATCCTAAACCAAAGCCACCTTTTTGACGAGTCCTAGCTTTATCCACTCGATAAAAGCGATCAAAAATTTTCTTTTTATCTTCTGCGGAAATACCGACTCCATTATCAGAAACAAGTAAATATAGATTACGATCAGTCGCTGAAATCACAAAATCAATTTCACCATCCTCTTCAGTATACTTGACAGCATTATCAAATAAGATAGTCATCAACTGCTTCAATAGAAGCTGATCTGTGACAATCGTTCGATGGATACGATTTTCAAAACGGAAGACACGATCATTTTCCGAAGCAATCATTTCATAATTTGTGAAAGTCGTATTAAAAAAGCTAGTTGGAACTTCTCCAAGTTCAGGCTTAATCCCATCATCTCTACGAGCTAAATTCAACAAGTTTGTCGTCAAAAACCGCATATTTCGGACTTCTTCCAAACTAGATGCAATACTTTCGCTCACATCCATAATGGTAGCTTCTGGCTTACGGAAAAGGGTCTCTAAACGATTTTGCAGAACTGCAAGTGGGGTTCGTAACTCATGACTGGCATTTTCCACAAAGGACTGCTGCTTCTGCATGCTCTCAAGCAGAGGCCGAACACTGACCCTAGCTAGATAGAGACTGGCAAGCAAAGACAGAATCCAGAAACTTGCCATCACAACCACAATCAATTTCTCATGCTTTTGACTTGCCTGCTCCAACTGACTGGTATTAATCAAGACAGCCGCATACTTGATATTGGTTGAAACCGAACTGATATTGGTTTCCATCAATATCATGCGATAGATTTCTTCTTGTCCATAGCTATTAAAAACCTGAATCTGGTAGATATGGCCTAGTTCTTTCTTTTCTAACTTAATCTTATCCAATCCCAAAAATCGATTTCCAGAAAGGAGTTGGGTAAAATTCTTATCAAAAAGAATGACTTCTGTGTTGGAACTGACATTGGGTTTTACCTCAGTCTTGCTAGTATCTGTAGCAGCATTCTCCAAATCTTTAATCTCTTCTGTCGCCCTATTTAACGCCAACTGAATAACTGCCTGAGGATTGTTGCTCAAGCCATGAAGCTTATCATCCACCGAAGTATAGAGACTCGAATGCATGACCTGTAAAATAATCAGAGTCATGGTGGAGAAAATCAGAGTGAAGACACCAAAGTTGCGGATAAAATAACTAAAATCATCCGCATACCATGTTTTTTTAGTTTACTGAACATCTTTTAAAATATACCCAACACTGCGCAAGGTTTGCAAATTCTCTGCAAAAGTGGTTCCTTTTAATTTCTTACGGACTTTTGAAACATAGACTTCAACAACCGAAATCGTTGTATCACTATCAAATCCCCATAAACGATCAAAAATCTGAGTCTTAGGCAAAATAACATTTTGATTTTGAAGGAAATAAATTAATAAATCAAACTCTTTGCCCAGTAATTCGACTGAAGTATCTTCGACCTTAACGGTGTTGGTTGACAAATTAACCACAATATTTCCATAAGTCAAGGTGTTTTCATTAAACTTGCCTGAACGTTTGAGAAGGGCTTGAATACGCATTTTGAGTTCTTCTAGGTAGAAAGGTTTGGTTAGATAATCATCTGCTCCTAGTTCAAAACCGTGTCCCTTGTCATCCAAACTTTCCTTGGCTGTCATAATCAGAACTGGTGTCGTAATTCCCTTTTCACGCAACTCTTTCAAGACTTGGAAGCCATTTTTTCTGGTAACATTAAATCGAGCAAAATCAAGTCATAGACGCCACTTTCAGCTTCGTAGAGACCTTCTTCCCCATCAAATACCTGCATGACATCCGCAAAATCGTCTAAAAAGTCAAATACTGAATTTGACAAGCCTAGGTCATCCTCAACCAATAAGATTTTTATCATGAGAAACTCCTCCTTATTAAGACCATTATACCAAATTTGTCTTAAAAAAAACTCAACTCTCTGCATTTTATACTCAATGAAAATCAAAGAGCAAACTAGGAAGCTAGCCGCAGGTTGCTCAAAACACAGTTTTGAGGTTGCAGATAAGACTGACGAAGTCAGTAACCATATCTACGGTAAGGCGACGCTGACGTGGTTTGAATTTGATTTTCGAAGAGTATTACATGAGATAGCTGAGTTTTCTTTTATTTAGGCTTAATTATTTAGTTCCATATTGAAGAACGACTGCTTCCACTGCAGCTTTTTCACGGTTAATCAAGTCAACACGCGCTGCAATTTCCTTAATTCCCATACCGATGTTACGGCTAAGAGCAAGGTCAGAAAGTTGCGGTTCAAAGAATTCCTTGTACTCTGCCAAGCGTTGCTGAGTCTTAAATACGTGAGCAGGAAGGATAACAAAGCTATCAAAGCTCATATCTCCTCCAAGAGTTGCCTTAATCCAAGCCCAGTTTTCACGCGCCCAAGACCAAGCTGTTTCCTGAGTTGCTTGATGACCTAAGAACTGGAAGTACCAAGCAGACAAGTCTTGTGGTTTAACCACAAATTTGTCCTTCCAAGAAGCAATCAAGGTTTGGATGTTGTCCGCATCTGTACTATAGGCAAGAGCCGCTGCTAACTGACGTTTAAAGACAGCATCTGTTGCGTGAGTATAAGTATCAAGATAAAGTGCTAACAAATCTTTGGTCTCATGATGTTTCATTTCATTGATGAGAACTTGTGAGCGGATAGCTGCTGGAAGGCCTGCAAGATTTTCCTTGTGAGATTCGAAGATTTGGCTAGCGACTTGACTAGCTTCTGCATCATTTGAACGAATCATCATAGAAACAGCCAGTTGACGAACCAATTCATCCTCATCTGATTCTCCATCTTTAGCTTCAAAACCAAGACGGTCATAGTTGTGACGAGCCAATTTAGCTACCAATGCTTTGAAGGCTCTTTCAGCTTCTGTTCCTTCATCGATAAAGCGTTCAAGGGCAGAAATAACTTGAGAAACAGCTGAAACAACAAGGTAAGATTCTTCCTTAGCAAGTTTATCAAGGACAGGGAGCAAGTCTGCATAAGAAATGTGCCCTGCTTCAGCAAGCAGACGACGTTCTTGGACGATTTGCAGTTTACTTGTGTTATCCAGCTCAACTAGGTCAGCAAGAACAGCTTCTAACAAATCTCCTTGGTAATCTGTAATGTAGTGGGCTGTATTTTCAGTGTTGAGACGAAGAGCTCCTTCATTTTCAGCAAGAAGAGCTGCGTAGCCAGGGATTTCGATACTTTCAGTTTCAAGTGTATCAGGCAAGCCTTTCCAGTTGCTATTCAGTGGCACAACCCATAGACGGTTCTTGTCTTCGTGCTCACCGATGAAGAATTGTTTTTGTGAAATCTTCAAGACATCATTTTCAACTTTGACAGTTAGAACTGGATAACCAGGTTGCTCCAACCAAGAATCCATGAAGGCTGCAACATCACGACCTGATGCTTGACCAAGGGCATTCCAAAGGTCACGACCGATGGTATTTCCATATTGATGTTTTTCAAAGTAGGCATGCAAACCTTTAGCAAAATCAGCATCACCGAGCCAACGACGAAGCATATGCATAAGACGGCTTCCTTTGGCATAGACGATAGCTCCGTCAAAGAGCGTATTGATTTCATCTGGGTGTTTGACTTCCACATGAACAGACTGAACACCATCAGTCGCATCACGTTTCAAGGCAGACGGAACCCCACCAGTTTGGAAATCTTCAAAGATATTCCAGCTTGGTTCAATAGCATCCACACAGACGTATTCCATCATGTTAGCGAAGCTTTCATTGAGCCAAAGATCATCCCACCATTTCATCGTTACGAGGTTACCAAACCATTGGTGAGCCAATTCATGGGCCACAACAAGAGCAACTTGCTGACGGCTAGCAAATGTTGAGTTTTCATCCACAACCAAGTAAACTTCGCGGTAAGTTACGAGACCCCAGTTTTCCATGGCACCTGATGAAAAATCAGGAAGAGCGATGTGAAGAGATTGTGGAATTGGGTATTTCACTCCGTAATAATCTTCGTAAAACTCAATGGAACGAACAGCGATATCCAGTGAGAAATCAAGGTTAGATAATGGGTGAGCTTTGGTTGAGTAAACACCTACAAGGGTACCGTTTTTAGTTTTAGCCGTCACCCCTTGCAAATCACCAGCAACGAAAGCTAGCAAGTATGAAGACATGCGAGGTGTTGTCTCAAACTTCCAGATACCTGTTTCCTTACGGTTTTCAACTTCGATTTCTGGCATGTTAGACAAGGCTAACTCACCTTCTGCTTGGTCAAAACGAAGAGCGAGATCAAAAGTTGCTTTAGCTTCTGGCTCATCCACACATGGGAAGGCTTCGCGCGCAAAATGGCTCTCGAACTGAGTAGACAAAACTTCCTTCTTGACTCCATCAACTGTGTAGTAAGATGGGTAAATCCCTGTCATGTTGTCTGTGATTTTTCCTGAAAAAGCAATGACCAATTCAACTGAACCTGCCTCAGCCAATTCGATATGAAGTGCTTCATTGTCATGATCAACTGTAAATGGGCGAGCTTGACCTGCAACCTCTACAGAAGCGATTTCCAAGTCTTTTTGGTGGAGGGAGATGCGATCACTCTGTGCTTGACCAGTGATGGTCACCTTCCCAGAAAAGGTCTTGGTCTCACGACTCAAGTCTAAAAATAAATCATAGTGTTCAGGAACAAATTGCTTAATAAAATGTTCAACTGCTTGCATAGTTTTCTCCTATTCTAAGTTTAAGAGCTAGAGCTCTTCTTCAAACAAACTTATTATATCATGTTTTGCTTGAGAAAAAAGGATTGGACGGCGATTTCCAAAACTTTCTTCCTTCTAATAGCCTACAGTGGGTAGACCTTGCGAAATTCTTCTAAAACAACCTTGCTTTCAGGTGTAAAAGTCAGTCCTGCTTCTCTCAGCCACTCGGCGAAACAATCCTCATGAACCTGACGCCAATAGGCTAGGGATTTGTCACCTTCCCCTTCCTTAAAGGCATGTTGAGCAGAGACTTGATTGAAGGACTGGACAGAAACCTTTGTAATTTCGACAATACAGACAGCCTGATTTTGACTGTCTAAAATGATGTCAAAGGTGCCTTCTTGCGGAAGAAGTTCGCCTTCTAGTGCGTAAAGGTCGTAGACTGACGCTGTTGCTGTCTTTTCGCCTTTAAACACCAAATTCGCTAAAATGTCTGATTCCACTCCAAAAGCCCAAGCATCGATTTCATCTCCGATAGAGGGGTTAATTTGCTTGTAGGCATTCCACATTTCTTGCGGTGTCATAGGTTGCTCCTTTGTAATTTTTTACTTTCTTCTTTTATGTGTTTGAGATGGTCTGGATGGTCAATTTCTAAATCAAAAATCTCTGGAATAGAGCTGTAATGGAGAATGCATTCGATACCCATCTGATTCATTTTTTGTATGAAAGAAAGATTCAGATAGCCTGCTACAGCAAAATCAATCTTGTTCTTCCTTGCTTTATCCTGCATCTGTCTCAACATATCTAACATAATTGAACTTTCCATATCATGCCATTGACTGTTTCTCTCAGTCGCAAAAATAAAAGAAGTCAAATCATTCATTCCAACTACAATCTTTGAAATGCCCGTTTCCAGTATCCTGTCCAAGTCAAAATAAGCTGACGGCAATTCAATCATTGTGCCGATTTTCCCAGTAAAACCATGCTGGCGCAATACTCTAATAGCTTGTTTTAATTGGTCGGCATCATTGACAAAAGGAAAATAAGAGACAGATTGGAATTGGTTTGATAAACTTCTGTAACGACATGTACCTCCGCATGAAATTCATCCAAACACGCTAGTAAACGCCTCGTTCCTCTATAGCCAAACAAGGGATGATTTTCATCAAAATACTCTTTAGTCCCCTCTAAACAATTAGCTTCTGTATTTGTTAATTCTGAAAAACGATACCAGATCTCTTCATCTGAGTACAAGGAGCAAATAGTGTCTAGATAATCTTTTACAAATTGCTGACAACTTGGTAATAGGATGTTTTGATTGAGCTCTCTCAACAAATATTCCCCACGAATCATGCCAACATGATGAAATAGTTGTGGGTAAACTTTTTCATCAAGTTTTTCGCCACTAAGGGCAAGTTCGTTTCTCATCATTCACCTTCCAATTCATGTAAGAGGTCTTGTCCAGTTCTGGAAATCCTAATAATTCAGACTTAATCTTCAAGACTAGTGGCGATGCATTTTCTTCTGTGACTTCTTGAATATCCATCCAAATATATCCAAGTGAATCATTAATACCATCAGAGACAGCTTTAGAAATAGTAACTTGAGGCGCATCCTCATCCATTTCAACATCATACAAGGCCATGACATGGTGAACCATAAAATTTTTTAACTCTTCCCTGACGAAAACATCGTAGATTCGAGGATTAGAGTAGCCTCCAACAGTAAATCCCGTCTCTTCCATAACTTCTCTAGTCAGCGTTTCCGTCAGTCCTTCACCAAGTTGCTGACTGCCTCCAGGTAGATCATACCGATGTTGATAAGGGCCTCTCGTTTTTTCAATGCAGAGTAACTTCCCATTTTCAAAGCAAACAGCGTAGACTCCAAAGTGATTTTTGATTTCCATCCAATTGCTCCTACTTTAAAGACCAGCCACCATCCACAGTCAAAATTTGCCCCTGCATGGCAGAGGCCTTTCCACTGACCAAAAAGAGACTGACTTCTGCCACTTCCTCTGGCTCAATCCAGCGTTTGATTGGCGTTTCACTAGCCACCCAGTCCGCTAAACCACCTGGTTCAAAGTCAGCAGCGGTCATACCCGTCTTGACTGCTCCTGGAGCAATCCCAAAGACCTGAATCCCAGCTTCTGCATAGTCTAGAGCCAACTGCTTGGTAAAGCCTGCCAAGGCATGCTTAGAGGAAGTATAAGCGTGACCCCCACAGCCTGCTAGGCTCGAAGCAATGGAGCACATATTGATAATGATTCCTTTTTTATTCTCCAGCATTTGTGTCAAATAGTGCCGAGTCAACTCAACAGGAGTCACATAGTTGATTTCAAAAATATCTTGAATTTCCTGCGCTGTCTGTTCCAACAGTGGTTTATAATCATCCAAAACTCCAGCAGTATTGCACAAAACATCAACCTGAGGACACCAATCAAAAATAGGCTCCAAGTCCAAGGTCAAATCTCTCTGTAAAAAGTGGAAATCACCCTGTAGGAATGGATTTTCTCCTTGGTCCACTCCGTAAACTTGATAGTCATTCTCTAAAAAGAGTAGAGCCTGAGCTAGTCCGATACCTGAACTAACTCCTGTAATGAGTACACGTTTAGTCATGCACTTCTACCCAATCCGTCGCCAAAACATCACAAGGTGTCGGGCTCCACATGGAAAATCCTTCACCTTCTCCAGACACGTTGATTAGGAAGTAGGGCGTCACTTCAAGTGCAACCCCGTTTTGTTCAATCGTATCAAAAAGTTGCACATAGTTTTCAGCTCCTCCCCAGCCAGTTCGTACAAATTTTTTCTTAGCCTTTAACCCAGGCAGGATTTCTTCGAAAGTCATATTTTTTCTCCTTTTATATCAATAATTCTTCAATTAATTATAACAAAAAAATGCTTTAAAATTCCTTTTGACTCATCCTAAATCAAAATCAATAAGCATTTTATTACCATTTCTACCAACAATGACCTTAGATTTTTTCTAGATAAAGTTTGAATCACTTTCTGAAACTTATCTAACTTCTTTTTACAACAATTCAATAAAATCATATCTATCAAAAATGATAAGATGAGACTGGATAAAAAGTCTTTGCGATCACAAAAACGCATAGTATCAGGTGTTCAAATGTACTGACCCCAAAAAGTTAGACAATTAATTTATCCGAAGGATTTAGTTCTGTATTGTACAGGGCTAAGTCCTTTTAGCTTTACTTTAATTCGTTTATTGTTGTAGTAATCAATATAGTCTATAATAGCTTGTTCCAATTGCTTAAGCGACTGAAACGACTTCTCATAACCGTAAAACATTTCCGATTTCAGAATCCCAAAGAAGGACTCTATCATACCATTGTCTGGGCTGTTACCCTTACGTGACATGGATGCTTGAATTCCCTTCCCCTCAAGAAACTGATGATAAGAATCGTGTTGATATTGCCAGCCTTGATCACTATGGAGAATCGTATTCTCGTAGTGCTTCTCTGTGAAGGCCTGTTCCAACATTGTTTTTACTTGTTCTAAGTTGGGTGAAGTTGAAAGATTATAGGCGATAATTTCGCTATTAAAGCCATCTAAAACTGGTGATAAGTAAAGCTTTTGAGTAGTTGCTGGAATGGCAAATTCTGTCACATCTGTGTAGCACTTTTCCATTGTTTTAGAGCCTTCAAATTGACGTTGAATGAGATTCTCTGCCTTCTTGCCAACATCTCCTTTATGAGAAGAATATTTTCGTTTCTGTCGCATTTTAGCTTGTAAATTGAGTACTTCCATCAAGCGTTGAACTCTTTTATGATTTACCAGATAACCACGATTTCTTAGTTCTAAATGAACCCGACGATAACCATAATTTCCCTTGTGTTCGATAAAAATGGATTGAATTTCAGCTTTAAGCTCTTGGTCCTTATCTGGTTTATCTAGCTGTTTCAAGTGATAGTAGTAGGTCGAACGAGCTAGTTTAATGGCTTTTAGAAGAATATCTAACGAAAACTCAGTCATTAATTCTTGAACAATTTCTGTCTTTCTTCTTTCTCTTTTTCCTCCTTCAATCGGAGTTCTCTTAACTTTTTTAGGATAGCATTCTCCGCTCTCAGGTACTCATTTTCTGCTTGAAGACGTTCTAATTCTGTCCTCTCTTCAGGTTTCTTTTTTGGCTTACGTCCCATTTTAGGTACTCTCCCTCTTGTTTTCTCAACAATAGTATACCCGTTTTTCCTGTATTGTGCTAGCCAGTTAAGAAGTATCGTACGACTTGGGAGGCCGTATTCAAGAGAAACTCTATCTTTAGTCCAGCCTTCATGTAAGACTTTATGAATCATTTCTTGTTTTAAATCAGGAGAATAGTAACGATTTTTTCCTTTTTTGACGAACTCTATTCCGTAACGATCAATCAATTTAATCATGTATCTAATATTAGAATTATTTATACCAAATTTATTTGAAAGCTTCTCTAAGCTATATCCTTGTTTTCTAAGTTCATAGATCTGAACTTTATCATCATAAGTTAATTTCATAATAAAAACACCCCAAAAGTTAGATTTTTTCTGTCTAACTTTTGGGGTGCAGTTCAAAAAAAACTTGATATTATGCGCTTTATTGTAGGAAGATTCACTTCATTTTCTACGAAAATAGCGTTTTTTCCTAGACTTATTTTTTACAATCTCTCAAATAATTCTTGCATTTGAACATCATCTGGAACCAATTTTAAGTAAGCTTGTACATTGACTTTGGCTTCTTCGAAGTATCCCAATTCACGCAAGAGATAGGTATAGTGTTCCAGAAATTCTGGATTGTCCTTCAAATCACCAGCCAACTCTTGGTAATGCTCATAGGCAGTATCCAAATCGTCCATTTCTTGATAAGAACGAGCAATCATCCACTTGGTCAATAGGTTTTCTGGCTCATCACTTTGTAAGTCTAGAATATCCTCATAACGTTCCTGTTCTAGATAAATAGTAGCTAAACGGAGTAAGATTTCTTCCGTATCCTCAGCGTCTTCTTTTGCAGTAAGGAGGTAATTTTCTGCACCACTAGCATCATGCAATTCATAAGAAAATTGTGAAGCAGCCAGTAAGAGACGAGTTTCAAAGGGATTTTTCTCCAACCCTTGCTTAGCGATACGCAGGGCTTCTTGAACTTGATGTTCCTTATGCAAGGCCTGACTATAAGCATATTCATAGCCTTCAAAGTCAGGAGAAATGGTATCGATCTGCTTAAAGTAGAGGACAGCTTTTTGGTATTCTTCTTGATCAAAGTAAAGACTGGCCAACTCAAAAGCTGTTAGGTCATCGTATTCTAACTCCAGGGCTTTTTCTAAAAACTCTGTAGCCGTTTCAAATTTCCCTAACTGAGCATAGGCAAAACCAATCCGTTGGTAGGTGGAAATGCCTGTTTGCTCATAAATAGTACGATTATCTAACTGGGCATAGCCTTGAATAGCCTCTTGGTAATTTTCCAACTCACTATCCAACTCTGCCAAGCCCAATATCAAGAGAGGATCCTCTGAGTAAGTCAAAGCCTCCAGAAGTTTCTCACGCGCCACATCTGTCAAACCTTCCATCTGATAAAGATCCGCTTTCAGAGCCAAAGCCGAAACATACCAGTCACTGTCAGCTTGGATTTCCTCTAGATAGGCAAATGCTTCCTCGATTTGGCCATCCTCGCTAGCAATTGCAGCTAGATTAAGATGAACCTCTGGAAAATCCTCTACAATTTTCAGGTAAATTTCCTTGGCCTGAGGATAGAAACCAATTCCTTCTAGATAAATCGCTAATTCATAAAGAAGGTCACTTGGATCATTTTCTAAAGCTTTGACGAAATAATGTTCTGCCTTAACTAAATCTTGCTCTTCCAAAGCCTGTAACATCTGTTGACTATTGTTCACTCTTGACTTCCTCTCCCTCTAGTTCATATAGACCACTGACTACCTTGTACCATTCAAAAATCGCTGAAATGACAACCTTAGCAGAGGCATAAACTGGAATACCGAGCAAGACTCCCCAAATACCAAACATGGATCCTGAAGTTAACAATACAAAGAGAACATTAATGGGATGAATGTTTAATTGACTTCCCAAAATCAATGGAGAAACAAAACGGCCTTCAATAGTTTGTTCTACGATAAAGACAATCACTACTTTCAAAAGCATGACTGGCCCAGCAATCAAGCCCAATACTAGGGCAGGAAGCATGGCTAAGAAGCTACCCAAATAAGGAACCAGATTTAAAATACCAGCAGTAACTCCCAACGTAACTGCATAGCGTAGACCAATAATCTTGAAGAAAATCATAAACATTACCGCTACAATAATAGCCACTGTTACTTGCCCTCTAACATAATTGGACAACTGCTGGTTCACATCTGATAAAACTTGTCCAACAGGTTCTTTCAATTTCGTTGGCATGAATTGGGTCAAATAGTGACGTAGGCCTTTTCCATCACGTAAGAGATAAAAGAGCATGAACGGAACGATAATCAAGGCAACAATCACTTGAGAAGCCCCGCTAATAAAGGCGCTCACCCAGTTGACTGCTTGAGATGAAACCTTACTTGCCCAAACTGTAGCCTGACTTGAGAAGTTTGTCAAAACTTGTTCTAACTGAGGTCTGAAATCATCTGGTAAACGCTTGGTGACCAAATCATCAATAACTCGATCAGCATCTTCAAGGTAGACTGAAACATTCCTTGCAAAACTTAAAACCTGACGTTGCAGATTTGGAATGGCTACTGCCAAGCCCCAAATGATAAAGAGAGCGATGATGACAAAGACAATAGTGATGGCTATGACGCGATTAATCTTATGCTTCTCCATCCAATCAACAATAGGATTTAACAAATAATATAGCAGTCCAGACAGAATGACAGGCAACATCACAACTGCTAAAAAGTCTAAAACAGGTGAAAATAGAAAACTAATCTTACTTAAAATAAAAAGATTCAGTCCCAATAACAAAGTTACTAAGAATACCGTAATTGCCTTGTTATCCAAAAACCACTTGAAAAACCAAGATAGGCTAAAATGTTTCTCTTTTTGATCCATAAATACTTCCTTTCTATTGTTCTCCCATTATACCATTTTTAAATCAAAATAACTCTTTTTAAAAGTGCTTACATGGAGACCACTACATAAAAAATCTCCTCAAAAGAGGAGATTCGATTAGTCTTGAATATGACGGTCTAAGTTCTTCTGATAATCAGCGTTTGATTTGGCTTTTTCATCAGCAAATTTCTTGCGGAACTCATCCATTTCTTTAGTAGTGACTATCTTATCTTGGAGTTTAAGATATTTATAGCTATGTTCACTGGTCTTATCACCTACCCAGCCACCGGCACCAGTACCTAGAACTTTCTTCGTTACTAGCATTTGGGCACCGTCTGAGTGTACAGGAATAACCAAGGCACTGTCTGTTAACCAAGCTTGAGCTTTGGCATATTTGGCATATCGTTTTTCAAGATTTGTTTTCTCACTATTTGCATCAGTAATTAACTCTTTAAACTTATCTAACCCAACCGCTTTGATTGCTGAACTGTCTTTACCTGGTACTACACCTAAGGAACCAAGAAGATTTGGTCCAGATGTTGGATCAAATATATCTAGATAAGTTGACGGATCTGCGTAATCAGGTCCCCATCCACTATTTGCATTAATATCCCAGTCAGTATTGCTATTAGAAGTAGCTAGAACAGTCATACTTGACAATTCATCATCAGAAACTTGTTGAATATCAACGACTACATTTTCAGAGCCTAAGGCTTCCTCAATGGATTGTTTATAAGATTGAGCTTGACGCACAAAATCTGGACGAGTAGAAGATACTGGAATATCTAAATGAATAGGGAATTGTACTCCATCAGCTTGAAGAGTTTTCTTAGCAGCTTCAAACTTAGCCTTAGCCTTATCTACATTATGAAGTGAATCTTGGGCATCATCAAGACTAACATCTTTCCAGACATTATCCAATTTATCCAATTCTGTCTTAGTAGCTTGACCAAATGTTTGATCTCCTACTTGTACAAATGTTGGAGGTGTGAAGCTTGTACGTAATTTACGAGGTGCTACTTCGTCCCCAAATACTTGAGAAAGAGCTGCTTTACGATCTGCAGCAAAAGCCAAGGCTTGACGGAAATCTTTGTTCAGCAAGGCCTTCTTAGTAGATGATTTTTCTGCATCACTTGTTTTAGCAGTGTGATTGTAGGCAACACGGTCAATATTCGTCGAAATATAGAAAGTAGTTCCTTGTTGTTGACTATAAATAATGTTATCTTTATATTTTTCTTTTAGGCGTTCATAATTAGCAGAGTTTTTAAAGAGAGGTGCTGCAGGATAATTTCCTTCATCAAAACCACGTCCAAGAGAGTCTGCATCCTGGCCATCAAAGTAAGACAACTTAATATCATCAATAAAGACATTTTGTTTATCCCAATAGTTTTGGTTTTTGGTCATTTCAATAGAAGACTTAGATGTAAGGCCTTTGAGAAGATAAGCCCCATTGTATAAAATGCTCGTTACATCAGTCGCCTTACCAAAGTCATCTCCTTTAGAAGCTAAAAAGTCTTCGCTAACAGGAGCAAGAACTCCCATTGTGGTCTTAGAATTCCAGAAAGATTCTGGATGATTCAAAGTATAAACAACAGTATAATCATCCGTTGCTTTCACACCCACTGTTGAGAAATCTGTTGTTTTCCCATTAATATAGTCATCCAATCCTTTGATAGAGTCCTGTACAAGATAAAGTGCTTCTGATTTCTTATCTACTGCATGTTTTAGACCAGTCACAAAGTCTTGAGCCTTAACTTCTCCATATTCTTCGCCTTCATTGGTGTACCACTTGATACCCTTACGAATTTTATAGGTATAGGTCAAACCATCTTTAGAAACAGTCCAATCTTCTGCAACTGATGGTACCAAATTTCCGTATTGGTCATTTTCTAGCAGTCCATCAATGACATTACCAGTAATCTGTTTTGTACCCTTATTCGCAGAAACTGTATAATCCAGAGTCGCAGGATCTGATGAAAATACATAAGCATAAGTAACTGGTTTAGTTGCTTCCTTATTCCCATTACCAGATGAACACGCGGCTAGGACAGCTGCCGAGAGTACAGCAACTCCTGCTGCTAAGAAAACACGTTTTTTCATAAACAAACTCCTTTGCAATTTGTATAAGATTATTATAGCACTTTTCAAAAAGAAATCAATTAAAATATAATATTATTATGATTTACTTTATCTACTAGGGTCTTCTCTAAATTTATTTTTGTGATATAATAGTCTTATCTTTATAAAGAGGTATGGTCATGAAAGAAACTATTTATTTTGGAACTTATACACGTCATACGTCTCAAGGGATTTACAAGGCAGACTTTGATACAGAAACTGGTCAGCTTTCAAATCTAGAGCTTTTTGCAGCTGAGCCAGGTCCAACCTACCTTGCCTTTGACCAACACCAACATTTATACACTGTTGGTAGCCAAGACGATAAGGGGGGGATTGCAGCCTATCAAACTGATGGAACCTTATTAAATCATGTCGTTGAAGAAGGAGCCCCCCACTGTTATGTTGCCGTTGATGAAAAGCGTAATTTGGTGTACGCGGCAAACTACCACAAAGGACAGGTTCTTGTTTATAAACGTCAGAAAGATGGGAGTCTTCTACTTAGTGATGTAGATCAACACAGTGGCCAAGGTCCACATGAAAATCAAGCTTCGCCCCATGTTCACTTTACAGACTTAACACCTGACCACTATCTAGTGACCTGTGATTTAGGTACTGACCAAGTCATCACCTATGACCTTGATCAAGAAGGGAAATTATCTAAGCTCTATACCTATCATAGCCAGCCTGGAGCAGGCTCACGCCATATCATTTTCCATAATCACTATAAAATCGCTTATCTGATTTGTGAACTCAATAGCACTATCGAAGTTTTAATTTACGATGGTGTTGGTGAATTTGAACGAATGCAAGTCATTTCAACTCTACCAGACGGTTATGAAGGCTTTAATGGAACCGCTGCTATTCGTCTCTCAAAAGACGGTAAATACCTCTACGCTTCTAACCGTGGTCATGATTCTATCGCAGTATATACAATCCTTGCAGACGGTAGCTTAGAGTTATTAGAAATCGCTCCAACACATGGTCAGACTCCACGTGATTTTGATTTGACACCAGATCAAGAATTTGTCATTGCTGTTCATCAAGACTCTGACAATGCAACCGTCTTTAAACGCAATCCTGAAACCGGTCGTCTAGCAGAACTTTCTAACGACTTCCATGTACCAGAAGCGGTCTGCATCAGTTTTGCACCTTAAGAAAACATAAAAAATGAACTTGGTAACTCAAGTTCATTTTTTTCTTATAGTCTATTTCCGACATTAATACGGTTAATAGCACGCTGCAAAGCAATCTTAGCACGACGTTCTTGATCAATCAAATGTTTTTCGTGGGCTTCTTCGATTTCGCGCTCCGCACGAATCTTAGCACGTTCTGCACGACTGACATCGATATCACGAGCACGTTCTGCAGAGTCAGCAACGATTGTGATGATATCATTGGCAATTTCAATAACGCCTCCGTTTACTGCAATCCAGTTCACGTGATCTTCATTATCAATACGTTTTACCTTTACTTCATCAACTGCTAAAACCGCAATCATATTTTCATGTCGTGGCAAGATCCCCATCTCACCATCCAGAGTTCGAACTGATACATAGCTGGCATGGTGATCATAGACGAGACCATCTGGTGTCACGATCTGGACAGTTAACTGAGCCATAGATCACCTCTTAAAATCCCATTTTTTCAGCTTTTGCAATCACATCTTCGATAGAACCTACACCACGGAAGGCATCTTCTGGTAACTGGTCATGTTTACCATCAAGGATTTCCTTAAAGCCACGTACAGTTTCAGCAACTGGGACATAAGAACCTGGCTGACCAGTAAATTGTTCCGCAACGTTAAAGTTTTGTGACAAGAAGAACTGGATACGACGGGCACGAGCAACCAAGGTCTTTTCTTCATCAGAAAGCTCATCCATACCAAGGATAGCAATGATATCTTGCAATTCATGGTAACGTTGAAGGACACGTTTTACTTCAGCAGCAACTGCATAGTGCTCTTCTCCAACTATTTCAGGTGCCAAGGCACGTGAGCTTGAAGCAAGTGGGTCAACGGCTGGGTAAATACCCAATTGTACCAACTTACGTTCCAAGTTTGTAGTAGAATCCAAGTGAGCGAAGGCTGTTGCTGGCGCTGGGTCAGTATAGTCATCCGCTGGTACATAGATAGCCTGGATAGAGGTTACAGAACCCTTCTTAGTTGATGTGATACGCTCTTGCAATTGACCCATTTCCGTAGCAAGTGTTGGTTGGTAACCAACGGCTGATGGCATACGACCCAAAAGGGCAGACACCTCTGAACCAGCCTGAGTGAAACGGAAGATATTATCGATAAAGAGAAGCACGTCTTGGCCTTCAACATCACGGAAGTATTCAGCGATAGTCAAACCAGTAAGGGCAACACGCATACGTGCTCCTGGTGGCTCATTCATCTGACCAAATACCATGGCTGTTTTCTCGATAACGCCTGATTCTTTCATTTCCCAGTAAAGGTCGTTCCCCTCACGAGTACGTTCCCCAACACCAGTAAATACTGAAATACCACCGTGTTCTTGGGCAATGTTGTGAATCAATTCTTGGATTAAGACAGTTTTACCAACTCCGGCACCACCGAAAAGTCCAACTTTACCACCTTTAAGGTAAGGGGCAAGAAGGTCGATAACCTTAATCCCTGTTTCAAGGATTTCAGAAGAGGTAGACAACTCATCAAAAGTTGGAGCTTTTTTATGAATTGGCTGACGCTCTGCGTCTTCTGTAAAAGGAGCTTCCAAGTCAATGGTATCTCCCAAAACATTGAAGACACGTCCCAAAGTTTCTTTACCTACTGGTACAGAGATTGGACGACCTGTGTCCAATACTTCCATTCCACGAGTCAAACCATCTGTTGATTCCATGGCGATAGTACGGACCATACCATCTCCCAACTCCAAGGCTACTTCAAGGACGATTTTTGTTTTTCTTTCGTCATTTTTGTAGACGACAAGTGCATTGTTAATCTCAGGAAGTTTTTCCCCTGCTGCAAACAAGACGTCTACAACGGGACCGATAACCTGAGCAATTTTACCTGAACTCATCTCCTTCTCCTATTCTATATAAGATACTGTCGGTTCCTAGCTCAACTAGGTCCTAATACTCTTCGAAAATCAAATTCAAACCACGTCAGCGTCGCCTTACCGTACTCAAGTACAGCCTGCGGCTAGCTTCCTACTTTGCTCTTTGATTTTCATTGAGTATAAGTTCATTTTCATACGAGCTGGACTAGAGCCTATTCTAAGGCACTAGCTCCTGCTACGATTTCTGTAATTTCTTGTGTAATCGCCGCCTGTCTGGCACGGTTATACTGAATTGTCAAATCATTAATGACTTTCTTAGCATTATCTGTCGCTGTTTGCATAGCTGTCATACCAGCAGCATTTTCAGCTGTCTTGGCATCGATAATAGCCCCATAAATCATACTTTCTGCAAACTGAGGCAACAACTGCTCCAAAATTTCTTCTCGGCTGGTTTCCAATTCAAAAGTCAAGCTGTAGTCTTCATCCGCTTCATTGGGATCCAAGTCAACAATCGGAAGCATTTGTTCCACACGCATTTGACTGGTTAGCGTATTGACATGGTGGTTGTAGCAGACATAGAGTTCATCAAAAAGTTCATTTTGGTACATTTCAACTGTTTTTGAAATAATCTTACGAACTTCATCAAAGCTAGGTTGATCCGCCAAGCCACGTAACTCATAAAGTGGTTGAATACCGCGAGCTTTAAAGAAGTCAGCTCCCATTCCACCGATACAGATCATTTCAAAGCCTTTACCGTCTGGATGGTATTCTTCTTTCAACTCCATAACAGCTTTCAGAATAGAGGAATTATAACCTCCAACCAAACCGCGGTCTGAAGTAATGACGATATAGCCTGTCTTCTTAACTGGACGACTAATCAACATCGGATTGGTTGAGCCACCAGATCCATTACCATGAAGGATATCTGTCAAGAGCTTGCGAACTTTCCGAGCGTAAACTTGGAAGTTGCGAGCAGCTTCCTCAGAGCGACCTAGCTTAGCAGCCGAAACCATTTGCATGGCATTAGTGATTTGACTCGTATTTTTTGTTGAGGCGATTTTTGTTTTAATATCATTTAGAGATACTGCCATCTGACACCTCTATTCTTATTGGAAGCTGGTTTGATTGAGAAACTCTGTAATCGCAGCATCCAAGACTGCTTCTTCTGGCAAGTCTTTTGTATCACGAATTGTTTCCAAAATCTCTGGATGTTGAGCATCAAAGAAGGCATGGAACTCTTCCTCAAAACGAACGATATCATCTACTGGAACAGTATCCAAGAAACCATGTGTCAAAGCATAGAGAATGGTTACTTGTTTCTCAACAGGTAATGGTTTGTGAACAGGTTGTTTCAAGACCTCAACGGTACGACGTCCACGGTTCAACTTAGCCTGCGTTGCTGCATCCAAGTCAGAACCAAACTTAGTGAAGGCTTCCAACTCACGGTATGAAGCAAGGTCGATACGAAGTGTACCAGCAACCTTTTTCATAGCTTTGATTTGTGCAGAACCACCTACACGAGATACAGATGAACCCGCATCGATGGCTGGACGAATACCCGCATTGAAGAGACCATCGCCAAGGAAGATTTGTCCATCAGTGATAGAAATCACGTTGGTTGCGATATAGGCAGAGATATCTCCTGCTTGTGTCTCGATAAATGGTAGGGCTGTAATTGATCCACCACCAAGTTCATCAGAAACTTTAGCTGAGCGCTCAAGCAAACGGCTGTGGAGGTAGAAAACATCCCCTGGGAAGGCTTCACGACCTGGAGGACGACGAAGCAAGAGAGAGAGTTCACGATACGCAACCGCTTGTTTTGATAAATCATCATAAACAATCAAAACATGCTTACCTTGGTACATAAATTCTTCCGCCATAGCAACCCCAGCATAGGGAGCTAGGAAAAGCAATGGAGAAGGTTGTGAAGCAGAGGCTGTCACAACGATTGTGTAATCCAAGGCACCGTACTGACGAAGTGTTTCTACTTGCGTACGAACTGTTGATTCTTTTTGTCCAATCGCGACATAAATACAGATCATATCTTGACCTTTTTGGTTCAAAATTGTATCAATCGCAATGGTTGTTTTCCCTGTCTGACGGTCACCGATAATCAACTCACGTTGACCACGACCAATCGGTACAAGGGCGTCAATAGCTTTCAAACCAGTTTGCAATGGTTCTGATACAGACTTACGTTGCATAACACCAGGAGCTGGCGCTTCTACTGGACGAGTTTTATCAGTGTGGATCTCTCCAAGACCGTCAACTGGACGACCAAGTGGGTCCACAACACGACCAATCAGACTCTCACCTACTGGGACTTCCATGATTTTCCCTGTACGGCGGATTGTATCGCCTTCACGGATATCTGTAAAGTCACCTAGGATGATAATACCGACGTCAGTTGACTCCAAGTTTTGAGCCATCCCATAAGAGCCGTTTTCAAAGATTAACAACTCTCCACTCATGGCATTTTCAAGGCCGTGAGCACGCGCGATACCGTCCCCGATATAGGTTACAACACCTGTTTCAGTCACATCAAAATTGGGTTTGAAATTTTCAATTTGTTGCTTAATTAAAGCGCTGATTTCTTGTGCGTTAATTGCCAAAAGAACACCACTTTCTATTTCAAATTTTCTTTAACAACTTTAAGTTGTTGTTTAATACTCACATCAATTGTCTTGTGATTGGCAAAAATGACAAAACCACCAATGAGACTTTCATCGATTTGTTCTTTTACACTCCGCACTTTCAGAGACATTTTTTTCTCAATCAAAGGGAGCAAGCGACTCTTCTGTTCATCAGTTAAAGGATGAGCTGACGTAATCGTCACTTCAAATCGATTTGTTTCTTTTTCAAGTCGGTTCAAGCAATCTACAAGCACATCATAAAAAAGATTTGCTCTGTGATTGTAGATAAGAACCTGGATCAAGTTTTGCAATAAAGGTGACACAGAGTCTTGGAAGAACGCAATTGTTTTTTCTTTATCAGACTCGTCTACGGCCACTTTTTTTAAAAAAGAAGGTAAACCTGTTTCTTCAGCAACTTGCTTGATTTGAGTCAAGTCTGAAAAGATACGGTCTTCTTCTCCTTTTTCAAGTACCAATTGGACAAAAGGCATGCTGTATTTTTCAATTACCTTTACTGTTTTCTTGTCCATTAAGCTTCTCCTAGCTGATCGATATACTGATCAATGAGTTCTTTATGGGCATGACCATCAAGGTTTTGTGAGATGATTTTACCAGCCAAGCTGATTGTCAAATCTGCTACCTCACCCTTAACGCTTTGTAAAGCTTCAGCTTTGTTTTGAGCAATTTCTTGGTTTGCTTTTTCTTTTAAGCGTCCTGCTTCTAGTTTAGCATCTGCTAAAATACTAGCCTTACTTTTCTCAGCTGTTTCTTTCGCATTCTCAATGATTGTCTTAGCTTCTTTACGGCTACCAGCCAATTCATCTTCGCGTTTTTGAGCCAACACTTCTGCTTTTTGACGGGCTTCTTCAGCTCTGTCAATGTCTGAAGCAATTTTTTCAGCTCTTTCTTCGAAAATGCCTGTAATATTAGACCATGCAAATTTTTTAATCAAGACTAGCAAAAGGATAAAAGAGCCAGCGATTAAAATAAAATTACCAATTAATTCACCTACTGTTACGTGCATCAGTTACTCCTTTCTACTCTTCATCATTAATTTTATTTCCTAGGTACATAGAGGATAATAGTGTAAAGACATAGGCTTGTACACAAGAAATGAACACGGAAAATGCAGTCCAAACTAAGTTTGCCCCAAATGCGACTGGGTACCAAAAAATAGCCTGATGTGAAAGTAAGATAAGCAAGCTTGTCATTACTTCACCTGCAAAGATATTCCCAAAAATCCGCAAAGCAAGAGAAAGGAAATTCGTGAATTCTTCAAGTAGATTCATCGGTGTCATAAATGCAGGAGTTACAAAACCTTTTAGGTATTGTTTAATCCCACGACGACGAATCCCCTCAATGTGCGCCATCACAATAATACAGAAAGACAAGACAAGGTCAAATGAAAGATTTGCAGTTGGCGATGTCCAAAGGTTTGTCCCATCTGTTGTTTGAAGTTTAGCCATCAAACCAAGATTATTGGCGATGACCATAAAAAGAAATAAACATAAGTAAAAGAGTGAGTAATCTTTTATGTAGTGGGAACCAAGGTTAGGTTCTGTAAATCCAATTACAAAATCATAGAGAAACTCTAGTACATTTTGTTTACCTTTGGGTCTCAACGTCATATTACGACTTGCCCAATAGATAAATGCAAAAATCAGAAACACAGACAGCAAAGTCAAGGCTGTCAAAGTTAAATCAAAGGTAACAGGACCAATATTGATGGTTGGATTGATACTTTCTTCCATCTAACATTCTCCCTTCTCCAATTTATATTTCGTTATTTAATAATAAATGAGAAGACAAGAGTTACGAAGAAAGTTCCTTCAATAAAGGCAACCCCCAAAAACATCAGACTACGAAACTCAGCGATAATATCTGGTTGGCGAGCTACTGATTTCAACAAACCATTCATCAACAACCCCTCACCAAGAGACACACCCATACAGGCAAGACATAGACCGAAAAATGTTAAATTCATGACGAATTCTCCTTTTAATTAAAATTTACTTACTTAGTTTAGTCCTAAAAATTGGATTTGTCAACTTTTTACTAACATTGAAAGCGTTTAATGAAAATTATTTACAATTTTACTAGTTTTGAGTCTATTATATAGAAAACTTTGGAAAAAACTTGTAACAAATCCGTCTATTATTTAGGTTTTTCTGAAAAAATAATGAAAAACCGAGATGAAATCTCGGATAGAAATTGATATATTTTTAAACTAATGCTCTTTTAGTAAGTAGAATTAAAGGGAAAGCTTTCGTTTTCTGCTTACTTATTAAGCTCGAACTGTGACACTAGTTCCATCTTCTTTATAGAGATTGATTAGTCCTTCTTTTAATGCACGAACCATGTCTCCTGCTTGAACAGGTTGTGGAACCTTGATTGTCAAGAGTTCCATTGGATTTGGAGCGCGGTCAATCTTATTTCCTTTTGCATCGTGCAAATCTTCGATATAAGTTTCAAAATGACGGAAACCTGGGCCATAAAATTCAACTTGGTCCCCTTCGTTAATGACGTTCCGTTGGCGAATGGTTGCTGTTTGTGTCGAATCATCATAAGAAACCACTTCAGCAACAAACTTGTACTCAGGAATTTTACGGCGAGCACCAAACAACTGCTCATTTTCAGATGGTGTACCGTAGTAGAAACCTGTTGCCAATTCACGTTGAGCAACCTTCCACATTTCGTCCACTAAATCTTGTTTAATAGCTTCAAACTTTTCAGGACTTTCAAGATATGCATCCACAGCCGCCTTATAGCAGTTGGTTACTGTTGATACGTAGTGAATAGACTTCATACGCCCTTCAATCTTAAGACTGTCCACTCCATTTTCAATCATATCTGGAATATGGTCAATCATAGACATATCAACGGCTGACATTGAAAATTCTTCAGGAATTTCACCTTTCAAGCTCTTGCGTTCTTGACCAAATGGCATATCGTAAAGGTCGTATTTCCAACGACAAGACTGAGAGCAACCACCACGGTTAGCATCACGCATACTCATGTGGTTTGAAAGAGTACAACGACCAGAGTAAGAAATACACATGGCTCCGTGGACAAAGGCTTCAATTTCTACATCAGTACGTTTGCGGATTTCAGCTAATTCTTCCATCGAAACCTCACGCGCCAAAACGACACGAGTCAAACCCAATTCTTTCCAGAACTCAAGCGTTTCATAGTTAGTTGCACTGGCTTGGGTAGAGAGGTGGATTTCAAGACCAGGCGCTTCTGTCGCTGCAATCATAATCAAGGCAGGATCAGACACGATAACTGCAGCAATACCGATATCACGCAGTTTTCGGAACCACTCGCCAGCCCCCTCTTCATTTCCTTCGTGCATAACCATGTTGGCAGCTACATAAACCTTAGCACCGTACTTGGCCGCAAACTGCACGCCTTCTTCCATCTGTTCAAAGGTAAAGTTTCCAGCACGGCTACGAAGACCATAGGCCTGACCACCGATAAAGACAGCATCTGCTCCATACTGAACAGCTACTTTTAGCTTCTCTAAAGTCCCTGCAGGTGATAAAACCTCAGGACGTTTTAATGTTTTTGTCATGTTTTCTCCTATTTGCAATATAAAAGTTTGACGTTTTCCTTCTCATTTTATAGCAAATAAGTGATAAAATCAAGCCTAGAAAGATTGTTTTGACAATTCTAATCTTTTAAGCTTTACATAATAACTATTAAACTGTCGAAAATTAACCCAGTTTTAAAAGGTAATCAAAAAGTCTAGGAAAGCAAAAACCAGTATCCAAAGATACTGGCTCGTTAAACTATATAAAATTAGTCCTTGGATGACTATTCCCACTCAACGGTTGCAGGTGGTTTACTTGTAATATCATAGACGATGCGGTTCACATGATCCACTTCGTTTACGATACGTACTGAAATTTTTTGAAGAACTTCCCAAGGAATTTTGGCAAAATCAGCAGTCATACCATCGATAGAGGTAATAGCACGGATTGCAATTGTGTAGTCATACGTACGACCGTCACCCATAACACCAACTGAACGAACGCCTGTGTTGACAGTGAAGTATTGCCAGATATCGCGGTCAAGAC
This sequence comes from Streptococcus mitis, assembly GCF_000722685.1. Taxonomy (GTDB): domain Bacteria; phylum Bacillota; class Bacilli; order Lactobacillales; family Streptococcaceae; genus Streptococcus; species Streptococcus mitis_M. The sequence continues at coordinate 149,704 of NZ_JPFV01000011.1, read as the reverse complement.
CAGCTTTAGCGATTTCTTCACGAAGGATAGCATCTGATTCGCGAACTGTTTCCAATTTTTCTTCAGTGATTTCACCCATGACACGGATAGCAAGACCTGGACCTGGGAATGGTTGGCGCCATACGATATGGTCTGGCATGCCAAGCTCTGTACCAAGGGCACGAACTTCGTCCTTGTAAAGAGTATTGAGCGGTTCAATCAATTCAAATTGCATGTCTTCTGGAAGACCACCCACATTGTGGTGTGACTTGATAGTTTGAGCTGTATCTGTACCAGACTCGATAACGTCTGTATATAAGGTACCTTGAGCAAGGAATTTCACATCTTTGAGCTTGCTTGCTTCGTCATCAAAGACATAGACAAATTCATTTCCGATGATTTTACGTTTTTGTTCAGGGTCAGAAACACCTGCAAGTTTGTCAAGGAAACGTTTAGCAGCGTCTGCTTTGACTATATTCAAACCAAACTTACCACCAAGCATGTCCATAACTTGATCCGCTTCTCCTTTACGAAGAAGACCATGATCCACAAAAATACAGATCAATTGATCGCCAATTGCTTTCTGAAGAAGAACCCCAACAACTGAAGAGTCAACTCCACCTGATAGGCCAAGAAGGACACGTTTATCTCCAACTGTTTCACGGATTTTTTGGATCTGCATGTCAATAAAGTTATCCATTGACCAGTCGCCTTTAGCCTTACAGATGTTAAGGGCAAAGTTACGAAGGATATCATTTCCGTATACAGAATGGCGAACTTCTGGGTGGAATTGGATACCGTAAATGTGTTTATCTGGGTTTTCGATGGCTGCGTATGGGCAATCAGCTGAAGTTCCTGTACGAACAAAGTCAGCAGGAATCTCAGTAACTGCATCACCGTGGCTCATCAAAACAGTCTGTTCATCAGGTGTTGATTCAAAAAGAGCTGATGGTGTGTGAGTTAGAGTTGATTGACCATATTCACGATTTCCAGCGTCACCTGCAGGGACAACTTTTCCTCCAAGTTTATGGGTCAATAACTGCATACCGTAGCAGATACCCAAAATAGGAATACCCAGTTCGAAGATTTCTGGGTCAATATCAAATGAACCATCTTCGTATACAGAGTTTGGTCCGCCTGAAAGGATAATTCCTACAGGGTTGATTTCACGAACTTCAGCAGCTGAAATTTTATGGCTTTTTAGTTCTGAAAAAACTCCAATCTCACGGATACGGCGTGAAATCAGCTGGTTGTACTGGCTACCATAGTCCAGCACGATGATTTTTTCTACATCTTGCAAATCAGTTGAAATGTTGCTCATCTTTTTCCTTTCTCAAAAGAAATATCTTTTTTCAATATTCTATCACAAATAAGGGCGAATTACCAACTAAACAAGGCGAAGTTTGACTTTTTCTAGTTTATTGGGGTACAATAGAGAAAAGATAGAAATGAAGTGAAAAATATGCTACCTGCTTATATGAAAATCCACGATCAGATTAAAAAGGATATTGACGAGCACCGTTGGGCCATTGGTGAGAGACTTCCCAGTGAACGAGATTTAGCTGAGCAGTTTGCGGTTAGTCGCATGACCCTCCGCCAAGCCGTATCTCTATTAGTCGAAGAAGGCGTTTTAGAGCGTCGTGTAGGAAGCGGCACCTTTGTTTCCAGTACTCGGGTACAAGAAAAGATGCGAGGGACAACCAGTTTTACTGAAATTGTTAAGTCCCAAGGCAAAATTCCCTCTAGTCAACTCATTTCCTACAGAAAAACCATTCCCAATGAGCAAGAAGTTGCTAAGTTAGGAATTTCTCCAACCGAAAACATTATCCGAATGGAACGTGTTCGCTATGCCGACAAAGTTCCTCTGGTTTATGAGGTTGCTTCTATTCCTGAAAAATTCATTAAGGACTTTAAAAAGGAAGAAATCACCAGTCATTTCTTCCAAACTTTGCAAAAACATGGCTACCGCATCGGTAAATCACAGCAGACTATCTATGCTCGCCTTGCTAAAGAAAAAATTGCTCACTATTTGGAAGTTGAAAAAGGACATGCTATTCTTGGTTTGACTCAGGTTTCCTACCTAGAAGATGGTACTGCATTTGAATATGTAAAAAGTCAATATGTAGGCGAACGTTTTGAATTTTATCTTGAGAACAATTAGATTACTACATAAAAACTCTCTGTCACGGACAAAGAGTCTTTTTTATTTTTCTAAGAGTAAATCTTTCAAAGAAATCAGAGTTACTGCAATTAATATCATTGCCATGCCAAGAAAATCAATGGGATAAAATTGTTCATTCATAATTAAGAAGGCAAAGAAAACCGCAGAGATTGGCTCAATTGAAGCCAACAAACTTGACTTAACCGGTCCTATCAGACTGGTTCCCTTTAAGAAGGCTGTATAGGCAAAGACAGTCCCGATAAGGATAATACCCGCAAAAGCGAGGAGAAAATCAAGACTAGTTGGGATAGCAGTCTGTAGAACTCCTGTAAAAGGAAGGGCGACAAAACCTGCTATGACCATTCCCACACCGATGACCAAGCTGCTCCCCCACTTCTTAATCAAGGCTATTGGCAAAATAATATAAAGTGCGTAAGTCAGAGCGGAAAAGAGACCCCAGAACAGACCTGCAGGTGTCATAGATAACTGGTCCAACTGCCCATCTGTTGCGATCAGGAAGGTTCCTCCGATAGCTAATATGATAGAAACAATCTCTCCCAGTGTCGGCGCCACCTTATCCTTGATACAGCTATAAACCAAAATCCCGACAGGACAAACATACTGAAGCACTGTCGCGGTACCTGCATTGGTCTCCTGAATAGCAGACAGATAGGCAAATTGGTTGAGAAAAAGACCAATTAGAGAAAAAATGAGAAGAGACAGCAAACTCTTTCTATCCTTTAAAAAGGCCAGCATTTTATCCTTTGCGGTAACATAAGACAAGAGCATAAGAATTCCACCAGCGATTAAAAGACGCAAGTTGGTCAAAACCAGAGCCGAAATTCCGTGCGCCATCAGGTATTGACCACTCGTTCCTGACAAACCCCAAGCAATACCAGCCACAACTGTTAATAGAGTCCCTTTTAAACTATTTGACATGCCTCTCCTTACTCTTCTTTACGAATCAAGTCCATCACTTGATTACGGTCTAAAATCCATTGAGCACGCTCATCCTTTTCATAGGTACGATTCGATAGGAAAATAGCCGCTTCTTGCTTCTGACGATTCCACATGATAAAGGTACCTGTATAGCCCGTATGGTCTAGCCAATCTCCTTCCAAATTCCATGCTAAAGAACGCTCCTTATCATCCAAAGGAGAAAAATTTTGACTCAAATCTCTTGCAAAATCATCTGCTAAATAGTGTTCTAAAAAGATTTGTAAATCCTTTACAGTCGAAAACAAACCAGCACTACCTGCATGCCTGCCCAGAAGGCGAGCCTTGGGATCATGTACCATACCGGTCTCTACACCTCTGACTGTTGGAACAGCAAACTCAACAGGACCAAACTGGGTTTCCGTCATTTCCCAAGGATTCCAAACTTGCTCCTGTAAAATTACATCCAAATCTTGATCAAAGATTCTTTCCAAGATAAAACCTAACAGCAAAAAATGGACATCCGAATAAAGAAAGGCTGATTGACTTCGTCTGTTGAGATGAAACATAGATTCCTTTAATTCAGGGGCTGTTAAAAGATCACGATTGGGAATAAACGGATCAAGGTCTGTAGCGTGAGTTAAGATCTGGCGAATAGTGATGTCTGGATAATCACTCTCAGGTAAAAAATCGGTGACAGGTCTGTCAATATCTAATTTGCCTTTTTCCCACAAGAAGGTACAAACTGTGCCAACACCAACAACCTTGCTGACACTAGCTAGGTCATAAACCAATCCTGCCTCTGTCTGCAAGCCATGCTCTGGTTCACTCTGTCCTAAATAGAACTCCGTCCATTGATTGTCCTTAAAATACGCAAAAGAGGCTCCGGGATAAATCCCTGCCTCGATTTGTTCTTCTATTTTTTTAATAATTTTGGTCCACTTCATACTTCTTCAAACCACAATTCAACATTATTTCTATCTTTACCAAGGAAGAATTTTTCAGACTTAGGAATAAAATATTCAGTAGACTCAAATTTCTTGCGAAGACTTGCTATATCTAGTTCATTGACCAAGAACTTGAGCATAGATAAGTCCCAAGTAACCGTATTGTCCACAGTCAAATCCTGCCCCTGTGCTGGGATAAAATCAAGTGATGTCCCCATTTCAGATAGCTCCAAGAAACTTTCGATATCAGTTTGGAGATGTAATTCCATAGAAATTTCAAATTTACTTAAAGGAATTGATTCCAAATCTGTTTGAAATTCAGGCTTTTCTCCTACTTCTACTAGGCTTTCTCTATCATCTTCCGCATGAATCAAAATCAAATCATCTTCTGGAGAGTAAATTTCAAAAGCGTAGCCGTTTTGACCTTTATATAATCGATGAATCGAATCTGTTTTAGATAAGAGTCCTTCAATTTCCAAGGGATTTTCCACCTTGATAATCAATCTAGCTAGTTTCTTTCTTCCCTCTACCTTACGAGTGCGCATACTTGGAGCTTCTTCTAAAACCAGCTTTTCTAGACCTGTTTGATCACCTAGTGACAGAAAGGCCGACTCTTCTAACAAGGCCTTCATGCCAAGGGTTTCAATATAAAATGTTTCATTTAATTTTCTATTATTAACTTTTAAAGTAGGAATAATCCGTACAATCTGATTTACATTCATAAATTCCTCCGTCACTTTTTATTTTATAGGATTTTAGAATTTTTTACAAGATATTATACTCAAATTTAACAATTTTAACCTCATTAAACATCTTTTTGAGGAACATGAGTTAAAACTCAATGCTTAGGAGAAATTGAAGTAAATATATCCATAATAAAACACAGAATAGACATTTTACAGTAAATATATCTACTATACACACTCCTATGCCCTATGGAAAAAGTAAACTAATGCGAATCACAAGAGGTCCATTCGGAGATGGTTACCTAAAGAAGCTAGAAAATGACTCCTAAAATAGATCCCTTTATCGAGAATTAAATTCATAACTATCCTAAAAAATCTTAAACTACAAGAGAATTTCTTCTTATTGGCTACTTGAACTTTATCGCCTCCTTAAATATTAACCACTATAGCTTTGAATATAAAAACAAGAGATGACTTCTTACCTTGGGTCTAATAAATCTATAATCTATTCACAAGAACGATTAATATCTATATACTTATATGCCAACTACTCATAAAACAAGACACAGAAAAACAGGCTCTATAATATTTGTAGTGGATACCTCCCTATAGATATTATGGAGCCTATTTTTGTGTAGAAAAAAAGTCCCATATGACCTACAATGAAAAGCGACAAAACAACTCATTAGAAAGAATCCTATGGAACAACTATATTTTATCACAAAATTACTCGATATCAAAGATCCTAATATCCAGATTCTAGATATCATCAAGAAGGATACACACAAGAAAATCATCGCTAGACTGGACTATGATACTCCATCTTGTCCCGAGTGCGGAAGTCAAATGAAGAAATATGACTTTCAAAAACATCAAAAATTCCTTACTTTGAAATGACTGGTATGCCTACCAGAATTCTTCTAAAAAAGCGTCGTTTCAAGTGCTATCATTGCTTGAAAATGATGGTCGCTGAGATTTCTATCGTCAAGAAGAATCACCAAATCCCTCGTATCGTCAACCGAAAGATTGCTCAAAAGTTGATTGAAAAGACTTCTATGACCGATATTGCTCATCAGCTGGCCATTTCAACTTCAACTGTTATTCGTAAGCTCAATGACTTTCACTTTAATCATGATTTTTCTCATCTTCCTGAGATTATGTCCTGGGACGAGTATGCCTTCACTAAGGGAAAGATGAGTTTCATTGCACAAGATTTTGACAAGCTCAATATCATCACTGTTCTTGAGGGTAGAACACAAGCCGTCATTCGAGATCACTTTCTTAAATATGATAGAGCCGTTAGCTGTCAGGTGAAAATCATTACTATGGATATGTTTAGTCCCTACTATGACTTGGCTAAACAGCGTTTTCCGTGTGCTAAAATTGTACTTGATCGCTTTCACATCGTTCAACACTTAAGCCGTGCTATGAGTCGTGTGCGTGTCCAAATCATGAATCAGTTTGAGCGAAAATCTCATGAATACAAGGCTATCAAGCGCTACTGGAAACTCATTCAACAGGATAGTCGTAAACTTAGTGATAAACGTTTTTATCGCCCTACTTTTCGTATGCACTTAACCAATAAAGAAATCCTAGACAAGCTTTTGACCTATTCAGAAGATTTGAAATGCCACTATAATCTCTATCAGCTCTTGCTTTTTCACTTTCAGAATAAGGAGTCTGAGAAATTCTTTGGACTCATTGAAGACAATCTAAAGCAGGTTCATCCTCTTTTTCATACTGTCTTTAAAACCTTTCTAAAGGACAAAGAGAAAATCGTCAATGCCCTTCAGTTACCCTATTCTAATGCTAAATTAGAAGCGACCAATAATCTCATCAAACTTATCAAACGCAATGCCTTTGGTTTTCGGAACTTTGAAAACTTCAAAAAACGGATTTTTATCGCTCTGAACATCAAAAAAGAAAGGACAAATTTCGTCCTTTCTCGATCATAGCTTTTCTTCAACCCACTACAGTTGACAAAGAGCCGAAAAACACCCCAAGAGTTAGAATTTGGACTAACTTTTGGGGTTCAATTCATTAGTATAACTAATTATTTTTATAAGTGAGAATTAGTTGTTTTCAACTTTTTCATCGTATTTTGGTCTGATTGTTGTACCTGAATTAATAATGGTACGTTTTTGGACTAAAGGAAGATCGGTACGATTGTAAACAGTACGCCATGGTTCCCAAACAAGACCTGTTTTTTCTTGAATCTTCACGCGTATATTGCGCACATTTCCTCTAAATTGAATTTCAGTTTGGAAACCAGCTGTTCTGTTCTGACCGTTATGCTCCCACTGACGTGAACGAATACTTTCAACACCATCCTTGTCATAAGTCACTTCATCCCAGTAAACATAGTAACGAGCAATATAAGCTCCCTTATGGTGTAAATTGAGGTAACCATTTTTGTATGAAGTCACTTTAGTCTCAATGTAGTCTGTATTGCTTTGAATTGTGGCTACTTGATTATCTTTCAAGAATGCAGTCTTATAAGAAATTGGAACAGCAGGATTTTGCGTACTGAAAGTAGCTCCTTCTTGAATCAATTTCTTCAAATCTTCTACTGTACCTGTCACAACACGTGCAGCGCCATCAGCATTTCCACCTACGATGGAAACTGTTACTGTTGTATTTTTCAAGACACGTGCCCATTCAGATTCAGCTTTAATAGGTACTCCTTTAATGACAGCATTGATAGCTGCTTTCAATTCTGTACTCTTGCTTGTTGTTTCAAATTTGACATACATTTGACGTCCGTATGACACGCTTGATACATATACAGGAGGAGTATTTTCATCAATTCCACGTGCTTTCAATTGATCAACTGTTACTCCTGAGGCAAATACATCTGATGGATTTTTTGGAGCATCAAAGTTAGCAGTATAGTAAACTTGTTTAAAATCAACTACCTCAATTTGTTTTTCACCTTTATTGACAGCTTCAAAATCAATTTTTAGATTAACTCCAACTTTTTCAAAGTCACTTCCGAATTTAGCTTTTAATTGATTCATGCTATAAGCAGAAGTTGATTCGTACTGCATACGTGCTGGAGCAGGGTTCTTCCCAGCATATTTTTCATGCCAACGATTTAACAGGGTATTTACACCTTCCTGCATACCACTTACAGTTGGTGTAGCATCTACATAGCTATCTCCGCCTACCATTCCTGGTAAATCAACACTAATTCTACCTTTGCTACGATCTAAGCTAATTTGTTGTGGTTTATTTTCTAGGAGATCTTGATTTGCTTTAAACAAAGCACCTAGGAAAATATCTCCGTTGCCATTAATAGCAACATCAGCATGACCACTAGAAAGGTTCTTCTTCACTTTTTCCACAACCACAAATTCATTTCCTTGTTGTTTTGTGCTTGTATTCGTGTAATTTTCTATTGCCTCGCCTCGTCTAGTTAAAATATTTGTTTTATCATAATTCAAACCAAACAAATATTTATTTAGTTCTGCAGTAAAATCTGTTTTAGATTTATTTTCTGTTTTCTTATTTTCTACAATCTTTTCTGATTTTGCAGAACGATATACTTCAACTTCTGCTAAACTAAGTGGAGTTTTAGATTTATTTAATTCAATTTTTACATATCGTGCATCAACTCCTGAGAATTGAACATCAACTGTTGGTTGATTGTTTAAGCTATCTACATGTTGACGAGCTGCTTCATTCCCATCTTTATCCAACAAAATAACATCAAAATTAGATAAACGATTTGCTACATCCCCATCTCCACGATTGTAAATACGAACAGTTCCTACTGATTCTTCTTTCTCTAAGTCAACTTTCCACCAAGAATGATCTTGAAAATCTGTATGGGTAACGGAACGGTGACTCCATGCGTTATCACGATTACCGTCAACTGCTCTAGAAGCATCTCCTCCATAAGCAATTGAACTCTGACTCGCAGATTTATGAGCAGCAATATTTTCACCTAGAGAACGATATACTTCAACTTCTGCTAAACTAAGTGCAGTTTTAGATTTATTTAATTCAATTTTTACATATCGTGCATTAACTCCAGTGAATTGAACATCAACTGTTGGTTGATCATTTAAACTATCAACATGTTGACGAGCCACTTCATTTCCATCTTTATCTAACAAAATAACATCAAAATTAGATAAACGATCCCCTACATTACTGTCTCCACGATTGTAAATACGAACAGTTCCCACACCTTCTTCCTTTGCTAAATCAACTTTCCACCAAGAATGATCTTGAAAATCTGTATGAGTAACTGAGCGATGGCCGTAGTCATTATCTCGATTGCCGTCAACCGCTCTAGAAGCATCTGCACCATAAGCAGTCGAACTCTGACTTGCAGACTTATGTGCAGCAATATTTTCACCAGCAACTGCAGCAACGCTTGGCTCTGTTGCTTTTACTACATTTGTTTGAAATACAAGGCCAGAACCTAGCAAAAATGTTGCAATGGCAACACCACATACTCCAACACTACGTTTACGAATAGAAAAACGAAATCCTTTATCTTGTTTATTTTGAGACATACAAAACTCCTTTTATATTAAAACCAACTATTTCTTGAACGCGCTTTCTTGAAACAATAAAAGTATAGCATAAAAATAATATATGTCAATCGTTTTCTTAAAAAATATTATTTTTTTATTAATCTAGCTTGAATAATTGACCACATATTAGTAATTTCACAATTAAATATCAGGCGGTCTATACCAATAAAGACAGGAAAACGAACAGGATTGAGTCCCTATCAGTTGGGAATCAGCACTGTTCGTTTTTGTATATATAATCAAATTCAACTCTTAAATCTATAGCTTAAGAAATTTCTTAATGAAAAGCTTTTCATTGTTTTTTATCATTTCTTAGATTCAAGTTCTGTATAAGCTTCCTGAAGATAAGCATCAAAAACTTCTTCATCTGAAATGGTATCGGATATAAAGCTACCGTTACTTATTCGTTCTGATAGGTTCAAGTCTTTTAATCGGCTTTCATAGGTCCTTCCTTTATTGGATTGGATAATCAGAGTTTGGTCATTCCTGTCCGCCTCTGTACTGAAGAGATCACCAACAAATCCTTGCTCTGCAACTGCACCAGCCAAAAAGACACGGTGCGGTTTGTTTTTTAACTCACGCAAGACTTGTAGTCCTCGTTTGGCACGGCTGGTTACTGGAATTTCCTCGATGGAAACACGTTTCAAACTTCCACGCTGGGTCAAGAGATAGAATGATGAAGTGTTACAGATAAAGGCAGATTGGAGGACATCATCTGCTTTCAAATTCATAGCCTTGACACCTGCAGCCTTAGCACCGACAACTGGAACCTCTTCGATATTGAAACGAAGGGCATAACCATTTTGGCTAATCAAAAGAACATCATCTAGTTTAATCGGAGCCACTGCTACAATCTGGTCTGTATCGTCTTTGAGCTTAGCATACTTGACAGACTTAGACTTGTAGGTTCGCCATGGAGAGAATTCTTTGCGTTCTACACGCTTGATTTGACCGAAACGAGTCGCCGCAAAGTAGGTTGTCGCATCATCAAACTGATCCACGACTTCCACATAAAGGATTTCTTCGTTAGTTTCAAAGTTTGTAACGGTCTGACTCAGATGCTCACCGATATCCTTCCAACGAATATCAGCCAATTCATGAATTGGTCGATAAATGACATTTCCAAGAGTTGTGAACATCAAGAGGTGCTGGGTTGTCTTAGCAGATTGTACAAAGATTAAACGGTCATCATCACGCTTGCCAATTTCCTCTAGCGTTGAAGCTGCAAAAGAACGCGGGCTGGTACGCTTGATGTAACCAGCCTTAGTCACGCTGACATAGGTATCCTCCTCAGCAATCAAACTAGCTGTATCAATCTCGATTGCTTTTGCAGTATCTTCTAAGCTACTCAAACGTGGAGTAGCAAATTTCTTCTTGACCTCACGAAGCTCTTTCTTCATGAGATTGTACATAGTCCGTTCATCACCGATAATAGCCGCCAGCATAGCAATCTTTTCACGAAGCTCTGCTTCTTCTTCCTGCAAGACAACGACATCCGTATTGGTCAAACGGTATAGTTGCAAGGTTACGATAGCCTCAGCCTGCTCTTCTGTAAAATCATAGCTAATCTTAAGATTTTCCTTAGCGTCAGCCTTGTTCTCAGAAGCACGGATAAGAGCAATGACTTCATCCAAAATAGAGATAACACGAATCAAACCTTCCACGATATGGAGACGTTTTTCGGCCTTTTCCTTGTCAAAGCGGGAACGTGCCAAAATCACTTCACGACGGTGAGCGATGTAGCTAGACAGGATTGGAACAATCCCAACCTGACGAGGTGTGAAATTGTCAATCGCCACCATGTTAAAGTTGTAGTTGATTTGCAGGTCTGTGTATTTGAAAAGATAATTAAGAACAAGCTCCGTATTGGCATCTTTTTTTAGCTCAATAGCAATACGAAGACCATCACGATCAGACTCATCACGAACCTCAGCAATCCCAGCTACCTTGTTATTGACACGAACATCATCGATTTTCTTGACTAAATTGGCCTTGTTGATTTCATAAGGAATCTCAGTGATAACGATTTGTTCCTTACCACCTTTTAGCTTTTCAATCTCAGTCTTGGAACGAACAACCACGCGCCCTTTTCCAGTTTCGTAGGCCTTGTTAATCTCGTCACGACCTTGGATGATCGCTCCTGTTGGAAAGTCTGGTCCAGGCAAGAATTCCATCAACTTATCAACCTTGGTAGTTGGGTGATCAATCATGTAGACTGTCGCATCAATGACTTCAGCCAAATTATGTGGTGGAATATCTGTGGCATAACCAGCTGAAATACCTGTAGAACCATTGACTAGAAGGTTTGGAAAGGCAGCTGGTAAGACAGTTGGCTCTTTCTCGGTATCGTCAAAGTTCCAAGCAAAAGGAACTGTCTTTTTATCGATATCTTGAAGAAGGTAGCCTGCAATCTCTGATAAACGGGCCTCGGTATAACGCATAGCCGCAGGCGGATCTCCGTCCATCGAACCATTATTACCGTGCATTTCAACTAGAATCTCACGGTTTTTCCAGTCCTGGGACATACGAACCATGGCGTCATAGATAGAAGAATCCCCGTGTGGGTGGAAATTCCCCATAATGTTACCGACAGACTTGGCCGACTTGCGGTAGCTCTTATCAAAGGTATTGCCATCCTTATTCATCGAATAAAGGATACGGCGCTGAACCGGTTTCAAGCCATCACGAATATCTGGCAAAGCCCGGTCTTGAATAATGTACTTGGAGTAGCGACCAAAGCGCTCTCCCATGATGTCCTCTAGGGACATATTTTGAATGTTAGACATAGGATACTAAGCCCGTAAAATGCAAAGTGAAAATAGGAAATTCTTAAAGCGAGCGATGCTCGTAAGAGAATTTATCTTTTTCACACAGCATTTAGGGCGTGTTCAACTCCTTTCAAAGAATGTAGAGTGTGTGTAATGATAAAAGGATGTAGAAAGGATTAGTCCCGTGTTCAGTTACTATAAATAACCAAACTATCCTTTCTGTAGTTTAAAGTGTTTAAAATTTGTTGCTTCAGTTAATAAGGAATTTCACACAGCATTTAGGGCGTGTTCAGCTCCTTTCGAAGAATGGAGAGTAAATATTATGGAATAAGAAAAAAATATAGAGTAAGTGAGCTTCATCCAATTCCTGTATCATCATTTCCACTTGAAATGTCTACTCCACAAATCCTCGTTTATACTTGATATGACTGGCGATATTGCTATCTACATCTTTCCTATCCCAAAGTTGGAGTTCCCATGGATAATAAAAATTACTTTTATTTTTAAAATAAATATGAATACCAACATAGCCATCTTTATCACGTAAATACCAGTTTTTTAGTCCGTAATTCTCTTGCCAATCATCTAATTTCTCCATGACTTGAGCTATCTCTTTGGAACTTAAAATCATACGAGCACCAAAAATATCATTAAGAATGGAATTCACAGGATAACCCTCTTGACGCTCAGAAAAACGTGTAATTTTATCTAAAATAGACTCAGAAGTTTTGACACGATAAACATAGGCAATATCTTGGACATCTGCTTTCATCAGATAGTCATTAATTGACTCATGTAAGTTCAGACGGTAGGCCAAAATCGCTTTCGTCGGAACTTTAGAAAAGGTATGCTTGAGATTGATTTTCTCCACCTTACCTGTTTCAAAATAATCTTTAGAATATTCTCGATGAATACGATTAATCTCTGTAATGAGGCGTTCCACTTTTTCAATCATGAGTCTTCTCCTCTCGCTTTTTCATTTTTCTAGTCATTCCCAAACTTCTTCACTCTTTCCTCAGCATACTCAATCATCTTCTCAGCCACTTCCTTATCGTAGTCAAAGCCCATCTTGTGAGCAAGAGAGTGAGCTTCTTGGTGGAAAAGTTGCATCATAGCAAACAAAGACTGAGTGATTTTCTCTTTACTTGAAAAATCAAGTAGACTTGAGAATTCTTTCTTTTTCTCAGCAGGTAAATAGTTAAAGAGATATTTATAGTTCTTGCCGAAGTCGACAGCCCCCTTATCACTTACTACCTGCCAAGCTAAGATTTTCAATAATTCTTGCTGACAAATACCGTAGAGATGGTCGGTCGCATAGATGAGCTGATTCCGACAAATACCCTTCACTACATAGGCGGAAACCCACCAAAATTCATTGCAGGCTTTTTCAAAATCAATCGGGCTAGCTGGATTCGTCCAGTAACGTTGAGGACTTGTAGTATAGGACTCAAACAAGCCCTTCTCATCTTTCAATACTGTATAATCAGCTTCACTATCCACCCACTCTTGGATATGGTCTTTGGGGCAGAGTGTCAAATCAATCCGATTGCCATCTTCAAAGAGCATGAGATAAAGGCGATGGTGACCAAGGATGACTTCTTGCTCAATAATGCGTTTACCAAACCGGTCCAACCAAGAAAGGTCTCTCGTCAGATTATCTAAATCGTCCACGACATAGACCACGTCATAGTCTTGAAACTCATCTTTTGGTGCTGTTGTATCAGTTCGTGAACCAGACATGGCGACAGCTTTGACTTGTAAAGTTTTGGCAGTCTGTAAAATCAGATCTAGCATTTCTGTTTCAGTTCTCATGTTGATAACCTATTAGTTATTAATTTTTTTGAGTGTTGTAAATAACATGTTTATAAAGCGAGTTATCTACTGGAATTTTTTCATTATCATATTCTTTAACAAATCCCATACTCAATTGTTGGTTTCCATATAAGAAATTCTTTATGTTTAATATTTTGTTTTAGGAGAAGAGAAGAGAAGAGAAGAAAATAAATTCAATCGAAATGATCTAATTTGAACGCATAGAGTTTTGATTTAGAGTCATACTGAACTACTGCAATCTTTTTATGAAGTTTTTCTATATCCTCATCAGTGAGTTGTTCTTTTTTTGCAATATTAATAAATCTATTAATTGTGTCAATATCAGATTCATTATTGCTATTGTAATTATAAATAATCAATTCAGAGTCTGTCTCCAATAGTGAGTTAAGAATATTATTCCACCACCAAAAGTCACTATCACCGATTGATAAGCCATAAAGTATGAATAGCTCAGTATCTTTGAAGTATGATTTATACTTCTTATTATTCTGACCCCAGTAGGGTTTTAAAAAATTCTTTGCTTTTTTTCTATTATCGTATTTTGTTATTTGATTTTCGTTATCGAAACCAAATAACATTGATTTAGGAACATTTTGATAACCATGGGGATGGGTAATATTCACCATTAAATAACTAGAAAAATTAGTTGAACTATTCCATTTACAATAATCGTTTGGGTAATTTTTAGGATTAACATTAAATTGGATTTGTCTGTCAGCATGTTTCCATGGGTGAGGATCGAACTGAAATTTATCTAAAACTAAAATATTATCGAGCATTGATGTATAATTAAAATTTAATATTTCCCAATTAAATAATCTAAAGTGATTGGCCTTTGATGGGAAAGATAATTTTTTAAAATTAGATTGGTCTAAATCTCCTAAAAAATTAGTAAAAGAATTCAGTGCAATATTTTTTTGAGAACTTTTATCACCTAGTTTTGATAGCATTTCTGGAGTTATAATTTCGTTTAAAAAATTCGAAAATTCGACTTGAAACTGATTAAAATTATTTGTCAACGTATCTAAATTTAGATTATTATTTTCATTAAAAATCTCAATTAAACTATTTTCAAAATCACTCCAATTTTGCTTGACACTAGCATTAATTTCATTTTCTTTCTTGTCCATAGTCATCTTTTGGAAGATCATATTATTTTTATCAAAATTTTTATAGCAAAGATAATTATAGAAATTTTGATAAGAAGTTCGATAAGGAGAATCTAGATATTCCATCAATTGAATATCAACTCCATTGCCGAATAAAGCCATAATATTTAGTTGACCATCATCATCTAATTTCTCAAACTCTTGATTCGAATATTCTGTATAACTCATAATCTCACTTTCATTCTTTCAAAACACTGTCGCTTCTTCCAGCGTAAACTTGACATTGTCTTCAATCCACTTACGTCGTGGTTCGACCTTATCTCCCATGAGGACGTTTACGCGGCGTTCAGCGCGTGCTAGATCTTCAATGGTGACACGGATAAGAGTACGGGTTTCTGGATTCATGGTTGTTTCCCAGAGCTGATCCGCATTCATCTCACCAAGTCCTTTGTAGCGTTGGAGAGTAGCGCCTTTACCGAACTGCTTGCGGAGTTCTTCTAGTTCACCGTCCGTCCAAGCATAGGCCACTTCTTCTTTCTTGCCTTTACCTTTGGACATCTTGTAAAGAGGCGGAAGGGCGATATAAACGTGTCCTGCCTCAACTAGGGGACGCATGTAACGATAGAAAAATGTCAAGAGCAAGGTCTGGATATGGGCACCATCAGTATCGGCATCGGTCATGATAATGATTTTGTCATAGTTAGCATCCTCAATAGAGAAGTCTGCTCCCACACCCGCACCGATGGTATAAATCATGGTGTTGATTTCTTCATTTTTGAGGATATCCGCCATCTTGGCCTTGGCTGTATTGATAACCTTACCCCGAAGAGGTAGAATAGCCTGGAACTTGCGGTCACGACCTTGTTTGGCAGAACCTCCGGCAGAATCTCCCTCGACTAGATAGAGTTCATTCTTAGCTGGATTCTTAGACTGGGCTGGGGTCAATTTCCCAGACAGCAAGCCCTTGTCTTTTTTATTTTTCTTACCATTTCGGCTCTCATCACGCGCCTTACGTGCTGCTTCACGAGCATCACGCGCCTTGATAGCCTTGCGGATGAGGTTAGAAGCCAATTCCCCATTTTCCATAAGGAAGAAGGTCAACTTATCCGCCACAATGCCATCCACAACGGGACGAGCAAGAGGGCTTCCTAGCTTGTCCTTGGTCTGTCCTTCAAACTGGAGGTGTTCTTCAGGAACCAAGATAGAAAGAACGGCAGCAAGTCCCTCACGGTAGTCTGATCCTTCAAGGTTTTTATCTTTTTCCTTGAGAAGCCCCGTCTTACGCGCATGGTCATTCATAACCTTAGTGATAGCAGACTTGAGTCCTGTCTCATGCGTTCCACCGTCCTTGGTGCGAACATTATTAACAAAGGACAGAATGTTATCTGAAAATCCATCATTGTACTGAAGAGCTACTTCTACTTGGAAACCATTATCTTCCCCCTCAAAGTACAGAACTGGTGTCAAGGTTTCCTTGTCTTCATTAAGGTAGGAAACAAAATCCTGCACCCCGTTTTCATAATGGAACTCAATAGCTTCTTCTGTTCGCTTGTCCGTCAAAGACAAGGTCACATTTTTCAAAAGAAAGGCTGATTCATTGAGACGTTCTGAGATGGTATTGTACTTGAAATCTGTCGTAGAAAAGATCGTCGCGTCAGGCATAAAAGTAACCTTAGTACCTGTCTTAGACTTGGGTGCTGTACCGACCTTTTCAAGAGTCGTAACAGGTTTGCCCCCATTTTCAAATCGTTGTTTATAAACCGTTCCATCACGGGTAATTTCAACTTCCAACCAGCTTGATAGGGCGTTTACAACGGAAGATCCAACCCCATGGAGACCACCAGAAGTCTTGTAGCCACCTTGACCAAATTTCCCTCCTGCGTGGAGAATGGTAAAGATAACCTCAACTGTTGGGATTCCCATAGCGTGCATACCTGTCGGCATCCCACGTCCATGGTCTTGTACAGTCAAACTCCCATCTTTATTGATGGTCACATCAATACGGTCACCAAATCCAGACAAGGCTTCATCGACAGCATTATCGACGATTTCCCAGACTAAGTGGTGGAGACCAGCACCATCAGTCGATCCGATATACATCCCTGGACGTTTTCGAACCGCATCCAACCCTTCTAGCACCTGAATGGCATCATCATTATAATTGTTAATATTGATTTCCTTTTTTGACACAAGGAACCTCCTATTCGTTCATCTTTACTATTCTACAGGTTTTCCAAGGATTTTGCAAAATTTTTCTTTCTCCGCTGTTACAATTTCGGAAGAGATTCTCTGCCTTTCTTCTCCATTTCATGATATAATAGGAGTATGATTACAATAGTTTTATTACTCCTAGCCTATCTGCTGGGTTCAATTCCGTCTGGTCTCTGGATTGGACAAGTATTCTTTCAAATCAATCTGCGTGAACACGGTTCTGGTAACACTGGAACAACCAATACTTTCCGCATTTTAGGAAAAAAAGCGGGAATGGCGACCTTTGTGATTGACTTTTTCAAAGGAACCCTAGCAACACTTCTTCCAATTGTTTTTCATCTACAAGGTGTTTCACCCCTCATCTTTGGACTTTTGGCTGTTATTGGCCATACCTTTCCTATCTTTGCAGGATTTAAGGGTGGTAAGGCTGTCGCAACCAGTGCTGGAGTGATTTTCGGATTTGCGCCTGTCTTCTGTCTCTACCTTGCAGTTGTTTTCTTTGGAACCCTCTATCTGGGTAGCATGATTTCACTCTCTAGTGTCACAGCATCGGTTGCAGCTGTCATCGGTGTTCTACTCTTTCCACTTTTTGGTTTTATCCTGAGTAACTATGACTCTCTCTTCATCGCTATTATCCTAGCACTTGCTGGCTTGATTATCATTCGTCATAAGGACAATATCGCTCGTATCAAAAACAAGACTGAAAATCTTGTCCCTTGGGGATTGAACCTAACCCATCAACATCCTAAAAAATAAAACGCCAGTTCACATTTTGTACTGACCCCAAAAAGTTAGACAATCAATTTATCCGAAGGATTTAGTTCTGTATTGCACAGGACTGAGTCCTTTTAGTTTTACCTTAATTCGTTTATTGTTGTAGTAATCAATATAGTCTACAATAGCTTGTTCCAATTGCTTAAGCGACTGAAACGACTTCTCATAACCGTAAAACATTTCCGATTTCAGAATCCCAAAGAAGGACTCCATCATACCATTGTCTGGGCTGTTACCCTTACGTGACATGGATGCTTGAATTCCCTTACCCTCAAGAAACTGGTGATAAGAATCGTGTTGATATTGCCAGCCTTGATCACTATGGAGAATCGTATTCTCGTAGTGCTTCTCTGTGAATGCCTGTTCCAACATTGTTTTTACTTGTTCTAAGTTGGGTGAAGTTGAAAGATTATAGGCGATAATTTCGCTATTAAAGCCATCTAAAACTGGTGATAAGTAAAGATTTTGAGTACTTGCTGGAATGGCAAATTCTGTCACATCTGTGTAGCACTTTTCCATTGTTTTAGAGCCTTCAAATTGACGTTGAATGAGATTCTCTGCCTTCTTACCAACATCTCCTTTATGAGAAGAATATTTTCGTTTCTGTCGCATTTTAGCTTGTAAATTGAGTACTTCCATCAAGCGTTGAACTCTTTTATGATTGACCAGATAACCACGATTTCTTAATTCTAAATGGATTCGACGATATCCGTAATTTCCTTTTTGTTCGGTAAAAATAGCTTGAATTTCAGCTTTAAGCTTTTGATCCTTATCTGGTTTGTCTAGCTGTTTCAAATGATAGTAGTAGGTCGAACGAGCGAGTTTAATGGCTTTTAGAAGAATATCTAACGAAAACTCAGTCATTAATTCTTGAACAATTTCTGTCTTTCTTCTTTCTCTTTTTCCTCCTTCAATCGGAGTTCTCTTAACTTTTTTAGGATAGCATTCTCCGCTCTCAGGTACTCATTTTCTGCTTGAAGACGTTCTAATTCTGTCCTCTCTTCAGGTCTCTTTTTTGGCTTACGTCCCATTTTAGGTACTCTCCCTCTTGTTTTCTCAACAATAGTATACCCGTTTTTCTTGTATTGTGCCATCAATTTGGAAGCATACCACGACTTGGGAGCCCGTATTCAAGAGAAACTCTATCTTTAGTCCAGCCTTCATGTAAGACTTTATGAATCATTTCTTGTTTTAAATCAGGAGAATAGTGACGATTTTTTCCTTTTTTGACAAACTCTATTCCGTAACGATCAATCAATTTAATCATGTATCTAATATTAGAATTATTTATCCCAAATTTATTTGAAAGCTTCTCTAAGCTATATCCTTGTTTTCTAAGTTCATAGATCTGAACTTTATCATCATAAGTTAATTTCATAATAAAAGCACCCCAAAAGTTAGATTTTTTCTGTCTAACTTTTGGGGTGCAGTTCAGAACTGACGTTTTTTGTATGCTTATTTTGATTTGATATAGTTGATACCATCTGCTTTTGGTGCGACTGCTTTTCCAAAGAAGGCTGCCAAGACAAGAATTGTCAAGACATAAGGTGCGATTTGAAGATAAACCGTAGGCACTCCTTGTAGGAACGGCAATTGAGATCCGATAACAGCCAAACTTTGTGAAAGTCCAAAGAAGAGACTAGATAACATAGCTCCGATTGGATTCCATTTTCCGAAAATCATCGCAGCAAGAGCGATAAATCCAGGTCCAACAATAGTTGTCACTGAGAAGTTAACTGAGATGGATTGAGCATAAATCGCTCCGCCAATTCCACCTAGGAAACCTGAAATAATAACCCCTAAATATCTCATCTTGTAGACATTGATTCCCAAGGTATCCGCTGCTTGAGGATGTTCACCTACAGAGCGGAGACGAAGACCAAATCGGGTCTTGAAGAGGATAAACCAAGCAAGGAACGAGAAGGCAATCGCTAGATAACCAAGTAGACTAGTTGACTTGAAGAAAATATCACCGATCACTGGGATATTCGCCAAGACTGGGAAATCAAAGCGTCCAAAAGTCTGACTTAGGTTGTCGGTTTGTCCTTTGTTATAAAGAACTTTCACTAAGAAAACAGCCAAGGCAGGCGCCATCAAGTTCAATACCGTACCGCTGACAACATGGTCTGCACGGAAATGAACCGTCGCTGCTGCGTGGATGATAGAGAAGAGACCACCAACCAATCCTGCTACAAGCAAGGATAGCCATGGAGTTGCTGCTCCAAATTGTTCTGCAAATTCAAGGTTAAAGACAACTCCAGAAAAGGCACCCATAACCATAATTCCTTCAAGGCCGACGTTTACCACACCACCACGTTCAGAGAAAACACCACCGATACTTGTAAAGATGAGGGGCGCTGAGTAAATCAGCATAGAAGACACCAAAAGGGTGAGCAAGGTTGTAATAGACATCTTTACTTACCTCCTTTAACTTGTTTTTTCGGTTTGACAAAGCGTTCGATAAGGTAATGAACACTGACAAAGAAGATAATAGACGCTGTTACAATGCTGACAAGCTCAGACGGTACCTGCGCCGCATTCATACCTGGAGCTCCAACTTGGAGAACTCCAAATAGGAAGGCTGCAAAGAGAATACCAATTGGTGAGTTGGCCGCAAGCAGACTAACCGCCATCCCGTTAAATCCAACAGCCAATGACGCACCTTGAACATAGACGTTCTGGAAGGTTCCAAGTCCTTCAACAGCACCACCAAGGCCAGCCAAGGCACCTGATATGATCATTGAGAGGATAATCGTTCGTTTAGCAGAAATACCAGCATATTCTGAAGCATGTGGATTAAGACCAACTGCACGAATTTCAAAACCAAGGGTTGTTTTCTTGAGCATGAACCAAATGACCGCAACGGCAATGATGGCAAAGAAAATACCAATATTCATCCGCGAGTTACCAGTCAACTCAGACAACCAAGGTGTCTGATAGGTTGCATTAGCCCCAACACGAATGGTTGAATCTGTACTTTGCATGAAGTCTTTAGGGAATGCATGGATAAAGGCATTCCCTACATACAAGACAATGTAGTTCATCATGATGGTTACGATAACCTCTGACGTCCCCAGATAAGCTCTAAGAATACCCGGAATCGCTCCGACAATCCCTCCAGCAATCAAGGCAATCACGATGGTTGCTAGAATCATCAAGGGACGTGGCATATCTGGATGCGACAAGGCAAACCAACCACTGAGAATCCAACCAGCCAAGGCCTGACCAGGAAGCCCGACGTTAAAGAAACCTGCACGACTGGCAACGGCAAAGCCAAGACCAATCAAGACCAAAGGTCCCATGGCACGAAAGATTTCCCCAATTCCACGCAGGCTACCAAAGGCTGTATAGAACAATTCTTCGTAGCCCCAAATAGCATCATAACCAAAGATCCACATGACAATGGCTCCGAGTAAAATTCCTAGGAAGACAGAAATCAAGGGAACCGAAATTTGTTGTAATTTTTTAGACATCACTCTTCTCCTTTCCCAAGTTTCCACCAGCCATCAAGACACCAAGTTCTTGTTTATTGGTTGTTTCTGGTGACACAATACCTTGAATCTTCCCAT
Organism: Streptococcus mitis; assembly: GCF_000722685.1. Classification (GTDB taxonomy): domain Bacteria; phylum Bacillota; class Bacilli; order Lactobacillales; family Streptococcaceae; genus Streptococcus; species Streptococcus mitis_M. The sequence continues at coordinate 128,187 of NZ_JPFV01000011.1, read as the reverse complement.
CGTGGATAACGGCAATGCGGTCTGAGACGTTTAAAATCTCATCCAATTCAAAGCTGACAACAAGGACAGCCTTGCCATTATCACGCTCTTCAATCAAGCGCTTGTGGATATATTCAATGGCACCGACATCCAACCCACGAGTTGGCTGGCTAACGATAAGGAGATCAGGATCTCGATCAATTTCACGAGCAATAATTGCTTTTTGTTGATTTCCTCCTGAGAGTGCAGCTGCAGGAACTAATTCACTGGCAGCACGAACATCAAACTCTTCCATTAACTTTTTAGCATAAGAAGTAATATTTGAATAGTTCAAAATTCCATTTTTACTATGTGGTTCTTTGTAGTAGGTTTGAAGGGCAATATTTTCAGAAATCATCATTTCCAAAATCAAACCATCACGGTGACGGTCTTCTGGAACGTGACCAACACTCAACTCTGTAATCTGACGTGGGTGCAAGCCTACAATTGAATTTCCTTTTAGCTCGACGCTTCCAGATTCAACCTTGCGAAGACCTGTAATGGCTTGAATCAGTTCAGACTGACCATTTCCATCAATCCCTGCAATACCAACAATCTCTCCAGCACGAACATCTAAGGACAGATTTTTCACAGCTGGGACACCGCGGTTTTCATTGACCACCAAATCTTTGATAGACAAGACAACTTCTTTTGGTTGAGAGGCTTGTTTCTCTGTTTTAAAGGAAACAGAACGTCCTACCATCATTTCTGCCAAATCAGCATTGGTAGCCCCTGCAATTTCGACGGTTTCAATTGATTTCCCACGACGGATAACTGTAACGCGGTCAGAAACTGCGCGAATCTCGTCCAACTTGTGGGTAATCAAGATAATTGATTTTCCTTCTTTGACAAGATTTTTCATAATAGCCATCAACTCATCAATTTCTGATGGAGTCAAAACAGCCGTTGGTTCGTCAAAGATAAGGATATCAGCCCCCCGATAAAGGGTTTTTAAAATTTCTACACGTTGTTGGGCTCCAACTGATATATCTGCTACCTTGGCAGAAGGGTCAACAGCTAAGCCATAACGTTCAGAAAGAGCCTTGATTTCTTTGCTAGCTCCAGCGATATCTAGCACACCATTTTTAGTCAATTCACTACCTAAAATGATGTTTTCAGCCACTGTGAAGGCTTCTACCAACATAAAGTGCTGGTGAACCATTCCGATTCCCAAGCTAGCTGCTTTAGATGGTGAGTCGAGGTTGACAACTTGACCGTTGACCACAATTTCACCACTGGTTGGTTCAAGAAGCCCTGCTAACATGTTCATGAGCGTGGACTTTCCAGCCCCATTTTCTCCTAAAAGTGCATGAATTTCACCTTTTCGTAGGTTCAGGTTGATTTTGTCGTTGGCAACAAATTCACCAAACACCTTGGTAATATCACGCATCTCAATGACATTTTCGTGTGCCATGTGCTCTTCCTTTCAGAGTCTTATTTTATTTCAATAAAACTTGCTAGTTTATTCAGTAGCAAGCTTTACTGAGACAAAATGACTTTGCCTCAACTCTTAAAAAAGCGGCCGAGGGCCGCTTCCTAAGAAATGACTTCCATCCATTATTTTTCAGGAACTTTTACGCTTCCATCAAGGATTTTAGCTTTAGCATCTTCAACAGCTTTTTTACCTTCTTCTGAAAGGTTTGTTACTGCCAAGTCAACCCCTTTATCTTTCAATGAGTAAACGATTACTTGACCGCCAGGGAATTCACCTTTTTCTGCCTTGTTAGAGATATCTTTTACAGTTGTACCAACTTGTTTCAAAGTAGATACAAGAACAAAGTTTGATTCTTTACCATCTTTAGAAGTGTATTTACCTTCTGCTTCTTGGTCACGGTCAACACCGATAACCCAAACTTTTTCATTTTCAGGACGGCTTTCGTTAAGTGATTTTGCTTCTGCAAAGACACCTGCACCTGTACCACCAGCTACTTGGTAAACAATATCTGCACCAGCTGCGTATTGTGCGGCTGCAATTGTTTTACCTTTAGCAGCATCACCAAATGAACCAGCGTAGTCAACTTGTACTTTGATAGATGGGTCTACTGACGCAACACCAGCCTTGAATCCTGCTTCAAAACGAGAGATAACTTCTGACTCCATACCACCTACAAAACCAACTTGTTTTGTTTTAGTTGTTTTAGCTGCGGCCACACCAGCGAGGTAACCTGACTCATTATCAGCAAATGTTACACTAGCAACATTCTTTTTATCTTTAATCACATCATCAATCAAAACATAGTTCAAATCAGTGTGCTCTTCTGCTGCATCTTTAACTGCATTGTGAAGGGCAAAACCAACACCGAAGATTAGGTTGTAGCTTCCAGCAGCTTGTTGCAAGTTGTTAGCATAGTCAGCTTCACTTGTTGATTGGAAGTAAGTGAAACCTTTATCTTTTGAAAGGTTGTGTTCTTTACCCCAAGCTTGCAAACCTTCCCAAGCTGATTGGTTGAATGATTTATCATCAACACCACCAGTATCAGTGACGATTGCTGCTTTTGTCTTCACATCAGAAGATGAAGCTGCGTTACGAGAAGAGCGGTTACCACATGCAGCAAGTCCAACTGCTGCCACTGCAACTAGACCAAGGCCTAGCCATTGTTTCTTGTTCATTACTGAACCTCCTAAATAAGATGTGCAACGATGTTGCAAGTATGGATTGATTGGTCACAAAGACCCTTGCCACTCAAAGAGCGACTCAGACTAATTTAAGTCTGTAAAAGAGTATGGAAGTAATTCCCCGACCGTCATCTCGACCGTCGATTTATCTTTTGCGACTAAGGTCACTTTTAGATCTTGTTCAAAAAATTCGACCATTACTTGGCGACAAGCACCACATGGTGAAATCGGTTTTTCAGTTTGACCATAAACAATCAGCTCTGAAAATTCTCTTTGCCCTTCAGATACAGCCTTAAAAATGGCTGTTCTCTCACCGCAATTGGTCAAAGGATAGCTAGCATTTTCGATATTCACTCCCGTGTAAACACTTCCGTCTTTTGCCACTAAAACTGCTCCGATAGGAAAGTGAGAATAAGGGACATAGGCATGTTTGCTGGTTTCAATTGCCAGTTCAATCAACTCAGTAGTCGCCATCTGCCAATTCTCCTTTTAAAATGGCTACTCCAGCTGACGTTCCGATACGGGTCGCCCCTGCTTCCACAAAGGCAAGAGCATCTGCATAAGAACGAGCTCCACCAGCAGCCTTGACACCCATATCAGGCCCAACTGTTTCACGCATCAATTGAACATCTGCTATCGTAGCGCCACCAGTTGAAAAGCCAGTAGATGTTTTAACAAAATCAGCTCCTGCTTTTTGGGCTAATTGACAAGCCACAACTTTTTCTTGATCTGTCAGAAGGCAAGCTTCAATAATGACTTTCACTAACTTGTCACCACTTGCTTCTACGACTGCGCGAATATCTGACTCAACCAAATCAAGATCACCTGATTTGAGAGCCCCAACATTGATCACCATATCAATCTCATCTGCACCATTTTGGATAACTTCTTTTGTTTCAAATGCTTTCACAGCTGAAGTTGTTGCCCCCAAGGGGAAACCTACTACTGTGCAGACCTTGACATCTGTGCCTTCAAGTCCTTTTTTAGCATATTCAACCCAGGTCGGATTAACGCAAACACTGGCAAAGTCATACTCCCTAGCCTCAGACAACAAACTATCAATTTGATTTTCTGTTGCATCTTGTTTTAAAAGCGTATGATCGATATATTTATTTAATTTCATATTCGGATTCTCCTGCGGTTTATGAGATAATTTCTATAATTTCTCGTAAACTTTGCACCCTATCATTTATTTTAACATATTTTTGAAAATCTGTAACTAGCTGAGGAGAAATTTTTCCATTTGTGTATACTTTTGCAACAATTTCTCCCTTTTGAACGGAATCTCCAACTTTCTTTTCAAAAACAATTCCTGTTTCATAGTCCAAATCATCAGTCTTGACTGCACGGCCTGCCCCCAGTCTCATAGCATAAAGCCCAAATTCCATTGCTGGAAGAGCTGAGATAATACCCGTTTCCTGAGCAGGGATTTCCACCACATGGGTAACATTGACAGGACGATAGAGGTCTTCTAAGTCTCCACCTTGGGCTTGGACCATCTCCTCAAACTTAGCCAGTGCTTGACCATTTTCAAGATGTTGGCGAACTTCTTCAACTGTTTTATTTACATTTGCCAGGCCAAGCATAATTTGAGCCAACTCACATATGAAGTGAGTAATATCCTGACGGCCTTGCCCTTGTAAAATCTCCAATGCTTCAAGGATTTCCAGACGATTTCCAATCGCTCGTCCCAAGGGCTGGCTCATATCCGTAATCACTGCTACCGTCTTTCGACCAACTGCCTTACCAAGTTCCACCATGGTTTGAGCCAATTCGCGCGCCTCATCAACCGTCTTCATGAAAGCACCCTCACCGACAGTCACGTCTAGCAAAATAGCATCCGCCCCTGCAGCAATTTTCTTGCTCATCACCGAACTCGCAATCAAAGGAATCGTGTCGACAGTTGCTGTCACATCACGTAGGGCGTAGAGAAGCTTATCAGCTTTAACCAGTTGGTCTGATTGCCCAATGACCGATACACCAATATCCTGAACCTGACGAATAAAATCCTCTTGACTGCGTTCCACTTGATAGCCCTTGATAGACTCCAATTTATCAATTGTTCCACCAGTATGGCCGAGACCACGACCACTCATTTTGGCCACAGGAACACCAAAGCTTGCAACAAGAGGAGCCAAAATCAAGGTCACCTTATCACCAACACCCCCAGTAGAATGCTTGTCAACCTTAACCCCTTCAATAGCTGATAAATCAAACTCTTGGCCTGTCTGAACCATATTCATAGTTAGGTCAGAGATTTCTCGTGTCGTCATTCCTTTAAAATAAACAGCCATAGCAAAAGCAGACATCTGATAATCAGGAACAGTTCCTGACACATAGCCTTCTACCAGCCATTCAATTTCACTCGAAGTCAGTTCTTGACCATCTCGTTTCTTTTGGATTAAATCAACTGCTCTCATTCTTTCACACTTCTAAGGATATAGTATCCCTTATCTTTTTTGACGATTTCACAATTGCCAAACACCTCTTCCATCTTGGACTTAGCACTTGGGGCCCCTTGTTTTTTCTGGATAACGATTGTTAAATCCCCACCAGTTTCCAAAAAATCTTTACTTTTCTCAATGATTTCATGAACCACTTGCTTGCCCGCACGGATAGGAGGATTGGAAATGACATGGTCAAATGTGCCTTCAACTTGTTCATAGATGTTGGACTGGAAAATCGTCGCTTCTACTTTATTTCGTTCAGCATTTTGTCGCGCCAAATCCAAGGCACGATTATTGATATCGACCATGGTAGCCTGAACGCCATAAGCCTTAGCTAAAGACAAGCCCAAAGGTCCGTAACCACAGCCTACATCCAGGACAGTTTCTCCTTGGTTGACCTCTAGACACTTGAGCAAGAGTTGACTGCCAAAGTCAATCATTTTCTTGCTAAAAACACCCGCATCCGTCAAAAAGGTCATTTTTTCTCCCAACAAATCCACTCTCAACTCATGAATGTCATGAGCAGCGTCAGGATTTTCTGCATAATACATTTTACTCATGAAACTATTTTACCATAATTTGCCTTAAATTGTAAATCGTTTACAAATTGATAAAAAAACGAAAAAGACTGAAGAAAGCTAGTAAGTAAAACATTTTCTTCAATCTCTTTCAACACTTATAAATAATAAGCCATTTAGAACTAGAAATATCATAATCAGGATAAAACAACAAATTTATCATCTATAATTAGGCTCATTTTTATGACTATTGCTTAACCTTCAAATACTTTATTATCAACAAAATTCCCAACAGGATGTTTAGATAAAAGCCCAACTGATAAGTTTGTGTCAAGATTTCCAAACTTGTCCAAAGGCGTATCAAATCTTCTAGCGACATGCGGAAGAAATAACCCTCTGTAGCAATCCACAAAATCAAAAATAGATAACTACCAGCAGCAAGCCATTTCGTCCACCGTTTTTTTAGGAAGAAAGCAATCAAGAGCGAACAGATAAAGACAGCTGTTACAATAGCATGTTCCATCAAAAAAGTAAAACCGTAATAGGTTTCCACAAAACGTCTACCATTATCCGCATTCGCTCCTTTTAAAAAAGGTAGTGCAAAACTTAAAATAAAACAGAGTTCCAATGTGTAACGTTTTAAGATTTTCATAGTACACCTCCTATAAGTTGTGAACTAAAAATTCCCCTTTATTAGCTTATAAATTAACAGAAACTATCTCCTACTTCATCTATAAATCGGTCAACCTCTATCTACCTCTATTATACGATATTGGCTTACTATCATCAAGAAACCGCTTTATTTTTTTAGCTTTTTATGGTATGATAGATAAAATATCTAGGGGAAAACAAATGACCAACGAATTTTTACATTTTGAAAAAATCAGCCGCCAGACTTGGCAATCTTTACATCGAAAGACAACACCTCCTTTGACAGAAGAGGAATTAGAATCCATCAAGAGCTTTAATGACCAGATTAGTCTGCAAGATGTTACCGATGTCTATCTTCCCCTAGCCCATCTCATCCAGATTTACAAGCGTACCAAGGATGATTTGGCCTTTTCAAAAGGGATTTTCCTCCAACGTGAAAGCAAATCTCAACCTTTTATCATTGGGGTTTCTGGGAGTGTTGCCGTTGGAAAATCTACAACTAGTCGACTACTGCAAATCTTACTATCCCGTACGCTTACAGATGCTACAGTTGAGTTGGTAACAACTGATGGCTTCCTCTATCCCAACCAGACCTTGGTTGAGCAAGAGATTTTAAATCGCAAGGGATTTCCTGAAAGCTATGATATGGAAGCTCTTCTCAACTTCCTGGACCACATCAAAAATGGACAAGATGTAGATATTCCTGTCTATTCTCATGAAGTCTACGACATCGTACCTGAGGAAAAGCAAAGCGTCAAAGCCGCTGATTTTGTGATCGTTGAAGGAATCAATGTCTTTCAAAATCCACAAAACGAGCGTCTCTATATCACTGACTTCTTTGACTTTTCCATCTATGTTGATGCTGCAGTCGATGACATCGAGAGTTGGTATCTGGACCGTTTCTTGAAAATGCTGAGCCTAGCCCAAAACGATCCCGAAAGCTACTACTATCGTTTTACACAAATGCCGATTGGGGAAGTGGAATCCTTTGCCCATCAGGTCTGGACCAGTATCAATCTCACAAATCTACAAAATTATATTGAACCAACCAGAAATCGTGCAGAAGTGATTCTTCATAAAACAAAGAACCATGAAATCGATGAAATTTACTTAAAAAAGTAATTTTCCCTTGTCAAAACGTAAGTTTTCAGATATAATGGTATAGTTAGTAAATATGGAGGTAAGAACATTGGCAAACATTAAATCAGCTATCAAACGCGCTGAATTGAACGTTAAACAAAACGAAAAGAACTCAGCTCAAAAATCAGCTATGCGTACTGCTATCAAAGCTTTCGAAGCAAACCCATCTGAAGAACTTTTCCGTGCTGCTAGCTCAGCTATCGATAAAGCAGAAACTAAAGGTTTGATTCACAAAAACAAAGCAAGTCGCGATAAAGCTCGTCTTTCAGCTAAACTTGCTAAATAAGAAACAGTCCATAGAGGCTGTTTTTTTGTCTCCAAATTGGAAAAGGTAGAAAATGAAAATTGCAATTATCGGATATTCTGGTGCTGGTAAGTCAACGCTAGCAGAAAAATTATCTAACTACTACTCCATCCCAAAACTTCACATGGACACACTCCAATTTCAACCTGGTTGGCAAGACAGTGATCGCGAATGGATGTTGGATGAGATGAAAAATTTTCTCACCAAACATGAAGCTTGGGTTATTGATGGTAATTATTCTTGGTGCTATTACGAAGAAAGAATGCAGGAAGCTGATCAAATCATCTTTCTCAATTTTCCCCCATTGACCTGTCTCTTTAGAGCCTTTAAACGTTATCTCACATACCGAGGCAAGGTCAGAGAAAGTATGGCAGCTGGTTGTCAAGAACAATTTAATTGGGAGTTTATCCGATGGATTCTCTGGGATGGACGGACAAAAAATGCTAAGGATAGATACCAATACTTACACAATACTTACCCAGAAAAGATGCATATTCTCCATTCTCAAGCAGAGATTGATTGTTTTTTGCGATCTTTAAAAAAGTAAACAATATAGTAGCATTTCATTAAAATCAGCATGTACTGATTGACTAAAAAAGAAAGTTTTTCATCCACAAAGTCTTCCTTTTTTCCTTTTATTCAACAATTAAAAATAACTCGAACAATTTATAAATCAATAATAAAATTCCCCTAGAAATGAAGAGAATCTTGTTCATAGTTTCTGGGTTCGTGATACAAAAAAACTGAAGGAAGTATAGTCCTACTTCTTTCAGTTTTTTATTGTCTCAATTTAGAAAAAACTTCTCCAATCTTACCTTCGATAACTAAATCAGCTTGGCTGTCTTGAGGAGTGCTGGACTTGTTGATAACGACAAGATTTGACCCTGAAAAATAATTGATTAGGCTAGCTGCAGGGTAAACAACTAAGGAAGTGCCACCAATAATCAACAAATCTGCTTGCTGAATGACTTGGGCTGCGCGACTAAATACATCCATATCTAGCTCTTCCTCATAAAGGGTTACATCAGGTTTGACCACCTTACCACAATCTAAGCAGTGGGGAACTGGACCTTCAAGTGCCAAAAAGGCAGTCAAATCATAAAAGCGATGACAGCCCAAACAATAATTACGATCTGCACTACCATGCAGTTTCAAAACTTTCTGAGATCTTGCCATTTCATGGAGGCTATCGATATTTTGCGTCACAATCGCCTTTAATTTACCTGTTTTTTCCAACGACGCTAGATAATCATGTGCTAAATTCGGCTTGGCATCAGGATAGACCAGATACTTTTTGTAGAAATCAAAAAAATCCTCTGGATAGCGCTCAAACATAGTGCGTGAAACCAGTTGCTCGGCAGTAAAATGGCGACCTAGTTTCAGACTATATATACCATCTGAACTACGAAAATCTGGAATATTAGACTCTGTAGAAACCCCTGCACCACCGAAAAAGACAATGCTCTGACTTTGATCAATAATACCTTGTAATTGTTCAATCTTATCCATTTTGTACTCCTAGGAATTTTCAAGTTATACTCAATGAAAATCAAAAAGCAAACTAGAAAGCTAGCCGCAAGCTGTACTTGAGTACGGTAAGGCGACGCTGACGTGGTTTGAATTTGATTTTCGAAGAGTATTAAAAAGTTGAAAGCCTTGACTTCTTGTCAACTTGGCTTCCAACTTTATTTGATTATGATTTAGATATTAAACTGACTAGTCTCGATCCTTTGACACAATTAGGCTTTCTTCAATTTCCTTATTCTTACCTATTTCAGGATTGATTCATTGTTGATAGTTATCATTTTGAGAACAAGAGAAATCATTCTGAATATAGCCTACTTTTAGTCTGCAATCAATGTTTCCAAACCAACCTTCATCATATCAGTGAAGGTGTTTTGACGTTCTTCTGCAGTTGTATCTTCATCTGGATTAACCAAACTATCTGAAATAGTCATAATAGCTAAAGCATCAACATGGTGTTGAGCAGCAAGATAGTAAAGAGCTGCTGCTTCCATTTCCACAGCCTTGACTCCCCATTTACCAAGCTCGATGTTCTTTTCAAAGTAGTTTGAATAAAAGACATCCGAAGACAAAACGTTCCCAACGTGGGTTGTCATACCGAGTGCTTTAGCGATATGGTAGGCCTTATCAAGCAAATCAAAGCTAGCGATTTGTGGAAAATCGTACTGTGGCCAGTCATTACGGACGATATTTGAGTTAGTTGCAGCTGCCTGCGCCAAAACCAATTCACGAACGTGGACATCTTCATTCAAAGAACCCGCAGTTCCCACACGGATTAATTTTTTCACACTGTAGTCTACAATTAACTCACGCGCATAAATCGAAATTGATGGCATTCCCATCCCAGTTCCCATGACAGATACACGGTGACCCTTGTAAGTACCAGTGTAACCAAACATATTACGCACTTCGTTAAAACAAACAGCATCTTCAAGGAAATTTTCCGCAATAAACTTAGCACGAAGAGGATCCCCAGGAAGAAGAATTTTATCAGCAATTTCACCCTGCTTAGCAGCAATATGGATAGACATAATTTATGATACAAAGAGCGACAAGAAAACGACTGAAAATTAGGAATCTGACGAGAAATCCTGATTTCTCAGTCAGATTATCTATTTTCCGAGTTTTCCGCTCGTGTTCAAATTAGAACACCTCACTCTACCTTTCTGTTTAATTTTGTTCTCTCACAGAGAACTACCTGAGTTCTGTTCAAAATCAGCTAGTGTTTTCTTATAAACTAGACCAACTAACTGTCATTGTATCGTCAGATTACAAGATATCATCGTCACTCACCTTAGAATTCAATGTTGTTCCCCAGTGAGTAATTTTTCGATGTGGTTGGGCGAGAAGAGGTCTGTTGTCATAGATTGTTTGCCATCTATTCCAGATAAGACCTGTTCTCTTTTCGATCTTAATTCGAAGATTACGCATATTAGACTTAATTGGGAGATTGAGGATAAAACCTGCGGTCTGATTGTGCCCATTCCCTTCCCAAGAACGACTTCGGACAACTGATTGGCCATATTTATCTACTGTAACTTCTTCCCATGATATTGAATAACGTGCAATATAAGCACCACTATGTTGAATAGTTAGGGTTTTATCTTTTACAGGGGTGTAGTTTAACAGTTGTACAGGCTTAGAAGCTTGAGTAGTTGCATTATTTTTAGCTACAAATCGAAAAACTTCTACTTCTGCAAGGCTGAGAGCTTGATTTTTTTGACGCAATTGAATGCGAACACGGCGACCTAGTTTACCATTCAACTGGAGATCTAAACTGCTTCCTTCTAAACGAGAAACATATTGTCTAGCAACTTCTGTCCCTTTTTCATCATATAAAATCACATCAAAGTCTGACAGACGTTTAGAAAGTTCTCCATCCCCACGGTTATGAAGGCGAACAAGTCCTACCTGTTCTGTACGACCTAAATCAACTTCCCACCAAGGCTGGTTTTCAAATTTTGTATGGGTAATTGATTGCTGGCTATAACTACTATTGGTATCGCCATCCAAGGCACGACTAGCATCTCCACCAAAATCAGTAGAACTTTGCTGAGCTTGTTTTTCCAAGCGATATTCTCAGCACGATATACTTGGACTTCTGCAAGACTGAGAGCATTATATCCATCTAACTCAATGCGTACAAAACGAGCTTTCTTATAATCAATCGAAATCTGAGCGGAACTATCTCGTAAGTATGCAATACGCTTTCTTTCAATTTCCTTTCCAGAACTATCCAAAAGAATCACATTAAAATTAGTCAGTCTATCTTGAGCAGCATCTGTTCGATTGTAAATATTAATCTGGCGAATCGTTTCTTCCTTATCTAAATCAACTTGCCACCAAGGTTTTGATTGAAAATCTGTATGAGTGACAGAATTATGTCCGTAATTTCCATCTAATTTCCCATCAACTGCTCTTCTAGCATCTCCTCCAAAAGCTGTCGAACTTTGAGTTACTCGTTTCCCTAGAGCTATATTTTCAAGAGGTTCAGCGCTTGGTTGACTAGATGACAGAGGGACTTGTTGTTTCTTAAAGAAATAAACTTTATCCAATTTCGGATCACGATAACCATGTTTATCAAGCGTATCACGTTTTCCAATATTAAAATTCGGGATAGCATTCATTCTACTTTCAAAATAACCACGCGAACGGTGTTTGAAACTAGAGTTACCTGTAAAAGTTACAATATCATTATCATTACGAATCAAAGATGTCACAACATTATCATTATCGACCACATAATGTTTTATTTTACCAGATAGAGCTAACTTACGACTTTCTAACCCTACATCCCAGAAACCATTTTTTGCATTCCAAATAGTTCGAGAAGTAATTACTTTAGGAGCGCTAAATGTCGTAACTTTTTTCAAAACATTATTATAAAAAGTAGGATATTTCTGATAAGCTTCAACTGCTGCTATTTGAGCTAAGTAGCCTCCTAGCGAATGACCTGTCATATACAGATTGGTAATGCTGGAATCCTGCGCCAGTTCTTTTACAACATTACGGATATCATCCGCTTGTGCAGGTTTATTTCCTCCGAACAAAACAAAATCTGTACTTAAATCTTTCGCATCATTCAGTCTTGTTCCACGTATAGCCAACATATGCACCGTTCCATCTTTGAGATAAGGGAGATCGCTCTTGGTCTCAAATAAGAAAGCATCCAAGCCACTTGCTGTATGATAAGCCTTTTTCATCTTCCAAAATGGTGCCAGTTCATTGTGCATCATTTTATATTCTTGACGATCAAGATAAAGACTTGGAAAAGGATTTTTATGATCTAGAATTTTGTCAATGTAAGCATCATCACGATAAGCCAACTCCATAAAAAGGAGGGAATCACGATCTGTGACATACCATTGTTTCTTATTATCATCTTCCCCGTCCTCTAGTCCATCTCCATCACTATCTGCTAGTAAAGGATGGCTATGGTATCCTAAGTAGTCTTTCCCATCTTTATTGTAAACATACAATTCATCCTTATTTTTTATTCCATCATGATCATCATCTCCATCAGGATCTAAAAATTTTCCACCGTATAAAGAATTATCGACAAGATCCTTCTCTACATGGAGCTCTCCTTTAGAAATTTTGACAAAGTCTGCCTCTGTTACTGGACGAGAATTTTTCGGCTCATCCTTTAGAACTTCCTCTTTCTTCAATTCCTCATGAGGCACAGCAGATTCTTTTTTATATAATTCTTCTCCTGCTTTTTCTTTCTGAGTTTCAACAACTTCTTTTGTCTCTAGAGTTGATTGAGCAGCTGTAGTTTTCTCCTCTGTAATCGATATTTCCTGTTTTTTATCGGTACTGTCTAGTTTTGTCGGACTATCCGTTGCATTTACTACTAGAGGAGTTTCGTTTTTTACAACTGGACTGCCTTCATTGGCAGAAATTCCTGTCGGTGCTAAAAAAGCAAAACCAACTGCAACAGACACAACTCCGATACTTAGTTTTTTTATACCAAAACGCATAATTCGTTGATTAATTTTCATTTATTCATATATCTTTCTTTTATTTTTTTCACCCTCTTTACCAACAATACTCTCCAATCAGCTAATCTCCTTTAGCATCACAGTTTCATTTTTATACTTGGTTAACAAGGATTTGATGAGTTTTTTAAAAGTATAGGAACCTCATTCAATTTTCATATCATAATCCTATATGGAAGTTAATTGTTTCATTCATCTTCCATCTTACAGAAATGCTTTCCTACTTATTTTTTCTCATAGTTCAGCAAGAATCGCTTTTAGCAAGCCTTTGAAATCACCTTTGACATGTTCGGTTACTTCTACAACTTCTTCGTGGTTGAGCTCTTCTTGGAATCCAGCTGCAAAGTTAGTAATACATGAAATTCCTAGAACTTTCAAACCTGAGTGGGCTGCTACAATAACTTCAGGAACCGTAGACATACCGACTGCATCAGCTCCCAGTGTCTTATAGGCACGAATCTCTGCTGGTGTTTCATAAGTTGGACCAGTAACACCGATATAGACACCTTCATCAAGCTTAATACCAGTTTTTTTAGCAACTTCATGGGCAGTAGCACGATATTCTGGAGTGTAGGCCTTAGACATATCTGGGAAACGTGGACCAAAGTCATCCAAGTTTTCACCCATCAATGGGTTTTGCCCCGTCATATTGATATGGTCTGAAATAGCCATCAAAGTACCAGGGCCATAACCAATACCACCAGCAGCATTGGTTACAATGACACCTTCACATCCGAGAACTTTCATCACACGTACTGGGAAAGTAACGACTTCCAGAGGATTTCCTTCGTAGAAATGGAAACGACCTTGAAGAGCCAAGACCTTGCGACCTGCAAGGTCACCATATACCAATTTACCAGCATGACCAACTACTGTAGAGCGGCCCCAGTTTGGAATATCAGCATAGTCTACTACAACTGGATTTTCGATTTCTTCTGCCAATTCTCCAAGTCCTGATCCAAGGATTAGACCGAACTCAGGTGCTTGGATTCCCTTGTCTTTCAGGAAGGCAGCTGTTTCCTTGATCTTATTTAAAAACGTCATTGTGTCTCCTTTATTATTTTTTTATCATTTGACCGATTTTGTCAAAAGTTTTAGCATTACGAATGGTGATTTGGCGGTAGAAAGGCATCTTGAGTAAGTATTTGTGATAGGCTGTTTCGTAGTATGATTCTTCGGAGTATTTCCCCCAGAAAATCCCAAGTTTCCCAAAATGAACGACTTCATCTTCCAGTTCCAAACTGTTCACCTTCTCGATCACTTGATCCACATCCAAACCCTCCGTGTAAAAGAGAACGTCTTTTCGTGCCAAGTCTTCACTCCACCAAGCTGGTAGATTCTTCAGCTCTTCTTCATAGTCTTCCTGACTCAGCAAAGAAAAGTTTTGAATAAATGGATAATTGACTGCAAAGAAAGTCTCTAATTCTTCAACCAATCGGGCTTTGGGGTCTGTCGAAGTAAAGAAAATATTGCCACTGTTGATGTAGGTTTCAACCTTTTCCAGTCCCAACTCTGTCAGTTCTTGACGAAGTTGCGCCATGACAACCTTATTTTTCCCACCAACATTAATGCCCCGAACAAGTAAAGCATATCGCGTCATCTTATACCAATTTATCTAAGAAACTTTCCCCAATCATGGCAGTTTCAACACCAAAGTTATCTGCAATAGTCGCTGAGATATCTGCAAAATGTCCGACTGGTAGCAAACCGTTCCCTTTAAAGGCAGGGCTGTAGGCCAACAATGGAATATATTCACGAGTGTGGTCTGTTCCTGCATAAGTTGGGTCGTTCCCGTGGTCCGCAGTAATCAAGAGAAGGTCATTCTCTCTCATAGCTGCGATAATTTCAGGTAAGCGTTCATCAAACTCATGCAAACAATCACGGTAACCATGAGAATTACGACGGTGGCCGTAAAGGGCATCGAAGTCCACCAAGTTTGTGAATGAGAATCCTCTTTCAAACTCAGCAAGGCCCATAGTCTTCAATAGCGTATCAATTCCATGACTATTTGATTTGTTGTGACCCATGTCATGGTTGATACCAGCACCGTTAAAGATATCGTTGATCTTTCCAACAGCATAAGTATCGATACCAGCTTCATTCAATTTATCCAAAACAGTTGGTGCAAATGGAGATACGGCCAAGTCACGACGGTTTGCAGTACGAGTGAAGTTACCTGGTTCACCTACATAAGGACGAGCAATGATACGACCAAGAAGGGCAGGACGCTCAAGCGTAATCGAACGAGCGTACTCACAGATACGATACAATTCATCCAAAGGAATAATGTCTTCGTGAGCAGCAATTTGCAAAACAGGGTCAGCTGAAGTATAGATAATCAACTCTCCAGTTTCCATTTGACGTGGTCCAAAATCATCGATAACAGCTGTACCTGAGTAAGGTTTGTTGGCTTCACGAATGACCTTACGTCCTGAAAATTCTTCAATTTTCGTTAAAATTTCTTCTGGGAATCCATTCCAGAAAGTATCGAAAGGCTCCGTAATGTTAAGTCCCATGATTTCCCAGTGTCCAGTCATAGTATCCTTACCAAGAGATACTTCTTCCAATTTTGTTGCATATCCTGTTGGATTGCTTTCCGCCGGTACAGTCTTCAAAGGCGTTTCGCGAGGAATATTTCCAAGACCGATTTTAGCCATGTTTGGGACATTCAAACCAACTGTTTTTGAAATGTGTCCCAGTGTATCAGAAGCTCCATCTGGAACCCCTGCATTAACAAAGTTGTTAGCATCTGGTGCAGCTCCGATTCCTACAGAATCCAATACCACCAAGTGAATACGATTAAATTTTGACATAGTGTATCTCCTCCTATTTTCCTTTGTTTGAAGTTAAAATCTGAACTCCATCTCGTCCAGCAACGATGACCTTATCCACCATTTGGTTGAATAATCCATGCTCCACGACACCAACGACATGGTCCAATTCTTGCCCAAAGGCAATTGGATCTTCAATGACATCCAAGGCAAGGTCAATGATAAAGTTCTGCATATCAGTCACAAAACGTTGGCCGTCTTTTTCACGGAAACTTGGTTTGTAGCCAGCTCGCTCAAAACGACGAAAAACCTGTTCTGCGCCATACTGAACCACTTCTACTGGCAATTTAAAAGCACCTAGTTTCTCGACCAGCTTGCTTTCATCCACCACCCAAATGTATTCTTTTGAGGGCGTTGCGACAACCTTCTCCATGAGAAGGGCACCACCGCCGCCTTTGATTCCGTTAAACTGGCTATCCACTTCATCCGCCCCGTCGACTGTCACATCGACAAAGTCTACTTGGTCAATAGACTTGAGCGGGATATTAAGACCTTCAGCCTGTTTACTGGTCACACTAGAAGTCGTTACAGCTGTAATCTGCAACCCTTCTTCCTTGATACGACGACCGATTTCTTCGACAAAATAATAGGCAGTCGAACCTGTCCCAAGTCCGACGACCATTCCATCTCTCACGAACTCAGCAGCCTTGATACCTGCCATTTTCTTCAGATTTTCCACTCAAACACCTCCATTAAAGAGCTACTTCTATTATACCATGTAACGGCTTTTATTTCATCTGGAAATTGAAAACGATATCCATTCTCAAAGAAATTTTGCTAGGGTTGATTTTTTATCATAAAGATGCTTAAATAGTTAAGTATAGAAAAGGAGAAATAAGATGAACCCATTAGATTTATTTAATCAAGTAAAAGAACTAATCGAAACAAAAGATTTCGAAGCTGCAAAAACATTTGTTGCAGAAAATCAAGAACAACTTGGAGAATACCTCTCCCAAGCTCAGCAATTGATTTCTGGTTCAGAAGGTCTAGATAGTCTCGTTGAAAAGATTAAAGGATTTTTCTAAAAATATAAGAGGTTGACAAAACTCAACTGCAAGAGAAAATAAATTAAATTTTCCAACAATAAAACGCATAGAATCAAGGTTTTTGTAAATCTGATACTATGCGTTTTTATGATTAACTATGTTCTGTGATAAACTTGTAAGCTTCTTGACCAGCGATAGCTCCATCTCCAACTGCTGTTGTTACTTGACGAAGCTCTTTCAAGCGAACATCTCCAACTGCAAAAATACCGTCAACTGCAGTTTTCATGTGATTATCTGTCACAATCCAGCCTGCCTGATCTTGGATATTCAATTCTTTAACAAAATCGCTAAGAGGGTCCAATCCAACATAGATAAAGACGCCACCGAAGGTTTGTTCTGTCACTTGACCTGTTTTCACATTTTCAAATACGACAGATTCTACTCTGTTTTCACCCTTGATTTCCTTGACTACAGAATCCCAGATAAAGCTGATTTTCTCATTCGCAAAGGCGCGGTCTTGTAAAACCTTTTGAGCACGAAGTTGGTCACGACGGTGAACAATGGTAACAGTCTTGGCAAAGCGAGTCAAGAAGATAGCTTCTTCGACAGCTGAATCTCCACCACCAACTACCAACAAATCTTGGTCACGGAAGAAAGCACCATCACATACGGCACAGTAGGAAACACCACGACTGTTCAGTTCTTCTTCTCCAGGCACTCCCAAAGGACGGTGTTTTGAACCAGTCGCTACGATAACGGTACGAGTTTCATATGTTTGGTCATCAGTAATCACTTTCTTAAAATCACCATGGTCTTCTACATTTTCAACATAACCATAAATGTGCTCAACACCAAGATTTTCAAGTGGTTCAAACATCTTTTCAGCCAATTCAGGCCCACTAATATTAGCATATCCTGGGTAATTTTCGATATCAGAGGTATTATTCATCTGACCACCTGGCAGACCGCCTTCAATCAAGGCTACTTTCAGATTGCTGCGAGCAGCATACAAGGCTGCAGTCATCCCTGCAGGTCCAGCACCGATAATAATAGTATCGTACATATAGATTCCTTCTTTCTTGTTGTAACTATCTTTATTCTAACTCTTTCTTGTCAATCAAGCAAGGATTATGCCTTGAAAACAAGAATTAAGCTCATAACCGCAAAGGATAATACTGGAACAACCAAAACTCCAATCATAATCATATCATAGAGATGGGCTTGACGAGCCTTGGCTGTCTTATCAACTCCCGACATGGCTCTTAGTCCAATCCAAATCCCTAAAAAAATCAGGACGAGGATGGTGGTCAAGATCAAACTCTCGAAATATAAAGAAAATAGTTGCAGTAGCATGATTTCTCTCATTTCTATCTTTTTTAAAGAGTAAACTCAGCTAGTCCAGCTAACTGAGTTTTTCTCTATCTATTATATCAAATATAAGTCCGTTTGTAACTAGCGAAGAATTCTTTTGTCCGCTCTTCTTTCGGATGGTGGATAATCTCATCCGGTGTTCCAGATTCGATAATTTTCCCCTTATCTAGGAAGAGAATCTTATCAGCTACTTGGGCTACAAAGGACATGTCATGACTGACCAAAATCATGGTTTGACCTGACTTAGCAGCATCTGCAATAGACTTTTCTACTTCACCGACCAATTCTGGGTCAAGGGCTGAAGTTGGTTCGTCTAAGAGCAAAACATCTGGTTTCATAGCAAGCGCACGCGCTAGGGCAACACGTTGCTTTTGTCCACCTGATAAATGGCGAGGGTAATGGTTTTCACGGTCAGAAAGCCCAACCTTAGCCAACTCTTCCTTGGCAATCTTAGTCGCTTCTTGGTCAGATAATTTCTTGACAACAACCAAGCCTTCTTTCACATTATCAAGCGCTGTGCGGCGTTCAAACAAATTAAACTGTTGGAAAACCATAGACAGCTTACGACGTAGGGCAAGGATTTCTTCTTGAGTGATTTTAGAAAAATCAACTGAAAAATCATCAATCTGAATAGAGCCACTGTCAGGTGTTTCAAGATAATTGAGACTGCGAAGGAAGGTTGATTTTCCAGCTCCTGAAGAACCAATCAAGGCTACGACTTCCCCTTTTTGAATATCCAAGTCCAGATGATCCAAGACAGTCTGTCCTGAAAAGGATTTGCTTAAATTCGAAATCTTAATCATTAACGAAGGTCTCCTTTCACATCTGTTTGCACTGTATCGGGTGCAGAAATAGCCATTTTTCTCTCGATGAAACGACCGAAGCTTTCAATTCCGATATTGACTACCCAATAAACAAGGGCTACAGAGATGAATCGCTCAAAGTAACGATAATCGGCACCACCCAAAATCTGAGCTTGGGCAAAGACTTCCACAACACCCGCACTGAAGGCTAGGGAAGTTCCCTTGGTCAAGCCGATGAGGGAGTTAATTAATGTTGGAGTAGCTACCACCGCTGCATTTGGAATAATCACTCGTCGATAAACTTGCGCTCGGGTCATACCCAGACTGCGTGCCGCCTCAATCTCACCAGGATTAACTGAGAGAATGGCTGCACGAATGGTTTCACTAGCATAAGCTGCTTCATTAAAGGCAAAGGCTACAATCGCAAAAACAGCAGCTGGAATCGCATTGATATTGAAACCAGTACCCCATTGCTGATTGAGGGCTTTCAAAGCCAAAGGGATTCCGTAGTAGGTCAACATGAGTTGCACCAAAATCGGTGTCCCTTTTAAGAAACTAACAAAGAAAGCCTGCAAGGGATATAAAATCTTGACACGATTGATTTTCACAATGGCAAAAAGAAGCGCCAAAACCAAGCCAAAAAGGGCACCACCAATTGTCAACATAATCGTTGTTGGAAGTTGTTGGACAATTCTCGGGATTCCATCAAAGACCGAACGCAGGCTAAAAAGCTTGCCATCTGGAATCAATTGCATCAAGTTTTGGTACCAATCTGATGCTAAAATCGTTGTAACATTCATAAAAACATCCTCTCCTGATAATGATTCATTCTACCATACTTCTGCCGTCAATGAAATTATTTGCTACGGTCAGATACAGACTTTGTCTACCTACTAGTTTATCATACTTTGAAACAGGGAGGTTATATATTTTATCTATCAAAGAGATAAGTAAAAACTATTTCAGTCCCAATTCTTCATAAGATTTTCGATAACCAATTTGCTTAACAGTTCCATTTTCTACTAAAATTGGCCGTTTTAACAACATACCGTCACTTGCTAGCAACTCAGCCGCTTCTTGGTTTGACAGACTTCCTACCTTATCTTTTAGTCCTAGTTCACGGTATTTGATTCCACTAGTGTTGAAAAATTGTTTCAATTCGAACCCTGAGGTCTCTAGCCAGTTTAAAATGACTTCTTGGCTGGGTGTTTCTTCTACGATGTGAACAGCTTTGTAGTCCACACCAAGTTGGTTTAATTCTTGTTTTGCTTTTTTACAAGTTGAACATTTTGGGTATTCGATAAATTCTAACATGTGTTTCACTTTCTATTGTTTGTATCTTTAAAATCTGCGCCTTCATTCTCCAAGAGCCAAGCTTTCTTTTCCACTCCTGCAGCATAACCAGTCAGACGCTTTCCTGCTCCCAGCACACGATGACAAGGTACTAGGATAGACCAAGGATTGCGTCCTACCGCTCCGCCAATTGCTTGAGCAGAAGCCACTTGCAGGTCTTGGGCTATTTGTCCATAGGTCACTGTCTGACCATAAGGAATTCCCTGTAAATAGGACCAAACTCGCTTTTCAAAATCCGTTCCGATTGGAGCCAAGGGCAAGTCGGATAAATTCTGAGGCTTGCCTTTAAAGTAAGCATCTAAGCAAGCAATAACTGGATCTAAAATGGGATGACTAACAACTGCTTCTATCGTTTCATCTCCTAATCCCCTCTCAAAATGCTTCTGCTCCTGAACCCAAATTCCATACAAATACTGGTCATCAGCTACAAGAGAAAGGCAACCAATAGGCGAAGAGTAGAGAATTTTTGCGTACTTCTTTTGCATTATTTCTTCAATTTTTGATAGGCCAGGCGTTCGCCATCAACAGGCACTTTACCAACCTGTTTAAAACCAAGTTTTTCAAAAATATGTTGCATGACCTTGTTTGCAACATGCGTATCTGAGCGAAAATCTAGATAATCAAATCCTTCAATCAAGCCCTCTAAGAAGGTTTGAGCAACTCCTTGTCCCTGCACATCTGCTGCCACAGCAATACGGTGAAAGACTAGGTACTCTGACTCCCCAGCTTGCCATTTTCCTTCATAAATGGCTTCATAGGCTGTCTCTGGACTCTTGGTCACAGCAGCATAGGCTAGTAGTTCTCCTTCTTCCAAGGCTACATAGGCTTGACCCGAGATAATATCCTCAATAATAATGTCTGCATTTGGATAGCCATTTTGCCACTGGTCACTACCAGCATCTGCTAAACATTTCTTGGCTTCCTCAATCACCTGCATAATGGCATCTACTTCATTTGGAAAAGCTAAACGAATTTCCATCTTTTCTCCTCATTTCTGACTAGTTTCTCCCATCATAGCATAATTTAAGTCTTTCTACAAGCAGTTAAAACTTGACTTTCTATTTTTATTATTTTATAATCTGGTTATCAAAACTAGATAAAAAGGAGTTAGAAATGAAAACTACCTTTTCCTACCCAAGATGGGCAGAAATTCCAAACATTGACCTCTATTTGGATCAGGTTTTGCTCTATGTCAATCAGATCTGCGCCCCTATCTCTCCTGATAAAGACAAGGGCCTGACAGCATCTATGGTCAATAATTATGTGAAACATGGTTACCTGACAAAGCCTGACAAGAAAAAATACCAACGCCAACAGATTGCCCGTCTGATTGCTATCACAACCCTCAAGTCTGTCTTTTCTATTCAAGAAATAGCTCAGACACTTAATACTCTACAAAGTCAAGCAAGTTCAGACCAACTCTACGATGCTTTTGTGGACTACATGAACCAAGGAATTGACCCAGCTAACCCCATTATCCAAAGTAGCTGCCAAACGGTTAAACTCTATCATCAAACTCTAGCCTTAATCGATCATACTCAAGAGGAGGTAATCCGATGAATACTAGTCTTAAACTCAGCAAACAACTCAGTTTTGGAGAGGAGATTGCTAATAGCGTGACCCATGCCGTAGGTGCAGTCATCATGCTCATATTACTCCCCATTTCATCCACCTATAGTTATGAGGCACACGGATTTTTATCATCTATAGGTGTATCCATTTTCGTTATTAGTCTCTTTCTCATGTTCCTATCATCCACCATTTATCACTCTATGGCCTATGGTTCAACCCACAAATATGTCTTGAGAATTATTGACCATTCTATGATTTATGTTGCCATCGCTGGATCTTACACGCCCGTCGTCTTGACCTTAATGAATAACTGGTTTGGCTATCTGATTATTGCCATCCAGTGGGGAACGACCATCTTTGGTATTCTCTATAAAATCTTTGCTAAAAAAGTCAATGAGAAATTTAGCCTTGCTCTTTACCTGATTATGGGCTGGTTGGTTCTGGCTATCATTCCAGCCATTATCAGTCAAACAACACCAATTTTCTGGAGTCTCATGGTAACTGGTGGACTCTGTTATACAGTTGGAGCTGGATTTTATGCCAAGAAAAAACCTTATTTCCACATGATTTGGCATCTCTTTATCCTAGTTGCGTCTGCCCTACAATACATCGCTATTGTTTATTATATGTAAAAGAGGTCGGGACAAATCCTAACCTCGTTTTTATTCTCTATGATGTTTTATACCCAATCAAAAAATTACTCTAGCCCATTTTATAGTACCTACTATCGTGCCGTCAATTATGGGATACTGCTTCCCTGCTAGTATGTAAATCAGAATAGTTATACTAAATTCAAACCACGTCAGCGTCGCCTTACCGTACTCAAGTATAGCTTGCGGCTAGCTTACTGGCTTGCTTTTTGATTTTCATTGAGTATTAAATCATAATCATCCGTTAATAAACCGTACCTAGCGAATCAAGACAGACTAATAGTCACATAAGAAAAAACCATTTTCCAACGTTTTTTTGACTGTGATTTCTTTAAATGCATTTTCTCCTAAGGCAAATCATTCCCTGCAGCGATGTAAATTTCATACCATTCTTTTCGAGTCAAGTTTACTTTACTTGCTTGGCTTGCCTCTATCAAATGCTTAGGATTGGTTGTACCTACGACTGCCTGCATTTTGGCTGGGTAGCGTAACACCCAAGCGATAGCAATAGCTGATGGGCTCACACTGTATTTTAATGCTAATAGATTTAGGACTTGGTTTAGTTGTTGGAACTTCTCATTGCCAACAAAATTCCCTTTAAAATATCCGAACTGCAAGACTGACCAGGCCTGAATAACCATGTCGTTTAATTTGCAGTATTCAAAGACGCTTCCATCACGCACAGCTGCCTTGTTGCCTTCCATATTGACATGAAATCCTGATTCAAAACCAGGTGTGAAAGCTGCACTTAATTGTAATTGATTGATCGATAGAGGCTGTTTGACTTCTTTCTTAAGCAATTCCATCATCATAGGATTTTGGTTGGACACACCGAAGTCTCGAACTTTACCTGATGTATGTAGAATTTCAAAGGCTTCCGCCACTTGATCAGCTTCCATTAAAGCATCTGGTCGATGGAGAAGCAAGCTATCTAAATAATCAACCTGCAATCTTTTTAAAATTCCATCTACTGATTCTAGAATATACTCTTTTGAAAAATCAAAATAGGTAAATTCTTCAATGCGAATTCCACATTTGGACTGAATCCATATCTTTTCTCTTAAATCTGGATGATTTTTTAGGACAAGACCTAACAGTTCTTCACAATGACCACGACCATATATATCAGCCAAGTCGAAGGCATTGATTCCAACAGAAAGTGCTGTTGCTACAAGCTCTTCAACTTCTTTTACAGACTTATCTTCTATTCTCATCATTCCGAGAACAATTTCTGATAATTCTTTATCATCTTGACCAAGAGTTATGTATCTCATCAAATTTTTCTCCTTTAATTCTACATTCTTCCCTTCATTATAACAAAAAACCGCTTTGCAACGGCTTTTTGACTATATTTCACTCCATTTTATCTTCTTAAACCCACGGAACAAGAGAAAGATTCCAATAAAAAGAACAGCTAAAGGAATGAATTTTGTAAGGAAAACATTTGAAATGCCCATCCACTCATAGTAACGGAGCAGAGACCCTACAACAAGATGGGCAACAATCATACTGACAAAGGGACGAAAGACCGCTTCTTTCCAATTCCAAATACTGATGACTAGAGAAAGCGTAAAGACAAGGAAACTATCCCAGGGAGCAGGAAGATAAAAGGCTCCTTCTTGTATGAAATTTGCCATTCCTACATATCCTAGAACAACTAGAAGAACTATACTCCCAACGACAATATAAGTGCCAATTTTCATCTTAGGAGAATCTTGAACTAAACTCCATCGTAAGATTGTGGCCACAAGAGCAAAGCCAATCAGAAAAAGATGAAGTTGCCCTAAAAATGTGAGTAAATTGACTGTTAAGAGAGGACCTTTAGAAAAATCGCTTAGTAGTTGATAGTAACGTAATACCACTAGGACAAGAATTGGTGTCAAAATGGACTCCTTGATAGAACTGCGTGGCGCTTCCTTGAGTATCTCTTTCATGATTGTTTTAGGATTCTTACCTAGATAATCCTCAGCACTCATCCCGTCTCGTTCTGCTTCTGAGAAATCTAGCATCATCAAATAGACCTGTTCTCTAAGATAGTCCTCATCATAGAGAAATCCAGCAAGATTAAAACTTTCCCAGAGCTCCTCAAAATATTGCCGATTCTCCTCAGAGAATTCATGTAACAAAGCGCTTATTTCTTCGTAATACTTCATTTTTTCATAGTTTAACCCCTATTCTTAATTCCTTCTACTTTTTGACTCAAATCGTCCCATTGTTGCCAAAAGACCGAGACACGCTCTTCTCCTTCTTTGGTTAACGAAAAATACTTTCGATCTGGACCATCTGACGATGGGCGCATGTCACCTCTTATCCATTGATTTTTTCTAACTTTTGTAATAAAGGATAAATAGTTCCTGGAACGATAGTGTCAAAGCCAGCCTCTCGCAAAGTTTGAACCAACTCATAGCCATATCGCTCTTTTTGACCAATCATATCCAAGACACAACCTTCAAGAACACCTTTTAATAGTTGAGTTTCTTTCATCACTTCTCCCTTCTATCTATTTTGTAATACCTACTAGTAACTTCATCTATAATATACCACTTTCACACTAGTTTGTAAAGCATAATAGTCAAAATAAAAAAACAGAACTAGCATAAACTAGTCCTGTCTATTGTTACCCAATCACACTTCCGTTTGGTACAGCTGGATCAACTGTGAGAAGGGTTAATTGTCCATCATGTTCAGCTGAGAGGATCATCCCTTGACTGACATATTTTTTCATCATTTTACGTGGTTTGAGGTTAGCAACGATTTGAACTTTCTTGCCGACCAATTCTTGTTCGTTTGGATAGTATTTTGCAATTCCTGAGAGGATTTGACGATCTTCACCATCACCTGCATCTAGGCGGAATTGAAGCAACTTATCAGAACCTTCTACTTTAGACACTTCTTTGACTTCTGCGACACGGATTTCAACCTTGTCAAAGTCTTCAAACTTGATTTCTTCCTTGTTTAGTTTGAGTTCAACTTCGTCTGGGTTCCACTCTTTTTCGACAGCTGGCTTGTTGACTTCCATTTGTTCCTTGATATAGGCGATTTCTTCTTCCATATCAAGACGTGGAAAGATTGGTGTTCCTTTGGCAACAACAGTCACACCAGCAGGGAAATCTGCCAGGCTCAAGTTTTCAAGGCTAGAAACTTCTGCTAGACCAAGTTGAGTCAAGACTGCACGACTAGTTTCCATCATAAATGGTTCAATCAAGTGAGCTACGACACGAAGGCTAGCTGCCAAGTGACTCATGACACTTGCCAATTGGTCACGGAGTGCTTCATCCTTAGCCAAGACCCATGGAGCTGCCTCGTCTATGTATTTATTAGTACGTGAGATGAGAGTCCAGACTGCTTCAAGCGCACGTGGGTAGTCAACTGCTTCCATATGTGTATGGTAGTCAGCGATTGATTGTTCTGCAACCTGAGCAAGAGCATGGTCAAACTCTGTTACACCTTCTACATAGGCAGGAATTTGACCATCAAAGTACTTGTTAATCATGGAAACCGTACGGTTGAGGAGGTTTCCAAGGTCATTGGCTAATTCATAATTGATACGTGCCACATAGTCTTCTGGAGTGAAGGTTCCGTCTGAACCAACTGGAAGGCTACGCATGAGGTAATAACGAAGCGGATCTAGCCCATAACGCTCTACCAACATTTCAGGGTAAACGACATTCCCTTTAGATTTAGACATTTTACCATCTTTCATAACAAACCAACCGTGGGCAATCAAGCGATTTGGCAATTTGATATCCAACATCATAAGAAGGATTGGCCAATAGATTGAGTGAAAACGAAGGATGTCTTTTCCTACCATGTGGAAAACTGTTCCATTCCAGAACTTGTCAAAGTTACCATGTTCATCTTGACCGTAGCCAAGAGCTGTCGCATAGTTAAGAAGGGCATCAATCCAAACGTAGACAACGTGTTTTGGATTTGATGGGACTGGTACTCCCCATGTAAAGGTTGTACGAGAAACTGCCAAATCTTCCAAACCTGGCTCGATGAAGTTACGCAACATTTCATTGAGTCGACCTGATGGGGTGATAAACTCAGGATGAGATTTAAAGAATTCTACCAAACGATCTTGGTATTTGCTGAGGCGAAGGAAGTATGATTCTTCAGAGACCCATTCCACCTCGTGACCTGATGGAGCGATACCACCAGTTACATTTCCAGCTTCATCACGGAATACTTCTGCAAGCTGGCTTTCTGTAAAGAATTCCTCATCTGATACTGAGTACCAACCAGAGTATTCACCCAAATAGATATCATCTTGAGCAAGCAAGCGCTCAAAGACCTGTGCGACAACTTTTTCATGGTAGTCATCCGTTGTACGGATGAATTTATCGTATGAGATATCAAGTAATTGCCAGAGTTCTTTGACTCCAACTGCCATCCCATCAACATAGGCTTGTGGTGTGATGCCAGCTTCTTCAGCTTTCTGCTGGATTTTCTGACCATGCTCATCAAGACCTGTCAAATAAAAGACATCGTAGCCCATCAAGCGTTTGTAACGTGCTAAAACATCACAGGCGATGGTTGTGTAGGCAGATCCGATATGAAGTTTACCAGATGGATAGTAAATCGGCGTTGTAATATAAAAATTCTTTTCAGACATAATTTTTCCTTTCCAGGCAAATGAAACCTGTTTTTCTAACACTTCATTATATCACATTTTTAATGATTTTCGATAGGGAAATCCATACAAAAACAAGATAGACGAGTGTCCATCTTGTTGATTTTATTCATAACGAAGGGCTTCAATTGGATCAAGTTTCGATGCCTTGTTGGCTGGCAAGACTCCAAAAATCATACCCACACTAGCCGAAACTGCAAGACTAAATAGGGCAACTGGGATTGATACTCCTACTTCTATACCTGCAATCAAACCTTGTAACAGTAGACCAGCTATAGCGGTTAGACCTGTCGCAATGGTTAGACCAATGACTCCGCCAAGCAAGGTCAAAATCATGGATTCAATCAAAAACTGGATTAAAATATTAGCACGTGTCGCACCCAAAGCCTTACGGAGACCAATCTCACGAGTACGCTCCGTCACCGAAACCAGCATGATATTCATAACACCAGTCCCTCCAACAAATAGAGAAATTCCTGCGATGGCACTAATAACCGTCGTCATAAATCCAAAAAGTTGTTGTACTTCTTGGAAGGCTGCAGTCGCATCTGCCACCTGATACTCCCCTTGCTGAAGACCAGCAATTTCGGTCAATTTTCTAGCTAATTCTGGTCCCACAGTTGGTGTCAAACTGGTATCATTAACCCGGAAGACAATATCAGAAATCTCATCCATATTGAAGTTGTTGGCAAGAGAAATATTAGTCGTAATCGGAAGTCCACCAATACCAAAAGTCTTAGCAGTCTTGGCCTCATCGCTGGTATAGACACCAATGACACGATAGCTAAAACCACCAACATCTATAACCTGGTTAACAGCTTCTTGAGCAGATCCAAACAGGCTATTAGCAAGTTCTTGGTCTAGTAAAATGACACTGGCAACATCTTTATAATCCTGAGCTATAAGACTTCGGCCTGCAACAATTTCATTTTCAACCGCCTTCATGTAGGTAATATTCCCACCCGTCAAGCTAGCGCGCTCTACCTTTTTATCTTTATAAGATAAGGTGGTATTCGTTGAGTTGGTTACATAGTAACTGTCCACACCCTTAAGTTTTGCTGCCTCCTTGACCCAAGCTTCTTGCGGTTTTGGTGGCTCAACAGGAACTTCCTCTTCTTTCCCAGAAACTGTCAAAGCTGATTGTTTTTGGGTAAAAGAACCGTCTTTACTTTTAATAGGCGAGAAAAAGACATGAATATTCTTCTGTGACTTGGTCATGTTTTTATTGACCTGACGAGACATAGAATCCCCCAAAGCCATAATTACAACAACAGATGAAACACCGATGATAATCCCAATCATAGTTAGAAAAGAGCGCATCTTGTGGGCCATGATAGATGAAAAGGCAAATTTCAGATTCTGCATCTTAGTTTTCCTCCTTTTCTAACTGAGCACTGTCAGACGAAATAACTCCATCGCGAATGACAATCTGGCGTTTGGCATAAGCAGCGATTTCAGGCTCATGCGTTACCATGATAATGGTTTTTCCTTCTTTATTCAAGTCAACCAATAGTTGCATAATTTGATTCCCTGTTTTAGTATCCAAAGCTCCTGTCGGTTCGTCCGCTAGGATAATAGAAGGGTTGTTTACCAAGGCACGCGCAATAGCTACACGTTGCTTTTGACCACCAGATAATTCTGAAGGCAAATGGTGACTACGTTCTGTCAATTCAACCTTATCAAGATATTCCTCAGCTAACTTGCGCCGTTTTGAAGCCGAAACTCCTGCGTAAATCAAGGGCAATTCTACATTTTGCAGAGCATTGAGTTTAGACAGAAGAAAGAACTGCTGAAAGACAAATCCGATTTGTTGGTTGCGGACCTTGGCTAGTTGTTTTTCACCCAGTCCAGCCACTTCTTGGCCTTCAAGATAATACTCTCCACTGGTTGGTGTATCCAACATGCCAATCGTATTCATCAGAGTAGACTTACCGGAACCAGATGGTCCCATGATGGCAACAAATTCACCCTCGTTCACTTCAAGGTTAATATTTTTGAGAACCTGCAATTCTTGGTCACCATTACGGTAGCTTCTGCAGATATTTTTTAGACTAATTAGTTGCTTCATCAGCCTTCACCTCTTTTCCTTCCTCTAGAGAAGACGTTGGGTTACTGATGACCTTGACTCCATTTGTCAGACCTGAAGTGATTTCTTGGTTGTCTGCATCAGCATTTCCCAAACTAACTTCCACTTTCTTGGCCTTTTTCTGCTCGTCAAGTACCCAGACATAGTTCTTATCATTTTCAGTCACAACACTTGTTAAAGGAACCAGAATAGCTTTACTCTTATTCTTGACCTCAACACTTACTGAGAATCCTTGTTTCAAATCACCGATTTCACTTGTAACATCAATGGTATATGGATATTTAGAACCAGAGTTACCACCTGCTGCTGCACTTGTTGCTTCGCCATTGTTTTTAGGGTAGTCAGAAATATAGCTAATCTTACCAGTCCAGCTCTTATCTTGATAAACTTTAGAAGTAAAGGTTACTTCTTGACCTACAGAGAGGTTGGCAAGGTTATATTCAGATAGTTCCCCCTTAACTTGCAAGTTTTCATTGCTAACGACATGAACTACCACCTGGCTAGCTCCAGTTGGAGATTTAGAAACATTACGGTTGACTTCGACCACAGTTCCCTCTAAGGTACTGAGAACCGTCATTGCATCCAACTGACTTTGAGCCTTGCTTAATTGCGCTGCTGCATCTGCACGAGCATCACGAGCATCACCTAGTTGTGCATCAATAGATGACACTGCATTGCCTGAGACTGGAGCTGGAGCTTGCGCTGCAGCACCTTCTCCTCCTGCTGGCGCTGGTAACTGTGGAGCCGGAGCTGAAGCGGCTTCATTTCGTGCTTGATTGAGTTCGTTGATATGACGGTCTGCCTTAGCTACTGCTCGACTGGCTGAATCATAAGCTGCCTGGGCTTCTGAACTACTGTACTTGACTAAAGCCTGTCCTTCGCTGACCTTATCACCCACAGAAACAAGGATTTCATCTAAATCTCCCTTACTAGCATCAAAATAAACATATTGTTCATTTTTTGCCGTTACTGTCCCTGATAATAAAACAGAAGATGCCACGCTTCCTTCCTTCGCAACAACAAGATGAGTAGGCTCATCTTTTACAGCAGTATGAGAAGGTTGTCTAAAGAGCAAAATTCCCCCAGCACCCAATACAACTACACTGGCAACACCGATTGCTGCATACAATTGCCACTTTTTAGCTTTACCATTCTTTTTCATAATGAAACTCCTTTTTGATTTAAAGTCCTTAACAATATTATACAAAAATTACCAAATATAAACAATAACAGTTTAGAACGAAATAATAACATTTCAGGATTTAATTATTGTTCGGAATTTATTCTTCAATCATTGTACTAGTTATATGATACACTTTATTTTTCCTTTTTGCAAGCCTTTTCTTAAACTTTTTTTGAACGTAGCAGATTTTTGCAATCAAATCAAAAAAAAGATAGAATATGACTATCAAAAAATGACACTCTACTATTTAAAAGAGTACAAAGGAGTTTTCAATGAGAGAATATGATATCATTGCTATTGGTGGAGGTAGCGGAGGAATTGCTACCATGAACCGTGCTGGTGAACACGGAGCCAAAGCGGCAGTTATTGAGGAAAAGAAATTAGGTGGAACCTGCGTCAACGTCGGCTGTGTTCCTAAAAAAATCATGTGGTACGGGGCGCAAATCGCTGAGACTTTCCATCAATTTGGAGAAGACTACGGCTTTAAGACTACTGATTTTAACTTTGACTTTGCAACCCTACGTCGTAATCGTGAAGCTTACATTGATCGCGCTCGTTCTTCTTATGATGGCAGTTTTAAACGCAACGGTGTAGACTTGATTGAAGGTCATGCGGAATTTGTAGATTCTCATACTGTCAGCGTAAATGGTGAACTGATTCGTGCCAAACATATCGTGATTGCTACTGGTTCCCATCCAAGCATTCCTAATATCCCTGGTGCTGAACTAGGTGGTTCTTCTGATGATGTATTTGCCTGGGAAGAATTGCCAGAGTCAGTTGCTATTCTAGGCGCTGGTTATATCGCCGTTGAATTGGCTGGAGTACTCCACACTTTTGGTGTCAAGACAGACCTCTTTGTTCGTCGTGATCGTCCTTTACGTGGTTTTGATTCTTATATCGTTGAAGGTTTGGTCAAGGAAATGGAAAGAACAAACTTGCCACTTCATACTCACAAAGTCCCTGTCAAGTTAGAAAAAACTGCTGACGGTATTACCATTCATTTCGAAGATGGTACTAGTCATACAGCTAGCCAAGTTATCTGGGCTACTGGTCGCCGTCCAAACGTTAAGGACTTACAACTTGAAAAAGCTGGAGTCACTCTGAACGAACGTGGCTTTATCCAAGTGGATGAATACCAAAATACTGTTGTTGAGGGAATCTACGCTCTAGGTGATGTAACAGGTGAAAAAGAGCTGACTCCAGTTGCTATCAAGGCTGGACGTACTTTGTCTGAACGTCTCTTTAACGGAAAAACAACTGCAAAAATGGACTACTCAACTATTCCAACTGTTGTCTTTTCACACCCTGCTATCGGAACTGTTGGATTGACAGAAGAGCAAGCTATTAAAGAATACGGTCAAGACCAAATCAAGGTTTACAAATCAAGCTTTGCAT
Source organism: Streptococcus mitis (assembly GCF_000722685.1). Lineage (GTDB taxonomy): Bacteria > Bacillota > Bacilli > Lactobacillales > Streptococcaceae > Streptococcus > Streptococcus mitis_M. The sequence continues at coordinate 96,108 of NZ_JPFV01000011.1, read as the reverse complement.
CTATGTACTCTGCCGTTACTAGCAATAGACAAGAATCCCGTTTCAAACTCATAACAGCTGGTTCAGAAGAAAAAGTTGTCGGACTTCATGGAATTGGATACGGTGTTGATGAAATGATTCAAGGATTTGCTGTTGCTATCAAAATGGGAGCAACCAAGGCAGACTTTGATGCAACCGTAGCGATTCACCCAACTGCATCTGAAGAATTTGTAACTATGCGTTAATCGAAACAAAAGAAGCTGATACAAATGTGTCTGCTTCTTTTTTAATGATTTACAAATCGATGAAAACAACTTAACCAGTAAGCAAAATCGGCCGTTACAGTTCTTGTTACCTTTGTTATAAAAATAGGTTGACAATAAGTCTTCTATGAGTATAATAGTTACTATACATCAGAAAAGAGGTTAACTATTTTGAAACAAGCTCACGTTTATGCTATCCCTGCTATTGGGGCTGCTCTCATTGCTGTTTTGGCACAAATCAGTCTTCCAATTGGACCTGTGCCCTTCACTCTGCAAAACTTTGCGATCGGCTTGATTGCTACTGTCTTTAGACCGAGAGAGGCTGTACTTTCTGTTGGACTCTATCTTCTTCTAGGTGCTATCGGTCTTCCTGTCTTTGCAGGAGGTGGAGCTGGATTTCATGCTTTGATTGGTCCTACTGCAGGCTATCTTTGGTTTTATCTTGTTTATTCTGGACTTACCTCTTCTCTAACTAACAGTGATAGTGGTTTTGTCAGAATTTTTCTAGCAAATCTCTTGGGAGATACACTTGTCTTTGTTGGTGGAATCATTGGCTTGCATTTCCTAGCTGGAATGCCATTTGAAAAAGCTCTTGTTGTGGGTGTTTTTCCCTTTATCATTCCAGACCTTGGTAAACTTCTGGCTATTAGTTTGATTAGCCGTCCATTACTTCAACGCCTTAAAAATCAGGCTTACTTTGCTAACTAAAAAGGGATATCGAGTTGTCATAACTCAATATCCTTTTCTTTCATTTTGACTACTTAATTGCCTTTAAAAGCATCCACCATGGTTTGAAATTCTTCATTAGAGAGAGTAATCCCTTTGCCCATTTTAGTATGGTCTGGGCTCCAAGCACGAATATCAAACTTTGCAGGGGCACCATTAAAGCTCACACGGTTGATTTCCTTGGTCCAACCTTTTTCGTTTTCAGAAAGAGTCAACAAATGCTCTTCGATTTCAAATGTAAATTCCGCCATTTTCTTCTCCTTTTTTAACTTTCATTTGATTATTCGTAAAATCTTGTAGATTTTAGGAAAATTTTATATAATATTGATATAAAAGAAGGGAGGCCACTATGAGACATAAATTCCAGCAAGTTCTAGATAAAATACATGAATTTTTAAATGGACATGACCAACCTGACCAGACTGAAAGCAACTCCCTTACAGCTACTATTGAAGAGGCTATCCAGAAACAAACCGCTGTTCACCTTATCTTGTCTGAGACAAGCTTTACAGGTGACATCATCAAATACGATCAGCAACGCCAGCAAATTATCGTGAAAAATTTTGCCAAAAATGTGACCCGTATTATCCGTATAAGCGATATTCAACGCCTGCGATTTGTCCCTTCAACCGTCCAAACAGCCCAAAAAAATAGATTTAAGAAAGAGTGAGATGTAGTTGCTTCATCCCACTCTTTTTTCTTAGCGAACTTGTTCAAAATGCAAATGAACCGCAATATGATCTCCATAACCACTTCTTTCCAAGTCACGTTGTAGACGATAGGAAATATAGTGTTCTGCGATGGTAATGTAACCCGCACCCAGTAAACGATGCTCAACCAAAGACTGAATCATGCTGATGGTAGCACGTTCCACCTTGGCTTCTTCCAAGTCCAAAACCACTTTCTTAGTGACTTGTGCAAGATTTTGACGCAAATCATCTGTCAATACATAGACAGTCTGGGCTGCCTTTAAGATAGCTTGGTAAATCTTATCTGGATTAAATTCAGCAATTTCTCCATCACGTTTGATTACTTGCATAGTTTTCTCCTTCATTCTTTGTTTTCTTTGATTTCTGCCAGCATTTTTTCTTCTTCAGCTGTCAGTTGATAATTTTCTAACAAATCCGGTCTGCGCTCGTAGGTTTTCTTTAAACTCTCATACAATCGCCACTGACGAATCTTTTCATGGTGCCCGCTCATCAATACATCTGGCACGACCATCCCTCGATAATCATAGGGGCGTGTGTACTGAGGATATTCGAGAAGGCCTGAAGAAAAACTATCATCTTGGTGGCTAGATTCCTTGCCAATCACTTCTGGAATCAGGCGTACCGTAGCATCAATCATAGTCATGGCCGCCAATTCACCACCAGTCAGGACATAGTCCCCCAAGGAAATCTCATCTGTTACCAAGGTCTTAATACGCTCATCATACCCTTCGTAGTGACCACAGATAAAGATTAGCTCTTCCTCTTGAGCTAAATCTTCAGCATAGGCCTGATCGAACTGTTTCCCTGCAGGATCGAGAAGAATGACGCGAGGATTTTTCTTTTCAATAGCATCAAAGGCATCGAAAATAGGTTGTGCTCGTAGCAACATCCCCTGACCACCTCCGTAGGGTTCGTCATCTACATGGCGGGCCTTTTCAGCATTTTCTCGAAAATTATGATACTGGATATCTAAGAGCCCTTTTTCTCGAGCCTTTCCAACGATTGAATGCTCCAGTGGAGAGAACATCTCTGGAAAGAGGGTTAAAATATCAATTTTCATCGTCTAGCCCTTCTAAGATTTCCACATCGACCCGTTTATTTGGAATATCAACATTGAGAACCACTGGTGGGATATAAGGTAAAAGCAAATCACGCTTGCCTTTTCGCTTGACCACCCAGACATCGTTGGCACCTGGTTGCAAGATTTCCTTGATGGTTCCAATCAGGTTCTCTCCCTCATAGACTTCCAAACCGATAATCTCGTGATAGTAGAATTCACCATCGTCTAGGTCATTCAAATCCTCCTCAGCGACCTTGAGACTGTATCCCTTGTACTTTTCGATAGCATTGATATGGTACATATCTTTGAATTTAATAATGTCAAAGTTCTTCTGTTTACGGTGGCTAGCGATAGTCACTGTTTGGACAAACTGATCTTTTTCATCAAACAAGGCCAGCTCAGCCCCTTTTTTAAAGCGTTCTTCTGCAAAATCCGTCACAGACAAGACTCGCATCTCACCCTGCAACCCCTGCGTATTGACGATTTTCCCAACATTAAAGTAGTTCATCTTGTCTCCTGTACTCTCCTTCTTTCCATCTTATTCTGACAATTCTCGAATAATAGTCGCAATTTTTTCTGATTCTGACCATTGTAAATAATGGTGATTCCCTCCTAAAATGAGTTTAGTATTGGGAGTCCAATATTCTGATTCTCTGTACTCTTTTTCTCTATAAGCCTGACAAAAAATAAATACAGGGGCATAAGCTTCTATCGATAAATTCTCAAAATCTTCCTCAGTAATCTCTCCAGATATCTGAAATTCTGGATCTTGATTTTCCAACTCTGAGCCTTTTTCTTGCATTAATTCCCAGACTTCTTTATTAATTTCAGGGCTAAATGTCTCTTGAGTTAAGTTCTTAAAATAAAGTTCAGGACCACACTCGTCAATCAGCCTCATCTGATCTTCCATTTCTGGATAAGGATTTTCTGAAAAATCAGCAAACATTACTTTTTTAGTTGTCGGTTCAATTGCGACTAAAGCCTGACACTTAATTGGTTTATTGAGCAACTTGCAAGCTACAATTCCACTCAAACTATGTGCACAAAGTATATATTCAGAAATCGCCAATTCTTCAAGTACTTTATAAACCACATCTGCAAGATTATCTAGATTTTTTCCAGCTTGATCATGAACCGGACTCCTACCTGTGTTCGGAAAATCAATTGTCAAATAACCAATTGTAGGAGGAAGTTTTTCAAGTATAAGTGAAAAATTTTCATAACTCGGTAGCAAACCTGCGCCACTTAAACAAACTAACATTTTCTTTTGCTTTTGATAAGTAACAGAGAGACTACCAATTTCTGTATATACTTCAAACCTCTTCATAAAGAAATCCACTCATTCTATATAATGAATTATTAAAAATCCTTATCCTTTATTTTATCACGTTCCAAGGATTTTCACAAGTTGGATAGATCCTATCTTACGGGCCTACTACTTCTTCAAAAAATTCACCAATAAGCTGATTAAACTCTTCAGGATGGTCATTCATAGGCTGGTGTTTGCTATCTGCAATTGTTACTTGACGCGCATTTGGATTTAAGGCAATGATCCCATCGTAGATCATTTTTAGGTGTTTGGGAAAATCATTTTCGCCTCTTACCAATAGCATGGGAGGATTTCCTTGATAACCTTCTATCTCATGGACAGCCAAAAAACCTGTGATTCCAAGGTTCAAAAAAACATCTCTCCCAGTTTCTATAATGGCCGTCTTGACTAATTCTCTTGTGATAGGATTATCTGTACACATTTTTGAGTTCTTATCTGCAATCAACTTCCAAGGAATCGTTTTATACATAAGGGAACTATATTTTATGCGATTTTTCTCTTTATCTGATAGGTAACGATGCTGTCCCCAACTATCCACCATAACCAAGGCTAGAACTCTTTCTGGATGGCGATAGGTGTACTCTTGAAGTGGATTTCCTCCCCAAGAATGACCAACCAATATCACCTTATCTAGCTGGAAATAGGACAAAATAGCATCTACATCTTGAACAGCGCCTTCCAAGTCAGGTAAACCAACTTTCATAGGTGATTCACCCTGTCCTCTAACATTGACAAAGTAGAGGTCAAATCCTTCAAAGGAATCATACTGGTGAGCCCACATCTGACTACGGCCACAAGCTCCATGATAAAAAATAATGTGGCCTTTATTTGTGTTTCCAGGACGATGATAAACAACCAAATCACAATCTACTACTGGTATAACGTGATGTTTCAACATCTCGGGTTCTCTGTTATAAAAAGCAATTTCTTTAACTACATCATTTTGCTTCATTATTACACTTTCTCCTCTTTATCCTAATATCATTCTTTTTATCTATTTTATCATGCTATATTAAAATCATAGTTTTCCAAACTTGATTACATTAAAATTTTTGAATTTTCTGGATATTATTGATAAAGAAAAAGACTGCTAAGCAATCTTTACTTTCTTCTCATCAGATTCATGCCTAAAATTCCAGCAATAATCATAGTGGCTCCGATTACATGGTAGCTATAAATTGGTTCATGGAGGATAAGAGCTCCGGCTAGAATGGTCAAAACTGTTCCAAGATTGCCAAAGACACTGACGGTTGATGCTCCAAGTCGAACAATAGCATAGATAGAGAGACTACCAGTAACGATAGAGGCTAGAATTCCCAAATAGAGAATTGAAAGCAGATAAGATACCTGTCCAAGCGGCGCAAAGTAAGCTAATATGTTGCCATCTAGATAGTGCGAGGTCAGACTTAGCGTATTAAAGGTGATGAAGCCAACAAATATCACAACAGCTGTCATATCCATAGCCCGATAGCGTCCTCCTTTGGACTTGCTGAGGATATTGTTTATTGCATTGGCGAGAACCGATCCCAACATCAAGAGAAAGCCAAAGCTAGCAGTCTCAGTACCAAATTTAGCTCCTTTACTAAGGAAGATGAAAACTACTCCTGCTACGGATAAAAATAAAAAGAACTGTTGAAGCAAGCTTGTCTTTTCCTTGAGAAAGGCCGATGCTAAAAGGAGCGTAAAAATCGGGACAAGAGCCTGTAAAATTCCCGCTTCAGAAGACGATATATACTGTAAAGCAAAGGATTGAAAAATAAAAAAGAGAAGAGGATAGAAAAGACTCATAGGAAGAATAGAAAGAATATCTTTTCTACTTAAACTCACTTTGATAAGTTTGGTTTGATGAAGAACGACCATTACTAAAGCTGCGATTGTATAGCGATGCGCTAAGTTTGTGAGAGGACTGGCATAGCCTAAAGCAATCTTAGTAAATAAAAAAGAAAATCCAATGATGGCTGAAAAGGATAAGGCTGCTAGGTAAGCTTTTGTTTTCTCGTTCATAGACTGTTACTCCTTTTAAAAATAGCTATTCTCAAGATTGATTGACTAGAATTCTTTGAGACTATCTTTCAATTGTAGCATAGTAGAATCCTAGATGCTATTTCTAGGATTGGTTTTTTATGCCTACTTTCACCGTTTATCTAGTTCATTGAGTAAAAAGGAGTCTACGAGTCTAATCTGCATTTCTCGTTCTTGTCTCACAAGCTCTAACTTATCTGCCTCTTGGAGATTCCTTACTTTGATAATATAAACTGCCAGTTTCCTTGCTTTATCTTTCTTATATTTACTAATACCTTCTTTATTAGTAAAAAATCATTTCTTATCGTCTTAGAGGTCCCCCTTCAAAAATCCTTCCAAATCTCGTTCATGTTGGTACTTAATGGCTGCAGTTTTATCTTTCTCAAAGATAGTCTTGGTAAGGTCAATATGATTAATAGCTGCTATTGCGACGATATAGTGAATGATATCAGCCAGTTCTTTTGCTAGTTCCTCGTTAGAATCCTGAACTCCCTCTTTTCTACCAGAACGGCCATTCAAAACCTCAGCTACTTCTCCGACTTCCTCCACTAACTTCATAAAGAGACCTCCCTCAGTCCGAAACTGCTGGTAAAGTTCGAGTAGGTAGTCTTGTAATTGTCTAAACGTTAAATCCTTTATATCCTGCTCCTTGCAAAAAAAGCGAGACATTCGTCCCGCCCTTCTTATTTTTCGTCAATAACGATTCTTACTTTTTTATCTTCAGTTGGGACAGAGTAGACAATCGTTCTTATCGCAGAAATAGTGCGACCCTTACGACCGATTACACGACCCACATCACTTTGATCAAGATCCAAATGATATTCCAAAAATTCTGGTGTATCTTCAATCTTGATAGTTAAGGCATCTGGTTGTGAAATCAAGGGTTTCACAATCGCAATAATGAGATTTTCAATCGTATCCATCTGTCAACCTACTTTAAACTTATTTTGAGAATTTAGAATCGTGGAATTTTTTCAATACACCTTCTTTTGAAAGGATGTTACGTACTGTATCTGAAGGTTGAGCTCCATCAGCCAACCATGCAAGAACGCGGTCTTCTTTCAAAGTTACTTGGTTTTCAGCAACAAGTGGGTTGTAAGTTCCAACTGTTTCGATGAAACGTCCGTCACGTGGTGAACGTGAATCTGCTACGTTGATACGGTAGAAAGGTTTTTTCTTAGAACCCATACGAGTTAAACGGATTTTAACTGCCATTTTTAAAGTCTCTTTTCTTATTTTTTATTTGAGTGAAATAGCTGAGCTATTTAGCACATGTTCTATTATAGCAGATTTCTGGCAGGTGTCAAGAAAAAAACTTGACAGACTATAAAATTTTTAAACCATTTAGAAATTTACTATAATTTTAAAGAAAAATCAGAAAGAGAATGTCATGAAAACTATTTTAGAAACGTTTTATAAAGACCACCGAGTCAAACCTTATATCTCACCTGAACGTGATTTGGATACCTGGCTCCTAAATCCAAAGCCTGTTCCCAAGAGAAATATCAAGGATTTTAAGAATGATATCTACTAATTAATTTATAAAATATGAATGAATAGATTCTAAATAGGGAAATAGTTTAGGTCTGTAAAAGATTAAATAATTTCTATTTTAGCTGTTAGAAACGTTGGTACATCAATGTTTTTAGAATGCTACATAATAAAAGGTAGAGTGAATGGTAGAGTAGTTATTGCGTTAGTTCATCAATCTTATCGATATAAAGATTAACAGATTCTAACTTTCTTTGCGGTGCTAACTCGGCGTATGTGTCCATTGTTGTTGAAATTGATTTATCTTTTTTGATTTTTTAATGACCTTTTTGCCATTATGGATAATTTTTTCAGTTTCATCAGAAATCAAAAATTTTTTTCTTTGAATATTGAAATTTGCGAATGTCTTGGAAAGTCTAAGACAGCTAGATTGTATAGAAATTAAGTCATCATCCGACAAAGAATTCATTCTTTTATTTACAGTTTCTAAATCTCTAAATATAATAGAGCTGAAGCAGTGGTAAAACAGATTTTCAACAAACTTGGCAATATCTCTAAAAATAATTTCTTTATAGTCCAAGTCGGTTTAAGTATTCAAATAAAGCAATATTGAAGCGGTAACTTGTCGCTTTTACTTTTCAACTTGGCTAACTTGACCTGCATTACCTAGGTAGCTTTGCTTTAAATTATATTTTTCTCTTAAAGATTTGATACGAGTATGTATTTCTTGTGAGTAATTTTCATCAAAAAATTTCATATATAATCCCCTATAATCATGGAAAAGTAGTAAAAATAGTTGTTATCCTAGTTGATTAAAAAAATCTCTGATTTCCTCATCTTTTATAAAATAATATATAATTTTCCCCTCTCTTCTAGTGTCCAAGATGTTTTGATTGGCTAGTTTACGAAGATGGTGGGAGGCAGATGCCATACTGAGATTTAGTAAACAGGCTATATCACAGACACAGAGTTCTTCAACAGCAAGAAGATAGAAGATGATATTTATCTGCTTATTATCGGTAAATTTTGTTAAAATGCGAAGTGATTTTTGGACTTTTTCCTTTTCAAGGTAGTTCGTTGCGGTTGTAATATTTTGCTGATTTATAACATTCACTTGGCAGATACTATCTTTTTTCATAATATTTTCTCCTAGCCTAATATAGTCCATAGTATGTCAAAACTGTTATTTTCAATCAGGATATATATCCCCAATCCTAAATAGACAACGGCAATAAACCATCTGCTATATTTTTCCAAAATTTCTCCAACAGAAGGGACTTGTGCTAATTTTTGGGCAGAAAAAACCAAGAGATAAATCATGACTAGAAAAGTAAGTAAAGTCACTATCAAATTCGCTAAATTTAAGGTAATAAAATATGGGACAAAGACACCAATATTGTCAGCGCCACAACTTGCAAAAGTAATCATAGCGACTAGAAAAATCAGGTTTTTATTGTCTTTTCGCAAAACATCTTTTGCAATAGCTTCTCCATCAGAATCTCCTAAAAGCAAAACTTTGAGGCCTAGGAAAATTGGAATCAAACCGAGTAAACCTAAAATCTCTTTACTAGGAATATAATTTAAGACAAATGCAAAAAGCAAACTTAGCAATATTAGACTAACAGAGCCTAGAAATTGTCCTAAATAGATGTTAATGATGTCTTTTCTGCTTTTTCTTTTGGCAAAAAATAACATTAGGATAATAAGTAAGTCTACGGCTGTCCCAGAATACAGGATTATTGAAGTAACAACATTTTGAATCATAAAACACCTCATTCAAATATATTTTTGAATGTATTCTAACATTAAACTTTGTAGATGTCAACTTAAAATCCACCAAAATATAGATAAGAAGTTAGTGTACCAAATATTAAAAAGCCCTGCCATCGCAATGACAGCAGGGCTTAACTTCAATATCCAGATGATATATTTATCTAAAAAGGGTTGAGTAAAAGGTAGAGTTTTTATTGATTTGTAGTGCGATATAATGAGTTTCCAAAAATCAAAAATCGCTTAAAATCAGTATTTTGACATCTATTGACGTGTACTGAAATCCTTACTTAACCTCTGTAAAAATTAACTTCTATACCTACAAAGCTTATTCTGACAGACTTTATAACAGTCTAAGAAAAAAAGTAGAGATTCATACAGTATCTAGATTTTCCAAAAATTCCTTATCATCAAATATTATTAACGAAACTATCCAAACCAAATCCGATGCATTGCTTCAAAGAATTCTTTAGTTGTTTGACTAGCGAGGGCTTTTATTAAAAAATTTTTTCAAATAATTGCCACCTTGGCACATAAATTCTTGCTTTCCAAATTTAAATGTGATATATTTATAACATAAAATTTAAGTGTTATATATTTATAACACAAAAAAGGAGTCTATCATGAAAAAAAGTCAAAAAATGCGTGGCCTCATTGCAATGATTGCCGTAGCTCTCTTTATTGATTTTATTGTTTTATTTGGTTCTAATCTTAGTTGGGGACCCAAGTTAGTTATTACTGGTATTTCAGTGTCAGGTCAGATTGTAGCTATTTGGAGCTGGCTACATACGAAACCACGGCCTCATAAGATTCAGAAAGATAAGGGAAAGACTATTTTTGACTTGTCTGCTAAGCTTTACACGATACTTGTGTTGGCAGCAAGCATTTTTTATACAGTAGGGATTTGGGTTGCGACCCCAAGCGAAAGTTCTGGTATTAGAGAATGGATTTTGGGGATTGGCCTCGTTATTGAAGTGATTGTATTTGGTTTTTTCTCTTTGAAAAATGTCAAGGAAACTCCGGACGAACGCTTTTATGCCAATTTAGCAAAGGCAGCTAGCTTGATGTTAGTTTTTACATTAGGCGCACTGATGATCCTAACAGTTATCATTGGGTATATGGTGTCTCTCACTCTTTACATGGGTCAAGTCTTTATTAGCATAGCTGCCTTGATTTTCATCTTTGCGATTGTCTACTTTATCTTGGAACGGAGAGGATAAGCATGGCCAAAGAAAGCAAGATTATTACTAATCTCAAATCTGTTCGTGAGTCGACAGGCATGACCCAGCAGGAGTTAGCCGACCTCATCGGCATGCGACGCGAGACAATTCTGCACTTGGAAAATAACCGTTACAACCCTTCGCTGGAAATGGCTCTTAAAATTGCTCAAGTTTTTAATCTGAAAGTAGAAGACCTCTTTGAACTCAGACAAAAAGAGGAAGCATAATTCTTTTCGAGACCTAGTATTAAGTTCATTGATTAGTTAGAAATTGAAACCAAAAGAAAAAATCCTTTGAAATGTGCTCTTTTAAAATATAGTAATTCTTTGGAATTAACGTTTACTAATTGTGATGCTTTAAGAGCCTTCTTAAGACCTGTTTTCCAAGTTACTTCGAATACACTTATTGTATTGATGCTACATAACATCTAAAAACTCTGGTAGAAAAAGATTATTCTCTGTCGAAACTACTTTTGATTCACTTGACCATCTCAATGCTACCATGAAAAGAATATTCTGAAAAGCAAGGGAATTACAGAACTATCTAAGATGAAGGCTACATTTGAACCAAGCCTTTCATGACCATTTTTTAGAAGAGGAATTAGCTAGTTTCTTTTCGATTCGTGGCTACAAATTGACTCCAAAAGGAGAGCGGATACTGGAACAATACCAGGACATTATCGACCGTCATCCAAAGAAAAAATCTCTAATCAAGTGATTTTTTTGTTGATTTTCTCTAAAACTACCTTATCACTAACATTTGAAATCCCCTTCCTTTTAGGGTACAATGGTAGAAATGAATTTTTGAAAGGATCAGAATGAAAAAACTAGCAACCCTTCTTTTACTATCCACTGTAGCTCTAGCTGGATGTAGCAACATCCAACGTAGTTTGCGTGGTGATGACTATGTAGATTCTAGCTTGGCTGCTGAGGAAAGCTCCAAAGCAGCAGCCCAATCTGCCAAGGAGTTAAACGATGCTTTAACAAACGAAAACGCCAATTTCCCACAACTATCTAAAGAAGTTGCTGAAGACGAGGCTGAAGTGATTCTACACACAAGTCAAGGCATTATCCGTATCAAACTCTTCCCTAAACTCGCTCCTCTAGCAGTTGAAAACTTCCTCACTCATGCCAAAGAAGGCTACTATAACGGTATTACCTTCCACCGTGTCATTGATGGCTTCATGGTTCAAACTGGAGATCCAAAAGGGGACGGTACAGGTGGTCAGTCCATCTGGCATGACAAGGATAAGACTAAAGACAAGGGAACTGGTTTCAAGAACGAGATTACTCCTTATCTCTATAACATCCGTGGTGCTCTTGCTATGGCTAATACTGGTCAACCAAACACCAATGGCAGCCAGTTCTTCATCAACCAAAACTCTACAGATACCTCTGCTAAACTCCCTAAAAGCAAGTATCCAAAGAAAATCATCGAAGCCTACAAAGAAGGTGGAAATCCTAGTCTAGATGGCAAACACCCAGTCTTTGGTCAAGTGATTGACGGTATGGATGTTGTAGATAAGATTGCTAAAGCCGAAAAAGATGAAAAAGACAAGCCAACTACTGCTATCACAATAGATAGCATCGAAGTAGTAAAAGACTACGATTTTAAATCTTAAAAACCAAAAAATACAGTATCCACATTCGGTACTGTATTTCTTTTACTCTCATTCTTAAGTTAAATTATTAAAATCCCATATTTGGTCCATCCAGCCTTCATAAAAGTCTGGTTCGTGACAGACCATAAGGATAGACCCCTTGTATTCTTTGAGAGCGCGTTTGAGTTCATCCTTGGCATCCACATCCAAGTGGTTGGTCGGCTCGTCCAGCACTAAAACATTGTTTTCACGATTCATCAAGAGACAGAAACGAACCTTGGCTTGTTCCCCACCTGACAAGACCTGAATTTGGCTTTCAATATGCTTGGTTGTCAAACCACAACGGGCAAGAGCTGCACGAACTTCTGCTTGGTTGAGAGCTGGAAAGGCATTCCAGACAGCTTCAAGAGGAGTTTGGCGATTACCGCCTTCTACTTCTTGTTCAAAGTAGCCAAGTTCTAGATAATCTCCACGTTCCACTTCCCCAGCGATTGGTGGGATAATTCCCAAGAGACTCTTCAAGAGAGTTGTTTTCCCGATACCATTGGCACCGATAATAGCAACCTTTTGATTACGTTCAAAGGTAAGATTTAAAGGCTTGGTAAGTGGACGGTCATAACCAATCTGCAAATCCTTGGCTTGGAAGATAAAGCGCCCTGGTGTACGAGCCGGTTTGAAATCAAAGGATGGTTTTGGTTTCTCACTTTGGAGTTCGATAATATCCATCTTATCCAATTTCTTCTGACGAGACATGGCCATGTTTCGTGTTGCAACACGCGCTTTGTTTCGAGCTACGAAGTCTTTGAGGTCTGCAATTTCTTTTTGCTGACGTTCGTAGGCCGCCTCCAGTTGAGATTTCTTCATAGCATAGACTTCTTGGAACTGGTAGTAGTCACCAGAATAACGCGTCAGCTGTTGATTTTCCACATGATAGACGATATTGATAACATCATTGAGGAATGGAATATCGTGCGAAATAAGGACAAAGGCATTTTCATAGTTTTGGAGATAGCGCTTAAGCCAGTCAATGTGCTCAGCATCCAAGTAGTTGGTCGGCTCGTCCAAAAGCAAGATATCAGGCTTTTCAAGGAGAAGTTTAGCCAAAAGCACCTTGGTTCTTTGACCACCTGACAAAGAAGTTACATCCGTATCCATGCCAAAGTCCATGACACCAAGGGCACGCGCCACTTCATCAATCTTAGCATCCAAGGTATAAAAATCACGACTCTCCAGACGGTCTTGAAGTTCACCAACTTCTTCCATAAGAGCATCAACATCCGCTCCATCTTCAGCCATTTCCATATAGAGGTCATTGATACGGGCTTCTGCTTTGAAAAGCTCATCAAAGGCTGTACGGAGAACATCACGCACCGACTGTCCTTCTTCCAAGACAGAGTGCTGATCCAAGTAACCAGCAGTCACATACTTTGACCACTCAACCTTCCCTTCATCTGGTAACATCTTACCAGTCACAATGCTCATAAAGGTTGATTTCCCTTCACCATTAGCACCGACCAGGCCGATATGTTCCCCCTTGAGGAGACGGAAGGACACATCTTCAAAAATTGCACGGTCGCCAAAACCGTGACTCAGATTTTTAACTTCTAAAATACTCATTTTAATTCCTTATCTTATTTTTATGTAATTGTTTATAGAGGAGCCAAGCCGAATAGCCACCCAAGGTATTGGTCCACAAATCATCAATCTCAAAGACGCGATTAAAATCAAAGAAAAAGTCCAAGACTAACTGCGTACACTCAATTCCAAGACTCACTAGAAAACTAAAAAGTAGCACTTTTTTTGTTTTCCGCAAGTTTGGAAGGAGATAAAGGAGTTGGAACACCAAAGGAAAAAGCAAGAAGACATTGAGGATATTTTGTAAAAAAATCCAAGATAATTGTCCTACATCACTCACTTCGCCCAGTTTCCAGAGAGAATTGAAAGGAGTCAAAAGAAAAACCAGGCGTCCAAGATGCTGAATACCTGGAGTTTCAACTCCTACAGGAGATTGTTCTTGAGGAGTAAAGCAAAAGTAGACAATGCAAATGCTATAGAAAATAACTCCCCAGACCAAAACATGATTATAAGTTTTCTTCATCATTAAGGATTGACTGCTGCGACTGCTTTCTGGCGGTCGCGTTTCATTGTATTAGAACGCAATTGTCCACAAGCTGCATCAATATCAGTACCATGCTCTTGACGAACCACACAGTTAACCCCTTTTTTCTTAAGCGTATCATAGAAGGCCAGGACGCGCTCTTTAGGACTACGGCTATATTGGTCATGCTCACTAACTGGATTGTAAGGAATCAAGTTTACATAAGACAATTTCTTGATGTTCTTGAGCAATTCAGCCAATTCCAAGGCTTGTTCTACACCGTCATTGACTTCATTGAGCATAATATACTCAAAGGTCACACGACGATTGGTTGTTTCGATATAGTACTCAATAGCGGCAAAGAGTTTTTCAATCGGAAAGGCACGGTTAATCTTCATGATGCTTGAGCGCAATTCATTGTTAGGCGCGTGAAGAGAAACGGCAAGATTGACCTGAACCCCTTCATTAGCAAAATCACGAATTTTATGGGCCAAACCTGACGTAGAAACAGTGATGTGACGAGCCCCGATAGCCATCCCCTTGTCATCATTGATGGTACGAACGAAATTCAAGACATTGTTGTAGTTATCAAAGGGCTCACCGATTCCCATGACAACGATATGGCTGACGCGTTCATCCTGACCACGCTCATCAAAGTATTTCTGAACCAGCATGATTTGCGCTACAATTTCACCGTTATTGAGGTCACGTTGCTTCTTAATCAAACCAGAAGCACAGAAGGTACAACCGATATTACAGCCGACCTGAGTCGTCACACAGACTGACAAACCATAGTGCTGACGCATCAGTACAGTCTCAATCAGCATACCATCAGGCAACTCAAAGAGATATTTAACAGTACCATCAGCAGACTCTTGCACGATACGCTGTTTCAAGGGATTGACCACAAACTGGTCATTAAGCTTAGCAATCAAATCCTTGGAAAGGTTAGTCATTTCTTCAAATGACTGGACACGCTTACGGTAAAGCCATTCCCAGATTTGATCTGCACGGAATTTCTTTTCTCCCTGCTCCAAAACCCATTCCTGCATGGTTTGACGTGTTAAACTATAAATTGACGGTTTCATTTCTTCTCCTTATTCTCTACTCACTTCTGACGAATGACAAAATGACGTTGTCCCTTATCCTCTTTCTGAGAATGCTGGTCTTTCTGACGACGTCTATTTTTCTTATCTGCATTCGGTTTTCGTTTGGTTTGAGTCGGTTTCTTTCCTTTTTTAGAAGGCTGTTCTTCTTCCTTCTTACGCATTTTCTTGTCAAATGATGCTCGCTTAGGGGCTTCATTTTCTAAGACAAAATAGGCACAACCATAACTACAATACTCTAAAAGGTAGTCTTGTAAACGACTGATTTTTTCAAGTTTTTCTTCTGTTCGATCATCCTTATAAAAACCTCGTAGGCGAAGCTGTTCGTTGCTCCAATCTCCCACTATATAATCAAACTTGGTTAAGACTTCTGAAAAACGCTGATTAAAAGCCGTCACATCGAAGGCATCCTTGATATTTTCCACCAAGGAAAAAGCTATCCCTTCCGTTTCGACCTTGTCCCCGTGTAAATGAAACTCAGGACCAGGAAACTTGTTATAGTTGTATAATTCAGGTGCAATTTCTTTTCGCATAGATATCCTTTTTTCACGATTACTTAATACTTTATTCTACCATAATTTCTAGCAGTTAGCACGTTTCTCATAAAAATGAAAAAAGTCTGACGATTTTATCAGACCAGAATCATATAACCTAAAAAAGAGAAGAACAATTCTTCCCTCCAACTATCATTATTTAGCAGCTGCGTACAATTCATCTACTTTGTTCCAGTTGATCACTGAGAAGAAAGCTTTGATGTAATCAGGACGCACGTTGCGGTATTTCACGTAGTAAGCATGTTCCCAAACGTCCAAGCCCAAGATTGGTTTTTTACCTTCTGAGATTGGTGTGTCTTGGTTTGCTGTTGAAGTCACTTCAAGTTTACCTTCTTTGTTGACAACCAACCATGCCCATCCTGAACCGAAACGAGTTGTTGCTGCTGCAGTGAAGGCTGCTTGGAATTCTTCAAATGAACCAAATGTTGCATCGATTGCTGCTGCAAGTTCTGCTGAAGGAGCTGTTTTCTCAGGAGTCATCAATTCCCAGAAAAGAGCGTGGTTCAAATGTCCACCACCATTGTTAATAAGCGCTTGACGGATATCAGCTGGGATAGATTCTACATCAGCAAGCAAGGCTTCAAGATCTTCACCGATTTCAGGGTGTTTTTCAAGAGCTGCATTAGCATTGTTGACATAAGTTTGATGGTGTTTGTCATGGTGCAAGTGCATTGTTTCCGCATCGATGTATGGTTCCAATGCGTCGTATGCATATGGAAGATCTGGTAAGATAATAGCCATCTGTAATACCTCTTTTTCTTTCTATATGAAAATGATAACGCAAACATTCACTTTTTTCAAGTTTTTTGCTTATAGATAAGGAAATCAGTGACATACTTTCTAATAATACTCTTCTAAAATCTCTTCAAACTGCGTCAACGTCGCCTTGCCGTAGGTATAGTTACTGACTTCGTCAGTTTCATCCGCAACCTCAAAAACATGTTTTGAGCTGACTTCGTCAGTCTTATCTACAACCTCAAAGCAGTGCTTTGAACAACCTGCGGCTAGTTTCCTAGTTTGCTCTTTGATTTTCATTGAGTATAAAATAAGCAAATCAGCAAGAAACCCACGACAAGATAATCTTGACGCGGGTTGTAGTTTCAAAAAAATATCAATTGACCTGACTAGCAATCTGTAGGAGTGCCTTTTCAAAAAGGAAACTCTTTTCATAAAGACCTGTCTTAATCTGATAGTCTGTCTCAATCAAATAAGAAATAGCTTGTTTCAAAAAACTCAAGGAAAGTCCTCGCGCATCTCTCAGCGCAAACTTGATTTGATAGGGATTAGGATTGCGTCCGAGATAACTACCTAAACTACTTGCAATCTGCGATTCTGTTTGCCCAGACTCCGACAAAATTTTCACCTGAGTAAAAGTCCGAAATTGTCCTAGCATGACTGCAATCAGTTTAATTTCATCTTCACCTTGCAAGGTCAAGTCTCTAACCAAATCACGCGCCTGGTCCATCTTTTTAGTCAGAATAAACTGAGTTAAGTCAAAGATATTGTCCTGCAAGGTCTTGGGAATTGCGTTAACAATATCCTCTTCCTCGATAACAGAGTCTTCCTTATAGGACTGTAAAAAGAGGAGATTTTTCTGGATTTCGCTAAATTGAAAACCCGACTTGATGAGTAGATTTTCAAAAGAATGATTGGTAAACTGCAGACCTTGTTTCTGACTCCACTTTTGGAAATACTGGCGCAATTCTTGTTCTTTGGATTCTACTGCATCAAAAACCTTGGCATCACGCTTAAGTAATTTAACCAACCGTCTTTTACTATCCAGCTTTCCTTCTGCAAAGATTAACAACTTGGTTGTTGGTGAAGGATTATCAAGGTATTCCTCAAATGACTTGAGCTCATCATCTGTCAAAAAGCGTTTCTTGGCTGTTGTGATATCGACAAAATGGTCTAGTATCACGATTTTCTCATCCGCAAAGAAAGGAAGGCTGACTAACTCCAGTTCCACATCCTTGTATACTACTTCTTTCATATCAAAGTAGGCAAAGTTGAGATCAGCAGAATCATAGCCAATCTGTTTCAACACTTGACTCTTCATAACTTCAAACTGACCCTGGTCTGTCCCTGTAAAAAGACTCAGGCTCGATAAATTTGATAAAGTCAACTTCTGACTTTCTTCAATGGCTAGCATCTTCTCTCCTTTCTTCTGATTTTTTAATGAATTTAATCGATATAGCGCAATTTCCCACGGAAATCTTCTAGGCTCTCGTACCCTTTTTCAGCCATGATTGCTTTCAGTTCATTGGTAATGCGTTCAAAAGCTCCAACACCTTCTTTATGAAGAGTTGTTCCTACCTGCACCATACTTGCTCCACAGAGGATGTGTTCAAAGGCATCACGACCAGTCAACACGCCACCTGTTCCGATGATTTGTATTTGAGGGTTTAAGCGTTGATAAAAGGCATGAACATTGGCTAGTGCAGTCGGTTTGATATATTCTCCACCAATGCCACCGAAACCATTTTTAGGACGAATAACTACAGACTCATCTTCTATATAAAGGCCGTTTCCGATAGAGTTGACACAGTTGATAAACTTGAGCGGATACTTGTTGAAAATAGCTGCCGCTTGGTCAAAGTGAACAATGTCAAAATATGGTGGCAATTTAATTCCCAGAGGTTTAGTGAAGTAGGCAAACACCTCTGCCAAAATCCGATCTGTTGTCTCAAAATCATAGGCAATCTGAGGTTTACCTGGAACATTTGGACAGGAAAGGTTTAGCTCAGTCAGACCACGAAAATCACTCTCTTGGACTTTTTTCAAGATAGTATGGGTTTCTTCTGGAGACATGCCGACTAGAGATAAGAAGAAAGTTCGGCTTGGCTCTTTTTCCTGCAAGTCCAAAAGATAGTCCAAATAATAGTCTAAGCCATTATTTGGCAAGCCCATAGAGTTGATGGAACCAAGTGGAACATCTTGATAGCGTGGCTCAGGATTTCCCTGACGGAAGTCCAAGGTCGCTGTCTTAGTGACAAAGGTTCCTGCCGCTGAGTTTTTAACCCCTTCTAGCTCCTCTATCGTCATACAAGCCACACCTGCTGCATTCATCAAGCAATTGTCAAACTCAAAACCAGCAATTTGTGTTTTCGTTGATACCATGATTCTGATCCTCCGGATTCCATTTATTTCTAATATTATACCATATTTTCAGCTTTTCTCTTTGAGAAACTAATTTCTATCTAAAACGTTCGGTTTTATAAATTGAAAGAATTTTTAGAAAATTTCTGTTTTTTTCTTTACACTCAAAAAAAATTCTGCTATAATGGCTCATGTAATAAAATATAACAACAAAAGGAGAACGATATGACATCTGCTAAAGAATATATCCAAAGCGTGTTTGAAACTGTAAAAGCTCGTAACGGGCACGAGGCTGAATTCCTCCAAGCTGTTGAAGAATTTTTCAACACTTTGGAACCTGTATTTGAAAAACACCCTGAGTATATCGAAGAAAATATCTTGGCACGTATCACTGAGCCAGAACGCGTGATTTCTTTCCGTGTTCCTTGGGTTGACCGTGATGGAAAAGTTCAAGTAAACCGCGGTTACCGTGTTCAATTCAACTCAGCTGTTGGACCATACAAAGGCGGACTTCGTTTCCACCCAACTGTAAACCAAGGGATCTTGAAATTCCTCGGATTTGAACAAATCTTTAAAAATGTCTTAACTGGACTTCCTATCGGTGGAGGTAAAGGTGGATCAGACTTCGATCCTAAAGGTAAAACAGATGCTGAAGTGATGCGCTTCTGCCAAAGCTTCATGACTGAATTACAAAAATACATCGGACCATCACTAGACGTACCTGCTGGTGATATCGGTGTTGGTGGACGTGAGATTGGTTACCTTTACGGTCAATATAAACGCCTAAACCAATTTGATGCTGGTGTCTTGACTGGTAAACCTCTTGGATTTGGTGGTAGCTTGATTCGTCCAGAAGCAACTGGTTACGGTTTGGTTTACTATACTGAAGAAATGCTTAAAGCTAACGGTAATAGCTTTGCTGGTAAGAAAGTCGTTATTTCAGGTTCTGGTAACGTTGCTCAATATGCTCTTCAAAAAGCTACTGAGCTCGGTGCAACTGTCATCTCTGTATCTGACTCAAACGGCTATGTCATCGATGAAAATGGTATCGACTTCGATCTTTTGGTTGATGTTAAAGAAAAACGTCGCGCTCGTTTGACTGAGTATGCAGCTGAGAAAGCAACCGCTACTTATCATGACGGTTCTGTATGGACTTACGCTGGAAACTATGACATCGCTCTTCCATGTGCGACTCAAAACGAAATCAACGGTGAAGCAGCTAAACGTTTGGTTGCTCAAGGCGTTATCTGTGTATCTGAAGGTGCCAACATGCCAAGCGACCTTGATGCCATCAAAGTTTACAAAGAAAATGGTATCTTCTACGGACCTGCCAAAGCTGCCAACGCTGGTGGTGTAGCCGTTTCAGCCCTTGAAATGAGCCAAAATAGTCTTCGCCTTTCATGGACTCGTGAAGAAGTTGATGGACGTCTCAAAGACATCATGACAAACATCTTCAACACAGCTAAAACAACTTCAGAAACATACGGTCTTGATAAAGACTACCTTGCAGGAGCTAACATTGCTGCCTTTGAAAATGTAGCAAACGCTATGATTGCACAAGGTATTGTTTAAGATTCATTTGCTTAATCCTCAATCGCTTCGATTGGGGATTTTTAGATTGAGTTAAACAGTTAGAAAATTACTTACTCTCCCTTTTTGCCCTCTTTTTAAATAAAAAGAAAAACCGCTACTCCTAAGAATAGCGCTTTAATCATGTTTTTAAGATACTAATATTTACTACTGTTCTGATTCCGATTTGTTTGCACTCGTTTCAGAGATTTGTGAAATTGAAGAAGTCAAATCTTGACTAGTTGAAGAACTTGTAATACTTTCGTGTTGACTCGTTTCTTTATTTTCTAGTTCTTTTTTCACTACTTCATTGGATTCTTTTATTTCTGAATTACTTGTGACTTTAGTTGTAGAAGATTTCTCGACCGGAACATCCACTAACCAGGCTCCACTTGAATCAACAGTATAGCCTTCTGGTGTCTTACCATTCACAAGTAATTGACCATTTTCTTTCAAGAAGTACCATTTATCCTTGTCCTTGATCCAACCCACAGCTCGTGAACCGTCTGTCTTGTAGAAATACCAATCATTTGCCTTTTTAAGCCAGCCTTGCTTCATAGCTCCTGATTCTTCTAGATAGTAATGATGACCAGAAACTTCTATCTCGCCTGTCTTCATGATACCAGTAGAATCCAAATAGTACCAGGTTTCTTTATCTTTTACCCAACCCGTTTTCATTTCCCCTGATTGGGCAAAGTAATACCATTGCCCCTTATATTGAAGCCAACCTGTCTTCATAGAGCCATCAACATCCAAATAATACCACTGCTCTTTATCTTGAATCCAACCAATTTCCATCTGGTTTTCTTTGTTAAAATAATACCAGATTCCAGCGATTTTCTTCCAATTTTTAGCAGCAACACCAGAGTCTGTCAAATAGAACCAATGATTGTTCCATTTTTTCCATTGATTCTGTAATAAGATACCCGTTTGGTTAAAGTAATACCATTCACCTTCGATTTCATTCCAACCGACAGCATACTCTCCTGTAGAATCAGGTGCTTGATACCACCAGTTTCCATAAGCACTCTTATGCCAACCAGCTTGAAAACTTGGAATCGGCTTGTAGGATGTTGAAATATTGACAAATCCATCTTTTCGAATATCAAAAACTGTCGCATCATAGTCTTTGCTGGCTGCGTTTATATGTTGAATTCCCATTGATTCAAGCCAGCTAATATATTCCCTATTTATTTCTTGACCGCTATCATACGAACCAATTGGTGAGGAGGAAGTTTGAACAATTATCTCAGGAGACAAATTTCTTATAAAATTTTTTGTATTAGAATTTTTTGTATCTAAATGATGGTTAAACTTCATCAAATCAACTTTTCCAATGAGAGAACCGTACTTGTCTTCTGCTCCATGAACATTATCTAAGTCGCCCCCAAGATAAATTTTCTTGCCATTAACTTTCACCACACTAATCAAGGAATTGGAATTATCATCCCAAACAGGTTTAAGATTTCCATTCTCATCATATTCATTTTCATAATTATAGAGCTGAATATCCATGTCTCCAAACTGAAAATGAGCATCCCCTTGTGTGATGTTTTGAATAACTGAAACACCTTTTTCTGCAGCAGTCTGTAAAACCTTATCATAACCGTACAGATTATCCCAAAGACGTTCAGGCTTAGTAATACGATTATCACTATATTTCTTAAGATAGACTCGGTCAACTGGATAGGTAGACAGCAATTCATCAACATTCCCAATATGATCACTATGTGTATGAGTTACTAAGATAAAATCAAGCTTTTGGACACCCAATTCCTTCAAATGACGAAAAACACGGTCTGTCAGAACATGCTTATAAGTGGTATTGATACCCTGTCTCCATGGATAACGAGAATCACTTCCATCTGGGAAATCATAATCTTCTCCTGTATCCACCATGGCAAAATGTCCATTGCTTTCAAGAATAATCGCATCACTGCCACCTTCATGAACATTAATAAAGTGAATTTTATTTCCTGAACTTTCTTGAGCTTGAACATTCCCATACCATGACAAAGCTAAAAAAGTGCTTGCAAGGGCTAAACTAGTTAATTTCTTTTTCATTCTTACTTTCTCAATCTCTCTAATGTTTCCTTAAAAATTTCTGGGATATCTGCTGTAAATTCCAAGATCTCACCTGTTCTCGGATGAGTAAACCCTAGAGTCTTGGCATGAAGAAATTGCCCATGCCCTTTCAAAGTCTTGCGTGGACCATAGACTTCATCACCAGCGACTGGATGACCAATATAAGCCATGTGGACACGGATTTGATGGGTACGGCCTGTTTCCAGCTGCAACTCCACTAAGCTATAATCTCCAAAGCGTTCCAAGACGTGGAAACGAGTCACTGCAGGCTTACCTTTAGCAGTCACAGCCTGTTTCTTACGGTCTTTTTCACTACGGCCAATCGGTGCTTCAATCACACCACGATCATTGGGTAGATTTCCATGAACAATCGCCCAATATTTGCGTAAAGACTTTTTATCCTTAAGTTCTTGAGCAAGTGCTAGATGCGCCTCATCGTTTTTAGCAATCATGAGAAGGCCTGACGTATCCTTATCAATACGGTGAACAATTCCTGGACGCAGAACCCCATTGATACCCGACAAGTCCTTAATATGATACATAAGGGCATTTACCAGAGTTCCACTAGTATGTCCAGCACTCGGATGCACAACCATCCCCTGAGGCTTATTAACGACAGCCACATCCTCATCTTGGTAGATGATTTCTAGCGGAAGATTCTCAGCTACATACTCTAAGACCTCTGGTTCTGGCACATGGTAAGTGACAACATCGCCCTCTTGGACAGTGTATTTAGCTTTCTTGACTTGGCCATTGACCAAGACCTGGCCTGATTTGATTTGTTCATTCGCGAGACTGCGTGATAATTCTGTCAAATCTGACAAAGCCTTATCTAAACGCAGGCCACCAGTTTCAATTTTAATTTCCATTTATTTCCTCTTTTAACATTGCAATCAATAAAATAATCACTCCAACTGTCAGATAACTATCTGCAACATTGAAAATTGCAAAATTAATAAAGTCAAGGTGAAACATATCCACAACAAAGCCCTGACTCACCCTGTCAATAAAGTTTCCAAGACCACCTGCGATAATCAAGGTCAAACCCAAGACCATCCAGAATGAGTCCTCCATGTGTTTATGTAGATACCAAATGGCACCTACCACGACAACCAGGGTAATGACAGCGAATAAGAACTGCTGATCTTGTAAGATAGAAAAGGCTGCCCCTCGATTTTGCAGGTAGGTCAAACTAACGAAATTGGGAATCCAAGAGCGCACTTCACCCAGTGGAATTTGCTGGACGATATAGGATTTGACTAACTGATCCAGCCCAATCAAAAGCAGTACAATAACTGCCACTATTCCTCTTTTTTTCATGATTTCCTCTTCTGATTAAAATATTCTTGCATGACTTCTACAAAGAGAGTCCCAGCTTGACTGAGCTCCACTTCCTCACGTTTAACATAGACCATGCGATTATCCAAATTATCCTTGAGACGAATAACTGTGATGCCATTAACACTGTCACTATCTAAAAATCCAGAACCTGTCGCATAGGCATCCGTCCGCTCCAAAATACCATTCAAAGTAGCACGGTCTGTCACATTGAACATCTGCGAGCTAGCGCTAGTATCAACAAAGTTCTCTGAATAATAAAGATACTCATCTTTCTCTTGGGTAAAACGAACTGTTGGTAGATCCGCTAAATCCTCCATAACCAATTCCTCTTTCTGAGCCAAAGAATGCCCCTCACGGAGATAAATGTGGGTATGGAAGGGAATCAATTCAATGACCTCAAGGCCCAGCTTTTCAACCCGTTGCATAATCCCCTTTTTATTTTGATTGTTGAGGTAAATAATCCCAATCTCACTATGCCCTTGAGCTACTTCATCTAAGATTTGAACAGTAGTTGATTCAAAAATACGGAAGTTCTTATAATCAGGATAACGCTCTGAAAATGCTGTAATGGTTGGTGGCAAGAAGTCATAGTGCTGGCTAGCAATGGAAAATTCATCTTTTTCTTCTTCAGGATTGGCATACTGATTTTGAAAAATATCAAATCCTTTGACCAATTCTTGCGCTTTTTCATAAAATTCCATACCACGACGAGTCAAGAAAGTCCCTGAGCTGGTCCGACGGAAAATCTTAAAGCCCAATTCTTTTTCCAAATCACGAACAGAAATAGACAGACTCGGCTGACTAACATACATCTTTTCAGCAGCTTCACGGAAAGTACCACTATTGGCAATGGCAACAACATAGCGTAATTGTTGAATGTTCATCTTCTACCCCCAACTTCTTTATCTTTTCATTATACCATATTTTAGAAGTTTTCCAAAAAGGAAAAAAGTCAGGAACTTTTCAAGTCTCAATGAATACTCTAACATCCCAAGACAAAAATTAGAATGATATCCTTTCCCAGTCCTCATTTTAGTTCAAACAAATAAAAACAGCAAATCTTATTGATTTACCGTTTATAATATGATGCAAATCCAATTTCACATTAATTTATGATAAAAGCTCTCTGAACTTTCTTCTAGCTCTATGAATCAACTAGAAAAAACTCTTCAATCCTATCCGCTATATCTGAACTCACCTCCCAAATACCCACATATGACTGTTCAATATACTGTTTTTCTTTCATAGCATATAGATAGGTCACACTATCATTTTCTTCATTCTGATGAGTGAATTTGATAATGATGTAATCTTTATCATTTGTCGGTTGATCATTGAAACTCTCAAAAATTGTAGATTTGGACTGTTTCTGTATCTCCTCAATCAATTTTGAAATTTCTTCTCTCTTGTTTATAGTTTTAACATCTTCAGAAAGTTTTTTCTGCAGAGAAATAACAGAAATCGTTTCAGGTTCAGGAAGAATCAATTTTTTCTTACTGAAACAAGCAGATAGAACAAGAAAAGAGATTGAACAGACTACTATGGTGATAAGCTTTTTCACACAGGTTCACATCCTTTCCATATTCCTACTTCCTTACTCAGATACAATTATAATATCAAATCTTAGCAATTTTTACAATATCTTATTCCCTTATAAAATTCATTACTGTAAAAGGGGCAAATTCCACTATTTTATAATTGTAAAATCAAAGACAAAGTAGTCGTTAAGTTCGCTTCTTACATAGGATTTTAAAATATGGGTACCAAAATGGGTACCAAAACAAAAAAATAGGCTCTCCGAAAACTCGGAAAGCCTTATTTAATGCTACTTCTAGCTTCCTCGCCTTTACATTTCAAGGCTCGGGATAAAAAGGTTCACTGGACCTTTTTATTTAGCGATTGGGTAAACAGAAACTTGTTTTTTATCGCGTCCTTTACGTTCAAAGCGTACTACGCCTTCAACTTTAGCGAACAAAGTATCGTCTCCACCACGACCAACGTTTACACCTGGGTAGATGTGTGTACCACGTTGACGGTAAAGGATTGATCCACCTGTTACAGTTTGTCCGTCAGCTGCTTTAGCTCCAAGACGTTTTGCTTGTGAATCACGTCCGTTTGATGTAGAACCTCCACCTTTTTTGTGGGCGAAAAGTTGCAAGTTGTTAAGAGTCATTTTTAACATAATGTTTTCCTCCGTGTTAGTTTTCTGTGATAACTCTGGTTTGGACGA
The DNA here is from genome assembly GCF_000722685.1 of Streptococcus mitis. Lineage (GTDB taxonomy): Bacteria > Bacillota > Bacilli > Lactobacillales > Streptococcaceae > Streptococcus > Streptococcus mitis_M. The sequence goes on along the minus strand of NZ_JPFV01000011.1, from coordinate 69,858 downwards.
ACTCAGAAGAGTTCTCCGATAAGTTTGCCATACCTAAGAAAAATGATTCAAAGAATAACTGGGTCATCTCTCTCTGGTGTGAAGGAAGATCTTTTGGAATTTCAACCATCAGATAGCCACCTTCAGCTTCGTTTAATTCTAGGATTGGTTCATAGCCTGCAAATTTTTCAATGGAATTGATAAAGTTAATGGCAAGCGTAGAAACCGATGCACACACGACATCTAAGCCGTATTCGCCACTCTCGGCGTGTCCAGTAATTTCCGCACTCCTCAGCTCGCCATCTTCGGCTCTCTCAAAGACTGCCTGTATCATGTGTTCTCCTTAAAATTAAGCGTTAATTGCGTTGATGACAACTTTTGTATATGGTTGACGGTGACCTTGTTTACGGTGGCTACCTTTTTTAGGTTTGTACTTGTAAGTAACAACTTTCTTTTGTTTTCCTTGTTTTTCAACAGTTCCAACTACAGTAGCTCCAGCAACAAGTGGAGTTCCGACAACAGTGTTTTCACCACCAACAAGAACAACTTCGTTAAAAGTAACTTCTTGACCAGCTTCAACGTTCAATTTTTCAACGTAAACTGCTTGACCAACTTCAACTTTAACTTGTTTTCCGCCAGTTTTGATAATTGCGTATGTGCTCATTATGCACCTCCTATGATTTTTATGGGTTTCCCCGATTTTTTTGTGAAGACTCGCCTAGCATCGTGGGACGAACCACTTAAACTTGAATAATCAAGCGACGATGTTCGTGCGGTTGCACAGGAACGTGCATAGTCAACTCTTCAAGTATAGCATATCTCCTGTTTTCTTACAAGTCATAACATCTAAAATGAAGCTTTTTCTTGTACTTTTTTCCGCCACGAGGCAAAAAGCATGCTGAGGTAAAAAATGCTCATCATAATAGGAATACCAAGAATAGTCTTTTCATAATAAAAAATTGTCAAATAGGCTGAAAAGACAACGCCAAGGACAAAACTACTAAGCAGGCTAACAAATATGAAACCTTCACGCAAAAAAGGAGTGTGCTTGGTCCGGAAATAATCTCCAAAAGCCAGCATGGTTCGTTTTATATTCCCTGTCATAAAGGCATTATTATAAGCAATACCCGACACTTCTCCAAAAGCAGTTGTCACCAACCCCATACAGAAGGCCAAAGGCGGTACTAGATAGATATTATCTACAGTCTGTGGCACAAAACCAATAACTATTGATAGGATTGCTAAAGGAATCAATGACAAAATTGGCTTTTTCACAATTCTCAATTTTTCCTTATAAACAGTTAATAAAAAGACCCCCATCATAAAAGCTAGCAAGGTGAGAACCTTGTCCCTAACATCTGAAACATTATTTTGAATCAATTCTACTGAAAGAAAAACGACATTCCCAGTTTGGCCAGCTACAAGGGTATTCCCTCGCACAATAAAAGTATAGGCATCTACATAACCTGCACAAAACGTCAAAAAAAGCGCTAGCCTCTTAGACTGACGTGATATTTTTCTTATAGGTAATAACCTCATTTTCCCCCCCATTTCATTTACTCATCTCACTATTGTACCACTTTCTTTGGAAAAGACCTAGTAGCTTATTTGAAATTTTTTACCCGCTGTTGGATAGTCCCGTCTATCTATGTTATAATGAAAGAAGGATTTGAAATAGGAAAAGGAGTATCTATGCTTAAATTAGGTGTCATCGGAACAGGGGCTATCAGCCACCACTTCATAGAAGCAGCCCATACCAGCGGAGAATACCAGCTGGTCACAGTCTATTCTAGAAAGTTAGAAACAGCAGCAACCTTTGCTTCTCGCTATCAGGATATCCAACTCTTTGAACAATTAGATGACTTCTTCAAAAGCTCCTTTGATGTTGTCTATATTGCCAGTCCAAACTCCTTGCATTTTGCGCAGGCAAAAATTGCATTATCTGCTGGTAAACACGTCATCCTTGAAAAGCCTGCTGTCACTCAGCCACAAGAATGGCTGGATTTGGTTCAAACAGCTAAGAAAAATCACTGTTTTATATTCGAAGCAGCTCGTAATTACCATGAGACAGCTTTTACTACTATCAAAAACTTTTTAGCAGACAAACAAATTTTGGGGGCGGATTTCAATTATACCAAGTATTCTTCCAAGATGCCTGACTTGTTGGCAGGACAGACACCAAATGTCTTCTCAGATCGTTTTGCTGGCGGTGCTCTCATGGATTTGGGGATTTATCCTCTCTACGCTGCCGTTCGTCTCTTTGGAAAAGCTAAGGATGCAACCTATCAGGCTCAACAGCTTGACAATAGCATTGACCTAAATGGTGATGGAATCCTCTTCTACCCTGACTATCAAGTTCATATCAAGGCTGGGAAAAACATCACTTCCAATCTTCCTTGCGAGATTTATACGACAGATGGAACCTTGACCCTCAACACCATTGAGCATGTTCACTCGGCTATTTTTACCGACCATCAAAGCAATCAAATCCAGCTCCCTATCCAACAGGCTCCTCATACGATGACTGAGGAAGTCGCTGCATTTGCACAGATGATTCAGCAACCAGACCAGACACTCTACCAGAATTGGCTGGACGATGCAAGCTCTGTTCATGACCTACTATATACCATGCGCCAGACTGCTGGCATTAGATTTGAGGCAGAAAAATGAAAAACAAACTACCGACTGAATGGCAAGAACTGAGTGACCAACTCGGTTTCCAAGAATTCACTCCCATTCAAACCCAACTATTTGATCCCCTTCTTGCTGGAGAAAACCTCCTAGGAGTGAGCCCAACAGGAACTGGTAAGACCCTAGCTTACCTCCTACCAAGTCTTCTCAGACTACAAAAGAAAAAAGCGCAGCAACTCTTGATTCTAGCACCAAATACAGAACTGGCTGGACAGATTTTTGACGTATGTAAAACGTGGTCAGAAGCTATCGGCTTAACTGCCCAACTCTTCTTATCAGGTTCGAGTCAAAAACGCCAGATTGAACGCCTAAAAAAAGGACCAGAAATTCTGATTGGAACTCCTGGCCGTATCTTTGAACTAATTAAATTGAAAAAAATCAAGATGATGAATGTGGAAACCATCATCCTGGATGAATTCGACCAATTGCTAGATGATTCTCAGATACACTTTGTCGAGAAAATTACTCACTACGCACCTCGTGACCACCAACTTGTCTATATGAGTGCTACGACCAAGTTTGACCAAGAAAAGATTGTGCCGAATACACGCACTATTAATCTCTCTGATCAAAAACTGGACAACATCCAACACTTCTATATGCAGGTAGATCAACGTCACCGAGTGGATATGCTACGAAAACTAGCTCATGTAGATGATTTCCGTGGTCTGGTCTTCTTTAACAGCTTATCAGACCTTGGAAGCGCAGAAGAAAAATTACAATATCGTGATATATTGGCTGTTTCCCTCGCTAGTGATGTTAATGTCAAATTTAGAAAAGTCATCTTAGAAAAGTTTAAAGATAAGCAACTAACCCTACTCCTTGCAACTGACCTTTTAGCTCGTGGAATTGATATCGATAGCCTAGAATGCGTCGTAAACTTTGATGTTCCTAGAGATATTGAAACCTACACTCACCGTGCTGGCCGTACTGGTCGTATGGGCAAGGAAGGTTATGTTATTACTCTCATAACCCATCCAGAGGACCTTAAAAAACTTAAGAAATTCTCAAGTGTACGAGAAATTATCTTGAAAAACCAAGAACTCTATATCAAATAATCCCCATTGCTCTATGCACATCAAGTGTATGGAGCTTTTTTGTGTATAATTCTTCAATTTTAGCTCAATATCAGAAAAAAGAACCTTGCATAGCAAGATTCTTTTAGTGTCTGACTTAAATAATTGTTCTTCTGGGAACTAAATCGAATTAAGCTTCGATTTCTGTAACCATACCTGAACCAACAGTACGTCCACCCTCACGGATAGAGAATGTAGTACCTTGTTCTACGGCGATTGGGTGGATCAACTCAACGTCGATTGTCACATTATCACCAGGCATTACCATTTCAGTACCTGCTGGAAGTTCGATTGAACCTGTAACGTCAGTAGTACGGAAGTAGAATTGTGGACGGTAGTTGTTGAAGAATGGAGTGTGACGTCCACCTTCTTCTTTAGTAAGGATGTAAACTTCACCTTTGAATTTAGTGTGTGGGTTGATTGAACCTGGTTTAGCAATAACTTGTCCACGTTCGATTTCGTCACGTTGAACACCACGAAGAAGAACACCTACGTTATCTCCGGCAAGACCTTCGTCAAGTTGTTTACGGAACATTTCAACACCAGTAACAACTGCTTTTGAAGTTTCTTCTTTGATACCAACGATTTCGATTTCGTCGTTGACACGAACAGTACCACGGTCGATACGTCCTGAAGCAACTGTACCACGTCCAGTGATTGAGAATACGTCTTCGACTGGAAGAAGCAATGGTTTGTCAGTGTCACGTTCTGGTTCTGGAATGTACTCATCAACAGTAGCCATCAACTCCATGATGATGTCTTCAAATTTAGAGTCACCTTCAAGAGCTTTAAGAGCTGAACCTTGGATAACTGGAAGATCGTCACCTGGGAAGTCGTATTCTGACAAGAGGTCACGGATTTCCATTTCAACCAATTCAAGCAATTCTTCGTCGTCAACCAAGTCAATCTTGTTCATGAAGACGATAAGGTGTTTAACACCAACCTGACGTGAAAGAAGGATGTGCTCACGAGTTTGTGGCATTGGTCCGTCAGTTGAAGCTACTACAAGGATAGCTCCGTCCATTTGAGCGGCACCAGTGATCATGTTTTTAACGTAGTCCGCGTGTCCTGGAGCGTCGATGTGAGCGTAGTGACGTTTTTCAGTTTCGTACTCAACGTGCGCAGTGTTGATTGTGATACCGCGTTCGCGTTCTTCTGGAGCAGCATCGATAGACGCATAGTCTTTAGGTTGGTTAACTGATGAAGGCAAGCGACGTGCCAAAACAGTTGTGATAGCTGCAGTTAGGGTAGTTTTACCGTGGTCAACGTGTCCGATAGTACCAATGTTAACGTGTGGTTTACTACGATCGTATTTTTCTTTTGCCATTTGAGTAAAAGCCTCCAATAAAATATATTTTATAGATAGACAGTAGGCAATACAGTCTAACTTTCCTTACTATTTTATCAAATTTCAGCTAAATTGCAAGTGTTTTACAAAGTTTTTGTGAATTATTCTTAATCAGCTAATATAATCAGCACTGCTACTCCTATCACTATAAAAAGAAAAATCAGGGGGCTCCTGACTTTTACTTAGCTAATTCTATTTCTCGTTCTTTCATTATTTTATGATTTTCATACAAACGAGATAAGAACTTAGAAATTTCTTTTAAGATAGAATAGGTTGGTACTGCGACAATCATACCAATGACACCATAAATATTACTTGATAACAAAAGTAATACTAAAATCGTAATTGGATGAACCTTCATCACACCACCAACGATTCGAGGGTAGAGGATATTTCCATCCACTTGTTGAATGATTAGCATGTAAACAACTGCAATTAGCATTCTATGAGGATCCGTAAAGACATTGGCAATAATCATCGGAATCAAGCCAATACTTGGTCCCACATAAGGAATGAGATTGGCCAATCCTGAAAAGATGGCAAAGACCAAAGCGTATTTCAAACCAATCACGCTATATCCGATAAAAGCCAAACAACCGATAATAATGGCATCAATTGCGACTCCACTAATATAGCGAGCAATTGTCGCATTCAAATTCTTTAAAAGACCTGCAATATGCAACTTATCTCTCTTTAAAACAGTACGTTCAAGCATCGGTAAAAATTTGTTACCATCTAACAAAAAATAAACCAAAAACACAGGGGTCATGATAATAATCAAAACGGTACTAAAGAGAGCTGATAGGACACTTCCGACACTATTGGTAACGCTATTTAGGATATTTTGTAAAATATCTACATAGGATAAATTTAACTGTTGAATAGTCGCTTGAATATCCAAATTTTGAAAGGCTGGATAAGTGGATAAATCGATAATCAAATCTTGCAGACGACTGTAGATAGTCTGGCTAGTCGCAATCAAGCTGGTCAACTGATTAACCAAAATCGGTAAGAGATAGACTACCCCAATGACAAGCCCCCAAACCAAAGCACACAAGGTTAATAGAATACCAATGATACGATTAATTTTGAAATACTTTTGTAAAAAATTTACAATAGGATTGGTCAAATAATATAAAAACCCACCCAATAAAAATGGAATCATGATGGTGTTTGCGACGCTTACAAAAGGCGTGATAATAGCCCCCATCTCTCTCCATAAATAAAAAATGATTGTTAATAATAAAATCTCACTAGTCCAAAAAATAATTTATTCTTACGAAACATGAGCTACCTCCATTCATCTATTTTACCATACTTTCAAAAAAGCTTCTTTCTTCTATCATGAAACTGGGAATATTTTTTTCTTTATGTTAGAATAAACTTACTATGAAAAAAATCATTTTAACTCTCTTAAGTCTATCCGTAATTGGGTCAGCATCTACTGTTGCTGCCCAGGATTTTAATATTGCTGCAAAACATGCCATTGCTGTTGAGGCCAATACTGGTAAAATTCTATATGAAAAAGATGCAACGCAACCTGTCGAAATTGCTTCTATAACAAAACTACTTACCGTTTACCTGGTCTATGAAGCACTCGAAAATGGAAGTATCACACTATCCACCCCAGTAGATATTTCTGATTATCCTTATCAATTGACGACAAATTCTGAAGCCAGTAATGTTCCTATGGAGGCCCGTAATTATACTGTCGAAGAGTTACTTGAAGCAACTCTAGTATCTAGTGCTAACAGCGCCGCTATTGCCCTAGCTGAGAAAATTGCTGGCTCTGAAAAAAACTTCGTTGATATGATGCGGACCAAACTCCTGGAATGGGGAATAAAAGATGCCACGGTTGTCAATACAACTGGTCTGAACAACGAAACTCTCGGAGATAACATTTACCCTGGGGCTAATAAAGATGATGAAAATAAGCTCAGTGCTTATGATGTCGCTATCGTTGCTCGCAACCTCATCAAAAAATACCCACAAGTCTTGGAAATCACGAAAAAACCTTCTTCTACTTTTGCTGGGATGACAATCACTTCGACCAACTACATGTTAGAAGGCATGCCTGCTTACCGTGGTGGTTTTGATGGACTGAAAACAGGAACAACAGACAAAGCTGGAGAGTCTTTTGTTGGTACTACTGTCGAAAAAGGAATGAGGGTTATCACAGTTGTTTTGAATGCAGATCATCAATCCAATAATCCTTACGCTCGTTTCACAGCTACATCTTCACTAATGGATTATGTCTCTTCTACATTCACACTTCGTAAAATAGTGCAAAAAGGAGATGCCTATCAAGATAGCAAAGCCCCTGTACAAGATGGAAAAGAAGATACGGTCACTGCAGTGGCCCCAGAGGATATCTATCTAATTGAACGTGTCGGGAATCAATCTTCCCAATCTATTCAATTCACACCTGATTCTAAAGCAATCCCAGCACCACTTGAAGCCGGAACAGTGGTTGGCCATTTGACTTACGAAGACAAGGATTTGATTGGTCAAGGTTACATTACCGCTGAACGTCCTAGTTTCGAAATGCTAGCAGAAAAAAAAGTTGAAAAAGCCTTCTTCTTAAAAGTTTGGTGGAATCAGTTTATTCGCTTCATCAACGAGAAATTATAAAACATACTGAGCAAAAGATTGCTCCAAAATAGAGACCGAGTAGCAAAAAAGCTTTAAAGTCAAAAACGCATAGTATCAGGTATTAAAACCTTGATATTATGCGTTTTATTGTGGTAATATTTACTTCGTTTTCTCCTAAAATTGAATTTTATCCCAGTCTTTTTTGAGATATTTTATTCATTAGTTTAGGAAGACAATTACTAATCTCCGTTGGCAAGACCACATAATGTTCTTGAGCTAATTCTTGGGCTATCGCTGAATGAAGATGAGTCGCTACGGTTACACGCTCGTAGAGACTGGCCTGTCGGAATTGACCTGCAAATCCTGCAATCATCCCAGCCAGAGTATCTCCCATTCCCCCAGTCGCCTGATAGGGACCGCCAACCTGTAACTGGTAATAATCAGATTGACCAGCTTGCCAAATACGAGTAGCTGGACCTTTCTCTACCAAAATTGTTCCTTGAGGGAAGGAAGTTAGGGCACTAGCCGTTGCATCTTCGTTTTGCTTTTCAATAGCAATACCAGACAGCTTTTCCCACTCCTTTTGGTGGGGAGTTAGGATAAGCTGGTTAGATGGAAATGACAAACTTGTTCTAGCAAGAATGGTCAGGGCACCTCCGTCTACAATCAAAATCTGATTTTGACTTAAATTAACAAAGACTTGTTTTACTAGATTTTCTCCAAAAACATCGTCTCGTAAACCAGGACCCAGCAAGACAACTTCTGCCTTCTCCAGTTGCTCTTTTAACAATTGCTGGTCTTGCAGAGAAAAGGCCATAGCCTCAGGTAAATGGCTGTGCAGAGCTGGAATATTTTCCCTGTCCGTTCCAACGGTCACCAATCCTGCACCGCTTTTTACAGCTGCTAAAGTAGCCATGATGATGGCACCACCATAAGGATAAGTCCCACCCAGCAACAGCAGACGACCGTAGTCTCCTTTATGACTGGTACGAGAACGTTCAATAATGACTTTTTCTAGTAAGGTTTGATCAATCACTTTCATCGTTTTTCCTCTCGCATTTATTATACAACAAAAAGGAGGCGCAGACCTCCTTTTATAAACTTATTTCTAAAATTTAATACTCATTTCTGCCATTTTAGATATAGCTATAGAAAATACACTCTCTTCAGCGAATTTTCTCTTATTTTCTATCCAATGTCCGAAGTGCTGCTTGATAAGTTTGCTCCATCAGCATAGTAATGGTCATAGGACCGACACCTCCAGGAACTGGCGTAATATGGCTAGCAAGTGGGGAAACTGCCTCATAATCCACATCTCCACAGAGCTTACCATTTTCATCGCGGTTCATCCCAACGTCAATGACTACCGTACCTGGTTTCACAAAATCAGGAGTCACAAATTTAGCACGACCAATTGCTACCACAAGAATATCCGCTTTTGCAGCAACCTTAGCGAGATTATGGGTGCGTGAGTGGGTCAAAGTCACTGTAGCATTCTTGGCCAAAAGAAGCTGGGCCATAGGTTTTCCAACGATATTGGAACGACCGATGACGACCGCATTTTTACCTTCCAAGTCAATCCCATATTCATGAAACATTTCCATAATTCCTGCAGGTGTTGATGGAATCATGACTGGATGTCCAGACCAAAGGCGTCCCATATTTAGAGGATGGAAACCATCCACATCCTTTTCTGGGTCAATAGCCAATAGAACCGCCTCTTCATCAATGTGTTTTGGTAATGGCAACTGGACCAAAATCCCATGCCAAGCTGGATCCTGATTATATTTAGCAATCAGGTCTAACAATTCCTCTTGAGCAATGGTCTCTGGAACTCGCACTACTTCGCTACGGAAACCAGCCGCAAGAGCTGACCTCTCCTTGTTGCGAACGTAGACTTGGCTGGCTGGATTGTCCCCAACCAAAATCACTACCAAGCCAGGCACTAGACCTGTTTCTTCCTTTAATTTTGCAGTCTTTTCAGCCAACTGCCCCTGCAATTTGGCCGCTAAAGCTTTCCCATCAATAATCTGTGTCATATCAATTCTCTTTTCTTTCAAATATCTTCCATTATACCAAAAACTGCAAGTACCCTCTAACACTTCTTTCCTAGGCAATCCTATAGTTTCAAACTATAAGAAAAAGCTCAGGTCGAGCTTTTCATTAATATCTTGTCTTGAAATTTTAAAATAGATTATAAAACCTTACTCAAGAAGTCTTTAGTCCGTTGTTCTTGGGTTTGCTCAAAAATCTGCTCAGGTGTTCCGTCTTCAACAACCACACCGTCTGCCATAAAGATGACACGATCTGCCACCTCACGGGCAAATCCCATCTCATGTGTTACGATAACCATAGTCATTCCTGACTTGGCAAGGTCTTGCATAACAGCTAGAACTTCTCCAACCATCTCAGGGTCCAAGGCTGAAGTTGGCTCATCAAAGAGCAAAACATCTGGTTCCATAGCCAACCCACGAGCGATGGCAATCCGTTGTTGCTGGCCACCTGACAAACTCTGTGGATAAGCAGTTGCCTTATCTGGTAAACCAACTTTTTCCAAAAGTTCCTGAGCTCTCTTCTCAGCAACAGTCTTGCTCTCACCTTTGGTCTTGATAGGTGACAAGGTGATATTTTCCATCACAGTCATATTAGGAAAGAGATTGAATTGTTGGAAAACCATGCCCATCTTCTCACGCATGGCAAAGAGGTCATTCTTCTTGTCCGTAATATCGACTCCCTCAAAGATAACCTTCCCCTTGGTTGCTTCTTCCAACAAATTCATAGAGCGAAGCAAGGTAGATTTCCCGCTCCCCGAAGGACCGATGATAACGACAACTTCTCCTCTTTTAATCTCGAGGTTGATGCCCTTCAATACTTCATTCTTTCCAAATGATTTATGTAAATTTTCAATTTTTATCAAGATTTCTGTCATTATTTCTTATCTCCTTGTCCCATACGTTTTTCAAAAGCTTTCAAGGCTACTGTCAACATAGAGGTCATAATCAAGTAATAAAAGGCTGCAAATAAAAGTGGTGTTAAAGGTAGATAGGTTGTTGTAGAAACTGTTGTAGCTCCGTTCCACAACTCCATAACACCGATAGCTGATAAGAGGGAACTATCCTTGATAATAGTGATAAATTCGTTCCCCAATGCTGGCAAAATATTTTTGATTGCTTGTGGCAAAATCACATAGCGCATCGCATTTTTAGGACGAATCCCTAGCGAATAAGCCGCTTCTAGCTGACCTTTTGGAACCGCATTAATCCCAGCACGAACAGTCTCAGAAACATAAGCACCACTGTTCATAGAGATAATCAAAATCCCTGGAATCAGACGAGAAAGATCAACACCCAAAATCCCAACCTGAATAGTCGGAGCATTGATGTGCATAAGGGCAAAGGCAATCATAATCTGAACCATCATCGGTGTCCCACGGAAAATCCAAACGTATAAGTTGGCAAGCCAAACAAGCGGTTTAAACTTTGAACGTTGCCCAAAAGCCAAGACAACACCCAAAATAGTTCCCAAAAAGACAACACAGATAGAAATGAGAACCGTCACAACAGCCCCATAGTTAAAATAAGGTAAATACTTAGGTAAAAAAGAAAAATTCATAGTCACACTGCTTTCTAAAATAGAATACTGTATGATTATAACATGTATTGAATTAAAATTCAAACTTTTTATCCGATTTATTCAAAAAAACTTTAAGCTAGTAGAATTAGCGAGAAATCTTAGTTTTTTCTAGTCAAGTTGGCCTCCTTTATGGTAAAATAGTAACGATAAGAAATGAAGGAGAATCAAAATGGAATCACATTTGGTTAGAATCATCAACCGCCTTGAAGCAATGGCAAAAGACGGCGGAAATTTAAAACGTAATTTTGAACGCGAAGGAGTTGTTGTTGCAGAAGTTGCATACAGCCACGACGAAGAAAACGGATCAATCTTTACCCTTCGTGATGTAGAAGCTCGCGAAACTTATACTTTTGACAGCATTGACTTGATTGCAATGGAGATTTACGAACTCCTTTACTAATACAAAACAAGCTGGGATTACACCCTGCATGTCTAACCAAAATCCTTTTTGTCTCACAAATAGGATTTTTTTATTCCCTAAAATCTCAAAAATTTTCATTGTAACAACTTCTCAAAGCTGCAATCTTTTTACTTGCTTTACACCCCAATCCTGTTATAATGAGAGTATAGAAATTTGACTATTTTTGACCTTTGAACAGGTCAGGCTAAAGAAAGAAATGAGGTAGATGTATGCTTTGTCAAAACTGTAAAATTAACGACTCAACAATTCATCTTTACACCAATCTCAATGGAAAACAAAAACAAATTGACCTCTGTCAAAACTGCTACAAGATTATCAAAACAGACCCTAACAACAGTCTCTTTAAAGGCATGACAGATTTGAACAATCGTGATTTCGATCCCTTTGGTGATTTCTTCAACGACCTAAACAATTTCAGACCTTCTAACAACACTCCTCCTACCCCCCAAACCCAATCAGGTGGAGGTTACGGTGGAAACGGTGGTTATGGTTCCCAAAATCGTGGATCTGCTCAAACTCCGCCTCCAAGCCAAGAAAAAGGCCTGCTGGAAGAATTTGGTATCAATGTAACTGAGATTGCTCGTCGTGGTGATATCGACCCCGTTATTGGGCGCGACGATGAGATTATTCGTGTCATCGAGATTCTCAATCGTAGAACCAAGAATAATCCTGTTCTTATCGGTGAACCTGGTGTCGGAAAAACGGCCGTTGTCGAAGGTCTAGCTCAGAAAATTGTTGATGGCGATGTTCCACATAAACTCCAAGGTAAACAAGTCATCCGTCTGGATGTGGTTAGCTTGGTTCAAGGAACGGGTATCCGAGGACAATTTGAAGAACGCATGCAAAAACTCATGGAAGAAATTCGCAAACGTGAAGACATTATTCTCTTTATCGATGAAATCCATGAAATTGTCGGTGCTGGTTCTGCGGGCGATGGCAACATGGATGCAGGAAATATCCTCAAGCCAGCCCTTGCTCGTGGAGAACTGCAACTAGTCGGTGCTACTACCCTCAATGAATACCGTATCATTGAAAAGGATGCTGCTCTCGAGCGTCGTATGCAACCTGTTAAGGTCGATGAACCAACAGTGGAAGAAACAATCACTATCCTCAAAGGCATTCAAAAGAAATACGAAGACTACCACCACGTTCAGTATACCGATACTGCAATTGAAGCAGCTACAACTCTTTCCAATCGCTACATCCAAGATCGCTTCTTGCCTGACAAGGCCATTGACCTCCTAGATGAAGCTGGTTCTAAAATGAACTTGACCTTGAATTTTGTGGATCCTAAAGTAATCGATCAGCGCTTGATTGAGGCTGAAAATCTTAAATCTCAAGCTACACGAGAGGAAGATTTTGAGAAGGCCGCCTACTTCCGCGATCAGATTGCCAAGTATAAGGAAATGCAAAAGAAAAAGGTTACGGACCAGGATACTCCTATCATCAGTGAGAAAACCATTGAGCACATTATCGAGCAGAAAACCAATATTCCTGTTGGCGATTTGAAAGAGAAAGAACAATCTCAACTTATCCATCTAGCTGAAGACCTCAAGTCTCATGTTATTGGGCAAGACGATGCTGTCGATAAGATCGCTAAGGCTATTCGCCGTAATCGTGTCGGTCTCGGTACGCCTAACCGCCCAATCGGAAGCTTCCTCTTTGTCGGGCCAACGGGTGTCGGTAAGACAGAACTTTCCAAACAACTAGCTATCGAACTTTTTGGTTCTGCTGACAGCATGATTCGCTTTGATATGAGCGAGTATATGGAAAAACACAGCGTAGCTAAGTTGGTCGGTGCCCCACCAGGTTATGTTGGCTACGATGAGGCTGGGCAATTAACTGAAAAAGTCCGCCGTAATCCATATTCTCTCATCCTTCTCGATGAAGTGGAAAAAGCTCACCCTGATGTTATGCACATGTTCCTTCAAGTCTTGGACGATGGCCGTTTGACAGATGGGCAAGGACGCACCGTTAGTTTCAAGGATGCCATCATCATCATGACCTCAAATGCTGGTACTGGAAAAGCCGAAGCCAGCGTTGGATTTGGTGCTGCTAGAGAAGGACGGACAAACTCCGTCCTCAGTGAACTCGGTAACTTCTTTAGCCCAGAGTTTATGAACCGTTTTGATGGTATTATCGAATTTAAGGCTCTCAGCAAGGACAACCTCCTTCAGATTGTCGAGCTTATGCTAGCAGATGTTAACAAGCGCCTCTCTAGCAACAACATTCATTTAGATGTAACAGACAAGGTCAAGGAAAAATTAGTTGACCTCGGTTATGATCCAAAAATGGGAGCACGCCCACTTCGCCGCACTATTCAAGACTATATTGAAGACGCAATCACTGACTACTACCTTGAAAATCCAAGTGAAAAAGATCTCAAGGCAGTTATGACCAGCAAGGGAAACATTCAAATTAAATCTGCCAAAAAAGCTGAAGTTAAAACTTCTGAAAAAGAAGTATAAATCCTATAGAAAAGGAGTAGAAAATGAAAATTTTCCGCTCCTTTTTACTAAAATAACTATAAGTTCTTGACAGCTCGGCCTTTGTCCATTATGATAATAATAAAGATACTAGATAATGAGGAAAATGCAATGGCAAACCCAACTTTTGGAGAAAAAAAGAGAATGTGACCTACCAGAACCGTTATGGCGTATATGCAGTTATCCCTGACGCTGAGCAAAAACAAATTGTTCTTGTTCAAGCACCCAATGGCGCTTGGTTTTTACCAGGTGGTGAAATTGAAGTAGGTGAAAACCATCAAGAAGCCCTAAGGCGTGAATTGATTGAAGAGCTTGGCTTCACAGCTGAAATTGGTACCTATTACGGACAAGCTGACGAATATTTCTACTCTCGTCATCGTGACACCTACTACTACAATCCTGCCTACCTCTATGAAGCGACTTCTTTCAAAGAGGTACAAAAACCACTAGAGGACTTTAATCATATTGCCTGGTTCCCTATTGACGAGGCTATTGAAAACCTCAAACGTGGTAGTCATAAATGGGCAATCCAATCTTGGAAAAAACAGCATAAGATTGACTAAATCAAGCTACTTTATTCAAAAAGTGCTATAATAGAATTAGAAAATTGGAGGAAATATTATGAAGCTTATCAATACGACAAACTCACACTCGCAACTTGTAAAAAGCCAGCTAGAAAGTACTGATGCAACCCTTGTTGAGGTTTATTCTGCAGGGAATACCGATGTTATTTTTACCCAAGCTCCGCTTCACTATGAAATCCTCATCTCAAACAAACACCGCGCTATTCGCGAGTCTGAAATTGAAGCCATTCAAGACTTTTTCTTGAGACGTAAAATTAATAAGGACTCTATTGATGAAGCCAATATCAAGACACTCTACTCAGAGAAATTAATTGGAATTTCGATTCCAACCAAATAAAAAATTGGAGAGATTAAAAAGCTTTTTGAACCTTGTGAAACAAAATTAGGTTTATTGGCTCTTTGTCAACTGTAGTGGGTTGAAGAAAAGCTATGATCGAGAAAGGACGAAATTTGTCCTTTCTTTTTTGATGTTCAGAGCGATAAAAATCCGTTTTTTGAAGTTTTCAAAGTTCCGAAAACCAAAGGCATTGCGTTTGATAAGTTTGATGAGATTATTGGTCGCTTCTAATTTAGCATTAGAATAGGGTAACTGAAGGGCATTGACGATTTTCTCTTTGTCCTTTAGAAAGGTTTTAAAGACAGTATGAAAAAGAGGATGAACCTGCTTTAGATTGTCTTCAATGAGTCCAAAGAATTTCTCAGACTCCTTATTCTGAAAGTGAAAAAGCAAGAGCTGATAGAGATTATAGTGGCATTTCAAATCTTCTGAATAGGTCAAAATTTTGTCTAGAATCTCTTTATTGGTTAAGTGCATGCGAAAAGTAGGGCGATAAAAACGCTTATCACTAAGTTTACGACTATCCTGTTGAATGAGTTTCCAGTAGCGCTTGATAGCCTTATATTCATGAGATTTTCTCTCAAATTGCTTCATGATTTGGACACGCACACGACTCATAGCACGGCTAAGATGTTGTACAATGTGGAAGCGATCTAGAACGATTTTGGCATACGGAAAAAGATGTTTAGCCAAGTCATAGTAAGGGCTAAACATATCCATAGTAATGATTTTCACCTGACAACGAACAGCGCGATTGTAGCGCAGAAAATGATTTCTTATTATAGCTTGTGTTCTACCTTCAAGAACAGTGATGATATTGAGATTGTCAAAATCTTGCGCAATGAAACTCATTTTTCCTTTTGTAAAGGCATATTCGTCCCAGGACATAATCTGTGGAAGGCGAGAAAAATCATGCTTAAATTGAAAGTCATTGAGTTTGCGAATGACAGTTGAAGTTGAAATAGACAACTGATGAGCAATGTCGGTCATAGAAGTCTTTTCAATTAGCTTCTGGGCAATCTTTTGGTTGA
Source organism: Streptococcus mitis (assembly GCF_000722685.1). Lineage (GTDB taxonomy): Bacteria > Bacillota > Bacilli > Lactobacillales > Streptococcaceae > Streptococcus > Streptococcus mitis_M. Next base: position 53,680 of record NZ_JPFV01000011.1, on the reverse strand, counting down.
TGATACGAGGGATTTGGTGATTCTTCTTGACGAGAGAAGTCTCAGCGACCATCATTTTAGGGCACTGATAGAACCTAAAACGACGTTTTTTCAGGAGGATTCTAGTAGGCATACCAGTAGTTTCAAGGTAAGGAATTTTAGAAGGTTTTTGAAAATCATATTTCTTCATTTGACTTCTGCACTCAGGACAAGACGGGGCGTCATAGTCCAGTTTAGCGAAGATTTCTTTGTGAGTATCCCTATTAACGATATCTATAATTTGGATATTTGGGTCTTTGATATCAAGAAGTTTTGTGATAAAATGTAATTGTTCCATATGATTCTTTCTAATGATGGTTTGGTTGCTTTTCATTATAGATCTTATGGGACTTTTTTTCTACACAAAAATAGGCTCCATAATATCCATAGGGGATTTACTCACTACAAATATTATAGAGCCGGTTTATTTTGCTTTTTAAATCATCTCCAATTTTTTATCTTAAAATCCTATCATACACGATTTTATAGGTAATTAATAAATAAAAAAGATTTGATTCTGCTTCTCACACAATCAAATCTTTTTCTTTTATTAAAAACGAATCGTTTCACGTGTTTTCTCATATGATGTAACAAAGCGATTAGTTACACCAGGCTCTGCCACTTCCAATGCTTGAGAAATCTTGTCAAATGAAGCGTGATAATCAAATTCTTTTTCAAAAATATCTAAAGCTTCGTTAAATGCTTCTTGAATGCGTTCATCAAATGAGCGGTAGCGGTTAGAATATTGCAATAGTTGTTCTGTCAAGGTTGCATACTGTACAATATTATAAGTTTCCGCCTCAAGCTCTTCCATATCCTTCGTTGCAATTTCAAGAATACGGTTAACTGATTCTATATTGACTAAGTTTTGCTCTAATTCAGCCATTAGATCTTCCGTATTATTACTTGCTGTAAAGAATAACTTCAAGAAGGTTTGTGGAATACCAGGTAGGTTCCGTTTTTCCATATATCTCTTGATTGTATGGAGACGATTAACATATACATTTGCTTTTTGACGTGCATTGATATCATCTTTCTCAACTCGTGCAAGACGCTCACTAACTGCAATTTGTTCATCTTCAATCTCTTTAAGATTTTCCTGCAGAGATTCAAGTTTTTCTTCAAGAATTGAATATGCTTGAGTTGGTTCATCTTGATTTGAAGTTGCCTCAATAATAGCAGTCTCAAAGCTTTCTAATTCGGACTGTAAACGACGAACATGACTTGCATCCGACTCAGAAAGTAAATAGTTTTTACTCAAACGCTCAATGTCTTCTATCAATAAAGCATTATTTTCCTTCATGTGCTGCAGATAAGTAGGAAGTGTTGCTACTAAACCTTCTACTACTTTCTGTGCCGCAATTTCTCTTGTAAAGATATCATAAAGTGCATTAATCTCTTCTTGGATTTGAGTATTTTCGTACTCTGCATTATCCAATTCTAGTTTCGCAATATTCTCATGATTTTTCTTGAGAGCTTCATAAAGCAGTTGGAAACGCGCTTCAATATCCGTTTCAGCAAAATGATAATTAGCATCTAAAAGCTTACGGTAGCCATCTTCTAAATCTTCCAGTTGATCAGGTAGGTCTTTAGATAATGTCGCTACAATTGCTGGTATACGATCAACAATATGCGTTAAAGCCAAAATATGATTTTCAGCATTATCCAAAATCACAGCTGCTTCTACTGGATCTCCAGACGAATTTAAAGTTACAAACTGAGAAAACTCTGATTGGATATTTTCCAATTGTTTTTCAATTTCAGATAAACCTTGGCCATATTCTTCAGAATGATCTGCAACTCGGTGTTGCAACTCTTCAAACAAGTCCAAGGTATGAAGAACACGTCCACTATTTTTAGACTCTTGTTTCTCTAAATCTGCCAAAGCATTGCGAATTGCCGCAATATCTTCTTCAATCAAGGTAATTTGACTCTCGATTTGGTCAATTTGATGACTGGCCTTGAAAAAACGGAATGAGTTATTGTAGCCTTCTGCCTCGAAAAGATTATTTTCGATATCGGCAAAAGAATTAAGAGATAAATCAACCCATTTTTGATTCCATTCACGGAAAGTCACCTGACTTTGTCCAATCAAGTGCATATTTTTTACAGCTTCAACTTCATCATTAACCGGAAGATTATAAAGCTCTTCTTTTTTCTCTTCTAAAATTGCTAGTTTACTTTCATTGCGTTTCCTTACATAGATTGCGATAGCATAAGCAATGACCAATAAAACTGCAACTGCAATTATCAAATAAATTACTAGGCTAGCAGACATATTAAACTCCTTTTTTACTTGAAACAATCGTAACGATTATATCATATTTTTTATACCAAGGGAACTACTTCTCCCTATTTTTTAGACATCAAGTGTACTATAGACAGCATTTTCTTCGATAAACTCACGACGAGGCTCTACTCGATCCCCCATCAACATATCAAAGATTTTATCTGCTTCTGCAGCATCATCCACAGAAACTCTAGCCATCAAGCGATGTTCAGGATCCATGGTTGTTTCCCATAACTGATGGTCGTCCATTTCACCTAGACCCTTATAACGCTGAATAGTCGGTTTGGTACGACCTTCACTATAACGGGTCAAGGCTTCTTGGAGTTTGATTTCTTGATCTGCACCTGGCTGGATGTATTCTTTAATCTCACTTCCAACCTTGACACCATAGATTGGTGGTTGGGCGATATAAACATAACCAGCTTCTAGGATTGGTTTCATATAACGATAAATCAAGGTTAAAAGAAGGGTACGAATGTGGGCTCCATCGACATCGGCATCGGTCATCAAAACGAGTTTTTGGTACCGAGCTTTTGATACATCAAATTCTGCGCCAAATCCTGTTCCCATCGCTGTGAAAAGACTACGAATTTCTTCGTTGGCTAGAATTTTATCCATACTTGCCTTTTCAACGTTCAAAATCTTACCGCGAATTGGAAGAATAGCCTGAAATTCACGGTTTCGACCAGATTTGGCTGATCCACCAGCTGAGTCTCCTTCGACGATGAAGAGTTCTGTTTCCGCAGGATTGTTAGAAGAACAGTCTGCTAGTTTCCCTGGAAGGTTGGAAATTTCCAAACCAGATTTTTTACGAGTAACTTCACGCGCACGCTTGGCAGCCACACGAGCCTTAGCAGCCAAAATCCCTTTTTCCACGATACGCTTGGCGATCTGTGGATTTTCCATAAGGAAATCAGAAAAGGCATCACTGAAAAGGCGATTGGTAATCTTGACTACTTCGCTGTTCCCCAGTTTTGTCTTGGTTTGTCCTTCAAATTGTGGATTTGGGTGTTTAACCGAGATAACTGCAGTTAATCCTTCGCGGACATCTTCCCCTGTTAAGTTGTCTTCATTGTCTTTCAGTAACTTATTCTTACGAGCGTAGTCATTGATGACACGGGTCAAGGCTGTACGGAAACCTTGTTCATGCGTTCCACCTTCATGGGTATGAATATTGTTGGCGAAACTCATGACATTTTCATGATAACCCGTTGTGTACTGCATGGCTACTTCAACTGTGATATCATCCATCTCACCGTCTGTGTAGATTGGTGTATCAAAGATCACATCCTTGTTCTCATTGATATACTCAACGTAACTAGCAATCCCACCTTCATAATGGTAATGCTTTGTTTGTTCCAAACCTTCACGCTTATCTGTGATAGAAATTCGAAGACCACGATTTAGAAAGGCCAATTCTTGAATACGCTTATTTAATTTATCAAAATCAAAGGTTGTTGTTTCAGTGAAGATTTCTGGGTCTGGTGTGAAGTGAACCGTTGTTCCCGTTCTATCTGTATCCCCAACCACCTCAAGGTCTGCAACAACATGACCACGACGATATTCTTGGTAATGAATTTTACCGTTTTTGTGGACATGAACATCTAACTGAGTGGAAAGAGCATTAACTACTGAAGACCCCACTCCGTGAAGACCACCTGAAACCTTGTAGCCGCCACCGCCAAACTTTCCTCCAGCGTGAAGGACAGTAAAGACAGTCTCCACGGCAGGTCGACCTGTTTTTTCCTGAATATCGACTGGGATACCACGCCCATCATCGACAACAGTAATCGAATCATCGGGCTCGATAAAAACTTGAATATGGCTGGCAAATCCTGCCAAGGCCTCGTCAATTGAGTTATCAACAATTTCCCAGACTAGATGGTGGAGACCTTCTTTTGAGGTTGACCCGATATACATCCCTGGACGCATACGAACAGCCTCTAAGCCCTCTAAAACTTGAATTTGACTGGCATCATAATCCTGTGCCTGCAGATTTTTGATTTCTTCTGTCATCTTATTCCTTTTTCTTACATGTCTAATACTTGTCTTAAATTCACGATACTGGTAAACAAGTGGGTATCCAATCCTGCAGCTTGACCTGCTTCGATATCAATCGGCCGATCACCAATGACAAGCCCAGAATCAATCTGATACTTCTCTCTTAAATAAATCATAGACTCAGGATCTGGTTTTCTCTTAAAGCCTGAGTTAGAAGTCACTACTTCCGTAAAATAAGCTGCTATGGAGGTCTTTTCTAAAATTTCCAAGACCTGATTATTTCGATGAGAGACCAAAAAATGACGCCCACCTTGATTGGAAATGTCTTCCAACAATTCAGAAACTCCTTCAAATAAAATAGGGTCTTCAAGCTCTCTGGCTTCATTTTCCTTGTACTTTTCTAAAAAATGCTCTAAGTTGGGAGCGAATGTCTCAATTGCAAAATCAGTAGAAACCTTTAAAACTTGATAGACACTGTCATGGTCTTGTGTGATGCCATACAATGCCAATGTTTCAACAAATGCAGCTGTTGAAGTTTCGTAATTATCCAGTAAAGTGCCACCTAAATCCCAGATATAATCGTGATATTTCATACCCTTCATTATAGCATTTTTTTATGAAAAAAGCGATGATTTCCCTGAGTTTTCCACATAAAAAACGAGAGTTTGACTCCCGTTTTATTGATTTTTACCAAAGACATCTCGATAGAGCATTCCTGTTCGTAAACTCTCTGCGTCCCCTCCAAGTTGCTCCACCAACTCGTAGGCAAAGGCAAGGGCTGTTGAGGGGCCTCGACTAGTTATCAATTGACCATCTACCACTACTGTTTCCTTGACATATTGACCATCAAGGATTTGCTCTTGAACACCATCATAACAAGTGTACTGCTTGTTCTTTAATAGCCCTGCTTGATTGAGGGCAATTGGAGCCGCACAAATGGCTGCTAGTTTCTTCCCTTCTTGCTCGAAGCTTTGCAATTCTTGAATCAAGGCCTGATTATCGCGCAAATGTGCAGAACCAGGCATCCCTCCAGGAAGAACAATCATGTCATAGTCTGATAAATCACCATCAAAGACACGATCTGCTGTGACTTGGATTGCATGTGAACCCGTCACTTGCTCTTCAAAACCAACCATATCACAAGTGATATTTGCCCGACGCAAAACATCCACAACTGTCAAAGCTTCAATTTCTTCAAAGCCCTGAGCTAACATAACTGCTACTTTAACCATGATTTTCTCCTTATTTTATTCGTTTTAATACAACCTTTTTCCGCTTGAATCGGACTTTTCCACTCTTTTCTTCAGCTAGGTTTGTCTGGTAACTCATCGATAAAAGCAAGCCAACACCAATCAAGTTACTGATAATAGCCGATCCCCCTTGCGAAATAAAAGGCAAGGGAATCCCAGTCAAAGGAAGCAAGCCCGTCACAGCGCCGATATTCTCAAAGATATGGAAGAGCAACATCATAATCAAACCTGTAGAAATATAGGTGTAGAACTGGTTATTTGATTTAAGAGTAATCTTCAACATACGGTAAATCAGCATGAGATAAAGGGCGATAACAAGGACAGAGCCAATAAAGCCAAAATCTTCTGCGATAACTGTGAAAATCATATCCGACTCACGAACTGGAATAAGCAGATTCGAAGCATTAAACCCCTGACCAAATAAGCCACCACTCCCAATGGCAATCTGCCCTTGAGCCTGTTGGTAAGTGGTTGTTTGAGCAAAGTCGAATGGATTGAGCCAAGCCAAGATACGATTGATTTGGTAGGTCGGCATCCCCAATTGATGGAGAAAAGCCCGGCCACCCTTACTGATAAAAATGGCTAAGAATCCAGCAACTCCTGTTACAGCAGTCACAAATACTGGAATAATAATTTTCCAAGAAACTCCTGATAGTAAGACGATTCCTGAGAAAATAGCTACAAAAACCAAAGCCGTCCCCAAGTCACTTTGAAGTGCCAAAAGAACTAGGACTGGAATGGTAAAGACAATCATCCAAAAAATTAATAAAAAGTCCAGCGGAACTGTACGTTGCCATTCCTTATGTTTCTTTGTAAATTGGACAATGACACGGGCCAACATGAGGACATAGGATATCTTCATAAATTCTGATGGTTGGAATAGGGTAATTCCATTTATTGATACCCAGTTTTTGGCACCCGTTGATGCAACTAGGCTTGGATTATAAAAGACGATCGGCAAGACCATGAGTCCCAAACCTAACATATATAGAAAAGGGGTCACTTTCCAAAGAAATTCTGTATTAAAGAGCATGACCACAAAACCAATCACAAGCCCCAAGGCAATCCATGCGACCTGCTGCCCTAAAATGGGCAGAATATTGTTTGGATAATCATGACTAACAGCTATATAGATAGCCACCACGCCAATAACCAGTAGAAAAAATACTGGCAATAGCAAACTATAATCGACTCTAGAGTCGAGAGAACGTTTCATATACACTAACCTTATACTTTCATACAATACTATTTATCAAAGTTCATTTAAAAATTTATCAACAGCCTCATCAACTTCGGATCGAGAGACGGTTTTAACAGTCGCTTCTTTTGCTAGAGAAGTCACTATTTGCTTGCCATATCGTTTTCCGACGATTCTTCTATCCAGAATGAGGGTTAAAGAACGTTGGTGTTCGCGTCTCATACTTCTTCCCAAAGCCTGTTTTAAACGAATAATGGCCATTGGCAATTGATAATCATAAAAGGCATTTTTCCCTTCTTGAATTAGTTCCTGATTAATCTTTTTCGTTAAGGGCTCTTGAGGATTTTGGAAAGGAAGTCTTGGTACAACTTGAATCACAAAAGGATGGCTTGAAAAATCAACTCCCTCCCAGAAACTTGCTGCACCAAGCAAGATTTGTTGTTCACCTTTTTCAAAGCGTTTCTTCAGTTGATGAACATCACCATTTTTATACTGGGCCAGATGGCTAACTGGAAGTAAATCCGATACTGCTAGAAGCATGTCTTTAGCAGTAAAGAGAACTAAAATCGGTTGCTGGAAAGCTTGAACATCCATCAGCAAATCTGCCACCTCCTTGGCATAAACTTCTAAGGAGGTTTCTGTTACCAAGGGAAAATCTTTGACCAAGACCACTTCTTGATCCTGTTTTTTACCAGCTTCAACCTTGACAAATTCAGCTTCAGGATAACCCAAAAGGTCTGCCAAAGAAACTCTCTGACTAATCTCAAGAGTAGCTGACACTCCCAAGACTTGACATGAATTAGGTATTAAAGAAGATAGAAGAATACGTCCTGATTTCGTAGAAGAAATTTGAATTTTCTTTTGACTCGTTTCAATTGCTTCAAGCCAGTAATCACCTTCAGCCGTAAAATAGCGAACCAGTTCCTCAAAGCCTTCTACCTCTAATTCTGAAAAATACTGGTGGAGATTGGCAAGAGAATCTAAGATATTTTTCCTAGATTTGCCAGACTGAAATTGTTCTATCAAGTAGAAGCACTCAAAGCGAATACTTTCTAGTATTCGTTGCTGGACCTTATTTTGCTCCTCCAGTAAAGCCTTATCAAGTAAATCGATAATAGACTGGATATCGTAGGTCTCTTGAAGCAGATTTTCTAGGGCCAACAAAACTTTTTGGACTTCATCAATAATCAATAAACGATCACTGACAAATTCAGGATTATCTTCAAGTCTGGTTACAAGATAGGCATGATTGGTCACTAAGAGCTTGCAAGCTTGTGCCCTTTCTTGACTACGTTTCCAAAAATCTTCCGTCACAAATAAACTCTTGGATGATAAATTCCCATCATGACGAAGATCTGTTAGAAAATGTTGGTAACGGTAGAGTTGCCCAATTTCATCCAAATCTCCTGTCTCTGTCTCAGTCAGCCAGACCAAGAGTTGCATTTTAAAGCGTCTAAATAAGCGATTTTCATCATTTTCCTGCAAGGAACGATAAAAGGCATCCAACTTCAGGTAATTTTGTGGCCCCTTTAAAGAATGAATATCTGTACGGAATACTTCCTTGAGATGTTTACCTTCTTCTTCCATGATTTGATTTTGAAGAATCTTTGTCGGAACGCTAAGGACAATCTGACGCTCTTTTACTTGGGACAAAGCGGGTAAGAGATAGCCATAAGTTTTCCCAATCCCAGTCGGCGCTTGAATCAGAGAGACAGGCTCATCTTTCAATAGCAAGCCAACCTCTTTAGCAAAACTTTCTTGTCGTTCCCTCACTTCAAGGTTCAACAAAGAAATATTTTTAGAAAAATCTTGGGATAGTTTTCGTGGCTCCAGGGGAGCTCCAGTTTTCTTGAAATACAGTCCTTGAACTTCGATCAAATCAGAAGAAGTCAGAATAGATTGGTTTCGATAAATTTCTTCAATAACCAGGTAGGACTCATATAGGAGGGCGTCAGCCATTTCCAGCAAGCGTTCCAAGAGACCTTTAGGAAGCTGGGCCATCTTTTCCCGTAAAAAAAGAAGTAATTCCGCTGTAGCTTGGGCATCTGAAAGGGCTGTGTGAGCATGTTTTAGAGGAATTCCTAATTCTCGACACAATATCGGCAAGCTATATTTTTCCAGTTCTGGGAAAAAAACCTGAGCCAATTCAACCGTGTCAACACGAGGATTTCTTAGTTCATAGCCTTCAAAAAATAAATTTTCCGCCAAGAGATTGGCATCAAACTGAACATTGTGGGCTACAAAAATCCCATCCTCCACCAAGTCAAAGATTTTTCTAGCAACTTGCGAAAAATCGGGTGCTTGCGCCAGACGTTGATCAGTCAGTCCTGTCAGTTCTTTGATATGAGCATCCAAGGGTTCATGTGGATTGACATCCGTCGTATAGTGATCAACGATTTTTCCGTCCTCAATCACGACAATTCCCACTTGGATAATTTTAGCCTTACTACCTGTGCTAGTTGCCTCTAAATCCACCACAACATAGCGATTACCAATCGTTTTCATTATAAAAAATTATACCAAAAAAGGGCCATTTGGCACCTGCAAACATAGGATAATTTTCAAACTCGAGAAGATTACTTGTATTAAAATTCCCAGTAAACAGAGCATCCTAGCCTACTGATTTTTTGAAAATATTGGACAATAAGAAAAATTGAGAGAAGAAATGTTTGTATCTTCCTTCTCTCAACTATACATTTACTTTATTTAACCATATCAGGATCGTAATCATAAAATCCTGTATCAAGGAAACGGTTTTTAGGGTGTAACTTGCGTACTTCCTCATCCAGCAAGAAGGCTTGGTCATGGCTAAAGTTGCCCTCTTGGATCAAGCTACGGGCTTGGATAAAGAGTTTTGCAATCTCAACAAAGTTTTGACCTGGAGTGTAGAGTCCTTCTAGTTTCCAATGGGTAAAACCATGCTCCACCAATTCTGCCAATTTGGTCATCAAATCAAGGTCATTGTTGGCAAAGATGTGGGTCCCATGATTGTCTTCAAAGATAGAGTAATGGCTCTCAGGATCACTTGGCTCAGCCAAGAAAAGGTCACGCTTACGGGTCTTTTCATCATCGATATGCGTAAAGTTATAGTAGTTTTGCAAGAGCGGACGTTTGGAATGGTGAATAACACTAGCACCATACACCAAAACTTCAGCAGGAATTTCCAAAATCTCTGGCATTTTGAAGAGTTCAGCAGATGGAATTTCACGCGCCAAAACAGCCTCAGATGCGCCAGCCTTTTGTCCCCAGAAGTTAATCTGACGACTGCTAGTTACCATAGTCGAAGCATCGTAGATGGTCTTAAAGGAATAACCATCGCGATTGACCACATAAAAGACACCTGCATCCCCAATTGTAATGTAATCTGTCTTGATTTCTTCCAAGAAGTCTAGGAAAGGCTTGATACGGTCCATCATATCTTGGTGCATGAGGGCATTGACTGCAACGATCAATTCCTTACCAGCATCATGAACCAGCTTAGCGATTTCACGCAATTGGTCATAACTAAAGGTTGTTGGCAGACGAAGGCCAAAATCTTTCTCACCGACATAAATACGGTCTACGCCAGCTTCGAGCAGTTGTTTAACTTGTTCAATACTTTCAGCAGTTGCTGTAATGATAATCTTTTCCATAAGAAAAATTATACCATATTTCTAGCAAATCAGCCAAGACTTATCAGAGTTTTACAAATAGGGATAATTTCTCGGGTAACTTCTCAAAGTAACTTCCACTTGACTTACCAAAGTGGGAACTAGTCTAAAACAGATTTTTATAAGAATAACTAGATAAAGGTAGACCCGGAAGCATAAGAGGGCTCACCAGTAACAATGATTTTGTATGCTATCCATAAATGACTAACGTCTCAAGCTCCATTAAATCATAGATAAGGTCTAATCCTAAATTTAAGCAATTTATACTGTAGGATTTATACATTGTTATAAATTCCTAATCGTTTTTTGTTATGATAACAAAAATGACATAGAAAAACGAGTATCTCCAACTAGGGAAATGCTCGTTTTTTGATAGTTAGAAGTGTTTTTTGCTCAGCTTCATTTCTTTTTATAAAATTTATCAAGCAAGCGACCAACTATCTCATCTTTTTTCTATTTCTGCCAATATGCGTGATAGGTAGTAATGATAGCTAAAAATAGCAAGACCAAGCAGAATGATAAGAGCTCCTACTCCCAAGCTGATGGCTAGGATAGTGGAGAGAGACTGAACCAAGAATAAGCTCCCAATTACAAGGGCCACTAGAATTGCACTATAAATTACCAACAGAACCGTTGCGACTATGCCATTTGAGCGATTTAGTAATTCCGTAATACTGCCCCAATTGGTTGATAGATTTTTAAAATCCTTAAAATAATGATGGCAAGAAAGGATGACACTAGCAAGGAACCATACCACAAGAAGGTAAATCATCGAAAAGATGGGCAAGCCTAAATAAAGGGAAATACCAAGTAAAATCAAGATAGGTAAAAGGGACTGAACAACAACTAAAATCCAAAATTTAATTTTTAGATAGCGGGCAAAATCAAAGGGCAAACTTTTAAGAAAATCAACATTTTCCCTCTCCAGAGATAGCCCGATTGAAGGTAGACTTGTGATATTGTTATTTAAAACTGCTATATGCACTCCCACAAAAAACAAGGGCAACCAGTATTGTGCATTTATTTCTGGAGCAAGCTGGGAATCCCTGATCTTAGATAGTAAGCCTATCATCAAGAAATAAGGCAGGAAAGTACTTGTAAAAAGCACTGTAATAACGCTAGTCCCTTGTCCTAAGAGAGAAAGGTTATAGCGTAAAATCATGCGGAAAAAGCCCTTTTTAGTCGTTAAAATCCCCTCTTTACTACGACGTTCTTTTTTGACCTTCTCCTCACTGTTAAGCAGAATCACGTCATAAAAACGAGGAAAAACCTTCTTTTTGGTCAGGTAAAGCAAGAAAACAGTTAAAGCTATCCAAGCGAGCAGACCCAGTATGGCTTCTGTCGAAAAAGGCTCCACTGCTATTTTGTAAAAGATATGAAGAGGATAAAGGAGAAATGGAATGTCTCTAACTTTGTCAACAATACTTCCAAAAGTCGACTGTAGAAAGAAGACAAATATTAAAGGTATGAGAACCCCTATCCCAATCATCACATTCGAAAAAATAGACTGATACTTTCTGAAGACCCTAGTCTGAGCCAAGAAATGTACTGCCACTACCATCACTAAAGTAACAGAGACAAATAATAAGGACAAGGACAGCAGCATCAAAGGCAAGCCCAGCCAAAGAGAAGGAGCTAGCCTAATATAGAGGACTAGAAAATAAGCTAGGATTGGTACAACTCCAGCTAGAGCTGGCAAGAGAACAGACAGTCCTTTAGCAATTATAATCTCTGATTCTTTAAAGGCATAGGACCTATACGATGCCAAGTCCTTACTCTCATAAAAGACATTGTAAAATGCAGTGAAAGAAGTTGAAAAGGCAAGCACCAGTAAAATAGCAACCATGGTACTAAAAAAACTTGGTATTTCCTCAAAAGGAAAACGAAAGGCTATATTTATAAACATGAAAAGCATCAAGAGACTGGAAAAAATGTAAGAACTTAGGACTCTAGCGGAAACATTTACTTTTTTTCCAGGATTCTTAGCTTGCTTCTTTCGTAGGTTAGCCAGATTAGCTTCTTGAGATGAATAGAGGATATTGATATCAACTAATTTTTTAATGACCTTGAGACGCATCTGAAACCTCCTCTTTTCTACCAGCAAGACTAAGGTAGATACTTTCCAAAGACTGGTCTGGATGGTCTTTCCTCAAGTCCTCTACACTACCACAATAAATCAAATGCCCCTTTTTCAAAATAGCAATCCGATCACAGACTTGCTCAGCTACCTCTAGGACATGGGTTGAAAACAAGACAGTCTTACCTTTTTGTGCATGTTCCTTCATCATCTGTTTCAAATCAAAGGCAGCTTGGGGATCCAAACCAGTCAAGGGTTCATCCAAGACCCAAATATCAGGATCAGACAAGAGTGCCCCGATGACAAAGACTTTCTGACGCATTCCGTGAGAAAGAGTTTCAATAACCTGATAGCGGTTTTCAGCAAAATCAAAAACGCTCAATAGCCTAGCTAGACTAGCCTCCAAGTCAGAGCTAGTCAGATCATAGGATGAGGCGATCAATTCCCAAAATTCATTGGCTGTTAAACGCAAAAATAAGTCAGGCGAGTCTGCTACGTAGCCAATCTTTCGTTTGATCTCTAAGCGATTTTCCGATAAATCCTGACCGTCTACCAAAATACGGCCACTGCTGGGCGAAATGATACTGACTAAGGATTTTATAGTGGTCGATTTTCCAGCCCCATTATGACCAATCAAACCCATAATCTCCCCATTTTCAATCTGCAAATTGAGATTGCTCAAAGCCTCTTTATCACCATACAACTTACTAACATTTTGAAATTCAATCATGGGACAACTCCTATCTTTATCTATATTACATACTGTTATACTAGCACTTTGATACAAAAAAATCAACACTTTATTTTAAGTAGTTAAAATATATTTTTTCTATCTTACGCAAACGTTTGCCCTAAGAGATACTTTATGATAGAATAAAGAACAAGATTGACAAGTAAGAGGAAACATCATGCAAAATCAAACACTCATGCAATACTTTGAATGGTATCTGCCCCACGACGGTCAGCACTGGACACGTCTAGCTGAAGATGCTCAACACCTAGCTAATCTCGGCATCAGTTATGTCTGGATGCCACCAGCTTTTAAGGCTACCAACGAAAAAGATGTTGGCTATGGGGTTTATGACTTATTCGACCTAGGAGAGTTTAACCAAAAAGGAACTGTCCGCACCAAGTATGGCTTCAAAGAAGACTATCTTCAAGCTATTCAAGCCCTAAAAGCGCAGGGAATTCAGCCTATGGCCGATGTGGTACTCAATCACAAGGCTGCTGCTGATCACATGGAAGCCTTTCAGGTTATTGAGGTGGATCCAGTTGACCGTACAGTTGAACTTGGAGAACCCTTCACCATCAACGGCTGGACTAGCTTTACCTTCGATGGTCGCCAAGATACATATAATGACTTCCACTGGCACTGGTACCACTTCACAGGTACAGACTACGATGCCAAACGCCGTAAATCTGGGATTTATCTGATCCAGGGTGATAACAAGGGCTGGGCAAATGAGGAATTAGTCGATAACGAAAACGGAAACTACGACTATCTCATGTATGCTGACCTAGACTTTAAACATCCTGAAGTCATCCAAAATATCTATGACTGGGCTGACTGGTTCATGGAAACCACTGGTGTAGCTGGTTTCCGCTTGGATGCCGTAAAGCATATTGACTCTTTCTTCATGCGCAATTTCATCCGTGATATGAAGGAAAAATACGGTGAGGATTTCTATGTTTTTGGTGAATTTTGGAACCCAGATAAGGAAGCTAACCTAGACTATCTTGAAAAAACGGAAGAACGCTTTGACCTTGTCGATGTTCGTCTCCACCAGAATCTCTTTGAAGCCAGTCAAGCTGGCGCAAACTATGACCTTCGTGATATTTTCACAGATAGCTTGGTTGAACTCAAGCCTGACAAGGCTGTAACTTTTGTTGACAACCACGATACCCAACGAGGACAAGCCCTTGAATCGACTGTTGAAGAATGGTTCAAACCAGCAGCCTATGCCCTCATTCTCTTACGCCAAGATGGCCTTCCATGTGTCTTTTACGGCGACTACTATGGAATTTCAGGCCAATATGCTCAACAAGATTTCAAAGAAGTTCTTGACCGCCTCCTAGCCATCCGAAAAGATTTGGCCTATGGAGAACAAAATGACTACTTTGATGACCCTAACTGTATCGGTTGGGTACGCTCAGGTGCTGAAAATCAATCCCCAATCGCAGTCCTTATCTCAAATGACCAAGAAAACAGCAAGTCAATGTTTATCGGCCAAGAGTGGGCTAACCAAACCTTTGTAGATTTACTTGAAAACCACCAAGGTCAAGTTACAATCGATGAGGAAGGTTATGGACAATTCCCAGTCTCAGCTGCTTCGGTAAGTGTCTGGGCAGCCAATACAATCTAATAGTTCATAATAATCAAGCCAGGTCCAAACGGATTTGGCTTTTTTGCATTCACAAAAAGACCTACCCTAATGGATAGATCTTTATTGTCTTATAATTTACCTGCTACTGCATCCAAGAGTTCTTGAATTTTAGCTTGGTTGCTTCCTCCTGCCATGGCCATGTCTGGTTTACCACCACCACGTCCATCGACGATTGGTGCCAATTCTTTGACAAGGTTTCCTGCATGGAGGTCTTTTGTCTTGCTTGCTACAAGGACATTGACTTTGTCACCGATAGCGGCAACTAGGACAAGAAGATCAGAGTAGTCTTTCTGCTTCCAGTTATCTGCAAAGGTACGAAGGGCACCAGCATCAGATACAGACACTTGGCTAGCAATGTAACGGTGACCGTTGACTTCCTTAACGTCTTTGAAGATATCGCCTGCAGCTGCAGCTGCAGCTTTTTCCTTCAATTCTGCATTTTCTTTTTGCAATTGACGGAGTTGTTCTTGAAGTCCTTCAACCTTATGAGGTACTTCCTTGACTTGAGGTGCTTTAAGAGTTGCTGCGACTGCTTTCAGTGCATCTTCTTGTTCACGATAAGCTTCAAAGGCTTCCTTACCAGTCACTGCCAAGATACGACGAGTTCCTGATCCAATCCCTTCTTCTTTGACGATCTTGAAGAGACCGATTTCAGAAGTATTGCCAACGTGGGTACCACCACAAAGTTCAACTGAGTAGTCACCGATGGTCACAACACGAACTTCCTTACCGTATTTCTCACCAAAGAGGGCCATAGCTCCCATTTCTTTGGCTGTGTCAATGTCTGTCTCAACAGTCTTGACCACAATAGCTTCCCAGATTTTTTCATTGACTTGCTGTTCAATAGCACGCAATTCTTCAGCAGTCACTGCTTGGAAGTGAGTAAAGTCAAAGCGAAGGAATTCAACTTCGTTAAGAGATCCTGCTTGTGTTGCGTGATTTCCAAGGATGTTGTGAAGGGCAGCGTGAAGCAAGTGAGTCGCAGTGTGGTTTTTCATAACACGGTGACGACGATTTGTATCAATTGCCAAGGTATATTCTTGGTTCAAAGCAAGCGGTGCAAGGACTTCAACTGTGTGAAGAGCTTGTCCGTTTGGTGCTTTTTGAACATTTGTCACAGCAGCCACGACCTTACCTGACTCATCCAAGATTTGTCCGTGGTCAGCGACCTGTCCACCCATTTCAGCGTAGAATGGAGTTTCCGCAAAGATAAGTGAGGCAGTTCCTTCTGATACAGCTTCTACTTCTGCATTGTCAGCTACGATAGCCACCAATTTAGAAGACAATTGGCTAGCATTGTAGTTGAAGACACTTTCTACAGTGATGTTTTGAAGGGTTTCATTTTGCATACCCATTGAGCCACCCTTGACAGCTGAGGCACGCGCACGTTCTTGCTGTTCCTTCATGGCTGCTTCAAAACCTTCACGGTCTACAGTCATACCAGCTTCTTCAGCGATTTCTTCTGTCAATTCAACTGGGAATCCATAAGTATCGTAAAGTTTGAATACATCTGAACCAGCAATGACAGATTGACCTTTTTCTTTCAAGCCAGCTACGATGCCTTGGGCAAAGTGTTGACCTGAGTGAAGAGTACGGGCAAATGACTCTTCCTCGCTCTTAACGATTTTTTCGATAAAGTCACGTTTTTCAAGCACTTCTGGGTAGTAGCTTTCCATGATTTTACCAACAGTTGGAACCAATTTGTAAAGGAAAGGCTCGTTGATACCCAATTTTTGACCGTGCATAGAGGCACGACGAAGGAGACGACGAAGGACATAACCTCGACCTTCATTTCCTGGAAGGGCACCATCACCGATGGCAAATGAAAGTGAACGGATGTGGTCAGCGATAACCTTAAAGCTCATGTTGTCGCCATCTTGGTCATAGATCTTACCAGACAATTTCTCTACTTCACGAATAATCGGCATGAAGAGGTCTGTTTCAAAGTTAGTCTTAGCCCCTTGGATAACTGCAACCAAACGCTCCAAACCTGCGCCCGTATCAATGTTCTTGTGTGGCAATTCCTTGTACTCGCTACGAGGAACAGCAGGGTCTGCGTTAAATTGTGACAAAACGATGTTCCAGATTTCGATATAACGGTCGTTTTCGATATCTTCTGCAAGCAGACGAATACCGATATTTTCCGGGTCAAAGGCTCCCCCACGGTCAAAGAAAATCTCTGTGTCTGGTCCAGACGGTCCCGCACCGATTTCCCAGAAGTTATCTTCGATCGGAATCAAATGACTTGGGTCCACTCCTACCTCAATCCAGCGGTTGTAAGAATCTTTATCTTCTGGATAGTAGGTCATGTAAAGTTTTTCAGCTGGGAAATCAAACCATTCAGGACTTGTCAAAAGCTCATAAGCCCAAGTGATAGCTTCGTCACGGAAGTAATCCCCAATAGAGAAGTTCCCCAACATTTCAAACATGGTATGGTGACGAGCAGTTTTCCCTACGTTCTCGATATCGTTGGTACGAATGGCTTTTTGGGCATTGGTAATACGTGGATTTTCAGGGATAATGGTCCCGTCAAAGTATTTCTTAAGGGTTGCTACCCCAGAGTTGATCCACAAAAGTGTTGGGTCATTTACAGGAACCAAGCTCACTGATGGTTCTACTGAGTGACCTTTGGTCGCCCAGAAATCAAGCCACATTTGGCGTACTTGTGCACTAGATAGTTGTTTCATATTGTCTCCTTATTTACTTCTTTAATGTGATTGGCTTTCCAGCATTTCCACATAGTCAATCGCGACACAGAGGGAAATGACTAGGTCTTCATAAGCGTCCTCAAGAACCGTTACAGTGTAGGTAGAGGTCAGATGGAAGAGTTCCTTCTTAATTTCCGCAATCAACTGATCGCGATCATCCAGCAATTTGAAATCCAAATCCCAGATATTGCCCTCGATACGAAGACCTAGATTATCAAACTCATACTTATCTCGCCAGAAGGTCAACTTCTTGCGAATGACAAAACTCGAGCCATCCCGAAGCTGAATCTCAAAACGAGGTAGCAAGGTCAAGATTTCTTTACTGATCTGACTGACCTGTTCACCATTAGTATCATAGATGGTAAAAGTTTTGGGAATCTTAAAAAATGACCCCTCCACCTGATAGGCGATTTCTCCCCTGTTATCCTTGATAGCGAAGCGTTCGCCTCCAAGACGAAACTTTTGTTTGACAAGAAATGTTTTCATCAACACCTCCAAAAAATCAAAAGACAAGCTCATATCACGAAGGGCGAAAAACCGCGGTACCACCTTCATTCAATGAACTTGTCATTCTCTTATTCTTATGCAATTGTATGATTGAGTAGCATGACTTCCTAGCTTAGATGGCTCGCAGCACCGCCACTTCTCTGGACTAAGTTGATTGAAAATCAATTCTCAACTTTCTTATTATAACGTTTTTTTAAGCTTGCGTCAACTGGAAATGATTCTTGTGAGATAGACACTGTCATTAGTATTTGATTTTCCTCAAAACTTACTACCATCTTATCTGCTATACATATCTTGCTATAATATTTATTTTTGCATAGCCACGATTTCTCTATTCCTTCCTCTGATGATTCTTATTTCCAGCGTCATGCTTAGGATTGCTATTGGCTTCACAGTTAGCTGGTGCCCACAACGGACTTACATCTCAGATATCTGATATACCTGTCATACTCAAAATAGCTCTCTAAACCAAATGAACTATCTGTCGTATAATGTAACAATTCTAGCCCCCTGTATTTTTTCAACCTTCAATAGCTTAATGGGGGTTTGGTTCATTTCATAGTGTTTTGCACTACACCCTTCTGGCAACTCAGCCTGTATTTTTCTTCTAAAAACTGAAACAGGATAGCAAATATCAGTGTTCTTAACCTTCTTATCATATTTATCAAACAAAAAATAAAATTCTTTATCTCTATGTTGAAAATGCAATAAATACTTTGCTTTAATCTTCGACCCAATTTTATTTGGGTCAAAATAGTACAATCCCTTTAAATTAACACTTATATTTTCTAGCATCGTATAAATTAAATTCAGAGAAGTTGCTCTAGATAAAAATGCAGCCTTATGCTGAGATGTATCTTTATCTAAATCATAAAAAGTGATATGATTCCCCAAAATTTGGTTATATATCCTCTGAGCCCCATTACCATTGAAGCACTTAACTTTATCTATTCCTTTTAGTTTGTGCAAACCTATAAGATGATGAAAATTTGGTTCCGTGAAGCTTAACTCAATATATTTTTCTGTAGTTTGTTTGGAGACAGTCTGAGTGATAGTAAATTTGTATTGAGTATCCATCAATGTTCTGTAACTAAGAATTAAATTTCTTAACATACTGTACCTTTTCTCAAAAAAATAAAGAGGCTATTTACACCTCTTCCTACGATATATTTATTCATCTGCTTGCGGAAAATATATAAAACCCAAATAAGCCTATCTACAAACTACTGACCAAAGCAGACCGACCAGTAATTCCTTGGCTACGCTAAAAGCGATAGTTTTGTTCTACAGTTTTTATTATATTAGATTCTTAACAATATGTCAAGTAAAATCAAAAATCTGCTTATTGGTTAAGAACGAAGTAAGTCTAGTAATTTGTCATTGATTTTTTGATAATATCCAAAATAATGATCTTCAATATTAAATGTATCCTGAAGAACAAAACGTAAGGTGTCAATTGTTTGTTGCAATTTTTTAGAATTAACTAATTTACCATCGATTTCTGATAGTCCATGTGCAACTTTATTTCGCTCACTATTTAAACTGGTAATAACCTTAAGTGACTTCATTAAGTCAGGAGAGGCTTGATAAAAAGTTAGAATATTTTCATAAGATAAAAGGTTTAAGGTTGATTGAGGTGAATAAATTCTTTCCTCTTCATTTTCTATTCCTTTTGCTTTTTTAAATTCTAAATCAATAAAATCTAAAATCTTCTCAAAATCTTTGTATTCTTCATTTAATTTTGGTAAGGTCCCATCATATTTGATTAAATCAGGATAATCTTTTTTGATCTTTTCTTCGATGATAAATTCAACATAAGACTTTGATTTGATTAAGACATCTGCTACTTGTCCTCTCTCTTTCAAGACTTCTATCATTAAAAAGTAATTAAGGGCTTTCTTCTCAACATCTGTCAATGGATAGTCTTGAATATCTTTTAAAATAGCTTGTGTTTTAAATACTTTTACAAAGTCATTTAGAGTCGCTCGTAAAAAAGATAATTTCTTTTTAGAAAGTAAGTTATTGTATTCTTTTTTTGTAACGAGTTCTTCTGCGGCAAGATAATCATAGGAAGCTATCAGATTTCTTAAATGACGTTTGATTAAAGATTGATTAAATTTTTCAGCCTCATCTTTAATGGTACGATCTTCGTAATCCTTTTGGTTATCCTCGTTCTCGTTAAAAAGCTTCTGTTCACCTTCACTTGAAAGTGGCACATACTGTCTATTTGCTGATTTGTTAGGAGTTGCAACCTGGATAGCCTGAGTATTATAATCTTTGATTCGATTGAGGGCAAATAGAGCCGAAATAATCTGAGGCGTTCCCGAAGATAAGTTTAAGATCAATTGATGATTAGTTCCAGAATATTTTTCAACAATCTGTCCCATAACCTCATACATTTTATCAAATAGATAAACCTCATCATTTTTTAAAATCGTTGACTCAATCATCACTTCAGGATGATAATCTTCTATGGAAAAAATAGCTTTCTCAATGAGATCTTGCTTAATCAGCATTTCCTCACTATAAACCAAAACAATCTGCTCTGGTCTATAAGTGCGAGCAATATGTAACAAAGCAGCATCTCGATTATTACTAATTGGATCTGTCGTTCCCACTGCTGATATTAAAATGTTCAAACTTTCACCTCGTTACTTTAATAATTCCAATAATTCCTTATTTAATTCTTTATAGAAATTGAAATCTTTTTCATTAAATTGATACTGCTCTTTAACTAAAGCCTTGAGATTTTTTAAGACGGATCCTAACTGACGTAATTCTTCCGATTGCAATGGATCCAATCTATGAGCCAATGTATTTCGCGAAGTGTTCATGTTAATCATCGGTTTAATTTGATTATATAAAGTCCACTCTCTTTTTTCTTTGAGAATTTTACTATAATCCCAAATTCCCAAGAAATATTTTTCTGATTCATCTACATATCTATCCAATAATCCTGGATAACGGTTATCAATATAATCTTCCAAAATAAATTCAGTCAAGGTTTTAATTCTAATGAGTCCTTCACTGAAATTCCCACGTTCTTTTTGCAATTCAATTGTCAGATAAGCATTGAGAACCTTCTTCTTCTCATCACTCCATTTTCTATTTTTTAAAGTTTGGGGAATATCTTGTCTATCTAGCGCATCTACAATATTTTGCAATTTTTTACGGGATTCTTTCAAACCAGAAAAATCTGGTAATTGATTTGCTAACTCTAGAGCTGCCTTATAGTCAAATCTCTGAATGAAATCTCGAATTGTTTTTTTAATTAAAGCATGAGAGAATTTTTCTGATTCGTCTTCTAATGTTCGATCAATGAACTCTGTTACATTATCTTCATTTGTATCAATAAGAAGATCAATATCATCTACATTTTCATGAGGAATATCTGCATTTGAATCATTCGCAGGGCTTGAAACTTGAACAGCCTTGACATTAATTCCACTAAGTCTGTTAATCACAAATAAAGATGACTTAATTTGTGGTGTCGCACTAGATAAGTTGAGAATAAATTCATCTTCTTTTGTATAGTATTCTTGAATAATGGATGAAAACTGATCAAACATTGTATCGAAGACATAAACATCATTATTAGAAATAACTGGTTGATGAATTACAATCTCTGGAAGATAAGAAGATTCAATAGAATGAATAGCTTTTTCAATACTTTCCTTCTTATCTCTTGTTCTATCAGAAAAAACGAGAACAATTTTATCTGGTCGATATTTTCTAGCGATGTGCAATAAGGCTCCATCGTGATAATTTCTAATTGGATCTGTATCACCGACAGCGGATATCAAAATTTTCATTGTAAAATCTCCCTAATCATGAAATTCGCTTTTCCCATCTCATAGAAGGAATCGCTATTAATGATCAATTTCCGTTCTCCTTTATTGGTTTTAATGCTCTTGTCCGGCGCTTTCGTCAATTTCAAAACACCTTTTCCAACCATCTTAGTCTTCATTCGACTATACCGTTTTTGTAAGATTCCATCCGCTTGTTCAAACAAGGTCTTTGTCCAAGCTCCACTTCCAGCTCCCAAATAGATAGGATATTGAAGATTTGGTTGAATTTTATTTTCAGGAAAATCTGATAAGAAAAAGTTTTTATATTCTTTGTAGAAGGCTTGCGCTCTCTGACCTAATTCCTCAATTAAGATTCCAGCTTCCTTAGTAGTTGTAGTAATGGTGAAATTGATTTTAGTTAAGGGTGCGATTGCTTCCCTGTATAAAGGAAGAGGCTTGGCAGTTAGTGATTTAGCAGAATAATCCCATTTTTGAACTAGAATAATCTGCTCATTGTTAAATGGCTCACTATCACTAACACGAATCGCATGAAACAAGTCATTAAATTCTTGCCCCTTTTTTGCCCCCCATGGAATCATTTTTTTGTTTTCTTTAGGACTTCTCCCACGAAAATCAACTGCATTCTTATTGTTCCATTCAGGATTGGTGTTCATTAAAATAGTTCGAATAGCTCCCTTCAAGGAACTACCAGGAATATAGGGCTTCCCAAAGGCATCCCTCATAAATTTTGCTACTTCATTTATAGAACCAGATCTGGGATTCTGGTTGTTCTTTTCTGTTTCCAGACCAGTTTCAGTAATGGTATAGCCACCAAAGGAACGTTCACTAATTCTATTGTCATTTAGGAAAGAAATCAAGCGATTATTCCTAGCACTTGGTTTTGTTTCCTGAAGAAATTGTTCAAACTTTCTATCCAGTCCATTTTCAATCATCCGATTGTAAAACTTACCCATATCTGGGAAATAATAGCGATGATTCTCATAAATGAATTCTCGTGAAGTGTATTTTTCACCGCTACCAATATGAATGGGGGCCATAGCTAACAAGGTAAATTGAAAAACTCTGTAGTCCGTTTTCATCCTTTCACCTCCATTTTCAAAAATAGGGGTTTGGCATAGTTGAAGACAGCATGTGGAAAGCCAAGCGATCTTACATCAACAATTTGCCCCTCAAAGGTTTCAAGAAAGGTCGATCCAGCAGTAAACTTAAATAAGTCTTGTTTACGATAATTTTGGTTGGATACTGTACTAAAAGCAAAACCACTTGATTTGGTCACAAGATAAGAACCTTGATCCATAGCCCTTGGAAGATCCTCGTCTGTTGGTAAAGAAGTCGTCAGAGTCATCACATTTCCTTGATAGGAACGAGTCAGACGACTCTCAAGATTTTCAGGAACTTCTTTGATAGTCAAATCAAAACGACCATAGCCACTTGAGCGTTTTCCTCCAATACCAGAGAACTGCAAGCTAGTCATCATCTCATCAAGCAGTGGTGACTCAGTCGCTAATACATAAAGGGCTGTATCATGCAAAAATCGGGTAGTTGCAACTTGGTAAAGCGCTCCATCAACATGAGGTTGATTCTTTGTTACGATATTAGTAACAGCATGCTCCTCATCTTCAAACAAGTCACCGTTGACATAATGATCAAAATTTTCTAGAGGGATAAATTGTAGTTTTTTTGCTAACTTAGCTTGCCGACGTACTTCCTTGACATCCTTATTTAAATCAACTTGGTCAAGTTTTGGAAATCCGATGGGCTTCGGTAAGAATGGGCGGGCCTTATAAGGGAAGGCATCCGTTAGAACAAAATCATCCTGATTTGCTAAGGATAAAAACTCATCTAATCGTCCCATCTTATTAGCTTCAATCACAAGAGCGGAAAACAAACGATCTGCCGAAAAAGTCATTTTTGAACTATCCAGAGTTCCTGCTCCAAAATGGACAGACTCAAAGTCCATGATATACATCTTATAGGTCATATTAGACCTCCGCAGATAGTAGTTTGTTTAATGCATCAAGGTTATATGTTCCAAAAACAGTCGTCGCTTTTAGGTTTTCAAAGCTGACTTTACCATAGCCACGAGAACCTGAGCCACCTAGATAGTCTAACTCAAGAAGTTTCAATCCATCTAAAATGACTTTAAAATCTTCTTCCACTTGTGCTTGACTCTCATCTGTAATTTCATAAATCAACTCAAATGCAAAAGCACTTCTACGAATTGCACGTTCAATTTGTCTCGGATTTGCTTCAGCAGTAATACGGTCAATAGTATTTTCAAATTTAACTTCAGTATAACTCTTGACACCTAAAGAATCTAACTTTTCCTTGTTAATTAAGAAGGCATCTCTAAAAATGAGTCGTCCTATTTTATAGCGGTCATCTGAACTGTTTCCAAATAAACGACTAAGAATTTCTCCATCTTCTCCTGGTTTCTTAGCTAGTCGATCATTATGAACTTTTGCAAGAAGAGTGCGCATTTTTCCCTTTATACTTGAACCAGGAATAATCGGTAAGTTTGTAATTGGGTCTTTGATGACTGGTGAATCAATAGCTCCAATGGCAGCAAAGGCATTACTTGTTCCAATATGGAGTCCTGTTTCTAGACGAATTTGTGCTGTTAGTTTAATTTTTGCAAATGCCATTAATCTTTTCCTCCATAAAATTTGAAATAAGCTACTAGTGCTTCCATATAACGACAGAAACGTTGGAGACTTTCCTTATTATTGATTTCTTTTAGAATATCTAAAATTTCAGCCTTTTTCACCAAGTCTTTAACCGCAGTTTCTCGGCCTGATTGATATACAAACTGCACTCTCAAATAGGCAATTTTGTCGACTAAATCTTCATAATGTCTAACCTTACTTTCATCAAAAAGGGTACTTGTTAAGCTTAGTAGATTTCTTATTTTGCTAGTTGTTAAAAGGAATGCATCAGGGTTTCTAAAATCTCTAGTGTTTCGATTCAATGATTTGATAACATTTTCTGCCTTATCAACATAATTGTCATCTGTTAAAGTAGCCATATATTAATCCTTTCTAATCTCATAAATGTATAGAAGTAAAGCTAGTTCTGCTTCATTGCGTTCCATTTCACTGCCTGTATACCAAGCAAAGAATAGGTTCTTAAATTCTTTAAATTCTGTTTTACTTTCTCTTGGTGTTAAATCTTCCAAACGCGTCAAGTAGTAGGCTAAGCGCGCTACATTCATTCGGTCATAGTTTCGAAGAAGTTCACTCAACTTATAAACAAAACTCTTTCCTCGTTCATCCTGAATACTAAAGTAATGTCTAATCTTTTCCAGTTTTCCTTTGTAGATATAATCTATAAATTGATCAAACTTAAAGGTATAAGCTTTATCAAACAAAGAAATACTATCCTTATCATTATCCTTGGCTGCTCCTTCCAACTTGCCTGTTTCTTCAGCCATGATACTAACCGGAGTTTTATCTGGGAAAAGTCCGATACCTGCTGATAGGGTTAATTTACCATTCGTCCACTTGATAAATTGTTGGCGCAAGTTAATCGTAAATGCGATAATATCTTGCCATGAACCAAGGGCGAATACATCATCTCCACCAGCATAGATAATCGATATTTTTTTGTCCTTAGCGAATTGATTGATATAAACCTTAAAGAAGAGACTCATACTTCTTGAGAAGGTTGCTGAACGAGCTAAAGTATTGTATTTTCCACCATCTTGATAAGAAAATCCAGCCATAAAAGCAGCACCTAAGTCATCTACGTCTAATCGGACAACTGCTAGACGTTTGATTCCTTGACCTGTTTGACTATCTTGGGACAGTTGAGCGTACTGAGCGATATCAGCATACTTGTAGTCTCCAACAAAGACATGAGTTGCCCTCGCAATATCGGTCGCAAAGCTATTTTTTACATAGATACGATTCCAACCTTCCTTTTCCAAGTCAGCTTGTGAAATCCCTCTTATAAAGGCTCCCGGTCCAATTGGGAGACCTTTTTCTTTGGTGACAATATAGTATTGTTCTTGAATTTCTTTAGAGAAGCGATAGAGACCAGCACAAATATGACAGACTTCTTGATCATTAAAGGTCATCATATCTTGTACTGAGTGGCAAATCGTACACTCTCTCTGAGCACTTTGACCACCTCGGTTCAACTCCAAGAGCGTTTGAGCATCATAGCGAGAGATTTTCTTCTTAGAAATCATACGACTAGTCGCTTGGTAAACTTTCCTATATCTTGCTAAGGATGTCATGATGTCATTAGCAGAAAATGAACTCCAGCCAAAAGCCACATACAAACGTGTCTGGAAATTCTTCAGCAAAAATTGGTTAAATTCTTCTTCAAAATCCTCTAATACAGCCTTTGTTTTTGCAGTATTTGCCAAGATAAAGTAAGCATGACCGCCTCCTACATAGAGAAGGTTAGCTCTCGTTAATTCCAATTTTTCTAGTAGGCTGTCAGCGATATGTTCCCCCATAAAATCCAGATAGAGGGAGCGCGCTTTGAGTTGCTTGGCTGCCCCAGCCGTCGCGATATTATAGATGAAATCTTGAATCCCTGATAAGTCAAAGCTGACTAGTAAAAAAGCTTCCTTATCATAGAAAGATTCTTGCTCATGAAAGAGTTCTTTTTGATAGTCTGAATCATTTTCAGCTATCATATACTCCTGAATAGCCGAGGCAAAAGCAGCTGTTAAACGACTATGAGTTGCTAAGGAAATATCTGCCAGTTCTTGTGTCTTAGTTGAAGTCGGTACATAGGATAGGTGGGCTTCATAGAGATTCAAAAGGGCATCAATCTGATCTGGCCCAAAATCCCAGTTCTCAATCTCCTTTTCTATGGTATCCAGTAGGCTGCTATAGTCAGACTGAGAAGTTGACTCTTTTGCGTTTTGAGCATAGTTTGGCTCCCTATCAAGCTCTAAGCTTTTGATAGGCAAGAAACGCTGGCTATAGACATCTGAAAAAACATTAAAAACATCAGCTTGCTTCCCCAAGTTATCTTCCTTGTATGACGCAAGACTTTGCTCCGCCTTTAAGCTAGAAGCAATCTTGGCAGCAAGGTCGGTTATATAAACCGGACTATCAGTAGGCAGATTGGCTTCTACTCCTTTTAAGTCGTCATAGACAAGGTGTTGAGCGATTGCTTCATTATCTGAAAAACGTCTGAACCACTCAGCTCCAAGGCTAGTAGCATCTTTTGTGTCCTTACCGGAGCGCTGAAGTAGTTTGCCAATATCATGTAATAGCGCTCCATAAACTAAATCAATCTTTTCTTTCTTCAAGCTCTATTCCTCCCATTCCTAGGCTGGTTTTCATACCCAGTCCAGCATACTCTCCAAATTTTAATAACATATTTGCATAAGCCTTGAGGGTACTAGGACCTATTATCTTAAAGGTTAACTTGCCCTTAAAGGCAGGAATCTTTTTGCCGTGGACCTTAAAGTAACTCGTCTCCATTCGGTAACTAGTTATCCGACTATGGGACGTCAGATAGTCCAAGGTCTCCTCTTCGATATCTTCCCGATTCTCAAGCAGTCGTCCATACTTCATCATCAGACTTTGAAATATCAAACGCAGGGTAGGAAAAAGCACGTACTCTCCCTGGGAGCGAAATCCAGTCGGTGTTTGAAATTGAATAGTAAAAAAGGACTGGTCTTGGTTTTGATTAAAGAGGTCAAACAGTTCCTCTGGACTCAAATCTTGCATGGTCATACTTTGAACCGTCAGACTTGCTAGCCCATGTAGATCAACTTTTTTCAACTCCAACATTGGGGGTAGGATCTGCTTGATGGCATCCTCTGTCAAAAGATGAACCGTCCAAGTCGTCTGGTCCTTTTGATGGATTACCTTAATCGAGTAGGGATTGGTCTCTTGTTCATGAAGCCAGTCCACATAGTCTGGAGCTAACTGCTCCATCAAAAATCCATGAAATTTGGTTGCCAACTCAATGGGTGACTGGTCAATCCGCTGAAAGGATAAAGTAATTCTTTTCATAGGCCTCCTTTATCAATCGTGCTTAGCTCTTAAGCTATCTTTTCTCGTTTTGTTATGTAATAAGGAAATAGGTCCCCTCGCGAGGTTGAATAGGGTGTCTTACAAGAAGGAACCCATTATGAAAAAATTCATGAACCAGTTGTTTCCGTCCCCTCGCGAGGTGCATAGGTTCTTATACAAAGAAGGAAAATTATGGAACTTTATGAAGTTTTTGGGTTTCCGTCCCCTCTCGAGGTGGATAGGTTGTTCTACTGATTGTTTAATCACTGATCATCCCTATTCAGATTCGTTTCCGTCCCCTACCGAGGTGAATTGGGTGGTCTACCAATAAATTGATACTGCTAAGCAGGAACAAGAAAAATCGTTTCCGTCCCCTCTCGAGGTGAATAGGTTGTCTTACCCTGTAGGGCATGAAATCCGTGGTACAGGTTCACCAGGTTTCCGTCCCCTCTCGAGGTAGATAGGTTCTTATACGTATTGTAGAAAATTGATTGTTGTGGAGTAAATAAAACGTTTCCGTCCCCTTGCGAGGTAAAGTGGATGTTTTACGCACAAAAAACTTCTATTATCAACTGCTGCACTAGTTCCGTCCACTCTCGAGGTAGATAAGTTCTTATACAGGACATCATGAAAATCATGAAGAATCAGTTAAAGGGTTTCCGTCCCCTGCCGAGGTGAATTGAGTATTTTACAGCAATAAGTTCGGTGAGTTATGCGCAGGGTATCTCAAATTTCCGTCCTCTCGCGAGGCGAATTGGATGATATGCACAAAGGTCTTGATGTAAGTGTTTATGCTAAACCTGAATTGTTTCCGTCCCCTCTCGAGGTGAATAGGATGTTCTACCAGACCTGCTCTTTCATTACAATCTAGGAAAGGTATAAAAGTTTCCGTCCCCTACCGAGGTGAGTAGGGTGTTCTACACGCAAGAACCTTGATTGGTTGATCGAGGAGATGGAGTTTCCGTCCCCTCTCGAGGCAGATAGGTTCTTATACCAAAAGAATTGTTTGTTTCTCAATTTGAAGAAACTAGTTTCCGTCCCCTCTCGAGGTAGATAGGTTCTTATACCCCCATATTTTGTGGTTGGATTTAAAAACAAACACAAGATATAACCTATTTGGAAACTAATTATAGTATACCATAAATTGTAAGAGTTTTCACATCAAAAAACAAACAATCTGCGTCTTCTAGCTCTCTATCATCGGTATTCAAACGAATAGTCTCTTCTCGATTCCCAACATAGACAATAATGTTATTAAATTCGCTAGGATCATAAAAATATTCCAATTCTCGAATTAAGACTTGATAACTAGCCTTCTCTAGGTCAACCTCAAAACAAGAGCGTTGGACTCTCATCCCAAATCCTTCTAACAATTTAGCTAATCTTAATCTTCTTTTATTGCTAATAATATCGTAGATTATCAGACAAAAGAGGGATTTCTTTTTAGCAAATTCCTTTTCTTCTCCTGATAAATGATAATATAATCCCATCACTCTTCTCCTGTATAGGCTGTTACATACAAATAACTATCCTTCTGTTCAAAAGTTCGAATCAAGCGCTTAATCTGCTGGTCAGCCGTGTAAAAGAAAGAATAGCGCTTTTTATCCAGCTCGATATACTGGTGGATTTCCAACATTCTCTCCCTCATAGCTCGAAGAAATATTTCTCTTCCCTCATCTATTAACAAGAAAGTACCATCTGCCGACTTCTCAAAATGCTCCAACTTCAAATCCTCTCTCAAAAGCAACTCTAAAACCGTATTATCAACGATAACTGGTCTCCACTCCTCCATCAAATCACTAGCAAGACTAGCATGATGACGATGACTTTGATGGAGTACTCCAAATCCAAAACTAAGTCCATTTTTACGTATCAAACCAAGAAAACAAGAATAAAGAATGGAATAACCAAAATTAAGCAAACAGTTACAACAATCCTCAGCAGGTCGCGTTCTGCGACCATGAAAACGGAAAGCTGTCGGAACCAATAAACTCAGATAGTAAAAATAGGACTTAGCAATCCGACCTTCATACCCCATCAATTGAGAGAGTGATTCTGCCTTAGATATATTTTCAATCGTTAAGTCGAAACGCTCAAAGTCCTCCGTTGATAAGATCCTATTCTTATTAAAGCTTTTTAGCAGGGAAAGTTGATGCTGAACCTTAGCGCTAACTATTTTTTTAGAAATATCTAAACAAAAGTTCTGGTCCAGGCAGGCTTTAGCCTGTAGGTATTGCTTATCAAAATCCTCTTGCCGGAAAGAATCCAAACAAGCTAAAAATTTTCCCTCTTCTGTAAAATAGTAAACATTGATACTTTCTTTGCTAGGACTCTTAATAACTGGGTTGATACTTGAGCCTTGCCAAAGATTAAGACATTGTCTACTAAGTGAATAGAGATTTCACTCTCTATCTCCCTTCGACTATTTTTTATGACAATCTTATGGCTTGATAAGCCTAAAAAGTAATCCGACTTTTGTACAAATAAATCACTCATCTATCACTTTCCCTCCTAAAATCATAAAGGATACTAGTCTATCACTTTTTAAAAAATTGTCAACTATTTTTTGTACTTTTTTAAAAGAAAAAACGAACCAGCTTGACTGATTCGTTTTCGTACATTCTATTTCTACTTCCGATACATTTTAAACTGTAGGAAGAGGTCGCTGTATTTGCCTGTCCATTTATGGTCAAATTTCTCATAAACTTCTAGGTGTTTCATGGTTTCAGCATCTGGATAGAAGGCCTTGTCTTCTTTTTTCTCCTCTGGGAGCAGTTCCTTAGCTGGTAGGTTTGGTGTTGAATAGCCGACATACTCTGCATTTTTGAGAGCATTTTCGGGTTTCAACATAAAATTGATAAAGGCATAGGCTGCGTCTTGGTTTTTAACTGTTTTGGGAATGACCATATTGTCAAACCAAAGGTTGCTGGCCTCAGTCGGTACCACATAGCGTAGATTTTCGTTTTTTCTAGCATTTGGCTGGCTTCGCCAGAGAAGGTCACTCCTATAGCAGCGTTATTCTGAATCATGTAACCCTTCATCTCGTCGGCCACAATAGCCTTGATATTTGGAGTCAGTTTGTAGAGCTTATCCACTGTCTCTTCCAACTGCTGGGTATCCTTGGAGTTGAGGCTGTAGCCGAGGGAATTGAGTCCGAGTCCCAGCACCTCGCGCGCCCCATCAAAGAGCATGATAGAGTTTTTATACTCTGGCTTCCAAAGGTCGTCCCAATGCTCAGGCGCTTCATCTACCATAGTTTCATTGTAGACAATTCCCAAGGTTCCCCAGAAGTAAGGGATGGAGAATTTATTGCCTGGGTCAAAGGACTGGTTGAGAAACTCTAGTCCGATATTTTCAAGCCCTTCAAGTTTTGAATAATCAAGCGGAACCAAGAGGTCTTCGTCCTTCATCTTGTTAATCATGTATTCACTAGGAATGGCAATATCATAGGTCGTTCCACCCTGCTTAATCTTGGTATACATGGCTTCATTGGAGTCAAAGGTCTCATACTGGACTTGGATTCCTGTTTCTTCTGTGAACTGAGTCAAGAGTTCGGGATCGATATAGTCACCCCAGTTGTAGATAACCAATTTTTGACTATCTCGACTATTGATTTTACTATCTAGATGGGTTGCAATTCCCCACAAGACCAGGATAATGGCTGCAATTCCTGCTAAAAATGAATAGAGTTTTTTCATGCTTGCTCCTCCTTCTCACGTGAGATAAAGTAATAACCAACAACTAGGATAATACTAAAGAGAAAGACAAGGGCAGACAGGGCATTGATTTCTAGCGAAATCCCCTTGCGAGCACGAGAGTAAATCTCGACTGAGAGGGTTGAAAAGCCATTTCCCGTTACAAAGAAGGTCACAGCAAAGTCATCTAGCGAATAGGTGAAGGCCATGAAATAACCTGCAATGATAGACGGAGTCAGGTAAGGAAGCATAATTTCCTTGAACATCTGAAATTGACTGGCACCAAGGTCATAGGCCGCATGAATCATGTCACCGTTCATTTCCTTGAGACGTGGCAAGACCATCAAAACCACGATAGGAATGGAGAAGGCCACGTGACTAGATAGAACAGTCAAAAAGCCAAGTGAAAACTTGAGTTGGGTAAAGAGAATCAAGAAGCTAGCACCAATCATAACATCAGGAGCAACCATGAGGATATTATTGAGGGAAAGAAAGGCTTCTTGGTATTTCTTACGAGACTGATAAATGTAAATAGCACCGAAAGTCCCGATAATGGTCGCTATCAAGGCTGACAGAAAGGCCAAGAAAAAGGTCTGAGTCACAATCAACATGAGACGACCATCGCCAAACATAATTTTAAAATGGCTCAGGCTAAAGCCTGTAAAGCTATTCATGTCGTTGCCCGCATTAAAGGCGTAGCCAATCAAGTAAAAAATCGGCAGGTAGAGGACAAGAAAGACCAGTCCCAGATAAAGATTGGCAAATTTTTTCATCGTTCTCTCCTTTCCTTGGTCACCCACATGGTGATGAACATGGTCAGAATGAGAATCACACCGATGGTTGAACCCATACCGTAGTTATCATTGGTTAGGAAATTCTGTTCAATAGCCGTTCCCAGCGTAATAACACGGTTCCCACCAATCAAACGAGTCAGCATGAAGAGACTCAAACTTGGAATAAAGACAGACTGAACCCCACTTCGCACACCGTTCATCGATAGAGGGAAGATGACATGGCGGAAGGTCTCCCACTTGGTCGCACCCAAGTCATAGCTGGCATTGATGAGATTGTTATCCATATCATCCAAGACATTGAAAATCGGCAAAATCATAAAGGGAAGCTCGATGTAGCTTGCGACAAAGATAAAGGAGAAATCGGTAAAGAGCAACTGTTGCGAACCGATTCCGATGAATTCCAAGAATTGGTTAATAGAGCCATTCTGACCAAAGATGCCGATAAAGGCATAGGCCTTGAGGAGTAAATTGATCCAGGTTGGCAGAATAATCAGCATGAGCCAGAGTTGACGGTGCTTAAGACGGGTTAAGAAGAGGGCCGTCGGATAGCTGATTAGCAGGGTCACAAAGGTCACAATCCCTGCATAGAGTACAGAGTTGAAGCTCATTTTAAGATAGGTCAAGTTTTGTGACGCAAAGTAGGATTTATAGTTTTCTAAACTGAATTGGCCTTCAATATTGAAAAAGGATTGACCAAAAATCAAGACCAAGGGTGCAAGGACAAAGAGGGCAATCCAGAGCATATAAGGCACTACAAAGAGTTTAGAGCTTGTTTTCTTCATCTCTTTCCTCCTCGATTGCATTGATCAGACCTGCTTCTTGCTCTTCAATTTCCACATATTCTTCGATACGAGCATCGAACTCTTCTTCGGTTTCGTTGAGACGCATGATGTGGATGTCTTCTGGTTCAAAGTCCAAACCGATTTCCTCACCCACGATGGCCTTACGAGTTGAGTGGATCATCCATTCGTTTCCAAGTTCGTCATAGGCGATAATTTCATAGTGAACCCCACGGAAAAGCTGGGTATCTACCTTAACTTGGAGCTTACCTTCTTCAGGAAGGGTAATGCGCAAGTCCTCTGGACGAATAACAACCTCAACAGGTTCATTTGGTTTCATCCCACCATCGACCGCTTCGAAGCGTTTGCCGTTAAACTCAACCAAATAGTCCTCAATCATGGTTCCAGGCAAGATATTTGACTCACCGATAAAGGTGGCAACAAAATGATTGATCGGCTCATCGTAGATATCCACAGGTGTTCCAGACTGGACAATCTCGCCATCATTCATAACGAAAATCCAGTCACTCATGGCAAGAGCTTCTTCCTGATCGTGAGTAACAAAGACAAAGGTAATGCCCAATCGTTGTTGCAGTTCCCGCAGTTCGTACTGCATGTCTGTTCTTAATTTCAAGTCCAGCGCTGACAAAGGCTCGTCCAACAAGACCACACGGGGTTGGTTGATGATGGCACGGGCAATAGCCACACGCTGACGTTGTCCTCCTGAGAGTTTACGGATGGAACGCTTCTCATAACCTTCCAACTGAACCATCTTAAGAACTTCCGCTACGCGTTGCTCGATTTCTTTCTTATCAATTTTACGCAAGCGGAGTGGAAAGGCAACATTTTCAAACACATTCATATGTGGAAACAAGGCATAGGATTGGAATACCGTATGGACGTCACGCTTGTTGGTTGGGATATCATTGATTCGGACACCGTCTAGCATGATATCTCCTGTCGTCGCATCCAGTAGACCTGCGATAATATTTAGGATGGTTGATTTCCCTGAACCAGATGCACCTAGAAGGGTGTAGAATTTCCCTTCTTCCAACTCAAAGTTGATGTCTTTGAGAACCTTGGTGTTGCTGTCTTCAAAAACTTTAGAGACGTTTTTGAATTCAATAATTGGTTTTTTCAATTGTCATTTATTCCTTCTTTTTCATAGATTAACAGATCAGGGCTCTGTCAGGCCGCCACTACCTCGTGTAGGAGATTAAACTGCCTACATTCTTCTGCACTAACGATAGGCTTTCACCCCCTTTCCATGATATAGCAGCAGCTTCTCAACTACAGCTTCCTACTTGCTTTCACCTAAAATACGGACTTCTCTCTCAAGAGTAACGCCAGAGTGTTCCTTGACTTTTTCAATCACAGACTCAATCAAGTCTTCGTAGTCTTTGGCCGTTCCATCTGCGACATTGATCATAAATCCTGCGTGCTTTTCAGACACTTCAACACCACCGATACGATAGCCTTTCAAACCAGCTTCTGAAATTAATTGACCTGCAAAATGCCCTACTGGACGTTTAAAGACCGAACCACAAGATGGGTATTCCAAAGGTTGCTTGAGTTCACGTAGGTGCGTCAAGCGGTCCATTTCCTGCTTGATAACCTGATGGGTTCCTGGGGCTAGGGCAAATTTAGCTGACAAGACAACTGCACCAGACTCCTGAATGGCTGAATGGCGGTAACCAAAAGCCAAGTCCTTGACAGACAAGGTTTCGATTTCTCCATCCTTGGTCAAGACCTTACAAGACTGCAAGATGTGGGCAATCTCACCACCATAGGCACCTGCATTCATAAAGACAGCACCGCCGATACTCCCTGGAATGCCGCAAGCAAACTCAAAACCAGTCAAACTATGACGAAGGGCAATGCGAGTTGTCTCAATTAAGTTAGCACCAGCTTCAGCTTCGATGGTATAGCCATCAACGGAAACGTTATTGAGCTTGTCACACAAGATGACAAATCCACGAATCCCTCCATCACGAACGATGATATTGCTAGCATTTCCAAGAACCATCCAAGGAATATTTTCTTGATTGGCAAATTTGACAACGCGAGCCAACTCAAAACGATTTCGTGGAAAGACCAAATAATCGGCCTCTCCACCTACTTTTGTATAACTATAGCTATGCAAGGGTTCCTTGAAACGGATATCAATTCCTTCTAAGATTTCAAGCATTTTTTCTCTTACAGACATGTCACTCTTCCTTTTACAAAATTCATTCCATTATACCATTTTTAAGACCATTTGACGACCAGAAAAAGACCTTGTTTGGTTTTTGCACATAAAAAGAGGTTCCCCCCCTTTTTATGATTTTTTGCAAAATATAGCCTTTGTTCCATAGGCAACCAGAACAAGTTCAAGTGCTAGGACAACTTCAACCAAGACTGGACTTGTAATCCATCCTACTTGAGCTAGAGATGGTACTAGGTCAAAGAAGGCATGTAGACCATAGGCTGCTAGGAGATAAATCCATTTTTTCTGGCGAACAGCTTGGTAAACCCAAACAGTCAAGAGCAATTGGAAACCTAAGGCCAAAATCCGTTCAAAACCAAGCAAATAAATCTGCCAGGCAGAAAGTGACTGAATGGTTTTCAACATATTTTCAGACAGCAATTGCATGACCTGTGGATCCTGAGTTTGAACTGCTGAGAGAACGATGTAGAGATTAATCAAACTAGTAAGGCCCAGGAAAATCAATTCCAAGCCACCATGTCCCAATCCATAAGCCAAGGCATCTGCCTTTTCCAAACTTCTCTTTTTCTCCAACCATTTGAAGAAAACAAGGCGAGCCGTTTCCTCAAAAAATGCTGCCATAGCTAGGCCATAGATGATATAGACAAGCGGATGGTCTTGCAAGAGGGCAATACTACCGTCTTTTTGAGGATGTAAAACCAAGATATGCACCAGTTTTTCCAAAATCTGTGAAGAGACAAAGAAGGCAACAGCCCCCAAGCCCAAGACAGCTAAATTAATCTGGTATTTCTTTTTGGCATACCAAATGCCTCCTATCAAGAAAGCCAACAACAACACCATGGTAATGATAATATGAATGGTCATTTTCTTCTCCTATTCTGCCTTTTCAATATCTTTTCTCATCTCTTCAACATTGAACTTAGCAAACAAGTATTGACGGTCTTGAACTGGAAAACGTTGATCCAATTGGTCAACAGCTCCCACCTCGATTATACCTTCCTTGATGACAAAGTCCATGACATGTCCACCGAAAGTCAAATCATCTGAGATGAAGTGCAGATGGTAGCCTGCCACACTGACCCCATGGAAAATCTCTGGCGTCCAGAAACCAACGATGGTTCCCACCACATTGTCACGACTATATTCCGGTTGATGGGTTGCGACATCAGCAAACTTGGTATCTGGTGTCGACTTAGGAATCATGCGCACATGCATATGTGAAAATTCCCCCCGAATCTTGATAGAGCGGAAAAGATTTTCCCCGTCATAATAAGACTCTATTCGCTCTTCCAATTCCTTGTCTGTCATCTCAAAGCGCTGGCGGAAAATGACCTCTGCCTGATGAGGTACTACTGCTGCATAAGGAATAAGGGCATCTGGTGATACTTCTACAATTTCTGGCTGGTCTCCTGACCCTTTGGCCTGATAAGCCTTGCCATCCAAGACAATCAATTCCCCATCAATAGAATCCAAGGTTCCCAAACCAAGGTCACCATGCTCCAGCAATTCTCCTACTGTCATGGTACCACCATAAAGGCCTGCCATCAAGGCTCCAAGGGTATTGTATTGAAATAATTTCACTGGTTCCTGCACGTTCTTATCCATTCTCTTTCTTGTCTATTATTCTATAAATCTTACTCCTAAGTATACCACATTTGCCCCTAGATGTGAACGAGAGAAACACCCTAGACATTGCCAAGAAGGAAAAAAAGGGTACAATGTAACAAAATCAAGGGAGGTCTGGAATGAAGAAACAAAGCAAGTACCAAGAGGTCGTTTCCTATCTGAAAAACGGTATCGAGTCTGGACGCTTTCCGACGGGAAGCCGCCTGCCTTCTATCCGTCAACTGAGCCTTGACTTTCACTGTAGCAAGGACACCATTCAACGAGCCCTGCTGGAATTACGGCACGAACAATACCTCTATGCCAAGCCCCAAAGTGGTTACTATGTCCTAGAACAAGGGCAACACCAGGATCTAGAAATCGAAGTCACTGACGAACATGCTAGCGCCTATGACGACTTCCGACTCTGTGTCAATGAAACCTTAATTGGCCGAGAAAACTACCTCTTCAACTACTATGACAACCAAGAAGGTTTAGAAGACTTAAGACAATCCATTCATAAACTGCTCTTTGACCAAGCCCTCTACTGCAAGGCTGACCAACTGGTACTGACTTCTGGAACCCAACAAGCCTTGTTTATCCTCTCTCAAATTTCCTTTCCTAGCCAAGCAAAGGAAATCTTGGTCGAACAGCCGACCTACCATCGGATGAATCGCCTCTTGATTGCTCAAGGTCTGGACTATCAAACGATTGAACGAGGCATTGATGGGATTGACTTGGAGGAGCTGGAAAGCCACTTCAAAACAGGAAAAATTAAGTTTTTCTATACCATCCCTCGTTTTCACTATCCTCTGGGGCATTCCTATTCTGAGCAGGACAAACGAGCTATCCTTGACTTAGCTACCAAGTACGGTGTCTATATCGTAGAGGACGACTATCTAGGTGATTTGGACTCCAAGAAGGGCCAGACCTTCCACTATCTGGATACAGAAGAGCGCGTCATTTATATCAAGTCCTTCTCAACCAGCCTCTTTCCAGCCCTGCGGATTACGGCGCTCATTCTTCCAAATACTATTAAAGAAGCCTTTGTAGCCTACAAAAATATCCTAGACTACGACAGCAACCTCATCATGCAAAAGGCCCTGTCACTCTATATTGATAGTCAACTGTTTGAGAAAAATCGTCTAGCTCGCTTGTCCAATCAGGAAGACTACCAAAAACAAATCGAGGTAAGAGTAGCTAACACTCCTTGTCCCCTCCCTCATTATCCCCTACACGATGGTTTATTACTAGACCTGAGACAGTATCCTAAAATCGCCAGTCTCAAACACAGTCAACTGGGCTTGGAATTCTTTGAAGAGGCCTATTTAAGCACCTGTCCTTATCAATTTGCCAAGGTGTCCTTAGAAAATCTGGAAAAGGTTTTAAACTATTTAAAAGCAGAATTGGAATAACTTCCAACTCTGCTTTTTTCTTATACTCTTCGAAAATCAAATTCAAACCACGTCAGCGTCGCCTTACCGTACTCAAGTACAGCTTGCGGCTAGCTTCCTAGTTTGCTCTTTGATTTTCATTGAGTATTATTCTTCAACTTCTGTTAGGCTTGCTGCTTTTTCAAGATAGCTTTGGTAAGTTCCTTCATCCTTGAGTTTTTGGATGACCTTGTCCACCACTTCTTTCAAATCAGCACTATTTTTTCTAAGGGCAACTGCATTGGCTTCGCCGTCCTTCATCTTCAAGCTAACAGTTGCGACAGCTAGGTCCGCGTTTTTAGCAGCATAGCTAAGGGCAACAGGCTCATCCATGTGAACAGCATCTACTTTTCCAGCCTGTAATTCATTAACTGCTTCACCCATATTGGTTAGGGAAGTTAATTGAGCTTTTGGCAATTGTTCCTTGACCATTGATTCTGGAACAGTCCCTTTTTGAGCTGCAATATTAGCAGTTTCTAGACTAGTTAAATCCTTGTATTTTTCTACATCAGACTTACGGACCAAGAAACTAATCTTGTTTTCATAGTAAGGGATTGAAAAATCAAAGACTTCTTTTCTCTCATCAGTAGCGCTAATTCCCGCAACGGCTAGATCTGCCTTCCCAGTTTGAAGACTGGTCAAGACATTGTCAAAACTCATGCTTGAAATTTCCAACTTCACCCCAAGTTCATCAGCGATAGCTTGGGCCATATCAATATCCGCACCGACTACCTGATTTTTCCCGTCAATCAAGGCTTGGAATTCAAAAGGGGCATAGTCAGGACTGGTCGCCACAACTAATTTCCCCTTTTGCTTAATGGCCTCAAGAGCTGACTGAGAACCATTCGAACCTGACTGGCAAGCTACTAAAAAGAAACTTGCAAGAAAACTACATAAAACAAATATCCATTTTTTTGATTTCATAAATAAACAACCTCTCTGTTAATTTTGTATAATTATAACGCTATCCAAGATACTTGTCAAGTATTTTTTTGAATTTTTATCTCAAAAATATTTTTTTAATTCAACAAAAGGAGCTGTCAATTGATTTCAAGCTCCTTTTTATACAGAATGAATCTATTTTATAGTTCGACAATCTTACCTGTTTCAAAGTAAACAACCCATTCACAGATATTTTTAGCATAGTCTCCAATACGTTCCAAGAAGGCGATCACTTGGAAATAATCACGACCTGTAACAATAGCATCAGGATTTTTCTTGATTTCTTCTGTAGCCAAGTCACGAATGCTATCAAAGTAATGGTTGATTTTTTCGTCCATAGCTGCTACTTCATAGGCCTGGTCAACTGAACCATTGAGATAGAGTTCCAGGGCTGCTTCGACGAAGTTCTTGACATCGCGACCCATTCTCTTGATTTCTTCTTCAACAGCAGGGATACGTTGTTCCCCCTTCATACGAATTGCTGCTTTAGCAATAGAAACAGCATGGTCACCCATACGTTCCAAGTCAGATACAGCTTTTAAGACTGTTAGAACAGTACGCAAATCTTGAGAAACGGGTTGTTGCAGAGCAATCATTTCAAATGATTTCTTCTCCAATTTCACTTCGTATTCGTTTACTTCTGCATCGTCTTCGATGACTTCCTTGGCCAAATCACGGTCATGTGTAACAAAGGCACGCACCGTACGATTGATTTGGGATAGCACTTCCTGTCCCATAGCGTAGAACTGGTTGTGCAATTTCTCCAAATCTTCTTCAAATTGAGAACGTAACATCATTTATCTCCTTATCCAAATTTTCCTGAAATATAATCTTCTGTTTCCTTGTGTTGTGGGTTGAGGAACATCTTCTTGGTATCGTTAAACTCAATCAAATCTCCATCTAGGAAAAATCCTGTCTTGTCAGAGATACGAGAGGCTTGTTGCATAGAACGCGTAACCAAAAGCATGGTGTATTTATCTTTTAGGCCATACAAGGTTTCCTCAATCTTACCGGCAGAGATAGGGTCCAAGGCTGAAGTCGGTTCATCCAAGAGAATGATTTTAGGACTAGTTGCCAAGACACGGGCAACGCAGACACGTTGTTGTTGTCCACCTGAAAGCCCGATAGCTGAATCATGCAGGCGATCCTTGACCTCATCCCAGATAGAAGCACGCTGCAAGGCTTTTTCCACCGCTTCATCCAGAACGTGCTTATCCTTTACTCCATTGATACGAAGACCGTAAACAACATTTTCGTAGATAGACATTGGGAAGGGGTTGGGTTGTTGGAAAACCATACCGATTTCCTTCCGCAATTCAACTGTATCTGTACGCGGACTGTAGATGTTGTGGCCGTTGTAAACCACCGAACCAGTTGTAGTCACCTCTGGATTGAGATCCCCCATGCGGTTGATAGCCTTGAGAAGGGTTGACTTTCCTGATCCAGATGGACCAATCAAGGCTGTAATTTCCTTAGGTTGGAAGGATAGGGAAACACTATTCAAGGCCTTCTTTTGATTGTAGTAAACGGACAGGTCTGACACCTGTAAAATCGCTTCTGTCATACTGTTTCCTTTCTATCCAAAGTGTCCTGTTACGTAGTCATTGGTTGACTGTAGTTTAGCATTTTGGAAAATATTAGAGGTCTTATCGTACTCGATCAAGTCACCCAAGTAGAAAAATCCTGTATAGTCACTAGCACGCGCAGCCTGCTGCATACTGTGGGTCACGATGATGATGGTAAAGTCCTTCTTTAATTCCAGCATGGTTTCTTCCAGCTGGGCTGTCGCAATCGGATCCAAGGCAGACGCTGGCTCATCCATCAAGAGGATATCTGGTTTAACGGAGATAGCACGAGCAATACAGAGACGTTGTTGCTGACCGCCTGATAGGGTCAAGGCTGACTTGTGCAAATCGTCTTTGACCTGATCCCAAAGAGCTGCTTGACGGAGAGA
The DNA here is from genome assembly GCF_000722685.1 of Streptococcus mitis. Lineage (GTDB taxonomy): Bacteria > Bacillota > Bacilli > Lactobacillales > Streptococcaceae > Streptococcus > Streptococcus mitis_M. The sequence goes on along the minus strand of NZ_JPFV01000011.1, from coordinate 12,402 downwards.
AGTTTCCACAATTTCATCCAAGACTTGCTTGTCCTTAACACCTGCACGTTCATGGGCAAAAGTGATGTTGCGGTAGATAGACTTGGCAAAGGGATTTGGTCGTTGGAAGACCATTCCGATGTGTTTACGCATCTCATAAACATTGATTTCTGGACGGTTGACATCAATCCCTTGATAGAGAATTTGACCTGTTACCTTGGCAATATCAATAGTATCATTCATACGGTTGAGACTGCGGAGGTAGGTTGATTTTCCTGAACCAGAAGGGCCAATTAAGGCTGTAATTTTATTTTTTCAAATTGCATATCGATGCCCTTGATGGATTCTTTTTTACCGTAGTAAACATGCAAATCCTTAGTAGAGAGGGCCACTTTCTCTTCAGGAAAGGTGATGATATGCTTTTCATCCCAATTATATTTTGACATGGCTTCTCCTTTAGGCAGCGGTTAATTTCTTATGTAGGTAGCTTCCGAGTTTACGGGCTCCAAAGTTAAAGATAAGAATAAAGATGAGGAGCACGGCGGCAGAACCTGCTGATACGATGGTGCCATCAGGAATAGTTCCTTCACTATTGACCTTCCAGATGTGGACAGCCAAGGTTTCTGCTTGACGGAAGATAGAGATTGGGCTAGTCACACTGAGAATATTCCAGTTAGACCAGTCTAGGGCTGGAGCGGATTGGCCCGCTGTATAGATCAAAGCAGCCGCCTCACCAAAGATACGACCAGAAGCTAAGACGATCCCAGTCACAATACCTGGAAGGGCTTCTGGAATGACAACATAGACAACTGTCTCCCAACGAGAAATCCCAAGGGCTAAACCAGCCTCACGCTGCGTATGGTGAACGTGTTTCAAACTGTCCTCAACATTTCGAGTCATCTGAGGAAGGTTAAAGACCGTCAAGGCCAAGGCACCTGAAATGATTGAAAATCCATACTCAAACTGAACTACAAAGATCAAATAACCAAAGAGACCTACAACCACAGATGGCAATGAAGACAAGATTTCAATACAGGTTCTGACAAAATTGGTCACAGGACCTTTTTTGGCATATTCAGCTAGGAAAATCCCAGCTCCCATAGATAAAGGTACAGAGATAATCAAGGTAATGACCAGAAGGAAGAAGGAATTATAGAGCTGAATTCCAATCCCTCCGCCTGCTTGGTAAGAAGATGATTTGCCAGTCAAGAAAGACCAAGAGATGTGGGGCAAACCACGAACCAAGATATAAAGAATCAAGGATGCCAAAATGGCAACGATAATTCCTGCAATCGAGTAGAGGACAGTTGTTGCAATTTTATCTAATTTCTTAGCGTGCATAGTTTTTCTTTCCTCTTTCTTTCGTAATCAATTTAATCACACTGTTGAAGGCCAAACTCATCAAAAGCAAGACTAAGGCCAGTGACCAGAGAACGTTATTATCAACTGTTCCCATAACGGTATTTCCGATACCCATGGTCAAGACAGAGGTCAAGGTTGCAGCAGGTGTTGTCAATGAAGTTGGGACAACAGCTGAGTTTCCGACTACCATCTGAATGGCTAAGGCCTCACCAAAGGCACGCGCCATCCCAAAGACCACTGCTGTAAAAATACCTGAACGCGCCGCCTTCAAGGTCACACGCCAGATGGTTTGCCAACGAGTAGCCCCCATAGCCAAACTAGCTTCACGGTAGTGACGAGGCACCGCACGCAAGCTATCTGTTGTCATAAAGGTTACAGTTGGTAGGATCATGACAAAGAGAACGAAAATCCCTGACAAAATCCCAAAACCAGTTCCACCAAAGACACTACGGACAAAAGGAACTACGACCTGCAAACCGATAAATCCATACACGACTGAAGGAATTCCGACTAGCAATTCAATGGCTGGTTGCAAGATTCTAGCACCTTTTGGTGAGATTTCAGTCATAAAAACTGCCGCTCCAATGGCAAAAGGAGTTGCGATAAGGGCTGATAGGATTGTGACAATAAAGGAACCCAAAATCATGGGAAGGGCACCAAATTGTTTACCTGAAGGATTCCAAGTTTGGCCAAAGAGGAAATCAAAGATATTGACCCCATTAACAAAGAAGGTCGACAAACCTTTTTGGGCTACGAAAATCAAAATCATAGCCACAATGATGACAATCAAAGACAGACAGGCAAAGGTCAAGCCTTTTCCTAGTTTCTCTAGACGAGAGTTCTTTGAGGGAGAAAGTAATTTTTTAGCTAATTCTTCTTGATTCATTAGTGACTCCCTTCTAGTGCTGTCACCGTTCCTACAGCATCTTTTTCAACCTTCATTTCCTTAACAGAAATATAGCCCATTCCCTTAACGATTCCACTTTGCGCTTCATCTGAGAGGACAAAGTTGAGGAATTCTGCCACCAATTCATCTGGCTGACCTAAGGTGTACATGTGTTCATAAGACCATAAAGGCCAGTTATTGCTTGTAACATTTTCTGCAATCGGCTCATAGCCATTCAACTTCATACGTTTAACCGAATCATCCACATAGGCAAAGGCTAGGTAAGAAATGGCTCCTGGTGTCTGAGAAACAATGTTTTTGACCATCCCATTTGAATCCTGTTCTTGACTCTGCACGGCAGATTGACCATCCATGATAACACTATCAAAGGTTGCACGCGAACCAGAACTTGCGGCGCGGTTGATAATGGAAATGGCTAGGTCTTTCCCACCGACTTCTTTCCAGTTGGTCACTTGACCTGTGAAGATGCTACGGAGTTGTTCAGTTGTTAGATTTTCAACGTCAACTTCCTTATTTACAATCACTGCCAAGCCCGCTACAGCAACCTTGTGGTCTACTAGAGCGGATGCGTTGATACCGTCTTTTTCCTCGGCAAATACGTCTGAATTTCCTACATCAACGGCTCCAGATTGAACCTGAGACAGACCTGTACCAGATCCTCCACCTTGGACGTTGACTGTTTTTCCAACTTGCATAGAGCCGAATTCATCTGCTGCTGCTTCGACCAAGGGCTGAAGAGCCGTTGAGCCAACAGCAGTCATGGATTCTCCACGATCAATCCAGCTAGCACATCCCGCCAAAGAACCTGCTAGCAAAAGAGCCGCAAGGGATAGAGCGAGTTTTTTCCTTTTTTTCACTGTTTTTCTCCTTGAAAATAATGGTGAATGCTGTGAATTTTTTCAACTATTTATTTATGTTTTTCTTTTAAAAATTGAGAGCCAACTGAAGTTACTAGCTTGGTTTTACTAGAAATTTGCTCAGTTGCCTTCTCCACTAATTTTGACTTAAAATGAAAGACAATTTGAAAAAAATCCATACTTCCACTATAACATAGACAAGCTACTTTGACTAGCATTTTCACTTGAATCTAAGGCCTTTTGGAAAATAATTTTTCAAAACATTTCCAGTCACCTTAGCAAAGCCCAAGCCATTACCTTGAACCAAAACTTGGTACCAACCATTTGGCAGACTTTCCGTCAGCTGAACGGTTTCTCCAGCCACATACTTTACAAACGCTTCTTGGTCAATTGTAACCAACTGCTTGACCTGACTCGGTTTCAAGGCTAGACCAAGAGCAAAACTGGGCTCAAAGCGTTTCTTCTTAAAGGTACCCAGATGCAGTCCATTACGAGCAATCTTGAGCTTCCCTAAATCTGGCAAGAGTTCTGGTAAGAGATAGAGTTGGTCACCAAAAGTCTGCAAGATACCCGACAAATTAACTTTCAAATGCTTTTGGGCAAATTCCTGCCACAAGGTAACTTGCTCACGGCTGAGGTTGCTCTTACTTTCCTTAAATTTAGGGGCTGGATTTTCGCCTTTAAATTGAAAATGAGCAACAAACTGACCCTCTCCCTTAAACTGATGAGGGTACATCCTAGCCGTTTCTGGCAGGTCAATACCAGCTACCATTCCATTGATATGCTCAACTGGCAGCAAGTCAAAATCATACTCTTCCAGCAACCACTTGACAATCTCTTCGTTTTCCTCAGGTGCCCAGGTACAGGTCGAATAAACCAAGCGACCACCTTCAGCTAGCATGGTCACTGCATCCGCTAGAATTTCTCTTTGCAAGCTAGCACATTGACTCGGATAATCTAAGCTCCAATAGTCCATAGCATCTGGCTGCTTACGAAACATCCCTTCACCAGAGCAAGGGGCATCAAGAACAATGAGGTCAAAATAGCACTTAAAAACCTTGGCCAAGCGGTCAGCAGATTCATTGGTCACCACGACATTTGTCGCTCCAAAGCGCTCCATATTTTCTACTAAAATCTTAGCCCGTTTGCTTGAAATTTCATTGGAGACGAGAAGTCCTTCCCCTGCTAGATAGGCTGCCAGTTGAGTTGATTTGCCACCCGGTGCAGCTGCTAGGTCTAAGACCTTCATACCAGGACTGGGCTGGGCTACCTGAGCCACCATCTGGGCAGCGGGTTCTTGCGAATAAACCAACCCTGTAGCATGCTCAGGCGATTTCCCTGACACCTTTCCATAGTGGCCCCAAGGGGTTTGAGGAATGGGATCAGAAAAGGAAAGTTGCTCTTCTTTTAAGGGATTGACCCGAAAGGCCGAAACCGCTTCCTCCTCAAAAGAGGCAAGAAAATCTCTTGCCTCATCTCCTAGTATCTCTTCATATTTTTCAACAAATCCTTCTGGAAATTGCATTTAAGTTCTTTTCCTTTCGTAAATATAGGACTGAATTTCCTCCAGCATCTCAAGAGGCATCATCATGACCGGCTGTCTGGTTTGAAAATCAGGAGCTTCACCAGATAGGGTCACCACCCGATAGCCCAGACTTTCCCCTAAAATACTAGCAGCAGCATAATCCCATGGTTGCAGATAAGTGACATAGGTCAACAAACGCCCTGATAAAATCTTGGCAAAACTAATGGCCGCACTTCCATAGACACGAACACCAAGAACCGCTCGGCTCAAATCAGCCAACCCCCATTCATTGGTTTCCAGCATACCACTATTCCCTGCAATAAGGAAATCTCCAAGTGGTTTTTCTTGAAAGGGAGCTAGGGGCTTATTATTTCGACAGACTGGAAACTTACCACCACCGTGATAACAATCCCCCTTGACCACATCATAAATCAAACCAAACTGTCCCTGACCATTTTCAAAATAAGCCATCATAACAGCAAAATCTTCCTGCTGGGCGACAAAGTTATTGGTACCATCAATGGGATCAATGACCCAAACCTTGCCCTCTTGAACCGAGGCTCTCAGACAACCTTCTTCAGCACAAATCTTATCCTTAGGATAACGGGACAAAATCTCACTAACCAAAAGTTCCTGAACTTCCTTGTCCAGTCTGGTCACCAAATCCGTTGGAGAGGACTTGGTTTCAACACACAAGTCTTCCTGCATATGGTCAAGGATGTACTGACCTGCTTTCTTAACAAGCTCTTTAGCAAATTCAAATTTACTTTCCAAGAGAAATCTTTCCTTCCCCTTTTTCCTTGGCAGCCTGAACTGCTCGGTAAAGCGAATAGCCACTAACTGTTTCAAATTCTCGTCCCAAACGTTTTTCTTCACTCTTGCTTGGCACGACAGACTTGAATCCCTTATAGGAGTCCAGTAACTTTTTAGCTTCTACCTTGCCCTCATAGGCAGCTTCAACATCATTAAAAAAAGAAAGCACTGAAGCAAGTTCTTCAGTGCTCCACGACAAATCTAGTGGGTAACTATACTGTTTGTTCATTAACTAATACCAGCTCTCATTCTTGCTTCTTTTAGTTCTTGCTTACGGTAACTACGAGGGAGAAAAGCACGAATCTCATCTTCATTAAAACCGATTTGCATGCGTTTGGCATCAATAATAATTGGACGACGTAAAAGACTAGGGTACTGCTCAATCAAATGAAGCAATTCCGATACCGAAATACTCTCTACATCAATATTCAATTTTTGAAAAATTTTTGAACGAGTTGAAATGATGTCATCAGTACCATTTTCGGTCAAGGAAAGGATATGTTGCAATTCTTTTCTTGTTAAAGGACTGGTCATAATATTGTGTTCCACAAAGGGAACCTTATGTTTTTCTAACCAGGCCTTAGCCTTACGACATGATGTACAGCTCGGTGATAGAAATAGTGTAATCATGCTTTTCTCTTCTTATCTATACTTTGCTATTTCTATTATACACAAAAATAAAGCGCTTGACTAGCGATTTTTTAAAAAAAGCCTATTTTTCAAGAAAAATAGGCTTTTCGCGAACGATTGATATATTCTGGATTTGGTTAATTCACTCTTATACTCTTCGAAAATCTCTTCAAACTGCGTCAACGTCGCCTTGCCGTACTCAAGTACAGCCTGCAGCTAGTTTCCTAGTTTGCTCTTTGATTTTCATTGAGTATTAACGATAGTTTCGAATCACATACCTAATTTATACATGTGAAATAAGAACATCTTTCTTTCACTTCCTACGACTTTTCAGATAAAGATAGCCAAAGAAGCTTTCATAGAGGGCGAAAAAGAGGAGGAAGGCATGAAGGAAGAAGGTCTCTGGCAAAATCAGAATCACTGGATCCTTAGCTGGGTCAAAAAGCCAGGTATCATCTCCCACAAAGAGAATTTGATGGAAAAGAGTAAAGAACTGGTCAAAACCAATCAAAACTCCCCCAAGACCAATCAGCACAGGCAAGACTACTAGAGTCAAAAGCCCCTTACTAAATAAAGATAAAAAGCCCTTTTTCACAATCCCTTTGACAAAGAAATAGAAACTTGGCAGTGTCACTAGAGCAACTAGCTGAACCAAGTGAAAGAGATTCTTAACCACCGCAAAATGGTGCAGACCAGCTGCTGACGAACGAAAATCCGGCATCTGTAAGATCTGACTAAAAGGATTGGTCAGGTAATTCATCAAGATATGAAAGTTGTACTGAATGGTTTCTGGTTTTAGATAAACTCGATTCGTTAAGTTCAACCACTGAATTTCCAGCGGATAAACAATCCAAGCCAGATAAATGGTCAGAAGGATTGAGAGGGAGAGGAGAAAGAGCATAGAGCTCCAAAAGGTCAATTTAGTTTTCATCAAAGTTCCACTCCGCAAGGCTAGAAACCACATGAGTCGGTGCGATTGGTAGATCTGCCACTTCTTCTGCCTTGGTAAAACCTGTCGTCACCAAGAGCGTTGGAATGCCATTGTCAATCCCAGCCCGGATATCTGTCAGATAGTTGTCCCCAACCATGATCAACTCTTCACGTTGCAAACCTAAGTGCTCAACCGCCTTGGCCATAATGATAGCATTTGGTTTTCCGATATAAACAGGATTCACTCGTGTTGCTACTTCAAGTAGGGTAATCAGTGAACCAGCACCTGGCAAAAGACCGCGCTCTGTCGGGATGTTGAGGTCAGGATTGGTTCCGATAAAGTGGGCGCCCTTTTGAATCGCAAGAGTTGCTGTGGCAAATTTTTCATAGTCTACTTGCCAGTCCAGGCCTACTACCACATAGGCAGGATTTTCCTTGTCTTCCACATAACCAGCCGCCTTGATGGCTTCCTTGAGCCCTGCTTCTCCGATGACATAGACCGTCTTTTCCAGTCCCAAGTCATTCATGTAGTCGATGGTGGCCAAAGTCGCTGTATAGACAGTCGATAGGGGCGTATCAATATTAAAATTCTGAGCCAACATCTCTTGAACACTCTCTGGAGTGCGGGTTGTATTGTTAGTCACAAAGAGATAGGGAATGTCCCGCTTTTGCAATTCATGAACAAAAGCCTCTCCTGCTGGAATTCTATCTTTCCCCTTATAAATAGTTCCATCTAGATCAATTAAATAGCCTTTATATTTCATCTATTTCTCCCTAATCCTTTTCTAATTCTTGCCAAGTAATAATAGCCTGTGCATTGGTAACACCGTCGCTTGTAATCTCATGCTTGCTTTCGAGTCCACTCCGCTCAACAGCCGATGTAATCACCCCACCTGGTCGAACTTCCTTGACATACTTGAGATTGATTTTCTTGGGAATATATTGGGTCAAAAAATCTGCTCCCATGACCTCAAAAATCCAGTCCAGGTATTTACTGTTATTAACATGACCATTCATATCCAAATCGTAAAAACGGACATGGTAATCCTTGCTAATTGGATTTTCCAAGCTTTGATATTTAGGTCCTCGAAGCAATTTTTTGGAAAACTCAGATTGGTAAGGAACCACAATCTCAGGTTCAACAGCATGGACTTTTCGACTGTCTCGGTCCATGAGAACAAAGGTAGTCATCATGTGGATGAGCTCCTGCCCCGCTTCATCATAAATGGTAAAGCGACGGTAGCAAAAAAGTCGATTGTAGCTCAAAGCTTCTGTTTCGATGGTGATTTCTTCCCCAAAACGAGGTAAACGAATCACCTCAATATCATAGCCTGCGATAATCCAGACTAAATTATAGTCCTCCAAAATAGTCTTATCACCGACTCCTAGTTCAATCGACTGCATCCCTGAAACTTGTAGGGACAGCAAAACCACATCTGGAAGCTTAATATGACCGTTCATATCAGCCATATCAAAAGGAATTTTCATTTTCATTTGATAAGTTAAGCCCATCATCCTACTCCAAAATAAATCGTTCTGCTACGGTGTCTCCTAAAAAGAGACCTCTTTTTGTCATGCGAACTCGGTCACCCTCTATTTGCATGAGACCTTTTTGAACCAAGTCTCTGACGATTTCGCCATATAGTTCATCAAAAGACCGGCCAAATTTTTCCTCAAATCGCGCCATGGAAACCCCTGATTTCTTGCGAAGTCCCAAGAACATTTCTTCTTCCATTTGCTCTTTTTGACTCAGGTGTTCTTCTGTAATGCGAGCATTGCCTTCCTCAACTGCACTCAGATAATGACGAATGGGACCATGGTTTTTATAGCGAACACCATTGACATAACCAGATGCTCCAGCACCAATGCCATAGTATTCAGCATTGTCCCAGTACATGAGATTGTGACGACTTTCAAAACCGGGTTTGGAGAAATTAGAAATCTCATAATGCTCAAAACCTGCTCGCTCCAGCTCTGCGATGATGTACTCAAACATCTCCGCTTCTAGTTCCTCCTTAGGCAGAGGCAATTTCCCACGTCGCATCCGGTTCATAAAGACCGTATGGTTTTCTAAAATCAAGCTATACAGACTCATGTGGGGAATATCCAGCCCAATGGCCTTAGCCACATTTTCCTTGACCTGCTCCATAGTCTGACCAGGCAGTGCATAAATCAAATCAATGGAGATGTTGTCAAAACCAGCCAGTTTCAGACGGTCGATATTTTCATAAATATCCTTTTCCAAATGACTGCGCCCAATCTTTTTCAGCATCTTATCATCAAAGGTTTGCACACCTAACGAAACACGATTGACAGCTGAGTTTTTCAAAACCGCAATCTTATCCGCGTCCAAGTCGCCTGGATTGGCTTCAATGGTCAACTCCTCCAAGACAGACAAGTCCAAGTTTTCAGTCAAGCCCTCCAATAATACCTCTAGTTGTGAAGCTGACAGGGCTGTCGGCGTCCCACCACCGATGTAAAGGGTTCGTAACTTTTGAATGTCATAAGAACGAAACTCTTCCAGCAGATGCTCCAAATAGCTATCTACCGGCTGATTTTTGATGAAAACCTTTGAAAAGTCACAATAATAACAAATCTGGGTACAAAATGGGATGTGCACATAGGCTGACGTTGGTTTTTTCTGCATAGTAATTATTATACCACAAAAAGCGAACAATACTTAGAATTCCGTTTAACAAAATCCTAGCATTGTTCGCTTTCTTTATCTAATCATTCTTTGTATTTTATGGATAAAACAACTATCAGAATCAATCTAGTTCGTTGTTAAAACACAAAAGAATGAATGTTCATCTGACTAAATTTTTAGTCTTCTTTTTTCTTACGAGCTACAAGTCCAAATCCACTCAATAGTCCAAGAAGTCCTAGAGATGCAAGAGCAGCATTTGATTCTGTTCCTGTATTTGGCAATACATTTTGAGAATCATTTGACTTAGCTCCATTATCAACAGTAGTCTTAGTATCTACCTGATCTGCATTTGGAGTTGGAGTAGCTGGTGCTGGTGCAGGTGTATCTTGACCAGAACCTCCATTAGTGTCAGGTTTGACTGGCGTATCAGGTGTCACTGGTGCAACTGGAATTGTATTTGTATTTGAACCTACTTTTCTGAAAATGTGGGTAATTACTGGTTCATTTTCATCAATCATTGTTCTTACAAATTCATATCCTGGAATTGAGCCATGTTCAGCATCCTTTTCATTGCCTGTCTTAACAGATGGTTTAAATACATTTCCATCTTCATCAATCCAGCGAACCTCAATAGTTAATTCTGGTAAAGTGATTGGTCCTGGTAGTTCACCGTTTTCAGCTATTACCTTACCTGGTGTTGTTACTGGAACTTCAACTGTTGGTTGACCTGGTTCAGTAATCTTAGCTGTTCCTGGTACTTTACCTTCTGGTAATTCACTGTTTGGTACTTTACCTTTACCGTCTTCACCGATTGTTACTGTGATTGGGTTACCATCTTTACCTGGGATTTCTACCGTAGTTCCTGGTGGGAATGTTGATCCATCTGGTTTCTTAGGTGTTACTGTAACATCACCTGTCTTAGGATCTTGTTCAACATCTAGTGTTGGTGTCTTTTGAGCTGGTGTTGTTACATCTACTGGTTGTGATGGTTTCTTGTTAGGTTCTGTTACTGTTCCTGTACCTGGGACATCTTTCTTAGGAAGGTTGTCATTTGGTACTTCACCTGAACCATTGTCTCCAATTGTAACTTCGATTGGTGTGTTGTTCTCACCTGGAATCACTACCTTGCTACCTGATGGGTATGTTGAGCCATCTGGTTTCTTAGGCGTTACAATCGCATCACCATTTGGTTTACGAGTAATTTCAATCGCAACTGGTTTTTCAGTTGTCGGTGTTTCTGGTATGACCTTAGCTGGAGTTGTTACATTAGGAACTTCTACAGCTGGTTTACCTGGTTCAGTAATCTTAGCTGTTCCTGGTACTTTACCTTCTGGTAATTCACTGTTTGGTACTTTACCTTTACCGTTTTCACCGATTTCAACAGTGATTGGACCATCTTTACCTGGGATTTCTACCTTAGTTCCTGGTGGATATGTTGAGCCATCTGGTTTCTTAGGTGTTACTGTAACGTCACCTGTCTTAGGATCTTGTTCAACATCTAGTGTTGGTGTCTTTTGAGCTGGTGTTGTTACATCCACTGGTTGTGATGGTTTCTTATTCGGTTCGGTTACTTTTCCTGTACCTGGGACAGCTTTCTTAGGAAGGTTGTCATTTGGTACTTCACCTGATCCATTGTCGCCAACTGTTACTGTGATTGGTGTTCCATTTTCACCTGGAATTTCTACCGTAGTTCCTGGTGGGTATGTTGAGCCATCTGGTTTCTTAGGTGTTACTACTGCATCACCATTTGGTTTACGAGTAATTTCAATCGCAACTGGTTTTTCAGTTGTTGGTGTTTCTGGTGTGACCTTAGCTGGAGTTGTTACATTAGGAACTTCTACTGTTGGTTGACCTGGTTCAGTAATCTCACCTGTACCTGGGACATCTTTCTTAGGAAGTTTGTCATTTGGTACTTTACCTTTACCGTTTTCACCGATTTCAACAGTGATTGGGCCATCTTCACCTGGGATTTCTACCGTAGTTCCTGGTGGGAATGTTGATCCATCTGGTTTCTTAGGTGTTACTGTAACATCACCTGTCTTAGGATCTTGTTCAACATCTAGTGTTGGTGTCTTTTGAGCTGGTGTTGTTACATCTACTGGTTGTGATGGTTTCTTGTTAGGTTCTGTTACTGTTCCTGTACCTGGGACATCTTTCTTAGGAAGTTTGTCATTTGGTACTTCACCTGAACCATTGTCGCCAATTGTAACTTCGATTGGTGTGTTGTTTTCACCTGGAATCACTACCTTGCTGCCTGATGGGTATGTTGAACCATCTGGTTTCTTAGGTGTTACTACTGCATCACCATTTGGTTTACGAGTAATTTCAATCGCAACTGGTTTTTCAGTTGTTGGTGTTTCTGGTGTGACCTTAGCTGGAGTTGCTACTGGAACTTCAACTGTTGGTTGACCTGGTTCAGTAATCTTAGCTGTTCCTGGTACTTTACCTTCTGGTAATTCACTGTTTGGTACTTTACCTTTACCGTCTTCACCGATTGTTACTGTGATTGGGTTACCATCTTTACCTGGGATTTCTACCGTAGTTCCTGGTGGGAATGTTGATCCATCTGGTTTCTTAGGTGTTACTGTAACATCACCTGTCTTAGGATCTTGTTCAACATCTAGTGTTGGTGTCTTTTGAGCTGGTGTTGTTACATCTACTGGTTGTGATGGTTTCTTGTTAGGTTCTGTTACTGTTCCTGTACCTGGGACATCTTTCTTAGGAAGTTTGTCATTTGGTACTTCACCTGAAC
>NZ_JPFV01000010.1 GCF_000722685.1 Streptococcus mitis | reverse complement strand
GGGGGGTATAAATTTCTACTGTTTTCAGTAGAAATATCCAAAAAGGGGATTATTTACTGTATAATCAAGTCAATCAAAAATAAAGGAGATAAGGATGAAAAAGTCCCTGCTTATAACAACTGCTACAGTGGCTGGTTTGGGAGTCGCTACAACTACTCAAACAACCTTTGCAACCGAAGCGCCAACTGAAAACACAGTCAACTCTACTATCAACAATAAGGTCACAGACAAAGACCTGTCTGATGCTGAAAAACGCGCAGTAGATAGCGCTAAAGATGCTGACCAAAAAGAAAAAGACGCTGGTCATGCTAAAGACGAGCTTGATAAGGCTCAAAAAGACACAGACACTAAGAAAACTGAAAAAGATGCTCTTGAAAAAGAACTTGAAAAGGCAAAAGACGCTACACCTGAAAACATCCAAAAGGAAACAGAAAATGTAGATGCCAAAGAAAAAGCTAAAACAGACCAAGATGCTGATGCCAAAGATAAGGCCGACCAAGTTACTAAAAAGTCTGACGAAGCCAAACGCGCTAAAGAAGAGCTCGAAAAGGCTCGTACAGGGGTCGAAAAGGCTGATAAAGAGTTGAAAGACGCAACGAACGACTTTGACCCAGCTGCTAAAGAAAAGGCTCAACAAGAAAAAGATGACGCTGATAAAGATGTGCGTATCAAAGACCAAGCCAAACGCGACGCAGAAACAGAGCTTGAAAAAGCAAAAGAAGATGATAAAACGCGTGAAGCTAAGAAAGGTCAAGAACGTCAAAACAAAGCCGACAAAGAAGCTGATAAAACAGCAAAAGAAGGTCTTATCAAAGACGTGGATAAAGCTATTAAAGATGCTGAAGAAAAATTGAAAACAGCACAATACCCGACAGACGTCGTCTTGACTCCAGAATGGCGAGAAAAAGCTAAAGAACTCATCAAACGTCGTATGGATAAGTACCCAGAGCCATATCCCGATTTGACGGGTATGGACACCGACCAAATTAACAAAGCAGATGAAGAATGGAACGCCCGTCGTGAAGTTTGGATGAAAGACTATCGTAAAGATATGAGTCGTTTACAACAAGAATTAAGTCAACTTGACGAAGGTGTTCGTAACCAATGGAAAGAAGTCATTAACAATATTAATGAAAATGGTATCCAAGACAACGACTCATCTATCAAGTATGACCCAAATAACTTGCCACAAGAAATTGTAGACGAATTAAATAATAGATTCATTACCCTTCTCAACAGTCTTCGTAAACAACTAGATTTACCAGAAGCGAAAATCAATAAAAATAATAAAGATTTTGCAAAAGAAGTAGCAAAAATTTATAACGACAATGACTACCAAGACCTTGGACACTTTGGTCGTGGAATTAATGAGGTAGCACGAAAACGTGGCCTCGAAACGTCTGAAAAACCAGGTATCGACACACATACACAATATTATGAAAATCTCATGAATATTACAAGGTCGGGAGCCACAATGACAAAACGAGAGCTCGTAGAAGAATTAACTAATAGCTTTATAACCTTTTTCGCTGAAGGTGATATGACTGGAGGCTACGGTCATTTTTATAATCTCTTAACAATCAATAACCTTGGTCTTAATACCTCTATGATTAAGGGTGGTAAAATACTTGAAGGATATCCTATTGAGGATAATATGGACCATGTGTTCCGAATTCACGTATTAACGGTTAGTGATGATGATAAACTGACAGAAGACGAAAGCGTTCGAAAAGCTACGTACAATGAACTCTATGGACCAAACTCTAAAGCCAATCTACCAACACCAACTCTACAAAACAAACAAGACGTAGAAGCTGAATTGGAAAAAGACAAAGTGGACAAGAAAACAGCCGAGGCTAACTTAGAAAAAGTGAAAACAGAGCTTCAAGAAATTGAGAAACGCATCGCATCCCTCGAAAAAGAAGTTTCTGAAACACTAGATAAAGAAGCGAAACGTGCTGAAGCGGTCAAAGAGTTGGAAAAAGCCAAAGAAAAAGCAGAAGATGCTGGTCGAAAGCTAGAAAGAGCAACACTTGACGACAAAGCCAAGTCATTACGTCTGGATAAAGCTCGCAGGGCCAAAGAAGACGCGGACAAAGAATTAGCTAAGAAATTGGCAGAAAGTCAACAAAAAGACAAAGATTTGGAAAATGCTAAGATTGAGCGTTTGAAGGCTGACAAAGAGTTAAAAGACGCTAAAGATGCACTTCAAAAAGCAAAAGAAAAGTTGGCAGAAACACTTCGTTTGAGCCAAGAAAAAGCCAAATTGGAAGTTGAATTGAAAGCTAAGTCAAAAGAGTTGGATGAACTTTGCAAACACGTAGCCGACTTGAAACGCGATGTGAAACAAAAAGAAGAAGACGCAGAACAAGCGCGTAAAGCCAGAGACGAAGCGGAACGCGATTATCAAAAACTTCTCCTTCGTAAGACAATCGACGACGCTCTTATTCCAGAACAGCCGGCATTTAAAGGTGGTGTGAATGGTGAAGGTTTAATCCAACCGGAACTACCAGCCTTTCCGCTTGATAAATTGCCGACGGTAGAACAACCAAAAGTTGATGAGCCTAAGAATGAGAAACCAAGCAAAGAACCAGGCAAAGAACCAGGCAAAGAACCAGGCAAAGAACCAGGCAAAGAACCAGGTAAAGAGCCAGGCAAAGAACCAGGCAAAGAGCCAGGCAAAGAACCAGGCAAAGAGCCAGGCAAAGAACCAGGCAAAGAACCAGGTAAAGAGCCAGGCAAAGAACCAGGTCAAGAGCCAGGCAAAGAACCAGACAAAGAACCAGACAAAGAACCAGGAAAAGAGCCGAGTCAAGAACCAGGCAAAGAGCCAAGTCAAGAACCGGGCCAAGAGCCAGGTCAAGCTGACAACCAAGATGTGAAACCTGTAGTGCCAGCACCAAGCTACCAAGCACCAGCAGTTCTATCTCTAACACAAGAAGAAGCCGGACAAAAAGCATTACCTAATACTGGAAGTCAAGTGAGCCTACTAGCTTTATTAGGATATGGCTTCTTGGCAGGATTAGGAATTGTTTTAAAGAAAAAAGAGGGATAAACATTGAAAAAGAAAGTTGCATTTGTATTATCGCTAGTAACGATCCTATTGCTTTTGGTGGCCTGTTCCTCAGCAGATGGAACTTATGTCTACCAAGGTAGTATGCCATTTATGGAAGAAGTAACCGTGACCATCCAAATCAAGGGTGATAAAGGACAAGTTCATACCAAAGGAAAAACAATTGGTTTCCTAACAGAGGGTAAGCAAACAGAGCAGACAGATGAGATGAAGGTCAACCAGAAAGAAAAGACCTTTGAATTGTCTTCAATGAAACTAGGTTATGAGATCAAAGGTGGAGAGCTGACCATTACTTCAGATCCGACTGGTATACTGGCTGGCAAATCTTTTAAAAAGAAATAAAGGAGGTATTATGTCCCCAAAAAGCATTTTAAGTGGCTTGTTATTGGCTGGCTCAGTCATTTTATTAGCAGCCTGTGGTCAACAGGCTAGTCAGACGAGTGGGGGAGAGTCAACTGACGCTACAGTCCAAACCAGTGCTTCAGAAGATAAAAAAGCTGAACAACCAAAAATTGATTACCATGTGGCTTATCAAAATGTTTTGGAATCTTATAAAGAGAGGGTTAAGACAGCACAGGCTAAACAAATGCCTCAGTCTTCCTCAGATGATAAAGAGGAGTCTTATATTAATTCCATTTTATTTGATTATGATGGAAGAGATATCGCTTATACTTTTTATGATATCAATAAGGATTGGAAAAAGGAATTACTGATTAAGCAAGATAAGATTTTACTTGGAATTTATTATCTAACTGATCAAGGAACTCTGCTAGTGAAGTCTGGTGGAGTAGCTGGAAGAGGTGGAGAACGTCGTATACTTATTCCTTATGAGAACGGTGCGATTTCTTATCTAAATTTCAATTCTCCTAGACCGGAGGCAATTGCTAAAACCTATTTCTTTGCAGATGGCCGTTACCAGGAAGCCAGCTCAGTTAACTATGATTTGAGAGAAACCAAGGATCCTTCAAGTTTACAAGGGCTAGATGGGATTAAAGAGGTGGATTTAGAAGGCTTGAACTGGTTGACTGTGGATGATTTTATGGTAGAACGTCCATTTATTGACCTAGAGGAGCAGGCAAAGGGGACTGGTGCTCATCTAGCTGAGATTTACCAGAAAGACTTTAGTAGTATCAAAGGGACTTGGAAGAATAACAAGGGTGGCGAAGTTACTTTTGATGAAAATGGTTTTACAAATGGTGCAGTCTTGACTGACACGGTACCTAAGATTGTAAATAATATGGTTCGATTTGGCATGACCTCAAGCAGTGGTATAGGTGGTGCTTCGGTTATACTCATTCCAAAAGGTGTTGTGCATCCAGATATAAATGTAGGTGATACCACTTTCAAAGATACGTCTGACAGTAGCAAGGATCGTTTGTTAATTACCCAAAGTGTGGATACATTATCCAATCCAAACGAATTTTATTATAAGGTTAGTGAATAAAAAGGAGAAATAGAAGATGAAACTAAAACATGTATTGACAGGATCAGTGATGGGGTTAAGCCTCGTAACAGCAGGAGTTATCACAACAAGTGTACTCCCTACAAGCAGTGTAGAAGCTGCAGAATACCGTAAGATTTATGCTGATGTAACTGCCCAGATGGGACTAGATGGAAACTTGTATTTGGAAATTGTTGGAGAACGTCCTGATGTAACTGTTGCACGTGAATTGTATCAGTCTGTTGAAATTTTAGAAGCAGATACAGGACGAGTAGTAAATCCAAATGGTTTTATTATTATTAAACCAGTTACAAATGGTAAAGCTAAGAAAAATGTTGGTAGAGCAAAGTTTAATTTATCTTTTCTAAATGGGAACCCTTACCCAGATGGAACCTATCTAGTTTCATTTAAGGATTTGACACTTACACACGAATCAGGTTACTTCACTTTAGTTGGAGCTATTAAATTGACAATTAAAGATGGAGAATTTGTTAAATACGAAAAAGTTAACTTAAAGCCAACATCAACACCTGAACCAAAAATTCCAGAACAACCAAGTGGAAAGAATGGTTGGGTAGGTCGTTCTTACTACCAAAATGGCCAAAAGGTTATCAGCAAATGGATCTATGATTCACAGTATAAGTCTTATTTCTATTTGAATGCTGCTGGTGAGTACGTGGAAAATGCTTGGGTAGGGAATTACTATCTCAAGTCTGGTGGCTACATGGCTAAGAGTGAATGGATTTATGATGGCAACTACGGTTCTTACTATTACTTGACATCAGAAGGAAGCTATGCGCGTAATGCTTGGTCAGGAAGTTATTACCTCAAATCAAATGGTAAGATGGCTAATAGTGAGTGGATTTATGACAATGATTACAAAGCATATTACTATTTGACATCAGAAGGTAGCTACGCTCGTAACAAATGGGTAGGAGATTATTACCTTAAATCAGATGGTAAAATGGCTGTTAGCGAACGTACACCAGATGGTTATCGTGTAGATGGATCTGGTAAATGGATCAAATAATAAGGGATTAAAGGATATTCTTAAGAAAATTGATGACTACAGTAAGTCTGAAAACAAAAATAGCTCCTCATCTTCTTATACCCTAGAACCGCAAGGAACATACTTAGGAATATTTTCATCAAGTGACAGTGTTTATGAAAATATTATTGGTCTAAGCATCATCTATAAAGTTACTGAAACCAAGTCGGATGGGTCTAAAGAAACTCATTATAAAGACTATAGTTATGCTGCAGGAGTAAAAAAAGATGGCAGTATAGATATGGATAAATTAGAAAAAGGCCAGTTTAAAACTACAAAAGATTTAGAAGAATTGAAGTCATATTTTTCTGATTCTAAATTCAAAGAATATAAGCAGTGATAGTATTAAATTTGAAACTCATCAACTCAGGTTGGTGAGTTTTTGCTAGTTTGACAGTCTATTGAAATAAGACTATAATCAAGCTGTAACAGTGTTTGAGGAGGTTTAGATGTACTTTAGATTGGAAAATAAGGAATCCCATAAATCACAAGAAATTGGGAATTTGATTCGTGCTTATAATCGTTCAAAACGAGAAGAGGCTGAAAGTGAGCCACTTAATCTTTATGTAGAAGATGAAAAAGGCAATCTCCTGGCAGGTTTGGTTGCAGAGACTTTTGGAAATTGGCTAGAAATCGAGTATTTATTTGTAAAAGAGGAACTGCGAGGGCAAGGAATCGGTTCAAAACTATTGCAGCAAGCAGAAACTGAAGCTAAGATTCGAAACTGTCGATTTGCTTTTATCAATACCTACCAGTTTCAAGCTCCAGATTTTTATAAAATGCATGCCTACAAGGAAGTCTTTAGGTTACAAAACTATCCCTATATTGGGCAAAGATATTATTACCAAAAGAATCTGTAAGGTGAATATCAAGGTATAATATAAAGAGGGACTCGCACATGAGTATGGAAGTGGACTGGTGGATATAATACTCTTCGAAAATCAAATTCAAACCACGTCAGCTTCGCCTTGCCGTACTCAAGTACAGCCTGCGGCTAGCTTCCTAGTTTGCTCTTTGATTTTCATTGAGTATAATACTGGATATGGACAATGTTTAAGGAGCTTCTCGATCAGTAGCAGTTAGAACCTAGAAATTGTGTCTGTCTAGATGATATTGAGGACAATACAATCGCAGCTGAGAAATTGGGAAGCAAGGTCTATAAGGTTAAGAAAAGAAGTGATGTCGTCGATATTTTGAAATCCTATATTTAAACTTAACACTCTCTATTTTTTATGGTAGAGAGTTTTTTGTTAATAAAATTTTACAAAATGACATTTATATATTGCATTAAGTTAGATATATGATATAATGATGTTAAAAAGAGGAGCAACTTTTTAAAATTAATGAGAATCAAAGAGAAAACCAAGAATATTAATGGAGGAATAAAAAATGGAAGTTATAAATGTAAGTAAGCATTATGGTCGTTCAATCATTCTCAAAGATATAAATTTTGCACTTAATAAGGGTGAAATTGTTGGTCTAGTAGGGAGAAACGGAGTTGGCAAGAGTACATTGATGAAAATTCTTGTTCAGAATAACCAACCGACTTCAGGGAATATTATAAGTAGTGATAATGTTGGGTATTTAATCGAAGAACCAAAATTATTTTTATCTAAAACAGGTTTAGAGAATTTAAAATATTTGTCAAATTTATATGGTATTGACTACAATCAAGAAAGATTTGGGAGTTTGATCCAAGAGTTAGATTTGACTCAGTCTATTAATAAAAAAGTAAAGACCTATTCTTTAGGTACAAAACAAAAATTAGCTTTGCTTCTAACTCTCGTTACGAAACCTAATATATTGATTTTAGATGAACCGACTAATGGTTTAGATATTGAATCATCACAAATAGTTTTAGCGGTTCTAAAAAACTTAGCTTTACATGAAAATGTGGGAATTTTAATATCGAGTCATAAATTAGAAGATATTGAAGAAATTTGTGAGAGAGTTCTTTTCTTGGAGAACGGGCTGTTGACATTTCAAAAAGTAGGAAAAGATAGTCATAATTGCTTGTTTGAGATCGCTTTTTCATCAGCTACAGATAGAGACATTTTCCTTACCAAACAAGAATTTGGGGATATTGTTCAGGAAGAAGGACTGAGAATTACGATGTCTGGGAATATTCAAAGTAGTGAGCTTTTTAAATTTTTTAACGAAAACTCTATTAAAGTAGTTGATTTTGAAACTAAAAAGAGACGCTTAAAGATATTTATCTAAATCGTTCAAAATAAAGGAAGGATATAATCATGAAATTAAATAAATTGAATTTTCTTAAGGAAAATATAAGGGATTTATATTCATCAGGCGTAATATATCTCGGTTTGATTATCTCGTTTATACCGCCGATATTGGTTACATTCTTTATTCTAAAGACTCAAGGGACATCGCTTGGTATTAAGCATATTTCAAACTTTTATGCTATGCTCGGTATGTTAATGGCTGTTATACATGCTAACCGAGTCATTAGTAGAGATTTTTCCCACAATACGATCAGTTTATTTTATAATCAACAGAAAAATCGGATGATTTATGTCTTGTCCAATTTTCTATATGCCATCTCAGTTTCCATTATCTATGCTTTGAATGGTATTGTGTTACTAGTCATCGTAAGTAAATTGGGTGTTCCAGGTAAGTTAGGATTAGATTTTATAGTAGCCATTGTAGTCAATACAATTTTGTTAGTCCTATTTTATTTTCTATTATCTTACATTTTTTATTTATACAAATTGAAAAGTGGCTTGGTATTTGGTATTTTAGTAGCTTTACTACTCTTTGTCCCTAATATATTAAATACGATTATGATGAATACTAGTAATGATTTGTTTATCAAAGCGATTGAACTTCTTCCTTTTTATTCCTTACCTGTATTTGTTGCTTCAAATACGATGTCTATTAGTCAGTATCTTGTGGCAACCGCTACAATCATTTTATTGTACTTGTTCACTCTCAAGAAAAGCAAGGAGTATTCATTTTAGTTTCATTTAGTATTATTTTACAGACTTAAAATCCAGCAAAAAATCAGTCATCTTGGTATGCTCCTGCTCTTGTTGTGTACACGTTTTTGTCTTATGCTAGACTCATTTCCAAAAGCATTATATAATAGTGATATGAAATCAACTAAATAAAAAATACAAGCAATCAAAACTCGTTTAAAAGGCCCTACTAAAGCTAATACTAAACAAAACATCAAATAGCAAACTAGGAAGTTTATTTCAAACAATCCAACATACTGATTTTAGGCTGAAGATAATATTGGAGTGCTAATTAATGAGGTTATAATAAATAGCTGACAGCTTGTGTTGGTTTTGGATTTTTTAAGAGTAGATGAGTATTAAAACTATAAGGAGGATGCAGGTGGCTAAAAATTTAAAATTAAAATTAGCTCGTGTAGAGCTTGATTTAACTCAAGGTCAATTGGCAGAGGCTGTGGGGGTGACGCGCCAGACTATTGGTTTGATAGAGGCTGGCAAATACAATCCCAGTCTCTCGCTCTGCCAGTCCATTTGCAGATGTTTAGGGAAAACCCTGGACCAACTATTTTGGGAGGAAGAAGATGGTAAATAAATTCATTCATTATCAATTACTTGACGAAAGAGAAGAACAACTAATCAATAAAGCTGGGGCAGAGTCTTTTTCACTCTTTATTGGGCTTGTGCTTCTAAGCTATTTGGTGGCTGTATTAGCTCCATCTCTTTTTAATCCGAATTTTCTAGTCTATACTCTGATAGTAGGAATTTTCTTCTTTTTCAATCGTGCTCGTTATCTGGGAGTAACCTACTATAGTCGTTTTCATTTTACGATTTTGGGTTGTTTTTTCTTAACCTTGGCTATTACGGCTCTTTTGATGTTACAGAATTATCAATTCAACATAGAAGTTTATCAGCACAATCCTTTGAACGTTAAATACCTATCTGCTTGGGCAATTACTTATGTTATTTATCTTCCCTGGGTCTTTATTGGCAATCTTGGTCTTAAGAGCTATGGCGAATGGGCTCAGAAAAAATTTGAGCAAGACATGGATGAACTGGAGAGTGGAGAATAGCTTGTTACTCTTTTCTCAATCCAGATAAAATGTGATATAATAGTACTAATTTATTGGAATACATGAAAGTTCTTGAAAATTTTCATGGGTTTCTAGCTAAGGAAGTAGGAAAAGTATGTATCCAGATGATAGTTTGACATTGCACACGGACTTGTACCAGATTAACATGATGCAGGTTTACTTTGACCAAGGAATTCACAATAAAAAGGCGGTCTTTGAGGTTTATTTCCGCCAACAGCCTTTTAAGAATGGCTATGCGGTTTTTGCAGGTTTGGAAAGAATTGTGAATTATCTTGAAGACTTGCGTTTTTCAGATAGTGATATTGCCTATTTGGAGTCTCTAGGCTATCATGGAGCATTCTTGGATTACCTTCGCAATTTCCAGTTGGAGTTGACCGTTCGTTCTGCCCAAGAAGGGGATTTGGTTTTTGCCAATGAACCGATTGTGCAGGTGGAAGGTCCTCTAGCCCAATGTCAGTTGGTCGAAACGGCTCTTTTGAACATCGTCAACTACCAGACCTTGGTGGCGACTAAGGCAGCTCGTATTCGTTCGGTCATCGAAGATGAACCCTTGATGGAGTTTGGGACACGTCGGGCTCAAGAAATGGATGCGGCTATCTGGGGAACACGCGCAGCGGTGATTGGTGGAGCCAATGGAACCAGCAACGTGCGCGCTGGTAAACTCTTTGACATTCCTGTTTTGGGAACCCATGCCCATGCTTTGGTTCAGGTTTATGGAAATGACTATGAAGCTTTCAAGGCTTATGCTGCGACCCATAAAAATTGCGTCTTTCTTGTGGATACCTATGATACCCTTCGCATTGGGGTACCAGCTGCCATTCAGGTGGCGCGTGAGCTGGGTGATCAGATTAACTTTATGGGTGTGCGGATTGACTCTGGGGATATCGCCTACATTTCCAAGAAAGTCCGTCAGCAATTGGACGAGGCTGGATTTACAGAGGCTAAGATTTATGCTTCTAATGATTTGGACGAAAATACCATCCTCAACCTTAAGATGCAAAAGGCCAAGATTGATGTCTGGGGTGTGGGAACCAAGCTGATTACAGCTTATGACCAGCCCGCTCTTGGGGCAGTTTATAAGATTGTTGCCATCGAAGATGAAAATGGGAACATACGCAATACAATCAAGCTGTCTAATAATGCCGAAAAAGTGTCTACGCCAGGTAAGAAGCAGGTGTGGCGCATTACCAGTCGTGAAAAAGGCAAGTCAGAAGGTGACTACATCACTTATGACGGTGTGGATGTGAGTGACATGACAGAAATCAAGATGTTCCATCCGACTTATACATACATCAAGAAGACGGTTCGTAATTTTGACGCTGTTCCTCTCTTAGTGGATATCTTCAAAGACGGAAAATTGATTTACAACCTGCCTAGCTTGACTGAGATTCAGGCTTATGCTCGTAAGGAATTTGACAAGCTTTGGGATGAGTACAAGCGTGTGCTGAATCCGCAACATTATCCAGTGGATTTGGCGCGTGATGTATGGCAAGACAAGATGGACTTGATTGACAAGATGCGCAAGGAAGCCCTTGGTGAAGGAGAAGAAGAATGAGTTTGCAAGAAACGATTATCCAAGAATTGGGTGTCAAACCTGTGATTGATGCCAAGGAAGAAATCCGTCGTTCCATTGATTTTTTAAAAAGATATCTGAAAAAACACCCCTTCCTAAAAACTTTTGTACTAGGAATTTCTGGAGGACAAGACTCAACCTTAGCAGGACGTTTAGCCCAACTAGCTATGGAAGAACTGCGAGCAGAAACGGGCGATGACAGCTACAAATTTATCGCTGTCCGCCTGCCATACGGAGTGCAAGCTGATGAAGCAGATGCTCAAAAAGCCCTAGCCTTCATCCAGCCAGATATCAGTTTAGTCGTTAATATCAAGGAATCAGCTGATGCCATGACAGCAGCAGTTGAAGCGACAGGAAGCCCTGTTTCTGACTTCAACAAGGGCAATATCAAGGCTCGTTGCCGTATGATTGCTCAGTATGCCCTTGCTGGTGCCCATAGCGGAGCGGTTATTGGAACAGACCATGCTGCGGAAAATATCACAGGTTTCTTTACCAAGTTTGGTGACGGTGGTGCGGATATTCTCCCTCTTTATCGCCTCAATAAACGCCAAGGAAAACAACTCTTACAGGAACTTGGTGCAGACCCAGCCCTTTATGAAAAAATCCCAACGGCAGACCTGGAAGAAGACAAACCAGGCCTAGCTGACGAAGTAGCCCTCGGAGTCACTTATGAAGAGATTGACGACTACCTAGAAGGCAAAACAATCAGCCCAGAAGCCCAAGCAAGAATCGAAAACTGGTGGCACAAAGGTCAACACAAACGCCACCTACCAATCACCGTATTTGATGACTTTTGGGAGTGAGACAGAAATCGGTAACTCACAGAGTTCGATTTCGTCGTCTCACCCCCGCAACGATGACTAGGTTTGAAAAAGCTTGCTAGAGCGCATTTCAAACCAGACAGCGACTGCGTCAAGGAACTAGATGAAAAACTTGTTTTTTAGTTATTACTGAGTTTAGTCTTTTTACCCTGAGCCTATAAATAAGAAAGCGAAGAAGGTCCGGGGGACCTTTTTAGCTTATTATCTTGAAATTCAAAAGCAAGAATAACCTCCAGTGGAGGTTTTCAGCCTCTCACCTTGAAATAAGAAAGTGAGAGAAGGTCCAGTGGGCCTTTTTAGCTTATTACCTTGAAATTAAAAAGTAAAACAAATTTCAATGGAGATTGGACAGAGAATCATCTATCAGAAAGTGAGGTAGTATCGTGAAATCTATCGGTACACAAATATTACAAACAGAACGTTTGATTTTAAGAAGATTTGTGGAGAGTGATGCAGAAGCCATGTTTCAAAATTGGGCTTCATCCGCTGAGAATCTGACCTATGTTACCTGGGATCCCCATCCTGATGTCGAAATTACTCGAAACTCCATTCGAAATTGGGTTGCCTCCTATACCAATCCTAACTATTACAAATGGGCCATTTGTCTCAAAGAGAACCCAGAACAAGTGATAGGAGATATCAGCATCGTTGCAATAGATGAGAACGATTCTTCTTGTGAAATTGGCTATGTGCTAGGCAAGAAATACTGGAGTCATGGTATGATGACGGAGGCCTTGAAAGCTGTCTTGGACTTTTGTTTTATTCAAGCAGGTTTTCAAAATGTCAGAGCTCGATATGCCAGTCTCAACCCAGCTTCAGGTCGTGTCATGGAGAAGGCTGGAATGTCCTATCAAAAGACTATTACCAATGGTGTAGAGAGAAAAGGCTATCTTGCGGACCTTATTTATTATCAGGTAAATAGGGAAGACTAGTGAATTTTCTTTTCTGCTTTCATCTAAGTCAGACTGTGTCTGGCTTTTTTTGCAACATTTTTTACATAACCTGATTAAATTCCTATTTTTCCCTATCATTGTCCCTGTTTTTTCTGGAGTTTTGGGGCTATAATAGTTCTATCAAATCAAAGAATGGAGGAAGGCAATGGATAATATAATCTTTTTTATCAGTGTTTTTCTTGCTGGAATTCTTTCCTTCTTTTCTCCTTGTATTTTACCCTTGTTACCGGTTTATGCAGGGGTCTTACTGGATGACAAAGATGGTGCTCAGGCTTCTAGTGGAAAATATTCAATCTCAGTTGTTAGTCTATTACGAACTCTGGCCTTTATAGCGGGGATTTCTTTTATCTTTATCATACTAGGTTATGGAGCTGGTTTTGTAGGTAATTTGCTTTATGCCTCTTGGTTTCAGTATGTGACGGGTGCGGTCATCATTCTCTTGGGCTTGCATCAGATGGAAGTCTTACATTTGAAGGGACTCTACAAGGAAAGAAGGCTACAATTAAAGAGACAGGGGCAAAAGGGTAAGGGCTATAGTCAGGCATTTTTACTGGGGTTGACCTTTAGTTTTGCTTGGACGCCTTGTGTGGGGCCGGTTCTTGGCTCTGTTTTGGCCTTGGCGGCTTCAGGTGGCTCAGGTGCTTGGCAGGGAGCTGGTCTCATGTTGATTTACACGCTGGGTTTGGCGCTACCATTTTTGGTTTTAGCTCTAGCCTCAAGCTATGTTTTGAAACATTTTCGAAAATTCCATCCTTATCTAGGAACCCTCAAAAAAGTGGGTGGTTTCCTCATTATTGTGATGGGAATCTTGGTGCTTTTGGGAAATGCTTCCATTTTGACTACATTATTTGAATAGAGAGGAAAAAGAAATGAAAAAATGGCAAACATGTCTCCTTGGAGTAGGCTCAATCTGTTGCTTGGCAGCCTGTTCGGCTAAAAACATGTCAGACGAGTCTACTATGAAGGAGCAAACAAAAACAGAACAAGTCAGTTCACAAACTGCTACTAAAGGTCAGGCAGTCGCTGATTTCGAACTGACAGGAGTAGATGGCAAGACCTATCGCTTGTCTGATTACAAGGGCAAGAAAGTCTATCTCAAATTCTGGGCTTCTTGGTGTTCCATCTGTCTAGCTAGCCTTCCAGATACGGACGAAATCGCTAAAGAAGCTGGTGATGACTATGTGGTCTTGACAGTGGTGTCTCCTGGTCATAAGGGAGAACAAGCTGAAACGAATTTTAAAAAATGGTACAAGGGCTTGGATTATAAAAATTTTCCAGTTCTAATTGATCCATCAGGCAAACTTTTGGAAAGTTATGGTGTCCGTTCGTACCCAACTCAAGCCTTTATAGACAAGGAAGGTAAGCTAGTCAAAACGCAACCTGGTTTTATGGATAAGGATATGATTTTAAAAGAATTGAAAGAAATGGGGTAGAGAAAGGTCATGAATGATAAAGTAAAATTGTTTGTCTTGGCAGGGATCTTTTTCCTAGCCATAACCGGTTTCTATTTTCTATTGATGCGAAATGCAGGTCAGACAGATAGCTCTCAAATTGAGAAAGCATCAGTTAGCCAAGGAGGAAAAACAGTGAAAAAAACAGAAGTGAGTAAAGATGCAGACTTGCACGAAATTTATCTAGCTGGGGGATGTTTCTGGGGAGTGGAGGAATATTTCTCACGCGTTCCCGGAGTGACGGATGCCGTCTCAGGCTATGCAAATGGTAGAGGGGAAACAACCAAGTACGAATTGATTAACCAAACAGGGCATGCGGAGACTGTTCATGTTACCTATGATGCCAAGCAAATTTCCCTCAAGGAAATCCTGCTTCATTACTTCCGCATTATCAATCCGACCAGCAAAAATAAACAAGGAAATGATGCGGGAACCCAGTACCGTACTGGTGTTTATTACACAGATGACAAGGATTTAGAGGTGATTAACCAGGTCTTTGATGAGGTGGCTAAGAAATACGACCAACCTCTAGCAGTTGAAAAGGAGGCTTTGAAGAATTTTGTAGTGGCAGAGGATTACCACCAAGACTATCTCAAGAAAAATCCAAATGGCTACTGTCATATCAACGTCAATCAGGCTGCCTACCCCGTCATCGATGCCAGCAAATATCCTAAACCAAGTGATGAGGAATTGAAAAAGACCCTGTCACCTGAGGAGTATGCAGTTACCCAGAAAAATCAAACAGAACGAGCTTTTTCAAACCGCTACTGGGATAAATTTGAATCTGGTATCTATGTGGATGTGGCAACTGGAGAACCCCTCTTTTCATCAAAGGACAAGTTTGAGTCTGGTTGTGGTTGGCCTAGTTTCACCCAGCCCATCAGTCCAGATGTTGCAACTTACACGGAAGATAAGTCTTACAATATGACACGCATGGAAGTGCGGAGCCGAGTTGGAGATTCTCACCTTGGTCATGTCTTTACGGATGGACCACAGGACAAGGGTGGCTTGCGCTACTGTATCAATAGTCTCTCTATCCGCTTTATTCCTAAAGACCAAATGGAAGAAAAAGGCTATGCTTATTTACTAGATTATGTCGATTAAGAGGGCTTTCCTAAGCAGTTAGAGGAGAATTTTGCTATACTGATACTAGTAAGTGACAAAGGAGCAGAGCATGACCTACACAATCTTAATCGTAGAAGATGAATATCTGGTAAGACAAGGCTTGACCAAGCTGGTCAATGTAGCAGCCTACGATATGGAAATCATCGGTCAGGCTGAAAATGGAAGGCAGGCTTGGGAGCTGATTCAAAAGCAGGTGCCAGACATTGTTTTAACCGATATCAACATGCCCCAGCTAAATGGCATCCAGTTGGCCAGTCTGGTCCGAGAAACCTATCCTCAGGTTCATCTAGTTTTTTTGACAGGTTACGATGATTTTGATTATGCCCTTTCTGCTGTCAAACTCGGTGTGGATGACTATCTGCTTAAACCCTTTTCTCGTCAGGATATTGAGGAAATGTTGGGGAAAATAAAGCAAAAACTAGACAAGGAAGAGAAAGAAGAGCAGTTACAAGATTTACTGACCGATAAGTTTGAAGGAAACTTGGCCCAGAAAATCCAGTCTCATCTAGCTGATAGCCAATTTAGCTTAAAGTCTTTAGCCAGTGACTTGGGATTTAGCCCGACTTATCTGAGTTCTTTGATTAAGAAAGAGTTGGGCCTGCCTTTTCAGGATTATTTGGTGAGAGAACGTGTCAAACAAGCCAAGCTCTTGCTTTTGACTACAGATCTGAAGATTTACGAGATTGCAGAAAAGGTTGGCTTTGAAGATATGAATTACTTTACTCAACGCTTTAAACAGATTGCGGGTGTGACGCCTCGTCAGTTTAAGAAGGGGGAAGGTAGATGAAACGTTCGTCTCTTCTAGTTAGAATGGTTATTTCCATCTTTCTGGTCTTTCTCATTCTCCTAGCTGTGGTTGGGACTTTCTACTATCAATCTAGTTCTTCAGTCATTGAGGCTACTATTGAGGGTAATAGCCAAACGACTATCAGTCAAACTAGCCACTTTATCCAGTCTTATATCAAAAAATTAGAAACCACCTCGACTAGTTTGACCCAGCAGGCAGATATTCTAGCCTATGCTGAGAATCCCAGTCAAGACAAGGTTGAGGGAATCCAAAATCTGTTTTTGACTATCTTGAAGGCAGACCAGGACTTGAAAACTGTTGTGCTGGTGACTAAATCCGGTCAGGTCATTTCTACAGATGATAGTGTGCAAATGAAAACTTCCTCTGATATGATGGCTGAGGATTGGTACCAAAAGGCCATTCATCAGGGGGCTATGCCTGTTTTGACACCCGCTCGTAAATCAGATAGCCAGTGGGTCATTTCTGTCACTCAGGAACTTGTTGATGCAAAGGGGGCTAATCTGGGCGTGCTTCGTTTGGATATTTCTTATGAAACTTTGGAAGCCTATCTCAATCAACTCCAGTTAGGTCAGCAGGGTTTTGCCTTTATCATCAATGAAAACCATGAATTTGTCTACCATCCTAAACATACAGTCTATAGCTCAGCTAGCGAAATGGAGGCCATGAAACTCTATATTGAAACGGGGCAGGGCTATACGCTAGACCACCAATCCTACGTCAGTCAGGAAAAGATTGCAGGAACTGATTGGACGGTGCTTGGCGTGTCATCATTGGAAAAGTTAGACCAGGTTCGGAGTCAACTCATGTGGACCTTGCTTGGAGCCAGTGTCACATCTCTTCTTGCCTGTCTCTGCTTGGTGTGGCTTAGTCTTAAACGCTGGATTGCTCCTTTGAATGACTTGAGAGAAACCATGCTGGAGATTACTTCTGGTAATCAGAATCTTCGTGCCAAGGAAACTGGTGCCTATGAACTGAGAGAGGTAACTCGCCAGTTCAATGCCATGTTGGATCAGGTTGATCACCTCATGGCAGATATTCGCAGGCAGGAAGAAACGACCCGTCAGTACCAACTTCAAGCCCTATCAAGCCAGATTAATCCGCATTTCCTCTATAACACCTTGGATACCATCATCTGGATGGCTGAATTTCAGGACAGTCAGCGAGTGGTGCAGGTGACCAAGTCCTTGGCAACCTATTTCCGCTTGGCGCTCAATCAAGGCAAGGACTTGATTTCCTTGTCCGACGAAATCAATCATGTCCGCCAGTATCTCTTTATCCAGAAACAACGCTATGGAGATAAGCTGGAATATGAGATTGAGGAGAATCCTGCCTTTGATAATTTAGTCTTGCCCAAGCTGGTCCTACAACCCCTTGTAGAAAATGCTCTTTACCATGGCATTAAGGAAAAGGAAGGTCAGGGCCATATTAAACTTTCTGTCCAGAAACAGGATTCAGGCTTGGTCATCTGTATTGAGGATGATGGAGTTGGCTTCCAAGATGCTGGCGATAGTAGTCAAAGTCAACTCAAACGTGGGGGAGTCGGTCTTCAAAATGTTGACCAACGGCTCAAACTTCATTTTGGAGAAGATTACCAGATGAAGATTGATTCTGCACCCGAAAAAGGAACGACGGTTGAAATATACATAAATGGAATAGAAACTAGCTAACTCCCAGTCAATTCTGGGAGTTTTATGCGTAATTGAGAAAGCTTTCTAGGTTGTCTATCTTGCTAAAACGTAGAAAAAACGATATGATAGATAGTGACAAAAGAGGTATCAAGTATGAAGGAAAAAGACATTCAAAGAGAAACAAGCCAGATTGTAAAAGATGTATTGGAAAAGGCCAATTTGAAGCAAGGATCCATCTTTGTTTTGGGCCTTTCTTCTAGTGAGGTGATAGGTGGTCAGATTGGCAAGGAATCCAGCCAAGAAATTGGGGAAATCATTGTGAAGACTATCCTAGATATCCTAGAGGAAAAAGGAATTCATCTAGCTGTTCAAGGCTGTGAACATGTCAATCGGGCTCTCGTTGTTGAACGTCAGTTGGCAGAGCAGTTTGGTCTGGAAATCGTTAGTGTCCTTCCTACCCTTCATGCAGGAGGTTCGGGTCAGTTGGCAGCCTTCAAGTTTATGAAGGATCCAGTTGAGGTTGAATTTATCAAGGCTCATGCTGGATTGGATATCGGCGACACTGCAATTGGTATGCATGTCAAGCATGTTCAGGTTCCGATTCGCCCTCTTTTGAGAGAGATTGGTCATGCTCACGTAACGGCGTTGGCTAGTCGTCCAAAATTAATTGGAGGTGCGCGTGCGCACTATCCGCAAGATTCTATCAGAAAGTCGTGAAAATGAGAAAAACAAAACAACAACTAGAAAAAATTACCAAATATTCGATTCGTAAGCTAACTGTTGGGGTAGGTCCTGTAGCCATCGGGGCCTTCCTTTTTGGTGCTAGTACCCTTTCAGTAGATAAGGTTCAAGCCAATGAAGTTGGTGGTGCTCATAGCGTTCATTATCGTTATTTGGCGGAGCAGGAATTAACTGAGTCTGAAAAAGCCCTGATACACCATGAGGTTCCTACAGAATTTCAAGATGATGATATTCTTTATGTAGTTTATCGTAAGAAGGCAACTAACAATCAACAACTTCCCTACACAGGAAGTAAGGAACTTGAATTAGCAGGTCTTGGCTTGGCAACGGCCTCGCTAGCAGTCTTTTTGGTGTCCAAAAAAGGTCGAAAAGAGGTTTTAGGTGTTCTCTTGATTGGTTCTTTAGGAGCCAGCACCTTTGTACCTTATGGAACATTTGCGTTTGAAAATAAAGAATTGCTTTCTTACAACCAAACTATTTCGGCCTCTACCCATGAAGGTTTGGCTGAAGGGATTATCCACATTGATGGCTATGAATACATTGGATACTTTAAGGAAGCAGAACTCCATCCATCAAAGCCAGCTTCAGCTGAGAAGCCTCAGACAAGGCAAGAAGAGAGCTTGGTTGAGATTCCTTTTGAAACGATTACAAGCCCAGATGCGAATTTAGCAGAAGGACAGACTCGTATCGTCACAGTCGGAGTAAAGGGTCAGCGTCGTCTTGTAACTAAAGTATCGATGGTTAACGGTCAAGAAGTTAGAGAAGTCATCGAAGACCAAGTTGTTCAAAATCCTGTGTCGCAAGTCATTGCAGTCGGAACTAAGAAAGAAGTGCAACCTGCTCCAACTCCAGTACCACAAGCTGAACCAACTCAGCAAGTAGCTAAAGGTACGCAAGAAGAAGGCAAAGAAGGTCAATCCTTAACGCAACCGGAACTACCAGAGGCTTCAGTAGAAGCAAAAGGCACTCAAGAAGAAGGTAAAGAAGGTCAATCTTTAACGCAACCCGAATTACCAGAAGCTCTAGTAGAAGCAAAAGGTACTCAAGAGGAAGGCAAAGAAGGTCAATCTTTAATTCAACCTGCATTACCAGAAGCTACAGTCGCAGTTAAAGGAACTCAAGAGGCAGGTAAGGAAGGTCAAGCACTAACACAGCCAGAATTGCCAGAAGCTACCGTAGAGTCTAAAGGAACTCAAGAATCTGGTAAGGAAGGTCAATCTTTAACTCAACCTGCATTACCAGAAGCTACAGTCGCAGTTAAAGGAACTCAAGAGGCAGGTAAGGAAGGTCAAGCACTAACACAGCCAGAATTGCCAGAGGCTCCAGTAGAGTCTAAAGGAACTCAAGAGGCAGGTAAAGAAGGCCAATCCTTAACACAGCCAGAATTGCCAGAGGCTCCAGTAGAGTCTAAAGGAACTCAAGAAGCAGGTAAAGAAGGCCAATCCTTAACACAGCCAGAATTGCCAGAGGCTCCAGTAGAAGCAAAAGGTACGCAAGAAGAAGGCAAAGAAGGTCAATCCTTAACACAACCCGAATTACCAGAAGCTCTAGTAGAAGTAAAAGGTACTCAAGAGGCAGGTAAAGAAGGCCAATCCTTAACACAACCTGAATTGCCAGAAGCTACCGTAGAGTCTAAAGGAACTCAAGAGGCAGGTAAGGAAGGTCAATCTTTAACGCAACCGGAACTACCAGAAGCTCAAGTAGAAGTAAAAGGTACACAAGAGGAAGGTAAAACTGGCCAAGCCCTTGTACAAGAACAGTTACCTGAGTACAAAGTAACTGAGGGAACTCTTGTTGAAGAATCAACTACAGAACTTGACTACAAAATTGAAACGACTGAGGATCCAACTAAGTATACAGACGAAGAAACTGTCCTAAGAAATGGTGAAAAAGGAAGTCAAGTTACAAAAACAACCTATAAAACGGTAGAAGGTGTCAAAACTGACCAAGTTCTTTCAACTAGCACAGAAGTCACCAAGGAGCCTGTAAATCAACAGGTAAGCCGTGGTACAAAACCAATTGAAGGAACTCTTGTAGAGGAAAGCCTTGAAAAGATTCCATTTAAAGAAACGATTGAAGAAGATGCTCAACTGAAAAAAGGTTTAGAAGTTGTAGCTCAAGAAGGTAAAGAAGGTCAGAAAAAAATCACTAAGACCTTTAATACCATTAAGGGAGTTAAAACAGAAGATGCTCCAAAAGTTACAGAGGAAGTCATTGAGGCACCTCAAGACCGAATTTTGAAACGTGGTACCAAGAGCTTTGAAAAACCAGTATTGACCATCACAGCAGTTGAACCTAAGGATTTGAAACGGACTTCAGATGTTAAATACAGTCTAGAAAATCCAAGCAAGGCAGCCATTAAATCTATCACCTTAACTCTGAAAAAAGGTGATGAGATTGTGAAAACATTGAATGTTTCACCTGACAACTTAACAGCTAGCCTGACAGATTTGCAATACTACAAAGATTATAAGATTGAAACTAAGATGGTTTATGACCGTGGTGAAGGCGATGAGGAAGTAGTTCTGAATGAGGAACCTCTAAGAATTGACCTCAAAAAAGTTGAAATCAAAAATATCAAAGAAACAAGCTTGATGAGTGTGGATGCTGACGGTAATGAAACAGATACTAGTTTGCTTACAGAAAAACCAGCTGATGTTGCCCCACTTTATCTACGAGTGACCACTCACGACAACAAAGTTACAAGACTTGCTGTTGACAAGATTGAAGAAGTAGAAAAAGACGGAAAAACTTTATACAAAGTCACTGCCAAAGCACCTGATTTGATTCAACGTAATGCTGATAATACACTTAGCGAAGAGTATGTTCATTACTTTGAAAAACAAAAATCCAAAGAAGGTAATGTTTACTACAACTTCAACGAGCTTGTAAAAGATATGAAAGCTAACCCTAGCGGTGAGTTTAAACTTGGTGCAGATCTAAATGCAGCCAATGTACCAACTCCAAATAAAGAGTATGTTCCTGGTACATTTAAAGGTAAGTTATCAAGTGTTGACGGGCAACGTTATTCAATCCACAATATGTCTCGTCAATTATTTGGTGGTATTGAAGGTGGTTCAGTTAAAGATGTTAACTTGGCTAATGTTGATATTAATATGCCTTGGATTGACAATATTTCTGCTCTTGCTAGAACTGTCAAAAATGCTACGGTTGAAAACATTAAAGTAACTGGTAGTATCCTCGGTAGAGATGGAATTGCTGGTATTATTAATAAAGGCGATACTGGAGCTCAATTAACAAATGTTGCATTCATCGGTAATCTTACTGGTGTTGGTAACAGAGGTTGGGATTTCGGTGGAATTGCTGGAGAACTTTGGAAAGGTAATATAGATAAAGCTTATGTAGAAGCTAATATGGTAGCTAATAAAGCTCGTATCGGTGGTCTTGTTGCTAGAACGGACAACAGTGGCGACCCTAACGGAATCGGTAAATACGGGGCTGTCCGTAATGCTGTTACAAAAGGAACTATTAAAGTAAAAGATCCTGTTGAAACAGGTGGATTCATCAGTAAAAACTGGGCATGGGGTAAAGTTGCTGATTCTGTGTCTATGATGAAAGTTGAAAATGGTGAAGTGTTCTATGGATCTAAAGATATTGACGAAGATGGTGGATATTTCTCAAATAACGCATTAGAACGTAACTTCA
Source organism: Streptococcus mitis (assembly GCF_000722685.1). GTDB lineage: Bacteria > Bacillota > Bacilli > Lactobacillales > Streptococcaceae > Streptococcus > Streptococcus mitis_M. Next base: position 110,896 of record NZ_JPFV01000010.1, on the reverse strand, counting down.
TCGTGAAAGATGTAAGTACAGGTAAGCGTTCATTTAAATTCTCTGTTTCTAACCGAATTAAAGAAGTTTCTCAAGAAGAAGCTGACCAGAAAATTGCAACTTTAGGAATTACAGCTAATGATTATGTTATCAATCCTCTTGTTTCAGACACACTAAATAATGTAAAACCAAAATCTGACACTTACAAAGATACTCAAGATTACGATGCATCTCGTGAGCTTGCTTACCGTAACATCGAAAAACTTCAACCATTCTATAACAAAGAATGGATCGTCAACCAAGGGAACAAGCTTGCAGCTAATAGTCCATTAATGACTAAAGAAGTCTTGTCTGTTACGGCGATGAAAGGCAATGCCTTTGTCACAGACCTTACAGATGCGGACCATATTTTTGTCCACTACGCAGATAAGACAAAAGACATCTTTACAATTTCACCGAAAGAATCTAAAGTTAAACAAGTGAAAGAATACAGTGTCGCTGAGCTTGGTGAAGTTGTTTATACACCAAATATGGTGGTTAAAGATCGTGCAGATTTAATCAGCGCTATCGAAAGCAAGTTAAGTCCAGTTGAACTGCAATCTGACCCGATTTACCAACATTTGGGCAGAACTGGTGGCAACAAAGTCAATGCAATTAAGGATTTGTACTTAGAAGAAAGCTTCAAGTATGTTAAAGATAATCTGACTCAATTTGTTACGAAGTTAGTGGAAAATGAAGATCACCAGCTTAACACTGATGAAGCTGCAAAACGTGCTTTGATTAAGAAAATTGATGACAATAAGGCTGCAGTTCTTCTTGGTTTGTCTTACCTAAACCGTTACTACGGAGTTAAATTCGATGACTTTAATATTAAAGAGTTAATGCTATTTAAACCGGACTTTTACGGTAAGAATGTTAGTGTGTTAGACTTCTTGATTAAGGTTGGTTCTAAAGAAAGTAACATTAAAGGTGATAGAACTTTAGAAGCTTATCGCGAAACTATCGGTGGAACTATTGGTATAGGTGAGTTAAACAGTTTCTTAGACTATAACATGCATCTATTCACAAGTGATACTGACTTAAACGATTGGTTCATAAAAGCAACTAAAGATAATGTATATGTCGTTGAACCAAAAACAACAACTCCTGAATTTGCCGATAAGAAACACAGAGCATACGAAGGATTAAATAATGATGTTCACGGTAAGATGATTTTGCCACTTCTTAACTTAAAAGATGCTCACATGTTCTTAATCTCAACATATAACACTATGGCTTACAGTTCATTTGAGAAATATGGTAAGAACACAGCAGCAGAGCGTGAAGCATTCAAGAAAGAAATCGATAAAGTAGCAAAAGCTCAACAAAATTATCTAGACTTCTGGTCTCGTTTATCATTAGATAAAGTTCGTAACCAACTGCTTAAGAGCAACAACATGGTACCAACACCAGTACTAGATAACCAAAACTATCCAGAAGGTACTGACAAATACGGTCACACTAACAGCGGTAAAGACATTGCTCCAGTTCGCGAACTATACGGACCAACAGGTCGTTACCATGCTACTGACTGGCGTATGGGAGCTGTAGCTCGTATCTACGGTAATCCTTATAAGGATGATTCAGTCTTCTTCATGGTTACCAATATGATTAGTGACTTTGGTATCTCTGCATTTACTCACGAAACGACTCACGTAAACGACCGTATGGTTTACTTAGGCGGTTCTAGACACCGTGAAGGTACTGACCTAGAAGCATTCGCACAAGGTATGTTACAATCTCCTGCTGAAACAAGTCCAAACGGTGATTTCAAAGCACTAGGATTGAACATGGCCTACGAACGTCCAAATGACGGAAACCAATGGTATAACACTAATCCAAATAATCTGACATCTCGTGAAGAAATCGATCACTACATGAAAGGTTTCAACGATACTCTAATGCTTCTTGATTATCTTGAAGGAGAAGCTGTAATTGATAAACACAGTAAAGAACTAAATAATGCTTGGTTCAAGAAAGTAGATAAGCAACTTCGTGGAGCTAATACGAAGAACCAATACGACAACGTTAGAGATTTAAATGCAGAAGAAAAAGAATATGATTTAACATCTGTTACCGACTTAGTAGAGAAAAACTTCATGACTAAACACGGTCCTGGTAATGGTCAGTATGACCCAACTGGATTCGGTTCTGCTTATGTAACGGTGCCTATCACCGCTGGTATCTATGGTGGTAACACAAGTGAAGGTGCTCCTGGAGCAATGTCATTCAAACATAATACCTTCCGTATGTGGGGTTATTATGGATATGAAAAAGGGTTCCTAAATTATGCTTCTAACATGCTGAAAAATGAGTCTAAACAAGCAGGTCATGCTACTCTAGGAGATGACTTCATCATTAAGAAAGTTTCTGATGGTAAATTTAGTACTCTAGAAGATTGGAAGAAAGCATACTTCAAAGAAGTTGTTGATCAAGCGAAAGCAGGATTTAACCCTGTTACAATTGACGGTACTACATACAGTAGTTACGACGACTTGAAGAATGCATTTGCTGAAGCAGTTGAAAAAGATAAAGCAACTCTTAAAAATGGATCAGTTAAATCTGACAATATTGTTACTCTTAAAGAGAAATTATTTAAAAAACTTCTTCAACAAACAAACAGCTTTAAAACTTCAATCTTTAAATAATCGAAAACTCTCATCTGCTTTGCGGATGAGGGTTTTCTTATTTTATGCTATACTTAAGGTATGCATAGAAAAACAGTGATTGATTTTAGGGCTTTGGGGGAGAGATACACCTTTACCCAGCCTATCAAAGAGTTAAAAACGAGAGATGTAGCAGAAGTGGCAGATTTGCTGGCACAAGTGGAAAGTTACCAAGAACAAGGCTATTATGTGGTGGGCTATGTCAGCTACGAGGCTGCACCTGCTTTTGAGGAGAAATTAGCAGTTCACAAGGCTCCTCTACTGGCAGAGTACCTGCTATATTTTACAGTTCATGATAGGGTAGAAACATCCCCTATTCCTCTGATTTATGATGAGGTTGATTTGCCTTCAAACTGGCAGGAAGTAACGTTTGCAGCAAACTATGAAAAGGCTATTGCACAGATACATCATCATTTGCGGCAGGGGGACACCTATCAGGTCAACTACACCGTCCAACTCAAGCAAGATTTAAGTGCTAATCCGTTTGCCATATACAATCGCATGGTGGTAGAGCAGGAGGCAGGCTATAATGCCTATGTGGAACACGATGAGATGGCAGTGATTTCCATGAGTCCAGAACTCTTTTTTGAGCAAAATGACCGTGAATTGACGACGCGACCAATGAAGGGAACGACTCAGCGTGGCATGACTGACCAAGAAGACTTGGAGCAGGCCAGTTGGTTGGAACAGGACCCCAAAAATCGCTCAGAAAATATGATGATTGTGGATCTCTTGCGCAATGATATGAACCGTATTTCTGAGGTGGGGAGTGAGTATGTAGAACGTCTGTGTCAAGTGGAACAGTATTCGACAGTTTGGCAGATGACTTCGACCATCAAGAGTCAGTTGCGAGAGGATGTGGATTTGGTTACCATTTTTCGCTCTCTCTTTCCTTGTGGTTCCATAACGGGTGCACCGAAAATTGCGACTATGGAAATCATTAAGGACTTGGAGCCACAACCTAGAGGAGTCTACTGTGGAACGATTGGTCTCTTGCTTCCACATGGGCAACGGATTTTCAATGTCGCCATTCGGACGATTCAACTGCATCAAGGGAAAGCCATCTATGGAGTTGGCGGAGGCATTACTTGGGATAGTACTTGGGAATCTGAATACCGCGAGGTTCATCAAAAGGCTGCTGTTCTCTATCGTAAACAAGCTCGTTTCCAACTGATTACAACTGGAAAAATCAGTCAGAAGAACTTGCTGTTTGAAGATCAACATTTGGAAAGACTGAGAAAAGCAAGTCGATATTTTGCCTTTCCTTATGATGCAGAAGAACTGAGACAAAAGATAGAGGAAGAGTGTCAGGCTTGTGATGCTAATCAAGATTATCGCTTGCGAATTAGCCTTAGCAAGTCTGGAGAGATAGAAGTCGATCGTCAAGTATTAACACCCCTTAGTACAAGCTTTTGTCAGGCCAAACTTTGTCTTCAGGAATCCAATTTGCAACAAGCCTTTACCTACTTCAAAACAAGCCACCGACCTCATTTGAGCCTAGGGGAACAAGAGAAGATTTACCATAATAAGTCTGGAGAACTTCTTGAAACATCTATTGGAAATTTGGTTTTGAAAATCTATGGGAAACTCTACACACCGCCAGTCCGACTTGGAATCTTACCAGGCATTTACCGTCAGCATATGCTAGAAAGAGGACAGGTAGAAGAGAAAGTCTTGACCTTGGCAGATTTAGCCCAAGCAGACGCTATTTACGGCTGTAATGCAGTGAGAGGCTTGTATGAATTAAGCTTTGAGGAGAACTAGATGAAACTGATATTTTTACACGGATTAGGGCAGTTAGCAGAGTCTTGGAAAGGAGTTCGGAATCAATTGAAGGATAAGCCCACAGAGACTCTTGAATTGCTGAAATAAGTTTGATAAAATAATATTGAAAACGATATCATAATTATAGGAGAAAGAAATGAACAAACGTCTATTTTTAAAAATGAGTCTGGCTACCTTGCCAGTTTTAGCCTTGTTTTCACAGCCTGTGTTAGCAGAAGAAAACATTCATTTTTCTAGCTGTAAGGAAGCTTGGGCAAATGGATACTCGGATATTCATGAGGGAGAACCGGGATATTCTGCCAAGTTAGATCGCGATCATGATGGTGTGGCTTGCGAATTGAAGAATGCTCCTAAGGGTGCTTTTAAAGCAAAACAATCAACTGCGGCTCAAAGCAATACAAGTTCAGCAACAGCAAGTGGTTGGGTTAAGCAGGACGGCGCTTGGTACTATGTTGATGGAAATGGAAATCCAGTGAAAAATGCTTGGCAGGGAAGCTATTACCTGAAAGCTGATGGTAAAATGGCACAGAGCGAATGGATTTATGACTCTTCTTATCAAGCTTGGTATTATTTGAAATCAGATGGTTCTTATGCAAAGAATGCATGGCAAGGAGCTTACTACCTTAAATCAAACGGTAAAATGGCACAAGGTGAGTGGGTTTATGACTCTTCTTACCAAGCCTGGTATTACTTGAAATCAGATGGTTCATACGCTCGTAATGCATGGCAAGGAAATTACTATTTGAAATCAGATGGCAAAATGGCTAAAAATGAGCGAGTTGATGGAGGCCGCTACTACGTAGATGCTTCAGGCCTCTGGAAACCATAAGTCAGGATAAAATCTAGAAAGTTAATGCAAACCTTTGCATAAATGAGTGAATTTTGTTATACTATAACTGTAAGCATTTTCAATTAATTCATAATGAAAAAGGAGAATATGATGAGTCAAAAGATTATTGGGATTGACCTTGGTGGAACTTCTATCAAATTTGCAATCTTGACAACAGCAGGAGAAATCCAAGAAAAATGGTCTATCAAGACCAACATTTTGGATGAGGGAAGTCATATCGTAGATGATATGATTGAGTCTATTCAACATCGTTTGGACTTGCTTGGATTGGCAGCAGCGGACTTCCAAGGTATTGGGATGGGATCACCAGGTGTGGTTGACCGTGAAAAAGGGACTGTTATCGGTGCCTACAACCTCAACTGGAAAACCCTTCAACCAATCAAAGAAAAGATTGAAAAAGCCGTGGGTATTCCATTTTTTATCGATAATGATGCCAACGTAGCTGCTCTTGGTGAACGTTGGATGGGTGCTGGTGATAACCAACCAGATGTTGTCTTTATGACACTCGGCACAGGTGTTGGTGGCGGTATCGTCGCAGAAGGAAAATTGCTTCACGGTGTTGCCGGTGCTGCTGGTGAACTTGGCCATATCACTGTGGACTTTGACCAACCAATCGCATGTACTTGTGGGAAAAAAGGCTGTCTTGAGACAGTGGCTTCAGCAACAGGTATTGTCAACTTGACTCGTCGTTACGCAGATGAATACGAAGGCGATGCAGAATTGAAACGTTTGATCGACGACGGTGAAGAAGTAACAGCTAAAACTGTCTTTGACTTGGCAAAAGAAGGAGACGACCTTGCCTTGATCGTCTACCGTAATTTCTCACGTTACTTGGGTATTGCATGTGCCAACATCGGTTCAATCCTTAATCCATCAACAATCGTTATCGGTGGTGGTGTATCGGCTGCAGGAGAATTCCTTCTACAAGGTGTTCAAAAAGTCTATGATGAAAATACTTTCCCACAAGTACGTTCGACAACGAAATTGGCTCTTGCAACTCTAGGAAACGATGCTGGAGTTATCGGAGCAGCATCACTTGTATTGCAGTAAAATAAAAAAGGAGAAAATTGCTTTCCAGAAGCGAGTGATTTTCCTCCTTTCTTTTTTTATGCTATACTAGTTAGGACAATAAATGAGGTGAGAGTAAATGACAAAAGCAGATCAAATTTTTAAAGAGAATATTGAACGAATCCTTAACGAAGGTGTCTTTTCAGAACAGGCTCGCCCCAAGTATAAGGATGGAACTGTGGCTAACTCCAAGTACATCACAGGGGCCTTTGCAGAGTATGATTTGTCAGAGGGTGAATTTCCAATCACGACCTTGCGTCCCATCGCTATCAAATCAGCTATCAAAGAAGTGCTCTGGATTTACCAAGACCAGTCCAATAGTCTAGAAGTTCTTAATGACAAGTACAATGTTCACTACTGGAATGACTGGGAAGTTGGAGATACAGGGACCATCGGTGAGCGCTATGGGGCTGTTGTTAAGAAACACGACATCATCAATAAGCTTCTCAAGCAGTTGGAAGCCAACCCTTGGAACCGCCGCAATATCATTTCGCTCTGGGATTACCAAGCTTTCGAAGAAACAGATGGGCTGCTCCCATGTGCCTTTCAGACCATGTTTGATGTCCGTCGTATAGATGGAGAAATCTATCTGGATGCGACCTTGACCCAGCGTTCTAATGATATGCTGGTGGCCCACCACATCAACGCTATGCAGTACGTAGCTCTTCAAATGATGATTGCCAAGCATTTCGGATGGAAGGTTGGAAAGTTCTTCTACTTTATCAACAACCTCCATATCTATGACAATCAATTTGAACAAGCTCAGGAATTGCTCCGTCGTGAGCCGTCAAACTGCCAACCTCGTTTGGTCTTGAATGTACCAGATAAGACCAATTTCTTTGATATTAAAGCAGAAGATTTTGAGCTGGTGGATTATGACCCTGTTAAGCCACAGTTGAAGTTTGATCTAGCTATTTAATACTCTTCGAAAATCTCTTCAAACCACGTCAGCGTCGCCTCATCAACAACCTCAAAACCATGTTTTGAGCTGACTTTGTCAGTTCTATCCACAACCTCAAAACAGTGTTTTGAGCTGACTTCGTCAGTCTTATCTACAACCTCAAAGCAGTGCTTTGAGCAACCTGGCGACTAGCTTCCTAGTTTGCTCTTTGATTTTCATTGAGTATAAAAAAATAGAAAAAAGAAGTTGAGACAATGAATCCCAACTTCTTTTATTTCTTAACGTGATACGCGGCGGCGAGCTGCTTTTTTACGGTTTTCTTCGATGAAAGCTGCTTTTTGCTCTTCTGGTTCGATTACTTTCTTTTTAAATGCGTATACCGCGCCTGCAAGTGCAGCAACAGTTCCTGCGACACCTGTTACAAGACCTTTAGCGAATCCTTTAGCCATGAGTCTTCCTCCTTTATATTCTTAATCAGTCAGCCTCTTCAAGAGGTCACATTTTTCTGACTGATCTTTTTGTGTTATAATAATAGTAACGAAAAAATGGGAATTTTTCAAGGAAAAAGATGAAAACAAAAATAATTGTGATCGTTGGACCGACTGCTGTTGGAAAGACGGCTCTAGCCATTGAAGTGGCTAAGCGTTTTAATGGCGAAGTTGTTAGTGGAGATAGCCAGCAAGTTTACCGAGGTTTAGATATTGGGACGGCTAAGGCTAGTCCAGAAGAGCAGGCAACTGTTCCCCATCATTTAATCGATGTTAGAGAGGTAACCGAGTCTTACTCGGCTTTTGATTTTGTTTCAGAGGCCAAGCTGGCTATTGAGGATATTCACAGTCGTGGCAAGCTAGCCATTATTGCTGGTGGAACTGGGCTTTATATCCAGAGCTTGCTTGAAGGTTACCACCTAGGTGGGGAGACTCCCCATGAGGAGATTTTGGCCTATCGGACTAGTTTGGAGCCTTATACAGATGAGGAATTGGTTCAGCTGGTGGAGCAAGCAGGCCTTGAGATTCCCCAGTTTAATCGTCGTCGTGCTATGCGTGCCTTGGAAATTGCCCATTTTGGTCAGGATTTGGAAAATCAAGAGACCTTGTATGAACCATTGATTATCTGCTTGGATGATGAGCGCAGTCAATTATATGAGCGTATCAATAACAGAGTGGACCTGATGTTTGAAGCGGGACTTCTAGACGAAGCCAAGTGGCTCTTTGACCATTATCCTGATGTGCAGGCTGCTAAGGGAATTGGCTATAAGGAACTCTTTCCATATTTCCGCGGAGAGCAGACCTTGGAGGAAGCTAGTGAGAGTCTCAAACAGGCGACCCGTCGTTTTGCCAAGCGTCAGTTGACCTGGTTCCGTAATCGTATGCAGGTCACCTTTTATCAGATTGGAGAAGCTGGTGTAAAAGACCGTATTTTAAGCCAGATAGAGGAATTTTTAGATGATTGATACAGAGAAAAAAGAGGAGCGAGTTCTGCTCATTGGTGTGGAATTGCAGGGTATGGACAATTTTGACCTCTCCATGGAAGAATTGGCCAGTCTAGCCAAGACAGCTGGGGCAGTCGTTGTAGATAGCTACAGGCAAAAACGTGAAAAGTATGACTCCAAGACCTTTGTCGGTTCTGGTAAGTTGGAAGAAATTGCGCTCATGGTGGATGCAGAAGAGATTACCACTGTCATCGTCAACAACCGTCTAACTCCACGGCAAAATGTCAATTTAGAAGAAGTTCTCGGTGTTAAGGTCATTGACCGTATGCAGTTGATTTTGGATATCTTTGCCATGCGGGCTCGAAGCCATGAAGGCAAACTTCAAGTCCACCTAGCTCAGCTCAAATACCTCCTACCTCGTCTAGTCGGCCAAGGTATTATGCTTAGTCGTCAGGCAGGGGGAATTGGTTCCCGTGGACCTGGTGAAAGCCAGCTGGAGCTGAACCGTCGTAGCGTTCGCAATCAAATCACGGATATCGAACGCCAGCTCAAGGTGGTTGAGAAAAATCGGGCGACTGTCAGAGAAAAGCGTTTGGAGTCAAGCACCTTTAAGATTGGTTTGATTGGTTATACCAATGCTGGGAAGTCAACTATCATGAACACCTTGACCAGCAAGACCCAGTATGAGGCTGACGAGCTATTTGCGACTCTGGATGCGACGACTAAGAGTATTCATCTTTGGGGCAATATACAGGTGACTTTAACTGATACGGTTGGCTTTATCCAAGATTTGCCGACTGAATTGGTGTCCAGTTTCAAATCAACCTTGGAGGAAAGCAAGCATGTGGACCTTCTGGTTCATGTCATTGATGCCAGTAATCCTTACCATGAGGAGCATGAAAAAACAGTTCTGTCCATCATGAAAGACTTGGACATGGAGGATATTCCTCGCCTGACTCTGTATAATAAAGCGGATTTGGTGGAGGATTTTACGCCTACCCAAACGCCATATGCTCTCATTTCTGCCAAGTCTGAGGATAGTCGTGAAAATTTGCAGGCTTTGTTTTTAGAGAAAATCAAGGATATTTTTGAAGTCTTTACCCTGCGCGTGCCTTTTTCCAAGTCCTACAAGATTCATGATTTAGAAAGTGTTGCGATTTTGGAAGAGCGTGACTATCAGGAGGACAGCGAAGTCATTAGAGGTTACATTTCTGAGAAAAACAAATGGAGGTTAGAAGAATTTTATGACTGATATCAAAACTTTGGCTCTAAAATATGGAGGTTATACAAGTCTAGATAAGGTCTATCTGGATCAGCTTCTAGCTGGTAAAACAGAGCAGGAGCAACTAGCCCTCATTACCCCTCCGCCAAGTGTGGTCAATGCCTACTTTGCAGAGCTCTACCAGAAAAAGAGTCCTGAAGCAGCGACGGATTATTTTGCGGAACTCAGTCAGGAACTGAATCTTTACAATACTGAGCCAAGTTTTACTCTCGAAAACAAACCTTTTATTCGCCTAAACCTGTCTGGTAAATCCTTTGGTTTTTGTTATGAGAGTGAGGGACTGGGTCGGATTTTCTCTGAGAATGAAGAGGTAATCTCAGAAAATTTGCTCTTTGAGATTGCGCAAATTTTCCCCCATCAACTAGTCTTTGAAGAGTCTGGCAAGATTTACATGAAGACTGTCGGGGACGAGGAATTTGTTAGCGTGGAAAATCTCACAGCTTTGACTGATTTGGAAAGCTTGGCTGATGGTCGCAAACGTCTCAAAGGATACAGCCAAGAGGATTTACTTCAAGAAGCTGCTGTTTTTTCTGGCAAACGCTATTTCCGATCGGAAAACCGCACAGCCATGTTATATATTGATTAATTAGAAAGTATCGAATGGATATTCAATTTTTAGGAACGGGGGCTGGTCAGCCCTCTAAAGCCCGTAACGTTTCAAGTCTCGCCCTGAAACTCTTGGACGAGATTAACGAAGTCTGGCTCTTTGACTGTGGAGAAGGTACGCAAAATCGCATTCTGGAAACCACAATTCGACCACGTAAGGTCAGCAAAATCTTTATCACCCACCTGCATGGAGACCACATTTTTGGCTTGCCAGGTTTCCTTTCTAGCCGTGCCTTTCAGGCCAATGAAGAGCAGACAGATTTGGAAATCTATGGACCGCAAGGCATCAAATCTTTTGTATTGACCAGTCTACGAGTGTCAGGTTCACGCCTGCCCTATAAGATTCATTTCCATGAATTTGACCAAGATTCTCTAGGGAAAATTCTTGAAACAGATAAATTCACGGTGTATGCGGAAGAGTTGGACCACACTATTTTCTGCGTTGGCTATCGTGTCATGCAAAAGGACTTGGAAGGAACGCTGGATGCTGAAAAACTCAAGGCTGCTGGTGTCCCATTTGGCCCACTTTTTGGGAAAATTAAAAACGGCCAGGACGTTGTTTTAGAAGATGGGACTGAAATCAAGGCAGCTGACTATATCTCAGCGCCACGTCCAGGTAAGATTATCACTATTCTGGGTGATACTCGCAAAACCAATGCTAGTGTGCGTCTAGCTGTCAATGCCGATGTCTTGGTCCATGAGTCGACTTATGGCAAGGGTGACGAAAAAATTGCTCGTAATCATGGCCACTCAACCAACATGCAGGCAGCGGAGGTTGCAGTAGAAGCAGGTGCCAAACGGCTTTTACTCAACCACATCAGTGCTCGTTTCCTTTCAAAAGATATCAGCCAGCTCAAAAGAGATGCAGCAACGATTTTTGAAAATGTCCATGTGGTTAAAGACCTAGAAGAAGTGGAAATCTAGAATCTCGAGAAAGGAAAAGGATGTCTACTATTCTCATTACAGGTGCTAGCGGGGGGCTAGCCCAAGAAATGGTCAAACTCATGCCAAATGCTCAACTCATCTTGCTTGGTAGAAATAAGGAAAAATTAGCCCAACTCTACGGAAACCATCCCCGTGCAGAATTGATTGAAATCGATATTACCGATGATTCAGCCCTAGAAACTCTGGTAGCGGACCTCTATCTTCGTTATGGCAAGATTGATGTCTTAATTAACAACGCTGGTTACGGGATTTTTGAGGAATTTGAGCAGATTTCTGACCAAGATATTCACCAGATGTTTGAGGTCAATACCTTTGCCCTGATGAATCTATCTCGTCGCCTTGCGGCTCGAATGAAGGAAAGTCGAAAAGGCCATATCATCAATATTGTTAGCATGGCAGGTTTGATTGCTACTGGCAAGTCTAGTCTCTACTCAGCGACCAAGTTTGCGGCCATTGGTTTTTCAAATGCGTTACGCCTCGAACTTATGTCCTATGGAGTCTATGTGACAACAGTCAATCCAGGTCCAATCCGTACAGGATTTTTCGACCAAGCCGACCCAGAAGGAACCTATCTTAAATCAGTTGACCGCTTTCTGCTAGAACCAGATTCAGTGGCTAAAAAGATTGTCAAGATTATAGGAAAAAACAAACGGGAACTCAATCTCCCAGTTTTGTTGAACCTAGCCCATAAGTTTTATACTCTCTTTCCCAAGCTAGCTGATAAGTTGGCAGGGGAAACTTTTAATTATAAGTAAAAAGAACCAATATGCAGGTTGTTGCTAGCCTACATATTGGTTCTTATTATTTCTCAACTATCAAACTGGACTTCTTCTAGTAGATAGTCGATAAAGCGTTCGCCCATCTTAGATAGGCTGGTTTTCTCATGCTGGATATAGACCAGTTCAATTGGATCATCAATATCAAGTGGGATAGAAACGATATTGTCTCCATTGAGATTGCTGTTCAAAATCCCTGTCGCAATGGTATAACCATCCAAACCAATCAAGAGATTAAAGAGAGTGGCACGGTCGCTGACTACGATAGATTTTTTGTGGTGTTCTTGAGAAAGAATTTCTTCTGAAAAGTAGAAGGAGTTGTGCGTCCCTTGGTCATAGCTGAGATAAGGGAAGTTTTCCAAATCAGATAGTTTGACCTTGTCTTTTTTTGCCAGAGGGTTGGTCTTGCTGACAAAGATATGGGGCTGGGCTGTGAAGAGATGGTGAGCCAGCAGGTGATTGTCATCTAGCATTTTTGTTAAAACATCACGGTTGTAGCTGTTTAAAAATAGGACACCGACCTCACTACGGAAGTTCTTGACGTCGTCGATAATTTCCCAAGTACGAGTTTCACGAAGAAAGAGCTCGTATTTCTCCATATCGCTTTTCTTGAGCAAAGAGACAAAGGCATTGACCACAAAGGCATAGTGTTGAGACGAAACGCTAAAGAGTTCGCGGTGGGCGACAGGATTTTTATAACGTTCCTCAAGAAGCTGAGTTTGCTCGACAACCTGACGGGCATAAGAGAGAAACTCCATCCCATCACGGGTTAAGGTGATCCCCTTAGGATTACGAATAAAGATTTCAATGCCCATTTCATTTTCCAAATCTCTCACAGCGTTGGAAAGACTAGGCTGAGTGATAAAGAGTTGCTTGGCTGCCTCATTCATGGAGCCAGTTTCGACGATTTTGATAATATAGTGTAATTGTTGAATTCTCATGTTTTTATTGTACCACACTTGAGTCAGAATCGCCAAAGAAGATAGGAAAATCAGGGGCATTGTGTGAGTCTCTTCTTGAAAAAAACACAAAATTTTGCTAGAATGAGTCTTATGAAAACATTCTATGATGTGCAGCAATTCCTCAAACGATTTGGTATTATTGTTTATATGGGAAAACGCTTATATGATATTGAACTGATGAAGTTGGAACTCTCTCGGATTTACGATGCAGGGTTGATGGACAAATTAGACTATCTAGAAGCAGAAGCGGTTCTACGCAGAGAGCACAAGGTAGAATTGGATTATATTGAGAAAAATGGAGAAAAGAACTAATGGTTACTTGGATTTTGTGGGCACTTATACTAGCAATGTTGGCGTGGATGGGCTTTAACTATCTTCGTATTCGCCGTGCAGCTAAAATTGTAGATAATGAGGAATTTGAAGCCTTGATTCGTATGGGTCAATTGATTGATTTGCGTGACCCAGCAGAATTCCACAGAAAACATATCCTTGGGGCCCGCAATATTCCTTCAAGTCAGTTGAAGACCAGTCTTGCAGCCCTTCGTAAGGATAAACTTGTCCTTCTTTACGAAAACCAACGTGCGCAGCGTGTCACAAATGCGGCCCTTTACTTGAAAAAACAAGGTTTTTCTGAGATTTATATCCTTTCTTATGGTTTGGATTCTTGGAAAGGGAAAGTCAAAGTTGAGAAATAAGAAAACGAGCTTGGATGTTTCCGAGCTCATTTTTTAACCACTTTTTCTGAGAAATTCACGAATGCTTGCCAACTCTTCTGAGTTGAGGGCGCGATAGTCTCCCTCTTGCAGGTTTTCATCCAAACTCCAAGGGCCAAAATGGGTACGTTTGAGGGAGGTCACCTTAACTCCAACCGAAAGGAACATTTTCTTGACTTGATGAAATTTTCCTTCTGAAATGGTAATAGAGGCTTGACTGAGAGAAAGACTTGCAGATAGAATCTTTAGTCTTGCAGGTTTACAGACAGTACCATCTAAAAATATAATTCCTTTTTGAAAGGCTTGGATATGGTCAGGTGTTAGAAGTCCATTCACCTCAACTCGATAAGTTTTATAGACATGATACTGAGGATGGAGGAGTTGAAAGCCCAAAGGGCCGTTATCGGTCAAGAGGAGGAGTCCTGTCGTATCTCGGTCCAGTCGGCCGACGGCATAGAGCTTGTCAGACTGGATGTCAGGTGACAGCAGGTCCATGACAGTTGGAAGTTCCTTGTCTTTGTTGGCTGTAACGACACCAGCAGGCTTATGAAGCATAAGATAGGTGTGTTCATAGCCTTGAATGATTCGACCCTGAAAAAGGAGTTCTTGTAGTCCTGTATCGATATTTTGTGCTAGGGAGCGGGCTGGGCAACCATCGACGAGGATTTCCCCTTTGAGTAAGGCTTGCTTCATGGCCTTTCGGCTGATTTTTTCTTGGGCTAATAAATTATCTAAACGCATACTGTGCCTATCTTATCATAAGTCGCTTGCTTTGAAAAGGCTTGACGTGAAAAGAAAAGCAGAGTGAAAACATTTACACTTGCTTGAGTTATGTTATTTACTTGAAATTATGGTATAATCGTTCAGTTAGAAAATAAATTTTGAATATTATAGAGGAAATCATGACAAAATTAAGAGAAGATATCCGTAACATTGCGATTATCGCCCACGTTGACCACGGTAAAACAACCCTCGTTGACGAATTATTGAAACAATCAGAAACGCTTGATGCACGTACTGAATTGGCTGAGCGTGCTATGGACTCGAACGATATCGAGAAAGAGCGTGGAATTACCATCCTTGCTAAAAATACAGCCGTTGCCTACAACGGAACTCGTATCAACATCATGGACACACCAGGACACGCGGACTTCGGTGGAGAAGTTGAGCGTATCATGAAAATGGTTGACGGTGTTGTCTTGGTCGTAGATGCCTACGAAGGAACAATGCCACAGACTCGTTTCGTATTGAAAAAAGCTTTGGAACAAGATCTTGTCCCAATCGTAGTTGTTAACAAAATTGATAAGCCATCAGCTCGTCCAGCAGAAGTAGTGGACGAAGTCTTGGAACTTTTCATCGAGCTTGGTGCAGATGACGACCAGCTTGACTTCCCAGTGGTGTATGCTTCAGCGATCAACGGAACTTCTTCATTATCAGATGATCCAGCTGACCAAGAAGCTACTATGGCACCAATCTTTGACACAATTATTGACCATATCCCAGCTCCAGTAGATAACTCAGATGAGCCTTTGCAGTTCCAAGTGTCACTTTTGGACTACAATGACTTCGTTGGACGTATCGGTATCGGTCGTGTCTTCCGTGGTACTGTTAAGGTTGGGGACCAAGTTACCCTTTCTAAACTAGATGGTACAACTAAAAACTTCCGTGTTACTAAACTCTTCGGTTTCTTTGGTTTGGAACGTCGTGAAATCCAAGAAGCTAAAGCGGGTGACTTGATTGCCGTTTCAGGTATGGAAGACATCTTTGTCGGTGAAACCATTACTCCGACAGACGCAGTTGAAGCTCTTCCAATCCTACACATCGATGAGCCAACTCTTCAAATGACTTTCTTGGTTAACAACTCACCATTTGCTGGTAAAGAAGGTAAATGGGTGACTTCTCGTAAGGTGGAAGAACGCTTGCAGGCAGAATTGCAAACAGACGTTTCCCTTCGTGTTGACCCAACTGATTCACCAGATAAATGGACTGTTTCAGGACGTGGAGAATTGCACTTGTCAATCCTTATCGAAACAATGCGTCGTGAGGGATATGAACTTCAAGTATCTCGTCCAGAAGTTATCGTAAAAGAAATCGACGGTGTTAAATGTGAGCCGTTTGAACGTGTTCAAATCGACACTCCAGAAGAATACCAAGGATCTGTTATCCAAAGCCTTTCTGAACGTAAGGGTGAAATGTTGGATATGATTTCAACTGGTAATGGTCAAACTCGTTTGGTCTTCCTTGTTCCAGCGCGTGGTTTGATTGGATACTCAACTGAGTTCTTGTCAATGACTCGTGGTTACGGTATCATGAATCATACCTTCGACCAATACTTGCCATTGATTCCAGGTGAAATTGGTGGTCGTCACCGTGGTGCCCTTGTTTCTATCGATGCTGGTAAGGCTACAACTTACTCAATCATGTCTATCGAAGAACGTGGTACGATCTTTGTCAACCCAGGTACTGAGGTTTATGAAGGAATGATCATCGGTGAAAACTCTCGTGAAAATGACTTGACAGTTAACATCACTAAGGCTAAACAAATGACCAACGTCCGTTCAGCTACTAAGGACCAAACAGCTGTTATCAAGACTCCTCGTATCTTGACACTTGAAGAGTCTCTTGAGTTCTTGAACGACGATGAGTACATGGAAGTAACTCCTGAGTCTATCCGTTTGCGTAAACAAATCCTTAACAAGGCAGAGCGTGAGAAAGCTAACAAGAAGAAAAAATCAGCTGAATAAGAGCTAGAAAGAGATAAAGATGGTTTATTTAATCATAGGACTCCTCTTATTACTACTCTATGTATTTGCGACACCACAAAGCATTAAAGGGACAGTTAATATCGTCCTTGTCGTCTTTGCTTTCGTAGCACTCTTGATTTTACTGATGTTGTCAGTTCTGCAAATCTTTCAGCTACCGACAGAATTCTTTATCGCAATCGCCATGCTCTTCCTAGCATACTTTAGCTTGCGAGATATTACCCTCATGTCGGTCAGTAAAAGTAAAAGAAGATAAAGAAGAGAGTTTCGGCTCTCTTTTTTTGTAGAAATTTTACAATAGTTTGAATTGCCTTTTACTATAATATCATTTCTTTTGCTTGTAAAGTATGAAGGCGAAAACTGGAATAAAATCCGCTAATGTCATCTATTTTTTAGGAAATTGTAAAACTTCATTACTAATGATATATTAGTAAAATATGTTGATAGATTATATAAAAAGTGATATACTTAAGTAAAAAGAAATCGTTTTCAAAACGAGGGAGGATTAAATTTGTTGTCTTGGTGCTCAGGGTGTAATGGATTAAACTAGGAAAATAATTCTAAGAATTTATAAAACATAAAATCTTTGTTCTATAGGGTTATTCTCTTATACAAGGAGTCTACTATGAAGAAACTATTCATATTATTATCAACTTTTTTTCTCAGCTTCTTCCTTGCTTGGATTATTGTCTTACGTGCGCCACAATATTTATTTGCAAGCTATGATTCCGTTTCCTTACTTCGTGTCAAAAAAGATACTCAGGAACCGACGCGTGAGGTATTTGAAAAGGAATTAGAGAATTTTGTAAACTCAGAACAGAGTTTAATAGCTAGAAGAATCGTAGAGCCGAGTAAGGATGGGACGACTCACTTTACTTATGCAACTTATGGTCAGGGAACTTTACCAAAAGAATTCCAAGAAGCTAGCCAAGAAAGTCGTGAACGTAGTGATCCGCTAAATAGTTATCTCCTTTTGTCAGGCTCCTTGACGAAAGAAAAGCTTGCCGATAAATTAGGAGATTTGGGTTATAAAGCAATTCCTGACCGAAAGACACCGCCCTATTCTCTTGCTTTTAGAATGTTACTAATTCCCCTTATTTTAATTAGTTTAGCAATATTTGGCTTATCTTTCTTTGCTCTAGTGATTATCACTCGGATTAAGGAAATGAGAGCTGCAGGTATAAAACTCTTTTCTGGTCAGACTCTCTTATCCATCATGGGGCATTCTTTATCTACTGATATCAAATGGCTCCTTCTATCAGCCCTCCTTTCCTTCCTAGGTGGGGGAGTCGTTCTTTTTAGTCAAGGTTTGTTTTATCCTATCTTGTTAGCCACCTATGGTTTGGGGATTAGTTTCTATCTTTTGTTTTTATTGGGGATTTCAATTTTACTAATGCTCCTTTATCTAATAAGTTTGAGTTATAAAGCATTAGTTCCCGTTATTAAGGGAAGATTACCCCTTAAACGCCTGATGGCTTTAACCCTATTGTGTCAGTTAGTAGCTGTTTTTACAGTAGGCTACGCTGTTAAGACAGGTTTGACGTCTTACCAACGATTGAAAGAACTTGAAATTTCAAAACAAGGATGGCAGGACAGAGCAGACTATTACCAGATTTTCTTTGGCTTAGGTGATAGAGTAAAAGATACAGAAAATCAGAATAAGTGGTATGCCTTTGCCAAGGAAGCAATCGAAGAAGAACAGGCTCTATTTGTAAAAGATAATCTCATTCATTTTGCAAATCCTCAAGGAAAAAATAAAAACGGAGAGACACTGGATACCTATAGTCCAGATGCTAATGTTCTCTATGTCAGTCCAAGTTATTTGGACAAGGAAAATGTATCTGTAAATGGTGAGACTAGACAAAAACTAGCCCATCTTCAAAAAGGGGAATTTGGACTCTTATTACCAGAACATTTGCGCTCTAGAGAAGCAGAACTTAAGAAAGTTTTTGAAGAAAGATTGAGTTATTATGGAAAATCTGGTGAGGAGGCAAGTGCTCCTTTAGAGTATGAAATGAGAGCGATTGTTAGCTATCTTCCAACTGGAGAAAAGCGATTTATTTATAATAACGGTGAAAGCCCAGTATCCATCCAGTACTTAACTGATCCGATTTTAGTTGTATTTACTCCAACATCTACAGGTGATAGTATCATTTCCAAATCTAGTTGGTCTATCAATGCTGGTAAGAATATCTTTGTCAAAGGATATGAAGATGGGATTAAACTCTTGAAAAATGCAGGAATTTATGAGCAAGTATCCTATCTTAAAGAAGGAAGAAGTGTTTATCTAACTCGTTATAATGAAGTTCAAACTGAAACAGCAACTTTAATCTTAGGAGCTATTGTTGGGATAGCTAGTTCCTTGTTACTCTTTTATTCTGTCAATCTTCTATATTTCGAGCAATTCCGTCGAGATATCTTGATTAAACGAATTTCAGGTTTACGATTTTTTGAAACACATGCTCAGTATATGGTTAGCCAATTTGCCAGTTTTATATTTGGTGCTAGTCTCTTTATTTTAAGCAGTCGAGACTTGGTGATTGGCTTGCTCACTTTATTAGTCTTTCTAGCTAGCGCAGTTTTGACGCTTTACCGTCAAGCTAATAAAGAATCTCGTGTTTCTATGACAATTATGAAAGGAAAATAGGATGATTGAACTAAAGAATATATCTAAAAAATTTGGAAGCCGTCAGCTATTTTCAGATACGAATCTTCATCTTGAAGGTGGGAAAATTTATGCCTTAATCGGTACAAGTGGCTGCGGTAAGACAACACTCTTGAATATGATTGGACGATTAGAGCCATATGACAAAGGGCAAATCATCTATGATGGTACTTCTCTTAAGGATATCAAGCCTTCTGTTTTCTTTAGAGATTACTTAGGATACCTATTTCAAGATTTTGGCTTAATTGAAAGTCAAACCGTCAAAGAGAATCTCAATCTGGGTTTAGTTGGTAAAAAGTTGAAAGAAAAAGAGAAAATCTCTTTGATGAAACAAGCTCTAAACCGTGTAAACCTCTCTTATTTGGATTTGAAGCAACCTATCTTTGAATTATCAGGAGGAGAAGCACAACGTGTTGCATTAGCGAAGATAATTTTAAAGGATCCACCTTTGATTCTAGCAGATGAACCAACCGCTTCACTAGACCCCAAAAACTCTGAGGAATTACTTTCCATCCTAGAATCTTTAAAAAATCCGAATCGAACTATTATTATTGCGACCCACAATCCTCTGATTTGGGAACAAGTGGACCAAGTTATTCGAGTTACCGATTTATCACATAGATGATATGGCAAGATTCAGTTAGAAGAAAGAGTCACAAACACACTTTGTGGCTTTTTTATTTCCATAAAAATGGTAAAATAGTAAGAGTAGAAATGGAGTTCGAGACATGAAAGTAATAGATCAATTTAAAAATAAGAAAGTCCTTGTTTTAGGTTTAGCCAAGTCTGGTGAATCTGCAGCTCGTTTGTTGGACAAGCTAGGTGCTATTGTAACGGTAAATGATGGGAAACCTTTTGAGGACAATCCAGCTGCGCAAAGTTTGCTGGAAGAAGGGATCAAGGTTATCACAGGTGGCCATCCTTTGGAACTTTTGGATGAAGAGTTTGCCCTTATGGTGAAAAATCCAGGTATCCCCTACAGCAATCCTATGATTGAAAAGGCTTTGGCAAAGGGTATTCCAGTCTTGACTGAAGTGGAATTGGCTTACTTGATTTCAGAAGCGCCAATTATCGGTATCACAGGTTCAAATGGAAAAACAACCACAACGACCATGATTGGGGAGGTTTTGACTGCTGCTGGCCAACATGGTCTCTTATCAGGGAATATCGGCTATCCAGCTAGTCAAGTGGCCCAAACTGTGACAGACAAGGACACTCTTGTTATGGAACTTTCTTCTTTCCAACTCATGGGTGTTCAAGAATTCCATCCTGAGATTGCGGTTATTACTAACCTCATGCCAACTCATATCGACTACCACGGTTCTTTTGAGGAATATGTAGCAGCCAAGTGGAATATCCAGAACAAGATGACAGTGGCTGATTTCCTTGTCTTGAACTTTAACCAAGACTTGGCAAAAGAATTGGCAAGAAAAACACAAGCTACAGTTGTACCATTCTCAACACAGGAAAAGGTTGATGGAGCTTATTTGGAAGATGGTCAGCTCTACTTCCGTGGGGAAGTGGTCATGGCAGCGAATGAAATCGGAGTTCCAGGTAGCCACAATGTGGAAAATGCCCTTGCGACGATTGCTGTAGCTAAGCTTCGTGGTGTAGATAACCAGATCATCAAAGAAACTCTTTCAGCCTTTGGTGGTGTCAAACACCGTCTCCAATTTGTGGATGAAATCAAGGGTGTCAAATTCTATAATGATAGCAAGTCAACCAATATCTTGGCTACTCAAAAAGCCTTATCAGGATTTGACAACAGCAAGGTCGTCTTGATTGCAGGTGGTTTGGACCGTGGTAATGAGTTTGACGAATTGGTTCCAGACATTACTGGACTCAAGAAGATGGTCATCCTGGGTCAGTCTGCCGAACGTGTTAAACGGGCAGCAGACAAGGCAGGTGTGGCTTATGTGGATGCGACTGATATTGCAGATGCGACCCGCAAGGCTTACGAGCTTGCGACTCAAGGAGACGTGGTTCTTCTCAGTCCAGCAAATGCCAGCTGGGATATGTATGCTAACTTTGAAGTACGTGGCGACCTCTTTATCGGCACAGTAGCGGAGTTAAAGGAATAATATGAAAAAAATTGTCTTTACAGGTGGGGGGACGGTTGGACACGTTACTCTCAACCTTTTGTTAATGCCCAAGTTTATCGAAGATGGCTGGGAAGTTCACTATATTGGGGACAAGCGTGGGATTGAACACCAAGAAATCCTCAAGTCGGGTCTTGATGTCACCTTCCATTCTATTGCGACTGGAAAATTGCGTCGTTATTTCTCTTGGAAAAATATGCTGGACGTCTTCAAAGTTGGCTGGGGAATTGTCCAGTCGCTCTTTATCATGTTACGACTTCGTCCACAGGCTCTTTTTTCAAAGGGAGGCTTTGTCTCTGTGCCGCCTGTGATCGCAGCACGTGTTTCAGGAGTTCCTGTCTTTATTCACGAATCGGACCTATCTATGGGCTTGGCCAATAAAATCGCCTATAAATTTGCGACGAAGATGTATTCAACCTTTGAGCAAGCTTCAAGTTTGACTAAGGTTGAGCATGTGGGAGCAGTGACCAAGGTTTCAGATCAAAAAAATCCAGAACCCGATGAATTGGTGGATATTCAAACCCACTTTAATCCCCAATTGCCAACTGTATTGTTTGTCGGTGGTTCTGCAGGTGCTCGTGTCTTTAACCAATTGGTGACAGACCATAAGAAAGAACTGACAGAACGCTACAATATTATCAATCTAACTGGAGATTCTAGCCTGAACGAGTTGAGCCAAAATCTCTTTCGTGTTGACTATGTGACCAATCTCTATCAACCCTTGATGGAATTGGCTGATATAGTTGTGACACGAGGTGGTGCTAATACGATTTTTGAGCTCTTGGCCATGGCAAAATTACATGTTATTGTGCCACTTGGTCGTGAAGCTAGTCGTGGTGACCAGATTGAAAATGCAGCTTACTTTGTAAAAAAAGGCTATGCAGAAGAGCTTCAAGAAAGCGATTTGACCTTGGACAGTTTAGAAGTGAAGCTTTCTCACTTACTAAGTCACAAGGAAGACTATCAAGCCAAGATGAAGGCTTCAAAGGAATTGAAATCTCTAGCAGATTTTTATCAATTGTTGAAAAAAGATTTATCATAAGGAAAGTAAATGTCAAAAGATAAGAAAAAAGAGGGCAAAGAAATCCTCGAAGAATTTAAAGAGTTATCAGAATGGCAGAAACGAAACCAAGAATATCTAAAAAAGAAGGCTGAGGAAGAGGCGGCCCTAGCTGAGGAGAAGGAAAAGGAAAGACAGACTCGAATGGCTTCAAAATCTGAAAAGTCAGATGCAACTGAGGACCAAGAGAGTGAATCTGAACCAAAAGACCCAAAATCAGCTAAGGAAGATGCGAAAGAAGAAGCAGAAGAGTCAGAAGACGTCAAAAAAGAAGTACCCAAAGAAGAACCAAAATCCAAAGAGCCAAAGAAACAGAATAAACAGGATAAAAAAATAGAGAAAAAGCCTGTAAAGGAAAAACAGGTCAAACCGAAAATTCCAGGAGTTCATATCTGGCGGGCTATCTCGATTTTGTTTCTCAGTCTGCTTTTATTGGTTGTCTCTGCCTACTTGCTCAGTCCTTATGCGACCATGAAGGATATTCGTGTTGAGGGAACAGTGCAAACTACAGATGATGATATTCGACAGGCTTCAGGCATTCAGGATTCGGATTATACGATTAACCTTCTGCTAGACAAGGCAAAATATGAAGAGCAGATCAAGTCTAACTATTGGGTTGAATCAGCTCAGCTTGTCTATCAATTTCCAACCAAGTTTACAATCAAGGTCAAGGAATATGATATTGTGGCCTACTATGTTTCTGGAGAAAGTCATTATCCAATCCTTTCAAGCGGTCAGCTTGAGACCAGTGCGGTAAGTTTGGTGAGTCTGCCAGAAACTTATATATCAGTTCTCTTTAATAACAGCGAACAAATCAAAGCCTTTACGTCAGAACTTGCTCAAATTAGTCCAGAACTCAAATCTGCTATCCAAAAGGTGGAACTAGCTCCAAGCAAGGTGACTTCAGATTTAATTCGAGTGACTATGAATGATTCGGACGAAGTTTTGGTTCCCCTTTCTGAAATGAGTAAGAAACTGCCTTACTATAGTAAGATTAAGCCACAATTGTCAGAACCAAGTGTGGTCGACATGGAAGCTGGAATTTACAGTTACACTGTGGCGGATAAATTAATTATGGAGGCTGAGGAAAAAGCCAAACAAGAGGCTAAGGAAGCTGAGAAGAAACAAAAAGAGGAAGAGAAGAAAAGACTGGAAGAACAGCAGAATAAACTAGAAGAGGAAAGGAAAAAGCTGGAGGAAGAGGGCAATCAAAACCAAACGACCCGGCGTTCATCGCGTCGTTAGGGTCTACCTTTTCTCCTATAGCTCTTTAGTGACCATGTTTTTACTTGACAAGTGTTAGTAGAAATAATAGAATAGTAAAAAACCTTTAAAGCAGTCCAGAGAGGCAGCTAAGGTTAGACGGTAAAAGGGTGGAGACTACCCATTTTTCGTGGAACCTTGCTGTTGGCAGGTTCCTTTTTTCGTGGCTTCTTGTGGCCAGACTCTCTCACTAGCAAAGGTAAAAGGAGAAACCTATGCGAGAACATCGTCCAGTTATTGCTCTTGATTTTCCTAGTTTTGAGGTGGTCAAGGAATTCTTAGCTCTTTTTCCAGCAGAAGAAAGCCTTTATCTTAAGGTAGGGATGGAGCTTTATTACGCAACGGGTCCTGAGATTGTGTCCTACTTGAAAGGTCAAGGTCATAGTGTCTTTTTGGATCTCAAACTTCATGACATTCCCAATACAGTCAAATCAGCTATGAAGGTCCTGTCTCAGCTTGGTGTGGATATGACAAATGTTCATGCGGCTGGCGGTGTAGAGATGATGAAGGCTGCGCGTGAAGGTCTTGGAAGTCAAGCCAAATTGATCGCTGTCACTCAGCTCACATCAACATCAGAAGCTCAGATGCAGGAGTTTCAAAATATCCAAACCAGCCTGCAAGAGTCTGTGATTCATTATGCTAAGAAGACAGCTGAAGCGGGATTAGATGGTGTTGTTTGCTCGGCTCAGGAAGTGCAAGTCATCAAGCAGGCAACCAAACCAGAGTTTATTTGTCTGACACCGGGCATTCGTCCACAGGGAGCTGCTATTGGAGATCAAAAACGCGTTATGACACCTGCTGATGCCTATCAAATCGGTAGTGACTATATCGTAGTGGGACGTCCCATTACCCAAGCTGAGGATCCTGTTGCAGCTTATCATGCCATCAAGAATGAATGGACACAGGACTGGAATTAAAGAACTAGATTAGAAAAATAAAAGGAGAATACCATGACACTTGCTAAAGATATCGCTAGCCACCTCTTGAAAATTCAAGCCGTTTACCTCAAACCAGAGGAGCCTTTCACTTGGGCATCTGGTATCAAGTCACCCATTTATACAGATAACCGTGTGACCCTTGCCTATCCAGAAACTCGTACCCTCATTGAAAATGGCTTTGTGGAAGCTATCAAAGAAACCTTTCCAGAGGTAGAAGTGATTGCAGGAACTGCAACAGCAGGGATTCCACACGGAGCTATTATTGCTGATAAGATGAACTTGCCATTTGCCTACATCCGTAGCAAACCAAAAGACCACGGAGCTGGTAACCAAATCGAAGGCCGCGTAGCTCAGGGGCAAAAGATG
This sequence comes from Streptococcus mitis, assembly GCF_000722685.1. Classification (GTDB taxonomy): domain Bacteria; phylum Bacillota; class Bacilli; order Lactobacillales; family Streptococcaceae; genus Streptococcus; species Streptococcus mitis_M. Next base: position 85,739 of record NZ_JPFV01000010.1, on the reverse strand, counting down.
GTAGTGGTTGAAGACCTTATTTCAACAGGTGGTTCTGTTCTCGAGGCCGTGGCAGCAGCCAAGCGAGAAGGAGCAGATGTGCTTGGAGTTGTAGCGATTTTCAGCTACCAATTGCCAAAAGCAGACAAAAACTTTGCAGATGCTGGTGTTAAGCTGTTAACACTTTCTAACTACAGTGAACTCATTCACCTAGCTCAAGAAGAAGGTTACATCACACCAGAAGGGCTCGACCTTCTAAAAAGCTTTAAAGAAGACCAAGAAAATTGGCAAAATGCTTAAGACATAGAAAATCAGGTAGTCACTAGGATTACCTGATTTCTTTTTGTGATGTTATTGGATCTTATACTCAATGAAAATCAAATATAATCCAAGGTGAAGCTGATATGGTTTGAAGAGTATTACTTGGTTTATATTGTGAACAATGATAGGGAGAGTAGATAACGTAGATATTATGACATAAGAATAAATATTAGAACTAGATAAATGTGTTACGAATATTAGAATCGGGAGTTTCTTCGATAAATTCAACGATATCATTTGGAAGACAATCTAAAATCCGACATAGCTTTTCTAAAGTTAGTAAAGTTATGTTTTTATTTTTCTTTAGGCTGTCAAGAGTTTTATTATCAACTCCGGATTTTAATAACTTGTATTGAGAAACTTCTTTTTTCTTCATTGTAGCCCAGAGTGGGTTAAAACTGATTATCGTCATCAACTCCTTTTACTTAATTATAAGAAAAAAGTATCTGACTTCATATTGTGTATATATCCACAATATGATAAAATAACAAGGAAAGGAGACTTATGGATGAATAAGAATGATATTATTTCTCAAGAGGAGAATGAGTTAGATTATTTTTTAGGAATTATTCCGGATGAATCTAAGTCAGATTTGTTTGATGAATGGACTATTTGGGAAGCCTATGTAAAAGGGAGGTTACCAAATAAACATTGGTCTGAAGTTTTTGATAATGGTGCATACCATTCACTTGATGTCATTACTGCAGAAGGCAAAAAATATGAATATTATCCTATCGCTAATCCGCAATCATACCAGACTGTTTTACAAGAATATCTTTTGACAATAGAAGAGCCTAAACGTAGTAGAAACTTAATAGTTGAAGCTGCTATTTGGTCTAAAAGAGTAGAAGATCTGACTAAGTATTTTTATATAGTAGATGGAAAACATGTTTCTCTTATCAACCCGAAATTAAGTGTTTTGGGATGGATTTTCAGAATTTTAGGCTCATTGTTCTTAGTTGCCTATATAGATAGACTTGGTGAATTTTCTAGTTCTGGTTTAGGAATCTTAAGTAAACCTTTTGAATACTCCCTTTGGGTGGGAGCATGGGTTCTGCTATGGTCTCCAATTTATTTTGCTTATCAACGAGTGAAGCATGAAAAACCAATAGCAGATCAAGTAAAAAAACATAAGGATGAAGTTGCTCAAGCTAGAAACTATTGTATGGAGAAATTGAATAGTATTCCATTTGTTTATGCAAGGCAACAAGCAGGGTTAGATATTCATTTTGATGCTTTTGCTTATATGGTTAATGTAATTGATCAAGGTAGAGCCTATGACCTAGGACAAGCGCAAAATATGTATGAAGATATGATGAGGACAGAGCAATTAAATTATCAGTTTCAAGAATTACAAAGAAAAGTTGATTACAATAACAAAATGACAACAATTAATACATTTACAAATTTAATGAAATAATAGATTAGGAGAATAAGATGTTTGGAAAACCGAAATATGAAAGTGATATTGATAAAACAGTTAGAGATATGTGGTGGGGTTTTGCCATTTTTATAACTGTAATGTACTTTTTAGTCAAAGCAACTTATTATATCGCATTGCCGTTTTATACTTTATTTACTCATTTGTTTGAAGAAAAAGTCCAACAGAAAGAATATCTAAACTGGATGCGATTTTTACCTTTGACTTGGTTTATGAGTGGAGAGACCAAAGAAATGAGACGAGCTGCTGTGAGCTGTACTATACTGCCGATTTCGCTACCTTTATTTTTAATTTTTAATTATCTATATAGTATTAAAGTAATTGACGATAGCTTTTCCATTTTTATTTTGATTTTATTTACATGTAGCCTAGGAGGCATTATAGGTACTGTTAGAAATTATCGTTTTTCTAAAAAATATATTAGATAGTGTAAGTATGTAAAAATATAATCAGTGAAAAGTCAGGAAAATAAAGATGGATAGACAAAATACTAATGAAAAAAAGACTTTGAAAAAAGGTAGAAGAGGTTGGGTAATCTCAGCAGCAATTGTAGCGCTTTTAGGAATTTCAGCTGGAACAGTTATGTTGCAAAATCAATCGAGTCAAAATCAAGGGCAATGTGAAAGTGTTACCGTTTCAGACTCTTCTTCAAAAGAAAAAGAATACACAACAACTGATACTATTAAAGAAACAGAGAAGAGTTTTCTACCTAAAGTAGATGCCAAAGAGGAATTGGCTAAAGCATTTGTAGCTACTAAAAAAGTTGGTTCTGAAGATTCGATTAAATCTCTCGATAAATCATATGAAAAATTATCAGAAATAACGAAGGTAGAGGAAAAGCTTAAGTCACAGGTAAGAACTGAGGGTGAAGACGCAGTTGAGCAAGTTTCTAGATTAGAAGTAGCTAATAAAGATAATAAAATATTGGAAAAATCTGATAACCTAACTAAAAAGGTTGAAGTTAAAGATGATAAAGGCACTCCAGAAGTTCAGCCTGCATTGCCTGAAGCTAAACCAGAAAAAGATAAGGTCTTAGATAAAAAGGAAGAGAAAAAAGAAGTTGAAACTAAAGTTACAACTCCAACTGTTCCAGAAAACAAAGACCAAACAACTGGTACTCCAACTAAAGAAGAAAAAACTTTAGAAGAGAAAAAAGATAAGGTTGAAGGTAATAACCAAGCAACTTTACCAGGAAACAAAGAACAAGTTGAAACTGGTAAAACTAATACTGTAGTTGGTGAAAAAACAACTGAAGAAGTTATTAAACCTGCTACTCCAGCAAAACCAGAAGTGCCTGCTAAACCAGCAGAAGATGGAAAACCAGCTGTAGAAACTCAGCCAGCCATTCCAGCTCAGCCTGAAGTTAAAAAAGTTGTAACTACTCGAACTGAAGTAGAAACTTCTGTAATTGAACCTGGAGTCCAACATGTCCCAGATGCAAATCTTAATGTTGGTGAAACTCAAGTTGTTCAAGAAGGTGTTGCAGGAAAAACAGAAACAACTTACACAATTACCATTGAAAATGGTGTAGAAGTTAGTCGTGTAGCAACAGGAACTCAAACAACTCCTGCAGTTGATAAAGTTATCCATGTTGGGACTAAAACTTCTAAAGAAGTGGTTCGTACTACAAAAGAAGAGGTGGTTCGCACTCCTATTCTTCCTGGTACAGAATACGTTCCAGATGAAAACTTAGATGCTGGAGTAGAAAAAGAGGTAGAAACCGGACAAAATGGTGAAAAACTTGAAGTTTTCACTGTAACACTTGAAGATGGTGTTGAAACTGGTCGTACTCTTGTTTCATCTACTCAAAAAGAGGCAAAAAATAGAGTTGTTCATGTCGGAATAAAAGTTGCTAAGAAAAATATTGAAACTGTAACTCGTGAAAACCACAAGGTTGAACATAAAGTTACTAGCAACACAAATCCAGACCTTCCGAAAGGTGAGAAAAAAGTAATTCAAGCTGGTAAAGATGGTTCTTATGAACTTGTTACTACAGTTGTAACCACTCCAGACGGTACGGAAGTTTCTCGTGATGAAAAACGAGAAAATGAAGTTCCAGCAGTTGATGAAATTGTAGAAATTGGAACTGGTGAAAACTTGGAAACAAGTCGCACTTCTCGAACAGTTGAAGTAAATTACGAAACTGAAGAAGTTAAAGATGAGACATTAAATGAAGGAAAACGTGTAGTAGAAACTAAGGGTCAAAAAGGTTCTTATACTGAAACTACAATTGTTTACGGAAATGGTCGTTCATCTGTGGTTAAAAGTGATGAAGTAAAACCGGTTAAAGAGGTTGTTCGAGTTGGAACTCATAAAGTTTTAACAGAAAATAAAACTCGAGTTGAGCGCAAAGCTGGAGAAAACTTCAATACTCTTGAAGTTAAAAGCGATAAACTTTTCAACGATCAACGAGTTGTTAAAACTAAAGGTAAAAACGGTGAAATCATCGAAAACTACAAAGACTACTATGAAGATGGCAAACTTGTTAAGAGTGAGCTAATCAATACTGAAACTGTTCCAGCAGTGGATGAAGTAGTCGAAGTTGGAACTAAAGAACGTTACACTTATGCTAACGAAGACAAAATTATTACTGCTGAAGGTGAAAAACGAGTTGCCGATCCTGAACTTTTTGAAGGTGATGAGCGAGTTGAAGATGCGGTAAATGGTAAGGAAACTTATAAAGTTAAGTACATCAATGATGAAAATCAAAACCGTACAGAAGTAAGTCGTGAACTGATTAACACTGTTCCAGCAAAACAAAAAGTTGTTCATTATGGAACTAAGAAATTGATGTCTGAAGTTACTGAAGAAGAAACTGAAACAATTTCTCATGGTTCTCGTACTGAAAATGATTCTAACCTTTTCGAAGGTGAAACTCGTACTGAAAATGGTCGTGACGGATTCAAGCGTTACCGCAAAATTATTTCAGTAAACAATAAAACTGGTGAACGAACTGTTAAAAGTCGTGAGCTAGTTGAAATTCAAGCTGCAGTTGACACAATTACCTATAATGGTACTAAGAAAAAACGTATCGCTGATCCAACAGATGTTGTAGTTCCAACAACTGATGATAACTATGACATTGATGGTACATGGAAAGACATTAAGAGTCTAGGTGAAAACGGTTTGGATCCAAACAATGAAGATCACCGTCGTGCTAAGTATCTACACGACAATCTTTCTCAACCTGATAAAGACCGTGTAGCTGTTGATGAAACAGATGACGGAGATGAACTTCCTCGAGATATGGGACTTATCTCAGTTTGGAAAGTATCACGCCTTTCTCAAGGAGAACTTGATAAGCTTGAACAAATTGTAGATAATCGTAAACTTAATGAACACTTCATGGAGCTTCTTAATGAAGAACGCACTCGTAAAGGTTTGACTCCTGCAACCATCGCAGCAGATGATAGCGAACTAACTCGAGTTGCCAATATTCGTGCTAATGAAATGGCAGATCACGGTTCATTGCGTTACCAAGGTAAGAAGGAAGGTAAGCACAAACGACCTGATGGTTCTCGTTGGTCAACTGCTTATGATCCAGAATTCTACAAACAAACAAATGCAATGACTGAAAATACAGCAGAAACAACAACTGTTTGGGATATTGTAAGTCTTACAAATGAAAAAGCGTTAGCTCACTACTTCTATACTGTATGGAAACACTCACCAGGTCACTATGCAGCTATGATGATGGGAGATGGTTATAGCCCAGCAAACAAGAATGTACAATTCCGTGTTGCTCTTGGGTTCGCAAATCATTCATTGACTTCTGATAATCCAACAAACGTTGTTGCAATAATGGAGATTGCATCTATGATGGACTAGATAAAAAACGAACAAGATAAGATTCTGATTATCAGAATTCTAGTCTTGTCCGTTTTTCTTTTTAAAACTTAGTCGACTTTTCCACCTTCAACAACTAGGTCATCTGCTTTAGCAGCGTCACCGTAGGTTGGGTGAAGTGTTTTTTCATAGGCCTTGTGGAAGAAGTTTTCCTTGCCTAATTTTTCAATATCTTTATTGATGAAGTCTAGCAATTCTTGGTTGCCTTTTTGAACTGCTGCCGCAATGGTATCTGGATTACCAAGAGAAGTAATTCCTACTTCAAATCCTTTGTTTTCAAGTGCCCAAGCTAGAACTTCAGTATTGTCAGTTGAAAAGGCATCTCCACGTCCGTCAAGAAGGGCTTGGTAAGAGTCACTATATTGGTCGTATTTTTGAAGTTTGATTTCTGGGTGATTTTTCTCAAAATAAGTTTCAGCGGTCGTTCCTTTTGTAACAATTAAGGTTTTACCTTCAAGTTGTTTGACGTCTGTAATAAGACCGGTCTTAGGCGATACGACTCCAAGAGAAACTTTCATGTATGGAAGGGCAAAATCAACTTGTTTCTTGCGTTCGTCAGTTACTGTAAAGTTGGCAAGAGTAATATCTACCTTGTTTGAAATCAAGTATTCCGCACGGTTGGCAGCATCGACTGAAATGTATTTAACCTTGACACCAAGGTCTTGAGCCAGTTGGTTACCAAGTTCGATATCGTAACCTTGGTAAGAACCATCATTGTCAACGTAGCCAAACGGTTTCTTGTCTCCAAACACGGCGATACGTAGCTCACCGCTTTTTTTGATTTCATCGATTGTGCGGGCCTTGGCAGTGGTTTTACCAGACGATGAACCAGCGTTTCCACCTGAGCTACAAGCTGTGATAAAGATAAGGGCAAAGGCAAGTGCTAAAACAGTTAAAAGTGGTTTGAGTAGTTTCATAAAAATCTCCTTTATAGATATGAGCCAAATTGGCTAAAGTCAAAGACGTTTAAAAATTCCTGAGCTCGTTTGGTTTGAGGATTGGTAAAGAAGGCTTGAGCCGTTCCTTTTTCAGCGATTTTCCCTTGGTCGAGGAAGATAATGCGATCGGCAATGGCTTGGGCAAACTGCATTTCGTGGGTTACTAGAATCATGGTGCGCCCTTCTTGGGCCAAGTCATTGATCAGTTCCAGCACCTCACGCACCATTTCTGGATCCAATGAAGCAGTCACTTCGTCAAAGAGGATAATTTCTGGATGCATGAGCAGGGCACGGACAATCGCAACCCGTTGCTTCTGTCCACCAGACAATTGACGGGCAAAGCTATGTTGTTTATCCAGCAATCCAACACGTTCTAGTAGTTGCAATGCTTCCTCCGTTACTTCCTTCTTGTCTCTTCCCTGAGCCTTGATAGGGCCTAGGATGAGGTTTTGTAGGACATCCAGATGGGGAAAGAGTTCATAGCTTTGAAAGACCATACCAATCTTTTGGCGAACTAGGTGAAAATCTTTTTTATTTTCAACGATAGACTGACCGTCCAGCAGGATATCTCCACCTTGAATACTTTCTAAGCCATTGAGGCAACGAAGGAGGGTACTTTTTCCACAACCAGATGTTCCTAGGATGACGACAACTTCCCCTTTTTTGATATCTAGAGATAAACCTTGGAGGATGGGATTGTCTCCGAAGGATTTTTTGAGTTCCTTGATTTCTAAGATAGTTTCAGACATTTAGTTCCTCCAATGTTTTTCTAAGTGAGTGGATAGTTTGGAAATAGGAAAGCAGACTGCGAAATACAAGACAAGAATGGTTCCATAAATCCAGAAGGAAGCGGTTGGGATGGTCAGGCGATTGCTATCGATGATTTGCTGTCCAACCTTGGTCACTTCAACTACCCCAATCAAGACAACCAAGGAAGTGGTTTTGATCATCCGAGTGACAAGGTTGATGGCTTGTGGAAGTAATCTTCTCAAGACCTGTGGGATGATGATGTGGCAGTAAAGTTGAACATTTGTCAAACCTAGTGCCTGTCCACTTTCAAACTGATGCTTAGGGAGGGAAGTGATAGCTCCACGGACCAAGTCCCCCATTTCAGCTGTTCCCCAGAGGGTGAAAACGATAATAGCAGAAGTCTCACCTGAGATATTAATATTAAAGTTTCGAGCCAAGCCGAAATAAACGATAAAGAGCAACACCAGCTGGGGCATGATACGGATAAATTCCAGATACAATCGTGTTAAAAATCGTATGATTCTAGAATGGGAGGTCATGATGATTCCCATGACTGTTCCGAATATCATGGATAAGAGGACAGACAGGATGGATATCCCAATCGTAACGCCCAATCCCTGTAAGATTCTCAGGAGATTATTTCCCTGAAAGAGTACTTGGATTCCCGAATCCTGCATGGCGGAGCCTCCTTTCTATCCAGCTAAAGACCAGTGAGATGGGTAGAAGCATTATCAGATAAGCAACTACCAACATAGTTAGCGCAATGTCTGTCTCATAATAGAGCCCAATCAAGTCCTTGGCGACGTACATGAGGTCGGCTAAAGCCACTGCTGAGAAAACAGAGGTTTCCTTGATGAGGAAAATGACATTGGCACTAAAAGATGGTAGAGCAACCGCTGTTGCTTGCGGAAGGACCACATAGCGAAAGACCTGTAGAGGTGTCAGACCGATAGCTAATCCAATCTCCTGCTGGGTTTGACTGACGGCTTCCAGCCCACTTCGGAAAGATTCTGCCATATAGGAGCCTCCTAAAAAGACCAGTCCCAGAGTAGCACAGACTTCTGAAGATAGGACAATCCCGATTCGGGGAAGTCCGAAGTAGAGAAAGAAAAGTTGAATCAAAAGGGGCGTATTACGTGACAATTCAATATAGGCTGTCGCTACTTGCGCCAGAACAGGGATTCGATAATGTCGGATGATACTAACGATTAGACCGAGCAGAAAGGCTCCCAAAATTCCCCAAACTGCAATATGTAAGGTCAGAAAGAATGCCTTTTGATATAGTGGTAGATATTGTTCAACAATGGACCAATCCAAAAATAGAACCTCCCATCTAGAAATAATACAGTTATTGTAGCACTTAAAATCTCCTTTGAATAATATGTATTTTTTATTGCTGTTATAGGGATTTTTTATCATAGTCCTAGAATTTCTGAAATTTTCAAACAAAATATTTGAAAAATTTTGAAAAAAGAGTTAAGATATTTTTGTAATATACAAAGTAAACGCTTACTTATTAAGGAGGGCATTTTATGTCATATAAAACAAGCAATGCAGAAGGTCATGTAGATTTCATCAATACCTATGATTTGGAGCCAATGGCGCAACAAGTTATTCCTAAAGCAGCATTTGGCTATATTGCTAGTGGGGCGGAAGATACCTTTACTTTACGTGAGAATATTCGTGCCTTTAACCACAAACTCATCGTTCCTCATACTCTTTGTGATGTTGAAAATCCAAGTACAGAGATTGAATTTGCAGGTGAAAAATTGTCTTCACCAATCATTATGGCGCCTGTTGCAGCTCATAAATTAGCAAACGAACAGGGTGAAGTGGCGACTGCGCGTGGTGTGCATGAGTTTGGGTCCCTCTATACAACCAGTTCTTACTCTACTGTCGATCTTCCAGAAATTACAGAAGCCCTTCAAGGGACACCTCACTGGTTCCAATTTTACTTTAGTAAGGATGACGGTATCAACCGCCATATCATGGACCGTGTGAAGGCTGAAGGTTATAAAGCGATTGTCTTGACAGCAGATGCGACTGTAGGAGGTAATCGTGAGGTGGACAAGCGTAATGGTTTTGTCTTCCCAGTTGGCATGCCGATTGTTGAGGAATATCTACCAGAAGGTGCTGGTAAATCAATGGACTTTGTTTACAAATCAGCTAAACAACGCTTGTCTCCACGTGATGTAGAATTTATCGCTGAATACTCAGGACTTCCTGTTTATGTCAAGGGACCACAATGCCGTGAGGACGTTGAACGTTCGCTTGCTGCGGGAGCTTCTGGTATCTGGGTAACCAACCACGGTGGCCGCCAAATCGACGGTGGACCAGCTGCCTTTGACTCACTTCAAGAAGTAGCAGAAGCAGTTGACAAACGTGTGCCAATCGTCTTTGACTCAGGTATTCGTCGTGGTCAACACGTCTTTAAAGCCTTGGCTTCAGGAGCAGACTTGGTAGCTATTGGTCGCCCTGTCATCTATGGTTTGGCTCTCGGTGGTAGTGTTGGTGTACGTCAAGTCTTTGAACACTTGAATGCAGAATTGAAGACAGTTATGCAATTATCTGGAACTCAGACTATTGAAGATGTCAAACACTTCAAACTCCGTCACAACCCATACAACCCAACCTTCCCAGTTGACCCACGCGACTTAAAATTGTATTGATAAAAGAGATTGCCTCCACTTGATGTGGAGGTTTTTCTTCGTCTATAGGAAGAATAAATCACCATTAAAAACTATATAAATATATTTTCTAATCAAATATCTTGCTAGGGCTTTCATTTTTTGCTATACTGGTGCAGTAATTAAATAACAAAGACATTTGGGGTGCTTTAAGCTGAGATGATACCCATTGAACCTGATACAGTTAAGACTGGCGGAGGGAAATGTGAACAGTTTTTTTCGTATGGCGAAATGAACGATCGAATCTTGTAAGTCAACTCTAATTCTTGATTGTAATTGGAGTTTTTTTGTTTATATAAGCTGGATGAATGTGGTACAAAGCATTTAGATAGCTCTTCTTGAACGCCCTTGATTTTCTTTAAAAAGGTCAAGTAAAACTAGGATTTTCTTGATGTTTTGTTGATTACGAACGAGTAAAGAGAGGAAAAGTAAATATGGAAACACAAGACTATGCATTTGAGCCAGGTTTGACTGTTGGAGAATTATTAAAAAGCAATCAGAAGGATTGGCAGGCTGCAATCAATCATCGTTTTGTTAAGGAACTTTTTGCGGGGACAATTGAGAATAAGGTCTTAAAAGACTACCTAATTCAAGATTATCACTTCTTTGATGCCTTTTTATCCATGCTGGGTGCCTGCGTAGCCCACGCAGACCAGCTTGAATCCAAGCTTCGTTTTGCCAAGCAACTAGGCTTTCTTGAAGCAGATGAAGACGGTTATTTCCAGAAGGCTTTCAAAGAGTTAAAAGTATCTGAGAATGACTATTTGGAAGTGACCTTGCATCCTGTAACAAAAGCCTTTCAGGATCTTATGTATTCGGCAGTGGCTTCATCAGATTATGCCCATCTTTTGGTCATGCTGGTTATTGCAGAAGGTCTCTATTTAGACTGGGGTTCTAAAGATTTGGCTCTACCTGAAGCCTATATTCATTCGGAATGGATCAATCTCCACAGAGGACCTTTATTTGCAGAATGGGTTCAATTTCTGGTTGACGAACTTAATCGTGTCGGAAAAGGTCGAGAAGATTTGACAGAACTTCAGCAACGCTGGAATCAAGCGGTCGTTTTAGAATTAGCCTTTTTTGATATTGGTTATGACGCCTAGAGAAAGTTTAGGATATTTACAAATTTGATGAGGTAAATTATTCAATGTAAATAAAAAATTTCTTAACGAAAGATAGAGATAAATCGAAATCAGTAGATCGTATAAAGTGAAAAGGAAGGATTTCAATATGACAAGTTTAAAATTATTAAAAGAAAAAGCACCTTTGGTCATTTGCATCACCAATGATGTAGTAAAAAATTTCACAGCAAATGGATTAGTAGCACTGGGTGCATCACCAGCTATGAGTGAGTTTCCTGCAGATTTAGAGGATTTGTTAAAGTATGCTGGTGGTTTATTAATAAACATAGGAACATTGACAGATGAAAATTGGAAATTATACCAAGCTGCTCTGAAAATTGCAGAGAAATATAATGTTCCAGCAGTTTTAGATCCTGTAGCCTGTGGAGCAGGAGAATATAGAAAAAAAGTAGCAGATGATCTAATCAACAATTATAAACTAGCAGCGATTAGGGGAAATGCTGGCGAGATTGCCTCTTTAGTAGGGATAAATGTGGCATCTAAAGGAGTAGACAGTGCGGGAGTAGATAATATTGACGAAATTGCTTTAGCAGCAAATGAGAAGTTCAATATTCCAATAGTAGTAACAGGTGAAGTGGATGCTATTGCGGTAAATGGAGAAGTGGTAATGATTCATAATGGTAGTGCTATGATGCCAAAAGTCATTGGGACAGGATGCTTATTAGGTGCTGTAGTAGCAAGCTTTATCGGACTAGAAAAAGGTCAAGAATTGAAATCATTAGAAACAGCAATGTTGGTTTACAATATCGCTGGAGAAATGGCAGAAAAACATCCCAATGGACATCTTCCTGGAACATTTAAAGTTGAATTTATAAATGCCTTATACGAGATTACAGACGAAGATGTAAAGAAATTCAAAAGAGTGAAGTAAGATGTTTCATAAAGAATTACTAAAACTATATTTTATTTGTGGAACGACTACTTGCCAAGGAAAAGATCTATATAGAGTCGTTGAGGAAGCCTTAAAAGGTGGTATAACCTTATTTCAATTTCGTGAAAAAGGTGCAGATGCTTTAGAGTGCTCAGAAAAACTTGAACTAGCCATCCGAATTCAAGAGCTTTGTAAAAAATACAATGTTCCATTTATCGTTAATGATGATATTGATTTGGCAATGGAAATTGACGCTGATGGCGTACATGTAGGACAAGATGATCTTGGAGTTGATGAAATTAGAAAATTGATGCCAGATAAAATAATTGGTCTCTCTATAAAAAACGAGAAAGAATTTCAACAATCAAAAGTTGAATATGTAGATTATGTTGGTGTTGGTCCTGTATTTGATACCCAGTCAAAAGATGATGCTGGTGGCGCTATAGGTTATGAAGGTCTTAAATTGATGAGAAAACTATTGCCACAAATGCCCTTAGTTGCAATTGGTGGCATACAGACGCAGCATATTAAAGACATTATGAAGACCAATATGGATGGTGTTTCAATCATTTCAGCAATATCGTATGCAAAAAATATAGAAAAAACTGTTCGGGAAATGAGTGAACAATAGGTATCTATCCTTGGATTCTAAGTAAGTGGAAGTTTCCCTTTTCTAAAAGCTATGCCTAGATTTAGCTCAAATGGCTAATCTATCAAACAAGACATTTGTTTTTTACAAAAGAAAGATCTGCTGTCTTTGTGAGTGCAAGGCTGTATTTCTAGTTCAATTTCTTGAACTAGAATAAATCATTTGTTAAAATAATTATATAATTAAATAATAAAGACATTTGGGGTGCTTTAGGCTGAGATGATACCCATTGAACCTGATACAGTTAAGACTGGCGAAGGGAAATGTGAAACGTTTTTTCGTATGTCGAAATGAACGGTCTAATCTTGTAAGCTGAACTCTAATTCTTGATTGTAATTAGAGTTTTTTCTTTTACGAAACTGGATGAAGGTGATACAAAGCATTTAGGTAGGTCTCCTTGAATGCCCCACTTTTCTTTAAAAAAAGGAGTTTTTTATGTTGAAAAAATGGCAATTAAAAGATGTTATCTTACTTGCTTTCTTGTCTATCTTTTTTGGTGGCGTTTTTGTGGGTTCAGGTTATCTGTTTGATATCCTCACTCTGATTTTAGCCCCTCTTGGCTTGCAGGCCTTTGCCAATGAAATCCTCTTTGGTCTCTGGTGTATGGCTGCGCCTATTGCGGCCATCTTTGTTCCAAGAGTAGGAAGTGCAACGATTGGTGAAGTGCTAGCTGCGCTTGCTGAAGTCCTTTATGGTAGCCAATTCGGTCTAGGTGCCCTTTTGTCTGGCTTGGTTCAAGGTTTGGGAAGTGAACTTGGTTTTATCGTAACCAAGAATCGCTATGAAAGTTGGCTCTCTCTAACTGCCAATAGTATTGGGATTACGCTTGTTAGCTTTGTCTATGAATACATTAAATTAGGTTACTACGCCTTTTCAGTGCCTTTTGTACTTTCCTTGCTAGTGGTACGTTTTATTTCCGTCTTTTTCTTCTGTACTATCTTGGTTCGTGCTATTGTCAAACTCTATCATCAGTTTGCAACTGGAGGAAAAGCATAGATGGGGCTGGAATTACGGGAGATTCAGTCCCCAATTTTTTCAGAACCGATTGATTTTACTTTTCATGCGCAAGCCTTTACCTTGTTAGTTGGGAGTAGTGGATCTGGAAAATCTAGTCTCTTTCAAATGATTACCCAAGTCAGTTCTCTTCCCTATAGCGGTCAAGTCCTGATAAATGGGAGCGAGGTCAGTCAGCTTTCTATCATCGAACGTGTCCAGACGGTTGGTATTCTATTTCAAAATCCCAATCATCAATTTACCATGGAGAACTTGTTTGAGGAGCTGGTTTTTACCCTAGAGAATATCGGCCATCCCGTTCAGGAAATTGATTCAAAAATAGCAGAGGTAGTCCAGCAATGTCGCTGCAAGGCAATCTTGCACCGTCCCATTCATCACTTATCAGGTGGGGAAAAGCAAAAGGCTGCACTGGCAGTTCTCTTTGCTATGAATCCTAGGGTCTATCTCTTGGATGAGCCCTTCGCTTCCATTGACCGCAAGAGCAGGATAGAGATCTTGGAGATTCTAAAAGAATTGGCCTCTAATGGTAAGACAGTTATTTTGTGTGACCATGATTTAACAGACTATGAATCCTATATAGACCGTATGGTGGAGCTAAGAGATGGACAACTAAGGGAAGTGTTTCAAATCCCTACCTCTGAGATGACACAGGTTGCTTCAAAGGAAGTTGCTTCTAGCCCAAAACTATTCCATATGGAGCGTGTGACTTGTGAGCTGGATAAGCGTCCCCTCTTTTCAATTGCGGATTTTACATTCTATCAAGGAATTTCCTGTATCTTGGGTGACAATGGTGTCGGGAAATCAACCCTCTTTCGCTCCATTCTTCAATTTCAAAAGTATAAGGGGCGCATTACTTGGAAGGGTTCGGTTCTAAAAAAGAAAAAGAGTTTGTATCATGACCTGACGGGTGTTGTTCAGGAAGCTGAGAAACAGTTTATCAGAGTTAGTCTGCGAGAGGAACTTCAATTAGACGGACCTGATTCTGAAAGAAATCAGCGTATTCTCCAAGCTTTACGGTATTTTGATCTGGAGCAGGCGCTTGATAAGAGTCCCTATCAATTAAGTGGTGGTCAGCAAAAGATTCTTCAGCTCTTGACCATCTTGACCAGCAAGGCTTCTGTGATTTTACTAGATGAACCTTTTGCAGGTTTGGATGATAGAGCTTGCCATTATTTTTGTCAGTGGATTGTGGAGGACAGAAATCAAGGAAGAAGTTTTCTGATCATTAGCCATCGTTTAGATCCTTTGATCTCTGTGGTTGATTATTGGATTGAGATGACTAGTCAGGGGCTCAGTCATGTGAAAGAAGTGACAATTACCCAACCACTCACATCTCAGAGTAGCAATACCCAAGGGGAGGTGAAGTAGTATGGTCAAAGTAGCAACCCAGACACCGATTATCGGTCTCTTCTTGCTGATTTTATCCTTGGAAACATCTTTCATTCCTTCGATTGCTCTGAATCTTTCGGTAGTCGCATTTTGTATTCTCTTTATGCTCTATTACCGGCGATTTAAAGTATTGGCTTGGATGATTATGCTCGCTATTTTGCCATCTTTGGCCAACTACTGGGCAGTTCAGTTACATGGAGATGCTTCGCAGGCAGTTATGCTTGGAACGAGGGCCTTTGTGACAGTTTGTATAGGCCTTGTCTTTGTTTCCTCTATTTCCCTAAAAGAGCTTCTCTTGTACTTGGCTCAAAAGGGGTTATCACGCTCTTGGGCCTATGCCTTGATTGTGGTATTCAATTCCTTCCCCCTTATTCAGCAAGAAATCAAGTCCCTCAAGGAAGCTTGCTTATTACGCGGTCAAGAACTGCATTTTTGGTCTCCCTTGATTTACAGCAAGGTTCTGATGACAGTCTTTAGGTGGCGCCATCTTTACCTGAGAGCCCTGTCGGCGCATGGATATGACGAACATGCACAGGTGGAGAATCGCTATCGGACTTTTTATATTCCTAAAAAAACAAAATTAATCTACCTGCTGTTCTTTTTATTGCTTCAAACCAGTCTATTTTTATAAAGGAGTTATTATGGAATTTACAGATATTGCGATGGAATTATCCAAGGAAGCTTGGCAGGCTTCCTTTCATCACCCCTTTGTTTTACAGTTGCAAGAGGGTAATTTAGACCCGTCCATCTTTCGCTATTACTTGATTCAGGATGCCTATTATTTGAAGGCCTTCTCAGAAGCCTATCACCTCTTGGCTGATAAGACTTCAAACCAAGAGATGAAAAGACTCTTGAAACAAAATGCTCAGAGTTTAGTGGAGGGTGAGTTATTTATCCGCCAACAATTTTTCAAGGAATTGGAAATCAGCGACCAGGAAATGGAGCAACATCCAATCGCTCCAACCTGCTATCATTATATCTCTCACATTTATCGTCAATTTGCAGAGCCAAACTTGGGTATTGCCTTTGCAAGTTTGCTGCCTTGTCCTTGGCTATATCATGATATAGGCAAATCACTTAATCTTAAACCATCACCAAATCCTCTCTACCAACAATGGATTGAAACTTATATTACGGATGAGTTAGAGCAGCAGATTCGAGAGGAAGAGGTTCTGGTCAATCAACTCTATCGAGAAAATGACGAGACAGACAGGAAAAAAATGCTAGATGCCTTCCGCATCAGTGTTCATATGGAAGCCAAGTTTTGGGAAATGGCTTACCAACATCAGACATGGAAGAGCGATTTACAGTTTTTAGAAAAAGGGGAATAATAGAAACATGAGAAAGCACCAATTACAGGTTCACAAATTAACCATTTTATCCATGATGATTGCCCTTGATGTAGTCCTTACGCCTATCTTTCGGATTGAGGGAATGGCACCGATGTCCAGTGTAGTCAATATTCTAGCAGGAATCATGATGGGACCTGTTTATGCTTTGGCTATGGCTACAGTCACAGCCTTTATCCGTATGACAACTCAAGGAATTCCGCCTTTAGCTCTCACAGGAGCGACTTTTGGAGCTCTCCTTGCAGGCCTCTTTTATAAGTATGGTCGAAAATTCCATTATTCCGCTCTAGGAGAAATTTTGGGAACAGGTATTATTGGTTCTATTGTTTCCTATCCTGTTATGGTACTCTTTACAGGATCAGCTGCTAAGCTTAGCTGGTTTATCTACACGCCTCGATTTTTCGGAGCAACCTTGATTGGTACAGCAATTTCCTTTATTGCCTTTCGATTTTTAATCAAGCAGGAATTCTTTAAAAAAGTGCAGGGATATTTCTTTGCTGAAAGGATAGACTGATGCAGGAATTGACAAATCCTTTTCCTCTGGGAACGATTTCCCTCATTCACTGCATTACCAATGAGATTTCCTGTGAGATGCTAGCAAATGGGATTTTGGCTCTGGGATGTAAACCAGTTATGGCAGATGATCCCAGAGAGGTGCTTGATTTTACTAAGCAAAGCCAGGCTCTCTTCATCAATTTGGGGCATTTGTCAGCTGAGAAGGAAAAAGCTATCCGTATGGCAGCCTCGTATGCAAACCAATCTTCTCTCCCGATGGTAGTAGATGCGGTTGGCGTAACAGCTTCAGTCATTCGGAAGACCTTAGTCAGAGACCTTTTAGACTATAGACCCACGGTCCTTAAAGGAAATATGTCGGAAATTCGAAGTCTTGTTGGCTTAAAGCACCACGGCGTTGGGGTCGATGCGAGTGCTAAAGATCAAGAAACTGAGGATTTACTTCAAGTCTTGAAAGACTGGTGTCAGACCTATCCAGGTATGTCATTCTTAGTCACAGGCCCCAAGGATCTCATCGTTTCGAAGAATCAGGTCGCTGTACTGGGAAATGGCTGTGCAGAATTAGACTGGATAACAGGGACAGGAGACTTGGTTGGAGCCTTGACAGCCGTTTTTGTCAGCCAAGGAATGACTGGCTTTGAAGCTTCCTGCCTAGCGGTTTCTTATCTCAATATCTCTGCTGAGAGAATAGTTGTCCAAGAAATGGGATTGGAAGAATTTCGCTACCAAGTACTCAATCAGCTTTCGCTCCTAAAAAGAGATGAAAACTGGCTAGACGCTATTAAAGGAGAGGTTTATGAATAGAGAGGCGCTTAAACTATATCTGGTAACTAATCGCTACCAAGATTCCTTGGAAAGTTTTCTTGAAAAGGTTGAGACGGCCTGCCGTTCAGGTGTTACTATAATCCAACTACGAGAAAAAAATCTCACAACCAATCAATATTATCAACTGGCAAAACAAGTCAAGAAAATAACAGATGCCTACCAGGTACCCTTGATCATCGATGATCGTTTGGATGTCTGTCTTGCAGTTGATGCTGCCGGTCTGCATATTGGAGACGATGAATTACCCGTTTCGGTTGCCCGACAAGTCTTGGGACCTGAAAAAATCCTTGGTGTCACAGCTAAAACGGTAAAAAGAGCCCTCGAGGCAGAAGAAGGGGGAGCAGATTACTTGGGGACAGGAGCCATTTTTCCAACTACGACCAAGGAAAATGCGCCTATCACCCTGATTTCAACCTTGAAGACAATTTGCCAAAGGGTAGCCATTCCAGTAGTTGCTATTGGAGGCTTGACGTCAGAGAACGTTGACCAGCTTATTGGCACTGGCATAGCTGGAGTAGCTGTAGTACGTGATTTGATGCAGGCAGAAGATATAGAGGCAAAAACGCAAGCCTTTTTGACAAAGTTGGATGATATTATTTTCTAATTAATACTCAATGAAAATTAAAGAGCAAACTAGGAAGCTAGTCGCAGGTTGCTAAAAGCATAGCTTTGAGGTTGCAGCTAAAGCTGACCTAGTTTAAAGAAGTACAAAAACTCTCTAATTCCCTTAAGGTGGGAACTAGAGAGTTTTTTCTTAATCTTTAAAGCTTGTATGGTTGACTGGCCCAGAACCATGACCGAGTTGAGGGGCGTCTTGAATAGCTTTTGTGATAAAGGCCTTGGCCTTATCAACTGCCTGGTAAAGGCTTTTGCCCTTGGCTAGTTCAGCCGTAATCACTGCAGCAAAGGTACACCCAGTACCATGGGTGTGACAGGTTTGAATTCGTGGACTTTCCCAGACAAATTGGTCATCCTTGGTAAAGAGGAAGTCTTTGGCACCGCCTTCGAGATGCCCACCTTTGATGACCACAGACTGAGGACCAAATTCTTTCAAAATCAGGCGACCAGCACGTTGCATGTCTTCGGGGGCATGGATTGAAAAACCAACAATTTCTTCTGCCTCAGGAAGATTAGGTGTGATAATGCTTGCAAGAGGCAGCAGGTTTGTTTTTAGGTAGGTTCTGGCAGTGGTATCAATCAGGGTGTCTCCACTCGTAGCTACCATAACAGGATCAAGGACGTAGGGACAATCCAGCTTTTGAAGATAGGGCTGGATGATTTCCATGATTTCAGTAGTTGCCAACATCCCAGTTTTTACAGCCTGAGGTGTAATATCCGAAAAGACACTTTCCAATTGGGCTTTCAACATTTGAGGAGAAACATGCTCGATTAGCTGAACGCCTCTGGTATTTTGAGCGACAAGACTGGTCACAACAGCCATTCCATAGACATCTCTAGCTTGGAATGACTTTAAGTCAGCCATAATGCCAGCCCCACCACTAGGGTCAGTCCCTGCAATGGTTAAGGCAACGGGTAAATAAGTCATCTAAAACCTCCCAACCAACTGAAGTTTGTATTCTTAAGAACAAGCTGGTCTGTTTTAGAAAGGCAATAGAAGACTGCTAGTCCCCATTATCATTTCCACTTCCATCAGCTAGCATTACCTAGATTGAGTCAAAGGGTCTAACAGTTGTTAATCTCAGCTTTACGCACCCCTAGTGGTTGTTTTCTTTTTTCTTTAGTATAGCATATTTTTATAGTTTATATAGTAAAAATTGACTGGAAATAGTTTTTCAAATGATTAAAATTCTATTTTCCAAAGAAAAGATTAATTTCATAGTTGACAAATGTAGATTTTAGGAGTATACTAATGACTGTAATCGACAAATGTAGATTTAGGAGGTGTGATTATGCAGATTTCAGATGCAGAATGGCAGGTTATGAAGATTATTTGGATGCAGGGGGAGCAGACCAGTTCAGATTTGACCAGGGTTCTGGCTGAGCGATTCGACTGGTCCAAGTCAACCATTCAAACTCTTTTGGCTCGTTTGGTTGAGAAAGAGTGTCTGACAAGGAAAAAAGAAGGCAAGTTATTTGTCTATTCAACCCTTTTAACTCTAGACCAAAGTCGGGACTTACTTGTCCAAGATATCAAGGACAAGGTTTGTTCTCGTAGGATTAAGAACTTGTTGGCTGATTTGATTACTGAATGTGATTTTACTCAGGCTGACTTGGAAGACTTGGAAGCTGTGATTTCTGAGAAGAAATCAAGCGCTGTGACAGAAGTAAAATGTAATTGTATGTAAAGGAGACGTCATGTTGAATATTATTGTAACCATTATTTGTATTGCCCTTATCGCCTTTATCTTGTTTTGGTTTTTCAAAAAGCCTGAAAAATCTGGACAAAAGGCCCAGCAAAAAAAGGGATACCAAGAGATTCGAGTGGAGGTTATGGGGGGCTATACGCCTGAGTTGATTGTCCTCAAGAAATCAGTGCCAGCCCGCATTGTCTTTGACCGTAAGGACCCTTCACCCTGTCTGGATCAGATTGTTTTTCCAGACTTTGGTGTACATGCGGACCTGCCTATGGGGGAAGAGTATGTAGTGGAAATCACACCTGAGCAGGTTGGAGAGTATGGTTTCTCTTGTGGCATGAATATGATGCACGGTAAGATGATTGTAGAATAGGAGAATGATATGACTGAAATTGTAAAAGCAAGTCTTGAAAATGGTGTTCAAAAAATCCGTATCACGGCAGACAAAGGCTACCATCCAGCCCACATTCAACTGCAAAAAGGAGTTCCTGCTGAGATCACCTTTCACCGTGTGACACCTTCAAACTGTTATAAGGAAACTCTATTTGAAGAAGAAGGCATCTTGGAACCAATCGGCGTAGATGAGGAGAAAGTCATTCGATTTACACCTCAAGAATTAGGTCAACATGAATTTTCTTGTGGCATGAAGATGCAAAAGGGGAGTTATACCGTAGTTGAGAAGACTCGAAAATCTCTATCACTTTTACAGCGTTTTTGGATTACTAGTATCTTTACTGTGCCTCTTGTGATTCTCATGATTGGGATGTCGACAGGAGGAATTAGTCACCAAGTTATGCGTTGGGGCACCTTTTTAGCCACAACACCGATTATGCTAGTAGCAGGTGGTCCTTATATCCAAAGTGCTTGGGCTAGTTTTAAAAAGCACAATGCCAACATGGATACCTTGGTTGCTCTGGGAACCCTAGTGGCCTATTTCTATAGCTTAGTTGCCCTCTTCGCTGGTCTCCCCGTTTACTTTGAAAGTGCTGCATTTATCTTCTTCTTCGTTCTTATGGGAGCCGTTTTTGAGGAGAAAATGCGGAAAAATACTTCCCAAGCTGTGGAGAAATTGCTGGACTTGCAGGCTAAAACAGCAGAAGTCTTGCGTGAGGATCGCTATGTTCAAGTCCCCTTGGAGCAAGTCAAGGTAGGTGACCTGATTCGAGTGCGTCCCGGTGAAAAGATTGCTGTTGATGGTGTCGTAGTAGAAGGTATCTCTAGTATTGATGAGTCTATGGTGACAGGTGAGAGTCTGCCTGTGGACAAGACAGTTGGAGATACCGTCATTGGTTCAACCATCAATAATAGTGGAACACTTGTTTTTAGAGCAGAAAAAGTTGGTTCAGAGACTGTTTTGGCTCAGATTGTGGATTTTGTGAAGAAAGCTCAGACAAGTCGTGCTCCGATTCAGGACTTGACGGATAAAGTTTCAGGAATTTTTGTTCCAGCAGTTGTCATTTTAGGGATTGTGACCTTTTGGGTTTGGTTTGTCTTGTTGAGAGATAGTGTAGTCGTGCTTGGAGCTAGCTTTGTGTCCTCTCTTCTCTACGGAGTGGCGGTTTTGATTATCGCCTGCCCTTGTGCCTTGGGGCTCGCAACACCGACAGCCCTTATGGTAGGGACAGGACGCAGTGCCAAGATGGGAGTTCTCCTCAAAAATGGAATGGTTCTACAGGAAATCCAGAAAGTCCAAACTCTTGTCTTTGATAAGACTGGGACTTTGACGGAAGGGAAGCCTGTGGTAACAGATATCATCGGCGACGAAGTAGAAGTGCTTGGATTAGCAGCCTCCTTGGAAGAAGCTTCTCAACACCCACTGGCTGAAGCCGTTGTGAAACGAGCCAGTGAAGCTGGACTTGAGTTACAAACTGTTGAAAATTTCCAAGCCTTGCACGGAAAAGGTGTCTCAGGGCAAATCAATGGAAAACAAGTTCTGCTTGGAAATGCTAAAATGCTGGATGGCATGGATATTTCTAGCATTTATCAAGAAAAACTAGAAGAACTGGAAAAAGAAGCTAAGACAGTTGTGTTTTTGGCTGTGGACAATGAAATCAAAGGCTTGCTTGCTTTGCAGGATATCCCTAAGGAAAATGCTAAGCTAGCCATCAGTCAGTTGAAAAAACGAGGCCTTAAAACAGTCATGCTGACAGGAGACAATGCAGGTGTGGCGCGTGCTATTGCAGATCAAATCGGAATTGAAGAGGTCATTGCAGGTGTCTTGCCAGAAGAAAAAGCTCATGAAATACATAAACTACAATCAGCTGGAAAAGTAGCCTTTGTTGGTGATGGCATCAATGACGCTCCTGCCCTCAGTGTAGCAGATGTGGGGATTGCTATGGGAGCTGGAACAGATATTGCCATCGAGTCAGCAGATTTGGTGTTGACAACTAATAACCTCCTAGGAGTGGTTCGTGCCTTTGACATGAGTAAGAAAACCTTTAATCGAATTCTGCTCAATCTTTTCTGGGCCTTTATCTACAATGTCGTTGGAATTCCGATAGCAGCAGGAGTCTTTTCAGGTATTGGATTGGTCCTCAACCCAGAATTGGCAGGTTTAGCTATGGCCTTTAGTTCAGTATCTGTTCTGACCAGTTCCCTTCTGTTAAACTTTAGTAAAATAGATTAAAAGCGAGCTTGCTCGCTTTTTATACTCTTCGAAAATTTCTTCAAATAACGTCAGCTTTATCTGCAACCTCAAAGCTGTGCTTTGAGCAACCTGCGGCTAGTTTCCTAGTTTGTTCTTTGATTTTCATTGAGTATTATAAAACAGAATCTAAAAACGTTTTCAAACTGTACTGTAATAGAGAATGAAAATTTCTGAGCTAATTTTTAGTAAAGTCAAAATAAATGTGATAAATTAGTAGTGTAAAAATTTATTGAAACGTTTTCAGAAACTATTTGAAATCTTTTTAGTAGATTTAAAAATATTTGAAGGAGAGTTATAATGACTCAAGGGAAAATTACTGCATCAGCAGCAATGCTCAACGTATTGAAAACATGGGGCGTAGACACAATCTACGGTATCCCATCAGGAACACTCAGCTCATTGATGGATGCTTTGGCTGAAGACAAAGATATCCGCTTCTTGCAAGTTCGCCACGAAGAAACAGGTGCTCTTGCAGCGGTTATGCAAGCTAAATTCGGTGGCTCAATCGGGGTTGCAGTTGGTTCAGGTGGTCCAGGTGCGACTCACTTGATTAACGGTGTTTACGATGCAGCTATGGATAACACTCCATTCCTAGCGATCCTTGGATCACGTCCAGTTAACGAATTGAACATGGATGCTTTCCAAGAATTGAACCAAAACCCAATGTACAACGGTATCGCTGTATACAACAAACGTGTAGCTTACGCTGAGCAATTGCCAAAAGTAATCGACGAAGCTTGCCGTGCTGCAGTTTCTAAAAAAGGTCCAGCTGTTGTTGAAATCCCAGTAAACTTCGGTTTCCAAGAAATCGACGAAAACTCATACTACGGTTCAGGTTCATACGAGCGTTCATTCATCGCTCCTGCTTTGAACGAAGTTGAAATCGATAAAGCTGTTGAAATCTTGAACAATGCTGAACGTCCAGTTATCTATGCTGGTTACGGTGGTGTTAAAGCTGGTGAAGTCATCACTGAATTGTCACGTAAAATCAAAGCACCAATCATCACAACTGGTAAAAACTTTGAAGCTTTCGAATGGAACTATGAAGGTTTGACAGGTTCTGCTTACCGTGTTGGTTGGAAACCAGCCAACGAAGTGGTCTTTGAAGCAGACACAGTTCTTTTCCTTGGTTCAAACTTCCCATTTGCTGAAGTTTACGAAGCATTCAAGAATACTGAAAAATTCATCCAAGTGGATATCGACCCTTACAAACTTGGTAAACGTCACGCCCTTGACGCTTCAATCCTTGGTGATGCAGGTCAAGCAGCTAAAGCTATCCTTGACAAAGTGAACCCAGTTGAATCAACTCCATGGTGGCGTGCAAACGTTAAGAACAACCAAAACTGGCGTGATTACATGAACAAACTCGAAGGTAAAACTGAGGGTGAATTGCAATTGTACCAAGTTTACAATGCAATCAACAAACATGCTGATCAAGACGCTATCTACTCAATCGACGTAGGTGACACTACTCAAACATCTACTCGTCACCTTCACATGACACCTAAGAACATGTGGCGTACATCTCCACTCTTTGCGACAATGGGTATTGCCCTTCCTGGTGGTATTGCTGCTAAGAAAGACAATCCAGATCGCCAAGTATGGAACATCATGGGTGACGGTGCATTCAACATGTGCTACCCAGACGTTATCACAAACGTTCAATACGACCTTCCAGTTATCAATGTTGTCTTCTCAAATGGTAAATATGCCTTCATCAAGGACAAATACGAAGACACAAACAAACACTTGTTTGGTTGTGACTTCACTAATGCTGACTATGCGAAAATCGCTGAAGCGCAAGGTGCTGTAGGGTTCACTGTAAACCGTATCGAAGATATCGATGCAGTTGTTGCAGAAGCTGTTAAATTGAACAAAGAAGGTAAAACTGTTGTTATCGATGCTCACATCACTCCACACCGTCCACTTCCAGTAGAAGTACTTGAATTGGATCCAAAACTTCACTCAGAAGAAGCAATCAAAGCCTTCAAGGAAAAATACGAAGCAGAAGAACTCGTACCATTCCGTCTCTTCTTGGAAGAAGAAGGTTTGCAATCACGCGCAATTAAATAATTCCTTCGTGGAACTTAAAAAGATCGGAGCAATCCGGTCTTTTTATGGAGGATAGTAAATGAATTTAAATCAATTAGATATTATCGTTTCAGATGTTCCCCAAGTCTGTGCTGACTTGGAGCGTATTTTGGATAAAAAGTCAGATTATGTTGATGACAGTTTTGCTCAGTTTACGATTGGCAGTCACTGTCTGATGTTGTCCCAAAATCATTTGATTCCTTTGGAAGATTTTCAGTCAGGAATCATTCTTCATATCGAGGTTGAGGATCTAAATCAGAATTACCAACGTTTAAAAGAGATTGGTGTCGAGATTTTACATGGGCCAGTTGTAACTGATTGGGGAACCGAATCCCTGCTAGTAAGTGGCCCTGCTGGTCTAGTAATTGATTTTTATCGTATGAAATAGGGCGCTTAGTCATTGACGTTAACCTTAGCTATTTTTACAACAGAAATTGCGAATATGAACTATTGAAAGATCGGAGCCATCCGGTCTTTTTAATATAACGCAATTGCATATAAAAAGTTGACAACGTTTTCCCTGAATCTTATAATAAAAATATAACAGCATAAAGTAAAACTGATATGGAAAGGAGAAATATTTTTTAAACAGCAGTAGTAAGTGAATTTTCTTATTTCACTGGAACTTGGGATTGAAATATCTCCATGAATAGATAGTAGGAGGAAAGAGATGCAAAAAAAGATATTTATCTAATCTGTGTGACCATGATTATCTGTTCAATTATTATAGGTTTGATTGTAGGAAGTTTTATTTTGCATGGTCTTGAAGATATTGCAGCAATAATTAACTACGGCTTACTGACAATCAATCAGTCCATCCATTAATTGACAAAAGCTATTCATTTTTACATTTTATGAATCAAACAGATCGGAGCAGTCCGGTCTTTTTCTTATCACAAAAATGTGATAGTTTACATGTTTATAACAAAATTCCTAAACTCTTGCTTATTTTTGTATTAAACTATAAAATAGAAAGTATAAAAGAATAAAAGAGGTTTTGAAAATGTCTGAAAAACAAATGAAAGTGTTGGGCTGGGTAGCGACCTTTATGTCTGTTATGATGTATGTGTCATATTTCCCACAAATCATGAATAATCTTGCCGGCCAAAAAGGCAATTTCATTCAACCCCTAGTCGCAGCTATCAACTGTAGTCTCTGGGTTTACTATGGTCTTTTCAAGAAGGAAAGAGATATTCCACTTGCAGCTGCCAATGCACCAGGTATCGTTTTTGGCCTAGTGACAGCTATTACAGCTTTGATTTAAAAAGAAGACTGGTTTCAGTCTTTTTTTCGTACATGTGAGCAAGCTCAGGACATCATTACCCAGATAGTTCCAAACTTTTTGTCCCCTTTTTAGTATAATAGAACTAGCAAATCAAGTGAGGTAAAGTGATGACAGAAAGACTGAAATTTCCAGAAGGCTTCCTCTGGGGTGGTGCTACGGCTGCTAATCAATGTGAGGGTGCTTATAATTTAGACGGTCGTGGGCTAGCGAACGTTGATGTTGTTCCAATCGGAAAGGACCGTGAAGCCATTATCACAGGTCAGAAAAAGATGTTTTCGTTTGAGGAGGGCTATTTTTACCCAGCAAAAGAAGCCATTGATATGTACCATCATTACAAGGAAGATATCGCTCTTTTTGCAGAAATGGGCTTTAAGACTTATCGACTTTCCATCGCTTGGACTAGGATTTTTCCTAAGGGAGATGAAACAGTGCCAAATGAAGCTGGTCTAGCCTTTTATGAGGATTTATTTAAGGAGTGCCACAAGTATGGAATCCAACCTCTGGTAACCATTACTCATTTCGACTGTCCTATGCACTTGATTGAAGAGTACGGTGGATGGCGCAATCGTCGGATGTTAGACTTCTATGAAAAACTTTGTCGCACACTCTTTACCCGCTATAAGGGCTTGGTCAAATACTGGCTTACCTTTAACGAAATCAACATGATTCTGCACGCTCCCTTTATGGGAGCTGGGCTCTGTTTTGAAGAAGGAGAAAATCAAGAACAGGTCAAATACCAAGCGGCCCACCATGAGTTGGTAGCTTCAGCTCTTGCGACAAAGATTGCCCACGAAATTGACCCAGAAAACAAGGTTGGATGTATGTTGGCAGCAGGGCAATACTATCCTAACACAGCCCATCCGAGAGACTACTGGGCGGCCATGGAGGAAGATCGCAAGAGTTACTTCTTCATTGATGTTCAAGCGCGTGGGGAATACCCAAACTATGCCAAGAAGCAGTGGGAGCGTGAGGGAATTGAGATAGAAATGACTGCAGAGGATTTGGACTTGTTGAAGAATCACACTGTTGATTTTGTTTCCTTCTCTTACTATGCAAGTCGAGTTGCATCAGGGGATCCAGAAGTTAAAGAATTAACAGCTGGAAATGTTTTTGCCTCTCTCAAAAATCCCTATCTAGAATCCTCGGAATGGGGATGGCAGATTGACCCACTTGGGCTTCGCATCACCCTCAATGACATCTGGGATCGTTACCAAAAGCCCATGTTCATCGTAGAAAATGGACTCGGCGCTATGGATACGCCAGATGAGAATGGTTATGTAGCAGATGACTATCGGATTGCTTACTTAGAGGCTCATATCAAGGCTATGCGAGATGCCATTTACCAAGATGGAGTTGACTTGCTTGGTTATACGACTTGGGGCTGTATCGATCTGGTTTCAGCTGGAACAGGCGAAATGAACAAGCGCTATGGCTTTATCTATGTGGATCGAGATAATGCTGGTCATGGAAGTCTCAAACGTAGCAAGAAGAAGTCCTTCTACTGGTACAAGGGTGTCATTGCCAGCAATGGTGCAAGCATTGAGTAGAGCACATTTGTTCACTATTTTTATAAAATCTTCTCCCTAATTTATAAGATGTGAAAAAGAGTTCTAATGGAACTCTTTTTTTGCTATAATGAGGGGAGAAAAATCAGATAGGAGAAGAAAATGTCAGAACCGTTATTTTTACAATCAGTTATGCAAGAAAAAATCTGGGGTGGAACCAAGCTACGTGATGAGTTTGGCTACGACATCCCAAGTGAAAAAATCGGAGAATATTGGGCCATCTCAGCCCATCCAAATGGCGTTTCAAAGGTGGCCAATGGTCGTTTTGAGGGAACAGACCTTGCTACTTTGTATGCGGAACATCGTGAATTGTTTGGCAATCGTCCTGAGCCTGTATTTCCACTTTTGACTAAGATTCTGGATGCCAACGACTGGCTCAGCGTCCAAGTTCACCCAGATGATGCTTATGGACTGGAGCATGAAGGCGAACTCGGAAAAACAGAATGCTGGTACATCATCGCTGCGGATGAAGGTTCAGAGATTATCTACGGTCACAATGCCAAGTCAAAAGAAGAACTCCGCCAGCAAATAGAGGATAAGAACTGGGATGATTTGTTGACCAAAGTCCCTGTTAAGGCTGGAGATTTCTTCTATGTACCAAGTGGCACCATGCATGCTATCGGTGCAGGTATCTTGATTCTTGAAACACAACAGTCTAGCGATACCACCTATCGCGTCTATGACTTTGACCGTAAGGATGATAATGGTAACTTGCGTGAACTTCACCTTGAAAAATCTATTGATGTATTAAACATTGGTGAGCCTGCTAACAGCCGACCTGTGACTGTCAAAGCAGATGATTTGCGTACCACTCTCCTTGTATCCAATGATTTCTTTGCAGTTTACAAGTGGGAAATTACTGGAAAAGTTGACTTCGAAAAGACAGCTGACTACAGCTTATTCAGTGTCTTAGCTGGCCAAGGTCAACTGACTGTCGATGGGAACAACTATCCAATCCAAAAAGGTAGCCACTTTATCCTACCAAGTGATGTTGAAGTTTGGACCTTGGAAGGGCAAGGTTTGGAATTGATTGTTAGCCATCCATAAAAAAGAAAGGGCTTGAGTTCACTACTCAAGTCCTTTTTAATTACATAAATTGGGCGATAAAGACCACGATGATGATGATTGGAATGACGAAACGAAGAAGGAAGAGCCAGACTTGGAACAGTCCTTGTTTCCATGGTGTTTCATCAAGATGAAGTTCCTCCATTGCCAGTGTTTTCTTGAAAATATAGCCTGTAAAAAGTGAAAGGCAGAGAGCTCCAAATGGCATGAGGAGATTGGAAACCAAGAAGTCCATAGCGTCAAAGAAGGTTTTCCCAAAGATATGAACATCTGCCATGACACCGTAAGATAGAGCTGAAGGAATGCCAAAGACAAAGGTCAAAATTCCTAAAATCACACTCCATTTGGCACGTTTGCTGTTATCCTGATTAGTGATATTGCCCACATTGATTTCCAGCATAACGACAGAAGAAGTAACCGTCGCAAAGAGGAAGAGTAGGAGGAAGAGGATGTAGAAAATGGTTCCAAAGGGCATCTTGTCAAAGAGTTGAGGCAAGACGATAAAGAGCAGGCTTGGTCCCCCTTCAGACTGGATATTGAAAGCTGACATGGCTGGGAAAATGGCTAGACCTGCCATGATAGATACCGAGATGTTCATGGCTACGATGGAAATTCCTGACTGGACAAGATTGGTTTTCTTATCCAAGTAAGAAGCATAGGTCAGCATGGCTGTAACCCCTAGTGAGAGGGCAAAAAAAGATTGTCCCAGAGCATAGAGGAGACCAGCACTGGTCAGCTTAGAGAAATCTGGTTTGAGGAAGTAAAGAACTCCTTCCATGGCATTTGGCAAACTGAGAGAACGACCAATGATGACAACAAAGATGATAAAGAGCAGGGGCATCATGACCTTAGAAGCTCTTTCAATTCCTTTTTGAACCCCACGTGATACAATAAAGATATTCAATAAGATA
The DNA here is from genome assembly GCF_000722685.1 of Streptococcus mitis. Classification (GTDB taxonomy): domain Bacteria; phylum Bacillota; class Bacilli; order Lactobacillales; family Streptococcaceae; genus Streptococcus; species Streptococcus mitis_M. The sequence goes on along the minus strand of NZ_JPFV01000010.1, from coordinate 56,146 downwards.
AAGGCAGCTTGAGCTCCTAGGGCAATGACTGGATTTGAAATGATTGAAGTAAATAACTGAGCATAATCACCCGTTCCACCAAGCTGGAACAATTTCCCAAACTCAATGCCTAGATAGACTAGAATCCATCCTCCAATAACACTGTAGAAAGATAAGAGGATAAAGAGGGCAAAGGCACCAATCCAACCGATGAAGTTGTACTTGCCATTCTTGCCGAGTTTTCCAAAGGTTTTAATCCCAGAGACACCAGCACTTCGGCCGAGGGCAAATTCAGCCAGTAATAGGGGGAAACCGATTAGAATAGTGGAAATGAGAAAGACTAATAAAAAGCCTCCTCCACCGTTAGCAGCAGTCATGTAGGGGAATTTCCAAACGGCACCAAGTCCGATGGCTGAACCAGCAGATGCTAGGATAAAGCCCAGTTTAGAACCCCATTGCGATTTTTCAGACATAGTTAAACTCCTAAAATTAGTGTTACAAAAGAAAAAGCTACTGCCCTTGGCAAATAGCCTCATCAGTACTCAAGATGAGCTTTTCTTTTGATTGATAGACTTGACTATCCTATCATGTTTTCTAAGGTCTGTCAAGAAAACCATTTTCAAGTTTTCACACCTTTCTCAAAAATTTTTAAAAATTTCGCAAAAACGCTTGACTCTGACCTAAGGGGAGGGGGTATACTATCAATGTAATACTCTTCGAAAATCAAATTCAAACCACGTCAGCGTCGCCTTACCGTACTCAAGTACAGCCTGCGGCTAGCTTCCTAGTTTGCTCTTTGATTTTCATTGAGTATAAGGAGGAAATCATGTACCATATAAAAGAAGCTGCGCAACTTTCAGGTGTCTCTGTCAAGACCCTGCACCACTACGACAAGATAGGACTTTTGGTTCCTTTAAAGTCGGAAAATGGTTATCGAACTTACAGTCAAAAGGATTTGGAACGCCTTCAGGTTATTCTTTACTACAAATATCTAGGTTTTTCTTTAGAAAAAATAGCAGAGCTATTAAAGGAAGAAAGGACAGATTTATTGCCTCATTTGACCAGGCAGTTGGACTATTTGACTCGAGAAAGGCAACATCTGGATACCTTGATTTCAACCTTGCAAAAAACCATTCAAGAACAAAAAGGAGAAAGAGAAATGAGCATTCAAGAGAAATTCGCTGGATTTAACTACCAAGACCATCAAAAATACCACCAAGAGGCGGTAGAGAAGTATGGACAAGAAGTGATGGACCAAGCGCTCGAGCGCCAAAAAGGTCACGAAGACGAGGCTACGGCTGCCTTTAACCAAGTCTTTCAAGCTTTGTCACAAAATCTTCAAGCTGGTTTACCTGCAACAGCAACTGAAAATCAAGAAGAAGCCGCTAAACTCTTGCAAGCCATCCGCACTTATGGATTTGACTGCTCTATTGAGGTATTCGGTCATATCGGTAAAGGCTACGTCTACAACCCAGAATTTAAGGAAAACATTGACAAATTTGGACCTGGAACAGCCCAGTACACATCAGATGTGATTGCCCACTATGTCCAAACTCAGACAAAATAAAATCGGAGGAGTATTCTTCCGATTTTTTCTAAATTCAAGCACTACTTGTTTAATAATTTTTCTACTACATTTAGTTTTCGCATGGTCAAATCTACATTGAAAAGCTTTTCAAGATAGTTAGTACTGAGCTTTTTTCGTTTTGCAGTTCTAGGGAGATAGAGGTAGAGACAGTGGTTACCGATACAAATTTCTTCTTCACCGTAATCAATTTTCAATTTTTCTAAAGGGAGACTTTGAATAGATTCTTGATAAAAAATCACGTGTATACGGTCATAAAGATAGTGTTCTCCAAAAGGGTTTTCTTGGACAATGTTTTTAAAAATATCCTTATTCTTAATGATTATTTTGAGATTGGCTCCAATCTTTTCCTTTATTAGAGTATGAACCTGTTCTCGTATTTCTTCGAGAGATAAGTTACTTTCAAGAATAATATTTCCACTTTGAATATAAGTTCGAACTTGTTGAAAACCAGCTTCTGTTAAGATATCTACTAGATAAGACATTTTAGGGATAGCATTTTTTCCATTAGGAGTAACACCTCTTAGTAAAATAATATGTTCCAAAGGACTTCCTTTCTTATTTGGTATTTTAGTCATTCAATTATTTATATATTTGATTTGAGCCTGCCACCCAACCAGTACAGAGGGCTGAAGTGATGTTAAAGCCACCCGTGTGGGCATTGATATCCATGACTTCGCCTGCAAAGTGGAGTCCAGGGACCAGCTTACTTTCCAGAGTTTTAGGATTGATTTCCTTAATACTGACACCACCCTTGGTAACAAAGGATTTGGCAAGGGACATTTTACCAGTCACAGGGATTTTGAGGTTTTTGATAGACTGGAGCAGTTGTTCGCGTTCCTTTTCAGTCAGTTGTTTGACTTTTTCTGGATAGCCTTGCACAAAAAATTCTGCCAAACGTTCTGGTAACAAGGTTTTTAAAGCATTTTTTAGAGATTTTTCCCGATTTTCTTCTAGAAATGCAGCTAAGTCCTTCTCAGAAAGTTGAGGCAAGACATCCAGTGAAAGGATTTCGCCACCCTTGACAAAGCTGGACATACGTAGGACAGCAGGACCTGACAAACCAAAGTGGGTAAAGAGCAGATCGTGTGTGATGACATGTTTGCCATAGCTTAGGGTCACATCGTCCAGTGAAATCCCCTGTAAGGCCTTATGTGGAAAATCTGTCAACAAAGGACTTTCAGCAGCCTCAAGCTCGGTAATGGTGTGCTTGAAATGACGAGCAATCTCGTGACCAAAACCAGTCGAACCAGTTGAAGGATAGGATTTTCCACCAGTTGTGACAATGAGTTTATCACAAGTGAAGGTTTGGTCAGCTGACTTAAGGACAAACTTGTCATCTACCTTTTTTACTGAAACAATCTCTGTTTGAGTAGCAACTTGGCCACCTAATTCAGTGATTTTCTTTTCCAAGGCCTCGATAATAGTCCGAGATTTGTCGCTAGCAGGAAAGACGCGGCCGTGGTCTTCGACCTTAAGTTTAACACCATTTTCTGTAAAAAAGTTAATGATATCATGGTTATCAAACTGAGAGAAGACACTGTAAAGAAAGCGTCCGTTCCCAGGGATTCCAGCTAGTAGGTCGTCTAGAGTTCCGTTGTTAGTTACATTGCAACGTCCCCCACCAGTTCCAGCTAATTTCTTTCCAAGTTTCCGATTTTTTTCGATGAGGAGGGTTTTCTGTCCATAAAAGCTACTGGAAATCGTAGCCATCATGCCAGCAGGACCTCCACCGATGACAATAGTATCAAAATGTTTCATAGCTCTATTGTACCACAAAAAAACAAGAGATGAAGTCACCTCTTGTCAAGAATGTAATTAATCAATTTCATATCCCATCAGCAAACCACCATCTTCTGCATAGAAACTGCAGAGGCCAGAGGTTGGGAGAATCTTAATATCCGCATATGGGAAGGTTTCACGGATTCGGTCTGAAAGCTGTTGGCAACATTTCTCGTTATTGCGTTGGGCCATGACAATACGGCCACCAGCATATCCAGCTTTAATGATTTCATCATAGGCAGCTTGAACTGATTTCTTTGGACCTCGTGCTTTTTGTAGTAATTCGAGGGTTCCAGTTTCACTAGCTTCTCCGACCATGCGGATATTGAGAAGGCCAACGACTGTACCGATAAGCTTGCTCAAACGGCCGTTTTTCACCAGGTTATCAACTCTGGATAGGACAAAGAGCAGCTTGGTTTTTTCTTGATAGGCAGTGATAGCTTCAACTACTTCTTCAAAAGATAGGCCCTGGTCAATCAGGTTATTTAATTTTTCTACGAGTAGGTCAACCTCACCACCAGCAGACAAACTATCAATCACATGAATCTTAGTATCAGGATGGTCTTCCAGATAAATATTCTTGGCCAGTTGAGCACTATTGTGACTACCAGAAAGAGTACCAGTTATGGTTACGAGGAAAATGTTTTTTGCTCCTTCAAATGCTCGTAAATAATCATCTGGGCTTGGACAAGCTGATTTTGAAGCTTCTGCAGTTGCATACATAGTTTCCATCATTTGGTCAATATCAAGACTGGCATCATCAACAAAGACCTGATCAGCTACTTGAATGGTTAAGGGAACACTTACAAAGGTCGTGTCAATAGCTGGTGTTTCTAGCTGACGATAATCACAACCAGAGTCAGCAATAATCTTCCAAGTCATAGAAATTCTCCATCTTTGCCAGTTATACATTGACAAAGGTTCTGTCTTTTTTTACAATTATATCATGAAAACCCTTGAAACAAAAGTCTCATCCGTCTGTTGTGACAAGTAGAAAGAAAATGTTATGTCTGAACGTAGAATCTCTGAAAAATCTCTTGAAAATCTCAGAAAATCAAATCAAGAATCCAATTTATTAACTAGAGAAGCTATTGAAACAGCCCTCTTACAACTCTTGGAAAAAAAGGACTTGACCAAGATTAGTATTTCTGAATTGGTCAAACGTGCAGGCGTTTCGCGTGCGGCCTTTTATCGCAATTATGATTCCAAAGAGGAAATTTTAGAGAGCGTCTTTAAACGAACTGTTCACAATATTATGGAACAGTTGCATCATTATGATTTAAAGACAGACCTTTATCTAGTCTGGGTTCACCTTTTCCGAGAGGTCAGAAAAGAAGCCAGAGTGATTCAATTGGCCTTAGATTACCATTTGGAAAAAATTTTTGTCCAAGCCATGCAGGAATTTCTAGAAAAATACCATGGAACATCAAAAGGTGTCAGCTCTTATCTTCATTCCTTCTGGAGTTCAGCCATCGTCTCGGTCCTTCTAAAATGGATCAAGGATGGCATGAAGGTACCAGCTGAAAAGATTGCGGATTTACGCTTACCATTTTAAAAAAAAAATAGAGAAAAAGGAGAAAAGAGATGACTGAAAAAAGACTAGCCTGGGATGAGTATTTTGCAGCTCAAGCCTTATTAATTGCCAATCGTTCCACTTGTAAACGAGCCAAAGTGGGCGCAATTCTGGTAAAGGATAATAAGGTTATTTCCACTGGTTACAATGGTTCGGTGTCAGGTACAGAGCATTGTATTGATCACGAATGTCTGGTCATTGAAGGCCACTGTGTTCGTACCCTTCACGCTGAGGTTAATGCCATTCTACAAGGTGCAGAACGTGGTGTTCCCAAAGGCTTTACAGCCTATGTAACCCATTTTCCTTGTTTGAACTGCACTAAACAGTTACTTCAAGTTGGTTGCAAGCGCGTGGTTTATATTAACCAGTACCGAATGGATGACTACGCCCAATACCTTTATCAAGAAAAAGGGACAGAATTGACCCATTTACCACTTGAGACAGTGCAGGCAGCTCTTAAAGAGGCAGATCTAATGTAAAAATTATCAAAAATAAATGGTTTAGAAAGATTTTTACCCCGTTTTTTGGTATAATAAGAAGAATAAATTGAAAGAAGGAACTCCAAAAATGGGAAAAATTGAAGTTATTAATCACCCACTGATTCAACACAAATTGTCAATCTTGCGTCGTACAGATACTTCTACAAAAGCTTTTCGTGAGCTAGTAGATGAGATTGCAATGTTGATGGGGTATGAAGTACTTCGTGATCTTCCACTAGAAGATGTGGAAATCGAAACACCAATCACAAAAACAGTTCAAAAACAATTGGCAGGTAAGAAATTGGCCATCGTTCCAATCTTGCGTGCAGGTATCGGGATGGTCGATGGGCTCTTGAGCTTGGTTCCAGCTGCTAAGGTTGGTCACATCGGTATGTACCGTGATGAAGAAACGCTTCAACCAGTTGAGTATTTGGTGAAATTGCCTGAAGATATTGACCAACGTCAAATTTTTGTAGTAGACCCAATGTTGGCAACAGGTGGCTCAGCAATCTTGGCTGTTGATTCTCTTAAAAAACGTGGCGCATCAAATATCAAATTTGTCTGCCTTGTATCAGCACCAGAAGGTGTAAAAGCTCTTCAAGAAGCTCATCCAGATGTAGAAATCTTTACAGCAGCCTTGGATGAACGTTTGAACGAACACGGTTATATCGTTCCAGGTCTTGGAGATGCTGGAGACCGCTTGTTCGGTACGAAATAACATCGAAAAGAAGAAGATTGACTTGGAAAAGAATTCCAGTCACGAAAGGAGGTTGAATTTTTGTTTCTGTCTAATGAAAACAGAGCAAAAATTTGACCTTTTTTGACCAAGATATTATAATAGTCTTATCTTCAGTCATCTGACAAACAAAAATAAAACTCAAAAGGAGAAATGAATGATTCCTGTAGTTATTGAACAAACAAGCCGTGGAGAACGTTCATACGATATTTACTCACGTCTTCTCAAAGATCGCATCATTATGCTGACAGGTCCAGTTGAAGATAATATGGCTAATTCTGTTATTGCCCAGTTGCTTTTCTTGGATGCCCAAGATAGTACAAAAGATATTTACCTTTATGTCAATACACCTGGTGGTTCCGTTTCAGCTGGTTTGGCAATCGTTGATACCATGAACTTTATCAAGGCAGATGTCCAAACCATCGTTATGGGAATGGCTGCATCTATGGGGACAGTTATCGCATCAAGTGGGGCAAAAGGCAAACGTTTCATGCTTCCAAATGCTGAATATATGATTCACCAACCAATGGGTGGTACAGGTGGTGGTACCCAACAAACCGATATGGCGATTGCTGCAGAACACTTGCTTAAAACTCGTAATACCTTGGAAAAAATCTTGGCTGAAAATTCAGGTCAGTCAATTGAAAAAGTCCATGCAGATGCAGAACGTGATAACTGGATGAGTGCCCAAGAAACACTTGAATATGGCTTCATTGATGAAATCATGGCCAACAATTCATTGAACTAATGATTAAAGAAGGCAAACTCGACTGGGTTTGCTTTTTTTGGTATAATAAGGAGAAATTTCTTAGAAAGAGGATTTATCATGTTTGAAAAAGTCAATCGTTCTGGCTTGATTATCTATCTTTACTATAATCGTGATGCAAAAAAACTGCAGGATTATGGAGATATTACCTATCATTCCAAGAAACATCGTTATTTACAACTCTATGTTCCAACTCAAGAAGTGGAGCAATTGGTCGGGCGCTTGAGCAAGGAAAAGTTTATAAAAAAAGTCAGAGTTTGTCATATTCAAGAGCTGGAAACACCCTTTGTGGGCAATCTTTATCGAGAGGAAAACGTTATCATCGAAAAAGTTCAAGAAAAGTGTTGACAATTTTCTGATAATTCGGTATATTCTTAACATGCTATTTATTTAAGAAATAAGGAGACAAAAAGATGAAGAAAAAATTTGCCCTATCGTTTGTGGCGCTTGCAAGTGTAGCACTTCTTGCAGCCTGTGGAGAAGTGAAGTCTGGAGCAGTCAACACTGCTGGTAACTCAGTAGAGGAAAAGACAATCAAAATCGGATTTAACTTTGAAGAAACTGGTGCCGTAGCAGCCTACGGGACATCTGAACAAAAAGGTGCTCAACTTGCTGTTGATGAAATCAATGCAGCAGGTGGTATCGACGGAAAACAAATCGAAGTAGTCGATAAAGATAACAAGTCTGAAACAGCAGAAGCTGCTTCAGTAACAACTAACCTTGTAACCCAATCTAAAGTATCAGCAATCGTAGGTCCTGCGACATCTGGTGCAACTGCAGCTGCGGTAGCTAACGCTACAAAAGCAGGTGTTCCATTGATTTCGCCAAGTGCGACTCAAGATGGATTGACTAAAGGTCAAGATTACCTCTTTATCGGAACTTTCCAAGATAGTTTCCAAGGAAAAATTATCTCAAACTATGTTTCTGATAAATTAAACGCTAAGAAAGTTGTTCTATACACTGACAACGCCAGCGACTATGCTAAAGGGATTGCCAAAGCCTTCCGTGAAGCTTACAAAGGTGAAATCGTTGCAGATGAAACTTTCGTAGCAGGTGATACAGACTTCCAAGCAGCCCTTACAAAAATGAAAGGGAAAGACTTTGATGCCATTGTTGTTCCTGGTTACTACACTGAAGCTGGTAAAATTGTAAACCAAGCGCGTGGTATGGGAATTGACAAGCCAATCGTTGGTGGTGATGGATTCAACGGTGAAGAGTTTGTACAACAAGCAACTCCTGAAAAAGCATCAAACATCTACTTTATCTCAGGCTTCTCAACTACTGTAGAAGTTTCAGCTAAAGCAAAAGCCTTCCTTGACGCTTACCGTGCTAAGTACAATGAAGAGCCTTCAACATTTGCAGCCTTGGCTTATGATTCAGTTCACCTTGTAGCAAACGCAGCAAAAGGTGCTAAAAACTCAGGTGAGATTAAGGACAACCTTGCTAAAACAAAAGACTTTGAAGGTGTAACTGGTCAAACAAGTTTCGATGCAGACCACAACACAGTTAAAACTGCTTACATGATGACCATGAACAATGGTAAGGTTGAAGCAGCAGAAGTTGTAAAACCATAATAGAAAAATGTTGAAATAGGGAATGAGCCTCGGACTCACTCCCTGTTTCGATGTTTAATACTCTTCGAAAATCTCTTCAAACCGCGTCAACGTCGCCTTGGATTATATACGTGACTGACTTCGTCAGTCTTATCTACAACCTCAAAGCAGTGCTTTGAGCAACCTGCGGCTAGTTTTCTAGTTTGCTCTTTGATTTTCATTGAGTATAAGAACCTATCAAAAAGTGAGGGGAAAACCCTCAAAATTATAAATAGAAAGAGTGAATTTTATGCTCCAACAACTAGTAAATGGTTTGATTCTAGGTAGTGTTTACGCGCTGTTAGCCCTAGGATATACCATGGTTTACGGAATTATCAAGCTCATCAACTTTGCCCACGGTGATATTTATATGATGGGAGCCTTTATCGGTTATTTCTTGATTAATTCTTTTCAAATGAATTTCTTTGTAGCGCTTATTGTAGCGATGATAGCGACAGCCATTCTTGGTGTTGTGATTGAGTTCCTTGCTTACCGACCTTTACGCCACTCTACTCGTATTGCTGTTTTGATCACAGCTATTGGGGTTTCCTTCCTACTTGAGTATGGAATGGTCTATCTGGTTGGTGCCAATACCCGTGCCTTCCCTCAAGCGATTCAAACAGTTCGCTATGATTTGGGACCAGTTAGCCTAACAAACGTGCAGTTAATGATTTTGGCTATTTCCTTGATTTTGATGATTTTGTTACAAGTTATTGTTCAAAAGACAAAGATGGGGAAAGCCATGCGTGCAGTATCTGTAGATAGCGATGCGGCGCAATTGATGGGGATCAATGTAAACCGTACTATCAGCTTTACCTTTGCTTTGGGTTCTGCTCTTGCGGGTGCGGCTGGTGTTCTGATTGCTCTTTATTATAACTCTCTTGAGCCTTTGATGGGGGTTACTCCAGGTCTTAAGTCATTCGTTGCCGCAGTACTTGGTGGTATTGGAATTATTCCTGGTGCGGCTCTTGGTGGTTTTGTGATTGGTCTATTGGAAACTTTTGCGACAGCCTTTGGAATGTCAGACTTCCGTGATGCCATTGTTTATGGAATCTTGTTGTTGATCTTGATTGTCCGCCCAGCTGGTATCCTTGGTAAAAATGTGAAAGAGAAGGTGTAAACGATGAAAGAAAATTTAAAAGTTAATATTCTATGGTTACTCCTTTTGTTAGCTGGCTATGGCTTGATTAGTGTACTGGTCTCAGTCGGAGTACTCAATCTATTCTATGTACAGATTTTACAACAAATTGGAATTAATATTATTTTGGCTGTTGGCCTTAACTTAATCGTTGGTTTTTCAGGACAATTTTCACTTGGACATGCTGGTTTCATGGCGATTGGTGCCTATGCCGCTGCTATTATTGGTTCTAAATCACCAACCTATGGTGCCTTTTTTGGAGCTATGCTTGTAGGTGCTTTGATTTCAGGAGCAGTTGCCTTACTTGTCGGAATTCCAACCTTGCGCTTGAAGGGGGACTATCTTGCGGTAGCGACTCTAGGTGTTTCTGAAATTATCCGTATCTTTATCATCAATGGTGGAAGCATTACAAATGGTGCGGCAGGTATCTTGGGAATTCCTAACTTTACAAATTGGCAAATGGTATACTTCTTTGTCGTGATTACAACCATTGCAACCTTGAACTTCTTGCGTAGCCCGATTGGTCGTTCAACCCTATCTGTTCGTGAGGACGAGATTGCTGCTGAGTCAGTTGGGGTTAATACGACTAAAATTAAAATCATCGCCTTTGTCTTTGGTGCTATTACTGCAAGTATTGCAGGGTCACTTCAGGCAGGATTTATCGGTTCAGTTGTACCGAAAGATTACACTTTCATTAACTCAATCAACGTTTTGATCATTGTTGTATTTGGTGGACTTGGTTCCATTACAGGTGCCATCGTTTCAGCTATTGTTCTTGGAATTTTGAATATGCTTCTCCAAGATGTTGCTAGCGTTCGTATGATTATCTACGCTTTGGCCTTGGTATTGGTAATGATTTTCAGACCAGGTGGACTCCTTGGAACATGGGAATTGAGTCTATCACGTTTCTTTAAAAAATCTAAGAAGGAGGAACAAAACTAATGGCATTACTTGAAGTAAAACAGTTAACCAAACATTTTGGCGGTCTAACAGCTGTTGGAGATGTGACTCTTGAATTGAACGAAGGGGAATTGGTTGGACTAATTGGTCCAAACGGAGCTGGTAAAACCACTCTTTTCAACCTCTTGACCGGTGTTTATGAACCAAGTGAGGGAACAGTTACCCTTGATGGTCACCTTTTAAATGGGAAGTCACCTTATAAGATTGCCTCCTTAGGACTTGGACGTACTTTCCAAAATATCCGTCTCTTTAAAGATTTAACAGTTTTGGACAATGTTTTGATTGCTTTTGGCAACCATCACAAACAACATGTTTTTGCTAGTTTCTTACGCTTACCAGCTTTTTACAATAGTGAAAAGGAATTAAAGGCTAAAGCTTTGGAATTACTGAAAATTTTTGATTTAGATGGTGATGCAGAGACTCTTGCTAAAAACCTCGCCTACGGACAACAACGTCGTTTGGAAATTGTTCGTGCCCTTGCTACGGAGCCTAAAATTCTCTTTTTAGATGAACCAGCAGCAGGTATGAACCCACAGGAAACAGCGGAATTGACTGAGTTAATTCGTCGTATCAAAGATGAATTTAAAATTACAATCATGTTGATTGAACACGATATGAATCTGGTCATGGAAGTAACAGAACGCATCTACGTACTTGAATATGGTCGTTTGATTGCTCAAGGAACTCCAGACGAAATTAAGACCAATAAACGCGTTATCGAAGCTTATCTAGGAGGTGAAGCCTAATGTCTATGTTAAAAGTTGAAAATCTTTCTGTACATTACGGTATGATCCAAGCAGTCCGTGATGTAAGCTTTGAAGTTAATGAAGGAGAAGTTGTTTCCCTTATCGGTGCCAATGGTGCTGGTAAGACAACTATTCTCCGTACCTTGTCTGGTTTGGTTAGACCGAGTTCAGGAAAAATTGAATTTTTAGGTCAAGAAATTCAAAAAATGCCAGCTCAGAAAATCGTGGCAGGTGGTCTTTCACAAGTACCAGAAGGACGCCACGTCTTCCCTGGCTTGACTGTTATGGAAAATCTTGAAATGGGAGCTTTCTTAAAGAAAAATCGTGATGAAAATCAAGCTAACTTGAAGAAGGTTTTCTCACGCTTTCCTCGTCTTGAAGAACGGAAGAACCAAGATGCAGCCACTCTTTCAGGAGGGGAACAACAAATGCTTGCCATGGGACGCGCCCTTATGTCAACACCTAAACTTCTTCTTTTAGATGAGCCATCAATGGGACTTGCCCCAATCTTTATCCAAGAAATTTTTGATATCATTCAAGATATCCAGAAACAAGGAACAACCGTCCTCTTGATTGAACAAAATGCCAATAAAGCACTCGCAATCTCTGACCGAGGCTATGTACTGGAAACAGGAAAAATCGTCCTATCCGGAACAGGAAAAGAACTCGCCTCATCAGAAGAAGTCAGAAAAGCATATCTAGGTGGCTAAAAAGGTCCGGGGGACCTTTTTAGTCGGTAGATTGAGATTGCAAACAAATCTGCATCTACATTAAAAGCTTAATTTCTAATAATTAAAAAATCGAATGAAAGGTATCTTACCTTCATTCATAGAGCTCGATTTTAGAGCTCTTTTTGCTAGCTTATTCATACTTTTCTGAATTTTGAAAAAGAAATGTAAGCGTTTGATAGATTTACAAAAAGATTGTATAATAGGGATAAGAATAGAAAAGGAGAAGTCTCATGGCAGTTAAAGATTTTATGACCCGCAAGGTAGTGTATATTAGTCCAGATACAACAGTATCTCATGCAGCAGATTTGATGAGAGAGCAAGGGTTGCACCGCTTGCCTGTTATCGAAAATGATCAATTGGTTGGTTTGGTAACTGAGGGAACCATTGCTCAAGCTAGTCCATCAAAAGCCACAAGTCTTTCTATCTATGAGATGAACTATCTTCTGAATAAGACCAAAGTAAAAGATGTCATGATTCGTGATGTTGTCACTGTTTCAGGTTATGCTAGTCTAGAAGATGCAACTTATCTGATGCTGAAAAACAAGATTGGTATTCTTCCTGTAGTAGATAACCATCAAGTATACGGAGTTATTACTGACCGTGATGTTTTCCAAGCCTTTCTTGAAATTGCTGGTTATGGTGAAGAAGGAATTCGAGTGCGCTTTGTTACAGAAGATGAAGTTGGTGTTCTCGGAAAGATTGTTTCTTTGATTGTAGAAGAAAATTTGAATATCTCCCATACCGTAAATATTCCACGCAAGGATGGTAAGGTGATTATCGAAGTTCAAATCGATGGATCAGTTGATTTGACAGCCTTAAAGCAAAAATTTGAAGCTGAAAATATTCAAGTAGAAGAGATTAGTCGTACTTCTGCTAAAATTTTGTAAGCATGGAAGCCGAAAGGCTTCTTTTTTCATGAAAGGGAGATTAGAGCAAAAGATGGAAAGAAATGATAGAATATGGTATAATAAAACGATACAAAAAAGGAGTATTTATGGACATTTCAGTAATTCGTCAGAAAATTGACGCAAATCGTGAAAAATTAGCTTCTTTCAGGGGGTCTCTTTGACCTAGAGGGTCTAGAGGAAGAGATTGCCATCTTGGAAAACAAGATGACAGAACCTGATTTTTGGAACGATAATATCGCGGCCCAAAAAACGTCGCAAGAATTAAATGAATTAAAAAACACCTATAACACTTTCCACAAAATGGAAGAGTTGCAGGATGAAGTCGAAATTTTATTGGACTTTTTAGCAGAAGACGAGTCGGTTCAAGAAGAACTGGTAACGCAGTTGTCAGAACTTGATAAGATGATGACCAGCTATGAGATGACTCTACTCTTGTCAGAACCTTATGACCATAATAATGCCATCTTGGAAATCCATCCAGGATCCGGTGGTACAGAGGCTCAAGACTGGGGTGATATGTTACTTCGTATGTACACTCGCTATGGAAATGCTAAAGGCTTTAAAGTGGAAGTATTGGATTACCAAGCAGGAGATGAAGCTGGTATTAAGTCGGTAACTTTATCATTTGAAGGGCCTAATGCCTATGGTCTTCTTAAGTCAGAAATGGGTGTTCATCGCTTGGTACGAATCTCACCATTTGACTCTGCCAAACGTCGCCATACATCTTTTACATCTGTAGAAGTGATGCCAGAATTGGATGATACTATTGAAGTGGAAATCCGTGAAGATGATATCAAGATGGACACCTTCCGTTCAGGTGGTGCTGGTGGACAGAACGTCAATAAAGTTTCAACAGGTGTGCGTTTGACACACATTCCTACGGGAACTGTCGTCCAGTCAACGGTCGATCGTACCCAATATGGAAATAGAGATCGTGCCATGAAGATGTTGCAGGCTAAGCTCTATCAAATGGAGCAAGAAAAGAAAGCTGCGGAGGTTGATTCCCTCAAGGGTGAGAAAAAGGAAATCACATGGGGAAGCCAAATCCGTTCTTATGTTTTCACGCCATATACTATGGTAAAAGATCACCGAACTAGCTTTGAGGTTGCTCAGGTAGATAAGGTTATGGATGGAGACCTAGATGGTTTTATCGATGCCTATCTCAAGTGGCGCATCAGTTAAGATAGAAAGGAACTCACATGTCAATCATTGAAATGAGAGATGTCGTCAAAAAATACGACAACGGAACGACTGCCCTACGCGGTGTTTCGGTCAGCGTTCAACCGGGGGAATTTGCTTACATCGTAGGTCCTTCAGGAGCAGGAAAATCAACCTTTATTCGTTCTCTATATCGTGAAGTAAAAATCGATAAAGGAAGCCTATCAGTTGCTGGTTTTAATCTGGTTAAGATTAAAAAGAAAGATGTCCCGCTTCTCCGTCGTAGTGTTGGGGTTGTCTTCCAGGATTATAAACTCTTGCCTAAGAAAACTGTTTATGAGAATATTGCATACGCTATGGAAGTAATTGGTGAAAATCGCCGTAATATCAAAAAACGGGTGATGGAAGTTTTGGACTTGGTTGGACTGAAGCATAAGGTTCGTTCTTTTCCAAATGAGCTCTCAGGTGGGGAGCAACAGCGGATTGCGATTGCGCGTGCTATTGTAAACAATCCAAAAGTACTGATAGCCGATGAACCAACAGGAAACTTGGACCCGGATAATTCATGGGAAATTATGAATCTCTTGGAACGGATTAACCTACAAGGAACAACTATTTTGATGGCGACTCATAATAGCCAGATTGTAAATACCTTGCGCCACCGTGTCATTGCCATTGAAAATGGTCGTGTCGTTCGTGACGAATCAAAAGGAGAGTATGGATACGATGATTAGTAGATTTTTTCGCCATTTATTTGAATCACTAAAAAGTTTGAAACGAAATGGTTGGATGACAGTGGCTGCTGTCAGCTCAGTCATGATTACGTTAACCTTGGTGGCAATATTTGCTTCTGTTATTTTCAATACAGCGAAACTAGCTACAGATATTGAAAATAATGTCCGAGTGATGGTTTACATTCGTAAGGACGTAGCTGATAATAGTGAGACTATTGAAAAAGAAGGTCAAACTGTTACCAATAATGACTACCACAAGGTATACAATGCCTTGAAGGGGATGTCTACAGTTAAGAGTGTTACTTTTTCAAGTAAAGAAGAACAATATGAAAAGTTGACCGAGACAATGGGGGACAACTGGAAAATCTTTGAAGGTGACGCTAATCCTCTCTATGATGCCTATATCGTTGATACAAATACACCAAGTGATGTTCAAAAAGTAGCTGAAGAAGCTAAGAAAATTGAAGGTGTGTCAGAAGTCCAAGATGGTGGAGCCAACACACAACGTCTGTTCCAACTTGCTTCCTTCATTCGTGTTTGGGGATTAGTCATAGCAGGACTCTTGATTTTCATTGCAGTCTTCTTGATTTCTAATACCATTCGTATTACCATTATTTCTCGCAGTCGCGAAATTCAAATTATGCGCTTGGTTGGTGCTAAGAATAGCTATATCCGAGGACCATTCCTCCTTGAGGGTGCTTTCATCGGATTACTTGGAGCAACAATTCCATCAGCTTTAGTATTCGTTGTTTATCAAATGGTTTACCAATCGGTTAATAAGTCATTAGTAGGTCAAAATCTTTCTATGATTTCACCAGAAGTATTTAGTCCACTGATGATTGTCCTCTTGTTTGTTATTGGAATTTTTATTGGTTCAATTGGATCAGGAATTTCAATGCGCCGATTCTTAAAAATTTAAATTTGAATAGATGTATATTTGAGGAGATTTTAATATCTCCTCTTTTACTACAAAAATTATAGAAAAAAGTCTACTTTTTTCTATAAAAGCCTTTACAAAAAAATTAAAGTGGTATAATTAATACATAGTTAAGTGCAAACGTTTTACGAAAACGTTTGCCTAAATAAAAATAAAGGAGATTTGAATGATGAAAGATACATTCAAAAATGTCTTGTCTTTCGAATTTTGGCAAAAATTCGGTAAGGCTTTGATGGTGGTTATCGCCGTTATGCCGGCTGCTGGTTTGATGATTTCAATCGGTAAGTCGCTTGTGATGATTAACCCTAACTTTGCTCCACTGGTCATTACTGGTGGTGTACTAGAGCAAATCGGTTGGGGAGTTATCGTTAACCTTCATATCTTGTTCGCCCTCGCTATTGGAGGAAGCTGGGCTAAGGAACGCGCTGGTGGTGCGTTTGCGGCAGGTCTTGCCTTTATCCTAATCAACCGTATCACTGGTACAATCTTTGGCGTATCAGGCGATATGTTGAAAAATCCTGAAGCTATGGTAACAACTCTCTTTGGTGGATCAATCAAAGTTGCTGATTACTTCATTAGTGTTATGGAAGCCCCAGCGCTTAACATGGGTGTCTTCGTAGGGATTATTTCTGGTTTTATTGGAGCAACTGCTTACAATAAATACTATAACTTCCGTAAGCTTCCTGATGCACTTTCATTCTTTAACGGAAAACGTTTTGTACCATTTGTAGTTATTCTTCGTTCAATAATTGCTGCAATTGTACTTTCAGCTTTCTGGCCACTTGTGCAAACTGGTATCAATAGCTTTGGTATCTGGATTGCTAACTCACAAGAAACTGCTCCAATCCTTGCACCATTCTTGTATGGTACATTGGAACGTTTGCTCTTGCCATTTGGTCTTCACCACATGTTGACTATCCCAATGAACTACACAGCTCTTGGTGGTACTTATGAGGTCTTAACTGGTGCAGCTAAAGGTAGTCAAGTATTTGGTCAAGATCCACTATGGCTTGCATGGGTAACAGACCTTGTTAACCTTAAAGGTACAGATGCAAGTCACTACCAACAATTGTTAGATACTGTTCACCCAGCTCGTTTCAAAGTTGGACAAATGATCGGTTCATTCGGTATCTTGATGGGTGTGATCGTGGCTATCTACCGTAATGTCGATGCTGATAAGAAACATCAATATAAAGGTATGATGATTGCGACAGCTCTTGCAACATTCTTGACAGGGGTTACTGAACCAATCGAATACATGTTCATGTTTGTAGCAACACCTATGTATCTTGTTTACTCACTTGTTCAAGGTGCTGCCTTCGCTATGGCTGACGTTGTAAACCTACGTATGCACTCATTCGGTTCAATCGAGTTCTTGACTCGTACACCTATTGCAATCAGTGCTGGTATCGGTATGGATATCATTAACTTCATTTGGGTAACCGTTCTCTTTGCTGTAATCATGTACTTCATCGCAAACTTCATGATTCAAAAATTCAACTACGCAACCCCAGGACGTAACGGAAACTACGAAACTGCTGAAGGTTCAGAAGAAGCTAGCAGCGCAGTGAAAGTTGCAGCAGGTTCTCAAGCTGTAAACATTATCAACCTTCTTGGTGGACGTGCAAACATCGTTGATGTGGATGCATGTATGACTCGTCTTCGTGTAACTGTTAAAGACGCAGACAAAGTCGGTGATGCAGAACAATGGAAAGCAGAAGGAGCTATGGGTCTTGTCATGAAAGGACAAGGAGTTCAAGCTATCTACGGTCCAAAAGCAGACGTATTGAAATCTGATATCCAAGATATTCTTGATTCAGGTGAAATCATTCCTGAAACTCTTCCAAGTCAAATGACAGAAACGCAACAAAATACTGTTCAATTCAAAGGTCTTACTGAGGAAGTTTACTCAGTAGCTGACGGTCAAGTTGTTGCCTTGGAACAAGTAAAAGATCCAGTATTTGCTCAAAAAATGATGGGTGATGGATTTGCTGTAGAACCTGCAAATGGAAACATTGTATCTCCAGTTTCAGGTACTGTATCAAGCATCTTCCCTACAAAACATGCTCTTGGTCTTGTGACTGAAGTAGGTCTTGAAGTACTTGTTCACATTGGTTTGGACACAGTAAGTCTTGAAGGAAAACCATTTACAGTTCATGTAGCTGAAGGACAAAAAGTTGCAGCAGGTGACCTTCTTGTCACAGCTGACTTGGATGCTATCCGTGCAGCAGGTCGTGAAACTTCTACAGTAGTTGTCTTCACAAATGCTGAAGCTATTAAATCAGTTAAATTAGAACAAACAGGTTCTCTTGCAGCTAAAACAGCAGTTGCTAAGGTAGAATTGTAATATACTTGAGGTTGGAAGCTGTTTTCCAACCTCTTGTTTTAGGAGAAAAGCATGAAATTTTTAACACTCAATACTCATAGCTGGATGGAAAAAGAAGCTGAGGAAAAATTCCAGTTCTTGCTTGAAGATATTCTTGATAAAGACTATGATTTGATTTGTTTCCAAGAAATCAATCAGGAGATCACCTCGCAAGAGGTGGAGGTTAATGATCTCTATCAAGCTTTGCCAGCAGCTGAGCCTATTCACCAAGATCACTATGTTAGACTTTTGGTTGAGAAGTTATCAGAGCAAGGGAAAAATTACTACTGGACTTGGGCCTATAACCATATCGGTTATGACCGCTATCATGAAGGTGTGGCTATCTTGTCTAAAACACCTATTGAAGCAAGAGAAATTTTGGTTTCAGATGTGGATGATCCAACAGATTATCACACTCGTCGAGTTGCTTTAGCAGAAACAGTAGTTGAAGGTAAAGAGCTTGCGGTTGCCAGTGTCCACCTTTCTTGGTGGGATAAAGGTTTCCAAGAAGAATGGGCACGATTTGAGGCTGTATTGAAAGAATTGAACAAGCCACTTTTGCTTGCTGGGGATTTCAACAACCCAGCTGGTCAGGAAGGATACCAAGCTATTTTAGCTAGTCCATTAGGCTTACAAGACGCATTTGAAGTTGCTCAAGAGAAAAGTGGTAGCTATACTGTTCCACCAGAAATTGATGGCTGGAAGGGGAACACAGAACCCCTTCGAATCGACTATGTTTTTACTACCAAAGAGTTAGCGGTGGAAAATTTACATGTGGTATTTGATGGCAACAAGAGTCCGCAAGTGAGTGATCACTATGGCTTGAATGCTACTTTAAACTGGAAATAGTGACTGAAAAGAGGTTGGGATTATAAAATTCCATCCTTTTTCTAACTAGAGAAGCTACTGGAAATAGCCAAATAAGTGAGACTACTGTAATGGAATAAAATATGGTATAATTGATAAGATAGATAGAATCGAGGATATTATGTCATTTACGAAATTTCAATTTAAAAACTATATTAGAGAAGCCTTAGAGGAGTTAAAATTTACAACTCCAACAGAGGTGCAAGATAAGTTGATTCCGATTGTTTTGGCAGGTCGTGACCTAGTAGGAGAATCAAAAACAGGTTCAGGTAAGACTCATACTTTCTTGTTACCGATTTTCCAGCAATTAGATGAAGCTAGCGATAGTGTACAGGCAGTGATTACTGCACCGAGCCGTGAATTAGCTACTCAGATTTACCAAGCAGCTCGTCAAATTTCAGCCCATTCAGATGTTGAAGTTCGTGTGGTTAATTATGTAGGTGGTACGGATAAGGCTCGCCAGATTGAGAAATTGGCAAGCAATCAGCCTCATATTGTTATCGGTACTCCAGGTCGTATCTACGACTTGGTTAAATCTGGTGATTTGGCCATTCACAAGGCTAAGACCTTTGTGGTTGATGAGGCAGACATGACCTTGGATATGGGATTCTTGGAAACTGTTGATAAGATTGCTGGCAGCCTTCCAAAAGATTTGCAATTCATGGTCTTCTCAGCGACGATCCCACAAAAGTTGCAACCATTCTTGAAAAAATACTTATCAAATCCTGTTATGGAGAAAATCAAGACTAAAACGGTCATTTCTGACACTATTGATAATTGGTTGATTTCTACTAAGGGACGTGACAAGAATGCTCAAATTTACCAGTTGACTCAGTTGATGCAACCGTATTTGGCAATGATTTTTGTTAACACTAAAACGCGTGCTGATGAGTTGCATTCATATCTGACTGCTCAAGGTTTGAAGGTGGCAAAAATCCATGGAGATATTGCCCCTCGTGAGCGCAAGCGTATCATGAATCAGGTGAAAAATCTAGATTTTGAGTATATTGTAGCAACGGATTTGGCAGCGCGTGGAATTGACATTGAAGGTGTCAGTCATGTTATCAATGATGCCATTCCGCAAGACTTATCTTTCTTTGTGCACCGTGTTGGTCGTACTGGACGAAACGGCTTACCAGGTACAGCTATTACCCTCTATCAGCCAAGTGATGACTCGGATATCCGTGAGTTGGAGAAATTGGGAATCAAGTTTACTCCTAAGATGGTCAAAGACGGAGAATTTCAAGATACCTATGACCGTGATCGTCGTGCCAACCGTGAGAAAAAACAAGATAAGCTTGATATCGAAATGATTGGTTTGGTTAAAAAGAAAAAGAAAAAAGTCAAACCGGGTTATAAGAAAAAAATTCAATGGGCGGTTGATGAAAAGCGCCGCAAGACCAAACGCGCTGAAAATCGCGCTCGAGGTCGTGCAGAGCGTAAAGCTAAACGCCAAACATTTTAAAATAGGCTGGAAAAAATTCATTTTAGTAAATAACGAAAAATCGGCTGTTTCCACAATAAAACGCATAATATCAAGATTTTAGCACATCTGATATTATGCGTTTTTCTGATTTTAAAGACTTTTTGCGCAGCCGCCTTTTATTGTGATTTTGATTCGGTTTCTGCAGATTCGGGATGGAGTTCTTGGTAGCTTGGTGCCTTGAAAAGGCCAGTACTGGTTTTACCTTGTCGTTGGCTAAAGAGACTAGTTGATCGACTACCTTTTTCTTGCTCAATTTTTTGCAGAATTGGTAAGGAATTGAGGTAAGAAATACTTTCTGTATCAACTGTTCCAAGATGATCTTTTTGATAGAAACGTATCAAATCGCCAGTTTGAATCTGGTCGCTAATTTTCAGCTGTTGACTGACTGCCTGACGAACGCTTTCCAGTTCGGTCTGAGTTTGCTCATCAAGATTACTGATTTCAAGACCACTTTCAGTATAGTAGGTTCGTCCGTCATAACTGGTGTATTTAGGTGTGACGAAGGAATTGGCAGTTCGAAAGGCAACTGTTTCTTGATGGTCTGGTGATAGGAGGTCTTGTCCAACTTGAAGGAAGGAATTGGACTTAATACCAAGGAGGTGTTCGAGAGTAGGTAAGATATCGATTTGTCCACCGTAGGTATTGATGATTTTCCCTTTTTCATAACCAGGCATGACCGCCATAAAAGGCACTCGTTGCAACATGGCATTGTCGTAATTCGACCAGTTCTCAGAAGTCTTTCCAATCAAAGGTGCCAGGTCAGGATTGCGGGAGTTGGAAATTCCATAATGGTCTCCGTAGATGACGATGATGGAATTTTCATAGAGGCCACTTTCTTTGAGATAGTCAAAGAAGGCCTTGGTAGCACTGTCCAGATAGTTAGCCGTTTGGAAGTAGCCATTTATCGTTTTATCTTTGGTTTTGGCAAAGGGGAAACCAAGCTCATCTCCCGTCAGATTGCTAGCATAGGGATAGTGATTGGAAACCGTGATATACTTGGAATAAAAAGGCTGCTGCAAGTGCTCCAGATATTGGATGGAATCTTTCATCATGATTTTATCATTTAAACCATATTGGAAAGAATTACTACTGTCTTGCTTGGTGAAATAGGAAGCATCAAAGAAGTACTGGTAGCCCCATTGCTTGTAGGTTGTATTTCTGTTCCAGAAGGTCCCGATATTACCGTGAAAGACAGCACTTGATTGGTAGCCATTTTTCGATAGGATAAAAGGAGCTGCCTGCTGGGTATTGGTACCACCTTAATTGACCATGAAAGAACCTTGGTCAAGTCCAAACAAACCAGTCTCCAGCATGGTTTCCGCATCTGAGGTCTTACCAGCCTTGACTTGGTTAAAGATATTCGAAAAGGCTAGGGTTGATTGCGAATGGTAAAGTGAATTAAGGAAGTGAGTGACTTCATGCTTAGTTCCATCTATGTTAAGTTTATAGTCAAGCAGGAATTGCTGGAAACTCTCTAAGTGGAGATAAATCACATTTTTCCCTTTGGCTAAGCCGAAATAGTCTGGCTTGGGCTTAGCGGAATGTTCTTGAATATAATCTGTGATAGGTTGAAGGTCAGTCTCAGAAGCCTTAGCACGTTCTTTGTTGGCGCTGTATGATTGGTTGGCACTATAGCCTAAAAAGGCTGGTAAACTAAGGGCGCGGACAATATAATAATTAGAAAATCCTAGCGATAGGAGATCGGGACGTTCAATCTCTGCCAAGAAAAGATTAGCAGAAAAGAGCAGGGCTGAGAGAGCAGTGATAGCGACACTGGAGTGGAATCTGAAAGGTCTCTTATCCAGTTGGATGCATTTTTTATAGAGAAGAAAAGCCAGCAGTGGGAAATCCATAAAATAGATGAAATCCCAAAGGCGCAGTAACTCTAGTTCAGCAGTTCCAACAGACACCTTGCTGACCACTTAGTATTAGTATAGCATTTTTAAAACTAGAGTAAAAAAGTAAGGGTAGTTTCTTTTTTGAGAATTGTCATAAAATTTGCTATAATAGGAACTATGAATAAAATAAGAGTCAGTAAACAGGTTGAAAAAAAGCTTTCCAAGGGGCTTGTTTTACTAGAAGCTAGTGACCTTGCAGATGTCCATCTTAAGGATCAGGAAGTAGAAGTCTATAGTCAAGATGGAAACTTTCTTGGGACTGCCTACCTTTCTCAGCAAAACAAGGGCTTGGGCTGGTTTGTCAGTAAAGACAAGGTGACCTTCAATCAAGCTTTCTTTGAAATGCTGTTTAGACAAGCTAAAGAAAAGAGAAGCGCCTACTATCAAGATGATTTGACAACTGCCTTTCGTCTCTTCAACCAAGAGGGAGATGGCTTTGGCGGTCTGACAGTGGACCTTTATGGCGACTATGCTGTCTTTTCTTGGTATAACTCTTATGTTTATCAGATTCGCAAGGTTATCTCAGAAGCTTTTAGACAGGTTTTTCCTGAGGTCTTAGGGACATATGAGAAGATACGCTTTAAGGGGTTGGACTATGAATCAGCCCATGTTTATGGTCAAGAAGCACCTGACTTTTTCACTGTTTTAGAAAATGGTGTTCTGTATCAAGTCTTTATGAATGATGGCTTGATGACAGGAATTTTCCTAGACCAGCATGAAGTCCGCGGTAGTTTAGTGGATGGATTGGCTATGGGTAAATCCTTGCTCAATATGTTTTCCTACACAGCAGCCTTTTCAGTAGCTGCGGCCATGGGAGGAGCAAGCCAGACTACTTCGGTTGACCTAGCTAAACGTTCACGAGAATTGTCTCAAGCGCATTTTCAGGCAAATGGAATCAGCACAGGCGACCATCGTTTTATAGTCATGGATGTCTTTGAATATTTCAAGTATGCCAAGCGAAAAGGCTTGACCTACGATGTGATTGTACTAGATCCTCCTAGCTTTGCTCGGAACAAAAAACAGACCTTCTCTGTGGCCAAGGATTATCACAAGTTGATATCCCAGAGTCTTGAGATTTTAAATCCGGGAGGGATTATCATTGCCAGTACCAATGCTGCCAATGTTTCCCGTCAGAAATTTACAGAACAAATTGATAAAGGCTTTGCAGGAAGAAGTTACCAGATTTTAAACAAATACGGTCTTCCAGCAGATTTTGCCTATAATAAAAAAGATGAAAGTAGTAATTACCTCAAGGTGATTAGTATGAAGGTTAGTAAATGAAATTAATCGTTTCAGTAATGCCAAGAAGTTTAGAGGAGGCCCAGGCTCTGGACGCCACGAGGTACCTGGATGCCGACATCATTGAATGGCGTGCCGACTATCTGCCTAAAGAAGCGATTTTGCAGGTGGCTCCAGCGATTTTTGAAAAATTCGCAGGTCGTGAGTTGGTTTTCACGCTACGAACTCGCTCTGAAGGGGGAGAAATCGACCTTTCTCCAGAAGAATATATCCATCTAATCAAGGAAGTGGCGCAACTCTATCAACCAGACTATATTGATTTTGAGTACTATAGCTACAAGGATGTTTTTGAGGAAATGCTGGACTTTCCAAATCTCGTTTTGAGTTACCACAATTTCCAAGAAACACCTGAAAATATGATGGAAATCTTGTCAGAGTTGACGAGCCTAAATCCAAAACTTGTTAAGGTCGCGGTGATGGCTCACACGGAGCAGGATGTGCTAGACTTGATGAACTATACACGAGGCTTTAAAACCCTCAATCCTGAGCAAGAGTATGTAACTATTTCTATGGGCAAGGTGGGCAAGGTCTCTCGTATCACTGCGGATGTGACAGGTTCGAGTTGGTCTTTTGCCAGTCTGGATGAGGCTAGTGCCCCTGGTCAGATTTCTCTAGCTAACATGAAAAAAATCAGGGAGATTTTGGATGAAGCTTGATGGCTATACACGTTTAGCTGCAGTTGTTGCCAATCCTATTAAACATTCTATTTCCCCTTTTATTCACAATAGTGCCTTTGAGGCGACAGCTACCAATGGTGCTTATGTGGCTTGGGAGATTGAAGCGGGTGATTTGGCAGAAACAGTGGCCAATATTCTTCGCTACCAGATGTTTGGCATCAACCTGTCCATGCCCTATAAGGAACAGGTAATTCCCTATTTGGATGAGCTGAGTGACGAAGCGCGCTTGATCGGTGCGGTCAATACGGTTGTCAATCATAATGGCAATTTAATTGGATATAATACAGATGGCAAGGGATTTTTTAAGAGCTTGCCTTCTTTTACAATTACAGGTAAGAAGATGACCCTGCTGGGTGCAGGTGGTGCGGCCAAGTCCATTTTGGCACAAGCTATTTTGGACGGCGTCAGTCAGATTTCGGTCTTTGTTCGTTCAGTTTCTATGGAAAAAACAAGACCCTACCTAGACAAGTTACAGGAGCAAACAGGCTTTAAAGTGGACTTGTATGCTTTAGAAGATGTTCCTGTCTTGCAGGAAAGGATTACTGACTCGGATTTACTGATCAATGCCACCAGTGTGGGCATGGATGGCAAATCCTCTCCAGTTCCAGAAAGCATCAATTTGCCAGAAACTATCTTAGTAGCAGATATCATTTACCAACCCTTTGAAACTCCATTTTTGAAATGGGCTAGGAGGCAGGGCAATCCAGCGGTCAATGGTCTAGGAATGTTGCTCTATCAAGCTGCAGAAGCCTTTCAACTGTGGACAGGCAAGGAAATGCCAACAGAAGAAATTTGGCAGTCTTTAACAGAAAAATACCAATAAAGAAAGGGAGATTCTCCTATGAAAATCAGAATCGATATTCCTCATCATCCTTATGATATTCAGATTGAAAAAGGTTGTCTGGCTCAAGCTGGTCAGTGGTTGCGAGAACTCTGGCAACCACAAAAAGTGGTCATTGTAACAGACAACCATGTAGCTTCTCTTTATGCAGAGAAGGTCAAGCTCAGCCTAGAAGATGCTGGTTTTCAGGTAGCTGTTTTTGACTTTTTAGAAGGTGAAGAAAGAAAGAATTTAACCACTGTTCAGAAAGTCTATGAATTCCTAGTTAAGCAGGGGCTAACTCGTAGCGATGGAATTGTGGCTCTTGGTGGTGGTGTCGTTGGGGACCTGGCTGGTTTTGTGGCCTCTACCTATATGCGAGGTATTCACTTTGTTCAGATTCCGACTAGTTTGACAGCACAGGTGGATTCTTCTATCGGTGGAAAGACAGGCGTCAATACTCCATTTGCTAAGAATATGGTAGGAACTTTTGCCCAACCAGATGGGGTTCTGATCGATCCACTTGTCCTTGAAACGCTCGGAAAAAGAGAGTTGATTGAAGGGATGGGTGAAGTTATCAAATATGGCTTGATTGAGGATCCAGAACTATGGACTCTATTGACGGAGCTAGATGGTACTGTAGAGAGCATTTTTGAGCATGCAGAGACCTTGATTGAACATTCTTGTCAGGTTAAGCGCAAGATGGTAGTTGAGGATGAGTTGGATAATGGTGTTCGTCTTTACCTCAATTTTGGCCACACTATTGGTCATGCTATTGAAGCGACGGCCGGCTATGGCAAAGTCATGCATGGAGAGGCTGTGGCCATGGGAATGGTGCAGATATCCAAGGTTGCTGAGGAAAAAGGCCTCATGCCGGCTGGCATTACCCAATCTATCACAGAGATGTGTCAGAAATTTGGACTACCTGTTGACTATGAAAACTGGGATGTTGATAAGCTTTATCAAGCTTTGACTCATGATAAGAAAGCGCGTGGCAATACCTTGAAATTGGTCTTGGTGCCAGAGCTTGGTTCGGCAACCATTCACCCAGTTTCTCTGGAAGAGATGAAAGACTACTTGGTAAAATAAGGAGAGTGTATGAGATATTTAACTGCAGGAGAATCACACGGCCCCCGTCTGACGGCTATCATTGAAGGAATTCCAGCTGGACTTCCTTTGACAGCTGAGGATATTAATGTGGATCTTAAACGCCGTCAGGGTGGCTACGGTCGTGGTGGTCGTATGAAGATTGAGAGTGACCAGGTTGTCTTTACATCGGGCGTTCGCCATGGGAAAACGACAGGGGCTCCCATTACTATGGATGTCATCAATAAGGACCACCAAAAATGGCTGGACATCATGTCTGCGGAGGACATTGAAGACCGCCTTAAAAGCAAACGAAAAATCACCCATCCTCGCCCAGGTCATGCCGATTTGGTTGGAGGCATCAAGTACCGTTTTGATGATTTACGGAATTCTTTGGAACGTTCATCAGCTCGTGAAACCACCATGCGAGTGGCAGTTGGGGCTGTAGCCAAACGTCTCTTAGCTGAACTGGATATGGAGATTGCTAACCATGTTGTGGTCTTTGGTGGCAAGGAAATCGATGTACCTGAAAATCTGACAGTCGCTGAAATCAAGCAACAAGCTGCCCAGTCTGAAGTTTCTATTGTCAACAAAGAACGAGAACAGGAAATCAAGGACTATATTGACCAAATCAAACGTGACGGTGATACCATCGGTGGAGTTGTGGAGACAGTCGTCGGAGGCGTACCAGTAGGACTTGGTTCCTATGTTCAATGGGACAGAAAATTGGATGCGAGATTGGCCCAAGCCGTTGTTTCTATCAATGCTTTTAAAGGGGTGGAATTTGGTCTTGGCTTTGAAGCTGGTTACCGCAAAGGCAGCCAAGTTATGGACGAAATTCTCTGGTCTAAAGAAGATGGCTATACTCGCCGTACCAACAATCTAGGGGGCTTTGAAGGTGGTATGACCAATGGGCAACCCATCGTTGTTCGTGGAGTCATGAAACCTATTCCTACTCTTTATAAACCACTTATGAGTGTGGATATCGAAACCCACGAACCCTACAAGGCAACCGTGGAGAGAAGTGATCCGACCGCTCTTCCAGCTGCAGGAGTGGTCATGGAAGCTGTTGTAGCAACGGTTCTGGCACAAGAAATCCTTGAAAAATTCTCATCAGATAATCTTGAGGAATTAAAAGAAGCGGTAGCTAAACACCGAGACTATACAAAGAACTATTAAGGAGTTCCTATGGCAAAAACAGTCTATATCGCAGGTCTTGGATTGATTGGTGCCTCTATGGCACTTGGTATCAAACGTGATCATCCAGATTATGAAATTTTAGGTTATAATCGCAGTCAAGCTTCGAGAGATATTGCCTTGAAAGAAGGCATGATTGACCGTGCAACGGATGATTTTGCCAGTTTTGCTCCTTTGGCAGATATCATCATCCTCAGTTTGCCAATCAAACAAACCATTGCTTTCATTAAGGAGTTGGCCGACTTGGACTTGAAAGAAGGAGTGATTATTTCAGATGCCGGTTCGACCAAGTCAGCTATTGTGGATGCGGCGGAGCAGTATTTAGCTGGTAAGCCTGTTCGCTTTGTCGGTGCTCATCCTATGGCTGGTAGTCACAAGACAGGGGCCGCCTCTGCGGATGTCAATCTCTTTGAAAATGCCTATTATATCTTTACACCTTCGAGTCTGACAGGTCAAGACACGCTTGAGGAAATGAAGGACTTGCTTTCAGGTCTTCATGCTCGCTTTATCGAGATTGATGCCAAGGAGCATGATCGAGTCACTTCTCAGATTAGCCATTTCCCTCATATTCTAGCTTCTAGTCTCATGGAGCAGACCGCGGTCTATGCTCAAGAACATGAGATGGCAAGGCATTTTGCGGCCGGTGGTTTTCGAGATATGACTCGAATTGCGGAAAGCGAGCCAGGTATGTGGACATCCATTCTCTTGTCCAATCGTGAGACTATTCTAGACCGAATTGAGGATTTCAAGGGACGTTTAGATGAGGTTGGACAAGCCATCAGCAAGGGAGATGAGGAGCAGGTTTGGAACTTTTTCAATAAAGCGCGTGAGCAACGTCAGGCCATGGAAATCCATAAGCGTGGTGGAGTGGACAGTTCTTACGACCTCTATGTCGATGTTCCCGATGAAGAAGATGTCATCTTGAGGATTTTGGAATTGCTACGTGGAACTTCCTTGGTTAATATTCACATCAATGAGGAAAACCGTGAAGATATTCACGGGATCCTACAAATTTCATTTAAAAACGCTCAAGACTTGGAACGAGCTGAGCATCTCATAACAGAAAATACCGACTACACAGTCGTTGTCAAATAAGGAGAAAATCATGTCAAATATTTACGATAGTGCAAATGAACTCAGTCGCGGTCTACGCGAATTACCAGAATACAAGGCTGTCAAAGCAGCTAAAGATGCTATTTCAGCAGATGCTGAGGCAAGCAAAATCTTTACAGAATATGTTGCCTTTCAAGAGGAAATTCAAAAACTGGCACAGACAGGGCAAATGCCAGATGCGTCCTTCCAAGCTAAGATGGAAGGCTTTGGCAAGCAGATTCAGGGGAACAGCCTCTTGTCAGAATTCTTTACCAAGCAACAACAATTGGCCATTTACCTTTCTGACATTGAAAAAATTGTTTTTGAACCAGTTTCAGAATTGCTAAAATAATAAAATAACAATCCTAAAGTCAGGAATTTTTAAGGAATTTCTGGCTTTTTATGATAAAATAGGTAAAAGTATTGCAAGTATGAGGTCCAGTATGAAACTAAAAACAAACATTAGCCACTTACATGGCAGTATCCGCGTTCCAGGTGACAAGTCTATCAGTCACCGTTCCATTATCTTTGGAAGTTTGGCTGAGGGTGAGACAAAGGTTTATGATATTTTAAGGGGCGAGGACGTGCTCTCAACTATTAAAGTTTTTCGTGACCTTGGTGTTGAGATTGAGGATAAAGATGAGGTTATTACCATTCAAGGTGTCGGTATGGATGGCTTAAAAGCTCCGCAAAATGCCCTTGATATGGGAAATTCTGGAACCTCGATTCGCCTGATTTCAGGTGTCCTTGCTGGTGCAGATTTTGAAGTAGAGATGTTTGGCGATGACAGTCTTTCCAAACGTCCTATGGATCGTGTGACTATTCCACTGAAAAAAATGGGCGTCAGCATTTCGGGACAAACTGAGCGAGACCTTCCTCCCCTTCATTTAAAAGGGACGAAAAACCTAAGACCTATTCAATATGAGTTGCCAATTGCCTCTGCCCAAGTCAAGTCAGCCTTGATGTTTGCGGCCTTGCAGGCTCAGGGAGAGTCCGTAATTATCGAAAAAGAGTGTACCCGTAATCATACTGAAGATATGCTGCAACAATTTGGTGGTCATTTAAGTGTGGACGGTAAGAAAATCACAGTCCAAGGACCACAAAAATTGACAGGACAAAAGGTGGTTGTTCCAGGAGATATTTCCAGTGCAGCCTTTTGGCTGGTAGCAGGTTTGATTGTTCCAAATTCTCGTCTAGTGCTGAAGAATGTTGGTATTAACGAAACGCGTACAGGTATCATTGATGTCATTCGTGCCATGGGTGGAAAATTGGAAATAACTGAAATCGATCCAGTCGCTAAATCTGCTACTTTGACTGTTGAGTCTTCTGACTTGAAAGGAACAGAGATTGGTGGCGCTTTGATTCCACGTTTGATTGATGAATTGCCCATTATTGCCCTGCTTGCGACTCAAGCCCAAGGTGTAACAGTTATCAAGGATGCTGAGGAGCTCAAGGTCAAGGAAACAGACCGCATTCAGGTTGTGGCAGACGCCTTAAATAGCATGGGAGCAGATATTACTCCTACAGCTGATGGAATGATTATCAAAGGAAAATCAGCCCTTCACTGTGCTAGAGTCAATACTTTTGGAGACCACCGAATCGGCATGATGACGGCTATCGCGGCCCTCTTGGTTGCTGATGGAGAGGTGGAGCTTGACCGTGCAGAAGCCATCAATACCAGCTATCCTAGCTTCTTTGATGATTTGGAGAACTTGATTCATGGCTAAGGTATTACTAGGATTTATGGGGGCTGGCAAATCGACTATTGCAAGAGGCTTGGACCCTAATTACCTTGATATGGATGCTATGATAGAGAAACGCCTAGGTATGTCCATTGCGGAATTTTTCTCGGAAAATGGGGAAGAAGCTTTTCGTCAGATAGAGTCTGAAGTCCTAGCTGAGTTACTACAAAGAGACCGAGTCGTGTCAACTGGAGGAGGAGTGGTTATTTCTCAGAGAAATCGTGACTTACTAAAGACTAATACAGATAACATCTACCTGAAATCAGATTTTGAAACCCTCTACCAACGTATCGCAGCTGATAAGGACAATCAGCGTCCGCTTTTTCTAAATAATAGCAAGGAAGAACTAGCAGCTATTTTCCAAGAAAGACAGGCTTGGTATGAGGAAGTAGCCAGTCGGGTTTTGGATGTGACCAAGCTAAGCCCAGATGAAATTATAGAGGAACTGAGATGAAAATTGCTTATCTAGGTCCCAAGGGATCATTTTCACACCACGTTGTGCAGACAGCTTTTCCTCATGAGGAATTGCAGGCCTTTGCCAATATTACAGATGTCATCAAGGCCTATGAGCAAGGCTTGGTGAACTATTCTGTGGTGCCAGTTGAAAATTCTATTGAGGGTAGTGTTCATGAAACCTTGGACTACCTTTTTCATCAGGCTCGCATTCAAGCAGTGGCAGAAATCGTTCAGCCTATTCATCAGCAGTTGATGGTGGTTCCAGGTCATACTAAGATTGAAAAGATTTTTTCACATCCACAGGCCTTGGCTCAAGGAAAGAAATTCATCGATGAACAGTATCCAGAGGCTCAAATTGAGGTGACAGCTAGTACAGCTTATGCGGCCCGCTTTATTTCCGAACATCCAGACCAGCCTTATGCAGCCATTGCACCTAGAAGTTCTGCTGAAGAATATGGCTTGGAACTGATTGCCGAGGATATTCAGGAAATGGAAGCCAATTTCACACGATTCTGGGTTCTAGGAGCTGAAAAGCCTAGTATTCCCTTGCAAGCACAAACTGAAAAAATGAGTTTGGCCCTGACCTTACCTGACAACCTTCCAGGTGCACTCTACAAGGCTCTTTCGACCTTTGCTTGGCGAGGAATTGACCTGACAAAAATTGAAAGTCGTCCACTCAAGACAGCGTTGGGCGAATACTTTTTCATTATCGATGTGGACTATGCTGATAAGGACTTGGTCCACTTTGCCCAAAAAGAATTAGAAGCCATAGGAATCCAGTATAAAGTACTGGGCGCCTATCCTATTTATCCAATATCAGACCATGGAAAGGAGAGAAGATGAGTAAAGAAAATCCCTTAAGCCATCATGAGCAGTTGCGTTATGACTATCTTTTTAAGAATATTCATTACCTCAATGAGCGAGAAAAAAAGAGTTTGCTTACCTGCAAGATAAATTAAGTAAGGCAAGTAGTGACGCTCCCTCAGAAAGTCAAGAATTGACCGAGGATTATAGAAAGACAAGTGCTACCACTTCGATTCCTTCTTATAATAGCCGTAGTCGTTCTGAGAGATACCAGAAAATCAATTCTCTTCCAAAGAAAAAACTAAAAAGCGGAAGCTACGGTGGGGGCGCATTTTCGCAGGATTACTGGCTATCTTAGCTTGTCTAGCATTGGGTATGATTTTTATGTTCTTAAAAGGTTATACCAATGTTAATCCAGATAAAATTGCCAATGCCAGGGCAGCTCAAGTAGAAGTCTTTAATGGTCAGGATACCAGAGATGGTGTTAATATTTTGATTATGGGTACAGATGGGCGAATTGGTCAAAATAGTGCTGAGACGCGAACGGACTCTATTATGGTATTAAATGTTGGCGGTTCGGATAAGAAAATTAAGCTGGTCAGCTTCATGCGTGACAATTTGGTTTATATAGACGGTTATAGCCAAGTCATTAACGGTAGAAAACAGACGGATAACAAGTTAAACGTAGCCTATGAGTTAGGAGAACAAGAGGGGCAAAAAGGGGCAGAAATGGTTCGTCAAGTTTTGAAAGATAATTTTGATTTGGATATTAAGTACTATGCCTTGGTCGATTTTCAGGCCTTTGCTACAGCGATTGACACACTTTTCCCTGATGGGGTGACAATTGATGCTCAATTTTCAACATTGAATGGGCGTCCACTAACAGAAGCTACAGTCGGCGATGATTTACACGCGACTGAGACTGAGTCTCCAACCCAAACCATCAAAGTCGGAAAACAGCAGATGAATGGCTCGACCTTGCTCAATTATGCTCGTTTCCGTGATGATGATGAGGCGGATTACGGCCGTACCAAAAGACAGCAACAAGTACTGACAGCAGTTTTTCAGCAAATCAAGGATCCAACCAAGCTCTTTACAGGCTCAGAGGCACTTGGCAAGGTATTCGCAATGACCTCAACGAATGTTCCTTATACCTTCCTGTTAACAAATGGCTTGTCTTTCCTAGACGGAGCTCAAAATGGCATTGAAAAATTGACGATTCCAGAACTGGGTGACTGGGTAGATGCCTATGATGTTTATGGAGGCTTGGGCTTGCTTGTCGATCAAAACAAATATCAGAATAAATTGTCTCAGATGGGCTTGAGATAAGATAAGACAGAAAAATCAAAGTTTGATAGCTATTTGGATAGTAGTCAGGCTTTGATTTTTTACAGTCTACAATAGATTTTCACCCCCTATTTGTGGTATAATGGAACGATACAATAGAAAGAATAATGAACAATATGACTGATTTAAAAGCAATTCAGGCTCGAAGTCTGGAGATGGCTGAATATTTTGTGGCCTTTTGTAAAGAACATGATTTGCTTTGTTATCTTTGTGGTGGAGGTGCTATTGGTGCCCTTCGAAACAAGGGTTTTATTCCTTGGGATGATGATCTAGATTTTTTTATGCCCCGTAAAGATTATGAGAAATTAGCAGAATTATGGCCTCGTTATGCAGATGAGCGTTATTTCTTGTCGAAGAGTAACAAGGATTTTGTCGACCGCAATCTTTTTATTACCATTCGTGACAAGGAAACTACCTGTATTAAGCCTTATCAGCAGGATTTAGAATTGCCACATGGTTTGGCCTTGGATGTGTTGCCTTTGGATTATTATCCGAAAAATCCAGCTGAGCGGAAGAAACAGGTTCGCTGGGCCTTGATTTATTCACTCTTTTGTGCCCAAACTATTCCAGAAAAGCATGGTGCACTTATGAAATGGGGAAGCCGTATTTTACTGGGCGTGACGCCAAAATCTCTCCGTTATCGTATTTGGAAAAAAGCTGAGAAAGAAATGACCAAGTATAGTCTGGCTGAGAGCGATGGCATCACAGAATTATGCTCAGGTCCTGGCTACATGAGAAACAAGTACCCAATCGCATCTTTTGAAGACAATCTTTTCTTACCATTTGAAGGAACAGAGATGCCTATTCCAGTTGGCTACGATGCCTATCTCAGCACAGCTTTTGGGGATTATATGACTCCTCCGCCAGCAGACAAGCAAGTACCGCATCATGATGCTGTCATCGCTGATATGGATAAGTCTTATACAGAATACAAGGGAGAATATGGTGGCTAAGAAAAAATATTATTTTTTATGTGGTCTTTTTCTCTCGGAGGTGGAGCAGAGAAGATTCTGTCGACAATTGTTTCAAATCTGGATCCAGAAAAATATGATATTGATATTCTTGAAATGGAGCACTTTGACAAGGGATACGAATCTGTTCCCAAGCATGTACGCATTTTAAAATCCCTTCAGGATTATCGCCAAGCCAGATGGATTCGAGCTCTTTTATGGAGAATGAGAATTTATTTCCCAAGATTGACACGTCGCTTACTGGTGAAAGATGACTATGATGTTGAAGTTTCCTTTACCATTATGAATCCTCCACTTTTGTTCTCTAAAAGAGAAGAAGTCAAGAAAATCTCCTGGATTCATGGAAGTATCGAAGAATTTCTTAAGGATAGCTCAAAAAGAGAATCACATAGATGCCAGTTGGATGCTGCGGATACCATTGTAGGAATTTCGAATAAAACCAGCAATTCTATCAAGGAAGTTTATCCAGATTATGCTTCGAAATTACGGACAGTTTACAATGGATATGACTTTAAGACTATTTTAGAAAAATCTCAAGAGAAGATCGATATCGAGATTGCGCCTCAAAGTATCTGTACTATCGGACGGATTGAGGAAAATAAGGGTTCTGACCGTGTGGTGGAAGTGATACGCTTATTACACCAAGAGGGAAAAAACTATCATCTCTACTTCATAGGGGCTGGTGATATGGAAGAGGAACTGAAAAAACGAGTCAAAGAGTATGGGCTTGAGGACTATGTACATTTCCTTGGTTATCAAAAAAATCCATACCAGTATTTGTCTCAGATGAAAGTTCTCTTGTCTATGTCTAAGCAAGAAGGTTTTCCTGGAGTGTATGTGGAAGCCTTGAGTATGGGACTTCCTTTTGTCTCTACGGATGTCGGAGGGGCTGAGGAATTATCCCAAGAAGGACGATTTGGACAAATCATTGAGAGCAATCAAGAGGCAGCTCAGGCAATTTCGAACTACATGACTTCTGCTTCAAACTTCGATGTCAATGAGGCTAGTCAATTCATTCAACAATTTACAATTGCCAAACAAATTGAACAAGTAGAAAAACTATTAGAGGAGTAGCATGGAAACTGCATTAATTAGTGTCATTGTGCCAGTCTATAATGTGGCGCAGTACCTAGAAAAATCGATAGCTTCCATTCAGAAGCAGACCTATCAGAATCTGGAAATCATTCTTGTTGATGATGGAGCAACGGATGAAAGTGGTCGCTTATGTGATGCAATCGCTAAACAAGATGATAGGGTGTCAGTACTTCATAAAAAGAATGAAGGTTTGTCGCAAGCACGAAACGATGGAATGAAGCAGGCTCACGGAGATTATCTGATTTTTATTGATTCAGATGATTATATCCATCCAGAAATGATTCAGAGCTTATATGAGCAATTAGTTCAAGAAGATGCGGATGTTTCGAGCTGTGGTGTCATGAATGTCTATGCTAATGATGAAAGTCCACAGTCAGCCAATCAGGATGTCTATTTTGTCTGTGATTCCCAAACATTTCTGAGGGAATACCTCATAGGTGAAAAAATACCTGGAACGATCTGCAATAAGCTAATCAAGAGACAGATTGCAACTGCCCTATCCTTTCCTAAGGGATTGATTTATGAAGATGCTTATTATCATTTTGATTTAATCAAGTTGGCTAATAAGTACGTTGTTAATACCAAACCCTATTATTACTATTTCCATAGAGGGGATAGTATTACGACTAAACCCTATGCAGAGAAGGATTTAGCCTATATTGATATCTATCAAAAGTTTTACAATGAAGTTGTGAAAAACTATCCTGACTTGAAAGAGGTTGCTTTTTTCAGATTGGCCTATGCCCATTTCTTTATTCTAGATAAGATGTTACTAGATGATCAGTATAAACAATTTGAAGCCTATTCTCAGATTCATCGTTTTTTAAAAGGCCATGCCTTTACTATTGCTAGGAATCCAATTTTCCGTAAGGGGAGAAGAATTAGTGCTTTGGCTCTATTCATAAATATTTCCTTATACCGATTCTTATTACTAAAAAATATTGAAAAATCTAAAAAATTACATTAGAACGGGGGTGAGCAAGTGATTGATGGGAAACGATTATTATTTAGTTTGACCATAGTCAGCTATGCCTTGACGCTAGTAAGTGGAATTGTGTATCTGTTTAATAATAACAATGTTAGCTTGCTTTCTACTTTATTGTTCTTACTGGTTAGTAGCTTAATTGCTTGTTGGAATGATATCAAGTATTACTTAATCCATTTTATTTTCTTTTTAACTATTTTTGTCTTTCTGGTATCAAGGCCGACCATTGATTACTTTAGGGATGGTGCTTTGGATACCTATCATCCCATAGCCTATCGTTTTGCCTTTATAGTCGTCATGGTTTCGATTCTGGGCTTGACCACAGGAGGCGTCCTGGCTCGTTATTTCATAGCTAGGAAGAAGATACAAGTACCCAAGATAGGAAGTTCTCTAAAAGATGTTTACATCAAGCGGTTGCGCTTTGTATCACTAGGAGTTTTTCTTCTAACCTATCCTTTCTATTTCATTCGGTTATTTGAACGACTCCTGTATCGTTTGCAGACTTCCTACTATGCCTACTATGCAAATTTTGAAAGTAAACTGCCTTATATTACCTACATCTTGTCTACCTTTACGGTCTACGCAATGTGTATGTATTTGGCAACCAAGCCAAAGAAATGGCAGGCAACAGCAGTGCTTGTCTCCTTTATTGCAGCCAATACAATTCATTTGGCAATCGGGACCCGAAATCCCTTTATTTTAAGTATTTTATTTGCTTTTGTTTATTACTTTATGAGGGAGCAAACTGAAAAAGGAAAATGGATTGGGTTTAAAGAAAAGTTAGCGATTTTTGTAGGTTCTCCTATTCTCATGTTAGCGATGGGAGTGCTCAATTATGTACGGGATAATGTTCAAGTTTCCAATACAGGTTTCTGGGATATCCTGCTCGACTTTATCTATAAACAAGGGACCAGTTTTGGTGTTTTGGCTCGAGGTTTTCTATTTAACAGTAGCCTACCTTATCGAGATTTCCGTAATTTCACTTTTGGTCCTGTCTTTGATTATTTTGCAAGGGGAAGTTTGGGGGCTATTTTCGGAGGAAAAGCCTTTGAGCATACAACCAATAGTGTGGAACTAGCTATTGATAGTAATAGTTATGCCCACAATCTATCCTATCTTGTTTTGAACAAGGAATACTTGAAAGGACATGGTATCGGAAGTAGCTATATTATGGAATTGTATACCGATTATGGTATGATAGGAGTCTTTCTACTTAGTCTCTTACTAGGTATGTTATTCATAGCCATGCTGCAAGTAGCCTATCGTTCAAGAACAATCCTATTTGCCTTATCCTTACTCATTTTGAATAATCTATTCTTTATGCCTAGAAGTAGCTTTTCAGAAAGTTTCTTCAATTTATTTACAATGCAATTCTGGGGAATTGTTCTTGTGATTATATTTGTAGCAAAAATGCTTACAAAAGAAAACCAGTATTTACTAAACAAAGGAGAAAAAAATCATGTTTGAACATTATTCAGTAGCTGATTTGTTTGCAAATCTTTACAAAAAACGAAAAGCAAATATCCTAGCTCTCATCGCTTTATTTGCTCTCATTGCTGTACCATTTACAATTAAAGCAGTTAAGAATAAAAATACTGTCAAAGACACAACAAGTTATTCAACTTATATCAGCTATAAAATCACCCCTCCAGAAGATTCAGCTAAAACAATTTTGAATCATCAAATTGGTGGTTATAGTGATTTCTACGGAAAATTGATTGATGGGAATTTGAATGGAGCTTATCTTTTCAATGATGTAGAGCCGAGTGAGTTGAAAAAAATTGCCAGTGAATTGGATACGACAGAGACAACCTTGAAAAATTCTACAAGTGACTATTGGTGGAAAAAACTGACCGTTTACTATATGATTGACGATGCAGGGGTTGGTGTGAAAATTTTGACACCAAGTAAAGACGCTAATGACTTGTTGGAGCGAAAAATTGATGGATTGATTGAGAAATTTAAACACACTTATGCAAATGTGAAAATTGAAAAATTGGAAACCATCAACTCTAAAGAATTGAATGCAAATGGTGAGACAGCGCTTGGATTAAATGTGAAAAATCTGATTCTTCGTTTAGCTGTTATTGGAGTGATTTGTGTGATTTTGGTTGTAATGGGAAATGTGTTGATTTATCTCTTTAATCCAACAATCAATAGAGCAGGTGATTTTTCTCAATATCAAATTGATTTTGTAACAGAGATTACAACAATTGCTAACCTAGCAGATGTCTTGTCATACAAAAATGCTGGACAGGAATTGACCATCGTTAGCTCAAATAAAGCTATCCTAGATAAATTGAAACAGAGTCAAGAGGCTTTAAAAGGAATGCATTTTGTAGATTTACAAGATGTATCATCTCTTTTGGAAAGAGATACAGTCCTTCTTGTTGAAGAATACGGAGTAACTCGTTATAAGAAATTTGAGCAAAGTCTTCAAATTCTTCGAAACTTAAATCGTTCTATCCTCGGTGTAGCAACCTTTAAATTATAAGCATTCGGATGCATTAGGTCTTCAAAGTCGGACAAGAGCCGATTTTGAAGGCTTTTTCTTTTAAAGTCTTCTACAGAAATAACCCTAGGAAAAATCGAGCCTGATAGAGGAGCCTTCTTTTGATAAAATCATAAAAATCTAGTATAATAGATAGAACTGAAAGTATGAGGTTACTAGCAATGAAAATGAAACAAATTAGTGATACAACTTTGAAAATCACGATGTCTTTAGAGGATTTGATGGATCGTGGAATGGAGATTGCTGACTTTCTCGTTCCTCAAGAAAAAACAGAAGAGTTCTTTTATGCTATCTTGGATGAGTTAGAGATGCCTGATAGCTTTCTAGATACAGGCATGTTGAGCTTCCGTGTGACTCCAAAACCTGATAAGGTCGATGTCTTTGTAACCAAATCAAAGATTGACCAAAATCTAGATTTTGAAGACTTATCGGATTTACCAGATATGGAAGAATTGGCTCAAATGTCTCCAGATGAATTTATCAAAACCTTGGAAAAAAGCATCGCAGACAAAACAAAGGATGATATCGAAGCCATTCAATCTCTAGAGCAAGTAGAAGCCAGGGAAGAAGAGCAGGAACAGGCTGAACAAGAAGTTGAAAGCAAGAAAGAGCCTTACATCTACTACATCCTTTCTTTTTCTAAGTTAGCTGATTTGGTGGCTTTTGCCAAGACAGTGACTTTTGAGATGGAAACTTCTGAACTCTACAAGATGAATGAGCGCTATTATTTGACCATTTTAGTCGATATTGAAAATCATCCAAGTCCATATCCAGCTTGGCTGTTGGCTCGTATGCGCGAGTTTGCAGAAGATAGTGATATCAGTCGTTCAGTCTTACAAGAGTATGGCCAAGTCTTGATCAATCACGATGCGGTGCTTAATCTACAAAAGATTGGATAATCATTTCTGGAAAATTATTTCTAGATTTTAGGGAGAGCGAATCGTTTGATTCGTTTTTTCTTTTTTAGACTGAAATAGTGATTTACTATAATAGGAATTTTCACAAAATTCTGTTATAATGGCTATATTAGAAAATTTCGAGGAGACAAACATGACAGTTAAAATTGCTTTACTAGGATTTGGTACCGTTGCAAGTGGTGTGCCCTTCCTCCTAAAGGAAAATGGAGAAAAAATTAATCAATCAGCACATTCAGAGATTGAAGTTGCCAAGGTATTGGTCAAGGATGAAGATGAAAAGAATCGCTTGCTTGCAGCAGGGAATGACTTTAACTTTGTAACCAATGTGGATGATATTTTGTCAGACCAAGACATTACGATTGTAGTGGAATTGATGGGGCGTATCGAACCTGCTAAGACCTTTATCACTCGTGCCTTGGAAGCTGGAAAGCATGTTGTTACTGCTAACAAGGACCTTTTGGCTGTCCATGGTGCAGAATTGTTAGAAATCGCTAAAGCTAACAAGGTAGCACTTTACTATGAAGCAGCAGTAGCTGGTGGGATTCCAATTCTTCGTACTTTAGCAAATTCCTTGGCTTCTGATAAAATCACGCGCGTGCTTGGTGTAGTCAATGGAACTTCTAACTTCATGATGACCAAGATGGTCGAAGAAGGCTGGTCTTACGATGATGCTCTAGCGGAAGCGCAAAGACTAGGTTTTGCAGAAAGCGACCCGACAAATGACGTGGATGGGATTGATGCAGCCTACAAGATGGTTATTTTGAGCCAATTTGCCTTTGGTATGAAGGTTGCTTTTGATGATGTAGCCCACAAGGGAATTCGTAACATCACACCAGAAGATGTAGCTGTAGCTCAAGAGCTTGGTTATGTAGTGAAATTGGTTGGTTCTATTGAGGAAACTCCTTCAGGAATTGCTGCAGAAGTAACTCCAACCTTCCTTCCTAAAGCACACCCACTTGCCAGTGTGAATGGAGTGATGAACGCTGTCTTTGTAGAGTCTATCGGTATTGGTGAGTCTATGTACTATGGACCAGGTGCTGGTCAAAAACCAACTGCAACAAGTGTTGTAGCAGATATTGTCCGTATCGTTCGTCGCTTGAATGATGGTACCATTGGTAAAGACTTCAACGAATATAGCCGTGAGTTGGTCTTGGCTAATCCAGAGGATGTCAAAGCAAATTACTACTTCTCAATCTTGGCTCCAGACTCAAAAGGTCAGGTCTTGAAACTTGCTGAAATCTTCAACGCTCAAGATATTTCCTTCAAGCAAATCCTCCAAGATGGCAAAGAAGATGATAAGGCGCGTGTTGTGATCATTACACACAAGATTAATAAAGCCCAGCTGGAAAATGTCTCAGCTGAATTGAAGAAGGTTTCAGAATTCGACCTCTTGAATACCTTCAAGGTGCTAGGAGAATAAGATGAAGATTATTGTACCTGCAACCAGTGCCAATATCGGGCCAGGTTTTGACTCGGTCGGTGTAGCTGTAACCAAGTATCTTCAAATCGAGGTCTGCGAAGAACGAGATGAGTGGTTGATTGAACACCAGATTGGCAAATGGATTCCTCATGACGAGCGTAACCTCTTACTAAAAATTGCCTTGCAAATTGTACCAGATTTGAAACCTAGACGCTTGAAAATGACCAGTGATGTTCCCTTGGCACGTGGTTTGGGTTCTTCCAGCTCGGTTATTGTAGCTGGGATTGAACTAGCCAATCAATTGGGCCAGCTCAACTTATCAGACCATGAAAAATTGCAGTTAGCGACTAAGATTGAAGGACATCCTGACAATGTAGCTCCAGCCATTTATGGTAATCTCGTTATTGCAAGCTCTGTTGATGGGCAAGTTTCAGCTATCGTAGCAGACTTCCCAGAATGTGATTTCCTAGCCTACATTCCAAACTATGAATTGCGTACTAGAGACAGCCGTGGTGTCTTGCCTAAGAAATTGTCCTATAAGGAAGCTGTTGCAGCTAGTTCTATCGCCAATGTGGCGGTTGCGGCCTTGTTGGCAGGAGACATGGTGACCGCTGGGCAAGCAATCGAGGGAGACCTCTTCCACGAGCGCTATCGTCAGGACTTGGTGAGAGAATTTGCGACGATTAAGCAAGTGGCCAAAGAAAATGGTGCCTATGCAACCTACCTCTCTGGTGCTGGGCCGACAGTTATGGTTTTGGCTTCTCATGACAAGATGCCAGCGATTAAGGCAGAATTGGAAAAGCAACCTTTCAAAGGAAAACTTCATGACTTGAAAGTTGATACCCAAGGTGTCCGTGTCGAAGCAAAATAAAGAATAGAAGATAGGATGGGGAAACTCTTGACCAGAGGGCTTCCTATCCTTTTTTTGAAAATAAGTCTAGTCAAAGAACTTGATAAAGGAGAAATAAAGATGGCAGAAATTTATCTAGCAGGTGGTTGTTTTTGGGGCTTAGAGGAGTATTTTTCACGCATTTCTGGAGTGCTAGTAACCAGTGTCGGCTACGCTAATGGACAAGTCGAAACGACCAATTATCAGTTACTCAAGGAAACAGACCATGCAGAAACGGTGCAAGTGGTTTATGATGAGAAGGCAGTGTCACTCAGAGAGATTTTACTTTATTATTTCCGAGTTATCAATCCTCTATCCATCAATCAACAAGGGAATGACCGTGGTCGTCAATATAGGACCGGTATATATTACCAGGATGAAGCAGACTTGCCAGCTATCTACACAGTGGTGCAGGAGCAGGAACGCATGCTGGGTCGAAAGATTGCAGTAGAAGTGGAGAAACTTCGCCACTATATTTTAGCTGAAGATTACCACCAAGACTATCTCAAGAAAAATCCTTCAGGTTACTGTCATATTGATGTGACCGATGCTGAGAAGCCATTGATTGATGCAGCAAACTATGAAAAGCCTAGTCAAGAGGTGTTAAAGGAAAGCTTAACTGAAGAATCCTATCGTGTTACCCAAGAAGCTGCTACAGAGGCTCCATTTACCAATGCCTATGACCAAACCTTTGAAGAAGGGATTTATGTAGATATTACGACGGGTGAGCCACTCTTCTTTGCCAAGGATAAGTTCGCTTCAGGTTGTGGTTGGCCAAGCTTTAGTCGTCCAATTTCCAAGGAATTGATTCATTATTACAAGGATCTCAGCCATGGAATGGAGCGAATTGAGGTTCGTTCTCGGTCAGGAAATGCCCACTTGGGTCATGTTTTCACAGATGGACCTCGGGAGTTAGGTGGACTTCGTTACTGTATTAATTCTGCATCCTTGCGCTTTGTGGCCAAGGATGAGATGGAAGAGGAAGGATATGGCTATCTATTG
The DNA here is from genome assembly GCF_000722685.1 of Streptococcus mitis. GTDB lineage: Bacteria > Bacillota > Bacilli > Lactobacillales > Streptococcaceae > Streptococcus > Streptococcus mitis_M. The sequence goes on along the minus strand of NZ_JPFV01000010.1, from coordinate 13,415 downwards.
CCTTACTTAAACAAATAAAATTGAGAGGGTGGGTGTTTCCCACTTTCTTCATTTTAGAAAATAGAAGGGATTTATGAAACACTTATTATCTTACTTCAAACCCTACATCAAAGAATCGATTTTAGCACCCTTGTTTAAGCTACTAGAAGCTGTGTTTGAGCTTCTGGTTCCAATGGTGATTGCTGGGATTGTTGACCAATCTTTACCTCAGGGAAATCAAGGTCATCTCTGGATGCAGATTGGTTTGCTTCTGATCTTTGCAGTAATTGGTGTTGTAGTGGCCTTAATAGCTCAGTTTTACTCAGCCAAGGCTGCGGTTGGATTTGCCAAAGGACTGACAGATGATCTTTATCGACATATTCTTTCCTTGCCCAAGGACAGCAGAGACCGTCTGACAACTTCTAGTTTGGTCACTCGCTTGACTTCGGATACCTACCAGATTCAGACTGGTATCAATCAATTCCTGCGTCTCTTTTTGCGAGCGCCCATTATCGTTTTTGGTGCCATTTTTATGGCTTATCGAATCTCAGCTGAGCTGACTTTCTGGTTTTTAGTCATGGTTGCCATTTTGACCATCGTCATTGTAGGGTTATCTCGATTGATCAATCCTCTCTACAGCAGTCTGAGAAAGAAAACGGACCAACTAGTTCAGGAAACACGTCAGCAATTACAAGGCATGCGAGTTATTCGTGCTTTTGGTCAAGAAAAACGAGAGTTACAGATTTTTCAAACCCTTAACCAAGTCTATGCCAGATTGCAAGAAAAGACAGGTTTCTGGTCTAGTTTATTAACACCTCTGACCTATCTGATTGTCAATGGAACCCTTCTTGTTATTATCTGGCAGGGTTATATTTCAATTCAAGGAGGCTTACTCAGTCAAGGTGCTCTCATTGCCCTTATTAATTATCTACTACAGATTTTGGTGGAATTGGTTAAGCTCGCCATGCTGATCAATTCTCTCAACCAGTCCTACATCTCAGCTAAGCGAATTGAGGAAGTCTTTGCTGAGGCTCCAGAAGATATTCATTCAGAATTAGAACAAAAGCAAGCTACCAGTAATCAGCTTTTACAAGTTCAAGATTTAACTTTTACCTACCCTGATGCGGCCCAACCTTCTCTGAGAGACATTTCCTTTGATATGAAGCAAGGGCAAATCTTTGGTATCATCGGAGGGACGGGTTCTGGTAAATCAAGCTTGGTGCAACTCATTCTTGGACTTTATCCAGCAGACAAGGGGAGCATTTACCTTTATCGAGATGGACGTAGTCCTCTTAATTTGGAGCAGTGGAGGTCTTGGATTGCCTATGTGCCTCAAAAAGTCGAGCTCTTTAAAGGAACCATTCGTTCCAACTTGACTTTGGGTTTCAATCACGAAGTAACTGACCAAGAACTCTGGCAGGCCTTGGAGATTGCGCAAGCTAAGGATTTTGTCAGTGAAAAGGAAGGACTTTTGGATGCCCTAGTTGAAGCAGGAGGTCGAAATTTTTCAGGTGGACAAAAACAAAGGCTGTCTATCGCACGAGCAGTCTTGCGACAAGCACCATTTCTCATCCTAGATGATGCGACCTCGGCCCTCGACACTATTACCGAGTCTAGGCTCTTGAAAGCTATTCGAGAAAATTTGCCAAATACGAGCTTAATCTTGATTTCTCAACGAACTTCAACACTTCGGATGGCAGACCAGATTCTCCTCTTGGAAAAAGGTGAGCTCCTAGCTATCGGCAAGCACGAGGACTTGATGAAATCCAGTCAAATCTATCGCGAAATCAATGCATCCCAACATGGAAAGGAGGACTAGCATGAGACGACAAACTGCAAACCAGACGCTCAAACGTTTGGCAAAAGATTTAGCAAGCCATCCCTTCCTCCTTTTCCTAGCCTTTCTAGGAACCATTGCCCAAGTTGGCTTATCAATCTACCTACCTATTCTGATTGGGCAGGTCATTGACCAAGTCCTGGTGGTTGATTCTTCACAAGTTTTTTGGCAGATTTTTCTCCAAATGATCTTGGTGGTCATAGGAAATACCCTTGTGCAGTGGGTCAATCCTCTTCTCTATAATCGCCTAATCTTCTCTTATACCAGAGACTTGCGAGAGCAAATCATCCATAAGCTCCATCGGTTACCGATTGCTTTTGTTGATCAGCAAGGAAGTGGAGAGATGGTCAGTCGTGTAACCACAGACATCGAACAGTTGGCAGCTGGCTTGACCATGATTTTTAACCAATTTTTTATTGGCGTCTTAATGATTTTGGTTAGTATTCTTGCCATGCTCCAAATTCATCTCCTGATGACACTCTTAGTCTTGCTGTTGACGCCACTGTCTATGGTGATTTCACGCTTCATTGCCAAACGCTCCTATCATCTCTTCCAGAAGCAAACAGAGACGAGGGGAATTCAGACACAGTTGATTGAAGAATCGCTTAGTCAACAGACCATTATCCAGTCCTTCAATGCTCAGGAAGAGTTTATCCAAAGACTGCACGATGCCAATGACAACTATGCAGGTTATTCGCAGTCAGCTATCTTTTATTCTTCAACGGTTAATCCTTCGACTCGCTTTGTCAATGCGCTTATTTATGCCCTTCTAGCTGGGGTAGGAGCTTATCGTATCATGATAGGCTCTACCTTGACCATTGGACGCTTAGTGACTTTTTTGAACTATGTTCAACAGTACACCAAGCCTTTTAACGATATTTCTTCAGTGCTAGCTGAGTTGCAAAGTGCTCTCGCTTGTGCAGAGCGTGTTTATGGAGTCTTAGAGAGTCCTGAGGTAGCTGAAATAGGTAAAGAAGTCTTGGCCAGTGACCAAGTTAAGGGAGCCATTTCCTTTAAACAGGTCTCTTTTGGCTACCATCCTGAAAAAATCTTGATTAGGGATTTATCTATTGATATTCCAGCCGGTAGTAAGGTAGCTATTGTTGGTCCGACAGGTGCCGGAAAATCAACCCTTATCAATCTCCTCATGCGTTTTTATCCCATTAATTCCGGAGATATCTTGCTGAATGGGAAATCTATTTATGATTATAGTCGTGCCTCTTTACGCCAGCAGTTTGGCATGGTGCTCCAAGAAACCTGGCTAAAGCAAGGGACCATTTATGACAATATTGCCTTTGGTAACCCTGAAGCTAGTCGGGAGCAGGTGATTGTTGCTGCCAAAGCAGCCAATGCCGATTTTTTCATCCAACAGTTACCCCAAGGCTATGATACCAAGCTTGAAAATGCTGGAGAGTCTCTTTCTGTTGGTCAAGCACAGCTCTTGACTATTGCTCGAGTCTTTCTGGCTATTCCCAAGATTCTTATCTTAGACGAGGCAACTTCGTCTATCGATACCCGTACAGAAGTACTGGTTCAGGATGCCTTTGCCAAACTCATGAAGGGGCGCACAAGCTTTGTCATCGCCCACCGTTTGTCAACCATTCAGGATGCGGATTTGATCCTTGTCTTGGTTGATGGTGACATTGTTGAGTATGGCAACCATCATGATCTCATGGCTCGAAAGGGCAAGTATTACCAAATGCAGCAAGCTGCAGCTTTTAGCTCTGAATAATCCTTTCTACTTCGAACCCTTACAGACAAAAAAAGTTGCCTTCGGGTAACTTTTTTGTTACAATAGCTAGAAAAATTATCCACTGTAATATTCAATGAAAATCAAAGAGCAAACTAGGAAGCTAGCCCTAGCTTGCTCAAAGCACTACTTTGAAGTTGTAGATAAGACTGACGAAGTCGATACCCATATATCTATGTCAAGGTGAAGCTGACGTGGTTTGAAGAGAGTATAAATTGTCTTTTAGAAAAGGAACCTAGTATGAAAGTCTTTCAGCATGTAAATATCGTGACTTGTGACCAAGATTTCCATGTCTATCTAGATGGAATCTTAGCCGTTAAGGGTTCTCAAATCGTCTATGTTGGTCAAGAGAAGTCAGAGATTTTAGATCAAGCTGAGCAGATTATAGACTATCAGGGAGCCTGGATTATGCCTGGTTTGGTTAATTGTCACACCCATTCTGCTATGACAGGCTTGAGAGGGATTCGAGATGATAGCAATCTCCATGAATGGCTCAATGACTATATTTGGCCAGCAGAAGCTGAGTTTACTCCCGACATGACTACTAAGGCGGTCAAAGAAGCTCTGACAGAGATGCTCCAGTCAGGAACAACAACATTTAATGATATGTATAATCCCAATGGTGTGGATATTGAGCAGATTTATCAGGCAGTGAAAGATTCCAAGATGCATTGTTATTTTTCTCCTACCCTTTTTTCTTCTGAGGCGGAGACAACTGCTGAGACCATTGCTAGAACACGAGCTATCATCGAGGAAATCTTAGGATATGAAAATCCAAATTTCAAGGTTATGGTAGCCCCACATTCTCCTTACAGCTGTAGTAGAGACTTGCTGGAAGAAAGTTTGGATATGGCAAAAGAGTTGAATATTCCTATCCATATCCATGTTGCGGAGACTAAGGAGGAATCAGGAATTATCCTGAAACGATACGGCAAACGCCCCCTCGCCTTTCTAGAAGAACTGGGTTACTTAGATAATCCGTCTGTCTTTGCTCACGGGGTCGAATTAAACGAGCGAGAAATTGAACGTTTGGCAACCTCTCAAGTGGCTATCGCCCACAATCCTATCAGTAACCTCAAACTGGCCTCGGGAATTGCTCCAATTATCCAGCTTCAAAAAGCGGGAGTAGTAGTCGGAATTGCGACTGACTCGGTTGCTTCCAATAACAATCTAGATATGTTTGAGGAAGGAAGAACTGCAGCACTTCTTCAGAAGATGAAAAGTGGAGATGCCAGCCAATTTCCTATCGAAATGGCTCTAAAAGCGCTGACAATCGAAGGGGCTAAGGTTCTTGGAATGGAAGAACAGATTGGGAGTCTGGAAGTTGGCAAGCAAGCAGATTTTCTAGTCATTCAACCACAAGGGAAAATCCATCTTCAACCCCAAGAAAATATGCTTTCCCACTTAGTCTATGCTGTCAAATCCAGTGATGTTGATGATGTCTATATTGCCGGAGAACAAGTTGTGAAGCAAAGTCAAGTACTGACAGTAGAACTTTAAAAGAAAAATCACGAAAAAATTTTAAAAAAAGTTTGCAAAAATCTTGCATTCTTTTTTTGACTATGCTATACTTATATACGGTTTGAAAAAACTGCCTAAGACAGTAGGGGAGCTCGACTCATAAGTATCCTACCGAGGACAAAACGTATCATGTAAAAAGAAGCGTATTGTACTTTCGTGTCTAGGTTTGGGCGCGTTTTTCTTTTGAAAAATTTCCCCAAGCAAAATAATAACGGAGGTGAACACACTAATGAGTGAAGCAATTATTGCTAAAAAAGCGGAACTAGTTGACGTAGTAGCTGAAAAAATGAAAGCTGCTGCATCTATCGTCGTTGTAGATGCTCGTGGTTTGACAGTTGAGCAAGATACAGTTCTTCGTCGTGAGCTTCGTGGAAGCGAAGTTGAGTATAAAGTTATTAAAAACTCAATCTTGCGTCGTGCAGCTGAAAAAGCTGGTCTTGAAGATCTTGCATCTGTATTCGTTGGACCATCTGCAGTAGCATTTTCTAACGAAGATGTTATCGCACCAGCGAAAATCTTGAACGACTTTTCTAAAAACGCTGAAGCACTTGAAATCAAAGGTGGTGCAATCGAAGGCGCTGTCGCATCTAAAGAAGAGATTCTTGCACTTGCAACTCTTCCAAACCGCGAAGGACTTCTTTCTATGCTCCTTTCTGTACTTCAAGCGCCAGTGCGCAACGTTGCTCTTGCAGTCAAAGCGGTTGCAGAAAGCAAAGAAGACGCAGCTTAGTCTTAAGCTACGCAGCGTAGCCTAGCTACGAAAAAACTATTATAAAAATTAAAACTTATTTGGAGGAAATAACAATGGCATTGAACATTGAAAACATTATTGCTGAAATTAAAGAAGCTTCAATCCTTGAATTGAACGACCTTGTAAAAGCTATCGAAGAAGAATTTGGTGTAACTGCAGCTGCTCCTGTAGCTGTTGCTGCAGCTGGTGCTGCTGACGCTGGTGCTGCTAAAGATTCATTCGACGTTGAATTGACATCTGCAGGTGATAAAAAAGTTGGCGTTATCAAAGTTGTACGTGAAATCACAGGTCTTGGACTTAAAGAAGCTAAAGAACTTGTTGACGGTGCACCAGCACTTGTTAAAGAAGGCGTTGCAACTGCAGAAGCTGAAGAAATCAAAGCTAAATTGGAAGAAGCTGGAGCTTCAGTTACTCTTAAATAATAGAGCGACTACATTAGTAGCTTAAAAACATGATTAAACCGCTATTCTTAGGAGTAGCGGTTTTTATTTTTGTTCTAGAAGGGGCAAAAAAGAAGGTTTTAGGGACTTCTTTCCTATCAACTTTTTTCTATTTTCTGCCATTCATGTTATAATGGATAAATATGAAGAATCGGAGTGAGACTATGAAATACAAACGGATTGTCTTTAAGGTGGGGACTTCTTCTCTGACAAATGAGGATGGAAGTTTATCACGTAGTAAGGTAAAGGCTATTACCCAGCAGTTGGCTATGCTGCACGAGGCTGGTCATGAATTGATTTTGGTGTCGTCAGGTGCCATTGCTGCTGGTTTTGGAGCCTTAGGATTTAAAAAGCGTCCGACTAAGATTGCTGATAAACAGGCTTCAGCAGCGGTAGGGCAAGGGCTTTTGTTGGAAGAATACACGACCAATCTTCTCTTGCGCCAAATCGTTTCTGCACAAATCTTGCTGACCCAGGATGATTTTGTGGATAAGCGCCGTTATAAAAATGCCCATCAGGCTTTGTCAGTTCTACTTAGCCGTGGGGCAATTCCTATCATCAATGAGAATGACAGTGTCGTTATTGATGAGCTCAAGGTTGGGGACAATGATACTCTAAGTGCTCAGGTAGCAGCCATGGTCCAAGCAGACCTTTTGGTCCTCTTGACAGACGTAGACGGTCTTTATACTGGAAATCCTAATTCAGACCCAAGAGCCAAACGCTTGGAGCGAATCAAGACCATCAATCGTGAGATTATTGATATGGCTGGCGGAGCAGGTTCTTCAAATGGAACTGGAGGCATGCTAACAAAAATCAAGGCTGCAACTATTGCGACAGAATCAGGAGTTCCTGTTTATATATGTTCATCCTTGAAATCAGATGCCATGATTGAGGCGGCTGAGGAGACCAAGGATGGTTCTTACTTTGTTGCGCAAGAGAAGGGACTTCGTACCCAGAAACAATGGCTGGCTTTCTATGCTCAGAGTCAAGGTTCTATTTGGGTAGATAAAGGTGCTGCTGAAGCTCTCTCTCAACATGGAAAGAGTCTTCTCTTATCTGGTATTGTTGAAGCAGAAGGTGCCTTTTCTTACGGTGATATTGTGACAGTATTTGACAAGGAAAGTGGAAAATCACTTGGAAAAGGGCGTGTGCAATTTGGTGCATCTGCTTTGGAGGATATGTTGCGTTCTCAAAAAGCCAAGGGTGTCTTGATTCACCGTGATGACTGGATTTCCATTACTCCTGAAATCCAACTACTCTTTACAGAATTTTAGAGGTAAACTATGGTAAGTACACAAGAACAATTTGAACAGGTACAGGCTGTTAAAAAATCGATTAACACAGCTAGTGAAGAGGTGAAAAACCAAGCCTTGCTAGCCATGGCTGATTACTTATTAGCAGCTACTGAGGAAATTTTAGTAGCCAATGCCCTTGATATGGAAGCGGCCAAAGGTAAAATCTCAGATGTGATGCTGGATCGTCTTTATTTGGATGCAGGTCGTATAGAAGCAATGGCAACTGGGATTCGTGAAGTGGTTGCTTTACCAGATCCAATCGGTGAAGTTTTAGAAACCAATCAGCTTAAAAATGGTTTGGTTATCACAAAGAAACGTGTAGCTATGGGGGTTATTGGTATTATCTATGAAAGCCGTCCAAATGTGACGTCTGATGCGGCTGCTTTGGCTCTCAAGAGTGGGAATGCAGTTGTTCTTCGTAGTGGGAAAGATGCCTATCAAACAGCTCATGCTATTGTCACAGCCTTGAAAAAGGGCTTGGAGACGACTACCATTCATCCAGATGTGATTCAACTGGTGGAAGATACCAGCCGTGAAAGTAGCTATGCCATGATGAAAGCCAAGGGCTATCTAGATCTTCTTATTCCTCGTGGGGGAGCAGGTTTGATCAATGCAGTGGTTGAGAATGCGATTGTACCTGTTATCGAGACAGGAACTGGGATTGTCCATGTCTATGTGGATAAGGATGCAGATGAGGATAAGGCACTGTCTATTATCAACAATGCTAAAACTAGTCGTCCTTCTGTCTGCAATGCCATGGAGGTTCTACTTGTTCATGAAGACAAAGCAGCAAGTTTCCTTCCTCGCTTGGAGCAAGTTCTAGTTGCAGAGCGTAAGGAAGCTGGACTGGAGCCAATTCAATTCCGCTTGGATAGTAAAGCAAGTCAGTTTGTTTCAGGCCAAGCAGCTGAAGCACAAGACTTTGACACCGAGTTTTTAGACTATGTCCTAGCTGTTAAGGTTGTGAGTAGTTTAGAAGAAGCGGTTAGCCATATTGAAACCCACAGTACCCATCATTCGGATGCCATTGTGACGGAAAATGCTGAAGCTGCAGCATACTTTACAGATCAAGTGGACTCTGCAGCTGTCTATGTCAATGCCTCAACTCGTTTCACAGATGGAGGCCAATTTGGTCTTGGTTGTGAAATGGGGATTTCTACCCAGAAATTGCACGCGCGTGGTCCAATGGGCTTAAAAGAATTGACCAGCTACAAGTATGTGGTTGCTGGTGATGGGCAGATAAGGGAGTAAGAGATGAAGATTGGATTTATCGGTTTGGGGAATATGGGAGCTAGTTTGGCCAAGGCTGTTTTGCAGGCCAAGACGGGTGCTCAGATTCTCCTTGCCAATCGTAGTCAAGCTAAGGTAGATGCTTTCATTGCAGACTTTGGTGGTCAGGCTTCCACCAATGACGAAATCTTTGCAGAAGCAGATGTGATTTTTCTAGGTGTTAAACCAGCCCAGTTCTCAGACTTGCTTTCTCAATGTCAGACCATTCTTGAAAAACGAGAGAGTCTTCTTTTGATTTCCATGGCAGCTGGATTGACTTTAGAAAAACTAGCAAGTCTTATCCCAAATCAACACAGAATTATTCGTATGATGCCAAATACTCCTGCTTCTATCGGTCAAGGAGTGATTAGTTATGCCTTGTCTCCTAATTGCAGGGCTGAGGACGGTGAGCTATTTTGTCAACTTTTAACTAAGGCTGGTCTCTTGGTTGAACTTGGGGAAAGCTTAATCGATGCAGCGACAGGTCTTGCAGGCTGTGGACCGGCTTTTGTCTATCTCTTTATTGAGGCCTTGGCAGATGCAGGTGTTCAGACAGGATTGCCACGAGAAATAGCTTTAAAAATGGCAGCACAAACTGTGGTAGGAGCTGGGCAATTGGTCCTTGAAAGTCAGCAACATCCTGGGGTCTTAAAAGATCAAGTTTGTAGCCCAGGTGGTTCGACTATCGCTGGTGTAGCAAGCCTAGAAGCGCATGCTTTTCGAGGAACGGTCATGGATGCAGTTGGTCAAGCCTACAAACGAACACAAGAACTAGGTAAATAAGAGGTGGCTTTGTCTGCCTCTTTTATGGTGGTTGATACTCTTCGAAAATCTCTTCAAACTGCGTCAGCTTCCATCTGCAACCTCAAAACAGTGTTTTGAGCAACCTGCGGTTAGCTTCCTAGTTTGCTCTTTGATTTTCATTGAGTATGAAATGAGAAGACAAAAAGATTGTCACAAACCTCTATTTTTTTGATAGAATAGAAGTAGTAAAAAAGAAATGAGTTAGATATGTCAAAAGGATTTTTAGTCTCTCTTGAGGGACCAGAGGGAGCAGGCAAGACCAGTGTTTTAGAGGCTCTGCTCCCAATTTTAGAGGAAAAAGGGGTAGAGGTGCTGACGACCCGTGAGCCAGGTGGAGTCTTGATTGGGGAGAAGATTCGTCAAGTGATTTTGGACCCAAGTCATACTCAGATGGATCCTAAAACAGAGCTCCTTCTCTATATCGCCAGTCGTAGACAGCACTTGGTGGAAAAAGTTCTTCCAGCACTTGAAGCTGGCAAGTTGGTCATTATGGACCGCTTCATCGATAGTTCCGTTGCCTATCAGGGATTTGGTCGTGGCTTGGATATTGACGCCATTGATTGGCTCAATCGGTTTGCGACAGATGGCCTTAAACCCGATTTGACACTCTATTTTGACATCGAGGTGGAAGAAGGACTGGCTCGCATTGCTGCTAATAGTGACCGCGAGGTCAATCGTTTGGACTTGGAAGGGTTGGACTTGCATAAAAAAGTCCGTCAAGGTTACCTTTCTCTTCTGGACAAAGAAGGAAATCGCATTGTCAAGATTGATGCGAGTCTTCCATTGGAGCAAGTTGTGGAAACAACCAAGGCTGTCTTGTTTGACAGAATGGGCTTGGTCAAATGAAACAAGATCAACTAAAGGCTTGGCAACCAGACCAGTTTGACCGCTTTGTCCGTATCCTAGAACAAGACCAGCTCAATCATGCCTACCTCTTTTCAGGTTTCTTTGGAAGCTTGGAAATGGCGCAGTTTTTGGCTAAGAGCCTTTTTTGTACAGATAAAGTAGGTGTGTTGCCATGTGAGAAATGCCGAAATTGTAAGCTGATTGAACAGGGAGAATTTCCCGATGTCACCTTGATTAAGCCAGTCAATCAGGTCATCAAGACAGAACGGATTCGAGAATTGGTGGGGCAGTTTTCTCAAGCAGGGATTGAAAGCCAGCAGCAGGTCTTTATTATCGAGCAAGCTGAGAAAATGCATCCTAACGCAGCCAATTCTTTGCTCAAGGTCATCGAAGAACCCCAGAGTGAGGTTTACATTTTCTTCTTGACTAGCGATGAGGAAAAGATGTTACCGACAATTCGAAGTCGGACTCAGATTTTCCACTTTACAAAGCAAGAAGAAAAGCTCATCTTGCTCTTAGAACAAATGGGACTGGTTAAGAAAAAAGCGACTCTTTTAGCCCAGTTTAGTCAATCGCGAGCTGAAGCAGAAAAGTTGGCCAATCAGGCAAGTTTTTGGACCTTGGTCGATGAAAGTGAACGCCTGCTGACTGGGTTATTAGCTAAGAAAAAGAAAGTTATCTGCAAGTTGCTAAATTAGCCAACTTGGCAGATGACAAGGAAAAACAGGATCAGGTCTTGCGAATCCTTGAAGTCCTCTGTGGGCAGGACCTTCTGCAAGTAAGAGTAAGGGTGATTCTACAAGATTTGTTAGAAGCTAGAAAAATGTGGCAAGCTAATGTCAGCTTTCAAAATGCCATGGAATATCTGGTTTTGAAAGAAATGTAAATTCAAAAATGAACGATAAAGAAAGGAAAGAGCTGGTTTATGGACAAAAAAGAATTATTTGACGCGCTGGATGATTTTTCCCAACAGTTATTGGTGACCTTGGCCGATGTGGAAGCCATCAAGAAAAATCTCAAGAGCCTGGTAGAGGAAAATACAGCTCTTCGTTTGGAAAATAGTAAGTTGCGCGAACGCTTGGGTGAGGTGGAAGCAGACGCCCCTGTCAAGGCTAAGCATGTTCGTGAAAGTGTCCGTCGAATTTATAAAGATGGTTTTCACGTATGTAATGATTTTTATGGACAACGTCGAGAACAGGACGAAGAATGTATGTTCTGTGACGAGTTGCTATACAGGGAGTAAGCATGCAGATTCAAAAAAGTTTTAAGGGGCAGTCTCCCTATGGCAAGCTGTATCTAGTGGCAACGCCGATTGGTAATTTAGATGATATGACCTTTCGTGCTATCCAGACCTTGAAAGAAGTGGATTGGATTGCTGCTGAGGACACGCGTAATACAGGTCTTTTGCTCAAGCATTTTGATATTTCGACCAAGCAGATTAGTTTTCATGAGCACAATGCCAAGGAAAAAATTCCTGATTTGATTGGTTTCTTGAAAGCAGGGCAAAGTATTGCTCAGGTCTCCGATGCAGGTCTGCCTAGCATCTCAGACCCTGGTCATGATTTAGTCAAGGCAGCGATTGAGGAAGAGATTGCAGTTGTCACAGTTCCAGGTGCCTCTGCAGGAATTTCTGCCTTGATTGCCAGTGGTTTAGCACCGCAACCACATATCTTTTACGGTTTTTTACCGAGAAAATCAGGCCAGCAAAAGCAATTTTTTGACTCGAAAAAAGACTATCCTGAAACACAAATTTTCTATGAATCACCTCATCGTGTGGCAGATACATTGGAAAATATGCTAGAAGTCTACGGTGACCGCTCGGTAGTCTTGGTCAGAGAATTGACCAAGATTTATGAAGAATACCAACGAGGAAAGATCTCTGAATTGCTGGAAAACATCGCTGAAACACCGCTCAAGGGTGAGTGTCTACTCATCGTTGAAGGTGCCAGCCAAGATGTGGAGGAAAAAGACGAGGAGGACTTGTTTTCAGAAATCCAAGCACGCATCCAGCAAGGCATGAAGAAAAACCAAGCTATTAAGGAAGTTGCTAAGATTTACCAGTGGAATAAAAGTCAGCTCTACGCTGCCTACCATGACTGGGAAGAAAATGACTAAACAGGGAAGTTTGCCTTCTTCCCTTTTTTTGTTATACTAGTAGAAGAAAAAAATAGAAAGATTTGTGGGTGTCAAACAGTCTAGTAGCTTGTTTTGATATGGACTTAGGTTCCACCCAAAGAGGTATTAGTGTCGTGTCTCAATCTTATATCAATGTTATCGGTGCTGGTTTGGCAGGTTCTGAAGCAGCCTACCAAATTGCAGAACGTGGTATTCCAGTTAAACTTTATGAAATGCGTGGTGTCAAGTCAACACCTCAACACAAAACAGACAATTTTGCAGAGTTAGTTTGTTCCAATTCTCTTCGTGGAGATGCTCTGACAAATGCAGTTGGTCTCCTCAAGGAAGAAATGCGTCGCTTGGGTTCTGTTATCTTAGAATCTGCTGAAGCAACACGTGTTCCCGCTGGAGGAGCCCTTGCGGTGGACCGTGATGGTTTCTCCCAAATGGTGACCGAAAAAGTGGCCAACCACCCCTTGATTGAAGTGGTGCGTGATGAAATTACAGAATTGCCGACAGATGTTATTACAGTTGTCGCTACTGGTCCTTTGACCAGCGATGCCTTGGCTGAAAAGATTCATGCCCTTAATGATGGCGATGGCTTCTATTTCTACGATGCGGCAGCGCCGATTATCGATGTCAATACTATAGATATGAGCAAGGTCTATCTCAAGTCTCGGTATGACAAGGGAGAAGCAGCTTATCTCAACGCTCCCATGACCAAGCAAGAATTTATGGATTTCCATGAAGCCTTGGTCAATGCGGAAGAAGCTCCGCTTAATTCTTTTGAAAAAGAAAAGTATTTTGA
>NZ_JPFV01000009.1 GCF_000722685.1 Streptococcus mitis | reverse complement strand
CATCTAGTGTTGGTGTCTTTTGAGCTGGTGTTGTTACATCTACTGGTTGTGATGGTTTCTTGTTAGGTTCTGTTACTGTTCCTGTACCTGGGACATCTTTCTTAGGAAGTTTGTCATTTGGTACTTCACCTGAACCATTGTCGCCAATTGTAACTTCGATTGGTGTGTTGTTTTCACCTGGAATCACTACCTTGCTGCCTGATGGGTATGTTGAACCATCTGGTTTCTTAGGCGTTACTACTGCATCACCATTTGGTTTACGAGTAATTTCAATCGCAACTGGTTTTTCAGTTGTTGGTGTTTCTGGTGTGACCTTAGCTGGAGTTGTTACATTAGGAACTTCTACTGTTGGTTGACCTGGTTCAGTAATCTCACCTGTACCTGGGACATCTTTCTTAGGAAGTTTGTCATTTGGTACTTTACCTTTACCGTTTTCACCGATTTCAACAGTGATTGGGCCATCTTCACCTGGGATTTCTACCGTAGTTCCTGGTGGGAATGTTGATCCATCTGGTTTCTTAGGTGTTACTGTAACGTCACCTGTCTTAGGATCTTGTTCAACATCTAGTGTTGGTGTCTTTTGAGCTGGTGTTGTTACATCTACTGGTTGTGATGGTTTCTTGTTAGGTTCGGTTACTGTTCCTGTACCTGGGACAGCTTTCTTAGGAAGGTTGTCATTTGGTACTTCACCTGAACCATTGTCTCCAATTGTAACTTCGATTGGTGTGTTGTTCTCACCTGGAATCACTACCTTGCTACCTGATGGGTATGTTGAGCCATCTGGTTTCTTAGGCGTTACAATCGCATCACCATTTGGTTTACGAGTAATTTCAATCGCAACTGGTTTTTCAGTTGTCGGTGTTTCTGGTATGACCTTAGCTGGAGTTGTTACATTAGGAACTTCTACAGCTGGTTTACCTGGTTCAGTAATCTTACCTGTTCCTGGAACTTTACCTTCTGGTAATTCACTGTTTGGTACTTTACCTTTACCGTTTTCACCGATTTCAACAGTGATTGGACCATCTTTACCTGGGATTTCTACCTTAGTTCCTGGTGGATATGTTGAGCCATCTGGTTTCTTAGGTGTTACTGTAACGTCACCTGTCTTAGGATCTTGTTCAACATCTAGTGTTGGTGTCTTTTGAGCTGGTGTTGTTACATCCACTGGTTGTGATGGTTTCTTATTCGGTTCGGTTACTTTTCCTGTACCTGGGACAGCTTTCTTAGGAAGGTTGTCATTTGGTACTTCACCTGATCCATTGTCGCCAACTGTTACTGTGATTGGTGTTCCATTTTCACCTGGAATTTCTACCGTAGTTCCTGGTGGGTATGTTGAGCCATCTGGTTTCTTAGGTGTTACTACTGCATCACCATTTGGTTTACGAGTAATTTCAATCGCAACTGGTTTTTCAGTTACTGGTGTTTCTGGTGTGACCTTAGCTGGAGTTTCTACTGGAACTTCCACTGTTGGTTGACCTGGTTCAGTAATCTTACCTGTACCTGGGACATCTTTCTTAGGAAGGTTGTCATTTGGTACTTTACCTGATCCATTCTCGCCAATTGTTACTGTGATTGGTGTTCCATTTTCACCTGGAATTTCTACCGTAGTTCCTGGTGGGTATGTTGAGCCATCTGGTTTCTTAGGTGTTACTACTGCATCACCATTTGGTTTACGAGTAATTTCAATCGCAACTGGTTTTTCAGTTGTTGGTGTTTCTGGTGTGACCTTAGCTGGAGTTTCTACTGGAACTTCAACTGTTGGTTGACCTGGTTCAGTAATCTTACCTGTACCTGGGACATCTTTCTTAGGAAGGTTGTCATTTGGTACTTTACCTGATCCATTCTCGCCAATTGTTACTGTGATTGGTGTTCCATTTTCACCTGGAATTTCTACCGTAGTTCCTGGTGGGTATGTTGAGCCATCTGGTTTCTTAGGTGTTACTGTAACATCACCTGTCTTAGGATCTTGATCCAACTCTAGTTTTGGTGTTTTACGAGCTGGTGTTGTTACATCTACTGGTTTAGATGGTTTCTTGTTAGGTTCTGTTACTGTTCCTGTACCTGGGACATCTTTCTTAGGCAGTTTGTCATTTGGTACTTCACCTGAACCATTGTCTCCAATTGTAACTTCGATTGGTGTGTTGTTTTCACCTGGAATCACTACCTTGCTACCTGATGGGTATGTTGATCCATCTGGTTTCTTAGGCGTTACTACTGCATCACCATTTGGTTTGCGTGTGATTTCGATTGTAGGGGTTTGAGTTGTTGGTGTCTTAGGATCTGTTCCGTTGTTCTCTTCATCTTTGTCTGGAATTCCATCGTTATCATCATCTGAATCCACTTTATCTGGAGTTCCATCACCATCTGTATCGCGTTCGATAGTTATAGGGACTTTGACTACAACTTCTTCTGTTCCATTTTTCAGTTTAACTGGAATCTCTACGGTTTTTTCTTCTTCTTTTGGTCCCCAATCTGTTACTTTTGGTGTTCCTACTAGATTTCCGCCGTTATCAACTGTTAAACCATTTACTGGGCCATCTACTGTAATCGTTGTACCTGGTCTGTTTGGAGTTACTACCTTAGTGTTTGCTGGTACAGGAGTTTTTTCTGGTACAGTTTTTCCTGTTGCTGTTCCTGCTAACTGATCCTGAACAGTGATTCTGATTGTTTTGGTTGATGCAGTATTGTTTTTATCATAGGCTGTGATTTTTACAGTATAGAATCCTGTCTTAGCATTCGTAGTACCTGTAATTTGCCCATTTTCGTATTTTAATCCTTGTGGTAAATTGCTTACCTGAATTGGATTATTATCACGCATTCCAACACCACCTGTATTATCTACAGCTGTTACAGGAATTGGAGTAATTGGTGTATTTTTAGTTACTGTTGCGCTTTCCGCTGTAATTGTTGGACCTGTTACGTCTTTTACTGTAACTGGTACATTTACAGTATCAGTTGATCCATCTGGATATGTAACTTTAACTACCGCATTACCTGCATCTCCTGCTGTTGCAGTTGATGTTGGTTTGCTTTCTACTGTTAATGTTCCAGGGCCGTAATTTGTTACTTTTGCTTTTACTGCTTCATCTGTAATTTCTTGACCTTGGTTTACTGTCAATGAATCGCCTGTTGGATTATATTTATCAGTTTGATCCTGAACAGTGATTCTGATTGATTTGGTTGATGCCGTATTGTTCTTATCGTATGCTGTAATTTTTACAGTATAGAATCCTGTTTTAGCATTCGTAGTTCCTGTAATTTGGCCTTTTTCGTATTTTAATCCTTGTGGTAAATTGCTTACCTGAATTGGATTATTATCACGCATTCCAACACCACCTGTATTATCTACAGCTGTTACCGGAATTGGTGTGATTGGTTCGTTTTTCGTTACTGTAGCATCATTTGCTGTAATTGTTGGGCCTGTTACGTCTTTTACTGTAACTGGTACATTTACAGTGTCACTTGATCCATCTGAATATGTAACTTTAACTACCGCATTCCCTGCATTTCCTGCTGTTGCAGTTGAAGTTGGTTTACTTTCTACTGTTAATGTTCCTGGGCCAAAATTTGTTACTTTTGCTTTTACTGCTTCATCTGTAATTGGCTGACCTTGGTTTACTGTTAATGAATCTCCTGTCGGATTGTACTTAGATGCTTGATCTTTTACTGTAATAGTAATTGTTTTTTCAGCTTTGTTTCCATTTTTATCATAGGCTTTAATAGTTACTGTACTGTTACCTACAGGGCCTGTCGGTGTCCCAGTAATCTTACCATTTGTATATGTTAATCCTTTCGGTAATCCACTTACCTCAATTGGAGTTTTATCGCGCATTCCAACTCCACCTGGATTATCTACAGCTGTTACAGGAATTGGCGTGATTGGTTCGTTTTTAGTTACTGTAGCATCACCTGCTGTAATTGTTGGTGCTATCTTATCACGAGATGTTACAGTGAAAGTAAATGTTACAGGTTTACCATTGTTAGCTTGAAGTTTACCATCATTAGCACGGAACTCAATCTTATT
Organism: Streptococcus mitis; assembly: GCF_000722685.1. GTDB lineage: Bacteria > Bacillota > Bacilli > Lactobacillales > Streptococcaceae > Streptococcus > Streptococcus mitis_M. The sequence continues at coordinate 29,988 of NZ_JPFV01000009.1, read as the reverse complement.
TTCTTTACCAACATCACCTTTTTCTGTTGTAATTGTTATTTCAATTACTTTTTCTTCAGGAGTATTTTTGGTATAAGTATAGCTTGCTTTTTGTTGCTGTACTCTAGTTAGATACTTATTAGCAAAGTCATTAAAGTCAATATTAACAACTTTGTTATCTCTTGCTGTTAATGTGAATGTTACATTTTCACCTTCAACTACTTCTTGGCTAGGTCGTGAGATTGTTAATGTAGGTGGTTGGTTATCTGGTGCTTCTGTCGGAGTAACAGGATTACTTTTATCAGAAGTTACTGTTCCATTATTATTAGTAACTACTGTTTCAGCCTTAAGTGGTTTTCCTGGTAAAGGTTCTTTAACTGTAACTGTCGCAGTCTGTCCATTAGTTGTTCCAGTTCCGATAATTCTATCACCATCGTAAATATTAACTTTAGAATTGTTCGGTACTCCGTTTCCAACATTTACAGTAATTTGTTGATTTGGTAAGCCTTTTTTATGTTCAAGATTTGGTGTAATAACAGGTGGTTTCGGTTTAACGATTACTGTAACTCTTCCATCTGAACCAGAATTAGCATCAGTTGATTTAGTACCGTCTTGATAAGTGGCAACAGAAGTATACTTGAACACGCCGGCTTGTGCTGTGCTTGTTGGTTTGACATCACCTACCCAACTCCAAGTCATACCTGGAGGAAATGGTTTTCCATATTTATGTCTAACATAACCTGAATTTGCAGGATCATCTGGATCTCCCAAAGCATCTCCTACTGTTTTTGTAACTGTTAGACCTTGAATTGGGTCTTTAGGTGCATCTGGCTCTGCTTTTACACTTGTTCCTCGAGAACCTACAATATATGATTGATTCGTAGTTAGTCCAGATGTTACAGAGGCTGCATAGACATTACCATTAGCAGCTTGTTGGTCTGTCACATTATCTCTCAATTTTACTCTAGCGGTCATATGGATCGCATAATCTACGTCTACCTTACCGACTTCCATTCCAAGAGTATAACTGACCCCACCAGTGTAATTTCCATCTGTTTTTCTTACAATCGAATCTAAATATACGTCATTTTGGTTACGTTTAAACACATACCATTTTTGATTCTCACGAGTTACTCCTGAGTTTGGATCATATAGAGATCTTCTATCATTATCAAAGAGCCTATCCTTCTGGTGCCAAGGATCACTAATTGTAACTGTACTTCCAACCTGTTGGAATCCGCTACCTCCATCAGAAAGCTTTCTATTAGGATTGCCATCAACATTTCGATAACGAGTAATAGTTAAATCCCTTACCGTATTTGAAGGATCCATGATATTAAATGGAGGTTGGAAATAATAATGCTGACCATAAGATTGATCTACCATAGCCTTCCCATTATTATTGAAGTAGACATCATAGACCATCCATCTGCCTGAACTATTTTGTTCATATCTTGATTTAACTACGGTCTTTCTTTCTGTAAATTCAGGATTATCATTCCTTAAATATGATCCACCGTTAGTATTTTTATCAACCGATGCAAAGTATCTAACGTTCTTCATTGCCCCAGATGAGCTAGTTGCTGTATAAGCTCTAAACTGTGTACCTTGAGCCATTCTCTGACCATTACGTGAGTCACGAGCACCTGAATTCAAACGCGTTGTAGCATTTTTAACAGAAGTAAACATTCTCTTCACACGTTTTGTCATATCTTCAACATCGTTCAGAGAAACTGTTGTATTTTCAAGAACACCTTGAGCCAAGCCCAATAGTTCATTGGCTTTTTCAAGAACTTCTTTGCTAGTCTCATGCTCAGGCAATTCCAAAACAGCTGCCTGCAATTGATCTACAGATACTTTCAAAGCATCTTTTTTAGCTGATACAGTTTGGCTTTCTTCGCTTGCGCTGACTTCAGGAGAAGTTTGACTTGCTAGATTGTCAGCTGGCTTCTCAGTTTTATCTGCTTGTTTATCAACTTGAACCTCAGTTGCTTCCTTAGCAGCTGATACGACTGTCACATCTTTAGACAAGAGTTCTACAAGTTCATCGATATCCTTTTGAGCTAGCTCAGAACTTTCTAGGGCTTCTTTCCCTTTTTGAAGTCTGTCTTTAACAGGCGATACTACTGACTCGTCAAGGTTTAATTTAGTTGAAAGAAGAACATTTAACTCTTCAACTACTTTTTTCAACTTGGCTTTATCAACTGTAGACGCACTAGGTGCAGCAGTTGTAAGCGCTTGATTCCCTGCATCTACTTTGTTTTCAGTAGATCCTGCAACATCCACAGGCGAATCGACCTTATCTTTAGGGTTCACTACACCCGCATTAGCCGTATTAGATTGTGGAGCGTTTGGAAGCACACTATCCGCGCTCGCAACGCGGGCACCCAAAAACATCAGCGCTGCAACAGCAACTGAAGCGGCACCGAAACTATATTTACGAATAGAATAGCGCAAAACCTTTTCACGTTGCTGGCGCTTGATTCTATTGAGGAAATTTGATTTATTTTCCATTGTTCCTCCTTATGTTAAAACACAAAATCAAATTAAAAGCAATCTTCATGGCTACACTTCTTATAGTAATGCACCCATGAATCCTGCTATGATGAGCATATCTTACACATCACAGCTATCACAGCTATCACAGCTATCACAGCTATCACAGCTATCACAGCTATCACAGCTATCACAGCTATCACAGCTATCACAGCTATCACAGCTATCACAGCTATCACAGCTATCACAGCTATCACAGCTCAATTATACCATGTTCAACATATTTAATCAAATATAAGTCACTTTTTTAGCCAAAAATAGGGAATTTTGTGTTTTTTATATCGATATATTGTATATTGCATTTATTTCTGTAGAATAAGTTTAATAAGAAACTAGACCATCCTATTAAAACTTGTGACTAGTCCTGTCCATTTTATCTACGGACTCAAAGTAGCATTTCCAAGTAGCTGAAATATCCTCCTAACTTTCTCTTTCGTTTTATCCGCATTAGAGTAGCGGTAGATAGTTCTTGAAACAAAAAATCACTAAAAGTGAACAGAATCCTCTGTCATCTCTTAGTGATTTACATGATTATAAGAAAGTCCAAAATTAGATAGATATTATACTCATTTTATAAGTATATTATGATTCTTTATCTTCTTTTTTACGAGCTATGAGAGCAAGACCAGATAGACCACTTAAAAGGGCTGATACCATATATAGTTCAGTAGATTTTGTACCAGTATCTGGTAAATAGCTAGAAGATTCACTATTACTTTCTTTAGACGGACTCGCACTGCCTTCCGATATCGGACTTTGTGTAACTACTTCTAGTTTTCTATTGACACTATCTTCCATATCTGGATTTATATGGTCCGTGGTAGTCTCATGAAGATTCAATTCTTGATTCACGAGATTGAGTTCACTGCTTCCATTGTCTGTTACTTTTTCCTCATCTTTATTTCTTGTAGCGTCTTTCTCATAACGGATACTTGGTTCAAGTGGCGTAACGGCAACTGTTGATTTAGCGCCATTTTGTTTGAAGATTTCCTTTTTCTCCGTTGGAGTAAGGTTACCTGTACTTGCATTTACTTGGTAGCTGGTTGTCTTCTTAATAACGTCATCGCCTTCTTTGAGGTATTCAACTTCATCTTTGGCTGGGACTTTGACCACTGTAGGTTTTGCTGGGACTACCACTGCAGGTTCTTCATGCGGAATAAGGCTTCCGTCTATCGGATTAACAGTATAAGTAGTAGTGACCGTTCTAGCGCCTGGAGTACCAGCTGTTGTTACATTAGCTTCACCTTTGACTCTTGTGGCGTCTTTTTCATAACGAACACTTGGCTCAAGTGGCATAACGGCAACTGTTGATGTGGCACCATTTTGTTTGAAGATTTCTGTTGTCTCTGTTGGGGTAAGGACACCTGTGTTTGGATCGACTTGGTAAGTTGTTGTCTTCTTAACCACATCATCGCCGTCTTTTAGGTATGCAACCTCATCCTTAGCTGGGACCTTGACCACTGTAGGAGTTGAAGGTTTGATAACGGCTTGGCCTTCATGCGGAACGAGGCTACCATCTGTCGGATTAACAGTATAGGTTGTAGTTACTGTACTTGTCCCTGGAGTACCAGCTGTTGTTACATTAGCTTCACCTTTAGCTCTTGTGGCGTCTTTTTCATAACGGATACTTGGCTCAAGTGGTGTAACCACTACTGTAGCTTTCGTGCCATTTGGACTGGTAATGTCTTTCCTTACTGTTGGAGTAAGAGCACCTGTACTGGCATTGACCTCGTAAGTGGTTGTCTTCTTAATAACGTCATCGCCTTCTTTGAGGTATTCAACTTCATCTTTGGCTGGGACTTTGACCACTGTAGGTTTTGCTGGGACTACCACTGCAGGTTCTTCATGCGGAATAAGGCTTCCGTCTATCGGATTAACAGTATAGGTTGTAGTTACTGTACTTGTCCCTGGAGTACCAGCTGTTGTTACATTAGCTTCTCCTTTAGCTCTTGTGGCGTCTTTTTCATAACGTATACTTGGCTCAAGTGGTATAACCACTACTGTAGATTTCGTGCCATTTGGACTGGTAATGTCTTTCCTTACAGTTGGACTAAGGGAGCCTGTCGTTTCATTCACTTCGTAAGTTATAGTCTCCTTAACAACATCATCGCCGTCTTTGAGGTATACAACCTCATCCTTAGCTGGAACCTTGACCACTGTCGGTTTTGATGGGACTACTACTGCTGGCTCTTCATGCGGAATGAGGCTACCATCTGTAGGATTAACCGTGTAGGTTGTAGTCACTGTTCTTGTACCCTGAGCACCAACTGTTATTACATTAGCTTCTCCTTTGGGGCTTGTAGCGTCTTTTTCATAACGAACAATCGGCTCGATTTGCTTAACAATAACTGTTGATTTGGCACCATTTGGACTGGCAATGTCTTTCCTTACTGTTGGGGTAAGAGCACCTGTACTGGCATTAACTTCGTAGCTGGTTGTCTTCTTAACAACGTCATCACCCTCTTTTAGGTATTCAACCTCATCTTGAGCTGGGACTTTGACCACTGTCGGTTTTGATGGGATTACTACTGCTGGTTCTTCATGCGGAATAATGCTACCATCTGCAGGGTTAACCATGTAGGTAGTGGTTACTGTGCTTGTTCCGAGCGTACCAGCTGTTGTTACATTAGCTTCACCTTTGACTCTTGTGACATCTTTTTCATAACGAACAATTGGCTCAAGTGGCGTAACGGCAACTGTAGATTTGGCGCCATTTGGACTGGTAATATCTTTCCTTACAGTTGGAGTAAGAACACCTGTACTTGCATTAACTTCGTAGCTGGTTGTCTTCTTAACAACGTCATCGCCGTCTTTGAGGTATTCAATCTCATCTTTGGCTGGCACTTTGACCACTATCGGTTTTGATGAGACTACCACTGCTGGTTCTTCATGCGGAACGAGGCTACCATCTGTCGGATTAACAGTATAGGTTGTAGTTACTGTACTTGTCCCTGGAGTACCAGCTACTGTGATTTTTGATTCATCTTTAGCTCTTGTGGCATCTTTCTCATAACGGACACTTGGCTCAAGTGGTGTAACGACAACTTTAGATTTGGCGCCAGCTTGCTTGAACACTTCCTTTTTCTCTGTTGGAGTAAGGTGGCCTGTACTTTCATTTACTTGGTAGCTGGTTGTCTTCTTAACAACATCATCACCTTCTTTAAGGTATTCAACCTCATCTTGAGCTGGCACTTTGACCACTGTAGGAGTTGACGATTTGATAACTTGTTTTCCTTCATGCGGCATGAGGCTACCATCTGTAGGATTAATAGTATAAGTTGTAGTGACTGTTTTAGCGCCTGGAGTACCAGCCATTGTTACATTAGCTTCACCTTTAGCTCTTGTTACGTCTTTTTCATAACGAACACTTGGCTCAAGTGGTGTAACGAAAACTTTAGATTTAGCGCCATCTTGCTTGAAGATTTCCTTTTTCTCTGTTGGAGCAAGGTTACCTGTACTGGCATTTACTTGGTAGCTGGTTGTCTTCTTAATAACGTCGTCGCCTTCTTTGAGGTATTCAACTTCATCTTTGGCTGGGACTTTGACCACTGTCGGTTTTGACGGGACTACCACTGCTGGTTCTTCATACGGAATAAGACTGCCATCTGTAGGATTGACTGTGTAGATGGTAGTGACTGTTCTGGTACCTGGAGTACCAGCTACTGTGATTTTTGATTCACCTTTAGCTCTTGTGGCATCTTTCTCATAACGGACACTTGGCTCAAGTGGTGTAACGACAACTGTTGATGTGGCACCATTTGGACTGACAATGTCTTTCCTTACTGTTGGAGTAAGAGCACCTGTACTGGCATTCACTTCGTAAGTTGTAGTCTTCTTAACAACGTCGTCGCCTTCTTTGAGGTATTCAACCTCATCTTTAGCTGGCACCTTGACCACTGTAGATTTTGCTGGGACTACCACTGCAAGTTCTTCATGCGGAATAAGGCTTCCGTCTATCGGATTAACAGTATAAGTGGTAGTGACTGTTCTAGTGCCTGGAGTACCAGCTGCTGTTACATTAGCTTCACCTTTGGCTCTTGTGGCGTCTTTTTCATAACGCACACTTGGTTCAAGTGGCGTAACGGCAACTGTTGATTTAGCGCCATTTTGTTTGAAGATTTCCTTTTTCTCCGTTGGAGTAAAGGCACCGGTACTTGAATTGACCGCGTAACTTGTTGTCTTCTTAACCACATCATCGCCTTCTTTGAGGTATTCAACCTCATCTTGAGTTGCAACCTTGACTACTGTATCTTTGGATGGAACTACCACTGCAGGTTCTTCATGCGGAATGAGGCTGCCATCTGTCGAATTGACTGTGTAAGTTGTGGTTACTGTTCTGGTACCTGGAGTGCCAGCTACTGTTACATTAGCTTCACCTTTGGCTCTTGTAGAGTCTTTTTCATAACGTACACTTGGCTCTATTGATGTAACGATAACTTTAGATTTAGCGCCATTTCGCTTGAAGATTTCTGTTGTCTCTGTTGGAGTCAGGTCACCTGTACTTGCACTGACTTGGTAGCTGGTTGTCTTCTTAACAACGTCATCGCCTTCTTTAAGGTACTCAACCTCATCTTTGGCTGGGACTTTGACCACTGTCGGTTTTGCTGGGACTACCACTGCAGGTTCTTCATGCGGAATAAGGCTTCCGTCTATCGGATTAACAGTATAAGTGGTAGTGACTGTTCTAGTGCCTGGAGTACCAGCCATTGTTACATTAGCTTCACCTTTGACTCTTGTGGCATCTTTTTCATAACGAACACTTGGCTCAAGTGGTGTAACGAAAACTTTAGATTTAGCGCCGTTTCTATTGAAGATTTCCTTCTTCTCTGTTGGAGTAAGGTGGCCTGTACTTGCATTGACCGCGTAAGTGGTTGTCTTCTTAACAACATCATCACCGTCTTTGAGGTACTCAACCTCATCTTTGGCTGGAACTTTGACCACCGTAGAAGTTGACTGTTTGATGACGGGTTTGCCCTCATGCGGAATGAGGCTACCGTCTGCAGGGTTAACAGTATAAGTTGTAGTGACTGTTCTAGTGCCTGAAGTACCAGCTGTTGTTACATTTTTTCCGCCTTTAGCTCTCGTAGCGTCTCTCTCATAACGAACACTTGGTTGTAATGGCGTAACAACAACCTTAGCCTTGGCACCATTTTGTTTGAAGATTTCCTTTTTCTCTGTTGGAGTAAGGGAGCCTGTGCCTGCATTGACTTGGTAAGTGGTTGTATTCTTAATCACATTATCGCCTTCTTTGAGGTATTCGACCTCATCTTTGGCTGGGACCTTGACCACTGTAGGAGTTGACGATTTGATAACTGGTTTTCCTTCATGTGGAATAAGGCTACCATCTGTCGGATTCACAGTATAGGTTGTGGTTACTGTTCTAGTGCCTGAACTACCAGCTACTGTGATTTTTTCTTCACCTTTGGCTCTTGTGGCGTCTTTTTCATAACGAACAATTGGCTTAAGTGGTGTAACCACAACTGTTGATTTGGCACCATCTTTCTTGAAGATTTCCTTCTTCTCTGTTGGAGCAAGGGTACCTGTGCTTGTATTAACTTGATAGCTGGTTGTCTTCTTAACCACATTATCACCCTCTTTGAGGTATTCAACCTCATCCTTAGCTGGCACTTTGACCACCGTAGGAGTTGGCTGTTTGATGACAGGTTTGCCCTCATGCGGAACGAGGCTACCATCTGTCGGATTAACAGTATAAGTTGTAGTTACTGTACTTGTACCTGGAGTACCAGATACTGTTACATTAGCTTCACCTTTGGGTCTTGTAGCGTCTTTTTCATAACGAACACTTGGCTTAAGTGATGTAACCACAATTTTAGATTTGGCACCTTTTGGATTGGCAACATCTTTCCTTACTGTTGGAGTAAGAGCACCTGTACTTGCATTGACCGCGTAAGTTATGGTCTTCTTAACCACATCATTGCCTTCTTTGAGGTATGTAACCTCATCCTTAGCTGGGACTTTGACCACTGTAGGTTTTGATGGAACTACTACTGCCGGTTCTTCATGCGAAACAAGGCTACCATCTGTCGGATTCACAGTATAGGTTGTAGTTACTGTTCTAGTGCCTGGAGTACCAACTTCTGTTACATTTGCCCCACCTTTGGCTCTCGTAGCGTCTTTTTCATAACGAACACTTGGCTCGATTGACGTAACCACAACTGTGGATTTGGCACCATCTTTCTTGAACACTTCATCAAGTGTATTTTTAGTAATCTGCCCTGTATCAGGATCTTTGATACTCACAGTTGTTAACTTAATGATGTCATCTCCGCGTTTACTGTATACAGCAGTTTCTCCAACTTTTTCTACAGATTTAGCTGTTGTCATTTTTTTATCTTGATAACCTGTCCCATCTAAGGAAATTCGTTTCCCAGACATGAACTCTGATCGTCTATTAATCATATCGGCTTCAAAATAAGAACGTGAACTATGACCTCCTTTTGTATCCCCAACATTTATGACAACATCACTATCATTACTGACACTTTTTCCTATAGTAGAATCATTATTAACTATATAATGTGTCATTTTTCCAGACTTAGCTATGTTTTTACTGTCTAATCCTTTTTGCCAAAATTCAGATGATGAGAAATAACTTGTCCTCACTTTTGGGGCATTAAAGGTTGTTCCTTTTTTTAATACATTATTATAAAAGTTTCTATAAGCCCGCTGTTCTTTAGAAGACATGACTCTGCTGTCAGAATATGCCAACTGATAGGCTTCAACCATTGCCCGTTGTACTAAATATCCTCCTAAAGAGTGTCCTGTCAAATATAGATTGGTAATGCTCTTATCTTTAGCCAGTTCACGCATGATATTTTCTGCATCGATCCCTTGTTGAGGATTGCTTCCTAATCCAAGTGTTATATCAGTTCCTATATCTTTGGCATCACTTGTTCCACGAAAGGCTAATACTTGTGCAGTTCCATTTGGTAAATATGAGAAATCACTCTTAGTTTCATACAAGACAGCATCTAGTCCACTGGAGGTATGATAACTTTTTTTCCTTTCCCAATAAGGCCCCAATTCCTTATTCATCATCATATACTCATAACGTGGTCTACTGTCACCATTCTTTTTATATAACTCTGACTCTGTTAAGGGTTTCTTATGATCCAGCACTCTATCAATGTAATTATCATCACGGTAGGACAATTCCATGAACATAATCATATCCCGCTCACTGACATTCCATTTTAATTTTTCATCTGGCTTTTCTTTACTGTCAATAATACCATCACCATCAGTATCTTCTAATAAGGGATGACTATTATAGCCTACATACTTTTTCCCGCCTTTTTCATAAATATAAAGTTCATCTTTATCCTTCAAGTAATCATCATCTGTATAAGCTTCTGGACTTAACTCAGGGCCGTTTAGTAACAAACTGTCAAGCTTATTACCTTCTGAACCGATTACTCCTGCTTTGATTTTTTTAGCATCTTCCTTAGTCAATTCATATTTTTTAATCTCGGAAGGATTTGATGCTTCTCTCACCGCTGAAGTGCTTGATCTGTCTTCACCTGCCACGAAAGCCCCTGTGGTCAAGCTATTATTTTCTTTATTCCCAGATGTCTCGAGTTCTGTAGTCCTTGTAGATCCTATTGGAGTATCTTTTGGAGCTGGACTGGAGATAGCACCTTGATTCTCTGGTGAATTTTGATTCTCTTCTTTTTTCTCCACAGTAGGGGTCGCATTCTCCCTCTCAGAATTAGCCCCTATCTCTGTTGCTAAATTATTTTCCGTAGAAGCAAGTACTCCCTGAGATGGTGTAAACAAGGCAATTCCTATTAATACAGAAGCCACTCCAACAGAAAACTTTCGAATCGAAAAGCGTTGACGTTTATTAAAAATGTCTTTCATTTTACTAACTTTCTTTCTAACTATTTTTACAAAATAGAGGGCTCTAATATTTTCGCTTGACAGAATACTAGATCGTTTCTTGACTAAAATGTTAGAGCTTTTCCTCTACTTGATTATAAACTACCACATTAATTTCCAATCATAGAAAAAATAGATCGCTTAATATTACTAAAATATCAGTAAAATATAAAAAATGTAAATATTTTACTTCTAACACTGCCATTATACCATAAAAAATCATAACACTCATGTATTTTAAACAAAGATTTGTCAAATAGTCTTTAAAAACAAAAAACGCATAATATCAGGCATTTACAGTCCTCAATACTATGCGTTTTATCTTATACAATTTACTAAATTTGCGACTACTATTGAATTTTTTATCCAACTCTGTCAAATCTAGATTTTTTCTTCTTCGATATCAATCACAATCTCTTCTGATTCATCAAGAGTTTCGGCCTTTTCTTGCCATTGTTCCTTGAGATTGTTGAATTGTTCTTTTGAGACTTCTGTTGCTTGACGGGCACATGATTTGGCTTGAGCAAGTACACTGTCCACAGTGATTTCACCTGACTCAACCTGTTCTTTGGTTTTAAGAACAAAATCTGTAGCCTGTTCCTTGACTTCTGTCAGTTTTTCACAGACCTGCTCCTTGGCATACTCAGGATCTTCTCTCAAATCATCTAGAAAATCTTGAGCCTGACTGCAAACTTGTTTGCCCTTGTCGCTTGTTAAAAACAAGGCAAGAGCTGCACCTGAAACGGTTCCTAAAAGGATTGAGGATAGTTTACCCATAAGGATTCTCCTTTTTTATTTTTTGAAAAATTTACTTGCAAGACGAAGAGCTGATAAACTTGCACCAGTCTTAATGGTTTTTGAACCAGCTGATGAAGCTTTCTTGCTCAAGACACGCGCATGGTCATTGAGGTCTGAAACAGATAGAGATAAATCTGCAACAGCACTAAAGAGTGGATCAATTGTTGCCATCTTGACATTGATATCATCTGCCAAGACATTGACCTTAGCCAGCAATTCATTGGTGTGATGCAAGGTCACATCCACATCTGAAGTCAAGGTTTTAATCGTTTTCTCTGTTTCATCGATCACACGTCCAAGCTTTTGTACAGTAATAATTAGATACACTAAAAATACAATCAAAGCAAGGGCTACAAGAATATATGCAACTTCTAACATTTAGTTTTCCTCCTCTGTAACATAATAAGGGGCCTTCTTTCGATTTTGATATAGAATGATAAAAATACCCAGTCCGATAAGGACAACTGATAGCCATTGAGACACTCGAAGACCAAAGAACATGAGACTATCTGTCCGCATGCCTTCGATAACCATACGACCGAAACCATACCAAATCAAGTAGAAAGCAGTGATATGACCTCTTCTGAGGCTCTTCCATTTTCGTCTGAATATCAAAATCAAGGCAAAGCCAAGCAGATTCCAAAGAGACTCATAAAGGAAGGTCGGTTGACGATAGCTCCCCTCTATATACATCTGGTCACGGATAAAGGCAGGTAGATAATCCAGATTATCCACTGCTGCACCATAGGCTTCTTGGTTAAAGAAATTGCCCCAGCGTCCCAGACTTTGGGCAATCATGACACTTGGTGCCGCAATGTCTAGAAAATCCCAAGTATTGATGAGTTTACGATCAGCAAAGATATAGAGTACAAGGGCACCAGTTATCAAGCCACCGTAAATGGCCAAACCACCATTCCAAATGGCAAAAATCTCTCCCAGATTCTGACTATAATAATCAAAACGGAAAATGACATAGTAGAGACGAGCTCCTAAAATAGCCAAAGGAAAGGCTACCAATATAAAATCTAAAATATCGTCTGGTATGATCTTCTTTCTAGGCGCTTCTTTCATGGTCAAATAAACCGCAAGAATCAAACCTGTCACAATACATAAGGCATACCAACGAATGGCTAGAGGTCCTAGATGAATAGCAATTGGATCAAGCATTAGGCACCTCGTTTTGAGCAATAAGATTGGTCAAGCGTTCTTCGAACAAACGCGTCGCATCAAAGCCCATTTCCTTAGCACGATAATTCATGGCAGCAGCCTCAATCACGACAGAGATATTACGACCTGTTTTAACTGGAATACGGATACGAGGAATGGCTACGCCAGAAATTTCTAATTCCTCTGCATTGTTTCCAAGTCGATCAAAGGTCTTATGCGTATCGTAATTTTCCAAGTAGACAGCCAACTGAACTTGTGAAGAATCTTTTACCGCACTCGCACCGTAGAGGCTCATGACATCGATAATCCCAACCCCACGAATTTCAATCAAGTGTTTCAAGATTTCAGCAGGCTCTCCCCAAAGAGTTAATTCATCCTTAGAATAAATATCTACCCGATCATCTGCTACCAAGCGGTGCCCACGTTTAACAAGCTCCAGACCTGTTTCACTCTTACCGATACCACTATCTCCTTGAATCAAGACACCCATCCCATAGATATCCATCAAGACACCGTGAACACTGGTACGTTCCGCCAAACGAGAATCCAGATAACTAGATAATTCTCCAGACAAACGACTGGTAGCTGTACGGCTGGTTAAAATAGCAATCTTACATTCTCTAGCAGCCTTTAACATCTCCTCTGGGACCACCAAACCACGAGCAACAATGACCGCGGGTGTCTCAGGTAGAAACATTTTTTTCAAAACTTCATAACGGCTGTTAGAAGGCATGCCAATCAGATATGACCACTCCTTCATCCCCAAGAGCTGGATCCGTTCTGGAGTATAGTAATCAAAATAGCCTGTCATTTCAAGACCAGGTCGCGTAATATCAGCTGTATTGATTTCCTTTTCAAGTAATTCTGGTTCGCCATAGACAATGTCTAGTCTAAGCTTTTCAATCACTTCTTTTACTAAAACCGACATCATTTCCTCCTTCAATCGAGTTCTTTTTACTATTATATCAAATTGTAGGAGGATATTTCAGATTTTTGCAGGCTTTGGAGTATTTATTTATACTCAATGAAAATCAAAGAGCAAACTAGGAAACTAGCCGTAGGCTGTACTTGAGTACGGCAAGGCGACGTTGACGTGGTTTGAAGAGATTTTCGAAGAGTATTAAAAGAAAAAGGACTAGATTTCTCTAGCCTTTCATTTCAATTAGAATTTTTTACGTTTACGAGCTGCTTCTGATTTACGTTTACGTTTTACAGAAGGTTTTTCATAGAATTCACGTTTGCGTGTTTCTTGAAGAGTACCAGCTTTAGTAACCGCACGTTTGAAACGACGAAGTGCGTCGTCAAGAGATTCATTCTTACGTACTACTGTTTTAGACATTTTTTTCACTCCCTTCAAGTTCAAGATCTATTCTATTCTACACGTAAAAGGAATAATTGTCAAGACAAAATGCGGTTAAATTTAGATTTTTTCTGCCATTTATACAAGTCTTGAAAGCGCTCAATAGAAGATACTGAACGGTTTCACTTTTTTATTTTTCAAGCAAGCTAAGTGCTTCAGCATCTGCGATGATGGTTACATCAGGATGGTTTTGTAAGCTACTTGCTGGTAGACTCTCAGTCACTGGGCCAGACACTGTTCCAGCAATAGCTTCTGCTTTTGACTCACCATAAGCAAAGAGCAGGATTGACTTGGCATCCAAAATGTTTTTAATCCCCATTGAAATGGCTTGGGTTGGGACGTCTTCAATCTTGTCAAAGAAGCGCGCATTGGCTTCAATAGTAGACTGGTCAAGTTCTACAAGATGTGTCTGGCTATCAAATGGTGTTCCTGGTTCATTAAATCCGATATGTCCATTGCGACCGATTCCCAATATTTGCAGATCAACTGGATGGTCAGCCAAAATTTGATTGTAGCGTTCTACTTCAGCCTCAGCATTGTCCTTAACCCCACGAGGCAAGAAACTTTCTTTAAATGGTTTTTGGTTAAACAAGTTTTCTTGCATGAAGTAACGATAAGACTGTGGATTGTCCCCATCAAGTCCTACATACTCATCAAGGTTGACACTAGTTAAATTTGAAAAATCAAGGTCACTCTCAACAATTTCCTTGTAAAATTCAAGTGGGCTACTTCCTGTCGCAAGTCCTAGGGTTTGAGCTCCATTGGCCAATTTTTCCTTCAAAATCTCAAAAGCAACTTTTCCACCTTCGATTTGGTTTTCAACTTTAATAACTTTCATCTTTTTATCCTCCGTTTCAATCTATATTTATTATATGGTATAGACCAATTTTTGTCAAGTGAAAACGATTTAATTTCTAAAAAAAGAGCGTCCAAACTTGAAACATGTTATAATGGGTAGGATTAGAACTTAGAAAGAATGAACAGATATATGAATACAGCTGATTTTGACTTCCACTTGCCAGAGGAATTGATTGCCCAAACGCCCCTTGAAAAACGAGATGCCTCTAAACTCCTCATCGTCAACCGTGAAACTGGAGAAATGCAGGATAAACACTTCCACTCTATTATTGATATGCTGGAACCTGGTGATGCCCTTGTCATGAACGACACCCGCGTTCTCCCTGCCCGCCTCTATGGTCAAAAAGAGGAAACAGGGGGCCATGTGGAACTTCTCCTGCTTAAGAACACTAGTGGAGATGAGTGGGAGGTTCTGGCTAAACCTGCCAAACGCCTCAAGGTCGGAACTCGTATCAGCTTTGGTGACGGCCGTCTCAGCGCTATCGTTACGGAAGAATTGACTCACGGGGGCCGCATTGTCCGCTTTGAATACCAAGGGATTTTCCTAGAAGTCTTGGAAAGTCTGGGAGAAATGCCTCTGCCACCTTATATCCATGAAAAACTGGATGACCGTGAACGTTATCAAACCGTCTACGCCAAGGAAAGTGGCTCTGCTGCTGCACCAACTGCTGGACTACACTTCACTAAAGAATTGCTGGCAGAAATCCAAGCCAAGGGGGTTCATCTAGTCTATTTGACTCTCCATGTAGGACTCGGAACCTTTAGACCTGTTTCTGTGGACAATCTGGATGAACACGAAATGCACTCAGAATTCTACCAGCTTTCTGAGGAAGCAGCTACCACTCTTCGCTCGGTTAAAGAAAATGGAGGTCGCGTCATCGCTGTAGGAACCACTTCTATCCGCACCTTGGAGACTATTGGTTCCAAATTTGATGGGCAAATCCAAGCAGATTCTGGCTGGACCAATATCTTTATCAAACCTGGCTATGAATGGAAGGTTGTGGATGCCTTCTCAACCAACTTCCACCTGCCAAAATCAACTCTGGTCATGTTGGTTTCTGCCTTTGCAGGCCGTGAATTAGTCTTAGATGCCTACCACCATGCCATCCAAGAACACTACCGCTTCTTTAGTTTTGGCGATGCCATGTTTATCTATTAATTTCATAATGAAAAAACGCATATTATCAGGTATTATCCTTTGGTGCTCTAAGCTTTTCTAATGATAGACAGTCGCAAAAAAGTCTGAAAAGCTCTCAGAATCATTGTCTCAGCACCAAAAATACGTGAAATTTGCATAATTAAAACAAATTTCAGAGGGAGTTATACAAAAAAACGACGATTTAAATCGTCGTTTTACTGAGATAAATATGCAATCTTTTTTTTGAAAATACGTCTATTTATTTTTTATTGTTTTTTATTGTAGAGCAGACCCAAGCGAATGAACATAGGTTGTAAAAAGCAAATGAAAAAATTGCGAGGATAATAGCTTCTGTGCCAAAATAACCCATTTCGAGACCTTTTTTCAACAACAACAAGCCTATAGTTTCGATAACGATCAAATATAAAAATATATAAAAATTTTCGCATTAAGCATATTGTTACCGCTTTCTTTTTATTTGGTTTTATTGTATAATAAAAGTTGAAAAAAATCAAAAATACAAAGGAGTTTCCGTTATGTCTAAGATGTCTAAATGCATGTGTTTGCTAGTTATGTCTGTTTTCTGTATGTCTAGCATTTCCCCGTCGCTTGTTGTTTTTGCTGATGATAGCTTATCGGCAAACTCTAAAGTTGTATCTGGTGAGGCTCAGTTTGAGAATGGCTCATCAGTGCGGTTCGGAGATACGCAAGTAAATATTTTAAGTGATGAAGTTCTTGAGGTTGTCAATCCAGATGGAAGTGTAGACACTATTGAATAACGTGCTGATGGTGTCTATATCAATGGGTCATTTTATATGGATTATCAAAAGAATGAAATCGATCTAAATATATCTTTTAGATCATACGATCCTAATGTTTGGAATTACGTCAACACAATACATGGGAATAAACAAGCCAACACATTCGCTCACTTCATGATTGATTCTGGAATAACCGCGATGTTTGGCTTTATAGGTTCTATATTGGGGGGCCATGGAGTGGCATAATTGGTGGAGCATATTTTGGTATACAAGCTTATCAGTCTTACTTGGATTCACAAAGCCCATATCCATACTACATAAAAAGTACTTATATCCATCTTTCTCAAAGAAAATGGAAGTTTATCACTGAATACTATAGAAACTCAGATTATACTGGGTATGTAAAAACCGAAACAAGCTACGTGAATTTCTAAAATATAAACCCTGCCTAGATATAAAGGCAGGGTTTATATTTTAGTTAATTGCTCAAGTAATTTGTAAGCATAATACTTGCGAAACTCTATTTGTTCAAGCGGTTCAAAAGCTCTTGTTTTTTATCCTCAAGCTCAGCTCTCCTTTGCTCGATTTCTTCACGTTTTTGGGCGATTTCTGCTTGCGCCTCGGGAGTTTCCAAAGTGCATTGTGACTTGTGAAATTCTACTAGCATATCAACGATTTTTGGGTCTAATTCGTTGATATAATCAGGATTTGATCATTTCGGCACGTTGTTTGCAGGTGCTTGCTTTTTGCCGCCTTTTTGGGGCGTTTTGGCTTGTTGTTCAGCTTTCTGACTATAGTTGACCTCGTGGAATTTTCATATTATGCGTTTTGTAATGAATTAAAAATTCGTTAGTCTTTTCTAAAATTCAGATCTTTCAAACTCTGCACACTGGCATTGATCACCGCGCCGACAATTAAAATCTTAGCAATGAGAATAAACCAAAACATCATAACCACCACGACGACGGAACTGAAAAAACGGACGTCCACTAGGTGATTGACATAATTATTGATATAGACTGAAAAGATATTGAGCAGTAAGACCAGAGTCAACAAGACAAAGACACTACCTGGCAACACATAGCGAATTCGTCGAACCTTAACATTAGGCAGGAAATAATAAAGCATAACCAAGATAGCGAAAATCAAGGCATAGATCAAGGGGCCTGTTAGATCTTGCAGATAATCAAAGATAGGACTATCCGATTTCCAGTGATTCTTGATAAGGTTGAGAAGCATTCGCCCAAAGACACTCAAAAACAGAGCTAAGGCGAAGAGAATCTGTAAGCCAAAACTAACAAACAAACTCATGAGCTGACGGGAAATCATTCCACGATTTTTAGCAACTCCGTAGGCTTTATTAAAAGCTTTCTGTAGGAAATTCATGGATTTTGAAAAGGTCCATAGGGCTGACAAAACCGCAAAACTCAATAAACCCGTTGAAGGTTGGGTCAACACTTCTGTGATAATCTTTGCCACCACATCATACATAGTATCCGGTAAAAATTCATTGACAACCTTTAAAAAATTGGAAACTGGAATCTGAAAATAGGGGAGGATATTGACTACCACCAAAAGCAATGGAAAAATCGAAATCAACCAATAGTAGGCTACTGCGACACTGGTAAACTCACTATCTGATACTTGATAATAATGCAAAAATGCTTTTAATAAAGGCTTGTCTATCAGCTCTTTCCACCACTTCTTCATATCATACTCCTTTATTTACAATCTTGATTAATTTCTTCTTACCAATTCCACCATATCATAAGGCAGAGTATTGGCAGCTTCCTTCAGAGAATAGTTCTCTAAGTTATTGACATTTTGTCGTAACTTCTTAGCATACTTGGTCGTAATCAATCGTTTTTCTTCATATTCAAAAATCAACTTGCGCTCCAGATAATAGCCTCTAAGCATTTCATCGATATTGTTGGGTTTGACACGGTTGATAACCCGTTCGACAAAGGCACCACTGGTGATAATAGCTGTTTCTCGGAGACGAGAATCCTGCATGAAGCTGATCAAAGAACTCTTATAAACCCCTTTTAGGTTTTCCAAACTTTCGATAATCATTTCTGTATTTTCTAGATAGAGCTCTGCAATTTGGTCGTAGTCAAGGGCTCTGAGTTTCTGTGATTCTTCATTTTTCCAACTACGGAAGGTCTTGCCAAAGGTAAAGACTTCGTGAAGTAGAAAACGCAAAATCCGCAAGGAAACAAGGAAATAATAGGTCAATCGTGAAGCAAACTTGCGATTGATGCTTTGTTCCATGTTTTTCAGATAACGTTGGTAGACTCGATAGGCACGCTCACTCATCTTGCCTTCTTCGTAGGCTTGTTCTAAACCATCACTTTCAATACTGAGGATGAGAAGTTTCAAGGCCTCCCAGTCTTCTTGCTCACCCTTATTTTCTTGGTTCAGGATAAGGTTCTCTATTCGTCCATGGTAATTGTCAATAGCTGCATAGAGAGGGAGTTTATTTCTAGTGTCTTCCAACTCTTTTTCCAACTCTATCGTTACTTCATTCAAAATAGCAATATGCATGAGATGGTCCTTACTTTCTTCTTGTTCATCAGAAAGATGAGGCAGGATTAAGAGACCTGTTAAAAAGCTTACCAGCGTCACACCTGCAACGAGGAAAAGTAAGAGAGGATACTCCTGCTCTAGATTACTTGGTATCAAAAGAATCGTAGCAATCGACACGGTTCCCTTAACACCTGAGAAGGTCAGGAGAAGCATATCCTTTATATACTTATTTAGCTTTTTCTTGAGTCGTCTAGTCCTATAGGCAAAATAGCCATAGATCATGACAAAACGAATGGCAAAGAGGACAAAGGTAAGGGCTAAAAGAGATACTAGTAAGAGTAGAGGATTATAGATTGGATTGGTCAAGATAGGTTCTGCTATCATTTCCAACTCCATCCCTAAAATCACAAAGACAGAACCGTTGAGCATAAAGTTCACTGTATGCCAGACCGTCTCAGTCACCGTATCCACTTGGGCTTCGAGGAGAGTAATTTTCTTAAAACGGCTTGCCTTTAAAATCCCAGCAACCACCACGGCAATAATTCCTGAAACATGGACTTCTTCTGCCAGGAAGAAGGTCACCAGAGGCAAACTCAATTCTAATAAAAGTTCGCTGGCAATATCCGTTGCTCGCACACTCAGCAAGAAGCTATGAAGGAAACGGTTGGTCATGGCTGTTAAAAAGCCAATCAAAAAACCGCCTAGAATTGAAAAGATGAGCGAACTACTAGCTTGCCCAAGGGAAAAGGCTCCAGTTGTCCAAGCTGTCAAAGCTACCTGAAAAGCCACCAAGCCAGAAGCATCATTCAAGAGTCCTTCACCCTTAAGGATATTAGACACGCGCTTTGGAAAGCTAAACCTCTCCGAAAGAGAGGCAAAAGCTACCAAATCCGTAGGCCCAAGGGCTGCCCCAACAGCCAAGCAAGCTGCCAAGGGAAGACTGAGCCAAAGAAGATGGGCCAAGCCACCCAAACTCAGGGTCGAGATAAAAATCACTGGAAATATGAGATAGATAATGATTCGCCAGTGTTTTAAAATAGCCGTAATATCTGCTTCCTCCGACTCTCGGAAAAGCAAGGGCCCGATAACCAGAGCCAAAAACAACTCTGTATTGAGGTGAAAGTCGGTATTGGGTAAAAAGAGACCAATCACAATTCCCAAAAGAATCTGCACCAAAGGGAGAGGCAAAAAGGGCAGGAGCTTATTGGTTGTACTTGAGACAATCAAAACCAGTAAAAATAAGATTAGGTAAATCAGTAATTCCACGCACGTCCTCCTTAATCTTTTTTACAACAGGATTCAAATATCTCCTTCTGCTCTTTGATTTTTTGGTCAATCTTGGAACAATCTTTGTGCTCAATTTTTCTCTGGCACCTTTCCATCTCAAGAGCAACTAATTTTTCTTGATTTTAAGCATTTTTTTGCTCATATGCGCTTGATCTAACACCCCCACCGCTCGTTCGTGGTGGGTTGATTCAACAAAATTCTGGCGCATGGCATCCAGCTTTTCACGTAGGTATTGTTTATCCATGTCTATATCTCTCTAATTTTTCAATAATTACTAAAAATGGTGGGTTGTTAACTTGGTTTAAAGTTCGGTAAATAGCAGCTGTGTACTCTTGTTGGTTCAACTGGCTGACAAAATCCAAGACAGCATCCCTCTCGAGGTCGCCTCCTTCATGACCATAATAGATCATAATAGCAATCCGTCCACCTTTGACAAGCAAATGACACAGCTTTTCTAATGCTTCAATCGTTGTCTGAGGTTGGGTGATGACAGACTTATCAGCTGATGGCAAATAGCCCAGATTAAAAATCCCTGCTTTTGCTTCTGTCACAAACTGGTCCAGTGTCTCATGGCCTTGCAAGATTAACTGGGCATTTGTCATTCTAGCCTGGTCCAAACGCTCTTGCGTCTTTTCCAAGGCTTGCTTCTGAATATCAAAGGCATAGACTTTCTTAGATAGTTTGGCTAAAAAAAGCGTGTCATGGCCATTTCCCATAGTCGCATCCACTACGATATCGTCCTGAGTTACAACCTCAGCCAAAAAATCATGTGCCATTTCAAGTGGTCTTTTCATTTTCAAACTCCTGTTTTACAGCCTTGCATCCTTGAACACTTCCACGACGTCGCATCTCCATCTCAATACTATTTAGAACTTCCCATTTATTGAGGCTCCACATAGGACCAATCAGCATATCTCTAGGTGCATCTCCTGTGATGCGATGGATGACGATATGTTTGGGAATGATTTCCAGTTGGTCACAGATGACCTTAACATATTCGTCCTGGCTCATCAACTGCAAACGTCCTTCGTGATAATCTCGTTGCATACGAGTATTTGTCATAAGATGAAGCAAATGCAGTTTAATCCCTTGAATATCGTTATCCGTAACACAGCGGCGGACATTTTCAATCATCATCTCATGGGTTTCACCAGGCAAGCCATTAATAAGATGGGAAACAATCTCAATTTTTGGATACTTTCTCAAACGCTTGACCGTTTCCACGTACAACTCATAGGAGTGGGCACGGTTAATCAGGTCAGAGGTTGTTTCATAAGTGGTCTGCAAGCCCAATTCTACCGTCACATGCATGCGCTCCGATAACTCAGCCAAATATTCAATAGTTTCGTCTGGTAAACAGTCTGGCCGCGTTCCGATATTGATTCCTACTACACCTGGCTCGTTGATAGCCTGCTCATAACGTTCTCGGATGACTTCCACCTTTTCATGGGTATTGGTAAAATTTTGAAAATAAACCAAATACTTCTGAACATCTGGCCACTTACGGTGCATAAAGTCAATTTCCTTATAAAATTGCTCACGGATAGGCGCGTCCGGTGCTACGATAGCATCTCCAGAACCTGAAACCGTACAAAAAGTACAGCCCCCATGAGCCACAGTTCCATCACGATTGGGACAGTCAAATCCCGCATCAATAGGGACTTTAAAGGTCTTTTCTCCAAAAAGTTTTCGATAATAATCATTCAAGGTATTATAAGATTTCATAACCTTCATTATAACAAAAAACACCCACAATCTCAAAAGCCTGACTTTCCTATAAATTCCTCTATTTCTCGTTTCCATTAGAGATTTTTTATGATACAATATGGATATGATTTTAATGAAATTAGCATCTATTTTATTATTGATACTGACCTTAGTAGTCTGCATCATCCTAACCAAACTGTTTAGATTAAAAAAACTAGGACGAAACTTTGCGGATTTAGCTTTTCCGGTCTTGGTATTTGAGTATTACTTGATTACAGCTAAAACCTTCACCCATAATTTCCTCCCTAGACTGGGCCTAGCCCTCTCAGTCCTAGCCATTATTCTCGTTTTTTTCTTCCTTTTGAAAAAACGTAGCTTTTACTATCCTAAATTCATCAAATTCTTCTGGCGTGCAGGATTCTTATTAACCCTGATCATGTATATCGAGATGATTGTTGAATTGTTCTTAATGAAATAATCGAATCCCTAAACATTTTCTAGGGATTTTTGCTTTCTCTACAAAATAGGATAGACAAGAACACTATACAATTTTATACAAAGAAAATCCCTTAGAAACTTATATTCCAAGGGATTTATCTTCTATCTAAGACAAGAACTTCTCTCTAATCTTTAACGATAAAGACGGTATCAAAATTTCTAATCTTCTTTTTTACCTTTAGTGGCTACTAATCCTGCACTCAAACCTAGAAGAGTTAAACCTGCTGCGACTGCTGCCTGTTCTGCCTCTGTTCCAGTGTTTGGCAAGTGGTTCTTTTCATCTTGCTGCGCTTCAACTGAATGTGAGCTCACTTGTTTTACATCCGTTTTCTCAGTTGCTACTTGTTGTTTTGTAGTTTCTTGAGATTCTGGTTTTTGAACTTCTTGATCTTGTAGCACAGACTCACTAGCTTCTTTAGGAGCTGCTTTAAGCTGTTCTTGAGGGGCTGATCTTGTATCCTTTATAGCTGTACCAACCTCTACGATACGGTCCTGAGCTATAACTTTATCATAGCTTTCTTTCTCAGTCCGCTTGCCATTTTCTACTTCAATCAAGTGAACACGGAGACCTTGTCTTCCTTCTTGAAGGATGCGAGTTTCACCTAGATATAACTTGTCAGATTTACGCTCCTGGATCTGGAAGTCAATTGTTTCTTCCTCAACCATAAGTTCTGGTCTGTTGAAAACCAGAGCATTGGATTCGTCCTCTGGAAGAGCGGTTCCTAGTTTAGTTCCGACAACGATAATGCGGTCTGTTGGAGTCTGTACTACTTCACGAAGCTTTTCTTCCTTACTTCCATCAGGATTGATAGAGATAAGAATTCGTTCCTTACCAACTTGTCCTTCTTGTTCTAAACGAGTTTCGCCAAGATAAAGCCCTGAATCTTTTTTCTCAATTGTCTTGTAGGCCAAATCTTGTTCAAGAACTTCTAATTTTGGTAAATCCTCCTGTACTGCAGCAACTGTCTTCTCAGAAACTGGTTTCTCCTTAGTCAACTGGATACGGTATTCCTTGACTTGTTTTCCACTCTCTGAAACTAGGCGAACAAGTACTGGAAGGCTATCATTCCCACTATCTACAACTGTTGAAGCAACCTGATTTATAGTTTCAACAGAAACTTTTGGACGTTGACCTTTATAGGTGATTTGATAGTCTTGACGATTTTCAACGAAATCTGGAAGATCTTTTCCATCCACAAGAATCTTTGATTGAGTGCTATCTTGAGGCAATTCGCTCGGTGCAAGGAAGGTCATTTCAATCATCGCAACACCACTCTTGTCTGACTTACGATCCATGCGCCATCTCATAGCTTTGGCTTTGACAGCTTTAAATGTTACATTGATTTCATCTCCAGCTTCAATGTCTTTATTCGCACGATAAGGAACAGCAGTCCAATTTTCCGGATTATTAAATGGATGATCTGCTTCATAAGCTTGGTAGTTTGAATAGTAGGTTGGCACTTCAAAGTCTGGACCAATATAGCGTTCTAAAACAAGTTTAGATGGTGCATCTGTACCACTATCTGCAAAGAACTGGAGTTTTGCTTGTGCAACAGTCCGTTCTACAATCTTACCATTTTCACGGAAGATGACGCCTGCTGATGCTTCTGTATTAGTAGATGGTCTTGCAGACCAGTTTGTCCAACGACGATTTTCTGAGTGATCACCGTCATTGAGATAGTCAACACGGTCATGGGAACTGTTGTCAATATCGTTGGTTGCTGAAGCAAAGGCCTGATTCCCATTTTCATCATAATCAGGGTTATCTGAGAGAGCCTCACCTAGTTTGTCTGTCACTCGTACAGAGAATTCAGCTATAAGATTACTACCAAGGACACGACCTTGAACAGTAAATTGACCTGCTTTTGTGACATTTTCTGCTGGAACTTCTTCCCATTCCACTGCCAAGTCTTTTATCTCATAGCCGTCCTTACCTGTGAAATAAACAGGAACCTTAGTTGGTAACTCAAGCGATTGACCTACTTGTAACAAGCGAGCTTGTTTAAACGCAACAACTGGTTTACGAGAGAGCAAGTCTTTATCGTTTGTGAAGTGTAGGCGGTATTCTCCTAGGATGTCTCCATTTTCTGCTTTCGCGATGACACGGACTGGTTCACCTTCACGAACACTTGGAACGATTGTAGCAAGACCATTGTTGCTAACACTTGCTGTTACTGCAGGAACTTTTCCATCTCCAGACTCAAGATAGTAGTCTGCCAAATCAGGATTGAAGTTTACTAAGTCTTTGCCGTCAACTTGGATTCTTGTCTTTCCTTGTTTGGCTGCCGCAACTTGTTTGGCAAAGATTTGTACTTCTGTGATAGAAGTTCCTCGCTTATTATCTGCTTTAACCATGCGAATGCGAACTGCATAAGTTTCAACTTTATCAAAGCTAAAGTGATTCATTTCTCCAGCCTTGAGTTGAGCTGGTGCTTTTAGATTGGTAACTGGTTTCCAGTTAGCAGGATCATTAAAGGCATGATTTTCACCGCCTACAAAGCTAGGATTTTTAGGAGCTGTCGGAACCTTTTGGCCAACATAATACTCAATCACATAAGACTTAGGAGCACCGACTCCGTGGTCTTCGTGGAATCCAACACTTAGATTATCAACGGAACGTTTGCTCAAGATACCTGAATCTCCAAACAGAACACCGACTGAAGCTTCTGGATTACTACGATTCCAGTTTGTCCAACGGTTGGCTGGTCGGTCATTAAAGGAAATCAATTTATCGTTGACATTTGAAACAGGGTCGGTTGGATTCGAGTCTGAAGCAAAGGCAAGTGGCAATTCTGAACCTGTCCATTGGTCAGAAATATTTGCTCCTTGCTCTGTTTGATCAGACACACGAACATGGAGTTTAGTAGTTAATTGCGCACCTTCTAGGTGACCATTAACTGTAAAGATACCCTCCTTAGCGTATTGATCTGGTTGAATCACGTCCCATGTAACCTTAGCTGATGAAACGTGACCATTTGAATCATAAGTTCGAACACTCTCTGGTAATTGTGGCGCTTCTGCGATCGGTGTTGTCACACTGACTTCTTCAACCGAAACGATGCCTTCTACAGAGACTTTGGCACGCGCCTCAAGATCAATCCCTTCAACTTCACCTAACACCTCAAAGGTTTGATAGTGGTCTAGTTTTTCTTTTGGAATAGCTTGCCATGTAACTTTATGAGTTTTAGGGAAACCTTTGTCATACTCAACAGTTACTGTTGTTGGAAGAGTAGGTTCTTGATGTAAATCTGTCACTACATTTACAGGACGGATGGATTGCGCAATCTTCTTCTCAGTATTGGCTTGAATAGTAAGATTGATTTGACCTGTAGCACCCTCATATTCAGCTTTCAAAGTGACTTCTCCTGGTTTATGCAACTCCAGCATTCCTTGACGGGCTGCGACTTCGCCTTCACCGCTTGTAGAGAAGGTTACTTTATCAGCTGGTAAAACTGCTTGTGTTCCGTCCTGATAGTGACCTAGTACAGACAATTTCACTGTTTGGTCTTCTTTAAGGCCGTCAGCTTGCTCAACTTGTAAGCTCAAATGGTTAATTTTTGGTGCTTCTTCTAGAAATTGGATTGCATAGGTTTGAAGAGGGCCACCATCTTTTGGTTGAACATAGATGCTTGCACGCATGCCGTTTGCTGCACTTGCTTGAAGGACTGTAAGATCAGCATTTTCAGCACTTGCTACGACTTCTGGCAAGGATGCACCGTAAGCAAGAGTTCGGTATTGCATTGGATTTTGGCTAGTAAGACTAGTGGCAGCTTCGCCACCAACAGTAACAGTTGGGACCACAGGAGCAGCTACATCGCTATCTTCTACTACAAGGGTAGCGTGAATAGTCTCACCACCCAGTTGGCCAGTCATTGGAATACGTGATCCAGCTACTGAAAGTTTGGCTTTATCTGCTTCCGCAATCTCCCAGTTATCTACCTCGTATTCTTGTAGGCTTCCATCCGTAACGGCAATAGAAACGTATTTGTCAATAGCACTCAAGTCTGCTCCAGGTGCAACACGTTTTACAGTAGAAAGTTCTTTTGCAATTGCTAGAACTTCAACTCGAGCCTCGACTTCACGTCCATTTGCTGTGCCTTTAGCAGTCACAACTCCTGCTTTACTAACATCAACTTGAGACCAGGTTGCTGGATGTTTCTCACGACTACCATCACTGTATACAAATGCTACCGTCTTCGGCATTTTTGGATCTTTACCTAGCAATGTACGAACTTTTGCTACTTCTGTACCCAAAACAGTCTTTTCTTGTCCTTCTTTTTTACCAGTAAAGACAGTCACTTGATCCGATTTCAAGAGATCAGAATGAGCAGTAAGAGTAAATTTTCCTGCTTGCTCAGTCGATTTGACAATGGCAACACCTTTACCGTTAAAGGCTCTGCGAATCCAAGAACCATCTGCTTGTGCTTTATAGCGTTCACGGCTGGCTTGTTCACCATTATCGACACCGACAAGTTGACCTTGTCCATGCAATTGGAAACGAACCAGATTATTGGCAGTTGGGACTATATTCCCTTGACTGTCAACGATTTCGTAGTAGATGTAAGTCAAATCTTTACCATCTGCCGCAATTGCCTGCTCTTCTTTGATGAGACGAACAGCTGCTGGTTTGCCAGCAGTTGTGATCTTGTCTCGAGCAATTTCCTTGCCAGATTCATCACGAGCTATTGCTTCCAAGGTACCTGGTTGATAGGCAACTTTCCATTCAAGATACAATTCATTAGTATTAGCACCTTCTTGGTAAGTTCGCCCATCACTGGTTTGTTTTTTAGTGAAGGTCTTCTGTCCTAGGGATTCACCGTTCAACAATAGCTCCACACTTGCAGCGTTAGAGTAGGCACGAACTGGAATTTTACCATCTGCATCAGCTACATTATCTTTTAGAGTTGGGTCCTCCCAGTTCCAGTGAGGAAGTAGGTGAACCATCGGTTTTTTCTGAGCAGATACCCATTGACTCTGGTAAAGATAGAAATCATTTTTTGGAATACCAGCAGTATCTACAATACCAAAATAAGAACTTTTGACTGGTGTATGATTTTGGTTGTGCCATGGCGTAGGCTCACCAATATAGTCAGTACCAGTCCAGATAAACTGTCCAGCATAGCCAGCATTGTCACGGTCAAAAGTCCATGAAGCTGTTGCTGTTTTACCCCAACCAACACGATCATTTCCATAATCAGACTGCTCATAGTTACGATAGTCTTGATTACTGTGTACCAATTCACGCTCTGGACGATAATAACTTCCACGAGTACGAGTAGCTGAGGAGGTCTCTGAACCATAAATCAACCACTTTGGATGCTTAGCTCTAAGAACTTTGTAGTTATCTTCTGAGTAGTTGAATCCAACTGCATCCAGTTCATCAGCAATTTTCTCATGCCCACCGCTACCATTACCAAAACGGAACTTATCAGCTCCCATAGTCACATAACGAGTCTTATCAACGTCCTTGATTACTTTAACCAAACGTTTTACAGTTGCTAGAGAGTGGGCATCACCATTAGCTTCTCCAATCTCATTTCCTATAGACCACATAAAGACAGCTGGGTTATTTTTGTCTCTTTCTACCATGGTACGTAGATCGTAATCTGACCATTTTTCCCCTTTTTAGCTTCAGGGTGAATTGCATCTTTTTCAAAGAAACGACCATAGTCGTATGGTTTCTTACCTCCATACCAAGTGTCAAAAGCTTCTTCCTGAACCAATAAACCAAGTTCAGCTGCAATCTGTAATGTTTGAGGACTTGCTGGATTATGGGTTGTACGAATTGAATTCACTCCCATATCCTTCATCTGTTTCAGACGGCGATATTCAGCCTTGTAGTTCTCCTCCGCACCCAATGCTCCATGATCGTGGTGCAATGAAACTCCATGGAACTTGATGTGTTCACCGTTCAAAGAGAATCCTTTATCTGGAGTCCAGTTATAGTAACGATAACCAAATAAATCCTTCCTAGCATCTACAAGCTGTCCATCTTTGTAAACACGAGTTACCATCTCATATAAAGCAGGTTTATCAGATGACACTGTCCATAACTTAGGTTTTTCCACCTCTAGAGCTGAATCCAAATGAATTGTTTCTCGGGCTTTTAGAGTTTTACTCTCAGTTCGAATAAGTTCTGTAACTGCCTTCCCACCTCGTTCAAAAATTTGATACTCTGCTACGAGCTCATGATCCTTATCATCTGTATTAACGATTTTACTGCTCACATGAGTCTCAACCTTACCATTTTGTTGGTCTTCAAGTTTTGGAGTTAAGATAGTTGTACCATTTTTCTCAACATGAACCTTATCTGTCACTTGCAAGCTCACATCACGATAGATACCACTTCCTGAATACCAACGACTACTTGGCTGTTTATTTACTGCATGAACAGAAATAACATTCTCTCTTCCATCCTTATAAAGATAATTGGTAATGTCATATGAAAATTGATTGTAACCATTTGGATAGTGACCAACTAACTGACCATTAACAAATACTTGAGAATCCATGTAAACCCCATCAAAGGTCACACGGACATCTTTATTTAAATCTTTTTCGTCTAACTTAAAGGTTTTACGATACCATCCATCTCCACCATTCAGTTGGCCTCCTTCATTTTGAGATGGTGAATCATGATCAAAATCAAAATGAATACTCCAATCATGAGGAAGATCCATTTTTTTCCAAGAAGATATATCTGCATCTGGTTTAACAGCTTCTTTAGCATTGGCATTTAGTTTAAAGTGCCAATTTTGATTGAAAGAAAGGTTTCTATCTTCAATTAACTTATCAACAACTTCATTTGTAGCAGATTTGAATTCCTTCTTATCTTTTGAAACAGAAGGATCTTGTGATTCCGCTTTATTTGTTTCTTCAGATTTGTGTTTTTCCTCAGATACCTTCGTTTCTTCTATCATACTTTTCACTTCAGTCTTACCTTCTTCTAAAGGAAACTCTTTATTATCAGCAACTGTAGCTGGGGAGTGATCTTCATGAGTTTGGTCAGAAACACCTACAATATCTGCATTATCCTTAAGAGATATATTATCCATTTGTTCACTTGCTTTTTCTGAAGCTATCACTTCAGATGTATGTGCACTCTCTCCTTTATGTTCAGAATCATCATTCTGCTTACTTATTGAAATTAGTTCATTAGTATTTTCATTCGCATGGGCAACAGAAGCTAAGCTAAAACTTGATCCTAACAATAGCACACAACTTCCTATGAGCACTGAGCAAGCACCGACTGAAAATTTTCGAATACTATAAACTCTCTTTTTGTTCCAATTACCTTTTTGCATGGAATCCCCCTTTTTAGTAACCGCTTTCATTTTCTCTAAAAGCAAGCTCCTTATTATAATTATCTTATAATACAATTTTATAAACAATAAAAAATTTAGTCAACCTTATACAAATAAAAACAATATTTTTGTATTGTTTTTTATTAAAAA
>NZ_JPFV01000008.1 GCF_000722685.1 Streptococcus mitis | reverse complement strand
AGAGAATTTTTTAAAATAAAAAATATTCTTTCCATCTTAAAATAAAATGAAAAGAGTAAGCTAGAAATATTCTTTTTGACTCAAAACACTCTTTTTAACAGAATTAAAAATACAAAAAGAGCAAACGAATATTTCAGCTATTTCCTGATTTCGTTAACTCTTAATTCTTATTTTGCTTTATAAATATTGGTTACATTCACCTTATTCCTAGACATTCCTATCAAGCTATATAATGTTACATCGCTATTTGAAAATCTTATTTTCCTTCTTTATCCGGAAAGAGATAACCAATACCTACACAAGCCAACACACCTGCACCAATCACCAAGCCACTTGAAATTGGCAAAAGATCCAAAATTGCATTTGCGATGATGAAGGCAATAATCAAACACATCAGACTAGCCTTGTAGTCCTTTTTCAAAAGATTCTCTATAGTGAAAAAGAGGAACAGGCCTACCGGAATCAGGGACCATAGGTTGACATCCAAACTTGGCCAGCCAACAGAACCAAAATACACTACTGTCGCTGCTGCTACTAAAAATACAATCCCCAATAATTTTTTCATTTCTTTTTCTCCAATTTCTTTTTAGAAACTTGAACCATCTGGTATCGACGCCTCACGTCCCTTACAAAAATTATTATAGCAGAGGTCAGTTTCAAGAACAAGTTCTTTTGCCTATCTGGTCTCTATCTCGGTCTAAGTGGTTGAATAATAGCGATAAATAAGGAAACAGGTGAAAAGCTTCCTTCCAAATAAAAAGGAATTAAGCAACCAAACGCTACTTAATTCCTTGAAATTATCTCATTACCTCTATTAGCCTTTAAATTTTGATAGACTCTATTTTCTAATAAATATGATCAATATTTGTCAATACTAACCCTTTCAATCAATTTATTAGTTATCTAAACTAAGTCTATTAATAAATCCAAAAAGGGTATCAATAGTAAAGTAAACTAAATAATTGAGTTATAGATGGCTATTTTCACAAAATTATTTCATCACCACACTATCTAATCTCAGTAAACAAACCATATTTCTATAGCTTTTGTCCTAATCTTGATCTTTTTTCTTCAATCCAAGAAATGCACCTACAGTAAACATTATTCCGGCAACTAATGACGTGAAGACTTCGCTAACTGTTCCGGTTTTTGGCAATCTATCAGAATGGTTAGTATCCGATTTACTATCGATATTGGTATGTTTATTAGCTATATTCTCTGGTTCATTAAGATAAACTTCCTTCTTATTTTCAAAGTTTTTATCATTTTTATCAGGAACTGGAGCTGTAACATCCTTAGTTGAATCAGATCTTTGACTTTCATCTAATTGACTATAATTTACTTGTACAGGAACTGTAGTTTTGACATCTTTAGTTGAATCAGATTTGTGTGAATGATTTTCTCTTTGTAAGTCTTCTTTTCTGTGACTTTCATCTAATTGACTAGGATTTGCCTGTGGGTTATCTTTCTTTTTGGATACATCAAAAGTAGGTTTATTCTCCTCTTCTTTTTTCTCCTCTATTTTCTTGAATACAGGTTTTATAAGGGTATCTTTTGATAGATTAATAACATAACCAGCATCTTTTTTCCCTTCGACACCAGACATTTCCCAGCCATCAAATTGATAGCCTTTTTCTAATTCCCCCTTATAGACAGGTAAAATGAAATCTTCTTCCGACACTATCTTAGAACTCATTTCTTTTCCATTTTGAATGGTCACAGTTACCGTATGAGGTTTTAGTTCGCTTACCTCTCCCGTATCTTTGTTTAAAATGAATTCTTTTACGGTCGTATTTCTTGCAAAATCTTTTACAAGAATCTTAATGTTGAGTGTCTTATCTGTTAGTTGTTTAATATCATCCAATGATTTGTATTCTTTTCCATTTACATAAATATGTCGTTCTTGAATCTCACCATTGAATCCATTATTTCTCTTATCATTGATGTTAAAAACTACAGATTTTCCGTTAGCATATTCGATACTAGTATTTCCTTTTGGATCAATGTTTACTTCTGGTTTAACATTATCATATAAAAATTGATAGTGTACTCCAACCGCTTTCGCATTCAAATCACTATAGCCAGTTTGAAGATAAACATTTCCATCCATATCAGTTACCTTATCTGGAAATCCGTTTGCTTTATAGTCTTTCATCCCCCAGTCCATGATGTCACCGTCTTTAACATTAAGCTTAATGTTAAAATCTCTAGTGTTATCAATGTGTAAATCTCCGTAGATTAAATAATTATCTACAACCGATTCATTAACTCTCAACTCCCAGTTAAAACCACCCTTATCAGAAATCTTACCTCTTAAATAAAATTCTGGATTTCGTACATAAATTTTATTAGATTTAGATGGATTAAAGTAGTTCTTGTCCATTGAAAGGTTTACTGGTTTTGCATCAATAAATAACGTAGAACCATCTTCTTTTATAGCTTCTACATTGGACTTATCCTCCCCAGTGTACTCTTTACCATCCTTACCAAATAATACAAGTTTAGAAGAATCTGTCACAAGATTTCCATCTTTATCGATTGCCTCCCCTTTATCATTCATTTTAAAGGTAAACACTTGATATCTTACAATGTTAAAGCCGTCCAAAGCCGACATTAATACTGATTGAGTACTTCTTCCATCTTCAACATTTCTACTATCAGTATAAATTATTTTTTCTGATAAGACTCTTAGATTAGGATTAGTCTTTTGGATTTTTGCTATATCTTCCTTGTTATAGACTCCATTTCCTTCTAACATATCCGTTTTTCCAGGATTATAAGTAGTCACTTTTAGTGCATAGCCTTTTCTTAGAATGATGTTGTCTTTTAACAGATATTGTTGTTTTTCTGAATCAGAATAGATTTTACCAGATTCCATTTCCGTTAAATTGTTTGGTTTGTTTTTTGAAAGATCTCCTTCTCCTAATTCTATTACATTCCCATAACTTGATGCATAGGGATATTCTGTTTTAGTTTCCTTATTTTTTTCAGGCATTCTAATCTTCGTTTCAGCTTTTATCTGATCATCATCTTTCACAAAGAATCTCATATCTCCTGAAAAAGCTAATCCATCCACAATATCATTAATATTAGCGTATAAATCAAATGTCATCGTTTTTGAGTGGGAATCATACTTGGTCGTTTTGATTTCTATCGATTTATAGTTATTTCCATAGTATACCTTGGCATTTTTAGAAACATTACTTATCTTTCCAAGAATTTCAAAGTGTCCATCTTTAGATGGGCTTAAAACACCATAAATTTTTGATTTTATTTCGTCAAGTTTTTCAGTTTCATATTCTAAGGCACTACCATCGTCATAAGCAATGATATTTCCCTTATCATCGTATTTATAATCGTATTCTTCTGTCCTCTTACCAGTTTCACTTGTAAAGTCATCAACTTCTCTAAATTTCTTTTTAATGAGTTTCTTCAAGTCTTTACTTTCAAACTCTCTAATTGTTGAAATAGTTTTATGAATAGTCAAACTAGATTTTTCTTCTATAGATTCTTCATTTTCTTGATGATGTTCTACTTCAGTTGTATCTTTTTTAAGACTATCGTCTATAACATTTCCTAAATTTTTAAATTTAGATTCAGCAATCTCGCCAAGCTTTTGGTATTTAGATGAATCTTGATCAGGATCTACTAGATAATAGGAAACCATCCCCTTTTCATCAGCATGATCAGCAAATTTAATTCTATGAATCTTTGTGAAATTGCTAGAGCCATCTAGTGCAATGACTTCAATGATTTTTCCTCTTAAATCTCCTGCACCATTAATTTCATAAATGGTATTTCCGTCTTTGTCAAGTTTCCTATTCCTTCCTTGACCCTCACCTGCGTAAGTTACTTCAAGATTTTTCTCAACCTCTCCATCTTCATTAACCAGAGCGGCGCCAGCATACCAAACTTCGTTTGCAATCTCGTCAAATTTTTCAGGATGTTCTTTTTGATCTCTCGCAAATAGAGTTTCATTCTTGTATTGATCTTTTACCTTGTGATAAGTATCCTTTGTAATCAGCTTAATTTTTTCAGGATTTGAAAAATCAACCAAAACAATCTTAGGG
The DNA here is from genome assembly GCF_000722685.1 of Streptococcus mitis. GTDB lineage: Bacteria > Bacillota > Bacilli > Lactobacillales > Streptococcaceae > Streptococcus > Streptococcus mitis_M. The sequence goes on along the minus strand of NZ_JPFV01000008.1, from coordinate 209,187 downwards.
GCTGTGTTATCAATTTTTACAGGAATATAGGAAACCTGCCATGGGTAATCTTTAGTTAATCTATATTTAAATTTATAGAAATATTGACCTTCCGCAATCGGTTCAAATTGACCTCTTATCTTAGTAGCAGGATCTTGGTTATCCTTACTTTCTGGTGCATTTTCTTCTCGACCTCTAGGGTTATAGATGAGTCCATCCCACTTCAAGTCACCCCAAACTTTTAGTTTAGAAGATTTGATTCCCTTTGCATCATTTCTCTTAGAGTTTAAAATTCCTTTAATAAAGTGTTCTCTCGAAATGACTTTTAAGTCTCTTTGATTTTCTCCCTCTTTATTTGTATTTACTATTGAAATTAATCCTTCTTCTGCACTTCTTAATACAAGTGGAGAAGGTGTTAATCCTCTCTCAAGTTGAGCATCTTGAGGATTTCCATTTGAATCTAAAGGATAAATTTTAGCAATATTAGAACCACTTGATGATGGTGCGTTGATCCCTTCGTTATTGAAAGCAAATAATTCTGGATTTTGATCTAGGGATGTTGTATTTTTATCTTTTCTATTTTGTATAACTCCTGCTGGATTAAATTTATCTATACCATGTTCTCCACCAATTCCCTTATTTAAGGTTCCTGGAATTTTTGGTTTACCATCATCATCATAACCTTCCATTGTTTTTGATTTTGAACCTTCTTCCCAGGCCCATTTATCAAGGATTGGTTCCTTATTCCAATCCCCAGCAAATCCCATTAGAGGCATCGATAAAGAAGGTTGGAAATTTGTTTTCTTACCATTGGAGTTTAGAGCTTCCATTTCTTCCACTGATTCAAAATGAATAAATGATTCTACAAATTTATTTTTATTTTTAGCCTCTCCAACGTTTATAACCGCATTTAAATCAAAGCTAGAATTTGCTCCTATGGTAAAAGTGTCATGCTCAAATGTAATATTTGCATCTTTTACTTTCTCTGGGTGAATTTCTGGAACAATTTGCTTCCCATCTGGAGATTTTTCATCTTTGTATGTTTCATCCAGTTTTAGTCTATCAGTTAGAGCATCTGTAGTTACCGCTGATGCTGAAACTTTAAAGGTTAAAGGTCTGTTTGATGTATTGTGAAGCTTAATTGTAAAGTATTTTTTATCTCCTTTTATTTCTTTAAGAGAAATAGAACCATAAGAGTTTACCAAACCTTTTGAATCCGTGTTTTTGAAAGTCGCTACAACTTCATTTCTCAAAGCATTGGCAACATTAATTAGCCCTGCTCCTTGTTGTCTAGGTGATGCAAAGTATTGACTTTTTTCTTTCCAAGAAGTCGCATCCATCATAGGCCGTGCAGTATTTTGTAGGGCTATTTTTGTAAGACTTGTAAGGTCTATTTTGTCATCTCCCTTAAGATTTTTCAAGGCAGGTCTTTCAAGCATTTCCTTTAACTTTGGTCTAATCAAAACAGTAGAAGCTGCCACGATTGGAGTTGCCATACTAGTTCCTGACATATAGCCATAAGTTGATTTCCCATTAATGACATTGAGAGTGGATTTAATATTTTTACCTGGTGCTGAGACATCAGGCTTTAAAAGTAAATCTGTTCTCGGTCCCCAAGATGTGGATCCTGCTGGAACTATGACATCTTCTTTATACAATTCTTTGTCTGTGTCAGGTGCAAACTTAAAGTCAATCTCTTTTTCGTCACCTACATTCGGTTTATTAGAATTATAGCTGGCCATATCAATTGGATAGTATTGCTCCAATTTATCTTTGAAATCTTCCTTACTATTTCTTTTAACCTCAGTTTTTTTATCAGGATTAATCATGTTCCATAGCTTTACACCATCATCTCCTGAAATTGAAAATACTTGACTTTTAGTCCCTTCATCCGCTTCATATCCCATGGCTGGAAGCTCTGTCCAATTATCTCTGTTATAGTAATTGACAGTATTTACAACCATAATGGCGCGTGCGCCCTTATCCGTTGCTCTTTTAAAAGCATCTTTTAAATCCTTGGTATAAATTCGATCCATTACTGCAATTTTGCCCTTAAGATCCAATCCTATCAAATCTTTGTCTTGACCTTTGCCTATATATATAAAGTTTAATTTACTAGGAGCTTTTGAACCGTCTTCATTTGTTGTGATTTTATTCTTATCGAAAAAGGCCCCTATATTTCTGTATTTAAAATTTTCTCCACCTATGTTGACTTTATCAAACTCAACTGTCTGATTTTTAGCAGAAGCGACCGCTATCGCATCTTCATGTGCTGCAGTTCGCGTTACATTTCCAGTGTCGGTCATTTTCAGATTATTATTTGCCACTAAATCCCATGAAGAACTTGAAGCAGAAGTCGCATAGTTACCCGTAGCTACAACCATTGGAATGCCTGCTTTTCTTAACGCTCTAATAGCTTCCCAATATTTCTCACCTACAAGACCTGTTCCTGTAAAGCCAGATGATACCGAAACAACATCGACATTGTGTTTGATCGAATCTTCAATAGCATGAAACATTGTTTCATCTCCTGCGAAGCCAGATCCTGCGTCAGAGTACATTTTATAAGAGAAGATCTGTGCATTAGGAGCAATTCCATCTATTCCGTTAAAGTTTTTAATATCTTTTTCAGTATCATTTCCCGCAAGAATCCCTGCAATATGCATCCCATGTGGATCAAAATAATCGCTTCCATCATCAGCTTTTTCTACAGTAATTTTGCCACCATTATAATAATTGAAAGCATGAGGAATTTTATCACTCAACCAATAATTTTTATCAGTACCTTTTAAGTCTTCTTTTTTAAATCTCATTGAGTCTTTGGCATCATCATCGATTCTCATAGCCTTATGCCTATAATCTGTCCCAGTATCGATGTTTGAAATGACCATACCCCGACCATCAAAGTTTTTCCCAAATGGAGCATTGATAGATTTTAGGTAATCTATAGCCTCTTCAACTCCAATTTCCTTTCTGGCATGATTCATCATTGGTTGGACTTTTTGTGATCGTTCAACCGATGAAATACCTTCTATTAGTTTAATTTTGTCCAGATTATCTGGAGTTGTTTCTATTGCAACACCATTAAAAATTCTATCATAAGTATATAAAACTTTTGTATCCTTAAGATTGGATAATTCCTTGATTGCTTTTTCTCCAGATTCTTTATCTTTAAATTCAGCAATATAGACAAGTTTATCCTCTTTTTTGGGACTTTCTGGGTCTTTACTTGCAGACGAGTCCACTTTATCTTCTTTGGATTGATTGGAATCTTCTTTGATTTTTCCTTCTTCATTGCTAGTTTTGTTATCTATCACAGATTCTTTACTAACAACTTCTTTTTCCTCAATAACTGTTGTTTTCTTCTCTTCAGTATCCTTTGAAGTTTCTATAGCATTATGAATATCTTCAAGTTTTTCTTTGTTTTCTTTTTGTTTACCTACTACTACTTTTTCTTTATCAGAGATAGTTAAAGCATCTTCAGAGCTAGATGTGTCTGCTAAAACTACCTCATTAGGGACATATGCTGCTAAAATAACTGCAGCTGTGGTTAATGACAATACTGTACTTTTTTTCATTTTAATTCCTTACATATTTATTTAACTTCCAATAGATAGAAAACTTTAACTTTGCTAGCCTTTGTTATAAAAAGTTTTACTAAGTATTATCTAGGAAATAGAGTAGTACATTTATATATAATTGTTAGCTCTCTGAAAAATAGTATATCAATTAAAAAATTTAAGTCAAGAAAAATTAACATGCGTTAATTTATTTTTTAATGCATATTAAAAATATAGAGTCAAAAACTTTCGTAGTTAGCTGGGGTACATTATCAGAACATTCACACCATCAAAAATAGTAGCAATCAACTTAAAGCACTAGCAGAATCACAAAGTCAAGCATCATTGATGAAATATCAGCGCTATTAAACAATATAAATAACCGCTAAGAATAAGGCTTAACGGTTATCTTCTACATATCTATTTTTTCAAATCCTCAGTCGTTTATCTACCTATAACCTAGGCTTTACGAGTGCCTTGCTCTAGCAACTAATACTCAATGAAAATCAAAAAGCAAACTAGGAAGCTAGCCGCAGTCTGCTCAAAACACTGTTTTGAGGTTGCAGATAAGACTGACGAAGTCAGTCACATATATACGGCAAGGCGACGTTGACGTGGTTTGAAGAGATTTTCGAAGAGTATGAGCTAAATCGGCGATTACACTTACAATATAGCGATCTGAGAATAGATGTCAAGGAATTTTCATTTCTATTAGAAAAAGCCTGTCCTGAGACAAGGCTTTGATATTCTATTATTTACGACCCTGCACTTTCGTAGGCATCTAAACCCCTATCCCAAAGTTTAAGGGAAATGACAAAGAAAACAAGGGAAATCAACATCAAACCTCCGATGTTAAAGATTACATCCTTGTCCTGCAAGAAATAGCTGGCAGGATAGTAGGCCGTAAAGGCAAAAGGCACGATAAAGCTGATCAACCAACGAAGAAGCGAATTGTAAATGGAAATTGGGTACTTGGCAAAATCATTAAACATATAAAAAATGTAAATCATAGCTCCTGATTGCTTGGTCCAAAAAGCGATGCTGGCTGTCGCGATTTTCAAAGAAGTATAAATCAAGGTCGCAAAAGGAACGCAGACTAGGAAAAGCAGGAATTTAGGAAGAGTCCAGGCAATGCTTGATACTGTTGTCGCTAGTAAAATTCCACCGACCAATAGTTCGCCCAAGGCATCAATCTGAAAAGTCTCAACTAGGATGTGAAAGAGAGGATTGATGGGACGCGTCAGGTACTTATCAAATTCTCCTTTTCGCACCAAGCGCTGTCCCAGAGCCCAGAGATTGTCAAAAAATAGATGGTCCAACCCCTTAGGAATCAAGGAAAAGCCATAGATAAAGGCGATTTCTTGAAAAGTCCAACCTTCTAGGGATGGAATATGTTGAAAGATGACATTGAGAAACAAGAGATTCAAACCTTGAGTCAGAAAGACTCCCAAGACACCAACCACAAAATCTACCTTGTATTCCATGATTTGCTTGATATATTGTCTGATAAAAATCAGATGCATGCGTTGATATTTTTTCATACTAACCTCCTTGAATGGTGATAAATGACTGGACTCGTTTCCAAATCAACTGAGACAAGCCCACCATCACTAAGAGCCAGAAAAACTGCAAAGCGAGCGCCTGAATCATCTGACTGACATCGTATTTCCCAACAATGATCATGACTGGGGTGTAAATCAAGGATGAAAAAGGCAAGAAGGATAGAATATCTGAAACCACCTTTGGAAAGAAAGCCAAGGGAATCAAACTTCCAGACATAAAAGCCACTATGGAAGTCTTGAGTAGATTGGAACCCCAAAGATTTTTAAAGACAAAGGCTGAAAAACCAAAACAGATATTAAAGAAAAAATTAATCAGGTAGGCCAGCGTTAAACTAAAGAGGTAAAGGACAGTTAATCCCAGCACCTCTACCATCCCTTGACCAGATAAGATTTTCATCAACACAATGACACTTAAAAATGGAAGGCCAACGCTGATAAAAATCAACCACTTGGAACCGAGTTCCGTAAAGAGGTAAGAAGCCGCAAAATGCACTGGTCGCAACAAGCGCATGATAATAGAGCCATCCTTGACCTCCTCCCCGATCATAAAGGAAGAATCCGACTTGGTCAGAAGATTAGTCACAAAACTCATGATGATGTAGAGGGTGATATCTGCCATACTAAAGCCTTGAATCAAGGACTCCTGCGAGGAATCAAAGACAGCCTTCCAGAGATAAAAGGCCACAAAAGCTCCCATCACATCGCCAATCCGATAGAGCAGAAAGTTAACTCGATAGGTGATCAATTCCTGAATCCCTGCATTGATAAAGGGTTTATAACGTCTCCACAATTTGACCATCTTAGAGCTCCTTTCGGTAGAAGCGACGGATAATATCCTCGATATCCGTATCCACCATCTTCAAATCGCGGATTTCAAAATCAGACAGGGTTTGCTTGATAATGTCAGCTGACTGGTAGCGAGAACTATCGAATTCAATGTTGAGACTATTCCCCTGTCTATCAATAATCATATCCGGCAAGCCTTCATAGTGAGAGACGAGATGACTTTGACCTGGTAGCAGTTCAAAAGAAAGAGTCTTCATCTTGCCAAAAGTTTCCTTGAGCTGGCTCACTGTTCCATCAAAAATCTCCTGCCCCTTGTCAATCATGAAAATTCGATCACAAAGTTGCTCAATATCACTCAAATCATGAGTGGTCAGGAGAATAGTCGTCTCTTCCTCCTGATTAATCTGAGTAATGGCCCGACGAATGTTGTCCTTAACGGACACATCCAAACCAATGGTCGGTTCATCTAAAAAGAGAACCTTGGGATTGTGGAGCAAGGAGGCCGCAATATCCGCCCGCATGCGCTGTCCCAATGAAAGAGTTCGCACGGGATCTTTGATAAAATCCTTCAAATCCAAGACTTCATTCAAAAAGTCCATGCGCTTATGGAAGAGCGAATCTGGCACATCGTAAATCTCTTTCAAGACCGTGTAGGTCTCTTGTAAAGCCAAATCCCACCATAACTGAGTTCGTTGTCCAAAGACCACCCCAATATCCTTGACATAATCTTGGCGATTATCCTGCGGAATCTTGCCGTTAATCCGACAAAAACCAGATGTCGGCTTTAAAATTCCTGTCAGCATTTTGATGGTTGTCGACTTCCCAGCACCATTTGCTCCGATAAAGCCTAAAATCTGCCCCTTGGGAACCTCAAAGGTCAAATCTTTGACCGCTTCAAAGGTCTGCTTTTCAGGATGAATAAAGGAACGTAAAGCCCCCTTCAAGCCCGGTTCCTTAACAGTCTTCACAAAATTTTTCTGAAGATGTTCCACTTCTATCATTGCCATATCTATCTCCCTATGGTAAGGAATTGCAACATTGTCTTTTGACTACAAATATTCTAAATCCTTACTTTCTACACCTTCTGCATTTTATTATTACAGAAGGCTTTATACCAACCTATTATAGTCCAATAAAAACTAGAATGCAAGCGTTTGCCTAAAATTTATGAAATTAGAGATTCCTCTCTTAAAATTCTATTTTTAATTCAAAATCATCTTTTCATCCAATTTTTCTCCTAAGCTCCTTCAGTATTATCCTTGTCAGTCTATCTTGGATTGTTTCAGTTGCATTTTCATTGAAATATACAATAAACTCATCAGTTGTCTTTCCAATCTTTCTCTTTGTGATAATATTTTTTAGTTCTCCCAAAAATTCTACTTTCCGTTTTTGAATTTCTGACAATAAAAAAGGAAGTATCTGCAATTTGCTGCTTTTACTTCCTCTCTCTAATTTTATTTAATTATTTTACTTAGACAAACTGAGATTTAGATTTTAACCCTTACGGAACATAAAACGGGCCATGCTCTTGAAGTATGTTCTATAAGATTATAATTTAATGCTAAGTGTAGCTATATAGTCATTTCCATAACGTGATAATCGATGTCTTTTGTCACATGATTCATAAAAATCAATCATAGCAAGACCATTTTTAAGTTGTCCTCTAATCTGAGTTTCTAAGGTATGGCTAAATTCATATCCATATTCTGGATTTATGGTTATCTTGCCTTCCTCTTCAAGCTCTTTTGAATTAAAAGGTAATGAAAACTTCAAAAGCAGTTCCTCATCAGGTTTGTCCCATACAATATCAGCATCATACATGTATATCCAAGGATTTATAAATCCGACCATTAACAATCCACCCTTTTTCAATACTCGAGAGGCTTCTTTATACATATTTTCCAAATCCTCTATATATACATTTGAAACTGGATTAAAAATAATATCAAAAGTTTCATTTTCAAATGGAAATGGTTCTGTCATATCACCTTGAACTGTATTAATTTTTAAGCCTTCTCTTTTAGCAACCATTTCATCTCTTTGTAATTGTGATTTAGAAAAATCCATTATGGTTACATCATAACCTTTTACAGCAAAAACTGGTCCCTGTTGTCCTCCACCACAAGCTAAACCTAATATCTTTTTTCCTTTTGCTTTTTCAAACCATTCTTTTGGAACTTTTTTCCCAACAGTTAAGGCAACAGAAATTGGATGTTTTCTAGCTTCTTCTAATTCTTCATGTGTCAATGGCTCAGTATAGTCATTTTTTACATTATTCCATCTATCTTTATTTAATTTTATATAATTGTTCATCTTATAATCTCCTCGTATCTTGATATTATTTCGATTTAAGGTGAATAGGTTGCCATTCCTTGATTTCATTCTATTATACCATATGTTGAATTACTATTATTTCATTATTTTCTTAATTAGTATTTTTAAAATTTATTTAAACTAAAAAAAGCTTCTCTAAAACCAAGATTACATTTTAGTTTTTCATAGCATTATTGTAGAAAAAATAGAACCTTTTAGCAACTTAAGATTGGTTCTTCTATAGTATATTCGCTATATATTCAGACACAAAAAACCCACCCAATGGGCAGGTTTCAACTGTATTATTCAGCTAGATTAAGCTTTACCTTCTGAACCGAATACATCGATACGTTCTTCAACTGATGCTTGGATAGCTTTTACACCGTCAGCCAAGAATTTACGTGGGTCGAAAAGTTTTTTCTTGTCGTATTCTGCTTCGTTTGCTTCGTAGTCACGAGCAAATTTACGAGTTGCGTTAGCGAATGCGATTTGGCATTCAGTATTAACGTTAACTTTCGCAACACCAAGTTTGATAGCTGCTTGGATTTGCTCATCAGGAATACCTGATCCACCGTGCAATACGATTGGGAACCCTGGAAGAGCTTCTGTCAATTTTTGCAAGTGATCAAGGTCAAGACCTTCCCAGTTTGCTGGGTAAGGACCGTGGATGTTACCGATACCAGCTGCCAAGAAATCGATACCAGTTGCAACCATTGCTTTAGCGTCTTCGATTGGAGCCAATTCACCTTTACCGATGATTCCGTCTTCTTCACCACCGATAGTACCAACTTCAGCTTCCACTGAGATACCTTTAGCGTGTGCTTTTTCAACAACTTCTTTAGCCAATTTAAGATTTTCTTCAACTGGAAGGTGTGAACCGTCAAACATGATTGAAGTGTAACCAACTTCGATACACTCAAGTGCATCTTCGTAGTGACCGTGGTCAAGGTGGATAGCTACTGGTACAGTGATACCCATTGATTCAACAAGGTTAGCGATCAAGTTGCGAGCAACTTTGTAACCACCCATGTATTTAGCAGCACCCATTGAAGTTTGGATCAAAACTGGAGCTTTTTTAGCTTCTGCTGCACGCAAGATAGCTTGAGTCCACTCAAGGTTGTTTGTGTTAAATCCACCAACTGCATAACCGTTGTCACGAGCTGCTTGGACAAATTTTTCTGCTGAAACGATTGCCATTTTATCAGGCCTCCTGTATATTTTTATGGGTCATCCCATTTACATTGTTCATTTTATCACTTTTTGACAAAAAAATCTAGTTTTTCCCGTAGTTTCGATTGAATTTCTTCTAGCTTCATCCATGTAAACCCTTTCTCTCCCTAGTCTTGGGCGACTTTTGGAAAAGCTATGAAGAAAGTCAAACGATTCTCCTTCATCTCAAAACGATAAGCTAATTTTTCATGTTCTAATAGACTTTTGACCACAAAGAGCCCCATCCCAGACCCTTTGACCTTGCGACTAGCATTGTCAGAAAAAGACTGGGCTAGTTTTTCTTGTTCTTCTGGGCTACAGCTATTCTCGATAAAGAGTTCCCCTTCTCTCTCCCCGATGCGGACCAAGCCACCTAGAGTGGAATGCTTGATGGCATTGCTGATGAGATTAGATAGGATCAACTTCATAACTGATGGGTTTAGATAAGCCTGCTGATGAGTCAAACTATTGTCTATCTGAAGCTCTCTATCCTTGGCTAGTAAGACATAATCCTTAAGCAAACTTTGCGTCATCTGGTGTAAGTCAATCTTTTCCCTATCATCTCGTAATTCCTGTACAGAAGAGAGAGAAAGTATCTGGAGAACGTGGTGATTGAGCTCATCCACAATTCCTAAGGCAACTCCCAGATAGTGGTCTCTATCCTTATAACGCCCGACATTTTCTTTCATGTTTTCGATCAGGATTTTCAAACTAGCCAGAGGTGTTTTCAATTCATGAGAAGCACCTCGTAAAAATTCGACCTTCATCTTCTCCAGCTGGAGAATAGCTTCATTCTTGTCATGCAAGTCCGCAATAACAGTCAAAAGATGCTGGTAAAGGCTATTAATTTGTTCCTTGAGATCACCAATCTCATCCTTAGAATCCACACGTAATCGCACTTGGGAATCCAGCTCCATCATCCGACGGGTCACCCGCTTGATTTCCAAAATCGGAGCAACAATGGTCCGAGCATAGATATAGGCCACCAAGAGGGAAATCAGAAAGGATGCCAGCAAGGTATAGGGAAGAAACTGGAGACTGATTTGCTCTGCTTCCTTTTGCAAATCCATGGACGCTAGAAACTGGAGAGTCATGGTGCCACCGTCTTGCGTTTTCACCTCCCGCTCCTCGATAAAGAGAGAGGTTGTCTGGCTGTCCGTATCCAGAGGAAGACTGTCCTTGACTTCTAACTTGTCCTCAGTCATCTCTCCCTTTACTGTCCCCTTGATCTCACTGGTCTGGGAATACAGCTCTAACACTTGCTCGATACTCTGCCTATTCTTACCTTCTAGGGACTGGGCAATGGCTGTCGCTTTCTGGCCAATGCTTTCCTGCCGATGACTCAGATAAGTCGAGGGAAAGAGAAAATAAATGGCTAAATGAAGGCAAATTACCAGAACACTAAAAATCGAGAAGGTGTAGATAAATATCTTTGTAAATAAACCTGTTCGTTTCATTTTCGCTCCAATTTATAACCAACATTGCGCACAGTGAGGATACAATCCAAGTCTAGCTTTTTCCGTAATTCCTTGATATAGACATCAATGACACGGTCAAAGGGAACCTCATCTGTCGCCTTCCAGACAGCATCGATTATCTGAGACCGAGTCAAGGCCCTTCCTTCATTTTTAACCAAATAATCAAGAATTTCCAACTCTTTAGCATTGATGGCTACTTCCTCACCTGCTAGGCTTGCACTGTAGCTCTCAAAATCCACCTTGGTATCCTTATAGGAGAAGATTCGTCCCGTATCATAATAGCGCTTGAAAATCGCATCTACCCTCACTTTTAAGAGAGAAAGGGAGAAGGGCTTTTCCAGATAGCCATCTGCCAGAGAAGCAAAGGCACTCATTTTGTATTCCTCATCCTGAAAGGCAGTCAGCATCAAGACAGGAACCTGACTGGTTTTACGAATCTCAGCTAGGACTTCTAGGCCGTTGAGCTTGGGCATCTGGATATCCAGCAAAACCAAGGCTACCTCATAGCTAGAAAATTGCTCCAGAGCTTCCTGACCGTCCGCTGCCTCAATGGTTTCATAACCGCAATCCGTCAAATAATCACTGATCCCCTCACGGATCATCTCTTCATCTTCTACAATTAAAATTTTCATAGAAAAATCTTTCACATTCCTTTAAATTTCTTGTAAAGCAACTTGCTTTCATCCTGATAAACAAAGGATTTACCAAGACAAAACAGATAAAAATGCTACCTATATTATACCCCATTTGGGGGAGAATAGGTAGCAAGTTTGTTATTCGCTATCCAGCAAAAGCTCTTTTGGTTGTTTTCTAAGGAGATTGCTTGAAGCAAGCGCCATAACGAGAACCACTAGAACCAAGGCTAGAACAAAGACAATGATAAAGTCTGATGTCTGAATAGAAATATCTAGGCTCGACAAGGTCTTGCTAAAACCATCTACTTCTGCACCGCCACCAAGATTAGAGGCTTGAGCTGCCTTGCTGGCTTGCTTGGCAACACCTGAAGTCACATTAGCAAGAATGGTGTTTCCGATTGCACGCGCTGTATAAGTAGCTAAGAAGTAAGCAGAAACAAGAGCAGGAATGGCAATCAAGATGGATTCAGTGATGAATTGACCCAAGATACTTGCCTGCTTGAGACCAATAGAGAGAAGAATACCCACTTCCTTGCGACGGGCATTGATCCAAAGGCTGAGTAAGAGGGCAAGGAGAAGAACTGAGAAACTCAAGCTACCCCAGAAGAGGAGGTTGGCCATCTTGTACATACCAGAGATGGATTGCTCAAGAGCTGGGTAGTTAGATGAGCTCTTAACGAGTGTATAGCTCTTCCAGTTGATACCACTGATGCCATTCAACTCTTTCATAACATCATCCAAGTTCTTGTCTGCTGTTACAAAGAAGGTTGCGTCCCCATAAATAGCTGTGTCTTCTGTGTATCCATAAAGCTTTGCAGCAGTGTGAATGTCTGTGATAGCTGTATTTTCGTAGAGTTCTTGTGAGTAGGTTACTGCCGACTTATTGTGACCATCAAAGAGTCCCTTGATTGTCACTTCAACTGTTTCCTTGGCACCTTTTTCATTGTCTGCATCGTAGATATTAGAGTCTAGTTTGACCTTATCCCCTACTTTCCAGCCGTGTTTGACTGCCAAGTCCTTGTGCAGGAGGATCTTGTCCTTGTCGTCGTTTGTTAAGTGCTCTCCTTCAACCAATTTATAAGAACCAGAGACAAACTTGTCTTCTTTAGAGGAGTCATTGACACCTGTAATCATCAAGCTACTTCCAAAATGTTTAGCACGGTCAGGTGTCAGATTTTTCTTGGTATCTGGCGTTTCGATGAGTTCATATCCAGTCAAATCTCCTATAGCGTTGATGCGTTTAACATAAGACTCGATGGCCTTGTTTTCGGTGATTTTTTTGATATCTTCACCCTTGATATTCCCAGCACCACGTGGCGTCCCTTGATTAACGCGACGATTGATTTGCATGGAGAAGCTATTGGTGATATTTTTAAAGGTCTCCTGAGAAGCCTTGGCAGTAGCTCCCTTGATCGACAAGCCGACCAAACTCAAGCTCGCCATGAGGAGAATAATCAGGAAGATGACAATCGATTTGAAAAACTTCCTTGTAACATAGGCAAATGCGTTGTGTAACATAGATTCCCTTTCTAGATTTGATTTAATAATTCTATCAAAACAAGCTCATATTATTTACTAGTATTGCGAGTTTCAGTCAGTTTCTTATCTTTCAACTCAAGTGTAATATCTGACGCTTGCGCCACTTCTTTACTGTGTGTGACGACGATGACACATTTACCTGTTTTCTGGGCAAGTGATTTAAGCAGTTCGACAATATCTCCAGCAGTTTTAGGGTCCAGATTTCCCGTTGGCTCATCTGCAAGAATAACTGGAGCTTCTGATACCAAACTACGAGCAATGGCAACACGTTGCTGTTGACCACCTGATAACTGGAGAACATTCCGCTTGATCTGACTTTCATCCAAACCAAGCTCAAGCAGTGTATCCTTGCTTGCCTTTTTGTTGACCAAGCGGATATTTTCCAGTGGAGAAAGATAATCTATCAAGTTATAATTTTGAAAGACCAGGGAAATATGGTGCATGCGATGGTAAGAATAGCCCTTCTTACGAATATCCTCTCCTTGAAAAAGAATAGAACCTTCAACAGGACTATCTAGACCAGCAAGGAGGGACAAGAGAGTGGATTTTCCTGCTCCTGACTCACCAATAATACTGTAAAATTTCCCGGGTTCAAAATTATAATTGATCTGATATAGGACTGCTTCAGCAGTGTTCTTATAACGGTAGGTAACATCTTGTAATTGTAATAAAGTCATGATTTCTCCTTCTTAACTAATAGATGATAAAATTTCTTTAGGCGATTTTCTAAATAAGAATAGGAAACAAAGGGCTACAGATAAGCAACTAATCAATAACAGAAAGACATAGGACTCTGCAAAAGATAGGATGTTGGTTGATAAACTGCTTGCTTTGGCTAGTGTATCTTGTAAGCTTACCTGATCTCCGCTTGCTAGTAGAGTTTGGAGTAGGTAGGATGTGATTGCGTTTCCTGTAGCAAATGCTGGAAGCAAAGCTCCGAGAGATACCAAAACTACCTCTAAACAGAACTGTAGGAAAATCGAGCTCTTGCCTTTTCCAAGTGCCAGTAAAATTCCCACTTCGTAGACCCTTTCTCTCAACCAGAGAGACAAAACAAGAATTAAGGCCCCTGCTCCCGCTATCAACATCCCATAAAGGAAGATGGTCAGGAAGGTTTGGAAGGTTGCTACTGAGTCTTTGATTTGTTCAAAGGCCTTGTTTTCCTTCTCGACTTGGTAGCCTTGATTTTCCAAGGCCAAGTTTTCCACCTGCTTCATGAGTCCGTCCATTTCCTTAGGATTTTCTACATAGAAGCGCGCTGCACTGACTAGAGATTCACCATTTCCCAAAAGGCTTTGGCTACTTTCATAGTCTGTAAAGACCTGGTTTTCACTGAAGTCGGAAGACAAGCCTGTAAATTTCTCTTGTTTTTTACCAGAGAAGATTCCGACGATTTCAAACTCGACAGTTTGTCCTTTCCCAGCTTCTGACTGTCCAGCATCCAAGCGAAGCTTGTCATGAAGCGAAAGACCGTTCTTCTTAGCCAACTCTTCGTGGATCAGAATTTTATTGGAATCCCCTTTTTGAAGGTGTCTCCCTTCTTTTAGATTGAAAGCCGAACTGGTAAAGGTGACATCCTTGGCTGAATCTTCAAGAGCCGTTAAGCTAACCAGATTCTTATCCGCAGCTGACAAATCATCACGTTCAACGCTCTGCTCACCACTCACTGCTTCCTTGTCTTTTAATTTTGCAATCGTCTCCAGTTCAGGAGAAACATTTTCCAGTCCCTTAATCTTGCTTACAGATACTAGGTCCGATAGCTTGAAGGTCTGACCATTTTCTATCTTCTTAATAGAAAAAGATGTATTGAGTGATTTATAAAGATTGGTTTCAACTGTTTTGTTGGACTTCATCAGAGTCAAACAGGCTGAAATTCCGGCCAAGAGAACCAATAAAATCAGAAATAAAATAAAACTTCTCAGTCGTTTTCTGCTGACATAAGCCCAAGCTCTTTGGATTGGATTCATTTGTCACCTCCATATTTGTAAGACTATTATAAAACCCAAATATGAAATGTTTATGAAAAAGAGCAAAAATTTTTTTGCTCTACTTTAACTAGATGAAAAAAAGAGCTAGCCTCAGCTAACTCTTATCCTATGCGGAGAGAGGGACTTGAACCCTCACGACCTAAAGCGGTCACAGGATCCTTAGTCCTGCGCGTCTGCCAATTCCGCCATCCCCGCGTCGATTACTTTACTAGTATATCAACTTTTGGGATGCTTGTCAACACTTTTTTTCAAATTTTTTCATTTCATCAACCAAATTACTCTGAAATTTCATTTAGATTTTCATCTACCAACTTAGCTCCAAGTGTATTTTTGAAATGACCTAGGGCAAATTGATGATTTTCAGGCCAGATGGAAGCAACAGCTGGTTTAACAATCTCGATGTCATATCCTAGATTATAGGCATCTATAGCTGTATGCAGGACACAAATATCCGTCAAGACTCCTGTTAAAATAACTGTAGAAATTCGACGCTCTCTCAAGCGGATATCCAGGTCAGTCCCTGAAAAAGCTGAGTAATGGCGTTTATCCATCCAAAAGACACGACTGTCTGAACCATATTCTTGATAAAAGGTCCCCAAATCTCCGTATAAATTCCGCCCACTAGTTCCAATCAAATTGTGAGGAGGAAACAGCTTGCTTTCTGGATGAAAACAATCGTTTTCTTCATGAGCATCAATAGTAAAGAAGATGTAGTCTCCTCGTTCAAAAGCTAGTCGAGTCACCTTGCTGATGGCATCCGAAATCGCCTGAGCTGGAGCACCCGCTGTCAGCTTCCCACTATCAGCAACAAAATCTTCTGTATAATCAATCGAAATCAAAGCCTTAGTCATTAGTAATCTCTTTTCTTCACTTCTTCAAAAATATCTGAAATCAAGACCTTAAGATAGGTTCCCTTCATTCCAAGTGAGCGACTTTCAATAATCCCTGCAGACTCAAGTTTACGAAGGGCATTGACAATCACAGAGCGGGTTATTCCAATACGGTCTGCAATCACAGACGCAGTCAACTGCCCTTCATTTCCATTTAATTCCCCTAAAATCGCTGAAACAGCACGGAGTTCAGAGTAAGAAAGGGTATTAACCGCCATGGTAACAGCAGTACGGCGACGGATATTTTTCTCATCTTCTTCACGTTGGAAGTTAAGAAGCTGAATCCCAACAACGGTACTGGCAATCTCAACAAGAATCAAGTCCTCATCTTCGAATTTCTTATCATTGCGCCAAATAATCAAAGAACCAAGGCGAATCCCTGATACATGAATCGGTGCAATAGTCGTCAAACCATCTGGAAAGTCGGAACGACTTTCCACAGGGAAAATACTTAAATCATGATCAACTGTCAGATTGGCTTCTGTATCGTAGATCATGTTCGCACCTTGAATGTAGTCATCTGGGAAAATCTTAGTTTGGAAGAACTGCTCTACACGATCTGTATTGGTTTTGTAACGCATGAAATAACCAAGGAGACGTCCCTTGCTATTGACGATACAGGCGTTACAGTCAATAATATCTGCCAATTGACGGGTAATCGCATTGTATGGAAGTTCTTCCTGCAACTGCTCCTCTGAGCGCTTCAGGATAGAAGTAATTTTTCTAGTTTTTTCTAATAAATGTGCCATTTTTCACCTCGAATTTAATCGCTATCATTATAACATAAACAGCTTAAATTTTCAATTATTATCTGAAAATTGCTTATTTAATTGCAATTTGAAAAAACAAGAATATTTTTAATTAAATTGCTTCTTTTCTATTGACAAGCTCCCTATGTTTGTGTATTATAACATTACAAGAAGATAATATATGTATTTTATTTATCTTTCTTTTCCATTCGGTCTCCTTATATAAAAAAGCGATTCATTTTGAACCGCTTTTTCTTATTTATCGCCCTTGTTACGAATAACAAAGCCTGTTTGCTTTTCACTTGAAGTATTGCGTGGTTTTTTATTATCCTTACGGTAACGTTTTTCCTTATGAAAACGATCATTGCCACGACTTCCTTTTTTGAAATCATCACGACGACCATTGCCACGGCGATCACGGTCTCGACGGTCGTCCCCACGACGGCCTCCACGACCTCCCTTAGCTTTACCACCGAAGCCATTACCTGATGGTTTAAATGGCAGTGGTTTTTCACGCGCAATCTCCACTTCTGGAAGGCTATCTGGGTCTTGGACTGTCAGACTCAAAATATACATTGCCAATTCTTCTGGAGTAAATTCGGCTGCTAGCTTGCGAGCATCCTTACCAAATTTCTCAAAGTTGGCACGGATAGTCTCATCTGCAAAATCACGTTCAATTTTCTTGAGAGCTACGTGTTTTTTAGCTTGGAAGGCTTCTTCCGCACTTGCAGGTTTGAGACCTTTCATGCGTTTCTTGGTCAAATTCTCAATGATTTGGAGGTAGCCCATTTCATTTGGTGATACGAAAGTAATAGACTGACCTGACTTACCAGCACGACCTGTACGACCGATACGGTGAACATAACTTTCAGGATCTTGTGGAATATCGTAGTTATAGACATGGGTCACACCTGAAATATCCAAGCCACGCGCTGCAACGTCTGTCGCAACCAAAACATCAAGATTGCCATTTTTAAAGTCACGAAGGACACGAAGACGTTTGTTTTGGTCTAGGTCTCCATGAATTCCTTCTGCACGGAAGCCACGGATTTTCAGACCACGAGTCAATTCATCTACACGGCGTTTGGTACGACCAAATACGATAGCAAGTTCTGGTTGTTCCACATCCATGAGACGAGTCATGGTATCAAATTTTTCTTGCTCTTTAACTCGGATATAGTATTGGTCAACCAATTCTGTTGTTAATTCCTTAGCAGCAATCTTGACATGTTCAGGTTCTTTCATAAACTGAACACCGATACGTTTGATGGCATCTGGCATAGTTGCTGAGAAGAGAAGAGTTTGTCGATTTTCAGGGACACGGGAGATGATAGCTTCAATGTCTTCAAGGAAGCCCATGTTAAGCATTTCATCCGCTTCGTCAAGGATAAGAGTTTCAATATCTTGTAATTTCAAGGCCTTGCGTTTAATCAAGTCCAAGAGGCGACCTGGAGTTCCCACCACGATATGGGCACCAGATTTAAGAGCCTTAATTTGTTTTTCAATGCTTGATCCGCCATATACTGAGCGGACTTTGACTCCCTTACTACGACCAAAGCGAAAGAGTTCTTCTTGACTTTGAACAGCGAGTTCACGAGTTGGAGCGATAACCAAGGCTTGGATGGTCCCTTCTTCTGTACGGATCTTTTCAAGGGTAGGCAAGCCAAAGGCTGCAGTTTTTCCTGTACCAGTCTGAGCTTGACCGATAACGTCCTTACCTTCAAGAGCCAATGGAATGGTTTGTTCTTGGATAGGACTGGCTTCTACAAAACCAGCTTTTTCAATCTCTGCTAGCAAATCAGCAGACAAGTTTAATTCATTAAATTTCACGTTCTTCTTCTTTCTAAAGGTGGTGCGAAGCCACCCTATAGGGCTTAGTTTATACTTTTCTTTTTATGACGTATTTTCATATACTGGATATAAAATCGTGTTGCTTCTTTTCCACAAAAGAAAAGTACTGTTTTCTTTGCAACCTATCTAGTATAACACAAGAGAGAAGCAAAAGATAGCCTAATCCGTCGATAAAGTCATGTAAACGATTTTTCTGAGAAAATAAAGTTAAACTTTCCACTATTTCATAAACTTTTTTAAAGCGTAGCAGAATTGTGCAAAAGTTTTTTTCTTGTGCTAGAATGAAATTCGAATAGGAGGAACTCTAAATGTTAACTTATGATTTAATCGTTATCGGATTTGGTAAAGCTGGTAAAACACTAGCTGGTAAATTGGCTTCAGCTGGTAAAAAAGTTGCCCTCGTTGAACGTAGCAAAGCTATGTACGGTGGAACTTGTATCAACATCGGTTGTATCCCAACTAAAACTTTGCTAGTTGCTGCTGAAAAAGACTTGTCTTTTGAAGAAGTGATTGCTACCAAAAACACTATCACTGGTCGCCTCAACGGTAAAAACTATGCGACTGTTGCTGGTACAGGCGTAGATATCTTTGATGCAGAAGCTCACTTCCTTTCAAATAAAGTCATCGAAATCCAAGCTGGTGATGAAAAGAAAGAACTGACTGCTGAAACAATCGTCATCAACACTGGTGCTGTTTCAAATGTTTTGCCAATCCCTGGACTTGCTACAAGCAAAAACGTCTTTGACTCAACAGGTATCCAAAACTTGGACAAATTGCCTGAAAACCTTGGAGTCCTTG
Source organism: Streptococcus mitis (assembly GCF_000722685.1). Taxonomy (GTDB): domain Bacteria; phylum Bacillota; class Bacilli; order Lactobacillales; family Streptococcaceae; genus Streptococcus; species Streptococcus mitis_M. Next base: position 189,850 of record NZ_JPFV01000008.1, on the reverse strand, counting down.
GTGGTGGAAATATCGGTCTTGAATTTGCTGGCCTTTACAACAAACTTGGAAGCAAGGTTACAGTCCTAGATGCCTTGGATACTTTCCTTCCTCGTGCAGAACCTTCCATCGCAGCTCTTGCTAAACAATACATGGAAGAAGACGGTATTGAATTGCTTCAAAATATCCGTACTACTGAAATTAAAAATGACGGTGACCAAGTCCTTGTCGTAACTGAAAATGAAACTTACCGTTTCGACGCCCTTCTTTACGCAACTGGACGCAAACCAAATGTAGAACCACTTCAACTTGAAAATACAGATATTGAACTAACTGAACGTGGTGCTATTAAAGTAGATAAACATTGTCAAACAAACGTTCCTGGTGTCTTTGCAGTTGGAGATGTCAACGGTGGCCTTCAATTTACCTACATTTCACTTGATGACTTCCGTGTTGTTTACAGCTACCTTGCTGGAGATGGCAGCTACACACTTGAAGACCGTCTCAATGTACCAAACACCATGTTTATCACACCTGCACTTTCACAAGTTGGTTTGACTGAAAGCCAAGCAGCTGATTTGAAACTTCCATACGCAGTGAAAGAAATCCCTGTTGCAGCCATGCCTCGTGGTCACGTAAACGGAGACCTTCGCGGAGCTTTCAAAGCTGTTGTTAATACTGAAACAAAAGAAATTCTTGGAGCAAGCATCTTCTCAGAAGGTTCTCAAGAAATCATCAACATCATCACTGTTGCTATGGACAACAAGATTCCTTACACTTACTTCACAAAACAAATCTTCACTCACCCAACCTTGGCTGAAAACTTGAATGACTTGTTTGCAATTTAAGTTGAGATTTAATCGTATCAAACAGCCCTCTTTGGGCTGTTTTTACTTCTTCGAAATCTCAAATCTGTCTTTTCCCTCTTTTATGATATAATAGAAGCATGAAATTAAAAACTACTTTGGGCCTTCTTGCTGGGCGTTCTTCCCACTTCATTTTAAGCCGTCTTGGCCGTGGAAGTACGCTCCCAGGAAAACTTGCCCTTCAATTCGATAAAGATATTTTACAAAACCTAGCTAAAAACTACGAGATTGTCGTGGTCACTGGAACCAATGGAAAAACTCTGACAACTGCCCTGACTGTCGGTATTTTAAAAGAGGTTTATGGTCAAGTTCTGACCAACCCGAGCGGTGCCAATATGATTACAGGAATTGCGACAACCTTCTTAACAGCCAAATCCTCTAAAACTGGGAAAAATATTGCCGTCCTAGAAATCGACGAGGCCAGTCTATCTCGTATCTGTGACTATATCCAGCCAAGCCTTTTTGTCATCACGAATATCTTCCGTGACCAGATGGACCGCTATGGTGAGATTTACACAACTTACAAGATGATTTTGGATGCCATTCGTAAGGTACCTACTGCCACTGTTCTTCTTAATGGAGACAGTCCACTTTTCTACAAGCCAGCTATTCCAAATCCTGTACAATATTTTGGTTTTGACTTGGAAAAAGGCCCAGCCCAGCTGGCTCACTATAATACAGAAGGAATTCTCTGTCCTGACTGCCAAGGTATCCTCAAATACGAGCACAATACCTATGCAAACTTGGGTGCCTATATCTGTGAAGGTTGTGGATGTAAACGTCCTGATTTAGACTATCGCTTGACAGACTTGGTTGAGTTGACCAACAATCGCTCTCGCTTTGTCATTGACGGACAAGAATATGGCATTCAAATCGGTGGTCTCTACAATATCTACAACGCCTTAGCTGCAGTTGCCATCGCCAGTTTCCTTGGTGCAGATTCACAACTAATCAAGCAAGGATTTGATAAGAGCCGTGCTGTCTTTGGTCGTCAGGAAACCTTCCATATCGGTGACAAGGAATGCACCCTCGTCTTGATTAAAAATCCAGTCGGTGCGACCCAAGCTATCGAAATGATTAAACTAGCACCTTATCCATTTAGTCTATCTGTTCTCCTAAATGCCAACTATGCAGATGGAATTGATACCAGCTGGATCTGGGATGCTGATTTTGAACAAATCACTGAGATGGACATTCCTGAAATCAACGCTGGCGGTGTTCGCCATTCTGAAATCGCTCGTCGTCTACGAGTGACAGGCTATCCAGCTGATAAAATCACTGAAACAAGTAGTCTGGAGCAAGTTCTTAAGACCATTGAGAACCAAGACTGCAAGCATGCTTATATTCTGGCTACCTATACTGCTATGCTGGAGTTCCGCGAACTGCTGGCTAGTCGTCAGATTGTTAGAAAGGAGATGAACTAATGGTTTATACTTCACTTTCCTCAAAAGCTGGCAATTACCCCTATCAGATCAACATTGCCCACCTCTACGGAAATCTCATGAATACCTATGGTGACAATGGAAACATTCTCATGCTCAAGTATGTGGCTGAAAAACTGGGAGCCCATGTAACGGTTGACATCGTTTCTCTCCATGATAACTTTGATGAAAATCACTACGACATTGCCTTTTTCGGTGGCGGTCAAGACTTTGAACAGAGTATCATTGCAGACGACCTACCTGCTAAAAAAGAAAGCATTGACAACTACATCCAAAACGACGGTGTGGTTCTGGCTATCTGCGGTGGTTTCCAACTATTGGGCCAATATTATATTGAAGCTTCAGGCAAACGCATCGAAGGGCTAGGGGTTATGGGCCACTACACCCTCAACCAGACCAATAACCGTTTTATCGGGGATATCAAGATTCATAATGAAGATTTCGATGAAACCTACTATGGATTTGAAAATCATCAGGGCCGTACCTTCCTCTCAGATGACCAAAAACCGCTGGGACAGGTGGTCTATGGAAATGGAAATAACGAAGAAAAGGTCGGCGAAGGGGTTCATTATAAGAATGTCTTTGGTTCTTACTTCCACGGGCCTATCCTCTCTCGCAATGCCAATCTAGCTTATCGCCTAGTCACTACTGCCCTCAAGAAGAAATATGGTCAGGACATCCAACTCCCTGCCTATGAAGATATTCTCAGTCAAGAAATCGCTGAAGAATACAGCGACGTCAAAAGCAAGGCTGACTTTTCTTAAACCAAGAAAAACCATATCAAAGAACTCCGATAAGATAGCGGAGTTCTTTTTGTCTTTTCTTTTACCCTTCTCCCTTGCATTTTCTCTCTTTTTTTGCCAAAATAGAGGGGTAGAAAGAAGGTAGCATATGTCTAAATTACAACAAATCGTAACATATCTTGAATCAGAAAAACTAGACGTCGCTGTCGTATCTGACCCCGTCACAATCAATTACCTCACTGGCTTTTACAGTGATCCCCATGAACGCCAGATGTTTCTTTTTGTCCTAACGGATCAGGAACCCCTCCTCTTTGTCCCAGCACTTGAGGTTGAGCGTGCAAGTAGCACTGTTTCCTTCCCAGTTGTGGGCTATGTGGATTCTGAAAATCCATGGCAAAAAATGAAACATGCTCTTCCACAACTTGACTTCAAACGTGTCGCTGTTGAGTTTGACAATCTTATCTTGACCAAATACCATGGCTTGAAGACAGTTTTTGAAACAGCCGAATTTGAAAACCTCACTCCCCGTATCCAACGCATGCGCCTCATCAAATCAGCTGATGAAGTGCAAAAAATGATGGTTGCAGGTCTCTATGCGGACAAGGCTGTTAAGGTTGGCTTTGACAATATTTCTCTTGATAAGACAGAGACAGATATCATCGCTCAAATTGACTTTGCTATGAAGCGTGAAGGCTATGAAATGAGCTTTGATACCATGGTCTTGACTGGTGATAATGCTGCAAATCCACACGGTATTCCAGCAGCTAACAAGGTTGAAAATGATGCTCTTCTCCTCTTTGATTTGGGTGTTCTCGTCAACGGCTATGCGTCAGATATGACTCGTACAGTCGCTGTTGGTAAGCCTGACCAATTCAAGAAAGACATCTACAACTTGACTCTTGAAGCCCAACAAGCTGCTCTTGACTTTATCAAGCCGGGTGTGACTGCTCATGAAGTGGACCGCGCTGCCCGCGCAGTCATTGAAAAAGCTGGTTACGGTGAGTACTTCAACCACCGTCTCGGTCACGGTATCGGTATGGATGTCCACGAATTCCCATCTATCATGGAAGGAAACGACATGATCATCGAAGAAGGCATGTGCTTCTCTGTTGAACCAGGTATCTATATCCCTGGTAAAGTCGGAGTCCGTATCGAAGACTGCGGTGTTGTTACCAAGGATGGCTTTGACCTCTTTACAAGCACCAGCAAAGACTTGCTTTATTTTGATTAATATTATACAAAAAAAGTTAGCTCGAACAGCTAACTTTTTACTTTATCTTTTTGATACTTTGACTAAGGATAAATCCTACAATCATCCCTACCATATTTTGCATGAAATTTGGTAGGATTTCGGGTAGGGCTGCAGCCCAGCCATTCATCAATGTAGAACCCAAGGCGTAGCCCCCTACCATGGCAATCGTTGCTAAGATAAGGCCTAACCACTGAGATTTTCCTTTAAATCCTGCGAAAAATCCCTGCAAACCATGGTTGACCAAGCTAAAGAACATCCACTGAGGGTAGCCTGATAAGAGGTCAATCAAGAAACCTGCTAGTCCTCCTACTACAGCCCCTTCACGACTACCAAAATAGAAAGCTGCAAAGAAGACACCCGCATCTAAAAGAGTTAGAATACCTGTTGGCGTTGGGATTTTTAAGAAATAACCTAGAACCACAGAAAGGGCGGTTAATAAGGATACAAGGGCGATTTTAGTTGTTTTGGTTTGCTTCATATTGTCTTACTCCATATTGATCTGCTTGTGCAATGGCACGGTAAACGAATGCTTTTGAACTTTCAATTGCTGCTGATAGTTCTTGTCCTTGGACTAGGTGACTGGCAATGCTAGAGGCAAAGGTACAACCTGCACCAGCATTTTGCCCTTGGATAACGGGATTTTCTAAGACTGTAAAGGTTTGTCCGTCATAAAAGACATCCACAGCCTTGTCCTGACTAAGGCGATTACCTCCCTTGATAATGACTGCTGGCGCTCCTAAGGCATGTAATTTCTGCGCTGCCGTTTTCATGTCTTCCAAGATTTTAATTTCCTGACCAGCTAATAATTCTGCTTCAGGAAGATTAGGAGTAACCACACTGACATGAGGGAAAAAGCGAATCAATTCTTGGCGAAGTTCACTTACAGCTACATCATGCGTTTCCTTGCAGACCAAGACAGGATCCAGCACCACAGGCACTCCTGGACGTTGTTTGATAAAATCCAAGGCCTTCTCAGCCACACTGACAGTAGGGAGAAGACCAATCTTAATTCCCCCAAACTCCACATCACGCAAGCTATCTAATTCATGTTGATAAATGGTATCGTCAGTTGGAAAGACTTCAAAGCCCTTTTCTGTCAAGGCTGTCAAGCAAGTCACTGCTACAAAGCCATGCAAGCCGTTCAAGGTATAAGTAGCCAAATCAGCGGACAATCCACCACCACTAAAAATGTCATTTCCAGAAAGTGCTAAAATACGATTATTCTTCATAACGAATCTCCTTTAAATACAAACCATTTGGTGCTGCAGTGGGACCTGCAAGCTGCCTGTCCTTCTTCTCCAAAATCAGGTCAATCTGCTCCACTGGCATACGGTTGTTGCCGATTTTGAGCAGTGTACCCACCATATTGCGAATCTGCTTATACAAGAAACCATTTCCTGAAAAGGTAAAGGTCAAAAACTGACCTGTCTCATCGACTGTTAAACTAGCTTCTGTAATGGTACGAACCTTGTCCTCTACACTGGTCCCAGAGGCTGTAAAGCCGGTGAAATCGTGGGTTCCCTCTAGCTTTTTAATTGCAATCTGCATGCGTTCCACATCAAGCGGATAAGGAAAGTGAGTGGCATAGTGACGGCGCATAGGATTTTTGGGACGGCCCCTATCTACGATAAACTCATAGGTCTTGCTATGCTTGGCATAACGGCAATGAAAATCATCCGCCACAAGCTCAATCGAAACCACATCAATATCTTCAGGAGACTGGGTGTCCAAGGCAAAACGGAGTTTTTCTTCATCCATCTGATAGGGCAAGTCAAAATGAATCACCTGCCCCAGAGCATGAACCCCACTATCAGTCCTACCAGCACCGTGAACAGTAATGGCTTGCCCTTTATTTAACCTGGTCAAAGTTTTTTCAATTTCCTCCTGAACGCTACGCGCATGAGGCTGGCGCTGAAAACCAGCAAAGGCATAACCATCATAGGAAATAGTTGCTTTGTATCTCGTCATAACTTCTATTTTATCAAGAAAATAATCTGTAAACAAGGGTCTAAAATAAATATTGTCTGGGTACAAAAATCCCGAAAGAAAAACTTAGGAAACCAATCCTAAGCTCTCTTTTGAAGTAGGTACATGACAAAGATAGAGGTTACAATCAACCACCCTCCTAAGATACTAAAGACCAACATTCCATTTTGTGTTAGTAAGCCAATCGCACCTAGAACAAATGGGGTCGTAAAGGCTCCGAAACTACAGCCTAATACAGCAAAGGAAGTTGCTTGATTGAGGAGTTTAGCTGGAATTCTTTCAGAGACAAGTTGAAAAACTGTCGTCAAGGCTACACTGTAGGCAAAACCAGCCAGAATGCTTCCTGCCACTACCACCCACAAGGATGGAGACAAGGCAATCACAATTTGCCCCAAACCAAAGGTAATACCGGACCAGAGAAGCAATTTCTCTTTAAAGATAGAAATCAAGAAAGAGAAACTCACACCAGCCACAATCCCGATCAACTGCATGACACTAAGAACAAAACTAGATAACTGGGCATCTCCAAGTCCTCTTTCCACCATCAAACTTGGAATACGAATAGTAATAGCCGTATTGGTACAAACTACAACCGCCGCTTCGATAGCTAGGATAAAAATCAAACCTTTCATTTCCCGAGTTAAGCGACTTGCTTCTTTCTCTTTTTTCTTGACTTCTTTCTTTTCCTTTCCATAAGGGACAAAGAGCAGATAAAAGGTCAGCACCAAAAATCCAGCACTATAGGCTAGGAAGGTAGCTGTCCAACCAAAGGCCAACAACTGGCCGACTGCCAAGGTAATGAGAGAAGCTCCAACGACTTCTGCGGAACCGCGTAGCCCTAGCATCTGAATTCGCGTTTTCCCTTGATAACGCTCACTGATGATAGAAATAGCCTTAGCATTGATCATCCCAACACCCAAGCCAAAAAGAATCCGTGTTCCAAAGACAAAAGGATAGGCTTGATACCAGAAGGGAGCCGTTCCACTCAGTGATAAAATCAACAATCCCAAACTAATCTGTAAGCGCTCAGGGAATATTTTTTCTAAGAAACCATTTAGTAGTAACATAATCATGATCCCAAAAGATGGCAAGCTCGCCAAGAGCTCAATTTGTTCCTTAGGATATCCTTGATAATAGTCAAACATGGCTGGCAGGGCACTTGAAATCGAAAAGGACGTAATCAAAACGAGGGAGAGAGCCAAAATACTGGCCCGTTCTAAAAATTGTTTCATGAAATCTCTTTCTATATTTTCTCTTAATCTTCTACTCTTTTGAGAATTATAAAGCAAGAAAAGAAGAAGTCCCATTGGTTTGTAGACTCCTTCTTAAGCTCGAAAATGAATCCCTTTTATCTTATACTCAATGAAAATCAAAGAGCAAACTAGGAAGCTAGCCGCAACTTGCTCAAAGCACTGCTTTGAGGTTGTAGATGAAACTGACGAAGTCAGTCACATATATACCCTAAGGCGAAACTGACATGGTTTGAAGAGATTTTCGAAGAGTATTAGGATGACTTTCTCTTGATTTTCTTGATAAAGTAGAAGATAAATCCTGCCACCATATAGGCAACAAAGATAATCAGACACCACTTGAACACGACATCCCAACCCTTGTTCACATTCAAAAAGAAGTAAGGGAAGGGACTGACCTTAGAATTAGGAATGTCTAGTTTCAGTACCAAGCCATTAAAAAGAGCAAAAATCATATACAGCAAGGGTAAAATCGTCCACACAACTGGATCCCAGATTTTGTATTGACCCTGTTTGTCAAAAAAGAGGGTATCCGCTAAAAACCAGAGAGGGACGATATAGTGGCAAAGGAAATTTTCCAGAGTATAGAAATTAGTCGCAATGGGCGCTAAGAGGAAATGGTAAATCACACAGGTAATCATGATACTCATGGTGACCCCACCTTTTAAGCGCAAGAGACTTGGCCTTTGCCAGTTTTCACCTAAACGGCTCATAGCCTTTAAAAGATAGAGCGTAAAAATCGCTACTAAAAGATTTGACAGAACCGTATAATAGAGAAGCATTCCAAAGCCACCATGCTTGGCGATTTCAAGATAAACTCCCGTAAAAGCCGCTAGAAACAAGAAGATACGGCTATAAAATACAAGTTTGTAGTGCTTTGACATGCTTAAATTTTCTTCACAAACTCTGATTTGAGTTTCATGGCACCAAAGCCATCAATCTTACAGTCGATATTATGGTCGCCTTCTACGATGCGGATATTTTTCACGCGCGTCCCTTGTTTCAAATCTTTTGGCGCACCTTTTACTTTCAAATCCTTGATGAGGGTTACAGTATCACCGTCAGCCAATTTATTCCCGTTGGCATCGATAGCAACAAGGCCCTCTTCTACATCTGCAACTTCAGCAGGATTCCACTCATGAGCACACTCTGGGCAAACCAGTAGGGCACCGTCTTCGTAGACATACTCTGAGTTACATTTTGGGCAATTTGGTAGGTTGTTCATGGTTTCTCCTTATCATCATTCACTATTCTTTGAAAATCAAAATTTCTCGAACAGCAACTATTATACCTTAAAATCAGCATTTTGACAAATTTAGAAAAAAACCGATATCAATCTATCGGCTTTTCTATATTTACATTCTTTTTTCAGCTTCTGCTTTGATTTTTTCAACTACTTCTTGAATGTTCAAGCCGGTTGTATCAAGGTAGACAGCACCCTCTGCTTGTTTGAGAGGCGAAGTCTCACGATGACTATCCTTGTAGTCACGCGCAGCAATTTCCTCTTTTAAGGTTTCAAGGTCTGTCTCAATTCCCTTGGCAATATTTTCCTTGTAACGGCGTTCTGCTCTTTCATCTACCGAAGCTACTAGGAAAATTTTCAATTCTGCTTGTGGCAATACAACAGTCCCAATATCGCGACCGTCCATGACAATACCGCCTTGTTGGGCAATTTCTTGTTGGAGAGAAACTAGTTTCTCACGAATTTCAGGAATTGCCGCAATAACTGAAACATGATTGGTCACTTCATTTTCACGGATAGGATGGGTAATATCCACATCTCCTACAAAGACAAGCTGTTCTCCAGCTTCTGAACGCCCAAAGCTGATTGGATGCTGGTCCAATAAGTCTAAGAGTTCTTCAACTTGTTCAACTCCTAACTGGTTCCTGAGAGCCATGTAGGTCGCTGCACGATACATAGCACCTGTATCTAGATAGGTGTATCCAAAATCCTTGGCAATAATCTTTGCGACCGTACTCTTACCACTTGAAGCAGGACCGTCAATAGCAATTTGAATTGTTTTCATATCGGCTCCTATTTTATTTTTATAACATCACCTGGATTAGCAAACCAAGAGCCTGTAGCCATATGACTAGGATTTAAGGCTTCCAACTGAGCAATCGAGATACCTGCACGAGCTGCAATGGCTGCTTCCCCTTCTCCTGCTAACACTTTTGTTGTCCCTTCTGGATCAGTTGGATGTTCTGAGCTACTAGACTTCTCTTCTGGCTTTTCTTCTGAACTAGATGATTCATTTTGAGTTACACTAGAAGAAGATACTTGCTCTACATTTGCATCAGAATCGTGAAAATCCTTCAAAGCTGCTGTACGATTACTCCCACCCGATGACAGATAGATCAGAACAATAATCATCACCACCACAATTACAAAGAAAATACTAGCTAAAATAGTCAAGATACGATTCGCTATAACTCCACCACCCTGTTTTCTCTTACTTCGTTCTGTTCTTGTTTCTTCTTGATCATAAATATCTTCTTGCCACGGTTCTTTTGCCATACCTTACTCCTTGTTTTTTTTCTACTTTCTTATTACAATATAAATATGAACATGAAAATCACACTTATACCCGAACGATGCATCGCCTGTGGGCTGTGCCAAACTTATTCTGATTTATTTGATTACCACGATAATGGAATCGTGCGTTTTTACGATGATCCTGATCAACTGGAAAAAGAAATTTCTCCTAGCCAGGACGTCGTAGAGGCTGTTAAAAATTGCCCAACTCGCGCCCTGATTGGAAACCAGGAATCCTAAATCAATGGCGGTAATCCACTCCTTCTAGTTTAGCATATTTCCATGTAAAATTATAGTCTTTTCTCTCTATTTTTTTTCGGTCAAAATAGGAAGATCACTTTTTTCTCTAATAAGATAAAGTGGTCTTTTTTTAGTCTCTAGATAAATCTTACTGATATACTTGCCGAGAATCCCAATGGTCAAGAGTTGAATGCCTCCAAGAAAGAGAATAACAGCCATCAGAGAGGTCCAACCTGATGTCGGATTGCCCAAAATGAGGGTTCGAACCACGACAAAAAAGGTCATAAGCAGAGAAATAAAACAAGATAGGAGACCAGCTACAAAGGCTATAATCAAGGGAAAATCTGAAAAGTTAACAATCCCTTCAATAGAGTAGAAAAAGAGTTGCCTAAAACTCCAACTGGTCTTGCCAGCCTGCCTTTCGACATTTGGATAGTCCAGATAGTGGGTTTTAAAGCCGATCCAGGCAAAAAGCCCCTTAGAAAAACGATTGGACTCAGTCAAGCTTAAAATAGCATCGACTACAGGCCTTCTCATCATGCGAAAATCACGAACACCTGAGGGCAAGGCTACTGGGCTAATTTTTTGCATAAGGCGGTAAAATATATTAGCACAGAAACTGCGAAAGAAGGGTTCCCCTTCTCGGCTGGTTCTCCGTGTTCCAACACAGTCCAAGTCTGCATTTTGGTCTAGTAAAGCTTTCATCTCAAGCAGCATACTAGGAGGATCTTGGAGGTCTGCATCCATCACCACCACCAGGTCTCCTGTCGCATATTGTAAGCCTGCATAGAGGGCTGCTTCTTTGCCAAAATTTCGCGAGAAAGAAATATAATGAACTGCCGGATTTTGCTCCCGATAGGTCTTTAAGAGTTCCAAAGTCCCATCACTTGATCCATCATCGACAAAGACATACTCGATTTCCGATCCCAAGTCTGGAAGTAAAGCTTCCAAAGCCTGATAAAAAAGAGGAAGTACTTCCTCTTCGTTTAAACAGGGGACAATGATTGACATCACCATCTTAGTCTTCAAATCCGTTTGGATGCTTGCTTTGCCAACGCCACGCGTCTTCACACATTTGGGTGATGCCGAGTTCTGCTTCCCAGCCGAGTTCTGCTTTGGCTTTTGCAGGATCTGAATAGCAGGCTGCAATATCACCTGGGCGACGGTCTACAATGCGGTAAGGAATTGGACGTCCAACCGCTTTTTCCATGTTTTGGATAATTTCAAGAACTGAGTAGCCTTTACCTGTTCCAAGGTTATAAATGTTTAGACCTGAGCCTTTGTGGATTTTTTTCAGAGCTGCAACGTGACCTTTAGCCAAATCGACAACGTGGATATAGTCACGAACACCAGTTCCGTCTTCAGTATCGTAATCATCTCCAAACACTTGCACTTGCTCTAGTTTTCCAACGGCTACTTGAGTCACATATGGCAAGAGGTTGTTTGGAATACCGTTTGGATTTTCTCCCAAATCACCACTCTCATGTGCTCCGATTGGGTTGAAGTAACGAAGCAAGACCACATTCCATTCTGAGTCTGCCTTGTAAATATCCGTCAAAATTTCCTCTAGCATGAGTTTAGTACGGCCATATGGATTGGTCACTGACAGTGGGAAATCTTCCAAGATTGGCACTGTATGAGGATCTCCGTAAACTGTCGCAGAAGAACTGAAAATGATGTTTTTACAGTTGTTTTCTTCCATGGCTTTTAGAAGACTGACAGTTCCAGCGATATTATTGTCATAATAAGCAAGAGGAATACGAGTAGATTCACCGACAGCCTTCAAACCAGCAAAGTGAATGACACCTGTTGGTTCTTCTTGCTTGAAAATATCTCTGAGGGTATCTGTATCACGGATATCAGCCTCATAGAAAGGCACTTCAACTCCTGTGATTTTCTCAACAACTTCTAAACTTTTTCGATTGCTGTTGACAAGGTTATCCACCACAACAACCTGATGACCTGCTTGGATTAACTCAATAACTGTGTGGGTTCCGATAAAACCTGCTCCACCCGTTACCAAAATCTTTTCTTGCATATTCTTTCCTCAATTCTCGGATTATTTTTTCTTATTTTACCATTTTTGATAGGGAATGTCATTTGCCATCCTAGAGGGTAGATAAAATTTCAGTAAAATTCTTATTCGCTTTTTACTCGTTTGACATAGTTTTCAATTGGGTAGTTTAGAGGGTCCAAGGTCAACTCCTTGTCTTGGATCAGTTGAGCTAGATGATAGCCAATGATAGGACCAGTTGTGAGACCTGATGAACCTAGTCCACTAGCAGCATAGACACCTGCCAATTCTGGCACCTGCCCAAAAAAAGGAGAGAAATCACTGGTATAAGCACGGATTCCCACACGCTCAGTTCTTGAAGTCGCTTTAGATAAAACTGGATAATGGGGTAAGGCTGCCTCCTCCATTTGTTGGAGCAAGGTTTCATCTACGGTCAAATCAAACCCCATGTCATTTTCATGAGTAGCACCTAAGGACAATTTCCCACCTGCAAAAGGAATCAAATCCCACTCCCCTTCTGGCATAACAACAGGGTAAGCTTCCATGTCTTGGCCAAGCTGATAATCTCGGAGTTGTCCTTTTTGAGGACGGACATCCACAGCATAACCCAAGGGTTCTAACAAGTCACCTAACCAAGCTCCAGTCGCCAAAATAACCTGATCAAACACCTCTTCGCCAATCTGGTAACCTGATGCTAAAGGTGTCAGAGTCACTTTTTCTTTGACCAGCTTGACTTGACTGGCTTCTAGCAAACGAGTCACTAAGAGTTGGCCATCTACTCTCGCTCCACCAGAAGCGTAGAGCAGGTGGTCAAATCCTTTCAAACCAGGGAATAATTCATTAGCTGATGCTGGGTCCAGAATGGCTAATTGCCCTATCAAGGGAGACTCTTCTCTACGCTGGAGGGCTAGTTGATAGAGTTCTTCTAGCTTGGATTCATCCTTTTTCAGGAGAAAAACTCCCGAACGCTGGTAAAAGTCGATTTCTTGTCCTGACTTCTCTAAATCAGCTAATAAATCCACATAAAAGTCAGCCCCCAAACGTGCCATCTTGTACCAGGCCTTATTGCGGCGTTTGGAAAACCAAGGGCTGATAATTCCTGCTGCGGCCTTGGTAGCCTGACCTTGTCCATGGTCAAAGACGGTCACCTCTAGGTCACTTTCTTTAGAGAGGTAGTAGGCTGCTGTTGCTCCCACAATTCCTGCTCCGATAATGGCAACTTTTTTCATTATTTTCACTTTCTAACTAGATATGGTGGAAAGGATTGGTCGATGCTTGACTAGGTACAATATCAATTGTCCAGCCATTTTCTCCTTTCCATTGATTAAGAAGCTCTGCAATTTTTTCAATAAAAAGCACTTCAATATAGTGACCTGGGTCCAATGCTAGCAAGCCATCAGACAACATATCCTGGGCAGTGTGATAGTAAATATCACCAGTGATATAGACATCCGCTCCTTTAGCTAAAGCATCCTTATAGAAAGACTGCCCGCTACCACCACAGATGGCCACTCTTGAAATAGACTTCTGCAAATCAGTCTCTTGATAATGCACCAATCGAAGGCTATCTAAACCAAAGACTTGCTTGACATGTTGGGCCAATTCCCCAAATGTCTGAGGCTGAACATTCCCAATACGACCAATTCCACGTTCTGGACCTGTCTCCTGCAGATAAGTCGTCTCCTCGATACCTAGCATCTGACAGAACCAATCATTGAGGCCATTTTCAACGATGTCAATATTGGTATGACTGACATAAACTGCAATGTCATGCTTGATAAGGTCAATGTAAATCTGATTTTGTGGACGGCTAGCTACCAAATCCTTGATGGGACGGAAAATCGGCGCGTGCTTGACGATAATCAAGTCCACACCCTTTTCAATGGCTTCAGCCACCGTTTCTTCACGAATATCGAGAGTCACCATAACTCTTTGGATATCCTTGTCCAAAGTGCCAATTTGCAATCCGCGACTGTCTCCTTCCATAGAAAATTCCTGAGGGCAAAAGGCTTCATATGCGTTAATTACTTCACTTGCTAGCATGGAGCACCTCCTTGATGGCTTGAATCTTATCTACTAGAACTTGACGTTCTTCCAGATTTTTTTCTGGGATTTGTCCGAGGGCAAACTCTAGCTTCTCAGCTTCTTTTTGCCATTTTTGGACAAAGACTGGACTGACCTCTTTGGACAAGAAAGGTCCAAAGCGAACATCACTGGCTGATAGCTTCATTTGTCCTACTTCCACCACCAAAATCTCGTAAAACTTGCCAGCTTCTTCTAGAATGCTTTCTGCCACAATCTGAAAATCGTTATCTTGCAACCAGATACGCAAATCGTCCTCACGATTATTGGGCTGGAGAATCAAACGCTCTACATTAGCTAACTTGTCCAAGCCTTCTTCTAAAATTCTAGCAATCAAACGACCACCCATACCAGCAATGGTAATGACAGACACTTGGTCTGCCTCTTCAAAGGCTGCCAAGCCATTGGCTAAACGAACCTGGATTTTCTCCTTTAGGCCGTGAGCCTCAACATTTTTGACCGCAGACTGATAGGGGCCTTCCACCACCTCACCTGCAATGGCACTTTCGATTTGTCCTCTCTCCACCAACTCGATAGGCAGATAAGCATGGTCACTCCCCACATCTAGTAAAATGGCTTCCTGTGGCACAAAGGAAGCCACTAATTCTAATCTCTTTGAAATCATCTTCTCTCACTTTCCAAACTCTATTCCCTCTTATTATACCACATTTCAGCTAGCTATCTTGCACCTAAAAAGACCACAATCCACAGATTGCAGCCTTTCTTTATTTTCTGGCTTGATAGCGACTAGTCAGGATGAAAATCACGGTAAAGACCAACATCATGACACCATAAACAGGTAATGTTTGTCCTGTTAAGGTTGAAATTTCAAGCAGTTTTTGAATTCTTGGGAAGAGAGCTGTGGCTAGGAAGCCTCCTACTGACCAAACAATCAAGAGGACACGCCATAGGGTAAATGGCATGCAGGCTCTAAATACGGATAAGAAACCAATTGACCCCAAGAGATAATAGAGTAGGGTTGAGATTTCTAACTCAGACCAACCTTGGCTACTTCCAAATATTTTCACAAAAAGAACGCTGAAGACGACCATGAGGGCACTTGGTAGAGCACGAAGCATGGATCTTCTGAGGAAGTTTGGCTCAACAGGTTTGATATTTCGCTCAAAAGTCAGAACGAATGGTGGGAAACCTTCCACGAACTGGTCAATCATGGTAATCTGGATTGGAATGAAGGGGAAAATCAAAATCCACTCAGACCGACCTAGTAAAGCACTGGCTATACAGATAACTGCGAGCAAGAAAGAATAGATGGTCTTTATCAAGAAAATCGGGGCGATATGGGCAATGTTATTGACCACACGACGACCTTCAAAGAGAATCTCAGGAACATCATTAAAGTCTGAGTTCAAGAGAACCAGATTGGCAATCTGACGAGTCGCAGGATCTCCCTCCGCCATTACGATGGAACAATCTGCCTCACGAAGAGCCAAGATATCATTAACCCCGTCCCCTGTCATAGCCGTTGTATGACCCGCTTTTTTCAGCGTTTGGATGATGAGTTTCTTTTGATGAGGGGAAACACGTCCGAAAATAGCTGTCTCTTCAGCCATAGCAATCAATGCCTCATCCTCGATTTTCGAACAATCTACATAGCTGTGGTAGTCCGCAAAACCAGCCTTCTGGGCAATACTGGACACCGTAACTGGATTGTCACCAGAGATAATCTTGAGGCCCACTTCCTGAGAACGGAGATAGTCCAGCGTCTCAGCTGCTCCTTCTCGTATCGGGTCCAAGATTTCCAGCAAGGCTAGAGCCTGAATATCAGATGGTTTTTGTGGTTTGTGATGGTCTAATTTCTCCTGACTGAGAGCTAAGACCAAGACACGTGAACCTCTCTCCAAGGCCTCTCTGGCTTCTGGGACCTCAGAAGGCAGCAACATCTCAGGCGCCCCTAAGAAAACTGTTCCCAAACCTTCTAACTCCATAGCTCCCCACTTGCGGTCGCTAGAGAAGGGAAGATTCGAAAGCATGGGATAGGCTACTTGACCTTGGAATCGCTGGCGAATGGCTTGGGCAGTTGGATTTTTATCCTCACTATGGGCTATATAGCTGGTCAGGACGCTGGCAATAGCCTCTTCACCATAAGTTGCCGTCAGTGGAAGAACAGCCTCCACCTGCATCTTTCCTTGGGTGATGGTGCCCGTCTTGTCCAGACAGAGCATATCCACGCGCGCCAAGGTCTCAACAGAATACATCTCCTGCACCAAGACCTTTTTCAAGCCCAGCTTAATCACCGCTGTTAAGAGTGAAGTGATGGTCAAAAGGGCGATTCCCTTAGGCAACATTCCCAATAGGGCTGTCGACGAATTTACAACGGATGACTTGAGAGGCAGGCCTTTTAAAAGCAAGGCTTCTAGCAAGAGAGCCAGACCAAAGGGAATGATAATCTTCCCAGTAAAACTGGCCAGTTTGTCCAGCGATTTCATGATACGGGAGTTTATTGGTTTAACGGTCTTGGCCTCAAGCATAAGTTTGGCAGCATAGTTGTCTGCACCGACATGGTGAACTTGAGCTAAAACTGCCCCACTGGCTAAGAAACTTCCTGACAAAAGCAAGGCATCCACTTCCTTTTGCACCAAATCACTTTCCCCCGTCAACATGGCTTCATTGACTTCCGCAAAGCCTTCCAAAACCAAGGCATCACTGGGAATCTGCTCTCCAGCAGACAAACGAATGACATCTCCTAACACCAATTCTTCCGGATTCAGAGCCACTTCTTGGCCATCACGAATAGTCTTGACCTTTTCCTTGGTCATGAGATTGAGCTTGTCCACCATGTGTTTAGCCCGCAGCTCGGTCACAATTCCAGAAAAAGCGTTAAAGCAGATAACAGCAAAGAAGACCAGATTGCTCCAAGCCTGCACAAAGGCAAGGGCCAAAGCAATGGCAAAGTTCAAAGCGTTAAAAAGGGTAAAGACATTTCGTTTAACGATTTGCCAAGTGCTAGTACTGGCCGAAGCAGTAAAATCATTGACCAAGCCCTTAGCCTGTCTTTCCTCGACTTCTCTTTGGGTTAATCCCATAATCTTATTTTTGTCCATAAACTCTATCATATCATTTTTTCTAAAAGAATTCTAATCTCATCCCAAATATGAACCTGGTCAAGGGAAAAGTTTGCCAGCCCTCCTTTGATAAGGTATAATAATAACAAGAAAATAATCGAAGGAGATCGCATGTTTTATACTTATTTACGTGGATTAGTTGTATTGCTCCTATGGTCCATCAATGGCAATGCCCACTACCACAATACTGATAAAATCCCTAGTCAAGATGAAAACTATATCCTGGTTGCCCCTCACCGTACCTGGTGGGATCCTGTTTACATGGCCTTTGCGACCAAGCCAAAACAGTTCATCTTTATGGCCAAAAAAGAACTCTTTACCAACCGTATCTTTGGTTGGTGGATTCGTATGTGTGGTGCCTTTCCTATCGACCGTGAAAATCCTAGTGCTTCTGCCATCAAATATCCTATCAATGTTCTTAAAAAAAGTGATCGCTCTCTCATCATGTTTCCAAGTGGGAGCCGTCACTCAAACGATGTCAAGGGTGGCGTAGCCTTGATTGCCAAAATGGCCAAGGTCCGTATCATGCCGGTTACCTATACAGGTCCTATGACCTTGAAAGGCCTGGTTAGCCGTGAGCGTGTTGATATGAACTTTGGAAATCCAATCGATATCTCAGATATCAAGAAAATGAATGATGAAGGCATTGAAACAGTCGCCAATCGTATCCAAGCAGAATTTCAACGTTTAGACCAAGAAACGAAACAATGGCACAATGATAAAAAACCAAACCCACTCTGGTGGTTTATCCGCATCCCTGCTCTCATCCTTGCCATTATCCTAGCTATCCTAACCATCATCTTTAGCTTTATCGCGAGCTTCGTATGGAATCCAGATAAAAAGAGAGAGAAACTTGGTTAAATAAATACAACAATCCCTTGGCAAAAGCCAAGGGATAACTCTTTTATTCGATTTTCCATTTTTGGGCCAACCAGTTAGAAAAAGCTAGGAATCGTTCAGCTACTTGTTCATGGTGTCCATAAGGATCAAAGACAAACTGACCGTTCGGATAGCATTTCTGAAGACTGGTATGGATCTGCTCAGCATAGGCTGGTGCTTGAGCCAAGCGATTAGTATGGTGTGCTCCTTCTGTTTGACCATTCTGTAAATACAGCAAACAGTCTAGATTTTTCACCTTTTCTTCCTTGCAATAAGTCACAAAATCAGGATACCAAAAGGAACCGCAGATAGAAAAGACACAAGAAACCTTGTCAAAGCTGAAAAGACTGTAGACTGCCACCAAACCACCTAGGGAATAACCTCCGTAGGCAAGGCGAGTTTCGTCCAGGCGATAAAGCGACTGCAACTTGTCTAAAAGACCTCCAAATAAATGATCATGATAGACGTTGGCCTGACCTCCAAAATCTGGAGCGCCATCTCTCAGAGCCAATGTCGCCCAGGGAGTGTAGTCTTCTAAGCGATTTTTAGAGGTCAAGCCCACTAAAATCACAGATTCGGAAAGGGACGATAGGAAGTCCAAGTTTCCATCATTCAATAAAATAGCCGGATAGGTTTGATTGGGGTCATAGTTAGAGGGAAGGCTGATTTTGACTTGGATTCCTTCCCAATCAAACTCATTATTTATTGATAAAGTCATTGATTTTCTCAAGGGAATCAATCACTGCTGGACCATAGTCCATCAATTCATCGTAAGAGATGATCATGATTTTTTGATTCTTAATAGCAGGAACGCTTTCCAAAACAGCATTTGCCTTCATCAACTCTACTGCTTTTTCATCCAATTTTTTATTGCGATCGCTGGTTACATAGATAATCAATTCAGGATTCATTGACACAAGATTTTCCAAGGTCAAGCCTGATGTCCCCGTGGCAACGTTTGTATAACCAAGTTGGTTCAGCAAACTTTCTTGCAAAGCAGACTTGTAGGCACCGAAGGTTTCATCATTATAAGCAACCATAATCAAAGCCTTTTTCTTTTCACCTTGGCTTGCTGAATTTGCTTTCTTAACAGCGTCAATTTTAGTTTGTAATTGAGCTGCGTATTCATTAGCCTTATCCTGAACATTAAAAATCATTCCAAGATTTTTAACATCTTCTACGATATTCCCCAAATCTTGCTGAATTGTTGAGAGAGAAGCTTTTTGCGTATAAACTGGGATTTTGTTTTCATTCCAAGTGCTAACTGTCCCCAAGGATTTTTCAGAAAACATCATGTTTCGACCCATCACAGCATCTGGCTCATAAGAAAGGACTGTCTCTTGTGAGACTGTTTTTTTATCCCCGATTTGAGGAATAGTCGCAATAGCGTCCTTGTATTTGTCCGTCACAGCATTGTCTGGATTGAGCATGCCAGCAATTTTATCCTTCAACCCCAACTCCAATAAGATTTCAGTGGTTGAAAGATTGTTGGTGATAACTTTTTCAGGTGCCTTATCAAAAACTTGTTCGACTTCATTTCCTTTAGCATCATAGGTCTTGACCGTTAACGGATAAGTCGTCTCTGTGCTGGCCTTTTGACTTGTTTCTGCGCTTGATTGTGTCGTAGCTTTTTCAGTGGTAGTGTTGCCACAAGCTGCCAAAGTTAAGGTAGCTACTGTTACGAGTAAAATGCTTAGTGTTTTTTTCATCTTGTTTTCCTTTTCATTCTTATAAATAGTGAATCATAGCTTGCTGATCCTCGGTCCAAGTCACCTGACTTTGAACTCCATATACAGTTTGCAATGACTCAGGGGTGATGGTCTCCTTTGGAGTCCCTTGGTAAAGGATTTCTCCCTCTTTCATTAGATAGAGATAATCCGAATAGCGACAAGCAAGTTGAATATCATGCAGGACAGCTAGAACATTGACCTTGAGCTCCTTCACAATGGCCAACAAGTCTAACTGATACTTAATATCCAGGTGATTAGTTGGTTCGTCTAGGAGTAAGAGAGTCGGTTCTTGCGCTAAGGCGCGGGCTAGTAAGACTCGCTGTTTCTCTCCCCCTGACAGAGACGAATAGAGACGAGTTTTCTTCTCAAGCATATCCACCTTAACGAGGGCATCTTGAACGAGGGCATAATCCCTTTCCCTTTCCTTCTGTAAAAAAGAGAGGTGGGGAGTTCTTCCCAGCAAGACGATTTCCTCAACTGTACAATCAAACTGCAGCTGGTTAAACTGGGTCACAACTGCCATTTGCTTGGCTGTTTCTTTGATTGTCCATTGTTCCAGAGGTTTCCCATCTAGACTTATCAAGCCTTTGTCCGCCTTTTCCTGACGATAGAGGAGTTTAAGCAGGCTGGTTTTTCCACTTCCATTTGGCCCTAGTATCGTGTGAAATTGATGCCCTTCAACCTTAAGAGAGACTCCTTTGAGGATTTTTTTCTCTCCTAGTCCAAAGTGGACATTCTGACACATCAAGTCCATATCAGACCCTCACCTCCCTTCGCCTACCTCCAACAATGTAGATAAAGAAGGGAGCACCTACTAAGGCTGTGAAAATACCAATAGGAAGCTCTGCGTTTGGAATGATGATACGAGAGAGTACGTCTGCCCAGATAACAAAAAGGGCACCCAGTAAAGTCGCAACAGGAAAAAGTCTCCTGTAATTCGTTCCTACTAACCCTCGAGCTAAGTGAGGAGTAATCAGACCAACAAATCCAATAATCCCACAGGTTGCCACTAAGACTGCTGTTAGCACAGCTACCATGGTCACATAAAGATACCAATAGAAGCGCAAGGGAATTCCCAAAGTTAAAGCAGCCTCATCTCCCATCATCATCGCATTAAAAACACGATACTGAGTAGAGAAAAATAGAAAGGCCATTCCTACCACTACAGTTGGCAGGACTAAGTCAGACCAGGTAGTTCCGGCAAGCGAGCCCATGGTCCAAAACTTAATGGTCATCACACTGTCAGCATTAGCACCAACAGAGATGATAAAGTTGGAAAAAGCCAGAAAGAGAGCATTGACCACCGTTCCTGATAAGATTAGACTGGAAGTCGTCATCCTTCCCTGCATAGAGGCAATGATGAGGACAGCAATTGTTGCCAAAATAGCTCCAAGAAAAGCTCCAAAGCTAATCATCACTTTCAAACCAAGAATGATGCTCAAGGTTGCTCCTAGAGTTGCTCCCGCAGAGATGCCTAAGACATAGGGCTCAGCGATGGGGTTGTTCACTGTGGACTGCATCACGCTACCACACATAGAAAGACCAGCCCCTACTATCAGACCTAGCAATACTCGAGGGAATCTCATGTTCCATACAATAGCAAGAGTAGACTTGGAAACCTCTCCTATCTCAAGAGGAAAACTCAACCTGCTCAAAATAATCCGATAGGTATCTCCTAGAGCAATCGCAACAGATCCCATTGAAACTGCTAGAAAGAGAGAAATACCTAAAACACCTAGTAAAATACCTAAAAGCAACACAAATTGCAGGTTCTGTCGGCTTCCAGAAAATTTGGAAAGCATGCAAACCTCCTTAGACAAAATTAAAAATTTAGAAAATTCTCATGAAAAGTATACCATATTTTCAACTAGGTAACAAGCTGAGAAAAAATGAATATAGTTACTTTTACAGTGCTAGGAAACGTAACCGAAGATTATACTTGAGTATATCGAGATAAAGTGACAACATAAAAAGCCCTCTGAAGTCAGAGAGCTGATTTGAGCTTGGGCTAAAATCCTAGTGAAAAAGATGAAACTCCTTGTGTTCATCGAACACTGTGTCGTTTCCCTATTTTCATACGGATTTTTAACGTCCTTAGCATCATGATTCTTGCTGAATAAAACGGTTATAGACTAGGCGACAAGCCGACGATTGTACAAAAATTTTAGTGAACAAAAAAATCTCCCCGAAGGGAGAAGATCTGGTTTATTTTACCTTACAGTGCTAGGAACCGTAACCGAAGATTATACTTGAGTATATCGAGGTAAGAAAACAACATAAAAAGCTCTCTGAAGTCAGAGAGCTAATTTGAGATCGGGCTAAAATCCATACAAAAAAGCTACCCAATTTAGAGTAGCTTCATTATCAAGATGTGCTCAATTGAACACGGCCTAAGCACTTGGCAAAAAAGATAAAATCTCCTAGAAACTGAAGTTTCTTCGTCAATTTTCCTATTTTTACTTTGTGCTTTTGACGGCCTTTGTATCTTGAATTAGCGACGAAGTCCTAGAGAGTTGATCAACTCACGGTAACGGTTAACGTCGTTTTTACGCAAGTATGCAAGCAAGTTACGACGGCGACCGATTTTCTTCATCAATCCACGGTAAGTAGCGTGGTCTTTTTTGTGTTGTTTGATGTGTTCGTTAAGGTGGTTGATTTCCCAAGTAAGGACAGCAACTTGAACCTCTACTGAACCTGTATCACCTTCGTGACGTGCATATTGTGCGATGATTTCATTTTTTTCTCTTTTGAGATTGCCATGATGTTTCTCCTTTTTATTTGGCTTCATCCGAGTGACAGGTTGGCATGCCTGCAACCAAGAAGAAGTTATTTGTCTTTACGACAATCCCTATTCTACCAATAACTAACTTCTTTGTCAACAGATTTACTCCTTTCTCTTTACTTCACCAACATAATGGAGATACCCAACCTCTTCTAAGATTACCATTCCTAATTCTCCCCCTCAACAAGGAAATTCAAAAAAATCTACAAATATCTTGAAAATTTTCACAATCATGCTATAATAATCCATAGAGACAAGTCACTTAGTCCCTTTCTACTAGAGAGTGCGTGGTTGCTGGAAACGCATAGGAAGCCTAAACTGATACTACTCGTGAGTTTTTTATGAAAACATAAAACGGTGGCCACGTTAGAGCCAATCAGAGGTGTCCCTCTTTTTTGAGGAACATAAATGAAGGTGGAACCACGTTGCGACGTCCTTTCGAGGATGTCGCTTTTTGTTTTTCTAGCTTTCACAATCCTCTGTCCCTGTTTTCAGAATAGGGTTAACACATTCGTCAATAATATAAGTAAGGAGAACATCATGATTAACATTACTTTCCCAGATGGCGCTATTCGTGAATTCGAATCTGGCGTTACAACTTTTGAAATTGCCCAATCTATCAGCAATTCTCTAGCTAAAAAAGCTCTTGCTGGTAAATTTAACGGCAAACTCATCGACACTACTCGTGCTATCACTGAAGATGGAAGCATCGAAATCGTGACACCTGATCACGAAGATGCCCTTCCAATCTTGCGTCACTCAGCTGCCCACTTGTTCGCCCAAGCAGCTCGTCGCCTTTTCCCAGACATTCACTTGGGAGTTGGTCCAGCTATCGAAGACGGTTTCTACTACGATACTGATAACACAGCTGGTCAAATCTCCAACGAAGACCTTCCTCGTATCGAAGAAGAAATGCAAAAAATCGTTAAAGAAAACTTCCCATCAATCCGTGAAGAAGTGACTAAAGACGAGGCACGTGAAATCTTCAAAAACGACCCTTACAAGTTGGAATTGATTGAAGAACACTCTGAAGACGAAGGTGGTTTGACTATCTATCGTCAGGGTGAATATGTAGACCTTTGCCGTGGCCCTCACGTCCCATCAACAGGCCGCATCCAAATCTTCCACCTTCTCCATGTAGCAGGTGCTTACTGGCGTGGAAATAGCGACAACGCTATGATGCAACGTATCTATGGTACAGCTTGGTTTGACAAGAAAGACTTGAAGAACTACCTTCAAATGCGTGAAGAAGCTAAGGAACGTGATCACCGTAAACTTGGTAAAGAGCTTGACCTCTTCATGATTTCTCAAGAAGTTGGGCAAGGGCTTCCATTCTGGTTGCCAAACGGTGCGACTATTCGTCGTGAGTTGGAACGCTACATCGTAGACAAAGAGCTAGCTTCTGGCTACCAACACGTCTACACTCCACCACTTGCATCTGTTGAGCTTTACAAGACTTCTGGTCACTGGGATCATTACCAAGAAGACATGTTCCCAACTATGGACATGGGTGATGGGGAAGAATTTGTCCTTCGTCCAATGAACTGCCCACACCACATCCAAGTCTTCAAACACCATGTTCACTCTTACCGCGAATTGCCAATCCGTATCGCTGAAATCGGTATGATGCACCGTTACGAAAAATCTGGTGCCCTCACTGGTCTTCAACGTGTGCGTGAAATGTCACTCAACGACGGTCACCTCTTCGTTACGCCAGAACAAATCCAAGAAGAATTCCAACGTGCCCTTCAGTTGATTATCGATGTTTATGAAGACTTCAACTTGACTGAATACCGCTTCCGTCTCTCTCTTCGTGACCCTCAAGATACTCACAAGTACTTTGATAACGATGAGATGTGGGAAAATGCCCAAACTATGCTTCGTGCAGCCCTTGATGAAATGGGCGTGGACTACTTTGAAGCCGAAGGGGAAGCAGCCTTCTACGGACCAAAATTGGATATTCAAGTTAAGACTGCCCTTGGTAAAGAAGAAACCCTTTCTACTATCCAGCTTGACTTCTTGCTTCCAGAACGCTTCGACCTCAAATACATCGGAGCTGATGGTGAGGAACACCGTCCAGTCATGATTCACCGTGGAGTTATCTCAACTATGGAACGCTTCACAGCTATCTTAATTGAAAACTACAAGGGAGCATTCCCAACATGGCTTGCACCACACCAAGTAACCCTCATCCCAGTTTCTAACGAGAAACATGTGGACTACGCATGGGAAGTAGCGAAGAAACTCCGTGACCGCGGTGTCCGTGCAGATGTAGATGAGCGCAATGAAAAAATGCAGTTCAAAATCCGTGCTTCACAAACAAGCAAGATTCCTTACCAATTGATCGTTGGGGACAAGGAGATGGAAGACGGAACAGTCAACGTTCGCCGCTATGGACAAAAAGAAACACAAACTGTCTCAGTAGATGACTTTGTTCAAGCTATCCTTGCTGATATCGCCAACAAATCACGAGTTGAGAAATAAGAGATAAAATCCTAGCTAGCTAAAAAGCAACAACTGAAACAGCTGTTGCTTTTTATATTTTATACTCAATGAAAATCAAAAAGCAAACTAGGAAGCTAGCCGCAAGCTGTACTTGAGTACGGTAAGGCGACGCTGACGTGGTTTGAAGAGATTTTCGAAGAGTATTATTTAACCCGAGCTAGTAGTGATTGACCAAACCACCACACAAGATTTGCTTTCATGAGTTAGATAAGGTCAATATCCTCAATCCTTGTCTGCTTCATTTTCTTTTACGAGATCTTTTTGTGAATCCTTTTCAGAGAGTTTTTGATCGATATACTTGTTAATGGTTTCATAAAATTCCTTGGCCGTCTCACTGTCTAATTTTGTCGAATTATGAACTTGATTGACTTTCAATTGAACAGATTGAATACCGTAAGAGGCTTGTTTTTGGTGGAGCGTTTCTAATTCTTCTTCTGAAATCGGATCTCCAACAACCGTCAAGACTAATTCATTGTTCCTTGACTTGTAGACTTGATTAATGACCGTATGATTGGCGAACTCTTTTCCTACAAACTGTTTGATTCCTTCTTTTCGCGCTTGATCCATCGTCAAAGTGACTGCTGAATAGCTGGCTGGAAGAACCAATAATACAATCAAGGAGATCAACCCAATTCTCATTTTAATGTTTAGCTCTTTAAATGAACTTAAGGGAGATTTTCTCATCATAATTCTTGTTCCAACAATGTTGATTAGCATGATAAAGACACAGTTGATCAAGAAAAGATAAAGAGCCCCAAATAAAAATCGTACATTTCCATTAGCTAAACCATAACCTGCAGTGCAGATAGGTGGCATCAGAGCTGTTGCAATGGCTACTCCTGGCACGATATTGTTTGCTTCTTTTTTCCTTGAACCAATGAAACCTGCTATCCCACCAGCAATAGCAATGAGAACATCCCAAATGGTTGGAGAGGTTCGTGCAATCAACTCGCTACTTGCATAGGATAAGGGAGAAATCCAGAAATATAGAGTAGAGACAAGCAAACTGACCAATACTTGAGTAAATAAAACCTCTAGAGATTGCTTGATTAAACGCGTATCAAAAATAGCTAAACCGAATCCCAGTCCAACAATCGGTGTCATAAGAGGGGAAATCAGCATGGCTCCAATAATGACAGCTGTTGAATTCATATTTAGACCTATAGAGGCAATAAAAATCGCACACATCAAAATCACTGTATCTCTTAAACGAACATGAAGGTCATCATATAGTTTCTCGCGGAATTCACGTGTTGAATAATTTCCGGACATTGGTTACTCCTTTTATTTCATATAATCTTGTTTCTGCATGGATGATGGTAGAGAGACTTCTGTCCAATCTTACATATTTTTCTTCTCACCTGTAATTCTTTTGAAAATTATCCTCTAAGTATCCGTCAGTCCATCCTTAACATTATATCAAAAATTTTACAGTCTTTCTCTGACGAAATCTATCAATTGAATAGATAGATGAAGCAAGAAATTTTAGATTCCTTATTAGAAAAAGAAAAACCGGTATCTCTGTACTGATCCCAAAAAGTTGGACAAATAATTATTGAAAGGATTTAGTTCTGTATTGGACAGGACTAAGTCCTTTTAGTTTTACCTTAATTCGTTTGTTGTTGTAGTAATCGATATAGTCTATAATGGCTTGTTCCAATTGATTAAGTGATTTAAAGTTTTTCTCATGGCCATAAAACATTTCGGATTTTAAAATGCCAAAGAAAGATTCCATCATACCGTTGTCTGGGCTGTTGCCCTTACGTGACATGGATGCTTGAATTCCCTTACTCTCTAGGAACCGATGATAAGAATCGTGTTGGTATTGCCAACCTTGGTCACTATGGAGAATCGTATTCTCGTAGTGTTTCTCTGTGAAGGCCTGTTCCAACATCGTTTTTACTTGTTCTAAATTAGGAGAACAAGAAAGATTAAAAGCAATAATTTCGCTGTTAAAGCCATCTAAAACAGGCGATAAATACAATTTCTGCGTGCTATTTGGAATGGCAAACTCTGTCACATCCGTATAACACTTTTCCATTGGTCTCGATCCTTCAAACTGGCGTTGAATGAGATTCTCTGCTTTCTTGCCAATCTCTCCTTGGTAGGAAGAATACTTTCGTTTACGGCGAATTCGAGCACTTAAACCAAGGATTTTCATCAGACGTTGGACCTTCTTATGGTTTACTATATGACCACGATTCCTCAATTCAAGAGTTATTCGGCGATAGCCATAATTTCCTTTGTGCTCAGTAAAAATAGCTTGAATTTCAGCTTTAAGATCTTTATCTTTGTCAAGCCCATCTAGTTCCTTCAACTGATAATAGTAAGTTGAGCGAGGTAAACGAGCCACTTCAAGAAGTAAATCTAGTCGAAATCCTCCTGAAGCCATTTCTCTAATTGTCTCTGCCTTTCTCGCTGTATAGCTTCGTCCCTGTCTTCCAGCTCTTTTAACTTTTTTAAGTAAGCTACCTCAGTACGTAAGCGTTCATTCTCCTCTTGGAGTCGCTCTAGTTCTGTCATTTCATCCCAAGTTTTCTTCCGTTTACGTCCCATTTTAGTTGGTCTCCCTCTTGTTTTCTCAACAATAGTATACCCGTTTTTCTTGTATTGTGCTAGCCAATTAAGAAGTATCGTACGACTTGGGAGGCCGTATTCAAGAGAAACTCTATCTTTAGTCCAGCCTTCATGTAAGACTTTATGAATCATTTCTTGCTTTAAATCAGGAGAATAGTAACGATTTTTTCCTTTTTTGACGAACTCTATTCCGTAACGATCAATCAATTTAATCATGTACCTAATATTAGAATTGTTTATCCCAAATTTATTTGAAAGCTTCTCTATGCTATATCCTTGTTTTTTAAGTTCATAGATCTGAACTTTATCATCATAAGTTAATTTCATAATAAAAACACCCCAAAAGTTAGATTTTTTCTGTCTAACTTTTGGGGTGCAGTTCACTCTGAACCTTGATACTATGCGTTTTATTCTTTATAATTTAGCTATTTCAAAATTACAAGTTCTCCATTCTTAATTTCCCAAACTTGGTCAAACTTACTTAATAATTCGTTTTGGCGATGTAAAGTAACAATGACGGCACTTGGTAATTCCAGAACTCTTTCCAATTCCATTTTAAACTGATTAGTATCCAAGGCAGAGAAAGGTTCGTCTAGTATAAGCAATGGATTTTTACGATTTTTCTCACGATTTAAATACATTCGTTGTTGCTGACCACCTGACAGGGATTGTGGTGGAATTTTTTCAAAATCTTCTTCTCTGAATTTTTCATTGAAACTATTGAATAGCGTTACATTATTTTCATAGCTCGAAATAAATGTATGTTCTTGTTGCAGAATCATACCGAATCTTCCCCAAAGATGGTCCAAAACAAGCCCATCTAGCACAATTTGTCCTTCAAAATCTTCATCTGTTCCATTTAAAATGTTGAGAAGACTACTTTTTCCAGACCCATTCTTACCAATAAGCGCAATTTTATCCCCTTTTTGAATCGTAGCGGAAGTAATTATCAATTTTGATTCTCCCAGTTGTTTGGAAATGTTTTTCAAAGTAATCGTATCAAAAGAATGTTGAGGTGCTTGAACTGAAACGGGTCTCCCAACAATGTTTTGAAAACTCTTGATTACAGGCTTTACGGACTCTAACATTTGTAAATCATAAAGGATTTCCTGTATTGGTTCAGAAAAAGCATTAATATATCCGAAACTCGCCACCACCTCAGGAATACCGAGTTGCTGGTGAGATAGAGAGTAGGCTAAATAAATAAACAGAACAAGACTAATGAATTCAAAAGAAACACCTGTCAATAAGATGCCTGTAATTTTTGTCAAACCATACTTAAAATACTTATCCTGCAAATTCTTTAGAGAACTCTTTTGTTGATTCAAAAAATGCGACATAGTTAGTTTATTTACCAAATGATGTCCCATGAGCAAATCCTCCAAAGTTCGATAGTAATCTCCTTGTTTTTTCAAGTAAACCTGTCTACGATTAGCGGTCAACTTCCCAACGATTTTAGGAATTTGAATACTAATTCCAGTGGAAAAGATTAAAATCAGTGATACAATAGGATTAATTGTTCTGCTAATAATGAAAGCGTAAATGATGATACGTAAAATTTGTTTGATAAAACTCATCAATGGAGGAAGGTAATCCTTTTCCAACGAATCTAGGTCATTAGATTGATAGGAAATATACTCTGCTACTGTTTTCTGCTTGAAATCGTGGTGACTGAGTCCCAGAAGTGAACGAAACCACTCATTTTTCAAAGTAGTCGAAAAGATAATCCCCTGCTTCCAATCAAGTATCATTTGGATATAGTTACAACTCAAATAGCCTGCCACTGACATAGAGTAACCATATAGAGCTACTTGATAATCCCCTTTGATTAATGCCTGCGTGAAATACGGTAACAAAGCTGTGCAGATATTCGATACTACACCAAAAAGAAAATTAAAGAAGAGATACCATCTAATAGTTTTAAGATATGGTAGCATATACGATACTCCTTGCTAATGCGTTTTTTTTACATATCGCAGAACAATCTCTACTATTCCTTATTTCAGATAGTGCGATACTCGGACATTGAGTGCAATAATTGTAAATCACACAAGTACTGCAGTTTTTACTATCATTCAAAATATAATTTGCTATTTTGTAAAATATAGGTCTATCCCATGTTTCTTTGATAGATGTAAAATGAATATTTCCAATACTTCTATTGAAAGTAAGCTTTTTCAGTTTTTCTAACGATTTAGGCTATTTCGTGACACACCCACAATCCGTGAAAATTCTGGTTATATCAGATTATGTGATTTTCGTAAGAATTTTATATTGTCTCCAATCATGGCAGTCTCCTTTTACTTGATAAAACTATTACAACATTTAGAAATTAAAAACTGGTTCAAAATCAATAGAATGTGTGTATTCGATACATTCAATAATTCTTTGGAAACAGTTCTACACCAGTTACACAAATCTATATACACCTATCTCATTCAAAATAAAAAGAAAGCTGCAGTTCTTTTAATCCTGTATCAACGATTCATTCTGAAATCGAATAGGAGACATTTCCCAAGTCTACAATTCACTTCATCTCAAATTAATTTTTGTAATTCACCCTTAGTTTATAGATTTTATACTCAACAAAAGTATAAAGCATACAAAACTTCACTTTGAACCAGTATTTATACTATATTCCGTATTAAAAACTCTATTATTGGTTTTGTAAAAAACAGTCTTCAAATATCCTGAAATATAGCAAAAAGAGATTGGGTAAAAACTCATTGTCTCTTCTCACTCAAGGACTAAGTTCACTTGAGCAAACTGAATCCGCACTATCGTTCCTTTTCCGACCTCAGACTCGATACGAATCTGGTGCCCCAGTTCTTCAGAAATTTTCTTAGATAGGTAAAGTCCAAGTCCAGATGACTGCTGAGTTAGGCGTCCATTATATCCTGAGAAACCACGTTCAAAGACTCGGAGGACATCACTGTTTTTTATCCCGATTCCCGTATCCTTGATACAGAGTTCCTGGCCTTCCATATAAATCTCCAGACCACCTTCCTTGGTGTACTTGAGACTATTTGAGATGATTTGCTCAATAACTACTAGCAACCACTTCTTATCCGTCACGATTTCTTTATCAAGGTCATGTAGATTGACATTTAATCCTTTTTGAATAAAGAAAAGAGCATATTTCCGAATTATTTCCTTGACCAAGTCCTCAATTTGAACCTGCTTTAAGACTAAATCATCATGAAAACTTTCTAAACGTAGATACTGTAAGACTAGATTGGTATAGGAATCAATCTTGAAAATTTCCTGTTCTAATTGCTGCTTCAGTTGACGGTCGACCACTTCTGCAACTAAGAGTTGATTGGCTGCAATGGGGGTCTTTATCTGATGGACCCACAAGGTATAGTAATCCAGCAAATCCGTCAGTTTTCTTTCTGCGTCAGACCTCTGCTGATAGAGTTCCATCTCCCGCGCTTCTAATTTTTCAGCCAAGGCTCTTTCCAAAGGAGACTGAGCTTCCCTCTCCCCATAGAGAATTTCCTGACGATAGACCTGCATTTCCACCAATATGTCCCAAGTGAAAAATAAGATGGTTACAAAGCAACACAAGAGAAAAAAGTAGAGAAAGTAAGTTCCTAAACTTGCAAATAAAAACTGAAAGAGCAAAACCAGAAACGTCAAAGAAAGCAGATAAACAAACAGACGACTACGGGAGCGCAGATAGGCTAGAAAAAATTGTTTCCAATCAAGCATGCTTTAATCCATACCCTATCCCTTTCTTGGTCTCGATAAATCCTACCAAGCCCTGCTCTTCCAATTTTTTACGCAAACGAGCTACATTGACAGAGAGGGTATTATCATCAATGAAAAAGTCACTGTTCCAAAGTTCTCGCATGAGGTCGTCACGCGCTACGATATTGCCCGCATGCTCAAACAAAACGCGTAAAATCTGAAACTCATTCTTGGTCAAATTCAAGACTTGCCCTTGATAATGTAAATCCATGGATTTAGTATTGAGGATAACACCAGCATATTCCAGTAAACTCTCGTCACGCCCAAACTCATAGGAACGACGCAACAAGCCCTGAACCTTGGCTAAAAGAACCTGCTGATCAAAAGGCTTGGTCACAAAGTCATCCGCCCCCATATTGATTGCCATAACGATATCCATAGCCTGGTCTCTCGAAGACAGAAACATAATAGGTACCTTGGAAATCTTGCGAATCTCCTGACACCAGTGATAGCCATTAAATAAGGGCAAGCCAATATCCATAAGGACCAGATGAGGCTCCGACTGGACAAAAAGACTCAAAACTTCCATAAAGTCTTCTACCAGAACCACTTCAAATCCCCATTCAGAGAGCATTTTCCCGACCTGTTGACGAATGACCTGATCATCTTCTACTAATAAAATCTTGTGCATCTGATTCTCCTTTGCTAATTTTAGGAGTCTTAAATCCTTTAGTATAAATAGAGGGCTTAGTATCTAATACTTTTTTGACATTTCCTTGTCATAACAGCTCAAAAACCGATAGTGAATAACCCCATTGATATCATACCTTATTTTCAGACATAGTGCCAGCTCTACCCTTTTATTTTTAATTTTTTCAACCTTCATTTCAGTTCCTTTATCCATCCCCTTAACCAAAATTTATATCTATTCTTCCAAACCTTGAGTGTAGTTAAAACGACACTCTATACTCTTCTAACATCGAAAAGCTCCTTATCGAGTGGTATCCGTAAAAAGTTCTAGCTTTCAGATTGACAATCTGAAAAAGATTTGTTAAGATATGAATGAACAAGTTTTAATATTCATTCATAAAAGAGGTGAATCAAATTGGACAAAAAACAGGCTTTGAAATCCGCAGCTTATGAAGTTTTTTCAAAAAAAGGATACAAGGCGACAGGAATTTCAGAAATTGCTAGACAAGCTCATATGGCAGTCGGATCTTTTTATAACTATTACGAAAGTAAAGAGGCTATTTTTTTAGATATCTACATTGATGAAAACAACCGTGTTCGCCAAACTATGATCGAAGAACTGAATTGGGAAATTGATATGATTGATCTTATTAGTCAACTCTTTGCTCAATCCAGAGCACTCGTTTCTTCCAATAAAATCCTTGCAGAATGGTACAATCCTGCCATCGCAGATGAGTTACATAGCTACTATTCCTCAGAAGAAGGGAAAGTCACGAATCCATTTCATCAATTTCTCGTGAAAACCTTTACTCATCGTTTGCAGACTGAAGGCCATTCTCCAGAAAAAATTCAAGATATTTTACAAGTTTACAACCTATTTTACTACATGGATATGCATATCACAGAAAATGATTTTCCAGATATTAGCAAAACTGTAGAAATACTAGCAACCAACTTCATTAAAGGAATACTGAAATAAAGAAATCTTTTCTTTATTTTTTGGAAATTATTGAATGAAAAAAATATTATTCATTCATAGAAAATTACTACACTATAGGAGTTAAAAATGAAACGAGGGAAAAAATGTTCATAATTATTCTAACTACACTTGGAGTGCTCGGCTTTATATCTTGGGGAATCATTGCCTACCTTGGACGAAGTCAGACTTTATCGATACAATCCATTGAAAATCCCAGCGGAGATTTATATTTAGTTCACATCACAAAACCAAAAAATCAAATATGGAAAGCTGGCTCCTATGCTCAGTTTAAGCTTCCTGATAGCTCGCTTGGTACAAACAAAAGTCCAGTAAAGGAGGAACAGACTAGTCGATGGCTAACTCTTGCTTCCACTCCTGATGAGGACGAAATTCTTATTGTAACCCATAATAGTGGTAGCGTGTTCAAGGAAACCTTAACACATTTACCAGCTGGTAGTGAAATTGAGATGAGTTGGCTGGAGTCATCTTTATCTGTTGAAGACAATGACCAAGCACTGGTTTGTTTTGCCTCTGATGTCGGTATTTCTACTCTACGTTCAGTTGTGAAAGAGTGGGCTGGTAAGCGCTCCATCATTCTTAATCATTTAGACAAAGGAGTAAGCATTTTTGATAATGAGTTAAGAGAGCTTAGTCAGAACAATCCGAATCTAACTTATAAAACTAGCGAAACCTTTTCTCAAAGCCAAGCATTTCTAAAAAATGCGGTTGAGAAATACGGCAACCAAGCTATTTATCTCTTGACCGGCCAACCTGATGATATAAATGAGATGAAAAATTTCTTAAAAGAGAATGGGATTGACGACAAACAGATACAAACAAGTATGTTTAGAGGTTTGAAATAAAAGCAAACTGTCTTCTATGTATCTGAATTATACCATTATAGGTCGGTATGTAGAGAGCTCGTACAAACCAACTAGTAAATTCTATGTGATTGTGATAAGATAAATAAAAAGAAAGGAGCCCTTATGGCCAATATTTTTGACTATCTGAAAGATGTAGTGCACGATTCCTTTTACAACCTTCCATTGAATGAATTAGATGTTTTAGCCTTAACAGAAACCACCTACCTCTCCTTTGATAATCTAGTCTCCACAACTCCTCAGCGTCTTTTAGCCCTTGCACCTCAGGTTCCAAGAGAATCGAACATGTTGACCAATAAAAATCGGCTCCAGTTGTTGGATGAATTGGCTCGACACAAACGCTTCAAGAATTGCAAACTCTCCCATTTTATCAACGACATCGACCCTGAACTGCAAAAGCAATTTGCGGCTATGACCTACCGTCTCACTCTCGATACCTATCTGATTGTCTTTCGTGGGACAGATGACAGTATTGTTGGCTGGAAGGAAGATTTCCACCTGACCTATATGAAGGAAATTCCTGCTCAAATGCATGCCCTCTCCTATTTAAAGAACTTTTTTGCCCATCATCCTAAGCAAAAGGTCATTCTGGCTGGGCATTCCAAAGGAGGAAATCTAGCTATCTATGCTGCTAGTCAAATTGAGCAAAGCTTGCAAAATCAGATCACAGCAGTTTATACCTTTGATGCGCCTGGTCTCCACAAAGAACTGACACAAAGCGAGGGCTATCAAAGAATAATGGATAGAACCAAGGTCTTTATCCCACAAGGTTCTATTATCGGTATGATGCTAGAAATTCCTGCCTACCAAATCATCGTGCACAGTACTGCCTTGGGTGGTATCGCCCAGCACGATACTTTTAGCTGGCAAATTGAGAACAAACACTTTGTCCAACTGGATAAGACCAATAGCGAGAGCCAACAAGTCGACACGACCTTCAAAGAATGGGTTTCCACAGTCCCTGATGAGGAACTTCAGCTCTACTTCGACCTCTTCTTTGGCACCATTCTTGATGCTGGCATTAGCTCCATCAATGACTTGTCTTCCTTCAAGGCTATTGAACACATTCATCATCTCTTTGTCCAAGCGCAATCCCTCACTCCAGAAGAAAGGGAAATCATGGGTCGCCTTACCCAGTTATTGATTGATGCCCGTTACCAAGCCTGGAAAAATAGATAGTACCTTTCAAAAATCAAATGAATACAAAACAAAAGACCTAGAATACATACTTCCATGTGCATTCTAAGTCTTTTTAAATAAAATCTAACTACCAAATAACCCCTTTATAGGCTAGCAAAATGATAACTAATATCGGAACATAAAAGGCGAGGAAGAGCCATTTCATTTTAACACAGAGAGCCACGTACTCCCGAATAAAAGCAGATGGTATGTAGTAGCCGGCTGTCCTACATCCGAGTCCATCTCCCTTCATATTTAACTTACGAGCATAAGTACTAGTTCTAAAGACATGATAGTCATTTGTAACAAAGAGGAAACACGGATTTTCAACCAATTGTTCTCCAATTTCTTTTGAAAACAATAAATTTTCATAGGTTGTTCTGGACTTATCTTCAAGAAGAACAGATTCCTTGCTGACATCTGTCTCTTCTAAAATATAGTTATAAATGGCCTGCGCTTCAGAAATCTTTTCATCTGCTCCTTGACCACCACTGGCAATAATTTTTATGTTAGAATTCTTAGACTTGTGGTAAGCTTCTACTGCCTTATCAATTCTCCTCTTTAGCAAAGGTGTTACCTTTTCTCCGCCTAATAAACCAGCACCGTGAATGATAATAAAATCATAATGCTTCTTCTTAGGAATAAAGAGATATAAAATAGAGTACAACATAAAACCCACGAAAGCAAAACCAAAAATAAAGTAAGAATAAACGATTAATACAAATAAAATGTTTAGAAAGTGATATGTATAAAATAATTCATTTCGATTTCCTAATCGAAATGAAATCAAGGGAAAAAATACCAAAATGACTATTCCAAAAAGCGTTGAGAGATAATTGGCTTTTGAACGTCCCTCTCGCTTCAACAGGATAACACCATTATAGATTAAAAAGATACCACTCAAAAAAATCAGAAACGGGAGTAAAACAAAGGCAACTACATAAAAAGCTAACTGAATATTCTCATACCCATTTTTATAAAAAAGGTGAGATAGAGAAATATAACTTAAAATGAGGGATAATAAAAATAATACTGGATTCTACAAACTTCTGTTATCTTTCCAAAATGACACTATAAAGGCTAATACAATTCCTATAACGAGATACATTTCTTCCTCCTTTTATAACTACATTTTATCATAATTATCCGGCGTAAAAAAGAGGGCATCTATCCCTCTTACTCCTTCATTTGACTCTCTGCGTCAGCCACGACTTGCTCTAGACTGGTCTGACCAAGCTCAGCCTCCATAGCCAGCTGGATCCTCTCCAATTTTTGATCTAAAACATCATGAATATGCGCTCCAACTGGGCAATTTGGATTTGGATTGTCATGGAAACTGAAGAGTTGACCTGTCTTACCAAGACACTCGACCGCTTGATAAACATCTAAAAGACTAATGTCTTTGAGGTCCTTGACAATCTCTGTTCCCCCTGTTCCTCGCGCTACTGAAATTAGTTCTGCCTTCTTCAACTGGGACAAGGTTTTTCTGATAATGACAGGATTGACCCCGACACTAGCAGCCAGAAAATCACTGGTCACCTTGCTTTCCTTCCCCTCGAGGGCAATGATTATCAGCATATGAGTCGCAATGGTAAATCTACTTGGAATTTGCATCCTCTTCTCCTTTTGACGAGGCTACCCTGCCCCTACTCTTCTTTTTCTTTTATTATACCCTTTTTCGTTGTAATGTCAATCGTTACCACTTTTCAACCAAGCATCTAATTCCCTATCATAGCCCTCTTTCTGGGCCAATTCTCTCAGAAATTCCTGATGATGAGTATGGTGAATACCATTGACCAGACTTTCATAGTAAACCTCAAAATAAGGAAGTTTGAGGTCTTTAGCCAGTTGCAATTCAGCTGCCACATCGTAGTCTACCCGTCGGAAGTCCATATCTACCAAGCCCTTGTCATCAAACTCCAAAATCATATACTGGGCTCGCAAGTCCTTCCGTAACTGGGCATCTAAAAAGAAAGGTTGCCCAATCGAACCCGGATTGACAATCAATTGACCACCAGTCCCATAACGAAGCAACTGCTGGTGAATATGACCATATACAGCGATATCACAAGGCGGGTTGGTCACCAAGCGGTCAAAATCCTCTTGCGCTCCAGTATGAATCAACTCTCGTCCCCAGTTCTTATCAGGCAGATGATGGCTAATTCCTACCGTCAAATCACCAAACTGACGATGAATCTGGAGGGGTTGATTGTGAAGCAGTTCAATTTGTTCTAGGGAAATTTCCTCTAAAACATACTGGCACTGGCGTAAGAGATAGCGTTGACTGGGACGAGTACTATCCAATTCCTTTCGGACACCATGCCAAAGACTGTCTTCCCAGTTTCCCAAAACTCTAGCCGTAATCGGTAGTTGATCCAACAAGTCCAAAATCCTTCTACGCCCTGTCCCTGGCATGAGAATGTCTCCCAAAAGCCAGTATTCATCCACTCCTAGCTGCCGAGCATCTGCCAAAACAGCCTCCAAGGCGGTGGTATTTCCATGAATATCTGAAAGAAGAGCTATTTTCGTCATATTCATCTCCTCGTTTTTTCTCTTGCAATAAGTATAACATAAAAAGTCACAGCTAGAGAAATCTAGCTTTTTTTGATATACTAGATAAAGATATTAGACAAGAGGAAACGAATGACCCCGAATAAAGAAGATTATCTCAAATGTATTTATGAAATTGGCATAGATTTGCATAAAATCACCAACAAAGAAATTGCGGCTCGCATGCAAGTCTCTCCCCCTGCCGTAACTGAAATGATTAAACGGATGAAGAGCGAAAATCTCATCCTCAAAGACAAGGAATCTGGCTATCTACTGACTGACCTCGGCCTCAAACTGGTCTCTGAGCTCTACCGTAAACACCGCTTGATTGAAGTTTTTCTAGTTCATCATTTAGACTATACGAGTGACCAGATTCACGAGGAAGCTGAGGTATTGGAACATACTGTCTCTGACCTATTCGTGGAGAGACTTGAAAAATTGCTTGGATTCCCCAAAACCTGCCCTCACGGAGGAACTATTCCTGCCAAGGGAGAACTTCTGGTTGAAATCAACAACCTCCCACTAGCTGATATCAAGGAAGCTGGCGCCTACCGCCTGACTCGTGTGCACGATAGTTTTGACATTCTCCATTATCTGGATAAGAACTCACTTCACATCGGTGATCCTCTCCAAGTCAAGCAGTTTGATGGCTTCAGCAATACTTTCACTATCCTCAGTAAGGAAGAGGATTTACAAGTAGGTATGGACATTGCCAAACAACTCTACGTCGAGAAAATCGACTAATTTCTCAAGCACCCCAACCAACCCTGAAAGTTTTATTTTCAGGGTTTTATTTCTATCATTTGATTTTACTTTCATTTAGTTGTAGAATGTTTGTAAAAAAACAAGAAAGATAGTTTAAACTATGAAAAAATCACTAAAAATTTTTGCGACATCCAAATGGTTTGACCTCTTCGGGGTTACTTTGGTCGTTGGAATTGCGATTGCATCTGGTTACCTCAACTCACGCCTCGATAAATTTGTAGATTGGGGACCATGGACTGCTCTTGTTCCCTTTGGATTGATTTCCGTAACCAACGTTGGGATTTCCATGTTATCCACTCGTTTCACGGGAAAATTAAGCAAATGGGGAAATTACTTTGGGATTGTTAATACTATTTTGTCCGGTGCTATTGATTATATCCTTGGAAATAAGGCGGCCATTATCACCTATCCCGTCACCTTCCTCATTTATACCTTTGCCATAAAGAAATGGGAAGCTTCGCAAGAAGGCAGACCCAACCAAATGAGCCAAAAACAGGTAAAATTGGCAGCCATCATTATTTCAATCATCGCCTTCCTCTTTGCCTTTGTGACCAACTATATTGGCTATGGAGGTAAGATGAATCTCCTTGCCTACGTAACAACTATTGCCTTTGGACTGTCCCTCATTGCCAACGCTTTGAACGCATTAAAACTAACAACTCAGTGGGGCTTTTGGTTGATTTACAATTTCGTTCAGCTTACAAAGGCTGGTATTCAAGGAAACTTCGCCAATATCGGAAAATACATCTTTTATATCATCAATGCAATTGGAGCTTTATTTGTCTGGAACGATGAAGAAGTGGAACAATAAGAGGGAAATCAAATAAGGAAATCTATCAGAATCTCCTTACTAAAATTTTTTATCATTTTACTTGTAACTCCCATTCTTTTGGAGTAGAATGAAGCTAGATAAAAGAGGGAGGTCTTGTCATGAAAAAACTCTTTAGAATCCATTTTATAGCAATTGCAGTCATCGATTTGCTACTATTTGCATTTTTTAGCACAAGACAAGAGACAGCTTTAGAATGGCTCCTGATCACTGGTTTTATTTTCCTCCTTGCTCAGGGACTCCTGCTATTTCGCTTGGTAGTCCGACTCAAACATCAATTCGCTGAGATTTATCCTCAAATCAATAAAAAGATTCGCTTCTACTATTTAGGAGTTCTCACCATTGATTTTCTATTTTTTGTCCTTTTAACCTTCGTTAGTTCTCAGCGTTTTCCCTCTCTTATGCCAATTGTCACTGCTTGTCATTCTACTTTATATTATAGGACGGCGGACTACCTAAGGGAACACTATCCAGACTTTTATGACCAACACATCTCTTTATGAGAGTGTCTCTAAGGAAAAGGAGATTTTAGCATGAAAAAAATCATCTTCATCAAAACCATTGAGCTCCTTGTCATTGATGGAATCATGCTGGCATTTTTGACATTTAAAGAGGCGCTCACTTGGGACTGGATTTTGATTTATAGCGGTTGGCTCATTTTCTTTCATCCTGTGCTATTGACCTATCTTTCTAACCAACTTTGTGACCACTTTA
The DNA here is from genome assembly GCF_000722685.1 of Streptococcus mitis. Lineage (GTDB taxonomy): Bacteria > Bacillota > Bacilli > Lactobacillales > Streptococcaceae > Streptococcus > Streptococcus mitis_M. Next base: position 149,627 of record NZ_JPFV01000008.1, on the reverse strand, counting down.
GTCACCTCTATTCCCAGATTAGACCAAGATTCTGGCGCTTTGCCTTACAAATCCTCCTATGGGATAGCCTGATGATTCTCTCCTTGATATGTTTAAGTGGTATGCCACTTTTCCTTCAGGGAACTCTCCTCATCCTAGGACATCTCATCCCTCCCTATCGCACTTGCCAAATCCTGAAAAGAGACTTTCCAAAAGCCTATCAAGAACAGATTTCATTTTGGAGTATTTTGTAATAGATAAGAAAAACCAAGCCGGCTTGGCTTGGTCTTTCTTATCTATTTTTAGTATCAAGGATAATGGTGACTGGTCCGTCATTAACCAGCTCAACTTGCATATCCGCTCCAAAGATGCCTGTCTGAACGGGCACTTCTTGCGCTAATTTTTGATTAAATGCATCATAGAAGTCTGATGCCATATCAGGCTTGGCTGCCCCTGTAAAGGCTGGACGATTGCCTTTCTTAGTATCCGCAAAGAGGGTAAACTGAGAAATAGAGAGGATTTCTCCTTCAATATCTTTGACAGACAGGTTCATCTTGCCTTCTGCATCTGAAAAAACCCGCATGTTGACAAGCTTTCTCACAGCATAGTCCAAATCTTCCTCTTGGTCCTCTGGTCCAACACCAACCAGCAATAAGAGTCCCTGATTGATTTTTCCCTGAACCTGACCTTCGATACTCACTTGGGCTTTTTTAACCCGTTGAATAATGATTTTCATAATAGCCTTTCTAGTAAGAGCTAGGCCAATTAGCCATTGGTCCGTTTAACAGAGTAAACTTCTGGCACACTCTTAATCTTGTCCACGACCGTAGTCAGCGTCGAGAGGTTGGCAATGCCAAAGGAGACATGGATATTAGCAAACTTCATATCCTTGGTTGGCTGGGCGTTGACCGTTGAGATATTCTTAGTTGTGTTTGAAAGAACTTGCAATACATCATTCAACAGTCCTGTACGGTTGAGGCCGTAAATATCGATATGGGCCATATACTCCTTATTTGAGTTTGAATACTGGTCTTCCCACTCCACATCAAGGAGACGTTGCTCGTAGTTTTCTTGGGCACGCAGGTTCATACAGTCCACACGGTGAATAGCCACGCCTCGACCCTTGGTGATGTAGCCGACAATATCATCACCAGGCACTGGATTACAGCACTTGGCAATCCGCACTAGGAGACCAGAAGCACCTTCAATGACCACACCACCCTCATGCTTGACCTTGATGGTTTCTTTATTTTCAACCTTGACCTCGCCACCTTTGACAAGTTCTTCTGCCTCAGCCTTGGCCTTGGCACGCTCTTCCTCACGGCGTTCCTTTTCAGTCAGACGATTAAAGACGGTAATCGCACCGATTTCTCCAAAACCAATAGCCGCAAAGAGAGATTCTTCTGTCTTGTAGCTGGTCTTTTGCAGAACTTGATCCATGTGGCGCTTGTCCATGAATTTATTGGCCACATAGCCATTTTCTTGGAACTGGGCCATCAACATCTCACGACCCTTGTTGATAGACAATTCCTTATCTTGGTTTTTAAAGAACTGACGAATCTTGTTTCGCGCCTTACTGGTCTTGACCATGTTGAGCCAGTCACGGCTAGGTCCAAAGGAGTTCGGGTTGGTAACAATTTCAACCTGATCTCCTGTTTTGAGCTTGGTTGTCAGTGGAACCATGCGACCATTGACCTTGGCACCAGTTGCTTTTTCCCCTACTTTTGTATGAATTTCGTAAGCAAAGTCAATCGGTCCTGAATCTTTTGGAAGGGAACGGACAGCTCCATCTGGAGTAAAGACGTAAATCTCCTCAGCCAGATAGTTTTCCTTAACTGAATCAACAAATTCCTTGGCATCATCGGCCTGGTCTTGGAGCTCCATCATCTCCTTGATCCAGTTCATCCCAATAGCTGATTCTTTGCTGTTAACCTGCCCCTTAACGCCTTTCTTATAAGCCCAGTGAGCCGCAACCCCATACTCAGCTACCTCATGCATGGCCTTAGTTCGAATCTGGAATTCAATCGGCCCTTTTGGACCATAAACAGTCGTATGGATAGACTGGTAACCATTAGCCTTGCGGTTGGCGATATAGTCTTTGAAACGACCAGGCATCGGTTTCCAAAGCTCATGCACATAACCAAGCATGGCATAAACATCACTTTGGGTATCCAAAATACAACGAATGGCAATCAGGTCATAGATTTCCTCAAAGCGTTTTCTCTTATCCTGCATTTTGCGGAAAATCGAGTAAATATGTTTGGGACGACCATAAATCTTCCCTTTCAAGTGACGATCTGTCGTATAGTTTTCTAATTTTGTGACTACCTCATCCACCAATGCTTCACGCTCTCTGCGCTTTTCCTTCATCATATGGGTAATCTTGTAAAACTCCGTTGGGTTGAGATAACGGAAAGATAAGTCTTCCAATTCCCATTTGACACTGGAAATCCCCAGACGATGGGCAAGTGGGGCATAGATTTCCATGGTTTCTTTGGAAATGCGCTCCTGCTTGTCTTTTCGAAGATGTTTCAGGGTCCGCATATTGTGCAAGCGGTCAGACAGTTTGACCAAGATAACACGGATGTCCTCAGACATGGCCATGAGCATCTTACGGTGGTTTTCAGCCAACTGCTCCTCGATCGATTTGTACTCGACCTTACCAAGCTTAGTAACCCCATCGACAATCACGCGCACATCAGGACCAAACTCTCTTTCCAAATCGTCCAAGGTCGCATCTGTATCTTCTACCACATCATGCAAGAAACCACAAGCTACCGTTACAGCATCTAGCTTGAGTTTGGCTAAAATCCCTGCCACTTGGATAGGGTGAATAATGTAGGGTTCGCCAGATTTCCGATACTGGCCACTGTGGCAATCCACCGCATAGACCAAGGCTTTATGTACAAAAGCAACATCCTCTTCCGTTAAATATTCTTTGGTTAAAGCGACAACTTCTTCGCCTGTTAAATTCACTTCTTTCGGCATCTCTACTCTCCAATTCTTCCTACCATTTTATCACTTTTTTAAGAATATGAAAACTAGAAAAAGAGGATTCTAAAGCTTATTCAGTTTGTTGGGAAGGAGGATAACATAAGATTCACACTAAAACAACAAATTTATCTAGTTCTTCATCTAACTTTGTTTTGATATTGACTGCGTTAAAAGTTAGTGAAATGAAAATATATTCTTCCTTTTTCAATAAGAAATGTTTAATATTTTGATAATTTTCTAACTTTTTTAGTGTATAATGGTAATATGAACAGTTTTTTACGATAATTACTGAATTTTCATTTTTCTAGAAAGGCAAATCACATGAAATCACACAAAAGACTGACACTTTTAGCTTTGGCTATTCTTGGCTTATCCAGCCAAGTCGTTTTGGCTGATGACACAAGTCATTCTACTAGTAACCATATTAGTAGTTCTACAACTACTTCTGTTAGCAGTTCACAAGCTAGTACAGAAACTTCGTCAAGCACAGCTAGTCCAAGCGAACAAGAAACCAAGCCATCTCTTTCTAAGGAAACCAAACCCAATCAACCTATACAGACTGGCTGGGTAAAAGAAGGAAGCAAATGGACTTTTTATAGTCAAACTGGGGTCAAATTTACAGATACTCTGTATGATGGTTATCTCTTTGATAGTCATGGCTATTTGCTTGAAAACAGCTGGTATCAGATGGGAAATAATTGGTACTATATCAATGGCTCAGGTAAATATTTATCCAACCAATGGAGCCAAATCAATGGCAAGTGGTATGTTTTTGATGGCTACGGTAGAATGTTGGCCAATGTCTGGAAAGGCGATTACTACCTCAAATCCAGCGGTGCTATGGCAGATAAGGAATGGGTCTACGACCAAAACTACTCTAGCTGGTTTTATCTCAAAGCTGGCGGACGCTATGCTCAAAAACAATGGATTGGTTCCTACTATCTTAAATCTGGTGGCTACATGGCCCATAAGGAATGGATTTATGACCCAGACTATCAAGCTTGGTACTATCTTAAGGACGATGGTGTGTATGTCACAGGAACCTATGCAGTGGATGGCAAAAACCAGCTCTTCCAAGGAAATGGAAAATGGCTTCGTGAATTAGCACAAGGTTTTCAAAAAGGACATTACTCTAAAACTATTTTTCTAGATCCAGGACACGGTGGTAAGGATCGCGGTGCTTATTATTACGGCATAGCTGAGAAAGAATTGAACCTACAAGTTTACCGTAAATTACGTAAACGATTAGAAGGCCTAGGCTATACCGTTCTCACCTCTCGAGATAGTGATATAGACGTTGATTTTATTACCGAACGTTCTCGTATGGTCAACAAGACCAATGCTGACTTTTTCATCAGCCTTCATTTCAATGCAAAAGGAAATGATACAACCGTTAATCTAGGTATCCAGACCTATTCTTACAAGGAAGAACCTGGTTTTCCTAGCAAGATTAACAAGGATTGGCACAACAATCCTGAACGGATGAGTGAAAGTAATCGTCTCGCAGCTGATATCCATTCTTCACTGCTAGCGGAAACTGGAGCTAGAGATGCTGGACTTTTGCAAGCAACCTTTGCTGTTCTTCGCGAAACAGCCAAACCAGCTGTTTTGCTAGAGATGGGATATATGGATAATCCAGAAGAAAACAAAAAAATCCGCAGTAGTGACTACCAAGATAAACTAGTTGAAGGGATTATCAAGGGAATCCAAAAATATTACGCAGGAAATTAAAACAGTCTAAGCCTCGAACTCATTCGGGGCTTATTTTTCTTATCCAAACCATATCCTTCTTTCTAGAACTATTTCCTTTTTATGCTTATTCTCCCCAACTGTGCTATACTTAATTTAGTACATTCTTTGAGATTGGAGCCAATATGAAAATCCATAAAACTGTGAATCCTGTTGCCTATGAAAACACCTATTACCTAGAAGGTGAAAAGCACCTCATCGTTGTCGATCCTGGCAGCCATTGGGAAGCCATTCGTCAGACAATAGAGAACATCAACAAACCTATCTGCGCTATTCTCCTTACCCACGCCCATTATGACCATATCATGAGTCTGGACCTAGTTCGCGAGACTTTTGGCAATCCTCCTGTCTATATCGCAGAGAGCGAAGCTAGCTGGCTCTATACTCCTGTCGATAATCTCTCTGGGCTTCCCCGCCACGATGATATGGCAGATGTGGTCGCAAAACCAGCTGAACACACTTTTGTCTTTCATGAAGAATACCAACTAGAGGAATTTCGTTTCACTATCTTGCCAACACCAGGTCACTCTATCGGCGGCGTTTCTATCGTCTTTCCGCAAGCTCATTTGGTCTTGACAGGTGATGCTCTTTTCCGTGAAACCATCGGACGGACGGATCTTCCAACTGGTAGTACGGAGCAACTTCTCCATAGTATCAAAACCCAACTTTTCACCCTACCAAACTACGATGTCTATCCAGGACATGGTCCAGCTACTACTATCGCTCACGAAAAGACCTTCAATCCCTTTTTCTAGTAAAATGATTACAATAGATATCGTAATTTAATACTCAATGAAAAACAAAGAGCAAACTAGGAAACTAGCCGCAGCTTAGTCAAAGCAGTGCTTTGAGGTTGCAGATAAAGCTGACGTGGGTGAAGAGATTTTCGAAGAGTATAAGTAAACTATACAGCAATTCTTTCCATTATAAAAGGCATCCTATCAAGGTTTTCACACCTGATTGGATGCCTTTTTCTGATTATTTATCTCTTTTCATTACCAAATAATCACGCGATCTTCTGGTGAACGCCACATTCCGTCACCTTCTTTAACATCATAGGTTGTAAAGAAATCATCAAAGTTTGGTACTTGCACATTGACACGGAGTTTGGCTGGCGCGTGCACATCGACGCTAGCCAAAAGTTTCATAAATTCTGGGCGACCTTTCATGCGCCAGATGCGACCGAAGTTATAGAAAAATTCTTCTGCTGAGAAGTCTGGTTCTCTCTTAGCTGCTTCAAGCGCTGCAGCGATTCCTCCCAAGTCAGCCACATTTTCTGATACAGTCAATTTACCGTTGATGGTTGCTCCATAAGAATCTTGTCCATCAAACTGGTCAATAACTTTTTGTGTTTTCTCCTTGAAGGCAGCATAGTCGCTCTCTGTCCACCAATCCTTGAGGCTACCATTTTCATCGAAGGATGCTCCGTTGGTATCAAAGGCGTGAGAAATTTCATGTGCAATAACCGCCCCAATCCCACCGTAGTTAGCAGAAGATGACTGATGCAAGTCATAGAAAGGTGCCTGTAAAATAGCCGCCGGGAAGACAATCAGGTTCTTCTGTGGATTGTAGTAGGCGTTGACCATATGAGCAGGCATGCCCCACTCCTTGTAGTCTACAGGCTGGTTCCACTTGCTCCAACTGTGTTTGATTTCCACACGCGCAAAGGCTAGAGCATTGTCAAAAAGACTAGCATTTTCATTTACTACTTTGTCCTTATAACGTTCTGGCAATTCTTCTGGGTAACCGATATAAGGCTTGATGACATTGAGTTTGACGATGGCCTTGTCACGAGTTTCAGGAGTCAGCCAGTCATTTTTAGCTAAACGTTCCTTATAGACATCAATCATAGTTGCCACTTTTTTCTCCACGTCTGCCTTGGCTTCTGGGGAGAATTTTTCATGGGCATACCAGAGGCCCAAGGCTTGTTTGAATGGACCTTGTGCTAGCTGGTAGGCAGCTTTAACCTTGTCTTTGGCTTCTGGAACTCCAGATAGCGCACGGCTGTAAGCACCTGACAAGACACGGATTTCTTCTGTTAAATAGCTAGTTGAGAGATTGACAACACTCAAAATCAAGGTTGCCTTGAGGAGAGGCCAAGCTTCTTCACTATAGAATTGCTCTGCGGCTTGCCAGAAACGTTCCTCGTCTACGATAACCTTGTCTGGTACTTGTCCAAGAACGACTTGGAAAAAGTCATCCAAAGGTAGGGCAGGCGCGAATTTCTTGAAATCTTCGTAAGCATATGGATGGTAGAGTTTAGCATATTCTGAACTTTCTTCATTAGAGAGCACCACTGCTGCAACTCGACGGTCCAATTCTAGTCTTTTCTCTAGCAAGTCTTCAATTTCTTCATCAGAGAAATCATAAGCCTTGAGGAGATTTGCGCTGGTTTCTTTCCAAAGAGTCAAGAGTTCTTCGCGTTGAGGATGGTCTTCTGCATAGTAGGTCGTATCTGGCAAAATCGTGCTTGGAGCGCTAGCCCACAAAACGTTGATTCTGGCATCCATAAAGTCTGGCGATACACCAAAAGGAAGGAAGTTAGGTTTGCCAGCAAGTTCAAACTCTGCTAGTTTAGCTGTAAAATCTGCAAAAGTCTCCAATTCTTGGAATTCTTTAAGGAGAGGCAAAACAGGTGTGATACCGTCAGCTTCTCTCTTGTCAAAATCACGAACTAGGCGGTGGTATTTGACAAAGTTTGCCAAAATACCATCCTCAGGCACCTCTTCTCCTGCCAACCACTTGTCAGTTGTCGCCAGCATCAGGTCTTCAATTTCCTGATCTAAATCAACAAAACCTCCAGTTTGAGACTTATCTGCTGGGATTTCAGCTGTTTTCTGCCATTCTCCATTGATTGCATCATAAAAATCATCTTGATAACGTGTCATCTTGTTCTCGCTTTCATTTGTACTTGCTTTTAGCTTAACAAAAATTACCTGGGAATGCAATTAAAATACAAGATTAAAGAAACTTAAATATTTTACTGTTAATATTTTAATTTTTTGAAAAATTAACTTGACTTAATTTTTTTTAAGGTATATTAAGAGTCAGGAGGAATATAAGTTTATGATACGTATCGAAAACCTCAGTGTCTCCTATAAAGAAACGTTGGCACTTAAGGATATTTCACTAGTGCTCCAAGGACCAACAATTACCGGAATCATTGGTCCAAACGGTGCTGGAAAATCAACATTATTAAAAGGTATGCTGGGAATTATCCCACATCAAGGTCAGGCATTTCTCGATGACAAGGAAGTTAAAAAATCCTTACACCGAATTGCCTATGTCGAACAAAAAATCAATATCGACTACAACTTTCCCATCAAGGTCAAGGAATGTGTCTCGCTAGGACTATTTCCCTCTATTCCTCTCTTTCGCAGTTTAAATGCTAAACATTGGAAAAAAGTAGAGGAAGCCCTTGAAATCGTCGGCCTAGCTGACTACGCTGAACGTCAAATCAGTCAACTGTCTGGAGGTCAATTCCAGCGGGTCTTGATTGCCAGATGTTTGGTGCAGGAAGCCGATTATATCCTCTTGGATGAACCCTTTGTTGGGATTGACTCTGTCAGTGAGGAAATCATCATGAATACGCTGAGAGATTTGAAAAAAGCTGGTAAGACGGTTCTCATCGTTCACCACGACCTCAGCAAGGTTTCCCACTACTTCGATCAAGTCTTACTTGTCAATCGAGAAGTGATTGCCTTTGGTCCAACCAAAGAAACCTTTACCGAAGCCAATCTCAAAGAAGCTTACGGTAGTCGACTCTTTTTCAATGGAGGTGACCTATGATTGCAGAATTTATCGATGGATTGCAAAAATTCCATTTCCTACAAAATGCCTTGATAACAGCTATTGTCGTCGGGGTCGTAGCTGGAGCTGTGGGATGTTTCATCATTCTACGTGGGATGTCACTCATGGGAGATGCTATTTCACATGCTGTCTTACCAGGTGTAGCCCTCTCCTTCATCTTAGGCGTTGACTTCTTTATCGGAGCCATTGTCTTTGGATTGCTAGCTGCTATCATCATTACCTACATCAAGGGGAACTCGATTATCAAAAGCGATACCGCCATCGGCATTACCTTTTCTTCTTTCTTAGCCCTCGGTATCATCTTGATTAGTGTCGCTAAAAGTTCAACTGACCTTTTCCATATCCTTTTTGGTAATATTCTAGCCGTCCAAGATACGGATATGTTTATCACTATGGGCGTAGGGGCGGTCATTCTCTTGTTAATCTGGATTTTCTTCAAGCAACTCTTGATAACTTCCTTTGATGAACTTCTGGCTAAAGCCATGGGAATGCCTGTCAATTTCTATCACTACCTCCTCATGATACTCCTGACTCTCGTGTCTGTGACAGCCATGCAAAGTGTTGGAACTATCCTGATTGTAGCCATGCTGATTACCCCAGCTGCAACTGCTTATCTGTATGCTAATAGCCTGAAAAGTATGATTTTCCTTTCCTCAACCTTTGGAGCTACAGCTTCAGTTTTGGGACTCTTTATTGGCTATAGTTTAAACTTAGCAGCTGGTTCTAGCATCGTACTTACAGCTGCTAGCTTCTTCTTAATCAGTTTCTTTATCTCTCCTAAACAACGATATTTGAAACTGAAAAATAAACATTTGTTAAAATAAGGGGCAAAACCCCAATAAATTGGAGGATCTAATGAAAAAATTAGGTACATTACTCGTTCTCTTTCTTTCCGTTATTGCTCTTGTAGCATGTGCTAGCGGAAAAAAAGATGCAGCTTCTGGTCAAAAACTAAAAGTTGTTGCTACAAACTCAATCATCGCTGATATTACTAAAAATATTGCTGGTGACAAGATTGATCTTCACAGTATCGTTCCGATTGGACAAGACCCACACGAATACGAACCACTCCCTGAAGATGTTAAGAAAACTTCTGAGGCTGACCTCATTTTCTATAACGGTATCAACCTTGAAACAGGTGGCAATGCTTGGTTTAGCAAATTGGTAGAAAATGCTAAGAAAACTGAAAACAAAGACTACTTTGCAGTCAGCGAAGGCGTTGACGTTATCTACCTTGAAGGAAAAAATGAAAAAGGAAAAGAAGACCCACACGCTTGGCTTAACCTTGAAAATGGAATTATCTTTGCTAAAAATATCGCCAAACAATTGAGCGCTAAAGATCCTAACAACAAGGAATTCTATGAAAAAAATCTAAAAGAATATACTGATAAGTTAGACAAACTTGATAAAGAAAGTAAGGATAAATTTAATAACATCCCTGCTGAAAAGAAACTCATTGTAACCAGCGAAGGAGCATTCAAATACTTCTCTAAAGCCTATGGTGTCCCAAGTGCTTACATCTGGGAAATCAATACTGAAGAAGAAGGAACACCTGAACAAATCAAGACCTTGGTTGAAAAACTTCGCCAAACAAAAGTTCCTTCACTCTTTGTAGAATCTAGTGTGGATGACCGTCCAATGAAGACTGTTTCTCAAGACACAAACATCCCAATCTACGCACAAATCTTTACTGACTCTATCGCAGAACAAGGTAAAGAAGGCGACAGCTACTACAGCATGATGAAATACAACCTTGACAAGATTGCTGAAGGATTGGCAAAATAATCTAGATATTAGTTATCTATTACTAGGTTCTTGTCTCTCTTTACATTACTTCTAATATTAGCTTTGTTAATTCTATCTCTAGCTAAAAAAAGCGTTTATAAGAATAAAGATTTCTTAAATCAGTACGAACGAAGTGAGTTTTTACCAGATATTTCTCACTGTAGTGGTATCCTAGATAAGAACTTTGATCTTATCTAGGACGGAATTCCGAAGGAAGTTGCTCCCGTCCGCACTACCTTAGAGAAATATCAAATAGATAAAAAATCTGAAAAACGTCATTCTCACATGAGCTGGCGTTTTTCTATGCACACATTTCCAGTCAAATCATTGGAAAATTCCGACTGTTTCAGCTAAAATGGAAGAAAAAAGATTGGAGTATCCTATGGTAACTTTTCTCGGAAATCCTGTGAGCTTTACAGGTAAACAACTACAAGTCGGCGACAAGGCGCTTGATTTTTCTCTCACTACAACAGACCTTTCTAAAAAATCTCTGGCTGATTTTGATGGAAAGAAAAAAGTCTTGAGTGTCGTTCCTTCTATCGATACAGGTATCTGCTCAACTCAAACGCGTCGTTTTAATGAAGAACTGGCTGGACTGGACAACACGGTCGTATTGACTGTTTCCATGGACCTACCTTTTGCTCAAAAACGTTGGTGTGGTGCTGAGGGAATTGAAAATGCCATCATGCTCTCAGACTATTTCGACCATTCCTTTGGACGTGATTACGCCCTCTTAATCAATGAGTGGCACCTATTGGCACGCGCAGTCTTTGTCCTCGATACTGACAATACGATTCGCTACGTTGAATACGTAGACAATATCAATTCTGAACCAAACTTCGAAGCCGCAATTGCAGCTGCTAAAGCCCTATAGAAAAAATCCTCTGTTATAAAGAGTTCTACTCTTTGAAACGGAGGATTTTTGTTTACGAGTAAATATAATTTCAATCAGATAAAAACAACTACCTTATACTCAATGAAAATCAAAGAGAAAACTAGGAAACTAGCCGTAGGTTGCTCAAGACACTGTTTTGAGGTTGTAGATATAGCTGACGTGATTTGAAGAGATTTTTATTGAGTATTACTCTACAGATTTCAGAGCTTCAAGCATATCAACCTTTCTCAGATGATAATTGACAAAGAAACCAAGGACGGTCAAAATGGTGCTTACTGCTACCACTGGGATTACATAGACTTCCCAGGCTACCTGCGGATAAAAGAGAATAGTCGCAGGAGAAATCATTTGAATCAAAAATTGATGTAAATAGAAACCAGATACCAAACCAAGTACGATTCCCACAAGGGACAGCACAATCGTCTCACGGTAAATGTAGAGAGTGACTTCATTGTTATGAAAACCGAGAACCTTGATAGTGGAGAGTTCACGGATTCTCTCAGCCACGTTGATATTGGTCAAATTGTAGAGGATAACAATAGCCAACAGAACCGATACGATGACCAAGATGGTCATAGTCTGATTGAGTGAGCTAGCGACGGAGTCAAAGAGTCGAATGGCTGAAGCATTTTGGACAACGCTGGACACCGCAGATTGATTCATAAGTAAGCTGGCCTGCCTTTCGATACTAGTTGCACTGGTATCCCTTAGCGAAACCAGATAAGTGTTGGCTTGGGCTAGCTGGCCGTAAATTTGCTCATAGCTAGCCTGACTCATATAAATAAAGTGACCAACGTAGTTCTCAGTAATAGCAGCAACCGTTAATTCCTTACCTTCAATTTCTAGAGTTTTTCCAACCTTGACACCTGCCAACTGGGCTAGTTTAGCTGTGATGACAACTCCATCTTTTAATGTCAACTCTTGCTGATGGTCTTGCAGATAGATAAAGGGAGTCAAATCCTCCTTATCTGTCATCATAAGAGTAATGGTCTGAAAACCAGCCTTGCCTTTGAAATCCTTGTCTAGCGTTTTAGAATAGATTTTCTGGTAGGCTTTGATGTCCTGCCCTTTCAACACTTCTTCTAGCTCTGCCTTGTCTTGATTGGTCGCACTAGGATTTTCAGAGACAATCATCTGATACTGTTGAATTTGTTGAAACTGTCTAGACGGAACTCCTGCTACAGAGGATTGGATTCCTAAACCTGCAAAAAGCAGAGCGACTGAGCCCGCCACACCAAAGATCGTCATCAACATCCGCTGCTTATAACGGAAGATATTGCGAGCTGTTACCTTATGAGTAAAACTGAGACGACGCCAAATAAAACCGATGCGCTCCAGTAAGATTTTAGCTCCTTTAACAGGAGGTTTAGGCAGTAAAAGCTGGGCTGCTTCATCATGAAGTTCCCTACGAGCTACCAAGTAGGCTGGTAACACACTCGCCAACCAACTCAAGACAAGAGCCAGTAAGCTATAGGTCCAATAGAACTGAATCTGGGTTTCTCCCACTACCATGCCTTTTGTAATGACACTTGAAATCACACCGGCTAGTAAATAATGTCCAAGTATGCTACCTAGAGCTGTTCCGACAGTCCCAGCTACTAGACCATAAAGGAGAAACTTGGCAATAATATCCTTGCTACGATAACCCAAGGCCTTAAAAATCCCTGCATGAGTTCGCTCTTCATCCACAAAACGAGTCATGGTGGTAAAGGTGACCATGGCTGCTACGGCATAAAGCACTACAGGAAAGATATTGCCCACTGCCCGAATACTGGCTGAAGCATTGCTGTACATGAGGTAGCCCTGACCGCCAGGCATGGTCTGACGATTATATACTTGATACTTGGGCTCAGCTAAATCATCCAAGACTTGCTGATGTTTTTCTAATTTTTCCTTTTCTTGGGCTAGATTTTGTTCAGCCTGCTTTAGTTTGTCCTCTTCCTTGCTCAATTCCTGCTTGGCTTGGGTAAGTTGAGCACTGGCCTGCTCTCTCTGGGCTTGAGGAAGCAAGGCTAGTTGACTGTCTTGAGCCTGTATACGAGCTTGAGCAGCTGCTAAACGACGCTTGCCTTCCTGCAGATTAGTCTCAGCCTTATCAAGGGTTTCTTGGCCTTTGTCTAGAGACTCTTGTCCTTCTTTTCTCAAGAGTTGCAGACGTGCCTTGCTATTATCTGACAAAGCTTGTTCAAGGTCTTCCTGATGTTGCTTGGATTTTTCTTCATAAGCTTCTGAAAAAGCATTTAAGTCTGCTAAATCTTGATATTTCAAACGAGCTATATTGTAGACTTTCTGATCAAACTGACTAGGTAAAATCACCCCATAAGCTGTCAGAGTCCCACTTCCACTTGCTGCGTAGCCCATATCTCGCTGGGAGAGGATTTCAGCTGAATCCACAAAACCAGTAATGGTATAAGTATGGTCTTTTAAAGAGGAATGACCCTCTTCTTTTTCTTTAAAACTAATCTCCTGTCCCACGCTATATTGACTCTGCAGATGACTTGCCAAAGCGATTTCCTGGTCTGACTGAGGAAGTCGTCCCTCTCTTAGCTGAAAGGTTGAAATTCGCTCTGGTTTGGAGTACAGCCGAATGGCATCCTGCCCATTTTCCATAGTCACATCTGTCAAATAGCCAAACTCAACCTCTGCGCCCTCTATCTGTTCTAGTTCTTCTTGATCTGTTTGATCCAAACCATAATTAGACATAACTGCCAAATCCAAGGTTTGAGCAGTTGTTAAATAAGCATTAGCTGTCGCCTCCATGTTGGGGCTAGTCACTTTGAGGCCTACTAGGGCTAGAGATCCTAACATCATCAAGGTCAAGATGGATAAAAAACGCCCCTTGGAGCCTGTGAAAGACTGAATCAAGTCCTTCCAATAGGTTTTTCGCTTGATCATGCTAGTACTCCAATGTATCGATATCCTGAGGATACTGGTTGATCACCACATCCTTGACACTGGCATCATGCATATGAATCACGCGATCAGCAATGGGCGCCAAAGCTCCATTATGAGTCACGATGATTACCGTCGCTCCCTTTTGACGAGACATGTCTTGGAGAATCTTCAAGACTTGCTTGCCTGTCTGATAGTCCAAGGCTCCAGTCGGTTCATCACAAAGGAGAATTTTAGGATTTTTGGCTACTGCACGTGCAATGGAGACTCGCTGTTGCTCCCCTCCAGAAAGCTGGGCTGGAAAGTTATTGAGACGATGAGCCAGGCTTACATCTGTCAAGACCTGCTCAGGATCCAAGGCATCTGTCACAATTTCTGAGGCCAATTCCACATTTTCCTTAGCTGTCAGATTGGACACTAGATTATAAAACTGAAAAACAAAACCGACATCATTTCTACGGTAATTAGTTCTCTGGTGGGAATTGTAGTCGGCAATATTGACACCATCAATCCAAATCTCCCCTTCATCATTGGTATCCATTCCCCCAAGAAGGTTAAGAACCGTTGACTTGCCTGCACCAGACGCACCTAGAATAATAACCAATTCACCCTTTTCAATTTCAAAATTCACATCACGATTGGCCACAATCTCCGTGTCCCCAACCTGATAACGCTTGTAACAGTGTTTCATCTCAATATAAGCCATATCATTTTCTCTTTCTTTCATATTTAATATCATTATATCGCTTTTTCAAGTCGTTGAAAACTGGGAACAAAAACAAAAAGCCTAGAAATTAATTCTAGACTTACAATTTTTTATTTTCCAAGGTAGTATTCAGAAACTACGTTCAATTTTTCGTCGAATTCGAATACCAATGGTGGGAAGTTAGGGATTTCCACGTCCATGATTTCGTCATCTGACAAACCTTTGATGTGTTTTACAAGGGCACGGATTGAGTTACCGTGAGCTCCTACGAATACGTTTTTACCATCTTTAAGAGCTGGAGCGATTTTATCTTCCCAGAAAGGAAGGGCACGTTCCAAAGTCACTTTCAAGTTTTCAGCATCTGGAATAACTGAGTCGTCAAGTGAAGCGTAACGACGGTCTGTGTGAGCTGAGTGCTCATCATCACGATCCATGTTTGGAGGCAATACATCGTATGAACGACGCCAGATGTGAACTTGCTCATCACCAAATTGTTCTGCAGCTTCAGCTTTGTTTTTACCAGTCAAACCACCGTAGTGACGTTCGTTCAAGCGCCATGATTTTTCAACTGGAACCCACAATTGGTCAGAAGCTTCAAGAGCCAAGTTAGTTGTTTTAATCGCACGTTTCAATACTGAAGTGTAAGCTTGGTCAAATTCGATACCAGCTTCTTTGATCAATTTACCAGCGTCAATCGCTTGTTGTGTACCTTTTTCAGACAAATCAACATCAGCCCAACCAGTGAAAAGGTTAGCTTTGTTCCATTCAGACTCACCGTGGCGAGCAAAAACCAATTTTACCATTAGATGGATTCTCCTTTAAATTTTCCGAGGTTTTCCCTCGTTTATCTATTCTATTTTACACAATTTTTCACAAAAAAGCTAGTCAAAACCAAAAAGGAAAGGACTGTTTGGCAGTCCTTTTCCTTCTTAGTATAATACAACAACCTTACTTCTCTTCAAATCCTTCTGCGACTGCATCCGCAAAGTTTTCTTCTACGATGCTTGCACAGTGGTCACAGATGACTGCGTGGTAGCTACGTTCTGCTGTTGTTGGGTCGATACGACGGCAACGGTCACATACTTGGCCTGCAGCACGTTCAACTGTAAAGGCTACATCTTCGAAACTAACGGCAGATTCTGGAGCTGGTCCTTCTGCGATAGTCAATTCAGACACGATCAAAAGTTGAGCTACATTGCTGTTTACTGCTTCGAGTAGAGTTTTCACCACTTCATTTGGATAAACTGTCAAGTGAGCTTCAAGTGATTTACCGATTACTTTTGCATTACGAGCTTCTTCCAAGGCTTTTTGAGCTTGTCCACGGAAGTCCATGAAGGCTGCCCATGTATCCAAGATTTCTTCTTGATTAGCAAAAGTTTCTGCTTCTGGCAATTCTGACAATTGAACGAAGTCTTCAGCTTCAAACTCAAGATATGACCAGATTTCTTCCGCAGTGTGAGGAAGGATTGGTGTCAAGAGTTTGGTGATTTTCACAAGAATATCATAGAAAACAGTCTGCATTTGACGACGTTCCAGTGATTTAGCACCTTCGATATAAACAACGTCCTTAGCAAAATCAAGGTAAAAGGCTGACAAGTCAACGTTGATAAAGTTCACCAAGGCCTTGTAAATTGTCAAGAATTCAAAGTTTGCGTAAGCATCACGAATCGTTTTCACAAGCTGGTTAAAGCGAATCGTCATGTACTTATCAACTGAACGTAGTTCTTCGTAAGCTACCTCATCCTCAGCTGGGTTAAAGTCAGATGTGTTAGCAATCAAGAAACGAAGAGTGTTACGGATCTTACGGTAAGTTTCAGAGACTTGGCTCAAGATATCCATAGAGATACGCACATCGTTGCTTGAGTCCACACTAGTTACCCATAGACGCAAGATTTCTGCACCAAATTGTTTTTCAACATCGCTTGGAGCAATGGTATTTCCAAGAGATTTAGACATCTTCTCACCTTTACCATCAAGGGCAAAACCTTGTGACAAGATTTGTTTGTAAGGTGCTACGCCATGGTTGGCAACAGATGTGATGAGTGAAGAGTTGAACCAACCACGGTATTGGTCAGAACCTTCTAGGTAAAGGTCTGCTGGGTAAGTCAACTCTGGACGGTTTACAACAACTCCATTCCATGATGAACCTGAGTCAAACCATACATCCATAATATCTGTTTCTTTCTTGAACTCCCCATTTGGAGAACCTGGATGTGTAAATCCTTCTGGCAAGAGGTCTTTGGCATCACGTTCCCACCAAATGCTTGAACCATGTACTTCAAAGAGTTGAGCCACATGTTCGATAGTATCAGCTGTCATGATAGCTGTACCGTCTTCAGCGTAGAAGATTGGAAGTGGAACACCCCAAGCACGTTGACGAGAGATAACCCAGTCGCCACGGTCACGAATCATATTGTAAAGACGGACTTTACCCCATTCTGAGTGGAATTTCACTTTTTCAATTTCGTCCAAGATTTCTTGGCGGAATTTAGAAACTGAGGCAAACCATTGTGGTACTGCACGCCAGATGATTGGTTTCTTCGTACGCCAGTCAAATGGGTATGAGTGAGAGATTTCTTCTTGGGCAAGAAGGAGGTTACCAAGTTTTTCAATAACAGTTGGAACTACCTTTTCATAGAATTGACCTTCAAACTCAGGACCGGCATTCTTCATCATGATACCACGCTCGTCAACAGTCACTGCAACTTCAAGACCATTAGCAATACCAACATTGTAGTCGTCCTCACCAAAACCAGGGGCTGTATGGACAATACCAGTACCAGAGTCAGTGGTAACGTGGTCGCCAAGGATAACGAGTTCATCTACTGCAGTATCCCATGGGTGTTCTGTCACGATGTGGTTGAGTTCTTGACCACGGTAAGTTGCTAAAACTTGAACATCAACCCAGCCAAATTTCTCAGACAAGCTAGTCAACAATTCTGCAGCAACCACAAACTTACGAGCTTCACCAGCAGGTTGAACCAAAACGTAATCAATATCCGCTCCAACAGTCAAACCACGAGAAGCTGTGATAGTAAATGGAGTTGTTGTCCAGACAACGATGTAAGTATCTGTATCTAGAACACCTTTGCCATCTTTTACCTTATTAGCATAGTAAAGGGAAGTTGAAACCAAGTCATGGTATTCAATCTCTGCTTCTGCAAGGGCTGACTCAGAAGACCAAGACCAGTAAACTGGCTTAGCACCACGGTAGATATAACCTTTGTTAGCCATCTCTCCAAATACACGGATTTGGGCTGCTTCATAGTCAGGAGTCAAAGTCACATATGGATTTTCCCAGTCACCAGAAACACCCAAACGTTTAAAGTCTTCACGTTGTTTATCTACTTGAGAAAGAGCGTATTCGCGGCAAAGTTTCAAGTACTCAACCAAGTCCATTTCTTTGCGTTTAACACCTTGTTTTGCCAAAACTTGCTCGATTGGCAGACCATGAGTGTCCCAACCAGGGATAAATGGTGCGTAAAAACCTGACATAGATTTTGAGCGAACAATGATATCTTTTGAAATCTTGTTCATAGCATGTCCAACGTGGATATTTCCGTTCGCGTATGGAGGGCCATCATGCAAGGTGAAATGAGGTTTTCCTTGGTTCAATTCTTGACGACGTTGGTAAAGTTTTGCATCTTCCCATTCCTTTTGCCAAACTGGCTCTTTAGTAGGAAGGCCTGCACGCATTGGGAAAGCTGTTTTCCCAAGATTAAGGGTATCTTTGAGTTTCATGGTATCTCCTTTATAAATAATAACAAATTAAAAACCACGACTTCCAAAAAGGACGAAAATCGTGGTACCACCTTTATTCGAAAAAAGACTCAGCTTTTTTCCTCTTATCCCGTAACGTGGGGAACGTCAAATCTTACTCCATTCAGATTTGAGTTTTTGAGAGGATAATCTTATCAATAGGGATTACAGGACTCACACCATCTCCTGCTCGCTGGAAATATAAGGATAAGATATTGTTCTCAGAATATTTCTTATAAAATTGTAACAGATTCTTGCGGTGCCACAAAACCTGGTTCTGAGTTTACAGCTTCAGTAGCTGGTGTTGGGCCTGAGTAATGGCTTGGGACTACTTCTGGCTCTTCATACATTGGACCAACTGGATGAGCAGGCTCTTCTTCAATTTGAGGACTCACTACAGGAGTTGGATTTTCCACTTCCTGTTTAGCCTGAGCTTCAAATTCAGCCAATTCTTTATTGGCTGCCTCAATACGAGCCTGTAATTCTGCCATTTCTTCCTGAGAGAATTGACGTGTCATATCAATTGGTTCTTCCTCAATTGGAGATGGAATCGGTTCTCCAAGTACTTCGCTAACAACTTCTTTAAAGGCTTCATCACTTGTTTGAAGATAAGTAGCTGTTGGACGAAGAATATCTTCCCAATCTGAAGATTCAACGATAGCCAACTGACTCTCAATTGTAGATTTGAGACGCTGGTGGAAGACACGACTCTTGTTCTTCAATTCTTCGGTTTCAACAGCAACTTTCTTAGCATTATCAGTTGCGTGACGAAGAATTTCATTTGCCTTGTACTTAGCTTCTTCCAATAAACGTTGTGCATCTTGCTCTGCTTGATGGATAATATTGTTTGAACGTTCAGCTGCAGCTTGTTTTACTCGTTCAGCTGTATCTTGGGCAATCAATACAGACTGGCTCAATGAATCTTTCATCTCATCAAAATAAGACAAACGATCTTCTAAACTCTTAATATGTAAATCCTTATCATGATTAGAGCGGACTAAATCTTCATAATCACGGACTACAATATCTAAAAATTCATCTACTTCTTCTGGGTCAAAACCTCTAAAACGTGTGCTAAAGGTTTTATCTTTGATTTCTAACGATGTAATTGGCATATTTTTCCTCACTTACTTAATAATAACTGGACTGTTATTTTTTTCTTCTCTTTTTCGTTTGTCCCTTATCTTGAAGCAACCTCAAACGCCCAAATTTTCTCACACTAATCAAGTCTCCAACTTGAACAGTATAATCTGATTTATCTACCATATGATAATTTACTTGGACAAGTTTCTTGTCAATCAACTGGTTTGCTTGATTTCTAGATAGTTTTAAAACATTTGATAAAAGAACATCTAATCTAAAACTAGACACGCATAAATCCAGCTCTCTATACTGTTCTAGCTTATCTATTTTCTCGGTGAAAGGACGTTCCTCCAGCGAAACGGGTATACGGCCAATTTTCTTTAATCCATCTTGAAAGAGAAGAAGAAACTGCTGATTAATCATAATCTGCGCCCGTTCTTCATCTACTAGGATATCTCCAAAAAGTTTCCGTTCAATCCCTAATTGATTGATGACTGTCCCTAAAATCTTAGCATGCGTTAAGTGTTCAAATTTATTGGAATACACAATTTCCTGGAGAGACATTTCAAAATCTGAAAACTCTGGCTGGAAATAATCTGGGTATAATAAAACTCGAACATACTCACTTGAGACGAATTCCCCACTACTACTACAAGCAAGATCATAGGTTTTGGCTAAAATTTTTAATAGCTTCTCCTGATGAGGATTGATAAAAGGAGTTAAAAAAGGAGCATAGCTATCTTCTACCTTCTTTATCCATTCCATTCCCTTATCCAGAAAAGGACGATCTTCTATAGAGAAATGCTGGTAAATCCCTTTATTCATCCTATCATCGCCAGAAAACGCACTAAGTTTTCCCCTAAAAATCGAACCAAAACAATCGCAACCCAAACAGATAAATCAAGACCCGCTATCTGTAAAGGCAAGCGTTGCAAGGGAGAAAGCACTGGCTTTACCAATGCTACAATCCAACGACCTAAACTTGATTCATAGGCACCTGGAAACCAAGACATGACAGCAAAGGCTACCAAAATCAGGGAGTAAATATCTACTGCGTTATAAATCATACGAATTAAAAAAATCATTATCGTACTCTATTTCGTCTCATATCAAAATCAAACTCACCTTGTTGATCTTCATCCGGTAAACGAATATCTTCAATATTCACAATAACATTCACTGGTGTCAACAAATACATGGTAGAAGCTACCTTTTTCAAATTTCCAGCTAGAACATGGCAAGCTCCATCCAGATAATCTAAACAACGACGAGCTTGCACTTCAGTCATATATTGAAAATCAATCAAAATACTTTCATTTCCTGCTAATAAATCAACAATTTCTATCGCATCTTCATATTTTCTAGGATAACGAACATCGATTGTTACTTTTTCAGTAGAATGCTGACTTTGCTTGGCTAACTCTTGTTGACGTGCATGCAGTCTAGTAATATTATTTTCTTTTGTACTATTTGTGCGTGGTGTTTGATTTGTTGAAAGAGCCGTGTCCTGTGTAGAATTTACTGGAGTTAAAATAGGCTCATCTCGTTTTTCATTAGGGAGACTTAAATCCTCATCCTCCGTAAAATAATCTATAAATCTATCGAATCTATCTTTTAAAGACATGGTTCTCTCCTACTTAAAAAATGCTGTACCTATACGAACAAAGGTGGAACCGAATTGAATCGCTTCTTTATAATCACGACTCATTCCCATACTTAACTCTGTCATAGGCATATTTGGAATTTGTTTTTCTTGGATTTCTTTTTGTAAATCTTGGGTCGCCTTGAAAATTTCTTTCAACTGCTCACTGCTAGCCTCAAAAGGTGCCATGGTCATTAAACCAACATATTCAATCTTATCTAGTTTGGCTAACTCTGGCAAGATTTCCAGCAGTTCCTCTCTCGAAAAGCCGTGTTTACTTTCTTCTTTAGAAATATTTACCTGAAGGAAACACTTGATGACTCGGTCACTTCTTTTTTGAATTTCCTCTGCTAGCTTTACTGAGTCCAATGCATGGAAATAATCAACGTATTGAATGACATCTTTCACCTTACGTCTTTGCAAGGTACCAATCAAATGCCAAGTCACATCTCGATCTTTTAAAGCTTGATATTTCTCTAGAAACTTATCTACACGATTTTCACCGATATGATGAACCCCTAGCGGAAGCAAAGCTTCCGCTGTCGGTACATCTACATACTTGGTAACTGCAATGACAGAGACTGAGCCACTCTCGCGATGAGCACTCAAACTTGCTTCTGCAACTTCTCGAAAAACACGTTCTGTATTTTCTTTTACATTCATTTACTTAACGATTTTTGAAAAATGGAGGTGTATCCAACTCATCTTCATCTTGTGAATTTGGAATTTCAAAACGTTCTACCGGTGACACTACTGAATCAGTCGGACGAACAATTGTCTCGCGACGTAAATCCCAATCACCAAAAGCGGATCCTTGAGCTTGTTCCGAGCGACGTTGATTTTGTTTTGGCAATTCAGCCGTTTCTGCCATATCAAAATGACGATCAAATCCATGTGAATGAGCTGGTCTCACTGTCTCACGGTAGTTGGCAGTAGGTCTAGCTTGTGGAGCCACAACCTTCTCTACACGTTCTTGACGAACACCCGTTGCGACAACTGTTACACGAATTTCATCACGCATACTTTCATCAATTGAAGTACCGAGCCAGATGTTCACTCCTTGACCTGCTGCCTGGTTCACAATTTGTGAAGCCTCTTCTGCCTCAATCAAGGTTAAATCAAGACCACCAGTAACGTTGACGATAACATCTTCTGCTCCATCAATTGTTGTTTCAAGAAGTGGTGAGTAGATTGCCTTACGAGCTGCTTCAACAACACGCTCTTCTCCACTACCGATACCAATACCCATGAGGGCATTGCCTTTGTTTGCCATTACCGTTTTCACATCGGCAAAGTCAAGGTTAATCAATCCTGGATTGGTAATCAAATCGGTAATTCCTTGCACACCTTGACGAAGAACATTATCCGCTTCGCTAAGAGCTTCCAAAAGCGGTGTTTTCTTATCAACAATTTCAAGCAAGTTGTTGTTTGAGATAATCAATAGAGTATCTACATGCTCACGAAGTTGATTGATTCCTTCTACAGCAAATTGTCCACGCTTGCTTCCTTCAAAACCAAACGGACGTGTTACAACACCAACTGTAAGAGCACCTAAATCTTTGGCGATACGGGCAATAACAGGAGCAGCTCCAGTTCCAGATCCTCCTCCCATACCAGCAGTGATGAAGACCATATCTGCACCACTGATAGCTTCAGTCAGTGTTTCTTCGCTTTCTTCAGCAGCCTTACGACCAACCTCAGGTTGACCCCCAGCACCTAAACCACGAGTCAATTTAGGTCCCAACTGAATAACAGTCTCAGCTTTTGTACTACTCAAGGCTTGCACATCGGTATTTGCTGCGATAAATTCTACGCCTGTAACACCTTCGTCGACCATACGGTTGATGGCATTGCCACCACCTCCACCGACACCAATTACTTTAATCACTGCGCCTTGGGCAGCAGCTGTATCAAATGAAAATGTCATAATTTATTTTTCCTCTTTATTCGTCAAACATGCTTCCGATCAAGCCACGGAAACGATCTGCTAATTTCGGTTTATTTTGTGAAGTCTGTTGGAAATCTGCAATTTGTTCTGCAGGAGCTACAGGTTCTACTTCTGGAGCAGGGGTTGGTTGAACAGTAGTTGATTGGACAAACTGAGCTGTTTTCTGAATCATACCCCCAAAACCAAGCGGTTGTTGGAATAGTCCTTCATCACCCTTGACTGCTCGCTGAGCCAAGAGATGTACTTCTGTCAATTGTCCCGCAAATTCTGACAAGCTAATCACATGAGCAAAGGCTGGATTACGAATCCCAACTTGATTAGGAACATAAAGCTTGACACGAACACCAAAAACTTCTTGAGCAAGCTCCACAATACCAGGTAAAATAGCCGTTCCACCAATCAAAACAATGCCACCAGGAAGATCCAATAAATGTCTTCTGTCTAAGTCTTGTTTGATTTGTTCAAAAATATGCTTAATACGTGCAGAAATAATTTCTGACAAGTAATTTTCTGTCACTTCAACAGGTTCTACTTCCCCAATAACCTCTACTTGGAAGGTTTCTTTACTTGCAATAGGAGGATAAGCCTCTCCATAGTTTAATTTTAAACCTTCGGCTAGTTTCTGTGATGTCTTCAAGACTTTAGAGATATCCTTAGTTACATAATCTCCGCCTTCTTGGAGAATATTGGTAAACTGGAGTTCTTGGTTACGGATTGTAGCGACAGTCGTTTGACCTGCCCCCATATCAATCACTGTAGCACCAAATTCACGCTCACCTTCGTTCAAAACTGATTGAACCATTGCTAGTGGTGAAATGATAACATTTTCAACCTGAACACCTGCACGCTCAACCGTCTTACGCAAATTGTGCAAGATAGTACGAGGGCCTGTATAAAGCAAACCACGCATTTCCAGGCGAACCCCCATCATACCACGTGGATCACGAATCCCTTGAAAGCCATCAACAATAAATTCCTCAGGGATGAATGTGATAACCTCACGATCAGGTGTCATACTCTTAGTCAAGGCTGATTTGACAACATTTTCGACATCTTGATCCATAATTTCCTTGGTATCAGATGTTACTGGAATCATTCCTTGAGTTGGTTCTACCTGTAAAAGATTAGCTGGCAAACCAACATTCACCGATTTAATTGAAATGCCTGCTTTTTCTTCAGCTTGGGAAATTGCCGATTTGATAGCAGTTGCTGCTGCATCAATATCAACAATAATTCCATCCTTTACACCTTTACTTTTGGCATTACTCACACCAATTACATTTAATTCACCATTTCTCTGCTCGGCTACAAGCACCTTGACAGAGCTTGTTCCAATATCTAGACCTGTAAAAAAGCCTTCTCTAGCCATTACATCGCATCCTCTCTATCTTCCAAGTTTCTAACTTCGTAATATTCAATAGCTAAACGTGGGCATAGCTATTCACAGAATATTATAACACAAAAAATCTCATCGTGCTCAGTTTTTTCCTAAATTTACTAGCCAATTTTTTTGTTTTTCTGTTCAGAAATTCATTCACTGTAAACTTTGTCAACAATCTGTCTATTGTACAAAAAAGAAAGCTCATTTCTAAGCTTTCTTTGCAATCATTTTTTCTGCTTCTTGTTCTAAAAATAGTTCCAAAATTTTCTTGGTCAAGGTAATCGCTGCCGACAAGGCTAGGGAAACGATTAAATAATTAGCCACTAAGCCGTGATCCCCAACCAATGGCGGTTTTGTCAAGAATCCGTAATCACCACCTGTTACCAAATTGACCACAAAAATCAAGGCATTTAGGGTAAAGGTCATGAGAAAAATTCCCTTCACATCCAGCAATCGCGCATTATACTGTCTCAAGAGATAAACTAGAGAGTTCCCCAAGAGTGCTAAGTGCCCAAAGATAAAGGACAAGATGGCAATATGGGGGAAAGGATAGGCGTCTGGCACTGGATAAACAAAGGCTGCTAATGTTCCGAATGTCCCTAGCAATGCAAAATACTGCCGATATTTGGACTGACCAGGAAGCAAGAGTACCACAAACATGGCCATACGACAATGGTAAAAGGGTAAGCTTTCTGACAGTGGCATATGATTGACCCAGTACCAACCATAGAGAAGGATTAACTGAACTGCCTGTAAAATCTGGAAAAATCGTTGGTAAACCTTCTTCTCACGATAACGATAGGCTGTATAAAAGGTCAAGGCCAAGAGTGTAAATATACTGACATACCAAAAAAGGTCAAATTTGGGTGGTTCTGTTGCTTGGGTCGTAAAGAAAATATCCCATAAATTCATCTAGTCTTCCTCATGATTCAAAATTTTCCTGCATTTTATTATACCATGCTACTTGAGAAAAATGAATTTAGAAATACGATAATCATCTTTTTAGTCAAGATATTGTTCCCTCTGACCTTGATAAACCTGCCAAAGAAGCTCTATTTGCTCCTTGGTAATGCGTTTTTCAGATAAGGTTGGTAGTTGGTCAATGGCAAAAAATTGAAGGTCAGCAATTTCTTGATTTTCTTGGAATTGTCCATCAAGAAGCTTACATTCAAAAACAAACTTTGCATATTGTTTGCTCTGTAGTTGGAAACGATTGGTATCAAAAACAGCTAGCAGTCTTTCAACTTTGGCTTTAAAACCGGTTTCTTCTTCAATTTCCTTGAGAATATTTTCTGTTGGAGAATAGCCAACCTCACCAAAGCCACCTGGCAAAGCCCAACTATCCTCTCCTTGTCCCCTAACCAGACAAATCTTTTCGTCCTCAACAATCCAAGCACGGACGTCCATTAACGGAGTCGCGTAAGCAGAAGTTGGCTTCAAGACTTCTGCCACTTCTTCGGCATCAAGGTCTGATGCTTGATTCAACATTTCAGATAAAAGGCCTCGCAAGTCTTCGTAGCGCTCACGGTCAAACGGATCTTTTGTAAAGGTTAATCCAGTATCTGTAATGGCAATCATTCTTTGCAAATACTTGACAAAATCACTTGTCTTCATGCTCTAAACTTTCTACCAGCTTG
Source organism: Streptococcus mitis (assembly GCF_000722685.1). Lineage (GTDB taxonomy): Bacteria > Bacillota > Bacilli > Lactobacillales > Streptococcaceae > Streptococcus > Streptococcus mitis_M. Next base: position 123,367 of record NZ_JPFV01000008.1, on the reverse strand, counting down.
GCTAGATTCATAGAGTTAGAGCCCTTGAGTAAGATTTGATCATTAGCTCCTAGACTTTCCTTGACCTGCTTAACTAGGTCTTCAAATTGGTCTTGGTTTTCTGTTTTCTTGAAGTAGTAAACGTGGCCGATTGGGAACATTTGACTAGCCAATTGGGCCAATTCTGCAATGTCGTCTCCATAGAAAATCACGGTATCCAGCACATCTGGCGAGAGGCTCAAAATCAGCTGGTTATGGAGCTGAACTGACTGGTCACCAAGTTCCTTCATGTCCGCCAAGACAGCGATTTTTTTGCCACCTTCATTGGCTGGAATGGCAGAGAAAGTCTCTAAAATCAGCTTCATAGCAGTTGGATTGGCATTGTAAACATCTGATAAGATATCTGCTCCATTGGCTGCTTTCTTCCATTCGGTACGGTTACGCGTCAATTCAAGGTTTTGGAAAGCCTTATGAATTTGCTCCTCTGAAACCCCTTCTTGTAGGGCAACATAAGACGCAATCATGGCATTAGTGGCATTGTACTTACCAGTCACTGGCAAATCGAGGGCTTGTTCCAAGAAATTAGCCTTAAAGGTCAGACTGTCCTTGCGCTCAATCAAGTCTGTGATTTCCAGCTCTGCTCCTTGCCCAAAACGAACCACCTTTTTATCAGCTGGCAAGTAGTCCTCTACAATAGAGTCAGCCGGTGCCAAAAGCAAAGAACCCGATGCCATACCATCTGCAATTTGCATTTTTCCTTTAGCAATTTCAGAACGATCTTTGAAAAAGGCCAAATGAGCCTCTCCAACCAAGGTCACGATGGCTGTTTTTGGGTGAGCCAATTCAGACAAGAGATGAATATCTCCCAAGTGATCCTGTCCCATCTCCAAAACCAACTTTTCTGTCCCTTCAGGCATATGGAGAACTGTGTAGGGAAGGCCAATCTCGTTATTGTAGTTGCCTTGAGTTTTGTAGGTTTTGTAGGTTGTTGATAGCAAGTGTGCCAACATATCCTTGGTCGTTGTCTTGCCATTTGAACCTGTAACTGCAAAGACATCAACAGCCGTTTTCTCAAGATAGTAGGCAGCTAGTTGTTGAAAAGCAGTCAAAACATCATCTACTAAAATATAAGGATGATTTGCGACCTCTTTCTCAGACAGGGTTACTACTGCACCATTTTCAAAAGATGTTTCGATAAAGTCATGACCATCACGCGCACCTTTGAGAGGCACAAATAAATCTCCAGTCCCAATCAAACGACTGTCAAACTCAGCTTTTTCTAACTGAGTGTTCGCAAAAAGACTAACATCATTTTTAGCTCCAACAGCTTGGGCAACTTCGTGGATTGTTAATTTCATTTCTACTCCTTTAAAAAGGGTTGAAGTCCGAGAACTCTGATCACCTTGCAGTGACGGTTCTGGCTTCTACCCTCTCTTTCATTTTTATAGCAAATGCGCTTCGCGCTTGTCAAAACTTTCCTTAGCAAGGTCAACCAAACGCTCGATTAAGTCTGGGTAGTTGATTCCCATATTGTCCCAAAGTAGTGGGTACATAGACCATTGGGTGAAACCTGGCATAGTATTGAGCTCGTTTAGGAAAATCTCGCCCTTATCTGTATAGAAGAAATCGCAACGAGAGAGACCGAGGCCACCAATCGCACGAAAGGCCGTTTCTGCATTTTGACGCATGACAGCTACCACATCATCACTGATTTTGGCTGGGATGTCCATGGTAATCTTGTTATCAATATACTTGGCGTCATAGTCATAGAAGTCAACATCCTTGACAACTTCTCCTGGTAGCGTGCTTTTGACATCGTAGTTGCCCAAGAGACCAACCTCGATTTCACGGGCATTCACCCCTTGCTCAACCAAGACACGGCTGTCATATTGGAAGGCAAGTTTCAATGCTTGACGGAGTTCTTCTTGATTTTCAGACTTAGAAATACCGACACTTGAACCCATGTTTGATGGTTTTGTGAAGACTGGATAAGTCAATTTTTCTTCAACTTCAGCGATTTTAGCAGTCACATCATCCCCTTCAACGATAGCCACATAGGGAACTTGAGCAATACCAGCAGATTCTAACACACGCTTGGTCGTGATTTTGTCCATGGCAAGACTAGATGACAAGATATTGCAGCCGACATAAGGCATTTTCAAAACTTCAAGAAATCCTTGAACAGATCCATCTTCTCCCATCGGACCGTGAAGAACTGGAAAGACTACTGCACCTTCCTCATAGATAGCACTTGGTGCTATTTTCTTGTCCCAGTCAATAGTCGCATTGGTCATGAGACGGTCTTCTTGCCCCGGAGTATGGCTAAATTCCTGCGTTTTAATAAAATCACCTGACTGGCTGATGAAGAAAGTCTTGACTGTGAAACGGTCGTAGTTGACCGCACGCATGACACTTTCAGCTGAAAGGACAGAGACTTCACGCTCTGCACTACGTCCACCATATAAAAGAATAATCGTTTGTTTCATATTATTTGTCCTAATTCTACTAGAATACTCGCTCTTTAGTATATCATATTTGCTTGTTTTTTTAAAACTTGAACCTGATCCTACTCATCACACTATACAAAAAGAGGCCGATAGGAACGATTTTCAGCCTCCTTAATTTTTTATAAATGAATGGAGTTCGTAAATTTGTCTACACTTACAACTCTGTTCGATTTTCAATAGCCCGTAAGAGGGTCACTTCGTCCGCATACTCGATATCTGCTCCCACAGCAAGGCCTCGTGCCAAGCGCGTAACCTTGATCCCAGCTGGCTTGAGTAAGCGGGAAAGATACATGGAAGTCGCTTCCCCATCTGCTGTGGCATTGGTTGCTACGATTACTTCTGAAACCTCACTATCCATAAGACGAGTCATGAGACTCTTGAGATTGATATCGTCTGGACTGATACCATTCATAGGGGAAATGAGGCCATGCAGGACATGATAGAGTCCATGGTATTCTTGGATATTTTCCATGGCTGCCACATCCCGACTATCCTCTAGCACCAAAATCGTTGTCTGGTCACGAGTTGGATCGGTACAGATAGAACAAGGATCGTCGTCTGTCAAACGTCCACAAATAGAACAGTAGGTCAATTCTCTCTTAGCAGAAAGGAGATTTTTTGCAAATTCATTGACATCATCATCAGACATCCCAATCGTATAAAAGGCCAGACGCGTAGCCGTCTTAATCCCGATACCTGGTAACTTAGAATAACTGTCAATCAGCTTAGCAATAGGTGTTGGATAAAGCATAATTTCCTTTCTAGTTCATCGGATGGTATTTTTGATACAGATTGATAATGTCACGCGCAATGGAAGGTCCTACACCATTTGTTAGATTGGTATTATGAGGAAAGACCACTGCAACAGCGATTTGGGGATTATCAGATGGGGCATAGGCCACCGCATTGGTATTGGTTGCTTGCTGTCCATCTGCTACATAGCTTTCGGCTGTACCCGTTTTTCCGCTAATAGATACCAAGGCACCATTTGAAAAGGCACGTCCAGTTGTCAATCCGCTAGTCCCATGAGCAACCTGATAAAAACCTTGGTGCAAGACACTCATATCGGAGTCGGATATATTGACCTTATTCATCTCTGTCGGTTGCAGTTGCTGAATCAAGTCGCCCAGTCCTCCCTTATCATTATTACCATAAATGCCTTCAACAATACGAGGAGCCACACGAACACCATCATTTGCAATAGTTGCCACATACTGAGCCAATTGCATCGGCGTATAGTTATCAAACTGCCCAAAGGCATTGGTAATGAAATTGGCAAAGTTATACTCTTTGGGAATAAATCCAGTAGATTCATCTGGTAGGTCAATCCCAGTCGCAGACCCCAAGCCATATTCGCCAAAGGTTGAACGCAATTTACCCATAGCAGACTCTAGATTGCTGGTGCCGACAAACATATTTGGTTGATAGGTTTGCCCCATAAGACCTAAGGCTGTTTGGACCATATAGGCATTGGATGAATACTCCAAGGCTTGAACAGCTGTAATCGGCATCGGACTAGAAAAAGCTGTATACCAAGAATTGATAGGGGGTGAGCCTTGAAAAATAATTGACTGGTCTGTCAAAGTTTGATTACCAGATAGCACACCATTTTCCCAACCAGAACTAATAGTTGCCGCTTTTACAACCGAACCTGGGACAAAGACATTGGTTATCGTTCCCAAGGAATCCGATGTTAACTCGCCTGTTTTCAAGTCATGTTTGATCCCTGACATGGATAAAACAGCACCTGTTTTGGGATTAAGGGCGACTGCATACACGCCTTCAGAATACTTGGCCCCACCATTTCCCAACTCTGAATTGAAATAACTTTTCAGCAAAGCATCTACACTATCTTGGAAGGCCAAATCAATGGTCAGTTTAATATTATTCCCTTTAGTACCAGCTTCGATATTTTCGACACTTTCCATGTTACCGTACTTATCTAGATGAATTTCCTTCACTGAGCGTTTACCTTGCAAGGTTTCCTCGTATTGCTTTTCTAGATAAGAAGTCCCCACACGGTCATTTAGAGAGTAACCTTTTTTAAGATAAGCATCTGCTTCTTCCGCTGGGAGACCAGCTTTTTCACTCGATACACTACCTACTATAGAAGAAAGGGAAGTCTCTAGAACTTTTCGATCCCATGAAGTTGAAATACTGACACCGGGTAATTGTTTCGAAGCAGAGGCAATCAGAGCAATCTGGGTATCTGTAAGAGCATCTGTCACAATGGTTCCTGTCGCAAAATTTCCAACGGCATTTAACTGACTAAAAAGATAGATTTCTTTCTTTTCATCCTCTGTATAGTTTAGTTGACTCGCTTGGACACTATCGACCGCATTGTTATACAGTTCTGATTCGGATAGACGATTGCCATCTGAATTCAAGCGTTTCTCACTTGGGAGAGCCTCCACTGTTTTTTTATAGATTTCAGGATCAGCCAAATAGTAATCTGCCAACTGGCGTTCTGTCAAATTTGGCGAACTGATGCTCACATATCCCAGTAACTGACTAGCGATTTCTTTTAAATCTTTAGCCGTCATTTTATTACTACGCGTAAAGGAAACAACCTGCTTTAACGTATTTTCTACCAAAGGTTTTCCACTAGCATCATAAATTTCCCCACGGGCAGAACTGGTTGTGACCTTGGTCTGACTAGCTGAGGCTAGCTTTTTTTCGTAAAAATCCTTGTTCAAAACCTGCATATACAACAAACGACCAATAATAGTCATAAAGAGTAAAATGACGATTGAAAACAATAAATTAAGCCGAATCGGAATCGAATGGCTGTTAAATTTTCTCATACAAATCAGTCTCATTTCTAACTTAAAATCTTACTCTTAATTGTACCACAATTTGAGCAGAAAATTATGGAAAAGAAAGAAGCTTTTTTTCGTTTTTACAGTAAGATACGTTTTTATTTATTCATCCCTATATTATATGTTATAATGAATGTAAAAGTTCAATAATCTAGTCTTTTTCCAACACGACTCATTTAAAGGAGCCTTCCCTATGGACAAACCAGATATCGCAACTATCATTGATTCACATTTTGAAGAAATGACAGACCTAGAGCAAGAAATCGCTCGCTATTTTTTACAAGCAGAAACCATTACAGATGATTTATCTTCCCAACAGGTCACTCAAAAATTACATATCTCCCAGGCTGCTCTGACCCGCTTTGCTAAAAAGTGTGGCTTTACTGGCTACCGAGAATTCATTTTCCAATACCAACATCAGGCAGAAAATCAAACCAACCAAGTCTCCAAGCACAGTCCACTGACCAAACGAGTCCTCAGAAGCTATAGCAATATGAGGGAACAAACACAAGACTTGATTGACGAAGTCCAACTAGAACGAATTGCCCAATTAATCGAAGATGCTGAGCGTGTCTACTTCTTCGGAACAGGGAGTTCTGGCCTCGTAGCTCGTGAAATGAAATTACGCTTCATGCGTCTAGGTGTGGTCTGCGAAGCCTTGACCGATCAAGACGGCTTTGCCTGGACAACCAGTATTATGGATGAAAATTGTCTCGTACTTGGTTTCTCACTTTCTGGCACAACTCCCTCTATTTTAGACAGTTTATTAGACGCTAAGGAGATGGGGGCAAAGACTGTACTCTTTTCAAGTGTCCCAAATAAAGATAGTCAGACCTACACAGAGACTGTTCTGGTAGCCACCCACAGCCAGCCTTCCTATATCCAACGAATATCCGCTCAACTTCCTATGCTCTTCTTTATCGATTTGATTTATGCCTACTTTTTGGAAATCAATCGCGAAAACAAGGAAAAAATCTTTAATAGCTACTGGGAAAATAAAAAACTCAACGGCTATCGTAGACAAAAACGTGTAAGAAAATCCTAGTTTGGCTCAGCCAAACTAGGATTGTTTTGTCTTGAAATGATAGTAGGCACCCAACATACCTGCTGTATTTTGGTGATGGGCAAATTCTAATCGTGTTTTTTCAGCTAGGCTTGGTACTAAGGCTGCCTTCAAGGCTGTGCGGATTTTCGGTTTGAGGATAGCCTCTTGCCCCATGATACCACCACCTAGAATGACCACTTCTGGATTGGCAACATAGCAAATATTTGCCAGACCTTTCCCAAGGTAATCTACCATACGGTCGATACCTTCCATGCAGAGTTTATTGCCTTCTGTAGCTTCTTTGAAAATTCTACGACCATTCCAGTGTTCCACTTCCTCACCATGAGCCTTAGCTACATACTCCACCAAAGCTGTGGTAGAAGCCAGATCCTGAAAAGTTCCATCCTGCATATGCATATAACCGACTTCACAGGCTGAATTACTAAAACCATGGAAGACTTTCCCATCCATAATCAAGCAACCTCCGATACCTGTTCCAATGGTCAAGCAAAGGGTGACACTCGCTCCCTTGCCTGAACCAGATACCGCTTCAGCAAGACCTGCACAGTTGACGTCATTCTCAATTTCACAAGGAATATTAAAACTAGTCTCGATTTCCTTTTTGAACTGGGTCCCTGCGTAGTTAGGGATTTGAGGTCCAGCATAGAAAATCTCACCCTTATCTGGATCTACCATTCCTGCAGAAGAAATGGCAACACCTGCTACTGGTCCTTTTTCTAAATAACTGCCTACGATATCTTTTGTCTTTTGTAAGATATGGGGCCCACCCTTATATGCCTCTGTTGGCATTTCATGCGATTCAACCAGTTGGCCTTCTTGGTCAATCAAACCATATTTGATGTTGGTTCCACCGATATCAATTGCAACGTAGTGTGTCATAAATACCTCCTTATAGATTAGAGGAAGCGCTCCTTGGTTTCACGAATCAAGGCTGCAGCTGCTTCTACAACTGGACGATCTTCTTCAGTTACTGGTGTCAATGGTGAACGAACAGAACCAATATTCAGGCCTTCATTGATCTTCAAGACTTCCTTAATCACACCGTACATATTTCCATGTGCAGCAGTTAATTTGCCAATGATTGCGTTGATTGCATACTGCAATTCACGCGCTGTTTCCAAGTCTTTGTCAGCAATCAACTGATTGAGTTTCAAGAAGAGTTCTGGCATAGCACCGTAAGTACCACCGATACCAGCCTTAGCACCCATGAGGCGTCCTCCTAGGAACTGCTCATCTGGACCATTAAAGACGATATGGTCTTCTCCACCAAGGCTAACAAAAGTTTGGATATCTTGAACTGGCATAGAAGAATTCTTCACACCGATAACACGAGGATTCTTCAACATTTCAGTATAAAGACTTGGAGTCAAAGCAACACCTGCCAATTGAGGAATGTTGTAGATGACGTAGTCTGTGTTTGGAGCTGCAGAGCTGATATCATTCCAGTATTTAGCAACTGAGTATTCTGGCAAGCGGAAGTAAATTGGTGGAATCGTCGCAATGGCATCTACACCCAAGCTTTCTGCATGGCGAGCAAGTTCCATACTATCTTTAGTATTATTGCAAGCAACGTGAGCGATAATGGTCAATTTACCTTTGGCAACCGCCATAACTTCTTCCAAAATTAACTTGCGGTCTTCAACACTTTGGTAGATACATTCACCAGAAGAACCATTGACATAGAGACCTTGAACACCTTTATCAATGAAGTATTGAACCAAGGCACGCGTACGTTCTGGACTTACTTCTCCTTGTTCATCATAACATGCGTAGAAGGCTGGAATGACACCTTCGTATTTTTTCAAATCTGACATAGATTTTCTCCTATTATTTTTATTTTCTGCTAAAGCAGATTCTTTCTTTACTTCTTTAGTATACACTTTACCGAAAAGGCTTTCAATATCTTGTAGACACTTAGATTTTAGTTTCTTGCTTATAGAATAGCGTTTGGAGCGTTTGAAAGTAGTTTCAGAAATAATTGCAACCCTTACTCATACTTAGCAAATAGCTTTTCCATCACTCCTACTTGTAAAAAAGCAAGAAGTCCAAAACCAAAGAGAATAAAAGCTGATCCTCCCAATAGAAGGGTAAAGGCTGATAGATATAGAATCATCAAAATCAAAAAGATAATTACGATCATCAAGATAAACCAAGGAGCATTAAAACTAGCCAACATCAATCCTTTTTGAAGAATTTCTTTCCAAGATAGGTCATAACGTGCCGCGATAGGGTAACTAGCCAACATCACAATGGTAAGGAAAATTAGAATACCTAAACAAATAGCTTTCAGCAATTGGAAGGGCAAAGCCGTTTGACCCCAGAAAAGATAAAGATCTGAAAGGGTAAGAAACACAATTCCTAACTCCATTAAACCCAGCTGAAGACCTAATTTCAGATTTTGCCTAAAAACTCTTAGATAGGTTCTAAAAACTGGAACACGTCTACTTTGCTTGACTTCAAACATCGTCTGATAGAGGCTTATTTTAGCCACCCCAATCGTTACGATTGGTAAACAAGTTACTACAAAGAGAAGATTGACTGTTACAATATCTAAAACCTTCTCACTAATTCGCATTAGAAAATTATCTGTATCAAATGCAGCCTTGATGAGACTTCTTCCTTTTTGTGACATGTTTGCTCCTCCATCATTTTTCTTTGTAAACTGTTTTCTTTTTTGTTAGTAAAGCTTTCATAAGTCCCTACCATGAACAAATCTATTTTTTCTTTTTTCTTTTGGACCTTTTTCTACTTTTATCTATGGACGGATAATCTATATATACCCCGGACAGCGAAGCAATTAAAATAGTACTCCAAGTATGCTCATTAAATCCATCTAGCCCTCCACGGACTATCATTGCAAGCACTGTCCAAGCTAACATATTCAATAAAAAAATACAAAACGCTTTCATTTTAACATTTTAAAAGTTTATACGACCATTGTTAGGAATTTTATCATGTGAATTCCAAGCTGCAACAATATTGTAGGCAAAATTACCATATACATCAGCTGCGATCACAGCTATTCGTAAAATCCATCCAGAAATCTTGGTCAATAATCCTACTCTTGCTGCCGTAGACATAGAGACTCTGTTAAGCTTCACTCCTGCCATACCTATAGCATTTCTGAATAAACATACTGACAATAAGATCTCATTTCTCTACCTCACAAAGATAAATATCATAGTAGAGTATTATCAAAACCTCACAGAAAAGCAGTTCATATTATTTCTAATCAATCAAAATTTTGAAGAGATATTTGCGAACCTTCTCTTCCATACCTGCATAGCCATTTGGCTGGTGTGGTTCTCCTGGGAAGAAAATCGCAAAATTGTGATAACCCAACAAGAGTGGGTAGTGTTCATGACAATGTACAAAGCCAATGTCACTCGCTTCATCGAATGCTACTGCCTCGTCTTTGATACGTGAACCGTAGCTCGAATATTCATGTCCATCTACCAGCAAATGCAGGTCAGCATAGTTCTGATGATACTCAAATTGATCATTTTCAGCTTGATTGAGGACATTTTCCTGAACAACTAGAAAGACCTTGTCCCCATCAATCTCATACTTTCCTAATTCGAAAGAATCCTTACGGTGCTGATAGAGATAGTCGATAGCCTTGTCTAGATTGGGATGAATTCCTTTGTAAAAGGTGATGTTTTTCAAATCGTCAAAAATCATACTCTTTCCTTCGTTTCTGATAGTTAACTAAAATCATTCTTAAGTTTATAAGTGTCTAACAAAATCTCTAAGGTAAGCAAATACCCAACATTTTGTAGACACTTATAACATCTATATTTCCATAGCATATCAAGACCACTTCCGCAATCTTAACACACCAGTTTACTTTTCTTAACCTTTGACCGCTCCCATAGTAATACCTTGAGTAAAGGATTTTTGGAATACTAAGAAGACTGTTACGATTGGCACAGCAGCAAGAGCTGCACCTGCCATGATCAAACCATAGTTGGTTGCCATTTCAGCCTGCATAGTCGCAACACCGAGTGAAATGGTCAAATTATTACGTGAAGTCAACATTACCAACTGCATGAAGTAGTCGTTCCATGTATTGATGAAGGTAAAGATTGCAAGAGCTGCAAATCCTGGTTTCACAATTGGGAAGGCTACGCTCCAGAAGGTACGAATCTCACCACAACCGTCGATTTTAGCTGATTCAAGCAACTCTGTAGGAATATTCTCACTGAACTGTTTCATGAGGAAGACCCCGAATGGCCATCCAATCAAAGGCAAGATAACTGCCCAGAGAGTATCGTGAATTCCCATGAAGTTGACGATACGTACCAATGGTACAAGGACAACTTGTTTTGGAAGTGCCATAGCAGCAATAAAGATTGCAAAGAGAATACGTTGCCCATAGAAACGTTTTTTAGCCAATACATAACCTGCTAGAGATGAGGTCGCACAGACTAAGAACATGGTTACCAATGAGATAAACACAGAGTTCCACATCCACTGCATAGCAGGGTTTTGCACCATGAGTTGTTGGAAGTTTTCCATGGTTGGCATTTTAGGGAACCATTGTGGTGGAATAACGATGGTATCAGGTTGTGATTTGAAGGCCCCTGTCAAAATCCAGTAGAATGGAAAGATGAACAGCACGGTCAACAAGAGCAAGATAATAGTTGAAATAACAGTGAAAGCTGTTATAGGTTTCTTTTGTGTAGATTGCATAGCTGTCTCCTTTCTTTAATATTCTACGTCATTTCCGAGCGCCTTAAATTGAACAAAGCTTACAATAGCAATCATGACTGCCAAGAAGACACCAATAGTATTAGCATACCCGTATTCGGTCAATTGGAAGGCTTTTTCGTAAAGGTAGTACATCAAGGTACTTGTTGAGTAGTTTGGCCCACCAGATGTTAATAGTTGAATCAAGGCGAAAACTTGAAATGAGTTAATTGTTGTGATGATTGCGATGTAGAGAGTTGTTGGAAGAAGGCTTGGCCATTTAATCTTCCAGAAAACTTGAAATTCAGTTGCACCGTCTACACGAGCCGCTTCAACCAGTGAATTGTCAATATTCCCCATAGCAGCTATGTAGAGGATGATTGGTTGACCAACTGAAGTTGTCAAGAGGATAATCATAATTGCCAGTAATGCCCAGTGTTTATCTCCCAACCAAGAAATATTCTGGCTGATGATATGGCTTGACTTAAGGACAAAGTTTAGAATCCCTGATAATGGGTCATAAATCCATTTCCAAACAACTGTTACGGCAACACTACCTGTTACAACAGGAAGGAAGAAGACGAAACGGTAGAAAGATCTGGCAATAGCATTTTGATGGTAGGTTTGCGACGCCACAAAGAGCGAAAAGAGAACAACAATCGGTACAGATCCAACAACCAAAATAACTGTGTTAATCAAAGACTTCATAAAGACAGGGTCTTTAAACATGCGAATGTAGTTGTCCAAGCCCACAAACTCAAATTTAGTCATTGAATAGTTAAAGAAACTTGTAATGAATCCCATAATCATAGGAACCAATACAAAGATGACAAAGAAGAATAATACTGGTGCTAAGAAAGCGTAGGAAATCACTGTTTCCCGCATACGAATTTTATTGACTTTCACAGTCGGCACCTCTCTTTCACAAATAGAATATTTTGGATTTTCTTGAACAGTTTTAAAATCAAAATGAAATTTTTTAAGATTCGCTTATGTAAGAACTTCATTTTAATTTCGTGACAGTTTCTGATATTTCAAATAAAATCCTCCCTTTTCTTACATAGATTATGCACAGGGAAAAGGGAGGAGTCAATCTGATTCAGTGCTTATTGTTTTGTAGCTTTTTTAATTGTTTCGTTAGCTTTTTCAGTGAAGGCTTTTAAAGCATCCGCTGGTTTTTGATCGCCATTTGAAACTGATTGCAACATTGGGAACCATAGAGTTCTCATTTCTGCAAAACCATCAATTGTATTGTAGTATGGTGAGTAGTATTTAGTCCAACCACTGATTGTTTCCATACGTTTATCTTCATAAAGTTTTCCAAATGAAGTACGAACTGGGAAGGCACCTGTACGAACAACGTCTTTTGGACCCCATTCTTTGTCATCCGCGATGAATTGAACGAATTTCTTAGATGCTGCAACTTTCTTGTCGTCTTTGTTGTTGAATACTGCAAATCCGTTTACAAGGTATTCAAGAGCTGGTTTACCTGAATCTGATGGGAATGGTACTTCTACCACTTCTACTTTACTTGCTTCCAAGAGTTTAGCTTGGATACCGTTTTGAGCTGGCGCCCAAAGGATTGTGTAAGATGTTTGACCGTTGGCAAAGTTTTGGATATCTGCTCCACCGTCAAATTGTGAACCATTGTTCAACAAACCGTCTTTGATCCAGCTAGCTGCTTTTTCAAGACCTTTGACAAATTTAGGATCATCAGTTGTATATTTTGTTACATCTTTATCTGTTACAGAACCGCCGTAAAGGTTTGAGATGAAGGCACGTGTTCCTTGGTCTCCCCCTTGACCAGAACTGAACAATGAACCTGGTGTGTAGCCTTTGTCTTTAAGCGCTTTCAAAACTTTTTCAAAATCATCAGTTGTCCAACCTTCTTTTACAAGGTTCGCAACTCCAGCATCTTCCAACATTTTCTTGTTCATGGCCATGTAGAATGGTGCTGAACTGATTGGATACATATAAGCTTTGTCTCCAGCTTTACTTGCTTTTACGATGTTTTCATTGTTGACATCTTTAACAAAGTCATCTGTGAAGAGGTCATTCAAGTCAGCCAATTTACCATTTTTACCATATTGGATGATACGTCCTGGTGCGTCAAAAAGTACGTCTGGAGCTGTACCTGCTTCGATAGCTGTAGTAATCTTTTCTGGACCTGACTTAAAGTCGATGGTTTCCAATTTCACTTTTACATCTGGATTTGCTTTTTCAAAAGCTTCGATGATTGACTTTTCATATGTTCCAACACCGTCACCAGTTTTTTCTTGAGTGAAGACTGGGAATGCCCACCAAGTGATTTCTGTTTTTCCGCTATCTCCACCAGATTTTCCAGCATCTTTACTTCCGCCAGAATTTCCACATGCAGCAAGGCCAAGAATCGCAGCACCCGCAAGTACTGTACAAGCTAGTTTTCTAAATTTCATTTGTATTCTCCTAATTGATAAGCGTATCCATATTGGATAATGAGTAAGTTTTTATTTGTATCCGTTTTCATTTCATCCGACGCATCCACCACTCTCCTCTGCTTTGAGATTGTGTTATTTAAGACCAGCAACGAAGCGTTCTGTAATCTCTTTTGGTCTAGTAATGGCGCCACCAACAACAATGCCCCTCACTCCATATCCAAGGATTTGTTTGGCTTGTTCTGGTGTATGAATTTTTCCTTCTGCAATGACATCCACTCCTGCATCACAGAGTTTTTTGATCAATTCAAAATCTGGTCCGTCCACTTTTGGACTATAAGATGTATAGCCTGATAAGGTTGTTCCGACAAAGTCAATTCCTGCTTCTACAGCTGCTAGTCCTTCTTCGAAAGTACTTGTGTCAGCCATCAAGAGCTGGTTAGGGTATTTCTCCTTAACCTGACGGATAAACTCCTGAATCTCTAAACCATCGTAGCGTTCACGCTTGGTACAATCCAGAGCAATGACCTCTATATCAAGTTCTGCCAATTCATCAACTTCTTTCATGGTAGCCGTGATGAAGGGTTCTTGTGGCGGATAATCTCGTTTGATAATCCCGATAATCGGAAGTTTTGTAACCTCCTTTATTTCTTTGATATCACGAACACTATTTGCTCGGATACCGACTGCTCCACCTTGCTCAGCCGCTTTGACCAGCAAGGGAATGACTCCTCCCGCTTCTGTATAAAGCGGTTCGTGAGGAAGGGCCTGACAAGAAACGATGATTCCATCTTTGATTTGTGCAATCAAGGCTTCTTTAGTAATCTGTGGCATCCTCTTTCCTCCTTTTCTTTGTTCTTATGAGGTCATTATATACCATTTGTTAAGCGCTTTCAATACTTTGTCATAGAATAGATTTCAGTTTCAAAAGTATTTTATAGAACAGCTGTTTCTGAAAGTAGTTTCAGCAGGGGAAATAATTCACATCTATTACGTTTATTTACCTCTCTATCTCAATTTATATCAATAAAACCAGCCCAGAATTCTAACTATCTTATTAGATTCCAGACTGGCTTATTTTATATGAACATAAAAGTTCAAAGAACAACTGAAGACAAAGTTAACTGTCTTTTTGTTTATAGAAAATCATTATTCCAAGGATCATTCCCACAAAACCAAGCAAAACTGTTGTTATTGATTTATTCTCACCTGTATTTGGTAACTTAGACTGCTCATTATTACTTACTTTATTCTCTAATCGATTAGATTCAGAGTTTTCATTTGTTGATAACAATTTAGGCGACAGTGAAAGTTCCTCAGCCTTGTTATCTTCTGTAGGCTTTTTAAATGGTGTATTGTCAATGGAGTGTCGGAAAGTCATCGCATAAATACTAGAATTGTTAATTTCAAAAATAATCTTTCCATCTTTTTGTTCGAATTCAATAGTGTGTAGTTTTCCTTCTGGATCTACAGCATAAACATTCTCAACGGACTGATCTATAGCAAAAGTAACAAGGACTTTTCCTTCAGGTTTAACATATCTGCCATTTACATCCTTCAATTTGATATCAAATGCTTTGTAGTTTAATGAACTTAAATCACTAACTTGAACTTCTTGCATTTGAATACCTATCACATTTTTCAATACTTCTTCTGAAGCTTGAATTTGAATACTTCCTGTTTCATTTTTTAAAATACGTTGTGAACTAGCAATTCCTGTGATAACGTGCTTCGTTTCTGATTCATCTTTAGTGTTTTTATTATTTACTTGTTTATCAGTAGATTTCACTACTGAACTTCCTTCTCCTGAGGTTGATAATGGACCCATATATTCTGGGATTTCTAGTATCGGAGATTCACCTCCATTCACGCCATCTGTGAAAGCTGGAAGGTGGTGGACATCAGCATCCGCACCATTCACGCCACCTTTAAACTCTGGCTTAGCTACTGTAGGAGCTGGAGAATCTCCTAATGTGGAGAGAACTCCGCTATACTCTGGAACTTCTGCAACAAGTGAGTCGCCTCCATTCACGCCACCTGTAAACTCTGGCTTAACGACTGTAGGAGCTGGAGAATTACCTAATGTGGATAGAACACCGCTATACTCTGGAACTTCTGCAACAAGTGAGTCGCCCCCATTCACGCCACCTGTAAACTCTGGCTTAGCTACTGTAGGAGCTGGAGAATCTCCTAATGTGGATAGAATACCGCTATACTCTGGAACTTCTGTAACAAGTGAGTCGCCCCCATTCACGCCACCTTTAAACTCTGGCTTAGCTACTGTAGGAGCTGGAGAATCTCCTAATGTGGATATAATACCGCTATACTCTGGAACTTCTGTAACAAGCGATTCGCCTCCATTCACGCCACCTTTAAACTCTGGCTTAGCTACTGTAGGAGCTGGAGAATCTCCTAATGTGGAGAGAACACCGCTATACTCTGGAACTTCTGCAACAAGTGAGTCGCCTCCATTCACGCCACCTGTAAACTCTGGCTTAGAGACTGTAGGAGCTGGAGAATCTCCTAATGTGGATAGGAAACCTCTGTACTCTGGAACTTCTGTAACAAGTGAGTCGCCTCCATTCACGCCACCTGTAAACTCTGGCTTAGCTACTGTAGGAGCTGCAAAGCCACCAGATGTACCTAAAATACCAGAATCTTCTTTTCCACTATCTTTTTTTGGATCTAATTTCCCAGCTAAATCCTTATCCGAATCCTTCTTAGAAGGTTCCACTTCTTTATCTTCCACATAGACAGGATCTTTTGGTTGACCCTCAATATAAGAACGAACCCAATCCAACTGCTCTTTTGATAAAACCAAACCACCACTACGGCTTCCTACAACACCATTTTGGTGAACTCCAATTAAAGCACCTTTATCATTATAAAGACCACCACCAGACGCTCCAGGTTTCGTACCTCCGTAGCTAATTCCCTCTATTCCAGAACCGAAGTCTGTAGTTCCTACTACTTTGCTATCTAAAACTGGACTTAGCTTGTTATCTGGAAAACCATAGACCGAAACTGAATCCCCCTCTGCAACTTTCGAAGATTGTTTTACAACCTCTACAGGAGTTACTCCTTTTACTGCTTCTTTTAACCGAACCAAAGCTAAGTCATTTTTAAATCCAAATACTGAATCTTTTTTATTCCAATAAACAATATCATCATCTGAAAAATTCACAGACTTACCATTCGGCAAAGTTGCTTTATACACTGTATTGGTACGACCAGATTTAGTAACTACCTCAGAACCTTTAACTGTTAAAAAATTATGAGCGACTGTTAACACCAAATTTGGTGCAATTAAAGTACCTGACCCCGACCCATCTGGCGTTTGAATGTGCGTTGTAGCATAGAAATTTTCTGAGCCATTCGGAGCTTGTAACACCTCTTTACTAGGTACAGGTAAGTTCGATTTACCACTCAAATCGACTTTACCAACTTCAGTTCTTGCAAAATCCGAAGAAGACGTAGATGGAGGAGTTGCCGAATCTACTACCGCTCTTATAATTGTATCTCCTAAAGCTAACTTACTGACATAGTCATCAGACCAAGTAGTATCACTTGCTAGTTTGTTAATCGGCACTCCGTTATAGGATACCACTTTAGCTGTTGGGGAAGTTGCTATTAACTGTTTGAAGTCTGGATTTTGTCTTAAATGAAAATTCAAGCCACTTCCAACAGAACCTTCCTGAACAACCTTATCTGAAATCAAACGAGTTCCTTTAGTATCTTCCACTCGAAGTAGAACACGACCTTTTTCTTCACCTTTTACTAAAGTAGCTCGACCTTTTTCATCAAAACTATACAAAGCACCGTCAATCTCAGACTCTACATCTTTTAAAGCTATATGATTTTCATCATAGTAGTAACGGTTTGCACCATCTATATACCAACCCTTTATACCATATTGATCAATCATAGAACGAATCCAAGCTCTGTGCTTGTCCGTAAAGATAGTACCACCGCCAATACGCTCACTCTCAGGAGCGTTTGAAGTATTTGTTCCGTGCTGGTGGATACCGACTACCTCTCCCTTATCATTAAACAAAGGAGCACCTGAAAAACCTCCTAAAGCTGAGGAATGATAAGTGACTGCACCACTCTCTTTATTGATACTGCTCACAGTTGTTGAGACTGAATAAGCCTTACCGTCTTTCAAGCGAGTTTTATTTTCTTTACTTAAATTTGGAGTAGAAAAATCATTAGGATATCCGACCATAGTGATTTTATCACCAGTAGAAACCTCTTTATGACTCAACTCTCTTGGTGAATCTTCACCACCTGTCATAGCTTCTACAGGCTTTTTAGTTACCACTACTGCTAAGTCATTGCTATAGTCTTTACCAAAGTCTTTGCCGTTATACAAGTGAATAGAGTCTTTTTCAAGAGCTTCCGATACACCAGAAGTAGGTACTTTATTGCTTTTCTCCTTTTCCGAGTTCATTACAACATAACTACGAGCAGACTCCCCACCACGCAAGACCGCAGACTTATCCTCTTGGTTTTTATCATAGTAGTTATGAGCTACTGTTACCATCACATTCGGCGCTACGAATACACCACTGCCAGACGCAGTTTGTTTTCCACTTGTTCCGCTATCATAAGTGGTATAAGTCATAGCAACACCTTCTGCAGATTTACTATGAACATCCACATCGTGAATATCGCCACCGCCTTGAATGACATCAGCATAAACAACCCCGCCACCAATAACTGGTAACTCTGGTGCAGCTAAGCCAATCACCGCTGATAGTGTCAAACAACCAACCAAACCATAAGCTTTGGATTTACGAAATTTCCCTAAACCCTTTAAACATACAAACATATATTACCTCACTTTAACTTTCAAAGTTAATTTATCCAAGTATATTCTAAAAAATAAAATATTACAGTTTCCATTAGCATAACACTCTCTACTTTGATTCTTACAATAAAAATAGACATAGACTATTTTGCTACTTTACAAATGCTATTTAAGTACTGTATCTACAGGAATATCGTTTTTACAAGATATTATCCTAACGAGAAAACCATCTTATACACAAACTTATATATAAATGTTCATTTGTAGCGAAACTGTATATTTTCTTATAAATTATAACACATTTTACAGACGCTTTTCAATGTATTGAAAGAACTTATACCAAACTAGATAGAAAATGAATTGTTTTACACCAAGGTCAAGAAAAAAACTCATACTCAATGAAAATCAAAAAGCAAACTAGGAAGCTAGCCGCGGGCTACTCAAGACACTGTTTTGAGCTTGCAGATAAAGCTGACGTGGTTTGAAGAGATTTTCGAAGAGTATGAATTTCAAAATATATGTGAACTAGAATATTTGCTGAGCAGACTCTATACAAAAAGAGAGCTACTAGGCTCTCTCATTCATCACTTCACATACTTAAAAGGTATCTCGCTACCACATAGCCAGTTGTAGACTTGGTCGTTGACAAAAACATTCATAGCTTCATGAGCATACTCTGGCATGATACGATAGGCCTTATCGCAGGTGAGACGGTTGTAAATCGCAAACTGGGTAATAGGGTAGCAAACATCATCGTCCAAGCCCGTAATCATCTTAACCTCACCCTTGATACGATGGGCAAGATTTTTCACATCGATATAGGCAAGGGTCGCCATGATGTCCTCCTCAGTTTCATGGAAGGGATCGTGAAACTTGAAATAACGGAACAGTTCGTCGTAAGCCTCGCTAGTATTACCAATCTCAAGCACTCGTCTAAAGTCTGACAAGAAGGGATAGATGGCAACTGTTTTCTGAATCCGAGGATTGAGCGCTGCCGCTACCAAGGCTAGAGCGCCACCTTGTGAGGCACCATAACTAGAAAGTCTCTTCTCATCTACCTGTGGCAGACTGGCAATAATTTCAACCAACTGGTAAATATCCAGATAAACATCCTTATAAAAGAGCTGATCCCGACCTTCCACAGCACCACGGATGATATGCCCCTTAACGGTATTCCCTAAAGGAGAACGCAAGCCGTCTTGCGAGTAACCTGACTGGCCCCGCACATCCATGGAAACAACACCGTAACCAGCTACGGTGAAGGCCAGCATGTCAGCCCAGTCCCAGCCACGTCCCATATAACCATGGAAATGGAAGATTAGCGGAACCTTCTCCTCACTCTTTGGAAGAACGACGCGTGCATAGACCTTACCTTCATTGGTTCCTTCAAAGGTTAATTCATAGCACTTGACTTGAGGAATGTGGAAATTCCTTTCCTCCAACTGGTAGATTGGAAGAGTTGAAACTTTTTTCACTTCCTCATCCCAGAAAGCATCAAAGTCTTCTGGAATCTCGTCCCTTCCTAGATAGGTCTTAATTTCTTCTAATAAAGCTGGATTTTTCATAGCATGCTCCTTTTTGTAATCGCTACCATAACTGTAGCATATCTAGAAAAGCAATGCAAGAAAGAAGGGTAAATAGAAAATGAATTTAGATTTTTTCTTCAAACCTACTGACTGAAAGTCTAATAAATTGAATCTAGAATAGTACCAATTAACTTCTAAAGTATTTTTAGAAATTAATGTGAATGCCCCAGTTGATTTGTCTACAGTTTATCTCGATATACTATAATTTCAATGTAGATTGGATAGAGAATCACACACCAGAAAGCGAGGTAACATCATGAAAGCAATCGGTACGCAAATATTACAGACAAACCGTTTAATCTTGAGAAGATTTGTGGAGAGTGATGTGGAAGCCATGTTTCAAAATTGGGCTTCGTCTGCTGAGAATCTGACCTATGTTACTTGGAATCCCCATCCTGATGTTGAGAACACTCGAAACTCAATTCGTAATTGGGTTGCTTCCTATGCCAATCCCAACTATTACAAATGAGTCATTTACCTCAAAGAAAAGCCAGAGCAAGTGATAGGAGATATCAGCATCGTTGAGATGAATGAGGATGATTCCAGCTGTGAAATTGGCTATGTTTTAGGAAAAAACTATTGGAGCCGTGGTCTTATGACAGAGGCCTTAAAAGCTATCTTAGACTTCTGTTTTACTCAAGCAGGTTTTCAAAAAGTCAAAGCACGATATGCCAATCTCAACCCAGCTTCAGGTCATGTTATGGATAAGACTGGAATGTTCTATCTAAAGACTGTTGCAAATGAGGTAGAGAGAAAAGGCTATATTGCGAACCTTATTTATTATCAGATAAGCGGAGAAGACAGATAATCTTAAAATTTATTGCTTATCCGCTGTTCTTATTTTTTATTTACTATTTCATTTATCCTCTTTTTTCCGAATAAATAGATAGAACCATCGAATCTAGCAAAATTAGATTTTAAAATATGGTATAATAGAAGGAGGGAATGGATGATTCTCAGACATCCGGGCATTAGCCCAACCAATGACTTGGTTGCTAAGAAGATTTTTAGCAATCCAGAAATCACTTGTCAATTTATTCGCGATATGCTGGACTTGCCAGCTAAAAATGTGACCATTTTGGAGGGGAGCAATATTCACGTCTTGCCTTCCCTGCCCTACTCTGCGCAGGATTTCTATACCAGTATAGATGTTTTAGCTGAACTAGATAATGGCACTCAAGTAATTATTGAGATTCAGGTGCATCATCAGAATTTTTTCATCAATCGCTTGTGGGCTTATCTATGTAGTCAGGTCAATCAGAATCTTGAGAAAATTCGCCAACGTGAAGGTGACACCCACCAGAGTTACAAGCATATCGCTCCTGTTTACTCCATTGCAATTGTGGACAGCAACTACTTTCAGGATGATTTAGCCTTTCACAGTTTTAGTATGCGAGAGGATACGACAGGTGAGGTCTTAACCATCACAAATAACGGTCAAGAAAACCATCTAGTCAAGATGGCGTTCTTAGAACTAAAAAAATATAGAGAAACCAGCAAGGATAGCATTCGCAAACCGTGGTTGGAGTTTTTGTAAATCATTAAATCAATGACAGATTTTTCCGTAACAGATGGAAGAATCTGTTTTTTTAGTTATGCTAGATGCGGGCTCTGAAATAGTAAGATATGGTGTATTGAAATAAGATATGAACAAAGAAATTAGGAAAGTCAAATTATAGTTAAATGAAATAAAAACTGAACAAATTGATTGCGGAATTCAAGCTAATTTCTAGCAATGTTTTAGAAAACTCGGTGAACTATTTCGGATTCAATCTACTATAATTTCTAGAATTTTTTTAGAATCCGCAGTGTGCTATTTTAGATTCAATAAATTGTGCTTTTAGAAACAAAAAAAGAGCATTTCCGCCCTTTTTCTCCTGTTCAATCTTATTTTGTTGCTTCTTTCTTCTGGAAAGTGGTTTGGTAATTTACTTTAATCGTTACTGTCATGTGAGAGTCCTCGTTTCTTTTTGATGACTCTAGTATAAGGGACAAACCTGAAAACTAGCTTAATACTCTTCGAAAATCAAATTCAAACCACGTCAGCGTCGCCTTACCGTACTCAAGTACAGCTTGCGGCTAGCTTCCTAGTTTGCTCTTTGATTTTCATTGAGTATAAGTTTTCCTTAGAGAAAGCTTAATCTAAATGTTCTTTCTTTTCCAAATGAAGAGCAATCATGCGCCACTCTGGATCCTCTTGCCAGCCTTCAATAGAACTAATGTAACTAGCAACTTTTCTAGCTTCTTCTAAAATCGGAAAATCTTCGATAATATCAGCTACTTGGAACTCTGGAAGACCTGACTGTCTGGTTCCAAAAATTTCACCTGAACCACGCATTTTCAAGTCTTCCTCCGCAAGGACAAATCCATTGGTCGTTTCTGTCATGATGCGCATGCGGTCTTTCCCAGAATCCGTCTTGGGATTGGCAACGAGAACCGCATAGGACTGCTTGTCTCCCCGACCCACACGACCTCTAAGCTGGTGAAGCTGGCTGAGACCGAAGCGATCGGCATCCATGATAATCATGACGGTCGCATTGGGAATATTGACCCCTACCTCGATAACCGTCGTTGAAACCAGAATATCCGTTTTTCGCTCTTTGAACTCCTGCATAATCTGGTCTTTTTCGTCACTCTTCATCTTACCATGTAGAAGAGCCACCTCTGCCTTACCAGCAAAATGAGCCGTCAATTCCTCAGATAAAGCAATAGCATTTTTCAAATCCAGAGCTTCTGATTTTTCAATCAAGGGAGAGATGACATAGGCTTGTGAACCTTTTTGAATTTCCCCCTCTAACCAAGTCAAGACCTGAGATAGTTGCTCATGCTTGATCCAGCGTGTCACAATAGGCTTCCGCCCTGCTGGCATCTGGTCAATAATGGAAACATCCATATCGCCAAATGCCGTGATAGCCAGCGTCCGTGGTATGGGAGTCGCCGTCATCATGAGGACATCTGGGTTGTCGCCTTTTTCTCTCAGAACACGCCTTTGCCCTACACCAAAGCGGTGCTGCTCATCGATGATAATCAAGCCAAGACGAGCATAATCTACCCCATCCTGAATCAGAGCGTGGGTTCCGATAATCAAATCAGCCTCACCCTTGGCAATAGTCTCCAAGACTTCTCTCTTTTCTGCAGCTTTCAAGGATCCTGTCAAGAGAGCCAGTTTCAAGTCTGGAAAGAGACTCTGTAGACTTTCAAAGTGTTGCTCTGCGAGGATTTCTGTTGGTACCATTAGGGCAGCCTGATAACCAGCTGTCACCGCCGCAAACATGGCCAAGCCAGCAACTACTGTTTTTCCGCTCCCCACATCACCTTGTAAGAGACGATTCATGTGGTGGTCGGACTTCATGTCTGTCAAAATTTCCTGCAAACTCTTTTCCTGAGCTTGGGTTAGGTCAAATGGCAGATTTTCTTTAACAGCTGTCACTTTTTCCTGAGACCAATTCAGAACCAGACCGCTTCCCTGAACTCTGTTTTTAGACTTGAGCGTCTGCAATTGCATTTGGAAATAAAAGAGTTCCTCAAACTTGATACGGCGAAGGGCCTGCTTGTATTCTGCCAAATCCTTAGGGAAATGCATGGCTCGAACTGCCTGACAACGGGACATAAGTTTGTATTTATCCAGTAAAGACTGGGGCAGATTTTCCTCAATCAAGAGGTCCAGCCCCTGATCAAAGGCTGTCTTGATGACCTTGACCAGACTTGCCTGACTGATTCCTTGAGCCAAACGATAGACAGGCTGGAGGTCATCTTCCACCTGAGCTAGGACCTTCATCCCAGTTAGACTAGCCTTGGCACGATCCCATTTTCCAAAGACAGCAAGAGTTGCTCCCAACTCTATCTTATCAGCCAGATAGGGCTGGTTAAAGAAATTCACCGCAAAAACGACTTCTCCCTGCTTAAGACTAAAGCGCAGGCGATTGCGCTTGAATCCATAATACTGGACACTGGCAGGAGTCACGACTTGACCAGATAGGACTGCCTTCTCCCCGTCCTCTAGTTCCAATACTTGCTTGGTTTTGAAGTCTTCATAACGGAAAGGAAAGTAGAGCAAGAGGTCTTGCAAATTTTCAATTCCTAGTTTGGCGTATTTTTCTGCTGACTTTGGTCCCACACCAGGTAAGACATGCAAGGGTTGATGTAGATTCATGCTCCACTCCTTTCTTTTCTAATAATATTCTCTCGGAATGCGGTCGCTGAGAAGACAAACCACCTCATAGTTAATAGTCCCACGGTAGGTCGCTACCTGAGTAGCTGTGATTTCCTTGTTCCCGTTAGAACCAATCAAAGTTACCTTGGTTCCCAGTGGATAAAGCTTAGGCAGACGAATGGTGATTTGGTCCATAGAAACCCGCCCAACGATTGGGCAAGCTTGGCCATCTACCAAGACGGAGAAATTCTGCATATCACGTGTCCAACCATCCGCATAGCCGATTGGCACGGTCGCGATGACTTGCTCGCTATCCGCTTGATAAGTTGCTCCATAGCCCATGCAAGCTCCAGCTGAAACTGTCTTGACATGGACTAAAGCAGACTCCAAGGTCAAGGCTGGTGTCAGGTCATAAGGCAAATCCAAAACCTCTCCACTTGGATTGAGACCATACATAGCGTCTCCCATACGAACCGCGTTAAAAATAGTCTCTGCATGCCAAAGAGTCGTTGCCGAATTGCTGGCATGAACCAGCTCTGGAAGACCTTTCATACTAGCTAAAATAGTTTTAAACCGTTCTAACTGTTCATTAAAGTAGGTATCTGATTCCTCATCTGCAGTCGCAAAGTGGGTAAAAATCCCTTCAACACGAGCACCATGTTGTTGGAGCAAATCTTGAGCCTGCTCAGCTTCACTAGCCTCTCTAAAACCAATCCGTCCCATTCCTGAATCAATCTTGAGATGGACTGTCAATCCAGTTAGGTCCGCTTCCTTATCTAAGAGTGCTTGAATCCACTCCAGTCCAGCCACAGTCAAGGCGATATCGTATTCTTTAGCAAGAGAAACAGCTTCGATTTCAGAAACTCCTAAAATGAGGATTCGCTTGCTGAGTCCAGCTTGTCTAAGTTCAATGGCTTCATCGATATTGGAAACGCAAAATCCATCTACATCATCTTGAATCGCCTTGGCAACAGCTACTGCCCCATGCCCGTAAGCATTGGCCTTGACCACAGCCCACTTGAGCGTTCCTTGAGGGATATGAGCCCCCATTTGCTGAATATTTTGTCGAATAGCTCCCAGATGAATCAGAGCCTTGGTTGGTCTATGTGGACTAGCTTTCATGATTTTCCTCCAAAATGACACTGGCTATCACAAACTGATCGGTATGGCTGATAGACAGCCAAATCTTTCCTAAAAATGGTGCCTGACTAAAATAAGGCGCCCCGCGTTCATTATTCAAGACTTCCAAATCCTGAAAACCGAGCTTCCCAATACCCGTTCCCATAGCCTTGGAAAATGCCTCCTTAGCCGACCAGCGACCAGCTAAATATTCGATTTGTCTGCGCCCTTTAAGACTGTTAAACCGTTCCATTTCCTTAGCGGTCAGCACGCGCTTAGCAAATCCTTCATGTCGTGTAACTGCGCTTTCTATCGAAGCCAATTCTTCGATGTCAATTCCGTGTCCAACTATCATTCTCATCAAAAGGAGTTGAGATTCCCCCAACTCCATCCTTTTCACTTATTTTGTCAAGGTAGCATAGATTTCTTCTACCAAGGTCTCTGTATTTTCCCAACCTAGGCAAGGGTCGGTAATGGAGCAGCCAAAGACCTCTGGTTGGTTTTGACGACCATCTGCTAGGTAGGATTCAATCATAAAGCCTCGAACCGTCTTTTTGATTTTCTCGTTCCAATCACGATTTTGCAAGGTCTGGCGAACAATTCGAATTTGCTCCATATATTGCTTGCCTGAGTTATCATGGTTAGTATCAATGAGGATAAAGGGATTTTCAAGTCCCATGGCTTCATAGCGTTCAATGGCATTTAGCAAAGTTTCATAGTAAAAGTTAGGCTCATTTTTCCCATATTCATTAACTGCGCCACGAAGGATGACGTGGGCCAAGGGATTTCCTGAAGTCTCAACTTCTTGACCATGGAAGAGGAAGGTCTGTTTATTCTGAGCGGCATAGATACCGTTAAACATAACCCCAAGATTTCCTGAGGTTGGATTTTTCATTCCCACTGGTGCATCAATCCCTGAAGCCACAAAACGGTGCTCTTGGTCTTCCACAGAACGAGCCCCTACAGCATGGTAGCTAACCAAATCATCTACCAAGACCAGATTTGACGGATAAAGCATCTCATCTGCCGTTGTCAAACCAGTCTCTGTAATCACGCGGTAATGTAACTGGCGTACAGCCTGCAAGCCGTTAATCAGGCTTGGAGCCTTAGAGGTATCTGGTTGGTGAACCAAACCTTTATAGCCGTCTCCGTTAGTACGAGGTTTAGCAGTATAAACACGCATAACCATGAAAATCTTGTCCGCCACCTTCTTCTGCAAGGCGGATAAACGGCGGGCATATTCCAAGACAGCCTCTTCATTATCAGAAGAGCAAGGACCAATCACCAAAAGGATACGGTCATCTTCTCCTGAAATAATGTCTGCCAATTCTCTATCACGGCGCTCCTTTAGTCGCAGGGCTTCCGCAGACAATTGGGTTTCTGCCTTGATTGCTTCAATATCAATTTCTTGACCTTTTTCAATAAATGCCATCTTATTCTCCTAGCGTTTGATAGATTTCTCTGACAAGGGCTTCCGTATTTTCCCAGCCAAGACAAGGGTCTGTGATAGACTTGCCAAATACTTCTGGTTCGTTTTGACGGCCGTCTTCTAGATAAGACTCAATCATAAAACCACGAACGTACTGCTTGATTTTTTCATTCCAATCACGGTTAATCAAGGTCTGGCGGACAATTCGAATCTGGTCCATGTATTGCTTACCAGAGTTGTCATGATTGGTATCCACGATGATAAAAGGATTTTCCAAGCCCATTTTCTCATACTGGGCAATAGTATCCATCAAATTATCATAGTAGTAGTTGGGAATATTCTTACCATACTCATTGGTTGCTCCACGAAGAATAGCGTGCGAAAGCGGGTTCCCAGTTGTTTCCACCTCTTTTCCTAGGAAAAGGAAGCTTTGTTTGTTTTGAGCAGCATAAATCCCATTAAACATGACATTGAGATTTCCTGAAGTTGGATTTTTAAAACCAGTCGCAAAATCTGCTCCACTTGCTACAAAGCGGTGTTGCTGGTCTTCAACCGAACGGGCACCAACCGCCATGTAAGAAATCAGATCATCCACAAGAGGAAGATTTTCAGGATAAAGCATTTCATCAGCTGTCGTCATACCTGTTTCCGTGATGACACGATAGTGAAGATGGCGAACAGCTTTGATTCCGTTGATAAGACTAGGCGCTTCTGCCGTGTTAGGCTGGTGAATTAATCCCTTATAGCCATCTCCGTTGGTACGGGGTTTGGCAGTATAAACACGCATAACCATAAAGATACGGTCTGCTACTTCTTCTTGTAGGACTGCCAAACGCTTAGCGTACTCAAGAACAGCTTCTTCATTGTCAGATGAGCATGGCCCGATTACCAATAGAATCCGCTGGTCTTCTCCACGTATAATGGCTTCTAGCTCTTGATCGCGCTGTGATTTTCTCTCCAAAGCTTGGCCTTCCAATTTTGATAAGGCACGAACTTCTTCAATATTAATTTTAGGACTTTTTGCTGTAAATACCATAACTCATCTCCTTATAAAGCAAACGGATACCAAGTAAAAATATACTTTTCACAAGGTATCCGCCTCTAAACTATCTCATTTTATTGTCTTTTTCCGTGACAGTTTTTAAACTTCTTACCAGAACCACATGGGCAAAGTTCATTCCGTCCAATCTGACTCAAATCCAAATCTTCTGGTATATTTGCTTGGTGGGCAGCGATATTGCGAGTCGCTGTTGTACTGATATGGTGTTCTGCTTGTGGTCTTTCTTGTTCATGAATTTGTGCTTTCATCATCAAGCGTGTTACATCAAACTCAATCGAACCAATCATATCATTGAACATACGGAAACCTTCTGCCTGATACTCAACAACAGGGTTGTTCTGAGCATAGCCACGAAGTCCAACCGCGTTACGCAATTGATCAAGGGCATCGATATGATCTGTCCACTTATTATCTACCACTCGTAGAATCAAGACTTTTTGGAACTCTTTAACTGCTTCTTCATCTCGTAGTTTTGAAACTTGACTGTCGTAAACCTTCAAGGCACGTTGGAAGAGCTCTTCCTTGATGGCCTTATCAGACAAGCCTGACCAGTCTTCCATCGTAATAGAATCTTCTGGAAGCAAATTGTACTTAGCAAAGTTCAAAATTGCTTCAAGTTTTTCATCTTGTTTTGCACGCGCATGACCATCAACGACACGACCAATCGTGCGTTTAATCATAGACTGAATTTCAGGTGCCAAGTCACGATCTGCAGTGATGACGTCGTAACGTTGAGCGTAGATAATTTCACGTTGTTCACGCATGACGTCATCGTATTGAAGGACTTGTTTACGAGTATCGTAGTTATTTCCTTCGACACGTTTTTGCGCCGCCTCAACCTGACGCGTCAACATACGAGACTCGATGGCCTCTTCAGACATGTTCAAGCGTTCAAAGATTCCCTTCAAGCGTTCAGAACCAAAACGTTTCATCAAGTCATCTTCAAGAGATAGGTAGAATTGTGACTCACCTGGGTCTCCTTGACGACCTGAACGTCCACGAAGCTGGTTATCGATACGACGGCTTTCATGACGTTCTGTACCAATAACACAAAGTCCACCAAGTTCACGAACCCCTTCACCAAGCTTGATGTCGGTACCACGACCGGCCATGTTAGTCGCAATGGTAACAGCACCACGTTGACCAGCATTCATGATGATTTGGGCTTCTTTATAGTGGTTTTTGGCATTCAAGACCTCGTGAGGAACGCCAGCTGCGACTAATTTCTTAGAAATATAGTCACTGGTTTCAACCGCTACTGTACCAACCAAGACTGGTTGACCTTTTTGGTAACGAGCCTTAACATCTTCGACAACCGCCTTAAACTTAGCCTCGATACTTGCATAAAGAAGGTCTGAGTGGTCAATACGTTGAACAGGACGGTTGGTTGGGATTGGAATAACACGAATGTTGTAAATTTCACGGAATTCTTCTTCCTCAGTCTTACCTGTACCCGTCATACCAGACAATTTCTTGTACATACGGAAAAGGTTTTGGTAAGTGATTGAGGCAGATGTCTTGGTTTCATCCTGGATTGGCACACCTTCTTTAGCTTCAATGGCTTGGTGCAATCCATCAGAATAACGACGACCTTCCATGGTACGACCTGTAAATTGGTCGACAATCAAAATTTCTTGTTCTTCGCTCACCACATAGTCAATATCGAGAAGCATGATGTAGTTGGCACGAAGGGCGTTATCGATAAAGTGAGTAAGAGCTACGTTTTCGATGTCATAGAGATTGTCAAGCTTGAAGTAGCTTTCAGCCTTGTCAATCCCTGAATCAGACAAACCAATAGTCTTAGACTGCACATCGATGATATAGTCGTCTTTGTCCAAAGATTTTACATAGTGGTCTGCCATGTGATACAACTGACTAGTTTCAACTGCGTTAGCACCTGATACGATCAAAGGTGTACGCGCCTCGTCAATCAAGATTGAGTCAACCTCATCGACCAAGGCATAGTTAAGCGGACGTTGTACCATGTTTTCAGCGCGAACGACCATGTTATCACGAAGGTAGTCAAATCCAATTTCTGAGTTGGTTGAGTAGGTAATATCACACTCATAGGCTTCTTTTTTCTCCATTGGAGACTTGGCAGCCAAGTTAATCCCTACTGACAAACCAAGCCATGAGTACAATTCACCCATCTCAGTCGCGTCACGTTCTGATAGGTATTCATTGACCGTAACTACGTGAACCCCTTTGCCTGAAAGGGCATTGAGGTATACTGGCATGGTCGCAGTCAAGGTTTTTCCTTCCCCTGTACGCATCTCTGGCACGTCACCATGGTGAAGAACGATTCCACCCATGACCTGAACCTTATATGGGAAGAGACCTAGGACACGTTTGGCACCCTCACGGACAACCGCAAATGCTTCATAAAGCAATGAATCCAGTGATTCTCCATTTTGATAACGTTCTTTAAATTCAACTGTTTTTGCTTTTAGTTGGTCATCTGTCAAAGCAGCCATTTGGTCTTCGTATTTGAAAACCTTGTCGGCCATCTTTTCCAGACGACGGATTTCTCCTTTATCATTTTCGATAATTGTTTTTAAAATATTAGCCATGTTTTTCCTTACTTTAAATTCCGAATATTTTAGAATGTTCTTTTAATTTTAGCACAATTACTGATTATTTTCAAGGAAGAATCCCCATTTTGAAAAGGAAAAAGAGGCTAGTTTCCAAGCTAACCTCTCTGACTTTTATGATACTTTAATTGCCAAAAATCGGCAAAATCGCAAATAGGATAAATAGATTAATCCAAAGAGAAAAACAGCAGATCAATCCAAAAACAAAGAGACTGACTTTCTTGGACAGCAAGGCCATCAAAATCGACAGAATTCCAAAAACTAGCAAGACTTTCTGTATGCTGAAGAGGTCAATCTTTCCCCCCAGAATCGGACTGCCCCAAGGAAGAAAGAAGAAAGCAATCCAGATCAACAGAACTAAACCAATATAGACCTTAGAATAGCGTGTAATAAATGATTTTAGACATGTCATAAGCTACCTCCTATAAATAAAAACCGATATAAATCAATGCCTTCCACCTTTTGACTTCCCGAGTTCCCGTCTCAAGCGAAGCATTTTTTTGAAACAGAAATAAGTTAACCTATTCAGACCAATAGCTAGCAGAATAAAAAGAAACCAAATTCCCCATAACTTGATATCTGTCAAATTTCTCAAGACGATATTGAAAAACAGAACTGAAATAACTGTCCAAGCAAGGCTAAAAAGAGCATAGAGGGGGATGTAAAACCAGTAAAAATAGTAAAAAATTGGGAAAAATTTACTATCTCTATTGGCCTTTTCAATCCAGCTGAAAAAGTAAAACCAGGGAAATAAGATTATCAATTTAAACAAATGTTTCATCACCAGCCCCCTCTCTTTTTGATAGCGTTTTCTTCACCTTCATTCTATCAAAAAAATCTGGAAATGTCATTCCAGATTCTACTTTTTTATTTACGTTTTCTTGCGATGAGATGGATCGGTGTTCCTTCAAAGACAAAGGCCTTGCGGATTTGATTTTCCAAGAAACGCAGGTAAGAAAAGTGCATAAGTTCTTCTTCATTGACAAAGATGACAAAGGTTGGTGGTTTAGTTGCCACTTGGGTCGCGTAGAAGATTTTGAGGCGTTTTCCTTTGTCTGTCGGTGTTGGGTTGATGGCAATAGCATCCATAATGACATCGTTCAAGACAGCTGATGGAATACGTGTATTTTGACTTTCGCTGATTTGCTTGATCATCTCAGGAAGTTTGTGGAGACGTTGCTTGGTCAAAGCGGATACAAAGATAATCGGTGCGTAAGGTAGATATTGGAACTGCTCACGGATATCTTCTTCCCAGTTTTTCATAGTGTGGTTGTCTTTTTCAAGTGTATCCCACTTGTTGACCACGATAATCATCCCTTTACCAGCTTCATGGGCAAAACCTGCGATACGCTTATCGTATTCACGGATGCCTTCTTCCACATTGATGACCATTAAGACCACATCTGAACGGTCAATAGCACGCATGGCACGCATAACAGAGTATTTCTCGGTATTTTCATAAACCTTACCAGATTTACGCATCCCAGCTGTATCAATCATGGTAAACTCTTGACCATCTGTATCTGTAAAGTGGGTATCAATGGCGTCACGAGTTGTTCCAGCAACTGGACTGGCAATGACACGGTCTTCTCCCAAGATAGCGTTAATCAAGCTTGATTTTCCAACATTGGGACGACCAATCAAGCTAAACTTAATCACATCTGGATTTTCTTCTTCATATTCATTTGGAAGATTTTCTACGATGGCATCTAGCACATCCCCTGTACCGATACCATGGACAGATGAGATAGGCAATGGTTCACCCAAACCAAGAGCATAGAAATCATAGATATCATTTCGCATCTCAGGGTTGTCCACCTTGTTAACCGCGAGGATAACTGGTTTATGGGTCTTGTAAAGCTTACGGGCTACGTATTCGTCCGCATCGGTAATTCCTTCCTTACCAGACACGACGAAGACGATAACATCTGCTTCTTCCATGGCAATTTCTGCCTGGTGCTTGATTTGTTCCATGAAAGGAGCATCGACGTCGTCGATTCCCCCTGTATCAATCATACTAAATGAACGATTGAGCCACTCACCCGTTGCATAGATACGGTCACGTGTCACTCCTTCGACATCTTCTACAATGGAGATTCGCTCACCAGCGATCCGATTAAATAGGGTTGATTTCCCAACATTGGGACGTCCTACAATGGCAATAGTTGGTAGGGCCATAATTTCTCACTTTCTACAATAACTTCTTCTGTTCAAGATTTTTTCTAGTTGAGCTTGGTTCAGCTTGCCCAAACTGTTCTGCTAGACGCTGGCTCCAGCTTGTGGTCGCACGTGCTCCAGCATAGTCAGCCTGTACACGGTCATAAGCTTCGATTGCCTCAGTTGGCTGCCCTTGGTATTCTTCCTCAAACACCACTTGATGCAATGGCAAGCGAGGTTTGACTTCATGTTCCTCATTTGGCACACCTAGTGCCATCCCAAAGATAGGATAGGTGTAATCAGGCAGGTTAAAGAGCTCTGCCACTTCTTCTGACTTGTAACGAACCAAGCCAATAATGACACCACCATAGCCCAAACTTTCAGCTGCCAGCAGGGCATTTTGACCAGCAAGAGCCGCATCGACCGAACTAATCAAGAGACCTTCTACACCTTGAGGTTGGAAGGTATCCGTATGGAGTCGTGCTCCCTTTTCTGCACGGTTCAAATCTCCGACAAAGAGAAGGAAAACAGCTGACTGACGAATGGCTTCTTGAGGCACCAATTCATACAAAGCATCCTTCTTCTCTTGACTTCGTACCACAATCACAGAGTAGGATTGAAAATTCTTCCAAGACGAGGCCATTTGGGCTGCTGTCAGGATTTCAGTCAAGTCTTGCTGAGGAAGGGATTGCTCCTTAAATCTGCGCACTGAAGTATGAGCCTTCATTAATTTGATTGTTTCTGTCATCGACGGTTCACTCCTTCTAAACGAGTCTCCTCAGCCAAATAACGGATGCGTTCCATGACCCGTCTGGCTTCCCAGGTTTCGTCATTTCCATGTTTCCCTTTAGCGAAATGCTTCTCCAAATCTTCAAAGTTGAAGTTAGAGGTGAAAAAGGTCGGTAAATTTTCCTGCATCCGATATTGGAGAATGACCTGCAGGATTTCATCACGTACCCAAGCTGTTGATTGCTCGGCACCAATATCATCTAAAATCAAGACTTCAGAAAGTTTAATCTCATCTACCAAGGTCTTGACATTACCATCACCGATAGCATTTTTGACATCAATGACAAAGCTAGGATAGTGGAGGAGAGTTGATGAAACACCACGTTTTTCTGATAAATCATGGGCTAAAGCAGCCACCATGAAACTTTTACCCACACCAAAGTCTCCATATAAGTAAAGACCTTTTCGAATAGCTGGATATTGCTCCACGAAGGCTAATAGCTTTTCAAAAACTGGCAAGCGCTCCAAATCATCCAAATCTACTTGAGCCAAACTAGCTTTCTTGAGAGTGGCTGGCAGATTGATTAACTTGAGACGATTCTTAATAGCCGCTTCTTTTTCCGCTGCGATGAGTTCAGGAGTTTCTTCGTAAGAAACATCCGCATAGCCATGATTCATAACCAAAATTGGCTTGTAGCCTTTGGCAATATAATCCGTATCCCCACGGAGAAACTTGTCACGCTCGGTGATGTACTGATTAAACTTGGAGATACTGCGATTTAATTCCTCTGGAGTCAAGGATTCTTGCTGGATAAAGGCCGCAACATCAGAATCCTTCATGATTTTCTGGACCAAATCTTGATAATGAAAACGGCTAGGTTGACGTTTGAGTACGTCTCCGACACTTTCCATCTAATCTCCTCCTTTTTCTAATCGAGCTAATAGTTCTTGTTTCTTACGTTCTAATTCCAGACGAGTTTCCTCGCTGGTTTCATTTTTATAATCTGGATTGCTCCACTTGGGTACATTGGACTTGGTAGGACTGGTTTTACTAGCCTTTTGAGACTGGCTCTTCTGCCCTCGCTCACGAATGCGCAAGACTGCCTCTTCTGCCGAATGAATTTTTTGATAGGCATAGTCATTGGCTACCTTCATGGCATATTTTTCATTAATATTTGCCGAATCCACCTTATTAAAGGTCAACAAGAGAATGATATTGATAACTTCGTCCAGCAAGCCCAAGCTAGCCATCTGTTGCAAGAGGTCTCTTTCTGTTTGGGTAATGGTTCCCTTGCGTGTTTGCTTGATTTCTGCCAAGAACTGCAGGGCTGTTTTACTTTTGGCTTCTTTGATAATGGTTGCTTCCTTAGGATTAAAGTCAGAAGAAATCGGTTTTTGAGCGATTTTTTCCCGCATTCGTTTGGTTGAAATAACCTGGGAAACAGCTGTTGATTTGGCCAATTGATAAGTTTCAAACCAAGTCCATTTCTTCTCCTCGGCAATGGCAAAGAGGGTTAAGACATCGGACTGCTCATCCGCAAAGCGAAGCCCATCTCGAGCCATAAGCTGACGAAAATGGTCTAAGTCAAAATCGTTGGCCACTTTCTTCTTGAGACCAAGGTCTTCTTGACTTCCCAGTTCTGCCAAGTCTGAAAAGACTTGATTGAGTGAGACAGGTATTTCTTCTCCCTCAGCACTTTCATCTTTCAAATCCTCCACAGCTGCATCGCCAATCTTCTTCTCCAAAAGTCTACGATAAACAGGATGCTCCAAGAAATCTTGACTAGATAGAGGAACATGAATGGCTAGCTGATAAACATCCCCCTTTTGATAGAGGGTTAAGAGATTAAAAGCAGATAGGATTTTCAAGGATTTTATCAGTCTATCCATCCCAAAGTTGAGATGATTGAGAATACTTGAAAAGAGATATTCCTTTCTACCATTATCCCAAAAACTAATCGTATAAAGATAAAGGCTCAGTGCCTCCTGACCGATAATCGGGAGGTAGCACTGTACCAGAGATGAGGTATCTTGCGACACCCGATTATTCTTTAGATAAGAAAAACGGTCAATTGGCTTCATTTATCTTTCCTTTTTCTTTTTAGAGGACTGGGTGATTTGTTGGAGCAGGCTCTCTAGCTCACTAACATCCTTAAAACTACGATAAACACTGGCAAAACGTACATAGGTAATCTCATCCAACTCAGCCAACTCCTCCATGACGAGTGAACCAATGTCCTCACTTTGAATTTCATTTTCATTTCGACCACGGAGTTTCTGTTCGATACGATTGACTACCATGTTGATTTCATCACTTGACACAGGACGTTTCTGAGCTGAGCGGATAATCCCATTAAAAATTTTATCTCTGGAGAATTGTTCCCGTGTGCCATCTTTTTTAACAACCACCAAGGTTCTTTCTTCTACCCGTTCGTAGGTTGTAAAACGGTGCTGGCATTCATCGCACTCACGTCTTCTACGAATGGTGTTCCCTTCTTCTGCTTGGCGACTATCGATAACACTTGACTTGGTAGCCCCACATTTTGGACAACGCATCCTTTCCCTCCTTATCGTTTTCTTTTCATTATACCATTTTTTAAGCGATTCCCAAAACAATTCTTCTTTTTGCTTGACAAGTTTTTTGTTTTGTTGTATTATTTAATTAAGACAAGAGAGTAAAAGAAAGGAGACCAAGATGTCCTGGACATTTGACAACAAAAAACCCATCTATTTACAGATTATGGAGAAAATCAAGCTTCAGATTGTTTCCCATACACTGGAACCCAATCAACAACTTCCAACCGTGCGAGAGCTGGCTAGCGAGGCGGGTGTCAATCCAAACACCATCCAAAGAGCCTTGTCAGACCTCGAACGAGAAGGATTTGTCTACAGCAAGCGCACAACTGGACGATTTGTGACTGAGGATAAGGAGCTGATCGCCCAATCGCGCAAACAATTATCGGAAGAAGAATTGGAACACTTCGTTTCCTCCATGACCCATTTTGGCTATGAAAAAGAAGAACTACCAGGCGTAGTCGGCGATTATATTAAAGGAGTTTAAGCCTATGTCATTACTAGCATTTGAAAATGTATCCAAATCTTATGGAGCAACACCAGCCCTTGAAAATGTTTCTCTTGACATTCCAGCTGGAAAAATTGTTGGTCTCCTTGGCCCAAACGGCTCAGGAAAAACAACCCTGATTAAACTAATCAATGGCCTCTTACAACCAGATCAAGGACGTGTCCTTATCAACGATATGGACCCAAGCCCAGCAACCAAGGCCATCGTAGCTTATTTGCCGGATACGACCTATCTCAATGAGCAAATGAAGGTCAAAGAAGCCCTAACCTACTTCAAGACCTTCTATAAAGATTTCAATCTTGAACGCGCCCATCATCTACTTGCAGACTTGGGCATTGATGAAAATAGTCGTCTCAAGAAACTATCAAAAGGAAACAAGGAAAAGGTACAACTGATTTTGGTTATGAGCCGTGATGCTCGTCTCTACGTTCTGGACGAACCTATTGGTGGAGTGGACCCAGCAGCCCGTGATTATATCCTCAATACCATTATCAACAACTACTCACCAACTTCTACCGTTTTGATTTCTACCCACTTGATTTCAGATATCGAGCCAATCTTGGATGAAATTGTCTTCCTCAAAGACGGAAAAGTCGTCCGTCAAGGCAATGTAGATGATATTCGCTATGAGTCAGGTGAATCCATTGACCAGCTCTTCCGTCAGGAATTTAAGACCTAAGCAAAGGAGATTATTATGTTTTGGAATTTAGTTCGCTACGAATTTAAAAATGTTAACAAGTGGTATTTAGCCCTCTACGCAGCCGTGCTAGTCCTTTCTATCCTCATAGGAATGCAAGGCCACTACTATAATTATATATCTTTCAAAGATAGCAAACCTTTCCTATTTATCTTTCTAGCTCTCGTCTTTGGCGGCTTGATAATTACACTGGGGATTTCAACTCTTTTCTTGATTATTAAACGATTCAAAGGAAGTGTCTATGACCGACAAGGCTATCTGACTTTAACCTTGCCAGTTTCTGAACACCATATCATCACAGCCAAACTAATCGGTGCTTTTATCTGGTCGTTGATTAGCACTGCTGTCCTAGCTCTAAGCGCTATTATTATTGTGGCCATAACGGTTCCAGAATGGATTCCTCTTTCTTATGTGATTACATTTGTAGAAACACATCTCCCTCAGATCTTTCTTACAGGTATATCCTTCCTACTAAATACCATTTCAGGAATCCTCTGCATCTACCTGGCTATTTCCATTGGACAGCTTTTCAATGAATACCGTACAGCACTCGCTGTTGCAGCCTACATTGGTATCCAAATCGTCATTGGATTTATTGAACTTTCCTTCAATCTTAGTTCTAATTTCTATGTCAATTCACTTGTAGGACTTAATGACAATTTCTATATGGGAGCAGGTATAGCCATTGTTGAAGAACTCATTTTCATAGCTATCTTTTACCTCGGAACCTACTACATCTTGAGAAACAAGGTTAACTTGCAATAGTTTCATAATCAAAAAGGATAACATCTCATCGTAGAGAGGCTATCCTTTTTTCTTTGATCTCATTTTCCGTCTAACTTTATCTTACAGACGAATCCTTCTAACCAATTAAATGATAAAATCTGATTTAAAGGTCTTGTTTATTTTCTCTATTGTGACACTATCATTATATTCCTTAAATATTTTCATAGCTTTGGAACATTCTTTTTTGCCTAACTCTACTTGATTCGTTTTTATAAGATAAATACCTTTTAAAAAAAGCAAATAATTCTTTTCAAAATAATATCCTTGTCTGGTCAGTAAATTTTCTAAATCATCTATAAAAAATT
This sequence comes from Streptococcus mitis, assembly GCF_000722685.1. Classification (GTDB taxonomy): domain Bacteria; phylum Bacillota; class Bacilli; order Lactobacillales; family Streptococcaceae; genus Streptococcus; species Streptococcus mitis_M. The sequence goes on along the minus strand of NZ_JPFV01000008.1, from coordinate 85,389 downwards.
GAGCGCTATCTAACAAATTATTTTTTAATAATAATTCTAAATTAAATAAATATAAAGGAATTACTCTATGTGTTCCCATATCTGTTTTTAAAAAATGTCGTGTTTTCTTGATTACAGCTCTATATAGTAAGCTTATGGTTTTAGTGTTCATAAAAAACACCGAATTATAGAAAATTTTCAGTTCATACTCCATCCAATTATCTACAGAAAGCAAGTACTTTATTAACTCATTACATTTAGATGCATTGTAAGGAAGGTTTGCAAGGCGATTAATCTGTTGTTCAGCAATCAATTTTATGTGACAATTGCATAGACTTTTTTCCTGCTTTTGTTTTAGTTCTATTTTCTTTATTAGTTCTTGTAACAAAATGATATCTGAAGAGTTTACAGCATGTTCTAGTTCTTCAAAAAAGCATTCTTTTTTGGAATAATAGCAATGAACTAATTCTTCAAATTCCGAAAATGATATCCCCAGGCGATTTAACAACATGTAAAAATGCTCAATAGATAATTTTGTAATCCCATTTTCGAAACGAGAAATAGTTGACTCACTAATCTTATCACAAGCCAAATCTTTAAGACGAAAATTTTTTGAAATACGGATATCCTTTAAAACTGCTCCAAAATTTTCCATAGTATCCTCTTCCATTTCTGCAAAAAATAAGACGCTTGTTTTTTATTTATGATATGATTATACAAAAATAAAATAGAAAGGACAATATGATTATGAAAAAAATTTTATTGTCATCAGTTGCTTTACTGAGCCTAGTGACATCACTATCAGTAAATAGTCCAGTTTCTGCTCAAGAATCTATTTCTCCCAAGGCTTATAGCCACTCTAATGGCAGTTGGATTCAATCGAATGGCCGTTGGTGGTATAAACATTCTGACGGTTCTTACACTAAAAACGGGTGGGAAAAGATTAATGAAACCTGGTACTATTTTGATAGTGAAGGTTGGATGAAAACAGGTTGGTTCAATGAGTATGGAAATTGGTATTATCTAGATGATAGTGGTGCTATGAAAACAGGCTGGTGTTTGATTTCTGGTAGTTGGTATTATTTAAATACTAGCGGTGTCATGCAAACTGGCCTACAGACTATCGAAGGGAAACAATATTATTTAGCTGATAGCGGTGCTATGCAGACAGGTTGGCACAATATTGGAGATGATACTTATTTCTTTGCTAGTAGTGGAGCAAGACAAACGATTAATCGCCGTGCCTTAGTTCTTGGTGAAACATCAACAACCGCTGTACCTATCGCAGATGTTAATGCTATGGAAAAGGTTTTTAGTAACCAAAACTTTAGTAAAGTTGTTCGGTTCCCAGATAAAACAAAAGCTGAGATTATTGCAAAAATGGAAGAACTTTTCAAATCTTCTAGCGAAAGCGATGTGAACTATCTTTACCTTACTTGTCATGGTGGAGAAGATGGGACGATAGCCATTGGTAGTGATAAAACATCATTTTCAGGCTGGGAATTGGCATCTCTACTGAAACAATATAAAGGTAAGTTTGTGGTTATGCTGGATTGTTGCTATTCAGGAACAATTATAGATGTAGGTAAGCCAGACAAAAAGGTTGCCTCCAAGTCTGAAGAAAGATTTGATGAACAAGCATTTTTGGCAGGATTCTCAACAGGAGATGTAGCAAGCAAGAATGGTGAAATGCTTAATTCTAAGTTCCTCGTACTATGTGCCTCTTGTAAGGATGAAGAGTCGTATAGTGCAGTCGGAGTAGGTAGTCTTGCCACTAGATACTGGGCAATGGGTACAGGTTGGGATCCGCTTCAAAATAGAATGATTTCGCCTATGGCAGACACCAACGCTAACGGAAAAATCACTTTAGAGGAACTGTATCAATACTCTTATCCTCTAGTTCTTGAAGATGCATCAAAAATTCGCGAAGAGCAACATGTATCAGTTTATCCTAAAAACAGCCAATTTGTTTTATTCCAAAAATAAGGGGTTAAGAAAATGAAAGTATCAAAAAAAATCACATTATTTAGTTTATCTCTAGCAGGTTTAGCTTTACTAGCTTTCCCTCATTCGGGAAAGGCCTTTGAGCTTAAAGAAGTTTGGCGTGTTAAAGGAGGAGTTGTATATCAAGATGACAAAATTCTTCGATTTAACAATGGTCATAGCATAGATATCAAAGTCTTGGATTTACCAAAAACTGAGAAAATTGAGTGGAGGGTCAGTCTCAATGGTCAAGATCAAACTGTCAATTTCCTAAGTCAAGAAGTGGATAGATCCAATATCGGAGAAGAAGGACATTACCTGAATTTCTATGTTCCTTATGGCTATAGAGGAGATATCAAGGTCGAGGCCAAGAGCGGAAATGAAGTAAAAACCTGGTCCACTAAAGTGGTAGATGATGTATATAATGGTGGAAAGAGTGGCTACTATCGTATTAAAGAATCAAATGATCAATACACCTACCTTGATACTAAATGGGACTATCAAACTAAGACCTACACTGCTACCTTACCAGAGACTATCAATGGTCAAAAAGTCTTTGCTTGGGCAGAGGAGTATGATAATATTAAACTTGTAAAACCAGGGACTATCAGTCATTTCTACAAAGGGGGGGGAGTCTTCAGAGAACTTTATCCGATTGTAAAAGCAGAAAGCTGGCTAAATCTAAAAAATAGTGACGGTGAAACCTGGTACTATCAAAAACAAGGACAATTAGTTCAAAATGCTTGGGTTAAGGACAAGGGAACTTGGTACTTTATGAATGATAAAGGAATCATGTTCAATCAAACTTGGCTCTATCAAGGTGGCAACTGGTATGCCTTTAAATCATCAGGAGCTATGATTGCTAGTGATTGGCTATATGATAATCACTCTTGGTATTACCTAAAAGACTCAGGTTCTATGGCGACAGGTTGGATCAAAGATAGTGGATCTTGGTATTATCTAAACAACTCAGGTTCTATGGCAACAGGCTGGGTGAAAGATAGCGGCTCTTGGTATTACCTTGCTTCATCAGGTAAGATGCTTCACAATACCTACACACCTGATGGTTACTATGTAGATGCCAGTGGCGCTTGGAAATAATCTAAAGTACATATTTTTTTCCATCGGTTATTAGTGTACCTGCTCAGACTAAATGTTATCAGAGCTACAAAAAATCTAGTTACCTTACTTGTCATGGAAGAGAAGATGGGACGATAGCCATTGGTAGCGATAAAACATCCTTTTCAGGCTGGGAATTGGCATCTATACTGAAACAATACAAAAGTAAGTTTGTGGTTATGCTGGATTGTTGTCACGCTGGGACAATTATTTCTAAAGATAATACAGGTGAAGCCAATGAAGAAGCCTCTACGAAATATTTTGATTTAGATGAATTTGTATCAGGTTTTTCTAATATGAATGGTGGCGAAAAAGCAGGTGAGATGATTGACTCTAAATTTTTGGTACTCTGTTCATCAAGTTCGTCAGAATACTCTAGCGGCGTAGCTTTAAGTTTGGCAACTAAATATTGGTCTTTAGGTTCAGGATGGAACCCTGTACAGCAATATCAAGGTTCTTTAATTGCTGATCAAAATTATAACAATAGAATCACGTTAAACGAATTGTATTCTTACTCACGTGAACAAGTCTTAAAACAAAATCATAAACAACATATTGAAGTTTATCCAGAAAACAGTCAATTTGTTTTATTTCAAAAATAAGGAGTTAAGAAAATGAAAGTATCAAAAAAAATCACACTATTTGGTTTGTCTCTAGCAGGTCTAGCTTTACTAGTTTTTCCTCATTCAGGAAAGGCCTTCGAATTGGAAGAAGAATGGGTTATTAAGGGTGGTGTTAAATATCAAGATGGCAAAATTCTCCGATTTGATAATGGCCATGAAGTAGATATCAAAGTCTTAGATTTGCCAAAAACTGAGAAAATCGAATGGACGGTCAGTCTCAATGGTCAAGATCAGACTATCAATTTCCTAGGTCAAGAAAAGGACAAATCTATGGTCGGTACAAAGGGACGTTACCTGAATTTCTATGTACCTTATGGCTATAGAGGAGATATCAAGGTAGAAGCCAAGAGCGGAAATGAAGTAAAGACCTGGTCCACTAAAGTAGTAGATGATGTGTATCATGATGGCGGAAAGAGTGGTTACTTCCGTATTGACGAATCAAATGATCAACACACCTACCTTGATGCAAAATGGGACTATCAAACTAAGACCTACACTGCTACCTTACCAGAGACTCTCAATGGTCAAAAAGTATTTGCTTGGGAAGACGACTATGTAGAATTGAAACTTCAAAAACCAGGAGTTATCAGTCATTCCTACAGAGGGGGAGGAGCCTTCAAAATACTTTATCCGATTCTAAAAGCAGAAAGTTGGCTAAAAAAGAATTACAGTGAAAGCTGGTACTATCAAAAACAAGGGCAATTAGTTAAAAATGCTTGGGTTAAGGACAAGGGAACTTGGTACTTTATGAATGATAAAGGAGTCATGTTCAATCAAACTTGGCTCTATCAAGGTGGCAACTGGTATGCCTTTAAATCATCAGGAGCTATGATTGCTAGTGACTGGCTATATGATAATCACTCTTGGTATTATCTAAGAGACTCAGGTTCTATGGCGACAGGTTGGATCAAAGATAGTGGATCTTGGTATTATCTAAACAACTCAGGTTCTATGGCAACAGGCTGGGTGAAAGATAGCGGCTCTTGGTATTACCTTGCTTCATCAGGTAAGATGCTTCACAATACCTACACACCTGATGGTTACTATGTAGATGCCAGTGGCGCTTGGAAATAATCTAATGTACACATTTTATTCCATCAGCTATTAGTGTACCTGCTCAGACTAAATGTTATCAGAGCTACAAGAAAAATCTAGATGATAATACAAAAAGCGAATCGAAACAACAAATTCTGTTTTGTTCGCTTTTTATTTAATCTGTTACATTTTGACATTGTCATTTAATTGTATATCCACCAAAAATTATATTTTTATATGAAGTATTTGAGATAAAGGAGTATAATGACTTTAAAACTGATTACATGTATATCGATAGGGAGGTCAACTCTTTATGCTGAGAAGATTTGTTACTAAGAAGCACCTCGTACTTTACTTCTTTTCTATTGCCATTACTTGGCTGGAAGCAATTATCACGCCAGCCCTTGTTCAAAATATTGTTGCTAGTTTTACCAATCAAGAGCTAGGCATTCTTTGGAAAGTATTAATTCTAGGAATCCTTGGTAATCTCATCCTCTTACTAGGTTTGGCTGGGAAACGTTATTACTACGCCCGTTTGATTACTGACTTCAAATATGGAATCAAGAGTGCTATTTTCAAGCGATTTTTAAACAGTTATGAGATTGATGAAAAGGATATTTTGTCTGACCTAGAAAACGACGTCAAGCAACTAGAAGAAAGCTATATCGAGCCAACCGTCATCATCATTTCTTCTCTTGGCTTCACCACTGTGTCCATTCTTTATGCCCTATGGACCAATTTTTACCTAGGCTTGATTTTCATCCTCTTCTACTCCTTTCCTGTCCTCTGCAGTGCTATCGGATCAAAGCGCTTGGATTCACTTTCTGAAAAGCGGTCAACTATTAACCAGAGCTACTTAGCAAGCTTGACAAATTTTATTGGTGGTAGCCAACAAATTCGCCATTATCAGGGGCAAGACTACTTTTTTGCTCGCTATCAAAAGCAATTACAAACCAGTCTAGATACCGAAATTAACTATGAAAAGCAACGAACTTTAAATAGTCTCTTGATCAATAGCATCGATGCCTTTTGTTCTGTCACACCAATCGTCATCGGTGGCTTTATGACCTACTATAATTATTTAGATGCGGCGAGTTTTGTGGCCATCTATCTAGTTTCCCATAATATCGGCTATCAATTCCAAGAGTTGGCTTATTTTACCAACACCCGAAAAGCGAATCGAACTCTTCTCAACAAATACCAAAAACTTTTGGGTCAGTCTGACTTCATCTCGCCTAGAAGCATAGAAAATATTTTCCCTATCCAGCTTAACACCATCTCCCTAGAAAAAGATGGGAATAGCCTCTTATCTCCGATTTCCATGCACATCAAGCAAGGAGAAAAAATTGCCATTATCGGGGAAAGTGGCTCTGGTAAAACAACCCTGCTCAATATCATTCATGGAGAAGAGACACCGACAAGTGGACAGATTAGCTTTGCTGGTCAAAACCTGTCACGTCAAGAAATCACGGGCATCAGCTCCTATATCCTCCAAGATAGCCATTACTTTGACACGCTCTCTCTGGACGACAATATCCTTCTAGGACTGGATAAAAAGGAGGAACGTTTAACTTACATCCTCAAAAAAACGGGATTATATCATTTGAAAAATCGAACGCTCAGCAACGACAGTCTATCTGGTGGCGAGAAACAACGCCTAGAAATCGCTCGCGCCCTCTACCATGATAGCCAACTCATCTTAGCAGATGAGATTAAGGCCAATCTTGACTTGGAAAATAGCAGAAAAATTAGCGACTTGCTCTTCTCCCTACCTCAGACAGTCATTGAAGTCATTCACCACTACACGGAAGAAGACTTAAAACACTATGACCAAGTCATCCACTTAAGCAAAGAAAAGTAATAGTCTATAACATACGATCTTAAAAAGCAAGGAACCCGAATTCCTTGCTTTTTAACTCAATATCAAACTGGCTACAATAGGGCTGACAAAGACATAGAGAATACCGGTGACACCTATAGCCAAACCACCCATGGCTCCTGCTACAGAGCCGTATCGGAAGGCTGTCCCCGTTCCAACTGCGTGGCCTGTTCCTCCAAGGGAAAGACCAACAGCTACTGGGTCGTCAATTTTCAACCACTTCAAAAGGGTTGGGCCGATAACACTGGTTAAAATCCCAGTCGCCACTACAACCACCAAAGTCACGGTCGTCAAGCCTTGCAATTTTTCTGTGATTCCCACTGCCATGGCGGTTGTCACTGACTTTGGAAAGAGAGAAATGGCTAGGAAAAAGTCCATGCCAAAGATTTTGGCCACAAGGGCTGTGAAAGAGGTATTGACAACTACTGCTAGCAGACTACCAAAGAGAATACTCCGAGCATGGTGCTTCATCAGGTGAAAACTCTTATAAAGGGGAATCCCTAGAGCCACGGTCGATGGGACAATCAAGTTGTTCAGATAAACCCCACCCTGGTAGTAATCTTGGTAAGAAATACCCGTCACTTTTAGAAAAATGATAATGAATACAGCTGACAAAAGCAAGGGCGTTGTCAATGGATGGGGAAAGCGTCTGTAAATCAACATTCCCACTAGATAAGCTAGGATAGACAGGGCAAGTCCAAACAGGGGATTGGAAACAAATTCACTCATTTGGCATCTCCTTTCTCATAATCTCCCTCAAACCGTCTCTTGATGAACTGAACTACCAAGGCTATGAGGATAATATTGATAACAGCTGCAAAAAAGACAATCAAAACAATTGGCAAAAGATAGGGAGCAATCACATCAAACTTCTCCATGATTCCCACTGCTGGCGGTAAAAAGAGAATGGTCATATTGGCCAGCAAGAAATTCCCCACCATGTTGACATGCCTAGTTCTCAGCCACTTGAATTGTAGGGCTAGAAAAAGAATAATCAAGCCGATAATACTGCCTGGTATGGGCAAATGAAAGAAACTAGAGATCCCCTCTCCGATTAGAGAAATCACAAAGAGAATCATTAATTGAACATATAATTTCATCCTAAACTCCACGAAATAGACTTCTTGCATACCAGTTTACTCTTTTTTCAGAAAATTTCAAGGAAATGCACAAGGGATAATGAAAATTAGAGAGGAAAGGGGATACAAACAATTCTTGACTTGTGAAAACAGGCATGATTTAGGATAAAAGATGCCAGCGTCTTTCTTGCCAGCTTTCTTGAAAAGTAGTATAATTATTGCATGCGCAATCATCTTGTGATGCAGAGACTGTCCGTGAATGGACTTTCTTCTATTTACAACTCTAAAAAGAAAGGAGATACTATGACCTACTTGGAAAAATGGTTTGACTTCAATCGGCGTCAGAAAGAAATTGAAGGTCTCTTGGAAGAGACTATTGCCCAGCAAAGCGAACAAAGGCTGACCTTGAAAGAGTTCTACCTGCTCTACTATCTGGATTTGGCCCAAGAAAAATCTCTACGCCAGATTGACCTGCCAGATAAGCTTCATCTAAGCCCAAGCGCTGTTTCTCGGATGGTGGCTCGCTTGGAAGCTAAAAATTGCGGTTTAATCAGTCGAAGATGTTGCCATCAAGATAGACGCTCTAGCTTTATCTGCCTGACAAGTGATGGGCAAAAAACACTAGCCACACTACAAAAGGCTGTCGAAGAAAGCTTGGAAACTGGTTTGGATTTCTTGATTTAAGATGATTTTTTAAGAAAAGTTGCGTGCGCGATCATTTTTCTTGACATTCTCTTTTACAAGGAGTAAAATAAAGTCATCATTAAACAAAGGAGTTTTTAAAATGATTGAAATTACCTATCTAGATGCCAGCAAGAACGAAAGAACTGTGACTTTCGAGTCTTATGAAGACTTTGATCGTTCACAACAAGCTTGCCTTATCGGCGTCGCAGACTACTACCCTGTCCAAAAATTAACCTACAACGGTCATGATTTGGACTACCATGGGACTTATGGAGATGTCTTCTTCTATCTCATGAAACAAGATTTAAGCCAATATAACTAAAAAAGGAGAAATACAATGGCAAAAGCAATTACAGATGCAACATTCGAACAAGAAACAAAAGACGGTTTGGTCTTGGTAGACTTCTGGGCAACTTGGTGTGGTCCATGTCGTATGCAAGGTCCAATCTTGGATAAATTGTCTGAAGAACTTTCAGAAGATGTCTTGAAAATCGTTAAAATGGACGTTGATGAAAATCCAAACACAGCTCGTGCTTTTGGAATCATGTCTATCCCAACTCTTCTCTTCAAAAAAGACGGCCAAGTTGTGAAACAAGTTGCTGGTGTACACACAGCAGAACAGATCAAGGCCATCGTTGCTGAATTGAGCTAATCACACTAGAGACCAAATACTTTCTTTGGTCTCTTTTTTCTTGCCCTTTGCCTTTTTTCAAAAAATATGCTAGACTGTAGGTAGAATATTACGATGTTTGGGACATGCCATCGCTAAAAAAAACCTCTACTTGGTATTTTTTAGCTCCCTCAAGGGAGCTTTTTGCGTGCTCTGAACATTTCCCATTTTGGAAGGAGTACTATGAAACGTCAATCTGCCTTGGTCGTCTTTAGTGGCGGTCAAGATTCTACAACCTGCCTCTTTTGGGCTAAAGAACACTATGAAACGGTCGAAGCCGTTACCTTTGCCTACGGTCAGCGTCATCATCTCGAAATTCAAGTTGCTAGAGAAATCGCTAAGGAACAGGGTATCCATCACCATATCCTCGATATGTCTCTACTGGGACAAATCACTGAAAATGCCCTGACTTCTGATCTGGAGATTGAGCAAAAAGAGGGAGAGGTTCCCAATACCTTCGTTGATGGTCGCAACCACCTCTTTCTGTCCTTTGCGGCAGTCCTTGCTAAGCAACGGGGCATTAAAGATATCGTGACAGGTGTCTGCGAGACAGACTTCTCAGGCTACCCCGATTGTCGAGATGTCTTTGTCAAATCTCTCAATGTTACTCTCAACCTGGCCATGGATTACAACTTCGTTATCCAAACGCCTCTCATGTGGCTAGACAAGGCTGAAACTTGGGAATTAGCCGACCAACTCGGTGCCTTTGACTATGTTCGTGAAAAGACCTTAACCTGCTACAACGGGATTATCGGAAGTGGTTGCGGAGATTGCCCAGCCTGCCACCTACGTCAACATGGTCTAGATGTTTATCTCTCACAGAAAGGAGAGGACTAATGTTTTTTGCACCCAAAGAAATCAAACAGGAAACTGGGGAGTCTCTTGTCTACAATCCTCACAGAACCTTGGTATCAAAAGAATTTACCTTTGATGCTGCCCACCACCTCTTTCACTATGAGGGAAAATGCAAATCCCTTCATGGTCACACCTATCATCTGCAGATTGCTGTCAGTGGTTTTTTAGATGAACGCGGCATGACCTACGATTTCGGAGACATCAAAGCCATCTACAAGAACTACTTAGAGCCCCACTTGGATCATCGCTATCTAAACGAAACTCTTCCCTATATGAACACGACTGCTGAAAATATGGTTTACTGGATTTTCCAAACCATGAACCAAGAGTTGCCAGACGAACGTGGTCTCCGTTTGGAATACGTTCGCCTCTATGAAACTCCGACTGCCTTTGCAGAGTTTAGACGGGAGTGGTTAGATGACTAGGGAACGTGTCCTCAAACTACCAGTTCTGGAAATTTTTGGGCCAACCTTTCAAGGTGAAGGCCGTGCAATTGGGCAGAAAACCATGTTTGTCCGCACTGCAGGTTGCGACTACCACTGCGACTGGTGCGATTCTGCCTTTACTTGGGATGGTTCTGAAAAACCAACTCGCATGACAGCTGACGAGGTCATTGCTGCCTTGGATAAACTAGGAAGCTACGACTACGTCACCCTATCTGGAGGAAATCCTGCTATCCTAGCAGCCAACATGGCTGAGCTAGTAACCAAGCTCAAGAAACGTGGTGTCACTCTGGCTGTTGAAACTCAAGGCTCTCGCTGGCAAAATTGGTTGAAAGACATCGACCAGGTTACTCTGAGCCCCAAACCTCCTTCATCCAAGATGGAAGTCAACTTTGAGACCTTGGACTTTATCGTTTCCCAACTGGATCCAGACAAGGTCACCTTTAAAATTCCTGTCTTTGACGATGCCGATTTGGCCTTTGCCAAAGGTATTCAAGATCGCTACCAACCAGATGTTCTCTTCTTATCAGCAGGAAATCCTGAACCCAAGGCCACAGGCAATATTATCCAAGATCAACTAGACCGTCTCAAAGAACTCTGGGAACGCGTCGCTACTGATGATAACTGGGGCAATGTCCGCGTCCTTCCCCAACTGCATACCCTCCTCTACGATAATCAACGTGGTGTTTAAAATTAGAAAGAAAAAATCATGTCACAACAAGAAGAAATGAAAAACCTAAGCCTACTAGGCAACAAAGAAACCAACTACATTTTCGAATATCAACCCGAAGTCCTAGAATCCTTTGATAATCGTCATGTGGAAAATGACTATTTCATCAAATTTAACTGTCCTGAATTTACCTCACTTTGCCCAATCACTGCTCAGCCAGACTTTGCAACTATCTATATTTCCTACATTCCTGACAAGCTCTGTGTTGAGTCAAAATCCCTCAAACTCTACCTCTTTAGTTACCGAAATCATGGAGATTTTCACGAAAACTGTATCAACACCATCGGTAAAGACTTGGTCAACTTGCTAGACCCTCGCTATTTGGAGGTTTGGGGAAAATTCACCCCTCGCGGTGGCATCTCAATTGACCCCTACTACAACTACGGTAAGCCAGGAACTAAGTATGAAGGCTTGGCAGAACAACGCCTCTTCCAACACGACCTTTATCCAGAGAAAATTGACAACCGCTAAACTCTTCGAACCGCGTTAACATCGCCTTGCCGTAGGTATAGGTTACTGACTTCGTTAGTCTTATCCACAACCTCAAAACAGTGTTTTGAGCTGACTTCGTCAGTTCTATCTACAACCTCAAAGCAGTGCTTTGAGCAACCTGCGGCTAGCTTCCTAGTTTGCTCTTTAATTTTCATTGAGTATAAACAAATACGAAAAAGCCCTGTTCCTCAAGATGAGGAGCAAGGCTTTTTGAGTTTCAATTATTCTTCTGTCCCAAGACAGTTTTTAGCAACGAGAGCTGCAAGAACACCACCAACGATTGGGGCAAGGATGAAAATCCATACTTGTTGAAGGGCTGCACCACCTACAAAGACAGCCGGTGCCAAGCTACGAGCTGGGTTAACTGAAAGTCCAGTAATATTCAATCCAACAAGGATCATAGCCATCAATGACAAACCAATTACCAAACCAGCGATCGCGCCATTGCCCTTGCTTGCTGATGTTACAGTCATGATAACCAAGACAAACAAGAAGGTTGCGATTGTTTCAAACAAGAAACCACCAAAGACAGTGACACCGTTTGCCAAGGCATTTTCACCAAGACTTGCAGTTGACATACCTGAATTTGCCAAGAGGAAAAATACAGAAGCAGATGCAAGGAAAGCACCGACTACTTGACCAAGGATGTAGTTTACAAGTTCTGAAGACGACAAACGTTTGTTAACAAACATAGCGATAGAAACAGCTGGGTTCAAGTGAGCACCTGAAACAGTTCCGATTGAAAAAGCTGCAACTACGATTGCCAAACCAAAAGCAAAAGCAATTCCAAGGTGTCCAAGACCATCAAGACCATTTCCAAAAACAACAGCTCCTGTTCCGATGAACACAAGCATGAACGTACCGATTAACTCAGCAACAAATTTTTTCATTTTCTTTCTCCTTTTTTCAAAAACTAGATACTAGTCTATCAAAAGTAAGAAAGGGTTTCAAGAAAATTGTTTGGAAATTTTCAGGTTTGACTTACTGTCTTTTAATTGAGAGATTCGATAAAAAATACATTCCCTATATAGGAATTATCTGTTATTTATCTCATTAGCATTTAGCAACTTGATATAATCCAGACCCCATTTCTCGACAGCATCTAAAACAACTCTGAATTCCTGTCCCATTTCGGTTAAGCTGTACTCAACTCGTGGGGGAACTTCCGCATAGACCTTTCGTTGAATAATCTTATCCTTTTCTAATTGACGGAGATGACGGGTCAAAATAGTTTGAGTAATCCCAGGCAATAATCTCTGCAATTCTTTAAATCGTTTGGTACCCGTACTCAACTGATAAATGATTACCAGTGCCCATTTCCCCGTTAAAACCCTCTGCGTTGTCGCAAATGGACAAATACCATACTCACTCACTTTATTTGTCATAAAATATCTTCTTTCTATTTTTTAAAAAATTTATCTTTTAGTATCAATAATAGTACTACTTTTGATACTAGCTATCAAAAAAGTGTCTACTTGTTTTTTGTTTGTAACTGTTACAATTATATCATAAAAAAGAAATGGAGAATATATATGTCAACAAACTTAGAAATTTTCAATGCTTATAACCAAGCTTTAATTGCTGGTGACTTTCCTGGTGTCTTTGAAACGATGGCAGACGATATTATCTGGCATCAACCTGGTACTCATAGTATATCTGGTACAGTTGTTGGTAAGGACAAGCTAGGAACTCACCTGGCTACATTTGCTGAGAAAACTAATGGAACCTTTAAGGTGATAACAAATTGGGTTTCTGACAATGAGGATTTAATCGCAGCCAATGTTACTTTTCTTGGAACACGTGCTGATGGTACTGAACTCAATATGAACGGGATTGACCTCTTCCGCATTGAAGACGGAAAAATCAAAGAAGTTTGGCTCTTCTCTTCAGATCAAGCTGAAGAAGATAGCTTTTGGGGATAATTAAAGAGGCAGGGACAAAAAATTTCGATTTCAGGAATTCTTTATTATAAATTTTTAAAATCGATAGATTAGAAAAAAAGCGAACAAGACAGAATTCTGAGTGTCAGATAACTCGTTTTGTTCGCTTTTTATATTTAAGGTTAGACTTTTGTCCCAGACTCTTTTAATTTACTCTCCCAACTGGGCACTGTAAGCGATGATCTGATCAACTGTGTCTGATAAGAACTGAATAGTATCACGAAGTGGTTTGTCTGTTGAAATATCTGCTCCGATAATCATGGCTGACTCAAGTGGTGTCTTGCTACCACCTGATTTGAGGAGATTGAGCCAGTCTTCAGCTCCTGTTTCTGAATGTTTCAAATGAAGGTAACCCGCAGTAGAGATAACAAGACCTGCTGAGTAGGTGTAACTATACAAGCCCATGTAGTAGTGAGCTTGGCGCATCCAAGTCAGAGCCGCATCGTCGTCAATCTCAATGGCATCTCCCCAAAAGTCTGTCAATACTTCCTTCATAATGCTGTTAAGTTTGCTTGCCCCAAAGGTTTCCCCTTCTTCAATCAATGTATAGACCTTACGCTGGAAGGCTGCTTCCAAGAGGTGGGTGATGAAGTTATGGAAGTAGGTGTCTGTCAAGCGGTGGGCAAGGGCAAAACGTTTTTGACGAGGGTCGTCAGATTGGTGCTCCAAGTAGTCACTGAGGAGCAATTCATTGAAGGTTGACGGCGCTTCGACATAGTAAGTAGACATGTGGGCGTTAAAGTAACTCTGATGATTATCTGAAAAGATGAATTGACCAGAATGCCCGATTTCATGAATCAAGGTATAGACATCGCTCAAACGACCTGTCCAGCTCATGAGGACATAAGGGTGCACGCGATATGGATCCGCCGCATATCCACCAGAATCCTTGCCACTGTTGGCAGCGAAGTCCACCCAGCGCTCTTCTTGATAGCGAGCAACTTCCTGACAATATTCTTGTCCCAAAGGCTCTACCGACTTCATGACCAAATCATAGGCGTCGTCAATAGTCACTTCAGGATTTAGGGCGCTATCCAAGTCCAATTTCCAGTCTGCAAAGGTCATCTTTTCAAGACCATTCACCTTGGCAACATGCTTGAGGTATCTCTGGGCAACTGGAGCAAAATCCTTCATGATGAGGTCAATCTGGCGGTCAAACATGGCACGGTCCACTTCTTGCTCAGCCAGAAGATAATCAAAAACTGATTCGTAGCCCTTCATATCTGCCAATAGTTTTTCAGACTTAACCTGAGCTAGATAGGCTGCCGCAGCTGTATTTTGGTGCTTACGAAGGCCTTCTGAGAAGGAACGGAAGGATTTCTCTCGAACCTCAGCATCCTCATGGTTTTGGTAGAAATTCTCATAGGTCACAAAGCTGTTTTTATAAGTCTTACCATGAGCTTCAAAGTCAGCCATTCCAAAATCCCCAGCTCGCATCTTAGTGTAAATGTCCTGTGGGCTGTAGAAAACTTCACCTAGATTGGTCAAGGCTTTCTCCACATCTGATCCTAGGTAGTGAGCTTTTTTGATTTTGGCCTGACGAATGGCTGCTGTTAAATGTGGCAACTCTCCCAAACGATTCAAGACTTCCTCGTCTGCAGCCACCAAGGCGTCGTCAAAGAAGGTCAAGGCTACGCTGGCGTCTGTTTCAAATTCCATGCCAGCTTGGGCAATATTGGCAAATTCTTCATTGCTATAATCTGTCGTCTGCGGCATAAAACCATAGTTGCCAATATGGCTCATCTGGATGTAGATTTGCTCCAATTCCGCAAAGGCCTTCTCGAAATCCTCAAAAGTATGAAGATTGCCCTTGTAGTCACGGCTAAATTGGTTGATGTCTTCGCGAGCTTTCTCGATTGCACGCAAGAAATCCTCACGGTCTTGGTATAGGGCTGTTAAGTCCCAGAGTTCCTTTTCTGGAAATTCTGAACGGTGTTTTTGTTCCATTTTCTTCCTCTTATTTCTCTAATTCTAATAAAACACTAAGGGCTGATAAGGCGTAAAGTGGGGCTGTTTCTGCTCTTAGAATGCGAGGACCAAGTCCTGCCAAAACAGCTCCTTTGGCTTCAAAACTTTCAATTTCTGCAGGTGACAGGCCACCTTCTGGACCAAAGATAAAGAGCAATTTGGCGCCTTTTTCAAGACCAGCGACTGCTTGTAAGAGCGCAGCGCTTTCCCCTTCTTTGGCCGACTCTTCATAAGCTACTACGACGCGGTCAAACTGGTCAAGTTGGGCTAGGAAGTCTGCCTTTTTCTCAAACAGCTTGATGCTTGGAACAACATTACGCTTGCTTTGTTCTGCTGCTCCAAGGGCGATTTTTTCTAGTTTTTCAACCTTTTTACCCAACTTCTTGCCATCCCACTTGGCAACGGACCAATCGGCAGGAAAAGCCCAGATTTGGCTGGCACCGAGTTCGGTTACTTTTTGAGCGATGAACTCCAACTTGTCTCCCTTTGGAAAGCCAGATGCGATGGTCACTTGGACTGGCAGTTCCACATTGTCAGCTAGCTCTTCGACCAACTCAAACTGACGATTTTCCACATCTAGCACACGCGCCAAGCGCTTAATCCCATCATCAAAGACTAAGGTAACCTCATCATCTTCCTTCAGGCGCATAACCTGAAACATATGCTTGCTGGTTTCCTTGTCCTCGATGGTGACAGGAGAGTTAGCACTGCCTTTGACAAAATACTGCTGCATCCTAGCCTCCAATCACACCTGAAATATCCTTGGTCTTCTTGAAAACACAGGCATTCCATTCCCCTTGAATCATGTGGGTTTCAAGGAAAAATCCAGCTGACTCAGCCGACTCGCGCACCATGTCCCACTTGTCCTTGATAATTCCACTCATGATGAGGTAGCCTTCATCCTTGACCAAACGATAAGCATCATCCGTCAGATGAATGAGGATATCCGCCAAGATATTAGCCACAATGACATCTGCCTCAATCTCAACATCCTTAAGTAAGTCTCCTGCTGCTACATGGATGTTTTCCATTCCAGGGTTGAGTTCAATATTTTCCTGAGCAACTCGAACTGCTACATCATCCAGATCGTAGGCAAAGATTTCCTTGGCACCAAGTAGCGAGCTGGCAATAGAGAGAACCCCTGAACCAGTCCCCACATCCAGCACCGTTTCGCCACCACGAAGAACCTGTTCCAAGGCAAAGAGACTCATCTTGGTTGTTGGGTGGGTTCCCGTTCCAAAGGCCATACCAGGGTCTAGCTTGATAATTTTTTCTCCCGCAGTCGCCTCATAGTCTGTCCAAGACGGCACGATGGTCAAATCATGAGTGATACGAGCTGGCTCATAGTATTTCTTCCAGTTGTCCGCCCAGTCTTCCTCAGCCAAGGCAGTCGTCCCCATTTTTACTTCTCCCAAATCCATAAAATCTGTCAATTCTGCTAAGCGAGCCTGTAAGTCCGCCTCAACCACTGCCACATCCACCGTGTCAGGGTAGTAGGCCGTCACCACAATTTCTTCTTGTTGCTCAACCTCTGGGAAAATCTCACCAAAGCGGTTAACATTTCCCACATAGTCCATACTGTCTTCAATCGCAACACCTTGTGCTCCTAGCTCAATCAAGAGATTGGAAACCAACTCCTCTCCCTCACGCTTCACTGTAACTCTTAACTCTTGCCATGTTTCCATTTAATTTTTCCTTATCAATCTATTAATTCTTCTAATTCTTTTAAAGTTCTTCCATCCTGATTTTTCCAATCAGTTCGTCCGTTCGTTTGCATACCCAGCAAAAAAGCCGCTGCATAAGAAGGACTAGAAAAGAGTTGTTTTTCCTTTAACACTCCATCTTGAATAACCTGTGAATCTATTAAATTCTGACGCATTTCTTTTAAACTTGCTGGAAGGTTAGGAGAATCCATTATTTCTACTTGACTTCCTTCTAAAACAACAAAACCTTCAGTTGTCCGTTCACAAGTTGCTTCTATTACTTTGTTAGATTTCTTAGTTTTACGCTTTAAATAAAGATAAGTTGAATGATTATCAGTCAAATCTTGACTAACTTCCTTTGTCATTGGAACAAAAACACGATAACCTAAAGTGCCGATAATCATTAGTGTATTTTCAATAATTTCGTCCAGTTCAGATTCCTTTTCCTCAGTTACATTACCAGGATTTGGATCATTCCCATTTTTCACAATATAGCGACCAGCTTGTTTAGCAAGTTGAGTAAATTTATTTTCCAAATAGCTAATTTCTGTTGGACCGAAAGAATTATTTTGAGTTGTTAGAATTATGACGTCATTAAAATAATCTGCGTGAGTATCGCGGGTATGCTCTTGAATTCGCAACAATACCCCTTCACCATTTTTCCGAGTTGTCGCCTGACCAATATAGGTCACATCTTTCTGTTTATCTTCATCTCGACCAAATAAGAAATAAATACCACTTTGTTTCATTTCATCACGAGACTTCAAATCTCCCAACTGAATACGAGGTATTTTGTAAATCACCCCCGTCCAATTTGACAAAGTACATTTGATTTTTCCAGTCACTTCACCATCCATGAGAAACATATTGATATTTTTGCTACGCTTTTCCATTTATCGAACTTCCCTCCAAATAATCCCTCAATCTCCCCTGTAACTGAGGTACTGCCTGTTTAGAATTGAGAAATTCCTCAACGGGCATCAGCTTATAAGCCTGACCTTCATCTCCAAAGGTAATATTGTCAAATTGTTCTTGTCTTAGCTGACCAACCATAAAGACCGATTGCTTATCTTTAAAGATTACGCTAGGATAAATCTTGCTCCAAAGCAGACAGTCTTCATCTAAATGAATTCCCAGTTCCTCATAAACTTCACGCGCCGCGCACTCAAACGGACTTTCATCCCCCTCTCGTCCCCCACCTGGCAGTTCCCACATATTGGGCCAGGGAATGCTTGCCTTATCATCGCGTAAGATAGTCAAGAGCTTATCCCCACAAAACAAAGCAATCTTACAGCCTGTGAAATCAGAAATTTCTAGTTTCATCTTCAGTTCCTTCTAACATTTCCTTTTCCAGCTCTGCTAACCAATTTTGATAATAGATTTTCTCATCCCGTAACATTCGGCTGCTATTCATTTTACGTCTAGCAATCTTCATAGCCTTGTGAGTTTGAACTACATCTTTCCTTACCTTAAATTGATACCAAGCTTGAATGACCTGCATATCTGCTGTTTTTATAGATAAAAAGGATTTGACCCCTCGAATACTTGCATATTCTTCCGCTTTCTTATTATCTCCTTCCATCAGAGCAACTTGAAGAAGGTATAATTGAGAGCTAGTTTTAGACATTGGATTATCTGTTTTCTCTAGCACAGACTGCAACTGTTGCTTTGCAAGCTCTATATTATCATCCAATATGAATACCAACCCCTGAAGAGTCTGAACACTTTCTGCAAAACTCCCTCTCACATCCTCATCAACAGACATGATAAAGTCTTTTAAATCATATTCTTGAGGAGCTAGCAAGGTCTGGGCAGAATGCCTCAACATTAGGTAGGCGTATTTCGTATTTTCAGGGTGTTGTAGTAATTCCCAAATTTTTGCTCCATCGGTAATCCCAACTGGCAGAGCATTGAATAGAAGAAGAGATAAATTTAGACAAATCCAAGTGCCTGCAAAATACCAGTTTGTTGTCAAAAAAACAAAAAGTGTTGCCAATAATATCAAGCAAAGGTGAACTATCAAGCCTCCTGAAAGCATCAAGATGATTCTTTGATCACTTTCATTCTCTTTTAAACCAATATACTGAGCACCAACATTTTTTATAACTGCTGTTCGACTAAGATGAAGCCTTCCTGACTTTTTGGTTAAAAGAAAGTTTCCTAATCCAAAAGCCACCAGCCGATAGCCTGTCAGATAACCACAAAATGCATGACCCAACTCATGAAGAATAAAGATTACATACATGCTTAGAAGAGCGAAGGTATAACCAAAAGTAAAGGCTAAAACTGCGGAATACCCCAACTCTGCAAATGCGATAGTGCCACAAGCAAAAGCTAGCATAATAAAGACAAAAGCTAGCACATAAACCAAATACGTCCCAAATTTTTTCATACTACCTTCTCCAAACTCCTAGTATCTCGGATAAGGATAAAACTCTCCCTCTTCCAAGCCAACTTTTCCTTCTACAAAGACTTCTTGGTTCCATTCCATGACGAATTCCTCTGCTTCTGGGTCTTCCAAAAAGTCCATGAGGGCATCTAGCCCAACCTCGGCAGTATCTTTAAGGAATAGCGCAAAATAAGCTAAAAATTCGCGAGAAAATCCTTTTTTAGGCAGGTAAGGGATGACAGTCAAATAGTCTTCCTCATTGACTGTTGACTTGGCAGGATTGTAAAAAAGCACTGCTTCTTCAAAGAGGATATCTTCTGATGAAACCTCTCCATCTTCATCCACCATCTCCACACCTGCAGTATTTTGCGCTTCCAATAGAAAACTCACTTCTACCGCGTGATTGCGTTTGTCCCAACTAATCTCAAAGTCAAAAGGAAAGTTCTTCTCCAACTCTTCCTCTAAAACATCTAAAAATCCGTATGTTGCCATTTTGTCCTCTTTCTATGCGACTCTTAATCGCCCCGAATACTCGGAAATATGCTAAAATAGATACTACCATCTTACCACAAAATTATTTTATGTCCTAATTATACCATATTACCTCATTTAAACCCTTGGTATTAGTGATTTTCTTAAAAGTCTGATTTCTTTATTTTTCCTGAAAAATCAATATAAAAAGCCCTCAAAAGGGCTAAGAAACCTATAAAATCAATAGACAAGTAACTAGCACAATTGAACGTGCTTTTTTATTGACTATTACCACGATACCACACTTAATCTTAGGCTTGAATTTTCTTATCTGCAATAGCATCTGTCAAAGTCTGAGAAAAGTTAAGTCCCATTTCTCGTCCCAACTTATCTGCCCATCTTGGTATGGTCAAGGTCTTTTTAATTGGTTCCTGACTTCCTAGGTATTCTAATACATCAACAGATACCATAGAAATAAAAGATTTATCAAGGTCATAGGTTGACACGAAATCTTCATCATCTTTAAAAGGATCATTATCAATTAAAGACAAGCTATTGATATCTGATGGCTGGGGCAAATCTTCATCATTCTCTATCAAATCTGCAACAGTAATTCCTAACCACTCCGAACCCATAGCCAAAGCCTCAGAAATCCCCGCACCTTGTGTAGCTGAGTATTCAAAATCTGGGAAATGAACAAAATAAGTCGCTTTTACCCCATCTGTATCATCATAATAAAATAAAGCTGGATATGTCACTAACATTTCACTACCTCCATATCAAAAAGCAGGGGCTGAATTTTACAACCCAGCTTGCTTTCTTATCCCTCTTTCAGTGTACTTATTCAGTTCACCATGAGGGATTGTGATAGGTCTTTCCCCTTGCTTCTCCATTTTAATATGGGAGCCTTTACCACCTCTAGTCTTTATCCAACCATTGGCCGTAAGGAGTTTAACCATCTCTTTTTGTGTCATAGGCATAGCGCTTTTACCTCCTGACAACACCATTATAACACGTGCTACACGTATTGTAAAGGTGTAATACTTATTATTCTCTTATACATAAAAGCCCCTAGATGTGGTTCTAGGGGAAGCCTTATATAAACGGATAGGCAGAACTATCAGAGTTCCTGCTTTTTTCGACTCACTAAGAAGTGGCGCAATTGAATCTTAACATTACTTCTCCTCTCTTCATTAAAAAATGATTATCACCCAAAATTATATTACGATTTTTCTAAAAGACTAGCAAAAACTACTAAATCAATACGTTCGGCAGAAGAGAAACTTGCATTGTCAGATAAACTGTTTCATCATTTACCATACTTTATTCATTAGTAATATCCCTTGATTTGAAGTATAATATTGGAAAGAAAATCAGTAATGAATTTAGAACAGTATTTAGGGAAAGAAATTAGGATTGTTTTTGTTGACGGACAAATTTTAGAGGGTCATTGTAATAGCTTTACAGGGAAACTTGATACGGAAGATGAACTCTACGATGAAATTACAATAAGAACAGATAAATATCCATATGTTGGATTTAATGAATCTGAAATCGCATCAATAGAGTTAACTCAAGACGGTATTACAAAATAACAGGAGTTGTTTATCATGAATAAAACTAAAAAAGAGAATTTAATTTTCATTGATGGTTGGGAGCATGTGCATTGCCCTGTATGTGGAACTTTAGTAGAAACTTACGATATTTGCGATGTTTGTCATTGGCAAAATACGGGAGCATTTAATATCGATGGCGGTCCTAATAAAATGACGCTTGCAGAAGCGAAAATGGCTTATAAAAGGAAAAACGACATAAATGAATCACAAAAGACTTGGGTAATTAATGGGGAGACCTGGCTACATTGTCCTGTTTGTGGGAATGACGTAATAGACTATGATATCTGTGACGTTTGTCGTTGGCAAAATACGGGTATTATAAATATTGACGGCGGCCCTAACAGGATTACTCTCGCCGAAGCTAAAGAAGCTTACGCAAGGAGAAAAATCGTAAAAATTAGAGAATTTGATACAGTGTTGTTAAAAAACGGTCAAACGGCGACAATTGTCGAAAAGTTAAGTGAAGATACTTTTATTGCCGACATAGGAGATTCCCCGAAAGACTGGGATACCATAACAATTACAATCAATGATATTGAAAAAGTAGTGTATAGAAATAGCTAATATATTTGTATAGTGTTGGGAGTAACCTTAAATGAATAAGACTGGAAAAGAGAATTTAATCATTATTAACGGTAGCGAATATGTCCATTGTCCAGTATGTGGTACTGTTACAGCAGTGTATGATATCTGCGACGTCTGTCATTGGCAAAATACAGGAGAAACTAATATAGATGGTGGCCCTAATGAAATGACACTAGCTGAAGCCAAAGAAGCTTACGCAAAAGGGATTCCAATAATATAAAAAGGAAAATTTATAGAACTTGAAAACTTTAACAATAAGGTTGTTAAAATTACTGGTACTGACAATCAAACATATGAAGGGATTTGTCTTTTTAATGATAAAGAAGTCTATGATGAAGAATACGACAGTTTATCTATCAAGACAGGAAATAGATGGATTAGACTATTCAAGAATAAAATCGTAACAGTTGAAATTATTAACCAAGATTAAATGAAGTAAAAACTCCTTCGAATAGATATCCACTATTTCACTTTTCAACCATGTTTATAATTTCTTTTAAGCTTGGTTTGGTTTTTCTGATTCTATCCCATGATCTCATTTTTAAAAAAGTCCCTAAATAGATGCCGTTTATCTTTGGTAATTCGTTAGAAAGATTGTATTTCTCTCGAATCTCATCTTTATGACTTTCTACAAATTTGCTACGAGGTAAGCAATAAAAAATACCTTCCCCAAAATAACTTAAATCTTCATCAGATAGTTCAATAAGCTCTTCAGGTTTTACAAAAATCGCTCTATTCACTCTATCTTTGCCACTGGCAAAGGCTTTCTCTACAAATCTTTTATCTAGTCCCATCTTTA
Organism: Streptococcus mitis; assembly: GCF_000722685.1. Taxonomy (GTDB): domain Bacteria; phylum Bacillota; class Bacilli; order Lactobacillales; family Streptococcaceae; genus Streptococcus; species Streptococcus mitis_M. The sequence continues at coordinate 62,347 of NZ_JPFV01000008.1, read as the reverse complement.
TTTAACTCTCTCAAATTGTTTTAGTTCCAGAACAGTCAGTTCTTTAAATTCTTTTCCTGTTTCGTTTAAATATTTGTTAATTTTTCCAAGATTGTATTTCCTAGGTGCTGATTTCACTCCATTTGGTAAATCAACTAGTCCGTCAAATTCCATAAATGCCTTATTTTCAGGTAGCTTTGAATTTGAAGTATTCATCTAGTTCCATTTTCTCCTTTTCAAATATTACTATCTAAATTTATATCTACTATATACTTTATCAAGAAAACTTCCTAACTTGGTAATTCCATCATTTCCATTCCTTATCCCTCTCTTTTCATTATAGTTCATGCAATAACATTTAGCAATATTATTTCTCAAATCAGCAATTCCACTTCTTTAGGCTTAACTATCATATTTTGAGCTTTAAGGAAAATCAATTCTCTCATGCTGATACCTCTCCTCATTAAATTAAATAGTCAAACAGATTCTATCTTACACCCTGATTATTACAAAACCATTGAAATATCACAACTAATAGGCTAGAATGGACATAGTAAGATATATTAGATGAGTCATTCTACTCAAATCCACGTTAGAAAGGACTGCTATGCCAGACAATCTCGCGCTTCGCATGCGCCCTAAAACCATCGACCAGGTCATCGGTCAGGTGCATCTGGTCGGACAAGGAAAAATCATCCGCCGCATGGTGGAAGCCAACCGCCTGTCCTCCATGATTCTATATGGACCCCCAGGAATCGGCAAGACCAGTATTGCCTCAGCCATCGCTGGGACTACTAAGTATGCCTTTCGAACTTTCAATGCGACAGTAGATAGTAAAAAAAGACTCCAAGAAATCGCGGAAGAGGCTAAATTCTCTGGTGGTCTCGTCCTATTACTAGACGAGATTCATAGGCTTGATAAGACCAAGCAAGACTTCCTCTTGCCTCTCTTGGAAAGTGGTCTGGTCATCATGATTGGCGCTACGACTGAAAATCCTTTCTTCTCTGTCACTCCTGCCATTCGTAGCCGTGTTCAAATTTTTGAGTTGGAACCTCTGTCTAACCAAGACGTCAAAGAGGCCCTGCAGATAGCTCTAAATAACCCTGAACGTGGTTTTGATTTCCCAGTAGAACTAGATGAGGATGCACTGGATTTCATCGCAACCTCTACAAACGGAGACCTGCGCTCTGCCTTCAACTCACTGGACTTGGCTGTTCTCTCTACCCCTGAGAATGACGAGGGCATCCGCCATATCACTCTAGACATCATGGAAAATAGCCTGCAGCGGAGCTACATTACCATGGACAAGGATGGAGACGGTCACTATGACGTTCTATCTGCCCTGCAAAAGTCTATCCGTGGCTCAGATGTTGATGCCAGTCTTCACTATGCTGCCCGCTTGATTGAGGCTGGTGATTTGCCAAGTCTCGCTCGTCGTTTGACTGTTATCGCTTATGAAGATATCGGTTTGGCCAATCCTGAAGCCCAGATTCATACCGTGACTGCTCTGGATGCTGCCCAAAAGATTGGGTTCCCAGAAGCCCGCATTCTCATTGCCAATGTCGTCATTGATTTGGCCCTTTCTCCAAAATCCAACTCAGCCTATGTAGCTATGAATAAGGCTCTTGCCGACCTCAAAACATCAGGGCACTTGCCTATTCCGCGACACCTGCGTGATGGGCACTACAGTGGAAGCAAGGAACTGGGGAATGCCCAAGACTATCTCTATCCACACAACTATCCTGGAAATTGGGTCAAGCAAGACTATCTACCAGAAAAAATTCGTAATCATCACTATTTCCAAGCAGAAGATACTGGTAAATATGAACGGGCTTTGGCTCAAAGAAAGGAAGCTATCGACCGTTTGCGAAAAATCTGAAATCCTTTTCAAAAAATTGCACTTTCCTCTTGATTTTTTTGAAAAAGTGGTATTATATAAACATAGAAACGCTGTGGTGTACGACTTCACACTTAAGTGTTGACCGACTATTTTTTGTATTATTAGGGAAACAAAAGTCTTCTAACAGCATGTAGGCCGTCTCACACGGAAACAGCTTCAGTTAGAGCGAGTTGCCCACCTGCTTAATTGCGCGGGTTCAATACAAACCGTGAAGTTTCGGCACCAATACAGCTTTTTTCTTTGCCTCCTTAGCTCAGCTGGCAGAGCAGCGGACTCTTAATCCGTGGGTCACAGGTTCGATCCCTGTAGGGGGCATCTAAATCAACAGGAAAAAGCCTTGATTTACAAGGCTTTTTTGCTTGTCTATAACTGATTTGCCCCACTTTTGTCCCATTTTTAAATCATGACATTGAAAATACCTAAAATCACTTATATTTCAATATTTTTAATTGCTCTCAATATGAAAGTCCTTTCCAAATCCCTGTAGGGGGCATCTAAATACAACAGGAAAAAGCCTTGATTTACAAGGCTTTTTTGTGTATCTGTTCTACTTTTGGTCAACTAATGGATATCAACGGTATAATTTTATGAACACCCTTCCCAGACAGCTCTAATCTGATTGCACTCAAAATTTTTTAAAATTTAAAACAAAAGACTTGCTTTTCTTTTAATTTATGTTATACTTGTTCTTTTATCTGATACAAGTTTATTAAGAGAGGGATTCATATGGATACAAAATTCTCAGTTGCTTTGCATATCTTAACAATGATTAGTGAAAGCAAGGAAACCTTAAGTTCTCAAGCACTAGCTATTAGTGTTGGGACTAACGCTAGTTACATTCGAAAAGTGATTGCCTTATTGAAAAATGCAGATTTGATTCATTCCCAGCAAGGAAAAACAGGTTATCAACTCAGTAAGTCTCCAAAGAAAATGACTTTACTAGAGATCTACTATGCTACTCAAGAAATCAATCACATTAGTTTATTCCCTGTTCATCAAAATAGCAATCCTGATTGCCCTGTTGGAAAACATATCCAAGGAGCAGTTTCACCGCTTTTCGCTAGTGCCGAATCTCAATTAGAGAAGGAATTAGCAAATCAAACTTTAGAAGATGTCATTGACAATCTATATAAACAAGCTAAACAAGTCCGAAACTGATTTGATAACAAGTCAGTTTTTACTGGAAATAACATATACTTGTATCAGATACAGGTATAAAATCATATAGAAAAAGAAAAGAGAAATCACATGAAAGCCGCACAACACACTACTTATAACAAAAACAATATCACACTGAACATCACAGAAATCGCTAAACCAAGTATTACAGACAAACAAGTCTTGGTGAAAGTCACCGCAGCCGGTGTTAATCCTCTCGATAACATGATCTCTCGTGGTGAGGTCAAGATGATTGTTCCTTACAAACTTCCTCAAACTGCAGGTAACGAGGTCGGTGGGATCGTTGAAAGCATTGGCAAGCAAGTTGACAACTTTCAGATAGGAGACCGTGTCTTTGGCCGTCTGCCACTTGATCATATCGGCGCCTTTGCAGAATACCTAGCTGTCGATAGCCAAGCCTTAGCCAAGGTTCCAGACTATCTATCAGACGAGGAAGCTGCTGCTGTTCCGCTTACTGCCTTGACTATCATGCAGGCTCTTGACCTCATGGGCGCTCAAGCTGGGAAAACGATCTTTATTTCTGGTGGGACTGGTGGTGTCGGTGGTATGGCCATTCCGATTGCCAAGGCCAAAGGTTTGAAGGTCATTACCAACGGTTCTGGAGATAGTGCTAAGCGTGTGTTGAAACTAGGAGCAGATAGATTTATCGATTACAAAACAGAGGATTATACAAAAACGGTTAGCGAGGTTGATTATGTCCTCGATACTCTCGGTGGAGCTGAAACTGAAAAACAAATGTCTATCATGAAAAAAGGTGGTCATCTTGTTTCACTTCGTGCCATGCCAAACGGTGCCTTTGCCAAACGCATGAATCTGCCAAAATGGAAACAGATTATTCTTGGCTTAGCAGGTCGCAAATTTGATAAGATGGCGGAAAAATATGGCGCCCACTACCATTTTATCTTTGTAGAAAGCAATGGCGCTCAATTACAAGAGGTAGCTGACCTCTTTAGTAAATTAGAAATCAAACCCTCTATCGATACAATTTATCCATTTGAACAGGTAAATAGCGCCTTAGACAAAGTCGCTAATGGTCGCTCACGTGGAAAAACAGTCCTCAGCTTTAAGAAATAAAAAGGAAAACACAATGTCATATATTACTACAAAAAATCAATTCGTCACTTGGCAATAAATGAGTGGTCCGGAAGAGGTCTAACCAAACGTCAGCAAGGCTTGCCAGGCCTAGCCTACTATCTCATTGAGGTTACAAGTAAAGAGGAGCTCCTCATCATTGACCATAGTACACCTGAAGTTGAGGCACCAATCACATGGCTAAACTCAAGAGTGTTAGAATCTAGTGATCCAGATAGTAGCCTAATCCGTGTTCGCATATCCAACCAATGATCGGCAAGGGGTTCGATTCAATCTGTGACACATCCCGTTTCAAGTTTTTCGATACAGGATTAAAAGATCTTTCTTTTCAACTTCTGATACTTGGTTCCGTATATATACTATTTAAAACAAATCCCAAAATGAATGTAACTAGGATCTCTGCTAATGATAAAAATGAACAGTTTCATATGATTCTATTTAATGAGTATTTTTCAATTCTCATGATAAATCATATGAAGCTTTTTTAATATTCAAAAAGACTCCACCTACTCTATAGGAAAGCTACCCTAGAGATGGATGGAATCTTCTTTCACTCACTAATCTAATCGAATAAACATCATGGCATTTAACAAAGATATGAGTGAGACCGTGTTTATATTATTTGAATAGATCAGTCTCTTATTCTCAATCGGAGGAATAATAAAATTAGAAATGATGATATCATAAGGCGATTCTTCTAAAGATTCCTTTGATAATTCTAATTCAGTCCAAACTTCAAGTTCAAAATTGTTGCTGCAATAATAAGAAAGTGTCTCTGCAACGGATTTTGCATGATACTGATCAAAATTACTCATAACCAGAACCTTCAGCTTTGGCTGATTTTGTAGTAGATTAAGCACCAAATGTTTGGTATGAGTAATGAAGGTATAAGATAGATGATTTACCATCATTGAACTAGAACAAACCTCAAGAGTCTCTAAATAATGAGAAAGCTCTTTTTTTACATCTGAAACAAATTTAGGAAAAATATTTTGAAAATTCCTGATTGTATTCCCTTTTTGATCAAATAAAATAAACTCAGTAGACAACTCTTGACGATACAGATGTGCGGTATTATGCAGATGCCAAATCAGATTATCCTTATTCTCAATCTCAATCTGATACTTGACTGAAATCTGATCAATAAAATCACTCAATAGATGGTAAGATTTTTCAACATAGCTATCCTTTTTTACGCATTTCATAAAGAGACTTTCATCTATGAAAAACATTTTTTGAAAGTAAGACACAAATAATTGGCAAACAACTTCTTCATCTAAAGAGAGATTGTATTCTGACTCAAAACTCTGAGCAACACCTTCTATTCCTTCTGCCTGCATCAAAACATTCAAACTTTGATCGTTAGAAGAATCTTTCTCTATTTCTATAAAATGACCAAACTTTATTCGATATAGATTAGTAACCAGGAGCAACTTTAGCATTCTATTAGTTGACAAATTCATTGGAAAGCTTGTTTCCTTATAAACCAATTCTAACAATTGAGATAGGGGCTCTGATGAAAAATTTTCAAATGGCCATTCTAGGAAATAATATTTTTCTGAAAAATATTGTGCAAAAAAGTAACGAATGTCTCTCTCATTTCCAATGATTTGAACAGGGGTCAGAATAATTTCAAATTGAAATTGCCTTTTAATCACTTTATTGATTTGGCTAATAATACGATAGAGCGAAGATGAACTGATATAAAATTCTTTACAAATACTCTCAGCTTGACAACCTTCATTAAAGAAGATAAATTCTAAAATCGAAAAATGAGTTGAATGCTTAAAGAAATGATGGTAAACCATTTCAATATCACTATCATCGGTATTAATAATGCGTATACCATTAGTAGAAGAATGAAAAATCAAGTCAGGAAAAGCAGATTTAACATGGGATAGATCATCTTTGACTGCACGTTCTGTACAATTTAGTAACTCTGCTAGTTCAGAACGATGAAACCATTGTTTATGTTCAAATAATAATTCTAATAATTCTAATTGCCTATGACTTTTTTTAGATAATAAATCTCTCATGAATGTCTTTCTCTCTTTATAAATTATCGGATTTCACCTCTTGCATTATACCACAAAGAATAGGTATGGCATGCTATAACGACTTTTACTAAGATCCTTTATTTCGTATAGTAATACTACGGGGGCAATATATAAACAATTTTCTTATTTTACTGTCCATTGAGGGCGTGAATACAGAATCAAATTCAAGTCGAAAGATTATATTTTTAAATTTAAAAATTATATAATAGCAACAATCAAAGAATTTGATTTTTTTATATTAAAATTATATAATAATCAAAATAATTGATTATTTTATATTAAAATTATACAATAGCAATAATCAAAGGAATTGATTTATTTTTTGATATTAAAATAAAAAGGAGGGTAAGCAATGTTGTGATCTATCATTGCTGGAGGTCTTATTGGACTTGTAGCAGGTAGAATCACTAAAAAAGGTAGTTCTATGGGAATCGTCGCAAATGTATTCGCTGGTTTAGTCGGGTCATCTGTAGGACAATCCCTTTTAGGTAGTTGGGGCCCATCCATCGCTGGAATGGCCTTGATCCCATCTATTGCAGGAGCAGCAATTGTTGTTACTGTAGTATCATTCTTTACAGGTAAAAAATAATTACTTGTAGTAATAAACTATTTTTAAATAGATTAGACGGGTAAAAATAGTTTAATGTTAAATCGAAAGGATTGTATATGTCAAAAACAAAGAAAATATTTTTAATTATTTTCTGTATTTTAATCTTGACAATTTTCCTTCCTGTTTTGATAGATTATCATCAAGTTAGTGATCTAGGCATTCAGCTATTTAGCTGGAGACAGAATCATTTCGTTGAATTCTATCTCTCTAGATATATATTCTGGGGGATAGTGGCTCTATCAACTTTAGTTTTGTTATCGATATTAGTTGTGTTGTTTTATCCTAAGCGTTATTTGGAAATTCAACTTGAAACTAAAAACGATACATTAAAATTAAAGAATTCGGCAATCGAAGGTTTTGTTAGAAGTTTGGTGAGTGATCATGGATTGATCAAGAACCCAACTGTTCATGTAAATTTACGAAAAAATAAATGTTTCGTTCATGTAGAAGGTAAAATTCTTCCTTCGGACAACATCGCTGACAGATGCCAGCTAATTCAAAATGAAATAACTAATGGATTGAAGCAGTTTTTTGGTATTGAGCGTCAGGTTAAACTAGAAGTTCTAGTAAAAGACTACCAGCCTAAACCAAAACCTCAAAACAAAAAGACTGTTAGTCGTGTGAAGTAAGGAAGTAAAAAATGGAATGGCTTAAACAATATCGATATCCAATTATCGCTGGTCTCATAGGCGTATTTCTCGCTTGTTTGATTGTCTCCTTTGGCTTCTTCAAAACAATATTTGTATTGATTTTAGGAGCACTAGGAGTTACAGCTGGGTTATATATCGAAAAAAACTATATAGATAAATAAAAATTACTAATTTAATTAAAGGAGTTTCATATGTCAAACGAAAAAACACAAACACTAACGTAGAAACGAAAGATGCTACTGTTGTAGCTCACGAAATCAAAGGAGAACTTACTTACGAAGATAAAGTTATCCAAAAAATCATTGGTCTGTCACTAGAAAACGTTTCAGGTCTTTTGGGAATCGACGGTGGTTTCTTCTCAAATCTTAAAGAAAAAATCGTTAACAGCGATGACGTAACAAGTGGTGTTAACGTAGAAGTTGGTAAAACACAAGTTGCAGTTGACTTAAACATTATTGCTGAGTACCAAAAAAATGTTCCAGCTTTATATTCAGAAATCAGAGAAATCGTATCTTCAGAAGTTGCTAAAATGACTGACTTGGAAGTTGTTGAAATCAACGTAAACGTTGTCGACATCAAAACTAAAGAACAACATGAAGCAGACTCAGTAAGCCTTCAAGATCGCGTATCTGACGTTGCTGAATCAACAGGAGAATTCGCTTCAGAACAATTCGAAAAAGCTAAATCTGGTCTTGGATCTGGTTTCTCAACTGTTCAAGAAAAAGTTAGCGAAGGTGTAGAAGCTGTTAAAGGTGCAGCAACTGGTGTAGTATCTCACGAAAAAACTCGTGTAAACTAAGATAAAATAAATATAACAGGAGAAATTATCATGTCAGTAGAAGAAAAATTAAATCAAGCTAAAGGTTCTATTAAAGAAGGTGTTGGGAAAGCCATCGGTGATGAAAAAATGGAAAAAGAAGGAGCAGCTGAAAAAGTTGTTTCTAAAGTAAAAGAAGTTGCTGAAGATGCCAAAGACGCTGTAGAAGGTGCTGTAGAAGGTATCAAAAACATGTTGAGTAGCGACAATAAATAAGGCTAAAAGTTACTTTATCTTTTTAGTAACATTAGTCAAAAGAGTCTGAGTCAAGATGATTCTCAGAAAACAAAAAGCTAGAGATTTCCAATTGCGGAACTCTAGCTTTTTAATTTTGCCTCTTTCTCTTATTATATTTCAGCAGGTTGTTGGCCATGAGTACGAATCCCATGTCAATTCTCACTTGACGCTTACCTCTCAGATGACATCTCTTATAACCAAGCAAACCTTTATCTGCCCAAAGACAGATTTCATATCAATCTTACGTTTAACGAAAATTTGTCTACCCTTGGAAGATAAAAGTGCCTGATATTCTTTAGTTTTTAAACACTGGTAACGTTCATTTATATACAGTCCCTTTTGAGGGGCTGATTCAGGTTCATCATCGCAGTCAAGATTGATTTCAAGGATTTTTACTTTCTATCTACCCTTTTTCATGATGTATTTTCGTATAGGTGTTTCAACCATTTGAACGATTTCAAATCCTTCTTTTTGGTAAAGATTGTGAGCTGTTTGATTTGCCTCGTAGACATTTAGAGAAATAGTATCTATGTCTTCATTTTCAAATGCCAAACTAACAAATTTCCTTAAAGCCTGGCTACCTAAGCCTTGCCCCTGTTTCTGGGGATTGATAAAAAATCTCCCGATATGAAGATTACTGTCTTCTAGTCTGATTTTCTGGATAAGCCCCACAAACTCTTGTCCATCAAATATTGAAAAGATTCCTTCCAAATCTTGCAAGACTTGAATTGTCAAGGGAAAAGGAATCATTGTTCCCATCCATTGCTCTTGAAAGGATTTGCCAAGGGAGTTGGACCATTGGCATACGAGCTGAGCGTTTTCTGTGCTCACATTTTCTTCAAAACGAATTGTCATATTTTCCTCCCCATCTTATCTATGTTTCTACATTATACTACTTCTCCCATTTTTTACGAATAGATAAGTATGATTGATTTTTATTTTTTTCTTGTCGGGAGCATTCTCGCTTCCTTTCTTGGTTTGGTTATTGACCGTTTTCCTGAGCAATCCATTATCCAACCTGCTAGTCACTGCGATTCCTGTCAGACTCGCTTGCGCCCCTTAGATTTGATTCCGATTCTCTCGCAGGTCTTCAATCACTTTCGCTGTCGCTACTGCAAGGCTCCTTATCCTGTCTGGTATGCCCTCTTTGAACTAGGCTTAGGACTCATCTTTCTGCTTTACTCTTGGGAATTACTTTCCTTGAGTCAAGTCATCCTAATCACTGCGGGTTTGACCTTGGGCATCTACGACTTTCGCCATCAGGAATATCCCTTACTGGTCTGGATGACTTTCCACCTAATCCTAATGGCCGGCTCAGGCTGGAATCTAGTCATGGTCTTCTTCCTTGTCCTTGGAATTTTGGCTCATTTTATCGATATCCGTATGGGCGCAGGAGATTTTCTCTTTTTTAGCTTCTTGCGCTCTCGTCTTTAGCGCAACAGAATTACTCATCTTGATTCAGTTTGCTTCTGCAACAGGAATTCTAGCCTTTCTCCTGCAAAAGAAAAAGGAAAGACTTCCTTTTGTTCCTTTCCTCTTACTTGCTGCTTGTGTGATTATTTTTGGTAAGCTACTGCTTGTTTGATAAAGTCCTGAATCGGCTCTCCCTCGTGGAGAGCTTTTACAATTTTCGAGCCGACGATAACGCCATCTGACACCGCATTAAAGCGTTCTACATCAGCTTGACTAGATACCCCAAATCCTGTCAAGACTGGGATGTCAGCCACTTGATGCAATTGTGCTAAGTGCTTATCCAAATCTGCACGGTAATTGCCTGATTTCCCTGTCACCCCATTGATGGCAACAGCATAGACAAATCCTTCTGCTCCTTCAATCAACTCTTTCTGGCGCTCAATCCCTGTCGTCAAACTAACTAGGGGAACCAAGGCGATATCTGTATCTACCAAAAATGGCTCTACAAAATTAGCATGTTCATGAGGCAGGTCTGGAATAATCAAGCCCTTAACCGCTGTATCTGCCAAATCTTTGACAAAATTCTTCACACCGTACTGAAAGAGGGGGTTGAAGTAGGTCATAATGACCAGCGGAACCTCTGTTTCAATGGTTTTCAAGGTTTCAACCAAAGCCTGGGTAGAGGTTCCGTGGGCTAAACTGCGCAAGCCAGCTTCTTCGATAACAGGTCCATCTGCGACAGGATCTGAAAAGGGAATGCCCACTTCAATAGCTGAAACTCCCAATTCTTCTAAAAAGTGTATTGTTTCTCCGAGACCATCCAAACCTTTCTCATGGTCTCCAGCCATGATATAGGGAACAAAAATTCCTTTTCCAGCTTCTTTAATAGCATTCAATTTTTCTGTTAATGTCTTAGGCATGAGCTTCTCCCTTCTTTGCTGCGTCTGCTTCCAAGCGGTCCTTGACTTGAACCACATCCTTGTCCCCACGACCTGATAGACAGACAATCATAGACTTTTCTGGTCCAAGTTCTTTGGCCAATTTCACTGCAAAAGCGATAGCATGGCTAGACTCCAATGCTGGGATAATCCCTTCCACACGAGACAAGAGTTGGAATCCTTCCAAGGCTTCTTCGTCTGTCACAGGAACATAGCTGGCACGTTTGATATCATGGTAGTGAGAATGTTCTGGACCGATACCAGGATAGTCCAAACCTGCTGAGATAGAGAAGGCTTCAAGAATTTGACCATGAGCATCTTGGAGAACATCCATGAGGGAACCGTGAAGGACACCCGGACGACCCTTGGTCAAGGTAGCTGCGTGGTACTCTGTATCCACACCAAGTCCTGCTGCTTCAGCCCCATACATAGCTACTGACTCATCTTCTACAAATGGATGGAAGAGCCCGATGGCATTAGACCCACCACCAACACAGGCTACTAGGGCATCTGGCAGATCTTGACCTGTCAAGTCACGGTACTGTTGTTTAGCCTCTCGACCGATGACACTTTGGAAGTCACGAACGATTTCTGGGAAAGGATGAGGCCCCAAGGCAGAACCAAGGATATAGTGGGTATCATCGATATTAGCTACCCATGAACGAAGGGCTGCATTGACCGCGTCCTTGAGCACGCGCGAACCGTCTGTCACTGCCTCAACCTTGGCTCCTAAGAGCTCCATGCGGAACACATTGAGGGCTTGGCGTTTGACATCTTCCTCACCCATGTAGATAGTACATTCCATGTTAAAGAGGGCTGCAGCAGTTGCAGTTGCCACACCGTGCTGACCAGCACCTGTTTCAGCGATAATTTTCTTTTTACCCATACGTTTAGCCAGAAGAACTTGTCCCAAGGCATTGTTAATCTTGTGGGCCCCTGTATGGTTAAGGTCTTCCCGTTTAAGATAAATCTTGGCTCCGCCAATATGCTGGGTCAAGTTTTTTGCGTAGTAAAGGGGAGTTTCACGTCCTACGTACTGACGTAAGAGCTGGTTTAATTCCTCTTGGAAACTTGGGTCTGCCTGACTTTCACGATAGGCCTTCTCCAACTCTAAAACTGCTGTCATCAATGTTTCTGGGACAAAACGTCCGCCGAATTTTCCATAAAATCCATCTTTATTTGGTTCCTGATATGCCATGCTTTACCCTCTCTATAAATCTTCTAATCTTTTCATGATCTTTTTGTCCGTCTGTCTCCACTCCGCTCGATACATCTACTGCATAGGGAGTAAAGTGTTGAATTGCTTTTACTACATTGTCTTCATTAAGCCCACCTGCGATAAAGAAAGGCTGAGTTAGTCCAATAGTATCCAGTTGAGCCCAGTCAAAGGTCTGGCCACTCCCAGCCACAGGGGCATCAAAGAGTAGATAGTCTGCCTGAGAATTGGGTACATGTCCCTCTCCATCCACCTGCACAACCTGAATGCTGGTACAAGGCAAATCCTCAAACAAATCATCCGCCACCTGACCGTGAACCTGTACCAAGTCCAAGCCAACTTTGTCAATGACTTCTAGCAGTTCTGCCCGACTTGGTGAAACAAATACTCCAACCTTTTTTACGTCTGAAGGAATGAGCTTTGCCAGCTCAGTAGCCTCTTCCAAAGTCACCTGTCTTTTACTAGGTGCGAAGACAAAACCGATGTAGTCTGCTCCTGCTGATACGGCTGTTTCCACCGCTTCTTTGGTCGATAGTCCACAAATCTTAACCTTTGTCAATCTGCAACTCCTTGATTCTCTGGGCCACATCTTCTGCCTGCATAAGAGCTGTCCCTACCAAAATTCCGTTAAAGTATGGTGCTACTCGTTCCGCATCCTGCCCTGTGAAAATAGCCGATTCAGAAATGTACAAGCAATCATCTTTGAAATGTTTAGCCAAGTCTACACTGGTCTGCAAGTCAACTTCAAAGGTGGTCAAGTTGCGGTTATTGACCCCGATAATCTGAGCACCAAGTCTGTGAGCCGCTTCTAGTTCAGCTAGATTGTGGGTCTCCACCAAGACTTCCAAGCCAAGCTCTGTCGCGTAATCATACAGTTCCTTGAGGCGTTCTTCTGATAAGGCAGCGACAATGAGCAAGATGACTGTCGCACCTGCATTGCGAGCGCGAATGATTTGCTTTTCATCGATAATAAAGTCCTTGTTGAGCGTTGGAATCTGTACCTGACTGGAAATCTCCCGTAGATAATCCAAATGTCCTTTAAAGAAAACTTCATCTGTCAGAACAGAAATCATCACTGCTCTGTTCGCTTCATAAGTCTGGGCCTGTTGCACAATATCCACATCGAGATTGATATTTCCCAAACTAGGGCTAGCTTTCTTGACCTCAGCGATTACCTGCAAGCGGTCCTGATGATTCTTCAAAAATTCTGCCAAGCGATAGGTCTGGCGCAAGGGCTGGATTTGCTCCAGCTCCATCTGCTCAACCTCACGCGCCTTCTGCTCCAAAATTCGTGCTAAAAATTCCTGACTCATTTTTGGTACTCCTGTAACAGTCTGAGTTTTTCAAGAGCCTTGCCACTAGCAATTACTTGACGGGCCAAGGCAACTCCTTCCTTGATACTAGCTACCTTACCATTAGCATAGAAACCAAGACCAGCATTTAAAACTGTAGTTTCCAAGAATGGACTTGGTTCGTTCTTGAGAACGCTGAGCAAAATTTCTGCATTTTCCTGAGCATTGCCTCCACGGATATCTTCGATAGCGTAGCGCTCCATCCCCAAATCCTCTGGAGTAAAGCTTGACAAGGTGATTTCACCATTTTCAAGAAGTGCAATCTTGGTTGTTCCATTCAAACCAGCTTCATCCAATCCTTCTGGCCCAGCAACCACAATGGCACGTTTGCGACCCATATTTTTCAAAACCTGAGCTGTACTTTCTAGAAGTTCTGGACGACTAATTCCAAGAAGCTGTGTTTCCAAAGCCATTGGGTGAATAAGGGGACCAGTCAAGTTCATGATCGTTGGAATTCCCAATTCCAAACGAGCTGGCATGATATATTTCATAGCTGGGTGCATATTTTTAGCGAAGAGAAAGACTATTCCAGTTTTATCAAAGACCTTACCTAGTTCAGCTGGTTTGAGGTCTAGGTTGATACCCAAGGCTTCGAGGACATCTGCAGAACCAGATTTAGAAGAAATCGAGCGGTTACCGTGTTTTGCCATGTGAACACCACCACCAGCCAAGACAAAGGCTGCAGTTGTGGAAATATTAAAACTGAAAGACTTGTCCCCACCTGTACCACAGTTGTCCATGGCATCATGAATCTCAGTTGGAATATGTTGGGCATGTCCTCTCATGACTTGGGCAATGGCTGTGCGCTCTTCAGGTGTTTCCCCCTTCATCTTAAGAGCCAAGAGGAGAGAAGCAATCTGCGCCTCTGTTACACGTCCAGTAACGATACGCTCGATAACGTCCGTCATTTCCACACCTGATAAATTTTCAAATTTTGCTAATTTTTCAATAATCTCTTTCATCCTAGTTTCCTCACTTTACAACATTCTCGATAAAATTCCGAATAGAAGACAAGCCGTCAGGCGTTCCGATACTTTCTGGATGGTACTGGAAGCCATAAATTGGAAGGGTTTTGTGTTGAATTCCCATAATTGCCTGGTCATCAGTCGAACGAGCTGTCACTTCAAACTCTTCTGGCATTTCTTCAATCAAAATACTGTGGTAACGCATGACCGCCCGGCCATCCTCGATTCCTTGATACAAAACAGATGGCGCTTCAAAGCTGATATTGCTCTGTTTCCCATGCATGACTTTTGGAGCCAAGCCTAACTTACCACCAAAGACTTCTGCAATGGCTTGGTGGCCCAAACAAATCCCAAGAATCGGCTTCTTGCCTGCAAAGTCACGAATCATGTCTTCCATCTTACCAGCATCAACTGGCCAACCAGGACCCGGAGAAAAGACCAGACCATCTGCTTTTTCAGCTTCTTCATATAGCTTAGGATCATCATTTCTCAAGACTTGCACTTCTGCAAAATTCCCAATGTATTGCGCCAAGTTATAGGTAAAAGAATCATAGTTGTCAATCAATAAAATCATGGTCTTAGTTCTCCAATTCTAGTCATAGATTTAGCCTTGTTAATGGTTTCTTGGTATTCGTTTTGGGCGATAGAGTCGTAGACAATCCCTGCCCCAGCCTGCACATAGGCTGTTTGATTTTTGAGAATCATAGTTCGGATGGCGATGGCGAAATCCATATCACCCGTCGCAGACAAGTAGCCGATCGCTCCTGCATATACGCACCGTTTTTCCGTTTCCAGTTCATAGATGCGTCTCATCGCTCGAATCTTTGGTGCTCCAGAAACAGTTCCAGCAGGAAGTGTTGCTTTCAAAGCATCCATGGCAGTGAGTTCTGGAAGCAAACGCCCCTTGACCACACTGGTCAAATGCATGACATAACGGAAAAGCTCCACTTCCATATACTTGGTGACTTGGACACTGGCCGTTTCAGAGATGCGACCAATATCATTACGACCCAAGTCTACTAACATCCGATGCTCTGCCGTTTCCTTCTCATCCGAAAGCAGGTCTGTCGCCAAAGCCTTGTCTTCTTCATCCGTAGCTCCTCTTGGTCGCGTACCTGCAATCGGATTGGTTGTTACGATGCCATTTTTGACAGAAACCAAACTTTCTGGACTGGCACCGATGATTTGATAATCCCCAAAGTCATAGAAATAAAGGTAATTAGAAGGATTAGTCACTCGAAGATTTCTGTAGAAGTCAAATGGATTTCCAGTAACTTCTGCTGAGAAACGCTGACTGAGCACGCATTGGAACATATCTCCATTACGAATCAAGTCACGAGCCGTTTCCACCATTGCCTCAAACTTCTGAGGAGCAATATGGGGTTTGAAGTCCAGCGGAGATAGATCCAAGTCTTCAAATTCATTTGGAGCAGGAATGCGTAATTCCTCAAGCACCTGGTTCAAGGCTTTTTCCAAGTCTTCTTGATTGCGTTCGCTATAAAGAGCATCCTCGATGACATGGATTTTTTCTTTCTTGTGGTCAAAGACCATGTAACTCTCATAGACGAAGAAATGCATGTCTGGCGTTCCAATAGTATCTTCAGGAATTTGACCAATTTCTTCATAAAGCGAAATCATATCGTAACCAACAAAACCAATTGCCCCACCACCAAAAGGGAGGTCTGAATGGTGCTGGCTCTTATGAGTCACTTCATAAAGAAAATCCAAGGAATCACGATCAATCACTTGACCATTTTGATAAAGAATCCCATTTTCAAACTTAATCTCAAAAACTGGATTATAGGCTAAGATAGAAAAACGAGCGGTTTCCTTGTCTCTCGGAATACTCTCTAAGATAACCTTGTGTTGCCCCTTTAGGCGCATATAAGCCAAGATTGGTGATAAGACATCTCCATGAATGATTCGTTCCATTGTAATTTCCCTTTCAGTTCCTTATTTTTAATTTTTTATCTTTTTCTATTTCCCTTAAATAGTGCGGACGGGAGGTAAAATTATCCAGTGGATGATTTTAGCAATCCAGGAAATGAAAGACCTAATTTTGAGCTCCTCGCTCATTCATTTCTAGGCTCAGGCTAAAATAGTTCCCCGAACTATTTTACTCTCAAAAATTCCGTCCTATAGAAGCATCTTTGCTTCTCTAGAATACCACTATGGCGGGAAATAGCGGTTTAATGCTCACTTCGTTCGCAAATATTTTATAGAAATTTATCTAGTGATAAAGCATAATTTAAAACTGATAGCCATATCTACGATAAATATATAAAAATCCCCACGCAAAATAACTTGCGTGAGGACGAAATTCGCGGTGCCACCTCAATTATAGGATTTCTCCTATCTCTCATTCCTGTCTTAGAAAGATTCTGTAACAGGCTGTGCGATAAAGGGCACTCCCTTGAGAATTATGTTTTCTTCTCTTGTTTCAGATGGACCCAACCTTACAGCTTCCTCTGCTTGTTTCCAGCAACCACAAGCTCTCTGTGAGAGAAAAGACTGTAATTTTTCCATCTATTATTTTTTAGCTTCTAGGTAGTCTGCAATCGCAGCTACGTCCTTGTCTCCACGGCCAGAGACATTGATGATGATAATATCATCTTTACTTAGTTTTGGTGCACGTTTAACTGCTTCTGCGATAGCGTGTGAGCTTTCAATCGCTGGGATAATCCCTTCTGTCTTGCTGAGAATGAGGAGAGCCTGAACAGCTTCTTCATCCGTCGCAGCCACATATTCCACGCGACCTGAATCTTTGAAGTAGGCGTGTTCTGGGCCAACCCCTGGATAGTCCAATCCAGCTGAGATAGAGTAAACTGGAGCCAGCTCTCCATCTTCCTTAAAGACTGCATAAGTCTTCATGCCATCAACAATTCCGATACTACCTTTTGTCATAGTAGCTGCGTGCTTGTCTGTATCAAGTCCGTAACCAGCAGCTTCAACCCCAACCAATTTAACTTCTTCATCAGCCACATACTGAGAAAAAGCACCGATGGCATTAGAGCCACCACCTACACAGGCAATAACGTAGTCTGGTAAACGACCTTCTTTTTCTAAGATTTGACGGCGAGATTCTTCACTGATGACCTTTTGGAACTCATGAACAATGGTTGGATATGGGTGAGGTCCCACAGCAGATCCCAGAACATAAAAGGCTTCAAGGTCATTCATCCATGCTCCAAAGGCTGCATCAACAGCATCTTTGAGGGTACGAGTCCCTGTTTCAACTGCGTGAACAGTTGCTCCCATCATCTCCATGCGGAAGACATTGAGACGTTGACGCTCCACATCTTCTGCCCCCATGTAGACATCACAGGCCATACCAAACTTGGCTGCAGCCGCTGCTGTCGCAACACCGTGTTGACCAGCTCCTGTTTCCGCAATCACTCGTTTTTTGCCCATACGTTTGGCCAAAAGAATTTGTCCTAAAACGTTATTGAGCTTGTGAGAACCAAGGTGATTAAGGTCTTCGCGCTTGAGATAAATCTTAGCTCCACCTAGGTGGTCTGTCAAACTTTCCGCAAAATAGAGAGGTGTTTCGCGACCGGAATAATCCTTCAAGTAATGGCGAAATTCTGCCAAAAATTCTGGATCATCCTTGTACTTGTCAAATGTCACTTCCAACTCATCCAACAAAGCCTGAATTGGCTCCGGTACAAAACTACCACCAAATTGTCCAAAATAACCTTTAGTTGTCATAAAATTTTCCTCTTTCAGTATTGATTTCAAGATATGAAAAAAGCCCACACACAGAATATACTTCCATGTGAGGGCGTTGGTAACGCGGTGCCACCTCAATTATAAAGGGACTATCCCTTTACATCTCTGCCTTGTCTAACAACAAGTTGCACTGTAAGGTGTGCGCACCGAATTTTCATTGTTTCAAATTCATTTTTAAAATCAGCCCACTTTCACTACTTCCAACCACCTGTTCACAATCACCACAGGCTCCCTGAAGATCAAAAATAGTTACTTTTCTGATTTGTTGAACTTATTTTAATACTTTGTTTTTTCTTTGTCAAGACTTTTTTACAATTTTTTTGAAAGATGTGTGATTCGAATGTGATAATGTCTTTAGTAAATCGAACGTGAAAATGTCCCACTTGTTAGAAATTGGATCCAACTCAATAGAAACTGAATAGATGCTAAACAGAACTTACTTTAGAACACTCCATCTTTTCCATTAGGATTTTCAAGAATTAAACAATACTAGAAACTCTGTCTCCTAACAAGTTTAGTAGAAACTTCAACAGATGTGACACTTTCCCCCTTTATAATTGCTAATACCCCTTCAATCATTTCTTGAGCTAATTTAACATAATTAGGAGAAATTGTAGATAAAGCAGGAGTGTAATACTGTGAAATTGGAATATTATCAAATCCAACAACGGATATATTATCCGGAATCGCTATTCCTTTTTCGTAACACGCACGAATTAGTCCCTGAACTTTTTCATCGCCTGAAACAAATATAATATCTGGATAATTTCCAAAAGACAAATCATTCACAGCAAAGGAATAAACTGACTCTATTGTAGTTAAACCATAAACTACCTTCAAATCCATAGAATAATTATTATCCTTTAAAAAAGTTCTCACTCCTCTCTCTCGATCCTTATTTACATAAGACTCACCTCCCATAAGTAACCACATATCTTTAAAATTCTTTTCCAAAACTACTTTCATCATATCATAAGTAGCTTGAAAGTTATTGTTAGATACGTAAACTACTCCAGGTGTTTGAGACTCTCCAAAGACAATGAAAGGCATATTATTTTTCTTTAAATATTGGATTCGAATATCATTCTCCCACTCATAAAAGACAATCACTCCATCTACAAGGCTACCAATACTTGAAATAATTGAATTACTAATCGAATCTTCCTCTCCAAAATATTCAACAATAGCATTTACTCCAAATTGTCTACAAGTTTGTAAAACTTTATCTAAAAGTGTTTGAAACCAGATTAAAGGAAAAGAATCAATCTTCTTCACAGATATTAAAATATTCGTGGTTTCTTTTTTCGTTAAATTCTGAGCATAGGCATTTGGAATATAGGATAACTCATCGATGACTTTTTTTATGGCATTATAAGTCTCAGGTTTTACTCTATTCCCTCCATTTATTACACGTGAAACTGTCTTTGGAGAAAAACCAGACAAACGTGCAATATCATATATCGTTACCTTTTTCCCTTTTTCCATTAAAATACTCCTGTCATAAACCTTCACTATAACTATACAATATTTAAATTATTTTAACAAGAAAATTACATTCTAATCTTTTAATCTAGTTTACATCTGGAGGAAATACTTCACTAAATCTACATTAACTTTCAGTACTAGTAACATAAATTTTACAATTCAATTCACTGTTTTGTACTATTTTGTAAACTGCATTACAAATCATCGGATAAGAAAATACACTACCTGAAAATTCCAAGGAATCATTTTCAGTAAATCCTTCTGTATTTAGAAATGTATTCATTATCTGTTCAATATAACACTCTAATATGGGAACAGCTTTCTCCTTAACAATAACATTTCTAAGCATTTCTTCAAATGGTAAATGACAAGCGAACACCATCTCACAAACATCATAAAATGAATGGAAGTGGTATACCTGTATGAGATTATAGTCATCAAAATAAGTTATTTTTCCTGCATCAAAATCCACTTTATATACTCTCAAATTAGTTAGATCCTTTTCTTCAAAAATTATTATGGACACCTCTAAAAACTACCGATTTTCTATTTTTATTGCTCAGAAAACGTTGATACATCAATGTTTAAAAGTATTGAAATTGAGTTTTTAGATGTGCCCTTATATTTCTTATTATTTAAAGAAAACAAAAGGACTAGAATAATCTGTCCCTTTGTTTACTAAATTTCAGCTAATTTCTTCGACATAAATAACACCTACAATATTAGCAATTTCTTCCATCAAACGAAGATGTTCAAATCTTCCTGATAGTTCTAGAGTAATAAATGATGCTATTTTTTTTTTCTGGAACATCAAAATATTCAATTCTTTCTGAATTAACATCTCCAAATGCAGTTCTAGAATCAGTCATTCTAATACCATTCTCAGCACAGTATACTAGCACCCGATTATATGCTTCTGTGGATCTAACAACGATATACAATTCGATTATCTTTGAACGACTTTGAAGATATTTTTTTAAAGGTTGGAACATAGATATAACACTCCAAACAGACATTGCTCCTAGTACGGCTCCTTCATAAAAACCAACACCTATAGCTAGACCGATTCCAGCTGAAGCCCATATTCCGGCTGCAGTTGTTAAACCAGTTATTTTCTTTTTATCTGTAATAAGTATTGTTCCAGCCCCAAGAAAACCAACACCTGATATAACTTGCGCACCTAAGCGTGTAGGATCTCCTGTACCAAATTTATAAGATACATACTCATTAGTCATCATAATTAAACATGCAGCCAGACAAACAATACTATGTGTGCGAATACCTGCTGGTTGAGATTTACTTCCTCTCTCTAAACCAATTACCCCACCAATAACTAATGAAAGTACAATTCTTAATACAATTTCGATATATGATAGTCCTAAGCTTGTTGCTTGCATTATTATTTCCTTTTTCTACTAGCTGGTCTCTGCGTAAAGTATAATACGGAACCAGAAATTATCATTAACACAATAGTATAAACGAATACAAGTGCTTGAGCATTTGAAGTTGCTGTTTCATCACCAGCTGAACGAATAGTTATACCCAGTGGTTGAGCTAATGGATGGTAAAGAAATACAGATAAGTCGAAGTCAGTTAATAAAGAGTTAAAGTTTAATGCAATAACAGAGAGAACAACCGGTAGAATAAATGGAATGATAACCTTCATCATAGTATAGAAAGGTGAAGCACCCATACTTCTTGCTGCATCTTCCATCTCATCATCAACACTAAATAGTATAGCACGTACCATTCTATAAGAAAATGGGATTTTTACAACTATATATGCAATAAGTAGAA
This sequence comes from Streptococcus mitis, assembly GCF_000722685.1. GTDB lineage: Bacteria > Bacillota > Bacilli > Lactobacillales > Streptococcaceae > Streptococcus > Streptococcus mitis_M. The sequence continues at coordinate 40,931 of NZ_JPFV01000008.1, read as the reverse complement.
TTACCAAACTACCTACCAAAATCTGATTCAAAACAAGAAATTGAGGCTGATTAAAAGTAAATAATAAACTTACCGCTAAAAGTGTACTTGGTAGTAACCAAGGAAGTAGAGCACCGTATTCAAATAAGAAATCAAAACGAGCTTTATGTTTTCGAACAACACGAGCAAATACAACTGCAAGAATTGTTGCTGTTGTAGCAGCAATAATAGAGTAAATAAAGCTGACCAAGAATGGAGAGAATGCCGCACTATTACTAAAGAATAAGCGATAATTTTCTAAAGTAAAGTTTGATAATGTTAAGTTACCTGTTTGAATTGCAACTGGATCTGTAAATGAGTATAATACTATAAAAATTAGTGGAAGCATGAAAACTGTGAACAATCCATATGCAACAATGTGAGCAATGATATTCCAAGGCTTAGACGCAATTTTTTGTTTTTTAAGAGGCGCTTTAGTCTTAGAGATAGAAATATAATTTCCACCTTTTTCTATCTTATTCATGATAGTAAGCAAAATTGTAGTTGCAATACCTAAAATAATTGCAAGTAAGGCAGCTAAATCACGAGAATTCCCCATCCCTGCAAATGTAATAATCATTGGATTTATGGTTTGAAATTCTTTACCACCAACAATCATGGGTGCTGCTACTGCAGATAAACCACTAAGAAAAACCATAATAGTAAGTGCAAATAGAGTTGGAATTAAGGTTGGTAACACTACTTTTCGGAAAACAGTAAAAGGTTTTGCTCCCATATTTCGAGCAGCCTCAATAGTGTGATAGTCAACGCTTCGAATTGTATTTGTTAAAAACAATGTATGATTAGCAGTTCCTGAAAATGTCATAATGAATAAGACTGCACCATACCCAATAAACCAGTTAGGGTCTAAAGAAGGGATAATATTTTGTAAAAATTTTGTAATCAATCCATAAGGACCATAGACAAATTTATATCCAGTCGCTAAAACCACTCCTCCATAAATTAAAGAGGTCATATAACCTAATTTTAAAATTTTAGCACCTTTAATATCAAAGTATTCTGTAAATAGAACACAAAGAATACCTACGATATTAACTGTAATAATGAGTGAAAATGCCAACTTAAAACTGTTCATAATACTCTGAAGTGCCCTTTGAGATTTTAGAACACGATGTACAGCATCAAGGGAAAATTCTCCTCCTTTTACAAATACATTCACTACTAGATCAAAGTTTGGATAAATAATAAATGTTACTAAGAACCAGATTAACCCTAAACGAATAAGCCAATCTTTTAAATTTAATTTATGACGCATACTGCACCTCCTTAAAATTGCAGAACGTCTGATGGTGTGATAAATAATTCCACACTTTCTCCGACAGATCTAATAGCAGCCTGACTATCAATACTTGTTACATTAAGAATCTGACTTTCAGAAACTTTTATTGTATAGTGAATTGTAACTCCAGAAAACTCAACATCAATAATTGTCCCTTTTAGAATGAAATCTTGTTCAGTTTCACGATTGAATCGAACTTTCTCTAATCGAATGTATCCTTTTTTATCTTCTAAGAAAACGCTTGCATTTTTCAGTAATACTTCGTGGACTGTTTCATCGGTCAAAACATTAATATCTCCAATAAAATCACATACAAATTCAGTTTGAGAATTATGATAAATTTCTACTGGTGTACCGACCTGTTCGATGTATCCATTGTTAAAGACTGCAATTCTATCAGATAAAGTCAAGGCTTCCTCTTGATCATGAGTAACATATAAAGTAGTAATACCTAACTCTTTTTGAAGTCTTTTCAACTCTTTTCTCAAATCTACACGTAATTTTGCGTCAAGGTTTGACAATGGTTCATCTAGACAAAGAATTTTAGGTTCAAGAACCAGAGCACGAGCCAATGCTACCCTTTGTTGTTGACCCCCAGATAATTCTGATACATTACGCTGTAACTGTTGATCAGAGATCTTAATTTTTGCTGCTACTGCTGATACTTTTGCTTTAATAACATCTGGAGCTACCTTCTTAACTTTTAAACCAAATGCAATATTATCAAAAACAGTCATAGTTGGAAATAGCGCATAAGATTGAAATACAATACCAATTCCACGCTTTTCAGGTTCCAAATGAGTGACATCTGTTCCATTAACTTCAATACTTCCTGATGATGGATCTAGAAAACCTACCAATGCTCTCAAAGTAGTTGATTTACCACATCCTGAAGGTCCAAGAAATGTAAAAAATTCCCCCTCATGTATATCTAAATTTAGATTATCAATTGCAACAAAATCACCATATTTAATTTGAATATTATCAAATTTAATCATCTCACTAACTCCCTCTATTACTAAACCAAAAGCCTCTCTTTATTTCTTCCTTAAATTTAGAAATAATAGAGAGACTTGGACATAAAAATTAACTCTTATTTCTTATTGTACGTATTCTAATTCAGCTTTTTCTACCCATTCATCCAAATGCTTTCCAACAGCTTCCCAGTCAATATTTTGTGGTTTCACTTGATCAACAAATTTTTTCGTATCTTCAGGTAACTCTGTTAGGGCATCTTTATTTGCAGGAATAGATCCAAAGTTCTTACTATATTCTACTTGAATTTCTGATTGACCAAACCAATCAATAAATTCTTTAGCTAACGCTTGTTTTTTACTAGTGCTTAAAACCATAGTTTGTTCAGTTACAAATGGTACACCAATCTCAGGAGTCATAACTTTGAAAACAACATTTTGTTCTTTTTGTCCAACTAATGCACCAGAACCCCACATCATTCCATATTGTATTGGATCTTCTTTGTCTAACATCTTAACAATTGAACTTTCTCCCTTTTGAAGAGTGTATGCATTTTTCAAATATTCTTTTGCTGCTTCCCAACCTTTTTCGGAAACACCTAATTCACCTTTATCATCAAGGTATCGAACTAAGATACTTGCTAGAATTGCCCGTCCTGTACCACCTTGAAGACCAGAAATTGAATATTTACCTTTATACTTACTACCTAATTCAGTCCAATCTTTAGGCATTTCTTTTACATCAGGCGCCCCAATTAAAACTAATGGTTGAACAATCACAGGATTATAATAATTATCTTTATCTGACAAAGATTGATCAATTTTATCTAACCATTTAGGCTTGTACTGGACTAGTAATTTTTGATCTCTAATTTTATTTGAATCAACAGCACCAATTCCAAATACCATATCTGCAACTGCATTATTCTTCTCGGCAATAACACGGTCTGCTAATTGAGCGCCAGGAATATCAACCATTTTTATATTAAAACCAGCTTCTTTTGCTTTAGCAGTTAACCAATCACCACGACCATTTGAAACTGAGTTCGAATAGATTACTAATTCTTGACTTTTATCAGCTTTTTCTTCAGATGAAGAAGCAGTCGTAGAATTTGAACCTCCAGAGCAAGCAGCAAGTGTAGTAAGAGCAACTCCCGTTGCAAGTACAGTAGACCAAACTTTCATTTTTTTCATGATAAGTTCTCCTTTTTTATTATTTTATTTAAATTTTTCGTGATATGGAACAAATTGTCTCATATCTTCAAATACAGTATAGTCAATACGGTTTACAGTAATAGTTGGAATCTTCTCTAATAAGATTTCAGTTAATTCTGCTCTGACTTTAGTAAACTCTTCTTCCTCCTCTTCGGTTAGAGGAATCCGAAGATATCCAATTGAAATATGGAATTGATATCTATCATGATTAGGGAAACGAACACCTGCTTTTTCTGAAACATAAGTACGAATTTCTTCTAATCTCTTTGCAGAAGCTTCATCTGCAGGTTCAACTAGTATGTTTTGTTTTCCCATTTCAGTCACACGCATATGAATTTCTTCATCCAACAATGGAAAAATTTCAAGTTGTTTAGCAAAGTAATCATGTATTTCCTGTAAAGGTGTATCAAGAGGAAGATTACTGCTCCAAAACTCCGTTTCACGATTTTCATGGCACAACAATTCAATTACAGTCATGTGAATAGAATTCCTTGGAGTTAAAGTGAACTTATCGATAAATGGTAATTCTCTATAACGTGATTGAATAATATCAACAACTTCCATCAAATCTTGTTTAGTATAAAGATTTGCTACAACAGTATTTCCTGGAAAATGATTAAATTCTCCATTTTCTTTGAACTTAATTTTTGTTAGGTTTTTCATATAAAGACCCTCTTTTTTATATTTGACACCGGTGTCATCTATGCTTATATTATATAACGAAACCGTTTACTTTGTCAAGCGCTTTCAAACATTTTTTAAAAAAATTTATCTTTCATTAAATATGCATTTCATTAAAAGTTTAAGTAATTTTTCCAAAATACAGCACTCATATAGACAGTATCATCAATTATAGCCATTGGGATTTTTTGATTGCCAATTCCATGTATCTCTACACATGTCTTCAATCGATTTTGTTGTCCTCCAATTTAATTCCTTATATGCTTTGTCTGCATTTGCATAACAAGTTGCAACGTCTCCTGAACGTCTTGGTACAATTTTATAAAGAATAGGGATCTTATTAACACTTTCAAATGTATTTACTAGTTGTAATACACTAGTTCCTTCTCCCGAGCCTAGGTTATAGATATAAACATCTGTTTTTTCAGATACTTTTTCTAAAGCTTTTATATGTCCTATTGCTAAATCTACTACATGGATATAATCGCGCACACCAGTACCGTCAAGCGTATCATAATCATTTCCGAACACACTTAGTTCTGACAGCTTACCTACCGCTACTTGTGCAATATAGGGCATCAAGTTGTTAGGAATTCCTGAGGGATCTTCCCCAATCAACCCCGACTCATGAGCACCAATCGGATTGAAATAACGAAGCAACGCAATACTCCACTCTGAATCTGCTACATGAACATCTTTTAAAATTTGCTCAAGCATCACTTTTGTGTACCCATACGGATTCGTTGCACTTGTCGGCATCGTCTCAATAAGGGGAGACTGATTGTGAACGCCGTATACAGTCGCACTCGATGAAAATACAATCTTTTTAACATTAAACTCTGACATCACTTCAACAAGAGCTAATGTGCTCATAATATTATTTTCGTAGTACATTACAGGCTTTTGCACGGATTCGCCGACAGCTTTGTATCCTGCAAAATGAATTGCAGCCTCAATCGATTCTTGTTCAAATACCTTTCTCAATGCTTGTTTATCACAAATATCTAATTCGTAAAACACGGGACGTATTCCTGTAATTGTTTCAATACGGTCTAGCACCAAGATGCTAGAGTTCGAAAGGTTGTCGACAATGATAACTTCCTTTCCTAAATTTAGTAATTCTACTACGGTATGGCTACCAATATAACCAGCTCCGCCTGTTACCAATATTGCCATTTTTGTTTCCTCCTAATTAATTCCAACCGACTTAACAAATCTCATAAACGCTTCATGCCCAGACGGTGTATTCTTATAAACTCCTGCATCTTCCAGAACTCTCGCAAACACTTGTCCTGCTTCGTGTTGAACTACGCTATTAACCTCTTCTTTATTAATGCGAGGATATTTTTCTTTCAATTGGTCGGCCCATTCTAAATGATAATCCGCAATTGCGTTATCCTCTCCTAAAAGATATTTTCCAACTTCTTCTAACTCTGTTTTCAAACGAGGTGGTAAAATCGCAAGTCCCATCACTTCGATTAACCCAATATTTTCCTTTTTAATATGTTGTACATCTTGATGAGGATGGAAAACACCATCTGGGTATTGTTCAGTAGTATGATTATCTCTTAGAACAATATCTAATTCATATCTTCCGTCCACTTTACGAGCAATAGGAGTCACCGTATGGTGTGGGACATCTTCAGTCATAGCAATGATGTCTACTTCTAAATCTGAATATTCTCTCCACTTGTTTAGAATTTTAGTAGCTAAATCTAACAAGCGATTTTTATTTTCACTTTGTAACCTAATTACTGACATTGGCCATTTTACAATACCAGCATTAACATCCTCAAAGTCTTTAAAACGAAATTCACTCTCAAATTTTGCTTTTTCCATTGGGAAAATATGTTTCCCTCCCTGGTAGTGGTTATGACTAAGAATGGAGCCTCCTGAGATAGGAAGATCAGAATTTGAACCAGCAAAATATCCTGGCAAAATATCAACAATCTCCAATAATTGTTCAAATGTTTTAGAGGTAATAGCCATTGGTACATGTTGACTATTTAAAAATATCGCATGCTCATTAAAGTATAAGTAGGGAGAATACTGGAATCCCCATACTTCGTCACCAAGTTTCAATCGAATAATTCTATGATTCGAACGTGCTGGATAATTTATTCGCCCCTGATATCCTTCATTTTCCATACATAGTAAACATTTGGGATAATTAGTGGCTTTTACTAATTTTTCAGCAGCAATTGTTTTTGGATCTTTTTCGGGTTTTGACAAATTTATCGTAATCTCTAGCTCTCCGTATTTAGTTGATGCTCGAAACTCAATATTCTTAGCAATAGCAGAAGTTTTAATATAATCACTATCTTTACTTAACTTATAAAACTCTTCAACTGCTTCTTGAGGTGATATATCATATGAACTCCAAAAAATATCATTTAATCGACTAGGTAAAGGAACTATGAAATTCATTAACTCTGCTCCTAAACATTCCTTTTCCTCGATTAAATCTTTAATTTTACCGTTTTTTAAGGCGATTTCCACTAAGTAATCTTTTATTTGTTTCAGGTCATTCTCATCGGAAATGCGATCAGTCCCCTCCTCACCTATTAACGCTAGTACTCTATTTTTCACATATATTTTGTCAATTTCATTATACATTCCGTATTCAATTACTCTATCAACAAAATTATCAATAATTGTTTTCATATATTTTTCTTTCTAATTTATGTTCCCATATTTTCTATACATTATCCATTTATAAATTGCTTGCGTAGTATGAGCAATTTTATCAAGGTGATGAATAATATCCAAAGCACCAATTACTTCAGAAACATTCCCATCATCTTCAAATATATAATTCATTATTTTCTTTTCAATATTTATACTAAGCTCTTCTATCTCATTCTGTTTTTGTATAACAACCATATCTAAACATCCAGATTGTTCCTCTCTATAACAAGATATAGCCCTATTCATATGCAGTCCGATAACTTCATGAAGTATTTTTATTTCTGAAATAATTTTCTTCAAAATTTCATTATTTTGAATAATCTGTAGATTTTTTAAAATTTCAACAATTCTATCCCCAATACGTTCAATGTCAGTTGATATTTTTATTACACTAATAATTCTTCTTAAGTCATATGAAACGGGATGTTGTAAACAAATTAACTCATATCCTTTTTTATCAACATTTAGAACTGACTCATTTATGATTAAATCTTCTTTAATCAATTCTATTCGTTCTTCATTTGATAAATATTCAAATAACTTCTCATATTTATCAAGCACAGATACCCAAATGGTCTCTAAATTATTTGATAATTCTATAATTTCATTTTCTAAATATAACCTTAACATTTAGGTACCTCTTCTTAACAAAGTTCAATAGTAACAATTAATATTTTAAACAATATATCAAACATCAATAACTAGAATACTTGCATCATCCTTCTTTCCATAGATTGGATCAATAGCAGAAGAATTAAATCTCATCTTAATTAACTCTTCAAAAGTCTTATTTTGATTATTTTGATAGAATTCATAAAAGCCATCGCTCATTAAAACAATTTGTTTACTAGTAACATCTATTTGATTAATAATAGCATGGTCTAAAAATCTCTCATCCAACGAACCTATCCAGTACCCACTCGGTTGATTAGATAATTTTCTGATTTTTTGTAAAATAATTTTTTTATTTAAAGCACTATTTGTACCAATTGAATCTTTTATCTCATTTTTTCCTTTTTCAAATAAGTTATCTACTCTATGATCAGTTATTTCCATTTCGTTTACTAACATGACGCAGTCACCTAGCATCATATACTCCAACTTTTTTCTGAAAGTTTAGCAAATATAAAAGCAAATGTTGGTAAGCGATAATACTCTGTTAATTCATATGAGTTTAAACCGATTTCATCTTTAACCTCGAGTAAAGCAGTTTCAAATATTTGTTTAAGAGTTTTTGATTCTTTACAATTAACCGACAAACTTTCTGATAAAATATGTACAACTTCTGAGACTGAATAACCTATCTCCTCTTTAGAATTATATAAATCTGTAGCTCCATCGATAATCCAAAAATACTGATTTTGTGAACCTACAGTATCCTCATTTTCTACAGAACTTCCTTGTATCGAACAAATTTTATTTATCTTTACCATAATACTTCAACCCTTTTAGTGTCAAAAGTAAACCAATTCCTGTCACTGTTAAGAATAGTTCCATAATCTTGTTCGAACCAGTCTTTGGTAATTTTTGTTTTACATCTACTATTTCTTTAGATTTATTAATATGATTTTCAGTTTCTCTGCCATCTCCAACTATTTTATAGTTTACTTCTTCTGTCTTATTATCTTGTTTATTGTCGATCTTGTCATTCATTTGTCTATTATCTTTACTTGAGTTAAACTCTCCGTTCTTCTGGTTACTATCAATTACATTATTTGAATTAGATTGTTTTTCCTCTTTGTTTTTTTCTTTTCGTTTTTATCACTTAAATTATTTGTTACAATTTTGTAAAGCCCATTCTCCGTTACAATATTGAAATTACCATCGCTATCACGTATAACAGGTTCTTTCTCATTTGCATTAGATTTGATGAATGATATATACTTACCGGATAAATTATAAAATTGGTTATTTAAAACGGTTATTTTACCCTTTGAATCCTCAATAACAATTCCTTCTTTACCACCGAATATACTATTCTCTGAGACTACTAAATTATCACTAACTCGTAATAATTCAATATTTGGTTGTTCTGTTTCCTTAGAATTATTATTAATTACATTTTTTGTTACAGTAATATCTGATACTTTTCCTAAATATTCTGCACTATCTTTTGCAACTCGTATCGCTTTTGTTTTAGGATCGGCAATATTAAATATATTTTCGGCGATAACCACCTGTTTATTTAAATCTAATAGGTCTTTAGTATTTTTATAGCTATAAGCATTTACTAAAGCTGCTCCGCTTTCTCGATAATGTACACTCTCTCCTTTAACTTTCTTATCAAAGCGATTTCCTTTGATTAATACATCAGTGAATCCTGTAAAACGTACACCTGCATACATCATGTTATCAAAATGATTATTTAAAATTTTAATATTAGAGGGGTTCTGTGTCGACAATGTTTGATAGTGTGTGCCAATTGCTGTTACTAATTCCCCAGATTTATCACTTTTGCCAAAATAGGAATTTTGAATAGTCACATTTTCAGATTTTTTCCCATCATCATTCAAGGCATAAGGAAAACCTTTTCTAGTTAATGGTTCAATCTGAATGCTCTCCTTACTTATGATTTGCCCATCCTTCATCGTTTTGGGTAAGGCTTGCCCAAGAAAACGAGAATTATCAACTAATACATTTTTCGAACCTGCAATTTGAATAGCATGCCCTTGATAACTATCCTTGAATGTTACATTTTTTATAGTTACGTTATTTGAATTCCCAATAGCAAATGCACCTGAAGAATTTATAAGTGGTAGATTTTTTGCTTTAGTTCCTTCTTCATTCAAAGCACCGTTCATATCAATAGTACCACCAGAATAACTAATATCTTCTGTTGGGCCCCATTCTACTTGCGCACCATCATCCGTAAATAAACCTGTCATAAAAACAATGGAAGGGTGATTCTTAATATTTATACCATTTAGAATTGTAGCTTTCTCATTCAATTCTAAGTGTGTATGACTTTTTAAAAAAACAATTTCTTTTACTAAATAAGTTCCTTCAGGAAAATATACATTTCCTCCACCTAGTCCTTTAGCTGCAGCATCTATTGTATCTTGAATTGCTTGACGATCATCATTAACCCCGTCACCTATTGCTCCATAATCTTTTACATTTAAAGCTACGTCTTCGTTCAGATTAGTACTTAAAATAGTATTCACTTCCATCCCAGAGATGTTACCCATCATAGTATCATTTGTTATATCAGGTTTATTTTGATTAATACTCACTCCTCCATTATTATCAGTACTTAAGTTATCAAGACTGAGAGTATCAGAATGGGGTTCCGCAGATAATGATGTAGATGTGCTACTCAACAAAGAGTTCATTTGCATATTATCTTTAGACGAAGAAGTTTCACCAACTACTTCATTAGCTAAAACACTTTGTGTTCCAATAAATAAAACCGCTAAGAGAACTGAGCAAACTCCCACCTTAGACTTACGAATAGAGAAAACCTCATTTTGTTGAAAAGATTTCATATTAGCCTCCAATTAAAAACATTATGTCCTAATTTAATATTCATATAAATTCCATGCCAGAAAATGACACCGCTGTCATTTTCTTTATAATATATTTTTAAATCAAAATTGTCAAGGAATAACACAATAAAATATCAAAACTGTGAAAGCGTGACCATTTATATATCTAACCATACTTCTAATAATTCTTTAACCTTCCATTCAAAAGTGATTACTATCTTTCTTAGCTTGAACATAAAAATATCCTATTCACTGTATTTAAAGCATGTTGACATCTCGTAAAATACTAATTTATAAATACAAGAACAAATATCTTGTCATGCAAGCATTCGCCAGGTATATTTACATGAATATCGTTCATATAGCGGATTGAAATCAAAATAATACAATATATTTCTTAAATAGATTTTCTATAAAAGCTAGATTCAAGCTCTATAAAAATAGACGCAGTTCTTCTAAAATACTGGAATAGGACATATAGATCATTGTAGACACGTGTTTTATAGATTATTTCAAAAGAATGACTAGAACATGAAAAATAGTCTCAAAACTTTGAACAATATTCTGAAAACAAAAAAGAAAGACGCGAGTTTCCACAACCTCATTCGTGGAAACTCGCGTCTTTCAAAAAATAGGGTGAATTGAAAACTAGAACAAGACACTACATTTTCTAAATGATGCCTAATAAAAATTCTAAATGCTACACCAAATTGCTCACATCTCATTTCAAACCATACAGTATATTGAAACTATAAGAGTACACCTTCGCTTCTAAAATATTGCTAGAAATTAATTTGACTATCCTGATTGATTTGTCCTGTTTTTATTTCATTTTACTATAGGACTTTCAATTGAAAACAACAGTTTTACACTCAATTAGACTTTTTAGAAACAGAATCACTATTACTTGACTGTAGTTTGTCAATTTTTTTGATGAAGCTAGTACTTTTTCAGAAACTGTTTTGAAAGTCTCAATGATATAGTCCACTTCTTCATTACTTAATTTAGTGTGAAGAGGGAGGGTAATTTCATTTTCAAAGAAGGCATAAGCCTTAGGATAGTTCGCCATATCAAAGCCAAGATTCTTATAGGCTGTCAAGAGCGGAAGCGGTTTGTAGTGGACGTTACTGGCAATTCCTGCTTTAGCTAATTCTTGGATAATAAGATTGCGTTCTTCTAAGCTCGCTCCTTCTACATGGGTGATGTAGAGGTGGCGTGAAGATTCGACAGTTTCAGTCTTGTGTGCCAATGGATGGATACGAGAACCTGCAAAACCACGATCATAGCGGTCCACGATGTCCTTACGACGTTGCAACAAACTTGGATAGCGGTCCAATTGTACCAAACCAAGTGAAGCCATGATATCAGTCATGTTGCACTTGTAGGCTGGTGTAACGATATCGTATTCCCATGACCCCAGTTGCATCTTGGCAAGGGCATCCTTAGTTTGACCATGAAGGGAAAGAATTTGGAATTCCTTGTACATCTCTTCGTCGTCAATCGCTGGATTGGTCTTCCAAGTTGCGCTTCCACCCTCTGCAGTTGTAAAATTCTTAACGGCATGGAATGAGAAGGAAGTAAAGTCAGCGATAGAACCAGCTGGTTTCCCTTTATAAGTAGATCCCAAAGCATGGGCACTATCAGAAACAATCACGATACGGTTAAAGGCTTTTTGCCACTTGCTTGAAGCGGTAAAGAGATCACGTTTTTTCTCCACAACTTGGAACAAACGGTCATAATCGCAAACAATCCCTGCGAGCTCTACTGGGATGATCACCTTAGTCTTTTCAGTAATGGCTTGCTCCAGCAGGTCATAGTCCATTTCAAACGTATCTGCTTGGATATCCACCATGACAGGGGTCGCCCCTACGTGAGTGATAACACTACATGAAGCTGTATAGGTCATGGCTGGAACGATGACTTCATCACCAGGCCCAACTTCAAGCACACGCAAAATTAACTCCAGAGCGGCTGTCGCAGAGTTAAGGCAGACAGTCTTAGGCGTCTGTGTGTATTGGGACAAGCGACGCTCCAGTTCTTTGGTCTTAGGACCTGTTGTAATCCAACCAGAACGAAGGGTATCCGCTACTTCAGCAATTTCTGCTTCTGTAATATCGGGAGGTGAAAATGGAATATTGTAATTTGGCATTGATTTGCTCCTTTTATCTGTACTCATTTTCTCATGACTACTTTATTTTAGCACTTCAAACACGGTTTGAAACATGATTTTGATGTCTCCAAGGAAACTAAATTCTCGGAGATAGGCAAGGTTATAGCGCATCTTTTCAGGGAGGACATGTTCAACATAGGCTTGGTCAACTGACAGACCTTTCTCCGTCATTTGACTGATGATAGTGTCCTCATCCTTGTAGTTGATGCTGGCCGGAGAGGTAATCCCTGCTGGCAAAAGCAAAGTCGCCATCATTTCCGGGCTATACTGCTCTGTGTAGCGTGGCACTTCAGGTCGTGTACCGACAAAGGACATTTCGCCTTTAAGAACATTGACCAGCTGAGGCAGTTCGTCCAAACGCACACGGCGGATGAAATTGCCAACCTTGGTAATGCGACTATCGTTAGCAGAAGTCACCAGACTACCTTTTTTATCCGCATCCGTAACCATAGTACGGAACTTCCAAATTTTGAAAGGACGGTTGTACTGGGTCACGCGTTCTTGCTTGTAAATGACGGGTCCCTTGCTATCCAACTTGATCCAAATACTCAAGATGAGAAAGATGGGGGAAGTTAAAATCAGCAAGACCAAGGCCAGAACCCAGTCCAAACAACGCTTGAAAATCAGCGAACCCTTCCTTTTAGAGACAAGCTGGTAGTAAGACTCAACCTCGCTTGATTGCATTTCCACGGGCAAGTCTTCCCATTTCAGCATGCTGTTTCTCCTTTGTTTTTATTATACTATTTGTCAACATTTTTCATTATACCACAAAATGGAAAAGGCGGTGAAAGAAATCTGTAATTTGACGGATTTCCTTCTTATACTCAATGAAAATCAAAGAGTATTAGGCCATGGCCCCTGCCTGCAAACTATACATCTTGTGATAGGTTCCTCCCAAGGCCAAAAGTTCCTCATGGGTTCCGCTCTCGATAATGCGCCCCTTGTCCAAAACATAGATACAGTTGGCGTCTTGGATAGTAGAAAGACGGTGAGCGATGGCAATGGTTGTCCGCCCCTGTCTCATCTTAGCCAGAGAAGCTTGAACTAAGCTTTCTGTTTCAGAGTCAATATTGGCTGTCGCTTCATCCAAAATCAGAATTTTAGGCTGACTGGCGACTGTTCTAGCAAAGGCAAGAAGCTGGCGCTGTCCAGTTGAAAAACTAGAACCACGCTCGGAAACAGGGGAATCGTAACCCTGAGGAAGTTCTTGAATAAAGGAATCCGCATCCACGAAAGCTGCCGCAGCCTGGACCTGCTCATCACTGATTTCTTGGTACATGGCGATATTGGACTTAATGGTCCCATGATAGAGGAAGGGATCCTGCAAAACTAGCCCGATATTTTTCCTTAGCTCTTCCTGACTGTAGTTCCTGATATCCACATCATCCAAGAGAACTCGCCCTGACTGGAATTCATAAAAGCGCATAAGGACATTGATAATCGAAGATTTCCCAGAACCTGTATGACCTACAAAAGCAATGGTTTCACCCTTATTAACGGAGAAGGAAATGTCATCCAGAATCGGATGTTTTCCATCATAAGAGAAACATACATGTTCAAAACGGATATTGCCTTCTTTGATCTCGGCCTGTCCATTTTCTTGAAGAGGTTCATAGGTCCTCTCGTCTATCAGGGCAAAGACACGACCTGCAGAAACCATAGACGTTTGAAGAGTTGAAAAGTTTTGCGTCACCTCAATCAAGGGGTCAAAGAGACGATTGATATACTGGATAAAGGCATACATGGTTCCAGCTGTTATTCCCAGATAAAGTCCACGATAGCCAAAATAGGCCATTAAAACTGCATATCCTAGGAGTTTCAGCAAACTCATGGCAGGTCGCAAAAAGAGGGCATCCAAGGCTACAGAACGGTTGGCGTAGACCAAGTGTTCTTGGTTGATTTCATCAAATTCTGCCTGCAGGCGCTTCTCTTGATTAAAGGCCTGGATAATCCTAATTCCCTCGATGTTTTCAGCCAGCTTGCTATTGATATCTGACAAGAGACTTCTGGTTTTCTCAATGATTTTCACTGATTTTTTCCGATAGAGATTGACCAAAAGGAAAATCAAGGGGAGAAAGAGCAAGACTAAAGCAGTCAAACGAAAATCCAATACCAACATGGTATAAAGAGTTGTCAGAAAGATGAAAACTGCTGAGATAAAGCTGGATAAAATCCCCGAAAACATATCACTGATAGTCTCGGTGTCGTTGGTCAAACGAGAGACGATGGAACCAGCTGGCGTCTTGTCAAAATAAGACATACCCAGTTTTTCCATATTGGCAAAGGCATCGCGACGAATATCTCTGACAATACTGTAGGACACCCGTGCAAATAGAAGATTGCCGACATACTGAACTAGAGTTTGTAGGATATAAAGACCATAGTAGACCAGCAAAACGGTCACAGCAAGTTGGTTGAGATTGCTCAGATACTGGTCGATAAAGTGGGAAGCAACCAGAGGAATCACACTTTTAATGACCGTAGTCGCTAGGAGAAAGCTGAGAGCCAAAAAGGTCAGGAGACCATAAGGCTTAAGATAGGACATCAGGCGCTTTAACACAGTCCACTGTTCTTGCTTATTCTGCATCTTCTTCTCCTTTCATTTCCAACTGCTGAGACTGGTAGGTTTGGGCATACCAGCCATCCAAGGCTAGCAAGTCTTCGTGCCTGCCTCGTTCGATAATTTGACCATTTTGCAAAACTAAAATTAAATCTGCATGGACAACCGCACTCAGGCGATGGGCAGTGATAATGGTTGTTTTGTCCTTTCGCGTCTCCTTGAGGTTGTCGATAATCGCATACTCTGTCTTGGCATCCACAGCTGACAAAGAATCATCCAAAATCAAGATATCAGGGTCTAAAATCATAGCTCGACTCATGGCCAGACGCTGCTTTTGACCTCCAGAAAGACTGACTCCTTTTTCACCAATCAGCGTATCAAAGCCCTGAGGCATGGCTATAATGTCTTGGTGAACTTGGGCTAGCTTAGTCGCTTCCTCGACCGCTGAAAGAGGCAAGTTCGGATTTCCAAAGCGGATATTGTCTAAAATCGAAGTCGCAAAGAGGAACTGGTCCTGAGGGACGTAGCCCATGAGACTGCGAAGGTCTGTCAGACGATAGTCACGAATATCGTGGCCATTCAGATAAATGGCTCCCTTATCCACATCGTACTCACGCAAGAGAAGCTTGATCAAGGACGTTTTTCCAGAGCCTGTCTGCCCGACTAAGCCCAGAGTTTGCCCTTTTTCCAAACTAAAGTGAACATTTGTCAGTGTTTCCTCATTTTCAAATGCAAAACTATCAATGGCATACTGCAAGCGCCCGTTTTCAATACCATCCAAAGGAAACTCAGGGTCTTGTACAGGTGATTCCTGAGACAAAAGTTCCTCAATCCGCTGGTAAGAAACCTTCCCTCGCTGAGTAATATTAAAGAGGAAACCGATGGCCATAAGAGGCCAAACCAGCATATCCAAGTAGCTGATAAAGGTAACTAGATTCCCAACCGTGATTTGCCCTTCCTGAATCATCAAGGAGCCGACCAAGAGGGTTAACACATAGGAGGAACCAACAAATAAGAGAACCATAGGGTCAAAGAGACTATCGTATTTCATGGTTTGCAGGTTCTTTTGGAAGGTCAATTCATTAACCTCCTGAAAGGACTTGAGCTCGTCCGCCTGATAACCGAAAGACTTGGTCACTTTAATACCCGATACAGACTCCTGCACCTTATTATTGAGTTCGGAAAAGGCAGCTTGGGATTCGCCAAAGGCCTTGTGGGTCTTTCTCCCTAGACGACTGGTGGCATAAGCCATGAAAGGTAAGGGTAAAATGGCAACTAGGGTCATTTGCCACGAAATGCTAAAGAGCATGGTCATCAAGGTCACCAGCGCCGTGATAGAGGCATCCACCGCAGACATAACACCGCCCCCTGCCAGACGAGTTAAGGCATTGATATCGTTGGTTGCGTGTGCCATCAGGTCCCCCGTCCGATAGGTCTGATAAAAGGCAGGCGACATTTTAGTAAAATGCTCAAACAAGCGAGAGCGCATAATCTGTCCCAAACGGTAGGAAGTCCCTAGAATATACATACGCCAAACATAGCGTAGATAGTACATCCCAAAGGCAGCAAGAAGCAGATAAAGGAGGTTCAAAAGCAAGTCCTGCTGGCTTAATTGCCCTGATGTGATAGCATCAATGACCCGCCCCATAACCATAGGGGGAATGAGATTGAGGACGGAAACCAAGACCAAGGCCACAATTCCGACTAGATAACGGCGTTTTTCTAACTTGAAAAACCACCAAAGTTTTTGAATAATGGACATAAAATCCCTTTCTGATTGCAAATAGAAACCTGAGGCCAAGACCCCAGGTTTTTCTTATTCATAGGTTACGACTGTGACCGCACCCTTGTCATACTCAGCGATAAAGATATTGGCTACATTGTCATGCCCTTGCTTGCTGAGGTTATCAAGCAACCACTCTTCGTTACGACCAATCGACTCCAAAACATCGACTTGTATCACACCGTCAGTCACAACTGGATACTTAGGATTTTCATCTCCCATTTGGACCACGATGAGTTGGCCATTTTGCTCCTGCACAGCGCGTTTGACCTGCTTCATCTGGAAAATCCCTTGGCTACGAAGCTTGAGGGCTACTTCCGCTGCAGACAAACCAACTGAACGACAGGCTTCTGGGTCAATCTGACCATTTTTGATGAGGAGAGTTGGCTTACCATCAATCAAGCGTTTGACAAAATGAACATTGTTACTAAGCCACTTGAGGGTCAAAACCAAAATCGTCCACATCATCAAAATCACTGCGTACTGGAGAATGCTAATAGAACTATTGTAAATCACCCCACCGATAATACCACCGAGAACATAGTTCTGAATTTGGTCTGTCGCAGAGTTAGGCGCCAGATTTCCCTTTCCTGTCACATTGATAACAAAAACAAGCGAGAAAAGACCCAAGGCCAGTTTGATTAAAATTTCCATATAATTGAGTGTCATTTGTTTACCTCCACCAATTCAATAGCGTCTGTTTGATGCAATTCTAATTTCTCTAAAAGATACTTGTCTGGTTGGCTCCCGTTCATGGCACGATAGAAATTTGAACCTACCTTGATAAGTGCTCCATCAGTGGCTGCAGAAGTATTGACATAAACTTCTGATTTATCCACTCCCAAGTCTTTGGAAACAACCTCTATGAAATGAAGTGAAGTTTGAAATTGGTTGTTAGAGGCTTGATTGGTCTGGTATTTTGAGATTGTCACCAAAAGCATGGCCACCAAGGTCAAGGCCAAAATCATGACCAATTCCCGAAACTTAGTCCCCTTTTTATCTCGATAGGCTTTAAAAGCAAAAAATCCTGTGATAGCTAGGAGAACAATTCCAAAGCCAATCATGATGCCATTTTGCTGACTGATTTGGCTAAGTACATAGTCATATGAGTAAAATTTCATTTATTTTCACTCCCTTTCATAAAATCATTCTTCATTATAAACGAAAGAGAGTGATTTTTCAAGCCATACGTTGGGGAAATGGACCTTTTTTTGGTATAATAAAATCTATAATCTGAATGAAAAAGGTAACTTTATGAAACTTATCTCATGGAATATTGATTCCCTTAACGCAGCCCTAACTAGTGACTCAGCTCGTGCCAAGTTGTCCCAAGAAGTCCTACAAACCTTGGTCGCTGAAAATGCTGATATCATTGCTATCCAAGAAACCAAGCTTTCTGCCAAAGGGCCTACAAAGAAACACTTGGAAATTTTAGAGGAACTCTTCCCAGGCTACGAAAATACGTGGCGCTCTTCCAAAGAACCTGCCCGTAAAGGCTATGCTGGTACTATGTTCCTCTATAAGAAAGAACTCACACCCACTGTCACTTTCCCAGAAATCAGTGCCCCTTCTACCATGGACCTGGAAGGCCGCATCATCACTTTGGAATTTGATGAATTTTTCGTAACTCAAGTTTACACTCCAAACGCTGGCGACGGTCTCAAACGCTTGGAAGAACGTCAAGTCTGGGATGTCAAATATGCGGAGTACTTGGCTGAACTAGACAAAGAAAAACCAGTCCTTGCGACCGGTGACTACAATGTAGCCCACAATGAAATCGACCTTGCAAATCCTGCTAGCAACCGCCGTTCACCTGGATTTACCGACGAGGAACGTGCTGGATTTACCAACCTTTTGGCAACTGGATTTACCGATACTTTCCGACACATTCACGGCGATGTTCCAGAACGCTACACTTGGTGGGCACAACGCAGCAAGACTTCTAAAATCAACAATACAGGCTGGAGAATCGACTACTGGCTAACAAGTAACCGCATCGCTAACAAGGTCACTAAATCTGATATGATTGACTCAGGTGCTCGCCAAGACCACACACCGATTGTCTTGGAGATTGAACTCTAAGGAGAAAACGAATGGACTATCAAGCTGTCATTCCTGAATTTGTAGTATCTGACATCGAAAAATCACGCCACTTCTACTGCGACCTGCTAGGATTCTCTGTCGAATACGAGCGTCCAGAGGAGAAATTTCTCTTCCTCTCGCTTGAAGACTGCCAACTTATGCTAGAAGAAGGCAGCACAGAAGAATTAGCTCAGCTGACCTATCCTTTCGGGCGCGGTGTCAATATTTCCTTTGGTATTGCAGATGTTCCTCAGCTCCACCAAAAACTGCTGGAGGCAAACTATCCTATCCATCGTCCCCTGACAAAAAGAGAATTTCGAGTAGGAGATAGCTTTATATATCCCTATGAATTTGCGATTTTGGATCCAGATGGCTATTTTTTAAGATTTAGTGAGTAGAATAATAGAAACCTACAATACTGTATCGTGTTGTAGTTTTTTGTTCGTTTTTCAAATCAAAACACTAACAAAATATTTGATTTCTAAAGTTATTTAGTGTAAAATAAAAACATTGGCTCAAGCCTATTTTAAATTAAATATCATTTTACTTGTTTATGTCGTGAATTGGCACGACGTTTCTACAAGGTGCCGGAACACCTAACAATAAGTAAGTTAGCTTGGAGGGATGGTCTTTTTTGCCATGCCTATTTTGGGGACTTACTTAGAGATTAAGTAGGTCCTTTTTCTATCAGTTTTACTGGATAGAAATCTGGAACAAGAAAATGTAATGGCTTTTAGACTTTAGGAGGTCTTATGAAATTATTAGAAGAGCGCATCCTCAAGGATGGGCATATCTTGGGTGACAACATCCTCAAGGTAGATTCCTTTTTAACCCACCAAGTTGACTTTAGCTTGATGCGAGAGATTGGTAAGGTTTTTGCGGAAAAATTCGCGTCTGCTGGTATTACCAAAGTCGTAACCATTGAAGCGTCAGGCATTGCCCCAGCCGTTTTTACAGCTGAAGCCTTAAATGTTCCCATGATTTTCGCTAAAAAAGCTAAAAACATTACCATGAACGAAGGCATCTTAACTGCTGAGGTTTACTCCTTTACCAAGCAGGTGACCAGCACCGTTTCTATCGCTGGAAAATTCCTCTCACCAGAGGATAAGGTTTTGATTATCGACGATTTCCTTGCTAATGGCCAAGCAGCTAAAGGCTTGATTCAAATTATCGAACAGGCCGGAGCCACAGTCGAGGCTATCGGTATCGTGATTGAAAAATCCTTCCAAGATGGCCGTGATTTGCTTGAAAAAGCAGGCTATCCTGTCCTATCACTCGCTCGTTTGGATCGTTTTGAAAATGGTCAAGTCATATTTAAGGAGGCAGATCTCTAATGCAAACTCAAGAAAAACATTCGCAAGCAGCCGTTCTTGGCTTGCAACACTTACTAGCTATGTACTCAGGATCCATCCTGGTTCCCATCATGATTGCGACAGCCCTTGGCTATTCAGCTGAGCAGTTGACCTACCTGATTTCTACAGATATCTTCATGTGTGGAGTGGCGACCTTCCTCCAACTCCAACTCAATAAATACTTTGGGATTGGACTCCCAGTCGTTCTCGGAGTGGCCTTCCAATCAGTTGCTCCCTTGATTATGATTGGGCAAAGCCATGGTAGTGGCGCTATGTTTGGTGCCCTTATCGCATCAGGGATTTACGTGGTTCTTGTTTCAGGCATCTTCTCAAAAGTGGCCAATCTCTTCCCATCTATCGTAACAGGATCTGTTATTACCACGATTGGTTTAACCTTGATTCCTGTCGCTATTGGAAATATGGGAAATAACGTTCCAGAGCCAACTGGTCAAAGTCTCTTGCTTGCAGCCATTACTGTTCTGATTATCCTCTTGATTAACATCTTTACCAAAGGATTTATCAAGTCTATCTCTATTTTGATTGGTCTGGTTGTTGGAACTGCCATTGCCGCTACCATGGGTTTGGTTGATTTCTCTCCTGTTGCAGCAGCACCGCTTGTCCATGTCCCAACTCCCCTCTACTTTGGAATGCCAACCTTTGAAATCTCATCTATTATTATGATGTGTATCATCGCAACGGTGTCTATGGTTGAGTCGACTGGTGTTTACCTAGCCTTGTCTGATATCACGAAAGACCCAATCGACACCACACGCCTTCGCAACGGTTACCGCGCAGAAGGTTTGGCCGTACTTCTCGGAGGAATCTTTAACACCTTCCCTTACACAGGATTTTCACAAAACGTTGGTTTGGTTAAATTATCAGGTATCAAGACTCGCCTGCCAATCTACTACGCAGCTGGTTTCCTGGTTCTCCTTGGACTCCTTCCTAAGTTTGGCGCCCTTGCCCAAATCATTCCAAGCCCTGTCCTCGGTGGTGCCATGTTGGTAATGTTTGGTTTTGTATCGATTCAAGGGATGCAAATCCTCGCCCGTGTTGACTTTGCTAACAATGAACATAACTTCCTTATCGCAGCTGTTTCAATCGCTGCAGGCGTCGGACTCAACAACAGTAATCTCTTCATCAGCATGCCGACAGCCTTCCAAATGTTCTTCTCAAACGGAATCGTCGTAGCCAGCCTACTCGCCATTGTCCTCAATGCCGTATTAAATCATAAAAAGAAATAAGAAAAAGATGAACTGCACCCCAAAAGTTAGACAAAAAAATCTAACTTTTGGGGTGTTTTTATTATGAAATTGACTTATGAGGATAAAGTTCAAATCTATGAACTTAGAAAACAAGGATATAGCTTAGAGAAGCTTTCAAATAAATTTGGGATAAACAATTCTAATATTAGGTATATGATTAAAATGATTGATCGTTATGGAATAGAAATTGTCAAAAAAGGAAAGAATTGTTACTATTCACCTAAACTAAAACAAGAGATCATTGATAAAGTTCTACTTGAAGGTCGTTCTCAAATAAGGGTGTCTCTAGATTATGCTCTTCCAAGTGTTGGAATGTTGCCTAATTGGCTGGCACAATATAAGAAAAACGGGTATACTATTGTTGAGAAAACAAAAGGGAGACCATCTACAATGGGACGTAAGCCAAAGAAGAAACCTGAAGAGATGACAGAGCTAGAGCGACTTCAAGCAGAAAATGAGTACTTGAGAGCGGAGAATGCCATTCTAAAAAAGTTGAGAGAACTCCGATTGAGGGACGAAAAGGAGCGAGAAGAAAAACAGAAATTGTCCGAGGATTGGTAACGGAGTTTGCCTTAGAGATTCTTCTAAAGATTATTAAGCTAGCTCGTTCAACCTATTATTACCAGCTAAAGCAGTTAAATAAAAGCGATAAAAATCATGATATTAAAGATGAAATTCAAGCTATTTTTACTGAACATAAAGGAAATTATGGTTATCGCCGAATGACTCTAGAATTGAGGAATCGTGGTTTTGTAGTGAACCATAAGAAGGTCCAACGTCTGATGAAGATCCTTGGTTTAAGTGCCCGAATCCGCAAGAAACGCAAGTATTCTTCTCATAAAGGAGATGTTGGCAAGAAAGCAGACAACCTTATTCAACGCCAATTTGAAGCAGCTAAACCAATGGAAAAGTGTTATACGGACGTGACAGAATTTGCCATTCCAGCAAGTACTCAAAAGCTCTATTTATCACCAGTTTTAGATGGTTTTAACAGCGAAGTTATTGCTTTTAATCTTTCTTGTTCGCCTAATTTAGAACAAGTAAAAATGATGTTGGAGCAGGCATTCACAGAGAAACACTACGAGAATACGATTCTCCATAGTGACCAAGGCTGGCAATATCAACACGATTCTTATCATCAGTTCCTAGAGAGCAAGGGAATTCAGCCATCTATGTCACGTAAAGGTAACAGCCCAGACAACGGTATGATGGAGTCCTTCTTTGGCATTCTGAAATCGGAGATGTTTTATGGATATGAGAAGTCATTTCAGTCGCTTAACCAATTGGAACAAGCCATTGTAGACTATATTGATTACTACAACAACAAACGAATTAAGGTAAAACTAAAAGGACTTAGTCCTGTGCAATACAGGACTAAATCCTTCGGATAAATTAATTGTCTAACTTTTTGGGGTCAGTACAAGAGGTGTAAGCCTCTTTTTTGTTTCTCTATATCCTTACCTGTCTATCTTCTGACCGCTGGCCTGTGACAAACATAGTAAAGGTTGCTTTGCAGACATTTCTACCCTCTTGATTGGTAATATCCACATCCACCACACAGGTTGTGCGACCTTGATGGACACATTCTCCTTTTATTGTCAATACATCATCAAGTTTTCCTGCCTTGAGGTAGTTGATAGAAGATTGGAGTGTCACTCCATCAAGTCCCAGAGATATGACCACCAAACCACTGATCTGGTCGCAAAGGGTAAAGAGATAGCCACCATGGGCATTGCCATAGTAGTTAAGCGACGAGTCCACTACTTTGGTCGTCACCACAACGTGACCATCTCTCATTTGTTCAATTTCGTAATTTTCAAAGGCAGATATAGCGTCAAAATGAAAATCTTTCATCGTTTCCTCCTGATATTTCAAACGACACTATGATACTACTTTTTATAGGACTGTGCAAGGAGAAAGCTCCTAGTCTGGTAAAATTCCTACCTGCTCCACAAAGCGCATAAAGGCTGCCTGTCCTTGTTCCGTCTGCTTGTAGACTCCTGCATCCTCAAGTACACGCGCAAAGATAGCACCAACAGAGTCCTTGACGATTTCAAGGGCTTTTTCTTTATCCGTTAGATCTGAATGTTGGGCTTTTAGTTGGTCTGCCCATTCCTGATGATAATCGGCAACTGTATCAGCTTCTCCTACAAGATAGCTAGCGACTTGCTCCCCTTCTTCTTTCAGACGTGGTGGTAAGATTGCCAAGCCCATGACCTCAATCAAGCCGATATTTTCCTTCTTGATATGTTGGACATCCTTGTGAGGGTGATAGATGCCATCAGGATGTTCTGCAGAAATCTGATTGTCCCTCAAGACCAAGTCCAACTCAAATTGTCCATTGCGTTTACGAGCAATTGGTGTAATGGTGTGATGCGGTGTCCCGTCTGTTTCTGCCAAAATCTGCACGGCAGGGTCTGAATACTGGCGCCATTCCTGCAAAATCTTGTCAGCTAAGTTGATCAAATCTTCTTTGGAATTCGAAGTCAAACGCAGCACTGACATGGGCCACTTGACAATCCCAGCCTTGACCTGTTCAAAACCAGTAAATCGGAAGGTCTTTTGCAGAGGAGCCAATTCCATAGGAAATATGTGACGGCCTCCCTGATAGTGGTCATGAGTTAGAATAGATCCCCCCACAATCGGCAAGTCGGCATTAGATCCAGCAAAATATCCTGGAAACTGCTCTACGATAGCAAGCAGACGTTCAAAACTCTGACGACTAATGGCCATGGGACGATGCTGGCCATCTAAGAAAATACAATGCTCATTAAAGTAAGCATAGGGCGAATACTGGAAGCCCCACTCCTGACCAGCCATTTCAAAACGGATAATCCGGTGATTGCTGCGAGCTGGGTGGTTAACTCGACCATGGTAGCCCTCATTCTCTAGACAAAGCTGACACTGAGGATAATTACTAGCTTGCACCAACTTGGCTGCCGCAATCTCTTTGGGATCCTTTTCAGGCTTAGAGAGGTTGATGGTAATTTCAAGCTCTCCGTAATCAGATGGAACACGATAAGCAATATTTTTAGCAATAGCCTTGAGTTTGATGTAGTCATTTTTCTGACTGAGTTGGTAAAAATCCTCTATCGCTTGCTCAGGAGATTGGGCATAGGTTGTCCAAAAGTCACGATTAACCTGACTGGGACAAGGAGTCACCAAGTCCATTAGTTCAGCACCAAGGATTTCACGCGCAGTCTGACTATCCTCAATCGTCTCTAATCGAACGGCTTCCTCAACCAGCTGGTCCTTGAGATCAATCAATTTATCCAGATTGGTCTCAACTTCCAAAACACCTGCTCCCACTCGTGCCAAGACACGATTGGTCAGGTAGATTCGATCCATTTCCTCATATGAACTTTCAGAAATGACATATGTTACAAATTTATCTACTAAGGTCACTATAGAGCCTCCTTTTGACTAGTCAAGGACGCGAGTGCCACCTGCAACTTCAGCGATATAGAAACTTGGAGTGTAGCCAACTACTTCTTCGTAGTGTTTGCCAACAGCTTCCTTAAAGGCCTCAACAGTATTTTTTTGCACCAAGGCAATGGCACAGCCACCAAAACCTGCCCCTGTCATACGAGCACCGAGAACTCCTTCTTGTGCCCAAGCTGTGTGAACAAGGGTATCCAATTCCAAGCCAGTTACTTCATAATCATGCTCCAGAGAAACGTGTGACGCATTCATCAAACGACCAAATGTTTTCAAATCTCCTGCTTGAAGGGCTGCTTGCGCTTTAAGGGTACGTTGGTTTTCAAGCACAGCATGGCGAGCACGTTTCAAACGATTTTCATCTTTAATCAGATAGCTGTATTGGTCAAAGGCCCACTCATCCAATTCACCCAAGGTCTGAATATCTAAGGCGACTTGCAATTCTTCCACTGCTTTTTCACATTCAGCACGGCGTTCATTGTATTTAGAGTCTGCCAATTCACGGCGTTTATTGGTGTTCATAATAACAACGACATTGTCCTTCAAATCAAGTGGTACCAAATCATACTCTAAGGTGTTGGTATCAAGGTAAATAGCACGTTGGTCTGCACCCATACCGATAGCAAACTGGTCCATAATACCAGAATTCACTCCGATAAAGTTGTTTTCTGTTTGTTTTCCAATTTTAACCAAATCCAAACGGTCTAATTTTAAGTCAAAGAGATGCTCAGCCACTACTCCTGTTAAGAGTTCAAGGGATGCTGAAGACGACAAGCCAGCACCATTTGGGATATTCCCATAAACATAAAAATCAAAACCTTTGTCAATCACGTGCCCAGCTTCTTGCAAGAAATGAAGAACCCCTTTTGGATAGTTGGTCCAGTTGTGCTCTTTTTCAAACTTGAGGTCAGCAAGAGGCACTTCGATAATGCCCTTGTCCTCAAAGTTGGCTGAGTAGAATCGCAAGACTTGGTCGTCACGCTTGCGAGCTGCACCGTAAGTTCCCAAGGAAATAGCAGCAGGAAAAACGTGCCCACCGTTGTAGTCTGTGTGCTCACCAATCAAATTGATACGGCCTGGTGAAAAGAAGGTTTGCTCTGCTTCTTGACCAAAAACAGCAAGAAAGTCTTTACGAAGTGCTTCTGCAGTAAGATGTTGTGTCATATGAATTCTCCTTTGACTATCCGTTAAGTCACCTTAACGTGTAATCGTTTTCTTCTATTGTATCCAAGGGATTTCCCAAGGTCAATCCTTTTTACTAAACTTTTACTAAACTATCAGTAAAATACAGAAAAATATGATATACTAATCTAATCAAGGAGAATTTATGGCTACCTTAAAAGACATTGCACAGCTAGCCTCTGTCTCTATCGCGACCGTATCCCGTGTCCTCAACCGCGACCAGAGCCTATCTGTTACAGAAGAAACCAGACACCGTATTTTAACCGTTGCTGAAGAGCTGGGCTACACCAAACACCTCAAGACAGGCGAGTCCCACAAGCCCAAGCAAAAGATTGCCATTATCCAATGGGTCAGCGAGCAGGGGGAACTGGACGACCTCTACTACTACCAGATTCGCCTAGGAATAGAAAAAAGAGCCCAAGAACTGGACTATGATATCTTACGCTATTTTAATGACCATCCTTTTACACTGAGCGAGGAAGTCATCGGGATTCTCTGCATCGGAAAATTTAGCCGAGCTCAGATTTCTGCCTTTGAGGAATACCAAAAGCCTCTTGTATTTTTAGACAGCGATACTCTTTCACTAGGACACACCTGCATTATCACGGACTTTTATACTGCCATGAAACAGGTTGTCGATTATTTCCTCAGTCAAGGGATGAACCGTATCGGGATTCTAACAGGGCTTGAGGAAACAACTGACCAAGAAGAAATCATTGAGGACAAGCGGCTGGAAAATTTTAAGAACTACAGTCAAGCAAAGGGAATCTATCATGATGAACTGGTCTTTCAAGGAAGCTTTACTGCCCAGTCTGGCTATGACTTGATGAAGAAAGCCATTCAGAACTTGGGAGACCAACTCCCACCAGCATTTTTTGCAGCTAGCGATAGTTTAGCCATCGGTGCCCTCCGTGCCCTCCAAGAAGCGGGAATCAGCCTGCCAGACCGCGTCAGCCTTATTTCATTTAACGACACCAGCCTGACCAAGCAGGTCTATCCTCCCCTCTCCAGCATCACCGTCTATACCGAGGAAATGGGCCGAGCAGGTATGGATATTCTTAACAAAGAAGTACTCCACGGTCGCAAAATACCAAGCCTGACCATGCTGGGAACCAAACTGTCTCTGAGAGAAAGTACAAGGAATGATTAAGATATTAGAATCTAGGCAAAAACTAAATTTCAAGATAAAATGAAGTAAATATCCCCACAATAAAACGCATAGTATCATATTTTCAATGCCTGACACTATGCGCTTTTTACTTTTAAAGACTTTCCCCCAACCTCTTTTCTAGTGTTGATGCCCATGAGGTTGCTCTAAGGCTGTTACCCTCCGCTTATGTTGCGCATGATCGCTTTGACTGGTGTCCACTTCGATAGTAATATTCTGAATCCCTCTTTCTTCTAGGAGTTGACGTACTTGATTATTTGTTTCCGTCATCTGCTCCCAATCTTCTAAACAGAGATGGATAATAGCATTATTTTCCAGACCATCCGTGGACCAAATACTAAGTTGATTAACACTTTTGACATTGGTCAGAGTCTCCAAATCCTTCTCCAAATCACCTGTCTCTACTCCTTCTGGCACAGCATCCAAGAAAATCTTGAGCGCACTCCAAAAGCGAGGAATGGCTTTTGTTAGAATGAAGATGGAGATGACAAGTGATAAGAGCGAATCAAGTATATACCAATCTGTAAATCGGAAAATAATCGCCATTAGAATGACAGCCAACCAACCCAGAGTATCTTCAAAAAAGTGCAGGCTGAGAATTGACTCGTTCTTTGTCTTTCCCTTACGAACTACTAGACTAGCTAGCAGATTGATACTGACTGCAATGATTCCTAGCCAGAGGATGCCTTCGTCATTAACGGGCTGTGGATTAAAAAGTTTAGTTATATTTTCCAAAATCACTAGGATGGATCCTGTGATAAGAATCACAGCAGTCACAAGTGCCCCTAAAAGACTAAATCGCTTGTAACCCAAAGTGTACTGCCTATCTTCTTCTCGATTTGAGATTGTTTCTAAAAAGGCCGATATACCAATGGCTATGGCATCTCCCAAGTCATGGACAGAATCAGCAAGAACAGCACTCGAACCAAAGATGCCTCCTGCGATAAACTCAACAATAGCATAGCTTAAATTTAAGAAAAAAGCTACCCAAACAGTATATTTTGCCTTCATCTTTCTCATTCCTTTGTTATAATAGATTTATGAACACCTTGTTCATTATTATTATCTACTAAAACTCAAAGAAAGGATAGAAGCAAAATGTCAGCTTTATTCAGTTCTGAACAATTTGCCTCAAATGTCCATATGACTAATATTGACCGCCGTATCAGCAAAACAAAAAAAGCCATCTATCAAGCTTTTCTACAACTTTTGAACGAGAAGGGCTACGAATCCACTACAGTTCAGGATATCATTGACCTCGCAGATGTGGGACGATCCACCTTTTACTGTCACTATGAGAGCAAGGAACTACTTCTGGACGAGCTTTGCCGCTACCTCTTCCATCACCTCTTTGAAAGAGAGGAGTCCATTTCAACCGAGGATTATCTCGCCCACCTCTTTCTGCATTTTCAGAAAAATCAAGACCATATCACCAGTCTGCTATTTTCCAAAAATGACTACTTCCTCCGTCAACTCCATAAAGAGCTAGAACACCATGTCTATTCCCTGATGGCTAATGATTTAAAAGAAGCTCACCCTAATCTACCTACTTCTTACCTCCAACACTTAGTCGTGTCCAACTTTGTCGAGACATTGACCTGGTGGCTCAAAAAAGGACAAGACTTTACAGACCAGGAAGTTGTCCAATTTTATCTAGACCTTCTCATTCCTAAAAATTGAATAGCAAATAGAGCTCAGTTGCCTTATTTCTTGGTTACTGAGTTTTTTATCTTTTCAACAACAAAAGAGGACCCGCCGATCCTCTTTTTCATAATATAAAATCCTTGATTATCAACTCTGTCTGTTTTATCCCAAAACTTAAAACAGTACTTTCAAACATCTATTCTTAGTTAGGTAAATCCGTATTCTGCTTAGCAGCCTTGCTCCATTGATACCAACCAACTATACTGTTAATGAGATAAATCAAGTATTTCCCTTGGATTTGCAGGCTTTCTCCCCACCAGAGATAGATTGAAAAGACATTAGTTGCTGCCCAGAATATCCATTGTTCACGGTAAACAGCTGTCATGAGGATTTGGCCTACACCATTGAATGAGAACAGCGTAAGTTGGGAGACGAAGTTCGAATAGTGATGGGACAGTCTCCTAATTCAGAAAATTATACTGATGATCCTAATGGGCGCTAAAAATTCGAAGACCTATGAAGACCTATTTTGTATTAGTCAAACAAAAAATCCAAAAGAAATGGTATATGATTATGACCATGAAACAAAGTAAAATCAAACCGAGTGATCTGAGGAAGCACCCGATGATCATGAAAGGTTATTAAACATAAAAGTCACCCATGTGAGTTCTTGCCAGAAGCTGAAGTTAATCCTTCAACCTGGAAAACCCGCAGAGGTGACTTTTTCTATACATCTCGATTTTTCTGGCAATAATCATTAACCGATAAATATGTCTGTGAATCACCCAACGACTCCGCTATGTCCATAATCCGCGGTGGTAGTAATCCCACTCGCTGGACAAGTTCGTGATTGCTGAACAATTCCCGTGGACTGCCGGCGAAGCCAAACTTCCCGTGTTCCATAACATACACCGACTCAAACTCGGCGGCGACCCAATCCATGTCATGAGTGATGGTCACAACTTGGTGGCCCGAATCAGCCAACTGATGGAAAATTGCGGTCAACTTGCGCCGGCTTTCCCAATCAAGCGACATCATCGGCTCATCAAATAAATAAATCGCCGGATCCACTGCCAAAACTGTGGCAACGCTCAACAGCTTGCGTTCCGACAATGACAGGTCATATGGACTTTCAGCTGTTTTATCATCCAAGCCAACTCTTTTTAGAGCCGCTAAAGCCCGCCTCGTAATCGTGTCGTGGTCATCCATGACCTGCGCGACACTCCACTCCACCTCTCGTTGAACGGTCGGGTTGAAAAGCTGATCGTCAGGATTCTGAAAAGTAATCCCAACCTTCAGTAACTTTTCGACTGGTTTAAGATCATTAAAATTTTCTCCATCGATCTTAATCACACCGGTTTGTGGTGTCAGCAAGCCCGTCAACAATTTGAAGAGCGTTGATTTGCCGGCACCATTTTGGCCGACAATCGCCACCATCGGATCGGTGAAGTGTTTGTCTTCAACATCCAAGCTAAAGGACCGTTCCGGATAAGTGAACGTCAGGTGGCTCAGTTCAATTGTGGACATAACGAACCTCCTTCAGATCAGCGTAATTCACCGGATACCGGCCATCAGCCAAGTGCCAATCCATTTTTTGAGCAAGTTGCTGGATTGTCGGGGCTGGAATCTGCCAGTCAGCTGCCAAATGATTAAACACCTCACCCGGCCTGCCCTGGGCTACCATTTGACCCTCGTGCAGCACCCACACAACGTCGGCGACTTCGCACAAATCGTCAATTTCACTGGTGACAATGAAGACAGTCGTCTCTTTGACTTGGGCCAGCCATTGGAAAAATTGCCGGCGGCCAAGGGGATCCATCTCACTGGTCGGATCATCCATAATCAAAACAGCCGGATTAGCCACAATCGCCGTGGCAATTGCCAACCGCTGGATCTGACCACCGGAAAGGCTCTCGGGACGCAAATTCAGCTGTTCAATCAGCCCCATTTGCGTGGCAACTTCTTCAACCCGTTTTTGAATCAGTCCTTCAGCCATTCCCTGATTAATCAAGTCAAAGGCGATTTCATCGGCAACCGTGTCTGCCAACCCGCTTAGTTGGCCAGCTGGATTTTGCAGTACAACTCCATTCATGGCATTATAAACGGGCCAATTGTCGGACACTCGCTGGCCAAACATGTGCCAGTCGCCCTCAATCTCAGCAGACACAATTTTGGGAATGACCCCTGCCAGCACACGGCACAAAGTCGATTTGCCGGAGTGGCTATTCCCGATAATCCCAACCACCTGGCCGGTATGAACCTCCGCGTTAATCTGACGCAGTTGTGGTTGCTCAGTACCCGGATAACGGGTGGTCAAATTTTCAATTACAATCCGTTTATCTTCGTCCATATCTTCCACCCAATCAATAAAATTGCCAATCCAGTCAGACCAATGTGCAGCGTCCGCGACAGGCGATACACGCGCTGGGAGGTTCTGACAGTCCTGTTGAGATTATCAAAACCTCTCAGTTGGAGAGAAATCGACCGCGTCATCGATTGATCCAAGGTCTTAATCACCAATGGAATTAGAACCGGCAGGACTGACTTTAATTTCTGAATCAACGTTTTTTGCGGATTGGTTCCGCGAACTTTTTGTGCCTGCTGGATTTTCCGCATATTCCGCATCATTTCCGGCAAAATATAACACACCGACATCAGAACGTAGACGGTTTTATAAGACAATCCGGACAGTTCCAAATAGGTCGCGTTTTCTGAAATACTTGTGGTCACCATAAAAAAGCCACTGGTCAAAATAATCACCAATACTCGACAACCCAGAGTGGTGGCGTAAATCAGGCCTTCTTTGTAGAACGACACCCCAAGCACAGAAAACAGCACAGTTTGATTCCGACTGTAAAATAACCCTTGGATGATCAGCATGGTGCAAATCAGAAACAGGCTGAAGCCCAGCGCCTTAAAGGTGGTAGAACTCAATTTGGAAAATAACAATAGCAGTGTTGCGACAAGAATTAATCCGGCCTGAAGCAATAAATCCATACTGGCAAAGCTCAACAACGTCATGTCCAAGATGAACAAGAGCTTAGTAATCGGATCGATCACCTGGTACCACTTGAGCTTGACCCGTGGCGCTCCAGAAATCAATGTTTTATCAGTCATCATTTATCATCGCTAAAGAAGTGCACCATCCGCTTCGGCAGCTGACGATAGATGAAGAATGACAGGTAGGCCACGCAGACTTTATCCAAAATATCCAAGACAAACTCATCGGTAAATGAGGCCAGCCACACTGGTGCATGATTGGCGACCATTACCGCAAACAATGAGTCACCCCAAGCGATACCGGTCTGACCACCCCAAAAGATGACGTTGAGTGGCGTTGAAATGACAGCTGAAACGATGGCAATAATAATAGCAGAAACAAATACTCGTCGCGCTGACGAGAACCACCCATTGGCGTGCAAAACTCCGACAGCAATCCCAATTCCGATGCTGGTAATCGCATACACGGTTGAAATTGGCGATAAGGTCAGCCCATAGATCACGTTGTTGATGAAACCACTAATGGCACCGGCAACCGGCCCAGCCAACATGCTGGTAAGAAAGGTTCCCAAAGACCCCAGCCAAACGGGCAACTTTAACCCCTCCGCCAAGGCTTTGGCAACATAGTTAATCCCCACGGCAGCGGGAATCAAAGTCATGGTGGCAGCACTTAACTTAAATTTCCACATACTGGTACGATGAATCGGTTCTGTTTTCATAATTTTCTCCTTTTGTTTTTAAAGAGCCGTGTCTGGATAGACTTTCGGACGCAACGCTCTATAATATATCTACTGAACTGTCTATACACAAGATTTCCATCCTTAGTCGACATGAGCTGGAAATCTTTATTTGTTAAGTAGTTCACAACACATTATACACCTATTTTGTGAATAATCAAGTGTATTTACAGTAAAATTTGAAAAATCCTGAAAATTTTCTCTTATTTCCCATTTTTAATGACATTTAATAACTCTAACATAAAAAAGCCCAGACGAAATTGTCTGAGCATTCTTCTATATAGTCGTTTAAGTAAGTTGAGCTTACGATTCTCAAGCTATTTCTTCAACAAACCTTGTTCTTGTAGAAACTCCTTGGCTACTTGTTCTGCTGACTTGCCTTCAATACCGACTTGGTAGTTGAGCTGGCTCATCTGGTTTTCAGTAATTTTACCAGCCAATTTATTGAGAACTGTTTCCAACTCTGGATGTTTCTTGAGAAGAGCTTCTTTCATTAGTGGAGCCCCTTGATAAGGTGGGAAGAGTTGTTTGTCATCTTCCAAGACCTGCAAATCATAACGCGCCAACTCTGCATCGGTTGAATAGGCGTCCGTTATTTGAATATCTCCTGACTGAATTGCCTGATAGCGAAGAGCTGGTTCCATGGTTGCTACATTGAGATTGAGACCGTACATTGATTGCAAGCCCTTATTTCCATCTTCACGGTCATTAAACTCAAGTGTAAAGCCTGCCTTCAACTGCCCTTCCACTTTTTTCAAGTCCGAAATGGTCTTCAAGCCATATTCTTGAGCAATCTTTTTCGGAACAGCTACAGCGTAGGTATTTTGATAAGACATGGGTTTGAGATAGGCTAGATGATCCTGTTTGGCAATACCATCACGCGCCACCTGATAAACCTGATCTGGCTCATGACCCACTTTCGGTGATGGCTGAAGCAAACTTTCAGTCACCGTACCAGTAAATTCAGGATAGATATCAATATCGCCTTTTTTCAGAGCTTCATAAAGAAAGCTTGTTTTCCCAAAATTCGGTTTAACAGTCGCGGTCATACTGGTATTTTCTTCAATCAGTAACTTATACATATTAGCCAAAATTTCTGGTTCTGGACCCAATTTCCCAGCAATAACCAAGTTTTCTTTCTCTTTTTGAGCCAAGAGGGCTGGACTATAAGATAGACCCAGTAATACCGTCACCAAGGCAAAACCAGAAAAAATCGTCCGCAATTTTGCTTTTTCCATCACTTTTAGTAGGAAGTTAAAGACAATAGCCAGCACTGCAGAAGAAAGTGCCCCAATCAAAATCAGACTGGCATTATTACGGTCAATTCCCAAAAGGATAAAGGAACCCAGTCCGCCTGCCCCAATCAAGGCCGCCAAGGTTGCCGTACCGATAATCAAAACGGCCGCCGTGCGAATCCCAGACATAATGACAGGCATGGCAAGTGGAATTTCAAACTTCTTGAGTCGCTCCCATCTAGTCATCCCAAAGGCAATCCCAGCCTCTTGCAGACTTGGATCAATTCCCTTCAACCCAGTGATGGTATTTTGTAAGATCGGGAAAATCGCATAAATCACTAGCGCTGTTAAAGCCGGCAAGGTTCCAATTCCCATCAAGGGGATAAAGAGCCCCAACAAGGCCAGAGACGGGATAGTCTGGAAAATCCCTGCAATCTGCAAGACCCAGTCCGCCAACTTCTCATGATAGCGGAGATAAACAGCCAAAGGAATCGCGATAAAAATAGCCAGCAACAAGGTCAAAAGTGACAACTGCAAATGTTGAGATAGAGCTGTCAACCAATCACTAAAACGATCCTGAAAAGTTGCAATTAAATTAGTCATGAACACTACCTCCAAACAAGTCTGCTACAAAGTCTGTTGCAGGAGCTTTTAAAATCGTCTCGGGATTCGCCACCTGACGAATCTCTCCATCCTGCAAGACAGCAATACGGTCTGCCAATTTCAAAGCTTCATCCGTATCATGGGTCACAAAAATCGTTGTCATCCCAAACTCTTTATGCAATTCTTTAGTCAGAACCTGCAACTGTTTTCTCGAAATAGCATCAAGAGCCGAAAAAGGCTCATCCATGAGGAGAATCTTAGGCTGACCAATCATAGCACGAACAATACCGACCCGTTGCTGTTCTCCACCAGATAATTCATTAGGAAGTCGATGTCCATACTCAGCTGCTGGTAAACCAACCTTTGCCAAAAGCTCTTCTGTTTTCTGAGCAATTTCTTCCTTAGTCCAACCCTTCATCTCAGGAATCAGGGCAATATTTTCCGCAACCGTTAGATTTGGAAAGAGAGCAATGGCCTGTAAAACATAACCAGTAGAAAGACGAAGTTCACGCTCATCATAGTCTTTGATGCGCTTGCCATCCATATAAATATTTCCATCAGTCGGTTCCAAGAGACGATTAATCATCTTGATCATGGTCGTCTTACCGGACCCAGATGGCCCAACTAAAACCATGAACTCCCCATTCTCAATCCGTAAATTGACATCTCTCAAAACATCTTTTTCTGTGTAGCGCAAGGCTACATTTTTGTATTCAATCATTCTGTATCCTCAATTTAAAACTTCCCTCGATTGGTCAAGTCTTCTACCCTAGGCATAACTTCTTTATTATTCCAATGCTCCACAATTTTCCCGTTTTCTAGACGGAGGATATCGTACTGGGCATAAGCAACTCCATCAATCTGAGTCTGACCATAGCTAACCACATAGTTTCCTTGTCCTAAGAGTTGGAAAACAAAGTCGAAAGTGGCCTTTACTTAAAAACAGCTAATTTGCTCCATTTTAATCCTCATTTTCCTCCTCTTTTAGATTAGCCAAAATTCTTTCTTGAAAGGCTTCAAACTGACGAATTTCTTCCTCTGAAAATCCTTTGTAAAAAATCGTATCCAATTTCTGACTAACACGATGTCCTACTTCTTTCTGGGACTTGCCTAACTCTGTTAAAACTAAATACTTCTTACGCTTGTCTTTTCCACATGGACTAACGGTTACAAGATTTTGTTCCTCAAGCTTTTTTATCATAGTCGTCAGCGTATTATTAGCAAGACCAGTCGCAAGCGCAATATCTGTCGCAGTTGCACAGCCTGTTTCACTATTCCATAAAACCGCTAAAATCTTCCCCTGCTCACTCCGATAAAGAGCTTCAGGGTCTTGGCTCAGTAACTTTTGAAAAATTCGCCCATTCAACAAACGAATATGATGGGCTAGCAAATGACTATCTTTCATAACACCTCCATTTTATTTCGATATCGAAACGAATAAAGTAATTGTAACACTCGTCATTTCATCTGTCAACTATTTCGATTTGGAAATAATTTTTCCCAGTAAAAAAATCTCCTACCCAAAGTAGAAGATTTCAATCTTATAAACTTAATCCGTCATATCCGATACCAACGTTCGATGCTCCAATGGAACACTGCACATAACTAGCAAGAAAATGAAGCCTGACTGGATCCAGAAAAGAGCTAAGTCAAAGATTCCGTGTACAGCAACCACTGTAAGGAAAGATAGATAAAGACCAATAATCGGACGTTTCCCCGACTCCTGACTCATATCCATCATCAAACGAACAGGAGCAACAGAAGACAAAACTAATAAAATAGTCCCCACAATTCCGTAACTCAGAATCGTATCAATATAAAGGCTATGAGCATGTTCATGATAAGGAGCATGTATCCGAGGATAAGAGTGCATATAGGTCAATGGCCCCTCGCCCCAAAAAGGATTTTGCTTAAACAAAGCCATCCCAGCATCCCAAATAGAGATCCGTTCTTCCATAGAAGAGTCTAAAGTTCCCATCCGAACTCCCAAATCACTGGAAAAGAGGAAGCTCAAGCCAATCGCAAATACCCCAATACTAAGCCAAAAGGCCTTCCAGTTTTTAATGGTCGTAAAGAGATAAATAATGGCTCCAGCGATAATAGCAGGAAAGGCGGTTCGATTTTGCGTAAAATTCAAACCAAAGAGATTCACAAAGCCTGCAATCACACAGAATACTTTCAACCAATTCAACTTGGTCGTTGTAAACAGATAGAAAGCAATCATAATACAGAAGCAACAAATAATTCCATAATAATTAGGATTAAAGAAGGTCACTTCTGCACGATTCTGATGCCAAACCTGCATATTGGGTGAAAGAAAAGCATAGTTGAATTTCTTCACAATTTGGAAATGTTCTAAACTCGCAAAAGCAGCTGACAATACGCTACCAAACAAGACGAGCTGCAAAATCAAGCGAAAGAATTTATGTGATAAAATCGACTGATAGTGCAAAAAGAACACAGTAAATAGAAACATTCCTACTGAAGCCACAAGACCCATCCAATTTTGTGCAAAAACGGATATAACAGTACTATAGCCAAGAAAAAGAAGCAGCATCGGATGCTCACCCATTTTCTGAAGAATACTTTTCATGTCCCCTGTAAAAATTAAACTGATAATATATAAACAGAATACAACTACAAAAAGATAAAAGGGTAAAAAGATACTCAGGATAATTCCCAATAAAATCAGCTCTTTACTAGACAACCCTTTCAGCTTTTCAATAAAGCCTATTGATTTCAAAATGAATCCTTTCTCTCCAAATCAATTGATTCAGATAATAGTAAGCTACCCTATATTGTACCACTTTTTTAGCAATTTGAAAACAAAGGAAACGATTCCTAGGTAAAAAAGGGAGAAAAAATACTGAGATTTCAAAACTCAATCATTAGTACTACATTTACTCCAAGAAAATCATACCGTAAAGACTAGGCATATGTTAAAATAGTAGTAATAAAATATAAATCATAAGCAACTATACAAACTAAATTCAAAGCATAAACTATTCATTGCGAAAGGCAACACTATGAAATCCTACCAAGCTGTCTACCAAATCCTCTCTAAAGAAACCGACTATATCAGCGGAGAAAAAATCGCAGAAGAACTATCCCTAAGCCGAACATCAATTTGGAAAGCCATCAAGCGGCTAGAACAAGAAGGAATTGAAATTGATAGTATCAAAAACAAAGGATATAAACTGATGAATGGTGATCTTATTCTTCCAGATATTCTAGAAGAAAATCTTCCAATTAAAATCAGTTTTAAACCCGAAACAAAATCAACACAACTGGATGCAAAAGAAGCAATTGATTTAGGAAATGAAGCAAACACTCTCTATCTAGCTTCCTATCAAACAGCAGGCCGAGGCCGTTTTCAACGCTCCTTCTACTCACCACAAGGTGGTATTTATATGACACTCCATCTTAAACCAAATCTCCCTTACGACAAATTACCATCCTACACACTACTTGTAGCGGGAGCTGTCTACAAAGCCATTAAGAACCTAACTTTAATAGATGTAAACATAAAATGGGTCAATGATATCTACCTAAACAATCATAAAATTGGAGGAATCCTTACTGAGGCAATGACTTCTGTAGAAACTGGCTTAGTCACAGATATCATTATTGGAGTAGGGATTAACTTTACTATTAAAGACTTCCCTCAGGAATTAAAAGAAAAAGCTGCTAGTTTATTTAAAACACCAGCACCTATTACCAGAAATGAATTAATTATCGAAATATGGCGTGCTTTCTTCGAAACACCAGCAGAAGAGCTATTATACCTATACAAAAAACAGTCATTCGTTCTAGGAAAAGAAGTTACTTTTACACTAGATCAAAAAGACTACAAGGGACTTGCTAAAGATATCTCTGAAAGTGGTAAACTTTTAGTTCAATGTGATGACGGAAAAGACATCTGGCTCAATAGCGGAGAAATTTCACTCAAGGGTTGGAAGTAGCAATAGATAATATATAAAAAATTGGCTCTATAATATTTGTAGTGGGTAAATCCCCTATAGATATTATGGAGCCTATTTTGTTGTAGAAAAAAAGCCCCATATAACCTATAATGAAAAGCGACAAAACAACTCATTAGAAAGAATCCTATGGAACAACTACATTTTATCACAAAATTACTCGATATCAAAGACTCAAACATCAAAATTCTAGATATCATCAATATGGATACCCACAAAGAAATCATCGCTAAACTGGACTATAATGCCTCGTATTGTCCTGATTGCGGAAGCAAAATGAAGAAATATGACTTTCAAAAACCGTCTAAGGTTCCTTACCTTGAAACAACTGGTATGCCTACTAGAATCCTACTTAAAAAGCGTCGTTTTAAGTGCTATCATTGCTCGAAAATGATGGTGGTTGAGACTTCTCTCGTCAAGAAGAATCACCAAATCCCTCGTATCGTCAACCAAAAGATTGCTCAAAAGTTGATCGAAAAGAATTCTATGACCGACATTGCTCATCAGTTGTCTATTTCAACTTCAACTGTCATTCGCAAGCTCAATGACTTCCGTTTTAAGCATGATTTTTCTCGTCTGCCTGAGATTATGTCTTGGGACGAATATGCCTTCACTAAGGGAAAGATGAGTTTCATTGCGCAAGATTTTGACAATCTCAATATCATCACTGTTCTTGAGGGAAGAACACAAGCTATCATAAGAAATCATTTTTTGCGCTACAATCGAGCTGTTCGTTGTCAGGTAAAAATCATTACTATGGATATGTTTAGTCCTTATTATGACTTAGCTAGACAACTTTTTCCAAACGCTAAAATCGTTCTGGATCGCTTTCACATTGTACAACATCTAAGCCGTGCTATGAGTCGTGTGCGTGTCCAAATCATGAATCAATTTGAGCGAAAATCCCATGAATACAAGGCTATCAAGCGCTACTGGAAACTCATTCAACAGGATAGCCGTAAACTGAGTGATAAACGATTTTATCGTCCTACTTTTCGTATGCACTTAACCAATAAAGAGATTCTAGACAAGATTTTGAGCTATTCAGAAAACTTGAAACATCACTATCAGCTCTATCAGCTCTTGTTTTTTCACTTTCAGAATAAGGAGCCGGAGAAATTTTTCGGGCTCATTGAGGACAATCTAAAGCAGATTCATCCTCTTTTTCAGACTGTCTTTAAAACCTTTCTCAAGGAAAAAGAGAAGATTGTCAACGCCCTTCAACTACCCTATTCCAACGCCAAACTGGAAGCAACCAATAATCTCATCAAACTTATCAAGCGCAATGCCTTTGGTTTTCGGAACTTTGAAAACTTCAAAAAACGGATTTTTATCGCTCTGAATATCAAAAAAGAAAG
This sequence comes from Streptococcus mitis, assembly GCF_000722685.1. Lineage (GTDB taxonomy): Bacteria > Bacillota > Bacilli > Lactobacillales > Streptococcaceae > Streptococcus > Streptococcus mitis_M. The sequence goes on along the minus strand of NZ_JPFV01000008.1, from coordinate 1,013 downwards.
GACGAAATGTGTCCTTTCTCGAGCTTAGCTTTTCTTCAACCCACTACAGTTGACAAAGAGCCGAAAAAAGAGAGTTATAAACTCTCTTTCAAACGGAGAATAAGGGATTCGAACCCTTGCGCCAGTTACCCGACCTAACGATTTAGCAAACCGTCCTCTTCAGCCTCTTGAGTAATTCTCCTATTAATGGGCACGAGTGGACTCGAACCACCGACCTCACGCTTATCAGGCGTGCGCTCTAACCACCTGAGCTACGCGCCCAAGTTAAAAACTTGGTAATTTGAACAAAGTTCAAAGCGGGTGACGAGAATCGAACTCGCGACAACAGCTTGGAAGGCTGTAGTTTTACCACTAAACTACACCCGCATACATACTATAAGTAGAAATGGCGCGAGACGGAATCGAACCGCCGACACATGGAGCTTCAATCCATTGCTCTACCAACTGAGCTACCGAGCCTTATTGCGGGAGCAGGATTTGAACCTACGACCTTCGGGTTATGAGCCCGACGAGCTACCGAGCTGCTCCATCCCGCGTTAATAAAAAAGGAGGATGTGGGATTCGAACCCACGCACGCTTTTACACGCCTGACGGTTTTCAAGACCGTTCCCTTCAGCCGGACTTGGGTAATCCTCCATACTATTCAAATGGACCTTGTAGGACTTGAACCTACGACCACTCGGTTATGAGCCGAGAGCTCTAACCAGCTGAGCTAAAGGTCCAACAAGATCATTATAGCGGCGAAGGGGATCGAACCCCCGACCTCCCGGGTATGAACCGGACGCTCTAGCCAGCTGAGCTACACCGCCATATATCGGGAAGACAGGATTCGAACCTGCGACACCTTGGTCCCAAACCAAGTACTCTACCAAGCTGAGCTACTTCCCGAGTTAAATAGAAAAATGCACCCTAGAGGAGTCGAACCTCTAACCGCCTGATTCGTAGTCAGGTACTCTATCCAGTTGAGCTAAGGGTGCTCATTATATTATGCCGAGGACCGGAATCGAACCGGT
>NZ_JPFV01000007.1 GCF_000722685.1 Streptococcus mitis | reverse complement strand
TTCGGCATGGGTACAGGTGTATCTCCTAGGCTATCGTCACTTAACTCTGAGTAATACCTACTCAAAATTGAATATCTATTCAAACCAAGAAAACCGTTCGCTTTCATATTCTCAGTTACTTTGGATAAGTCCTCGAGCTATTAGTATTAGTCCGCTACATGTGTCGCCACACTTCCACTTCTAACCTATCTACCTGATCATCTCTCAGGGCTCTTACTGATATAAAATCATGGGAAATCTCATCTTGAGGTGGGTTTCACACTTAGATGCTTTCAGCGTTTATCCCTTCCCTACATAGCTACCCAGCGATGCCTTTGGCAAGACAACTGGTACACCAGCGGTAAGTCCACTCTGGTCCTCTCGTACTAGGAGCAGATCCTCTCAAATTTCCTACGCCCGCGACGGATAGGGACCGAACTGTCTCACGACGTTCTGAACCCAGCTCGCGTGCCGCTTTAATGGGCGAACAGCCCAACCCTTGGGACCGACTACAGCCCCAGGATGCGACGAGCCGACATCGAGGTGCCAAACCTCCCCGTCGATGTGAACTCTTGGGGGAGATAAGCCTGTTATCCCCAGGGTAGCTTTTATCCGTTGAGCGATGGCCCTTCCATACGGAACCACCGGATCACTAAGCCCGACTTTCGTCCCTGCTCGAGTTGTAGCTCTCGCAGTCAAGCTCCCTTATACCTTTACACTCTGCGAATGATTTCCAACCATTCTGAGGGAACCTTTGGGCGCCTCCGTTACCTTTTAGGAGGCGACCGCCCCAGTCAAACTGCCCGTCAGACACTGTCTCCGATAGGGATCACCTATCTGGGTTAGAGTGGCCATAACACAAGGGTAGTATCCCAACATCGTCTCCTTCGAAACTGGCGTCCCGATCTCATAGACTCCTACCTATCCTGTACATGTGGTACAGACACTCAATATCAAACTGCAGTAAAGCTCCATGGGGTCTTTCCGTCCTGTCGCGGGTAACCTGCATCTTCACAGGTACTAAAATTTCACCGAGTCTCTCGTTGAGACAGTGCCCAAATCATTACGCCTTTCGTGCGGGTCGGAACTTACCCGACAAGGAATTTCGCTACCTTAGGACCGTTATAGTTACGGCCGCCGTTTACTGGGGCTTCAATTCATACCTTCGCTTACGCTAAGCACTCCTCTTAACCTTCCAGCACCGGGCAGGCGTCACCCCCTATACATCATCTTACGATTTAGCAGAGAGCTGTGTTTTTGATAAACAGTTGCTTGGGCCTATTCACTGCGGCTGACCTAAATCAGCACCCCTTCTCCCGAAGTTACGGGGTCATTTTGCCGAGTTCCTTAACGAGAGTTCTCTCGCTCACCTGAGGCTACTCGCCTCGACTACCTGTGTCGGTTTGCGGTACGGGTAGAGTATGTTTAAACGCTAGAAGCTTTTCTTGGCAGTGTGACGTCACTATCTTCGCTACTAAACTTCGCTCCCCATCACAGCTCAATGTTATAGATATAAGCATTTGACTCATATCACACCTCACTGCTTAGACAGACTCTTCCAATCGTCTGCTTTAGTTAGCCTACTGCGTCCCTCCATCACTACATACTCTAGTACAGGAATATCAACCTGTTGTCCATCGGATACACCTTTCGGTCTCTCCTTAGGTCCCGACTAACCCAGGGCGGACGAGCCTTCCCCTGGAAACCTTAGTCTTACGGTGGACAGGATTCTCACCTGTCTTTCGCTACTCATACCGGCATTCTCACTTCTATGCGTTCCAGCACTCCTCACGGTACACCTTCTTCACACATAGAACGCTCTCCTACCATACCTATAAAGGTATCCACAGCTTCGGTAAATTGTTTTAGCCCCGGTACATTTTCGGCGCAGGGTCACTCGACTAGTGAGCTATTACGCACTCTTTGAATGAATAGCTGCTTCTAAGCTAACATCCTAGTTGTCTGTGCAACCCCACATCCTTTTCCACTTAACAATTATTTTGGGACCTTAGCTGGTGGTCTGGGCTGTTTCCCTTTCGACTACGGATCTTAGCACTCGCAGTCTGACTGCCGACCATAATTCATTGGCATTCGGAGTTTATCTGAGATTGGTAATCCGGGATGGACCCCTCACCCAAACAGTGCTCTACCTCCAAGAATCTCTAATGTCGACGCTAGCCCTAAAGCTATTTCGGAGAGAACCAGCTATCTCCAAGTTCGTTTGGAATTTCTCCGCTACCCACAAGTCATCCAAGCACTTTTCAACGTGCCCTGGTTCGGTCCTCCAGTGCGTCTTACCGCACCTTCAACCTGCTCATGGGTAGGTCACATGGTTTCGGGTCTACGTCATGATACTAATTCGCCCTATTCAGACTCGGTTTCCCTACGGCTCCGTCTCTTCAACTTAACCTCGCATCATAACGTAACTCGCCGGTTCATTCTACAAAAGGCACGCTCTCACCCATTAACGGGCTCGAACTTGTTGTAGGCACACGGTTTCAGGTTCTATTTCACTCCCCTCCCGGGGTGCTTTTCACCTTTCCCTCACGGTACTGGTTCACTATCGGTCACTAGGGAGTATTTAGGGTTGGGAGATGGTCCTCCCAGATTCCGACGGGATTTCGCGTGTCCCGCCGTACTCAGGATACTGCTAGGTACAAAGACTATTTTAAATACGAGGCTATTACTCTCTTTGGCTGATCTTCCCAAATCATTCTTCTATAATCTTTGAGTCCACATTGCAGTCCTACAACCCCGAAGAGTAAACTCTTCGGTTTGCCCTCCTGCCGTTTCGCTCGCCGCTACTAAGGCAATCGCTTTTGCTTTCTCTTCCTGCAGCTACTTAGATGTTTCAGTTCACTGCGTCTTCCTCCTCACATCCTTAACAGATGCGGGTAACAGGTAGTACCTGTTGGGTTCCCCCATTCGGAAATCCCTGGATCATCGCTTACTTACAGCTACCCAAGGCATATCGTCGTCTGCCACGTCCTTCTTCGGCTCCTAGTGCCAAGGCATCCACCGTGCGCCCTTATTAACTTAACCTTATTTTTTGACCTTTCAGTCATAAACTCTTATTAATACTACAGCGTTTTCGGTTTATTTTCTTGTTACTATTTGATATAGATATTCAATTTTCAATGTGCATTACTTGGTGATCTCTCACCAATGGAGCCTAGCGGGATCGAACCGCTGACCTCCTGCGTGCAAAGCAGGCGCTCTCCCAGCTGAGCTAAGGCCCCACAAGACCTCTCAAGACTAAACAAGACCAATGCGCAGTTCCTTTTCCTTAGAAAGGAGGTGATCCAGCCGCACCTTCCGATACGGCTACCTTGTTACGACTTCACCCCAATCATCTATCCCACCTTAGGCGGCTGGCTCCTTACGGTTACCTCACCGACTTCGGGTGTTACAAACTCTCGTGGTGTGACGGGCGGTGTGTACAAGGCCCGGGAACGTATTCACCGCGGCGTGCTGATCCGCGATTACTAGCGATTCCGACTTCATGTAGGCGAGTCGCAGCCTACAATCCGAACTGAGACTGGCTTTAAGAGATTAGCTTGCCGTCACCGACTTGCGACTCGTTGTACCAGCCATTGTAGCACGTGTGTAGCCCAGGTCATAAGGGGCATGATGATTTGACGTCATCCCCACCTTCCTCCGGTTTATTACCGGCAGTCTCGCTAGAGTGCCCAACTAAATGATGGCAACTAACAATAGGGGTTGCGCTCGTTGCGGGACTTAACCCAACATCTCACGACACGAGCTGACGACAACCATGCACCACCTGTCACCTCTGTCCCGAAGGAAAGCTCTATCTCTAGAGCGATCAGAGGGATGTCAAGACCTGGTGAGGTTCTTCGCGTTGCTTCGAATTAAACCACATGCTCCACCGCTTGTGCGGGCCCCCGTCAATTCCTTTGAGTTTCAACCTTGCGGTCGTACTCCCCAGGCGGAGTGCTTAATGCGTTAGCTACGGCACTAAACCCCGGAAAGGGTCTAACACCTAGCACTCATCGTTTACGGCGTGGACTACCAGGGTATCTAATCCTGTTTGCTCCCCACGCTTTCGAGCCTCAGCGTCAGTTACAAGCCAGAGAGCCGCTTTCGCCACCGGTGTTCCTCCATATATCTACGCATTTCACCGCTACACATGGAATTCCACTCTCCCCTCTTGCACTCAAGTTAAACAGTTTCCAAAGCGTACTATGGTTAAGCCACAGCCTTTAACTTCAGACTTATCTAACCGCCTGCGCTCGCTTTACGCCCAATAAATCCGGACAACGCTCGGGACCTACGTATTACCGCGGCTGCTGGCACGTAGTTAGCCGTCCCTTTCTGGTAAGATACCGTCACAGTGTGAACTTTCCACTCTCACACTCGTTCTTCTCTTACAACAGAGCTTTACGATCCGAAAACCTTCTTCACTCACGCGGCGTTGCTCGGTCAGACTTTCGTCCATTGCCGAAGATTCCCTACTGCTGCCTCCCGTAGGAGTCTGGGCCGTGTCTCAGTCCCAGTGTGGCCGATCACCCTCTCAGGTCGGCTATGTATCGTCGCCTTGGTGAGCCGTTACCCCACCAACTAGCTAATACAACGCAGGTCCATCTGGTAGTGATGCAATTGCACCTTTCAAACAGTTGTCATGCAACAACTGCTATTATGCGGTATTAGCTATCGTTTCCAATAGTTATCCCCCACTACCAGGCAGGTTACCTACGCGTTACTCACCCGTTCGCAACTCATCCAGAAGAGCAAGCTCCTCCTTCAGCGTTCTACTTGCATGTATTAGGCACGCCGCCAGCGTTCGTCCTGAGCCAGGATCAAACTCTCATTAAAAGTTTGAGTTCTCACTCATTTCTGTCACTGACAGATTTATTGTTTTTTCATTGTTCAGTACTACAACAGTTGTTGTAGTGCCCTGCACATTGGTTCGTCTTGTTCAGTTTTCAAAGGTCTTTGTCACTCACTTCTCTCAAGTGACAACTATATTAGTATATCACAGTCGCTTTCGCTTGTCAACACTTTTTTGAAACTTTTTTTAATTTTTTTCAATCAGTATTTTATCTGCAACATACCATAGTCCGTACGGGATTCGAACCCGTGTTACCGCCGTGAAAAGGCGGTGTCTTAACCCCTTGACCAACGGACCTGAGTTGTTATTTTCAACTCTTACTATTATACAGCCTTTTTGTTTTTTGTCAACTACTTTTTTAAACTTTTTACAAATTTTTCGACTTTTTTAAATTTGACTATTTCAGCCCAATATCAAACTCTTTAAACACTATGCTTTTTTAATCAGCTTTACAACAGCTTCAGTTCGAGCGGTATGCGGGAACATATCGACCGACTGGATATAATGAAGATCATAGACTTCTACCAAACGCACCAAATCCCGTGCTAAGGTTGAAACATTACATGAAATATAAACCATTTTTTCTGGCACATATGCAAGAATAGTGTCTAATAACTTATCATCCAGACCTGTACGCGGTGGATCCACAATCAGTGCATTTGCTCTGTAGCCTTCCTTATACCATCGAGGAATAATCTCTTCTGCTGTCCCTGCTTCGTAATGTGTATTATCAAATCCCATTCTTTTAGCATTTCGATTAGCATCTTCAATGGCTTCTGGAATAATATCCATACCTCTGAGTGTCTTTACTTTCTTTGCGAAGGCAAATCCAATTGTACCTACTCCACAATAAGCATCAATCAAATGGTCTTCTTTACTAACATCTAGCGCTTTTACTGCCTCGCTATAGAGGACTTCTGTTTGTTCAGGATTTAGTTGATAGAAAGCGCGAGGAGATAGTGAAAATTCATAATCAAGAACACCTTCTTGAATACTCTCTTGACCCCAGATAATCTCGGTCTTTTCTCCATAAATCTCACTGCTTTTAGCTGTATTTGTATTAACAGCTACTGTCACAACTTCTGGAAAATCTGTAATTAAATCTTTTACCAGTAGGGTTAAATTAAGCTGGCGGTTTGTAACAATAATAATCTGAACCTGTCCAGTCTTTCTTGCTCGTCGAACCATTATAGTTCTAACACCTAGAACTTTTCTCTCATCCGTGATTGGAATCTGGTGATAAGTAAGTAATTCCGCTAGACGATTAGCAATCACTTGGGTTTCCTTGTCTTGTACCAGGCAATCTTTCAACTCTACTAAATAATGAGAGTTTTGTTCATATAAGCCCGCCTTAACCTGATTTTTGAATTTTCGAGTCTGAAATTGTAACTTAGCACGGTAGTACTTGGGTTCCTGCATACCAATCGTCGGGCGGATTTCATAATTTTCATATCCTGCAGGGGCAAATTTTTTCAGCGCTTGATGAAGCAAGTCCGTCTTGAACTCCAGCTGCTTATCATAATGCAGGTGCATGATTTGGCAGCCTCCGCACTCATTGTAAATAGTACAAGCTGGCACAACGCGGAATTTAGACTTCTTGTTGACCTTTAATAATTTCGCTTCAACAAAGTTACGTTTAATAGAGGTAATCTGACAATAGATATCTTCTCCTTTTAAAGCTCCAGGTACAAAGACTAACGTTTTTTGGTAAAAGCCGATTCCCTCACCATTAATTCCCATGCGCTTGATTTTTAATGGTATTTTTTGTTTCACTTTCAGATTCATACCCCTATCTTATCACATTTTGAGTTATAATAGAACTATGAAAATCACAAAACTTGAAAAGAAAAAAAGACTCTATCTGATGGAGCTTGATAATGGCGACAAATGCTACATTACTGAAGATACTATTGTTCGTTTTATGTTATCGAGAGATAAGGTGATAAGCGAAGAAGAATTGAAAGAGATTCAGGACTTTGTTCAATTTTCTTATGGTAAGAATCTAGCCCTCTACCACCTATCCTTTAAAGCTCGCACTGAAAAAGAAGTCAGAGAATATCTGAAAAAATACGATATCGATGAAAACATAGCTTCTCAGGTCATTGCTAATCTTAAAAAGGATAAGTGGATTAATGATGGTCAGTACGCTTATGCTATCATCAATGCCAATCAACTTTCAGGAGACAAGGGGCCTTATGTACTGACTCAGAAATTAGCACAAAAAGGAATTTCAAAATCTACTATAGAAGAGATCTTGAATGATTTTGATTTTTCAGAAGTTTCTCAACGTGTAGCCAATAAACTATTGAAGAAATATGAAGGAAAACTTCCAGCTCGTGCTTTGCAAGATAAGATTATCCAGAATCTGACCAACAAGGGGTTTTCCTATTCTGATGCTAAAAGTGCTTTTGACGAATTGGATAGTCAAGTCGACGAAGAAACGACCCAAGAACTCATCTTCAAGGAACTTGACAAGCAATATGCTAAGTATGTTCGAAAGTATGAAGGATACGAACTTAAACAGCGTTTAACTCAAGTTTTAGCTCGAAAAGGCTACGATTTTTCGGATATAGCGAGCGCTCTCAGAGAATATCTTTAATATTTTCATGTAAAATTCACAGATTTTAGGTAATTTTATGGTATAATAGTAAACGATAAACTTATAAATTGTAGAAAGTTGGTTAGTTATGAAGCTTCCAAAAGAAGGCGACTTTATTACAATTCAAAGTTATAAGCATGATGGGAGTCTCCACCGAACTTGGCGGGACACCATGGTACTAAAAACAACAGAAAACGCCATTATTGGTGTCAACGATCATACACTGGTTACCGAAAGTGATGGTCGTCGTTGGGTTACTCGAGAACCGGCTATTGTTTACTTTCACAAGAAATATTGGTTTAATATCATTGCCATGATTCGTGATAATGGAATTTCCTACTATTGCAATATGGCTAGCCCCTACTATCTGGATGAAGAAGCACTGAAGTATATTGATTACGATTTGGATGTTAAAATTTTTACAGATGGAGAAAAACGTCTCTTGGACGTTGAAGAATATGAGCGTCACAAACGCAAAATGAATTATTCTGATGACTTGGACTATATTTTAAAAGAACATGTCAAAATTCTTGTTGATTGGATTAACAATGGACGTGGTCCTTTCTCAGAAGCCTATGTAAACATTTGGTACAAGCGCTATGTAGAACTAAAGAATCGGTAAAGTTGTCAAACTAGGGTGAAAACCCTGGTTTTTTTAGTTGAAAACCCCAGCTTTTCAGCTGGGGTGATTTCTATATATCTAATTTCGTAACAGTAAATTTGATGTGGGAATAGTCTTTTTCAACATCCTTATCCAGCAAGAAAGCTGTGGCGTCCTTCTTAACTTGAACCAGATCAATATTCTGAGCTTGGGCTGCATAGACGCATCCACAATAACATTGACGATAGATATCATACTCTTCACACATCTCTACTGAACGTTTGTAACCTTGATTTTTCTTGAAATCACTTGGAAGATAGTGTGTTGTGTAAATTTTTTGCACATCGATTCCGATGCTGTTAATGGTTTGAGAATTCTTATGAGGACTGATGGTTAAAGCCGAACCGAAGTAGTCAAAGCCTAAATCCATAGCCACTTGAGCTGTTTTATCCAGTCGGTAGTCAAAGCAAACCTTGCAACGGTCGCCACCTTCTGGCTCTTCTTCCAGTCCTCTGACTAACTTACGGTATTCATTTGGTTCGTAGGGAGCTTCTAGGTACTGGACCGTATTTCCTGTCCTCTCATTGAAATCACTGACAAATTTCTTGGTGACGTAAGCCCGCTTATGGTATTCTGCCTTGGGGTGGATATTAGAATTGGCAAAATAGATGGTCACGTCTGCATACTTAGTCAAATATTCTAGTGTATAGGTACTGCAAGGGGCACAGCAAACGTGCATGAGAATAGTTGGCCGTTGCTCATTTTTCTCCCATACTTGTACCATCTTCTGCATGACACGGTCATAATTAATCTTCTGATTGGGGTTCATCTTGCTCAGAATTTCTTCTACATCGATCATGTTCTTCTCCTTTTTCTAGTCTTATTTTATCATATAAGTTAGGAGAGCTCAAATCAATTTAGAAATGAATAGCATAAAAAGGAGGAATAGGCATTCCCTCCTTTTGTGTTTTCTATAGAAAGCTTACATCATGCCGCCCATCATGCTTGGATCCATTACTGGAGCTGGGGCTACTGGTTCTGGTTTATTGGCTACGACTGCTTCTGTAGTCAAAATCAAGCTTGCTACAGATGCTGCATTTTGTAGGGCTGAACGACTCACTTTAACTGGGTCGATAATCCCTTGATCAATCATGTTGACCCACTCACCAGTTGCTGCGTTGAAGCCTGTACCAACTTCAGCATTTTTCAAACGATCGATAACGATTGAACCTTCAAATCCTGCATTGTGGGCGATTTGACGAACAGGTTCTTCCAATGCACGAAGAACAATATTGCGACCTGTTGCTTCGTCTCCTGTTAATTCCAAATCAGCCACGGCTGGAATCACATTGACAAGGGCTGTTCCACCACCTGCAACGATTCCTTCTTCAACAGCTGCACGAGTAGCGTTGAGGGCATCTTCAATGCGGAGTTTCATTTCTTTCAACTCAGTTTCAGTTGCGGCTCCGACCTTAATAACCGCCACACCACCTGACAATTTGGCCAAGCGTTCTTGCAATTTTTCACGGTCAAATTCAGAAGTTGTGGTTTCGATTTGAGACTTGATAACTGCAACACGGTGAGAAATCGCTTCAGGATTTCCAGCACCTTCTACGATAACTGTACTATCTTTGTCCACAGTCACTCTAGCTGCTTGACCAAGAGCTTCAATTGTCGCATCTTTCAACTCAAGACCAAGGTCTTCTGTGATAACTGTTCCGCCTGTCAAGATGGCGATATCTTCGAGCATAGCTTTACGACGGTCACCAAAACCAGGTGCCTTAACTGCTACCACGTTGAAGGTTCCACGAATCTTGTTCAAGACAAGAGTTGGAAGAGCTTCACCATCTACATCATCCGCAATAATCAAGAGTGGACGATTGCTTTGGAGAATACTTTCTAAGAGTGGCAAGATTTCTTGGATATTGGAAATCTTCTTATCAGTAATCAAAATGTATGGATTTTCAAGATCAGCTACCATTTTTTCGCTATCTGTTACCATGTACTGTGAAAGGTAACCACGGTCGAACTGCATACCTTCTACAACTTCAAGCTCTGTTTCCATACCACGTGACTCTTCGATAGTGATGACTCCGTCTTTGCCAACTTTTTCCATGGCTTCAGAGATGTATTCGCCGACTTTTTCAGAACGAGAAGACACGGCAGCAACCTGAGCAATAGCTTCTTTATTGGCAACTGGGATGGCATTGTTTTTCAAAGCTTCAACTGCTGCGGCAACTGCTGTTTCAATCCCACGACGAATACCGATTGGATTTGCACCTGCTGTGACGTTTTTGATTCCTTCACGGACGATTGCTTGGGTCAAAACAGTTGCAGTTGTAGTCCCATCACCTGCAATATCATTGGTTTTTGAAGCTACTTCTGACACCAATTTGGCACCCATATTTTCAAAATGGTCTTCCAATTCGATTTCTTTAGCAATAGTTACACCGTCATTGGTGATGAGTGGTGAACCGAATGATTTTTCAAGAACGACATTACGACCTTTTGGTCCCAAGGTTACTTTAACAGTGTCTGCAAGGATATCGACACCACGAACCATAGCTGAACGGGCATCTGATGAAAATTTAATTTCTTTTGACATACTTACTTTCTCCTTCTATTCTTCAATGATTGCCAAGATGTTAGCTTCGCCTACGATGAGGTACTTTTCATCACCATCTTTGACATCAAGACCTGCGTGGGCTTCAACTAAGACACGATCTCCAGCTTTAACACTTGGAGCAACCAAGTCACCGTTCAAGGTACGAACACCTTGTCCAGTAGCCACAACTTGGGCTGTTTTGGTTTTTTCTTGGGCTGAACCTGCAAGGACAAATCCTCCAACGGTTTGTTCTTTTTCTTCGATTTTTAAGACCACACGGTCTCCTAATGGTTTTAACATCTGATTTCCTCCATAATGAGATAGATAGCATTAGCACTCTTTATACTTGAGTGCTAATTTATAGTTCTATTGTATCACTTGGTCAGAAATAGTCAAGAAAAAAGTCTGACTTTCTCAAGATAAAAAGCCTGAGACCAACTCAGACTTTTCAATACTTATACTAGTGCAAATTATGAAACTAGCCGCAGGCTGCTAAAAACACAGTTTTGAGGTTGTAGATAAGACTAACGAAGTCAGTTACCTATACCTACGACAAGGTGAATCTGACGTGGTTTGAAGAGATTTTCGAAGAGTATTAAAATGGCAATTCCTCCTCTTCCAAAACCAAATCTGCTAGGTCTTGACCTGCGTTATTTTCACGCATGGCACGTTGAGCACGACTTTCCAAGAGTTGGAATCCTGTCACGAGTACTTCGGTAACATAATTCATTTGACCATTTTTCTCAAAACGACGGGTACGAAGTTCTCCATCGACTGAAATGAGACTCCCCTTAGTTGCGTAGCTTGCCAAGGTTTCTGCTAGTCTGCCCCAAAGGACCATATTAACAAAATCAGCTTCGCGTTCCCCATTTTGGTCTTTGTAACGACGGTTCACAGCGATGGTTGCTCGCGCTACTGACTTGTCATTGTTGGTTTTGTGCAATTCTGGTGCTGCAACGATTCTTCCAATAAGAATAACTTTATTATACATATTTTCTTCCTCCTACTTATCTATTCGTAGGAAATCAAAAAAAGTTACAGAAATTTGTAACTTTTCGAGGAAATTTTTAGTTTTTATGAACCATGAAACCTGTCGCCTGTTGATTGGCCATAATGGTCATATCTGTAATCTGCACACGACGAGGTTGACTGGTCACATAGACTACTGTGTCTGCAATATCCTGAGCTTGCAAGGCATCAATTCCTTGGTAAACGGACGCTGCTCGTTCTTTATCACCGTGAAAACGTACCATCGAAAAATCTGTTTCAACAATTCCAGGCTGAATGGTCGTCACCTTGATATCCGTTGCGATGGTATCAATTCGCAGACCATCTGAAAAGGTCTTAACTGCTGCCTTGGTAGCTGAGTAAATAGCGGCACCAGCATAAGCATAAATTCCTGCAGTAGAGCCCATATTGATGATATGACCTTGATTGGCTTTTACCATTGCTGGCAAGAAACAGTGAGTGACTGCCATCAAACCTTTAACATTGGTATCCAACATTGTCAACATATCCAGTTCTTCATAGTCCTGATAAGGTGCTAAACCTAGAGCTAGTCCAGCGTTATTGACCAAGATATCAATCTGCCCTATCGTTTCCAAAATATCGGAGCAGACAGTCTTCACCATGGTCATATCCGTCACATCTAGCGGAAAGGTCCAAACTGTTTGATTTGGAAAAGTTTCTGCAAACTCCGACTTGAGGCTTTCTAGTCTATCTATCCGTCGTCCAGTTAGAACGACATTCTCACCCTGCTCCAGATAAGCACGCGCAATCGCTTCACCGATTCCTGAGGTCGCTCCTGTAATCACAACATTTTTTGCCATCTTATTTCCTTCTATCTGGTGTATTCAGATACTGACAAGTTCCTAAGCAGTCCAGTGCTTCGCTGGGTCAAATGGAGTTCCGACAACTTGGTCTTCTGATAATTCGATAACACCACGTTTTTGCGGAGCATTTGGCAGATGCAATTCACGAGGGCTGCACATCATGCCAAAACTCTTTTCACCGCGAAGTTCACCTGGGAAAATGAGATTGCCTTTTGGCATCATTGCTCCTGGAAGAGCTACAATGGTTTTCAACCCCACACGCGCATTAGGTGCTCCAGCAACAATTTGCACTGTCTTGTCACTTGCGACTGCAACTTGGCAGATGTTAAGGTGGTCACTATCTGGATGAGCTACCATCTCGACAATTTCACCAACAACAAACTTAGGCTCCTTGTCATTAACAATTTCCTCTGCAAAACCTTCCGTTTGTAATTCTTGGTTCAAACGAGCGACTTGCGCATCTGACAAAAAGACTTGACCGCGCTCTGCAATTTCAAACAAACTTGAAACTTCAAAAATATTCCAAGCTACTGTTTCTCCATTCTCTTTTAGAAAGACACGGGCTACCTTGCTTTTACGTTCTACATCCAGTTTGGCATCTCCGCTATTTTTCACGATGACCATAAGGACATCGCCGACATGTTCTTTATTATATGTAAAAATCATTGTTTCTATTTTCTCCTATTTCAGTCCTGCTAAAAAATCGTTAATTTGTTGCTTGCTTTTACGGTCGCGATTGACAAAACGACCGATTTCCTTGTTCTTTTCTAGAACAACAAGGCTGGGGATTCCATAAACATCCCAGAGTTTGGCCAAATCCATATACTGGTCTCGGTCCACTCGAATAAAGGTGAACTCTGGATTGGTCTCCTCAATTTCTGGCAAGGCAGGATAGATATAACGACAATCGCCACACCAGTCCGCCACAAAAAGGAAGACTTTCTTGCCATCCTTTTCCACTAAAGATGCCAATTCTTCTAAACTTGCTGGTTGTATCATAAAACTTCCTCCTCATAGACTAGGTCTTCATTTTCATAGACAAAGGTATAATGACGGCCATCCTCAAAAATGACGCCACCAACCAAGCTCTCTAGACTGCTTTCATAGACTTGAACATAGAGGGTCGCAATTTCCCCCATGTCTGAAAAATGGTCTCGTACAATCGCTGTCAACTCTTCCTGAGTCTTCATGAGCTTACGGTCATCTGCAACTTTTTTCGTAGCAAGGGCAAGGCTCCCAATACCAAGCAAGGCCAAACCTGCCATCCACATTTTTTTAGCTTTCATATCATTCATTTTAACACAAAAAACTCCTCCGGACAAATGAGAAAGCAGCAGAAAAGCAAGTAAAAAGCCTCTTCCTTTAAGGAAAAGGACTTCTTATACTCAATGAAAATCAAAGAGCAAACTAGGAAACTAGCCGCAGGTTGCTCAAAGCACTGCTTTGAAGTTGTAGATAGAACTGACGAAGTCAGCTCAAAACACTGTTTTGAGGTTGTGGATGAAGCTGATGTGGTTTGAAGAGATTTTCGAAGAGTATTATTCTTATTGCCAGGCACCTGAGTTGCCAACGTAGTAACCATCAGGTGTATAGGTATTGCGAAGCATCTTACCTGATGAAGCTAGATAATACCACTTGCCATTATCTTTGACCCAATCATTCGCTAGCATGGCACCAGAAGAACTTACATAATACCATTCTCCCTTGTCATAAACCCAAGTGCTTGCTTTCATAGCTCCTGAAGTTGATAAATAGTACCACTTGCCTTGGTCATAAAGCCAATCACTCGCAATCATGACTCCTGATGATTTAAAGGCATACCAGTTGCTACCTTGATAAAGCCAAGTTTGATTGAACATGATCCCTTTATCATTCATAAAGTACCAAGCTCCCTTGTCCTTAACCCAATCCTTCTGCACTAATTGACCTTGTTTTTGATAGTACCAGTTTTGGTTTGATTTTAACCAGCTTTCTGTTTTTACAATCGGATAAAGTTCTTTGAAAGATCCTCCATCATATTTGTGACTGATAGATTTTAGTTTTTCAAGTTTCAAGTCGTCATTATCATAATTTGTCCAAGCAAAGACTTTTTGACCATTGACAGTCTCTGGTAAGGCAGCAGTGTAAGTCTTGGTTTGATAGTCCCATTTAGCATCGAGGTAAGTGTATTGATTATTTGATTCTTCAATACGATAATAACCTCTCTTTCCACTATCATTATGAATATCATCCACAACTTTCGTTGACCAGGTCTTCACTTCGTTTCCGCTCTTAGCTTCTACCTTGATATCTCCTCTATAGCCATATGGAACATAGAAATTCAGGTAACGCCCTTCTTCACCGATCATAGATTTGTCCTTTTCTTGACCTAGAAAATTGACTGTCTGATCTTGACCATCGAGACTAACCATCCACTCGATTTTCTCGGTTTTTGGCAAATCCAAGACTTTGATATCCACTTCATGACCATTGTTAAACCGAAGAATCTTGCCATCTTGATACTGTACTCCACACTTAACAACCCATTCTTCTTTAAGCTCAAATGCCTGCCCTGAATGTGGAAAAGCCAGTAAAGCTAAACCTGCTAGAGACAAACCAAATAGTGTGATTTTTTTCATTGTAGTTCCTCCTTAGGATTTTTTATGTTAATCATATCAATATGTTTTTATTTTGCAACTCATATCCTAAATATGCAAGCAAAAAACCTCTGAGATTCTTCTCAAAGGTTATAATCTAGCTAATTACTATTCTCAACTGCTGCAGTGACAAAGGCAGTGTAGAGTTCTTCTGGACGATTTGGACGGCTTGAAAGTTCAGGGTGATACTGACACGCTACAAAGAATTTATTTTCTGGAATTTCCACGATTTCGACCAAACGATTGTCTGGAGAAACTCCTGAAAAGACAAAGCCTGCTGCCTCAAACTGCTTACGGAAGGCATTGTTAAACTCATAACGGTGACGGTGACGGCGTTGCACTACTTCTTGATTGTGATAAGCAGCTGCTGCCTTAGAGCCACGTTTCAACTTAGACGGATAAAGTCCCAAGCGAAGGGTCCCCCCCATATCCTCAACGTCAATCTGATCACGCATGATATCAATGATAGGGTATTTTGTTTCTGGTGCAAGCTCTGCAGAATTGGCACCTTCAAGACCTAAAATGTGACGAGCAAACTCGATACAAGTCAACTGCATTCCCAAGCAGACACCCAACATTGGAACATCATTTTCACGCGCATAGCGGATAGCTTGGATTTTCCCTTCCGTACCACGTTGACCAAAACCACCGGGTACGATGATTCCGTCCGCATCAGACAAAAGCTCTGCCACATTCTCTGCTATCACATCATTGGCATTGACCCAATTAATCTTAACTTCTGCGTCGTTGGCATAACCAGAGTGTTTCAAGGCTTCAACCACAGAGATGTAGGCATCTTGCAACTCCACATACTTACCAACAAGGGAAATTTTAACTTGTTTTTTCAGGTTCATAACCTTGTCCACCATAGCTGACCATTCTGTCATATCCGCTGCTGGTGCGTCTAATTTCAAGTGATCACAGACAATCTGGTCCATACCTTGTGCCTGCAAATTCAACGGAATTTGGTAAAGATGTTCAACATCCAACGATTCGATAACGGCTTCTGGTGCCACATCACAGAACTGAGCCAGTTTGTTTTTAATTCCTTGACCAGCTGGCTCTTCTGTACGAATAACCAACATATTTGGCTGGATTCCCAATCCACGCAATTCTTTTACAGAGTGTTGAGTTGGTTTGGTCTTCATTTCACCAGCTGCCTTGAGGTAAGGAAGTAAGGTTGTATGGATATACATAACATTATCCGCACCCACATCTGCCTTCATCTGACGAAGGGCCTCTAGAAATGGCAAGGACTCGATATCCCCAACGGTTCCACCGACCTCTGTGATAATGACATCAGAGTCTGTCGTTAGAGCGGCACGCTTGATTTTTTCTTTCAAAGCATCTGTGATATGAGGAATAACCTGAACAGTTGCCCCAAGGTATTCTCCACGACGTTCCTTACGTAGAACTTCACTGTAAATTTTACCAGTTGTCACGTTGGAATATTTATTCAGATTGATATCAATGAAACGTTCATAGTGTCCCAAGTCTAAATCTGTCTCAGCTCCGTCATCTGTCACAAAAACTTCCCCATGCTGATAAGGACTCATGGTTCCCGGGTCGATATTGATATAAGGGTCAAATTTTTGAATGGTTACTTTGAGACCACGATTTTTCAAGAGACGGCCTAGACTCGCTGCCACAATCCCTTTCCCAATAGACGATACCACACCACCAGTTACAAAAATATATTTCGTAGACATAGATTCCTCTTTCTAAAATGCTCAAGGTCTTGTTGACTACGAGGGGACATAGAAAACAAGACCCTACTAATAAGAATAACCTGGAACGACTGCACCAGATTCACAACCAAAATACAAGAAGATAACTTCTTGAAAAAACAAAAATAGCTCCCTAAGAACTAGGGAGCCCCGACCTCTAAAAGAGGTGCCCGAACAATATGATACCTAAAAATAGGATAATTGTCAATAGCTAACTTTTATTCCTCTATGTTTTCAGAATCATCATCTGAAAACTCGTCGTCTTCTTCGTTGAGATCCACGTCTTCACCCAAGTCATCAGGAGCAATCTCGTTGATTTCTGCATCATAAGCTTCCACTTCATTTTTCTCATCATCTGGATTTTCATCATCGTATGAAAGAGCCGGATCTGCTTCGTATGCATCTTCGTCTTCTGGATCATCTGCATTGTAGTCAATGGCATCTGAATCACCATCCATGAAGGCATTGACACGTTTTTTCTTAGCTTTTGGTGCTACTTCATCGTCATCATTTTCTTCAAGAGCGATAATTTCCTCGTCGATTTCGTCTACACCATACCATGAACGAAGACCCCATTTGTTGTCTCCAAGTGAGATGAAGCTACCGTCAAAGTTCAACTCTGTGTAGAACAAAGGCAAGGCTTCGCGGATATCGCTGTTTGATGTTCCAAGGTAGTTTTGAATTTCGTTTACAAGATCGCTAAAATGCATCTCGTGATCGCGACCACGAAGTTCCAAGATAGCACGCGCTACCTCAATCATAGATAGTTCACTTTTTTCTTGCCCAGCAAATACTTCTAATTCCAAAGCGTTTCTCCTCATTTATACTACTATCGCCAGAGCAAACAGACTCTGACCTCATTTTATCATTTACTCCTTATTGTACGATAATTTTGCAGAATAGTCAAAGGTTAAGGGGGAACTAATACAAATCTTCTAAGCTTCTATATTCAATGATTTCATTTTTGATAATATTCTTTTTAAACTCAAAATGTTTTAAAGGATTATCAACTAGCACTAACTTTGGAATATCATCAAGGTTTGTGACCAAGGATAAAATAAAATCCGATTGAAACTCCTTGGCTTTTTCAAATTCTCTGGCAGTCAAACGAATCCGTCCTTTAGGTTTTCGAATACCTTTAACTTCAGCAAGGTAAGAATGTTCTTGAACATCTACTTGGAAATCATATCCATCGCCATAGAGGCGGGCGTCGGTTAATTGTCCACCTTGAAATTTTTCTTCTTTATCAAAATGGAGTATAAAGTAATTTTCTGCTTCCATTCCAGTTTCTTGTAGACGTTTGAATTTAGTTCGGATTATTGGCTTTTCAATGGTAGTAATACCTGTTTTCTTTCCTTCGCTGGCAAGTAACATTTTAACTATTTCAGCATAACTATGAACATCTTCATTCCCAAACATCATGTCAATTAAATCTTTACGAAAACGGTAAACTTCAGCTTTCTGCCACCACCCTTTTCGATTATTGTCAAAATAAGGATCGAATAAGTCCATTCTATTTTTTACAACTCCAGTTGTTTCAGCAATTCCCAGAGAAACCACATAGCGATAAAACTCCGACTTACTAGAACATTGAAATTCTTTTATAAAAAGCTTGTCAAACTTGGCAAGACCGTAGCCAATCAAATTTAACAATTCATAATGAGGGTGTTTAGACATCACTTTCTCCATCAATAGATATTGATTTCATTATACCAAAAAAACACGGCTCATCACCGTGTTTCTGTGTTTATTTCACCAACTTCTTCATCTCATCAATACGTGCGACGGTCGCATCGTATTTGGCTTGGTAGTCGGCTTGTTTGTCGCGTTCTTTTTGGACGACTTCTGGTTTGGCATTGGCTACGAAGCGTTCGTTAGAGAGTTTCTTACCGACCATATCCAGTTCTTTTTGCCATTTAGCTAGTTCCTTGTCGAGACGAGCCAGTTCTTCTTCGACATTGAGGAGGTCAGCGAGTGGCAAGTAGATTTCTGCTCCTGTAATGACACTTGACATAGCAAGTTCAGGTGCAGGGATGGTTGATGCGATTTCCAAGTGTTCTGGATTTGTGAAGCGTTTGATGTAGTTGACATTGCTGTTAAAGAAGGTTTCCAAGTTGCTATCGCTTGTTTTAACAAGGATTGTGATAGGTTTGCTTGGCGCTACGTTTACTTCTGCACGCGCATTACGAACAGCACGGATCAAGTCTTTGAGACTTTCAACACCAGTGTGGGCAGCAAGATCTTCAAAGGCTGGGTTGACAGTTGGGTATTCTGCTGTAACGATAGAACCTTCTGAGATTTGTCCAAAGATTTCCTCTGTCACGAATGGCATGATTGGGTGAAGGAGACGAAGGATCTTGTCCAAGGTGTAAAGGAGAACAGAACGTGTGATGACTTTCTCTTCTTCGTTGTCACTATAAAGAACTTCCTTAGTCAACTCAACGTACCAGTCCGCAAACTCATCCCAGATGAAGTTGTAGAGGATGTGACCAGCCACACCAAATTCAAACTTATCGAAGTTGGCAGTAGCTTTTCCGATGGTTTCATTGAGGTTGTGGAGAATCCAGCGGTCTGTGACATTTCCAGCTTCCTTGTTGGCAACTTTTTCCACATTAGCAGTTGCTTGCTCAAGGGTCAAGCCTTCATTGTTCATGAGAATGTAGCGCGAGATGTTCCAGATCTTGTTAATGAAGTTCCATGAAGCATCCATTTTCTCGTAAGAGAAGCGCACGTCTTGGCCTGGTGCAGAACCGTTTGAAAGGAACCAACGTAGGGCATCGGCACCGTATTTCTCGATAACATCCATTGGGTCAATCCCGTTACCGAGAGACTTAGACATCTTGCGTCCTTGCTCGTCACGGATGAGACCGTGGATAAGGACGTTTTGGAATGGCTGACGGCCTGTGAATTCCAATGATTGGAAAATCATACGAGACACCCAGAAGAAGATGATATCGTAACCTGTTACCAAGGTTGAAGTTGGGAAGTAACGTTTGAAATCTTCTGAGTCGACATCCGGCCAGCCCATAGTTGAGAATGGCCAAAGGGCAGAACTGAACCAAGTATCCAAGACGTCTTCATCTTGTGTCCATCCGTCACCTTCTGGAGCTTCTTCACCGACGTACATTTCACCCTCAGCATTGTACCAAGCAGGGATTTGGTGACCCCACCAGAGCTGACGAGAGATAACCCAGTCGTGAACATTTTCCATCCATTGAAGGAAAGTATCGTTGAAACGAGGTGGGTAGAATTCGACCTTGTCCTCTGTGTCTTGGTTGGCAATAGCATTCTTGGCCAATTGGTCCATCTTGACGAACCATTGCGTTGACAAGCGTGGTTCGACTACAACACCTGTACGTTCTGAATGACCAACACTGTGGACACGTTTTTCGATTTTAACGAGGGCACCGATTTCTTCCAGCTTAGCAACGACCGCCTTACGAGCTTCAAAACGGTCCATGCCTACAAATTCAAAGGCCAAGTCATTCATAGTTCCGTCATCGTTCATGACGTTGACTTGTGGCAAGTTATGGCGTTGACCAACCAAGAAATCGTTTGGATCATGGGCAGGTGTGATTTTCACGACACCCGTACCAAACTCAGGATCTGCGTGCTCATCCCCAACGATTGGGATCAATTTATTAGCGATTGGAAGGATGACATTTTTACCAATCAAATCCTTGTAACGTGGATCTTCTGGATTGACCGCAACGGCAACGTCCCCAAACATGGTCTCAGGACGAGTAGTCGCTACTTCAAGGGCGCGTGAACCATCTTCCAGCATGTAGTTCATATGGTAGAAGGCACCTTCGACATCCTTGTGAATAACTTCAATATCAGAAAGGGCTGTTCGTGCAGCTGGGTCCCAGTTGATGATAAACTCACCACGGTAGATCCAGCCTTTCTTGTAAAGGTCCACAAAGACCTTGCGAACGGCTTTTGACAAACCTTCGTCAAGGGTGAAACGCTCGCGAGAGTAGTCTACAGAGAGCCCCATCTTACCCCATTGTTCCTTGATGGTCGTCGCATATTCGTCTTTCCATTCCCAGACTTTCTCGAGGAATTTTTCACGACCCAAGTCGTAACGCGTAATGCTCTCCCCACGCAAGCGCTCCTCAACCTTAGCCTGAGTGGCAATCCCCGCGTGGTCCATCCCTGGAAGCCAAAGAGTATCAAAACCTTGCATGCGTTTTTGACGGATGATGATATCTTGCAAAGTCGTATCCCAAGCGTGACCAAGGTGAAGTTTACCAGTTACGTTTGGTGGTGGAATAACGATAGAATAAGGCTTAGCCTTTTGGTCTCCTGAAGGCTTGAAAACATCAGCGTCAAGCCATTTTTGGTAACGACCAGCCTCAACCTCGGCTGGATTGTATTTAGGTGAAAGTTCTTTAGACATGTGTTTGTCCTTTCTATATTGTATTCATTTTATCTTGAATCTGCTTAGCAACTTCGGCTGCAGACAGATTCGTATTATTTATTTTAAGGTAGTGGTGTAACTCATTAGGTTGACATTGGGAATTTAATTGAAGTGTTTCAGTGGTCTCCAAAATTTCTCTTTCAGATATCTCAATATGCCGTTTCAAGGGCTTGTGCTTCAACCGGTTCTCCGTTCGATTTCGACGTAAACGCTCTTCAAGACTTGTTTCCAACTCAACAAACAGAATCTCTTGATGAAAGTTACCCAATAAATCCTGAATTTGCTTTAAATACATCAGCTGGTACTGATTTGAAAAATCAATTACGTCAGTTAAAATTACTGATCGCTGATTTCTTGCACTTGCTCCAAGGAAAGAAAAGGTGATTCCACGAACAAATTCCCACATCTCCTCGGTATAATCCTGATAGATTTCTAGTGCAAAATCGATGGCTTGATGGTTATAAAAGAGGGTAGAATCCGTCAGTAGAGACAGTTCTTGACCAATCGTCATTTTTCCTGATGCTGGAGCACCAATGATGAAAAGATGCATCAAATTACCTCCCACTCACTCCTCAGCAAGCCATATCTCAAATCATCACAGCGATTGCCTTCGGCATCTTTGCGATCTCTTATACGAGCTTCGAGGGTAAATCCAAGTTTTTCTGCGACTCGTTGACTTTGGATATTGTAACCAAAGCAAGAGAGTTCAATCTTGTGAAGACCCAAATCTTTAAAGGCTAAGTCAATCAAGGCACGCGCTGCTTCTGGCACATAACCGCGTCCCCAATAGTCTGGGTGCAAGGTGTAGCCAATCTCCAGTACATCATCTTCGTGACGGTGATTGAAGTCAACAGAACCAATGACTTTATCGGTTCCTTTGACGACAATCCCATAGCCAGCTGGGAGATTCTCCTTTTTATTACGTTCAGGAAGGATATGCTCCAGATAATAAATCTCATCTTCCAAGGTCTTGACAGGTGGAAAACCTGCTGGGTAAGAAACTTCTGGACGACTAGCATAATCAAAGATATCCTCAGCATCCGCCACTGTGCGGACTCGTAAAACGAGACGTTCTGTTTCGATTTTATCTGGCAACTCAGCTCTTGTCATCCTTCTTCCTCGCTTTCTTTATGAAGCTCCCCATAGGGTCAACACGGTTATCTAAATAGCGATAAACGCGCTGGTGACCGTCCCCATAAAGTAAGTCGGCGAAAAACGGTCATTTTTAAAATGTCCCTTATCATCCAAAAGTTCAGGATTAGCCAGTCGATCCAGAATCTTAGCAAAGATGTGGCAGATTTCATCTTCTTCGACAATCCGATCTACTTGGCAATCCAAAACAACTGGACAAGATTCCAAAATCGGAGCATGAGTCTGTTCAGAAATCTCGTAGTCTAGCCCCAGGTGTTTCAATTTCTCTCGATGACTGATAAAACCAGCCTGCTCCATCTCGAGCATGAGATTTTCATCAGGGATATTCACGGTGAACTGTTGATAATGCTTAATCTGCTCAGCCGCATTTTCCTCAGAACCAACACCGATAACTAGCCAATCTCCCAGACTATAAGATGAGCTGCAAGTCGTTATATTGTGTCCAAAATTCTGGTCCTGATACCCCAAAATGAAGATCGGAAAGCCATAATATAGTTTACTTGTGTTAAAAGATTGCTTCATAACAACCTCCTTTGACCAAGATACAAAAGAAAAGCCCTGCCATCTATATGACAGGGACGAATGTGCTATCCGCGGTACCACCCAATTTCGGGCAGCGCCCGCAACTCTCGTCTTTAAAACAAAAAGACACTTTTATTTCAATTTTTCACCCATTAGCAACTAGTTTTGACACATTTGTGGACTTCTCAGCGCCGCCACTTTCTGTAAAATGTGGGATTCAAAACACCTCTAATGGCTCTATTGTAGCAAGATTTTTTCGGAAATGCAAGGCACAAGAAATATTACTTGAACTTGATGCCATTTTCTTTCAATTTCTTGATGGTAGCTGGGCCGATTCCTTTCAAGGCAAGG
Source organism: Streptococcus mitis (assembly GCF_000722685.1). GTDB lineage: Bacteria > Bacillota > Bacilli > Lactobacillales > Streptococcaceae > Streptococcus > Streptococcus mitis_M. Next base: position 36,963 of record NZ_JPFV01000007.1, on the reverse strand, counting down.
AGTTCTTTTTCAGTCCAGTTTTTGAAATCTGAAGCAGACTTGATACCTTCATCATAGAAAGTTTTGGCACGGTCAAGTGGAAGTCCACCCAAGTTTGCTGCAAAATCTTCGACAGAATTGGCTACTTTTTGAGCTTGTTCTTTGGTAGCTTCGACTGCTTGTTCAACTTTTTTAGAAACAGCCTTACCAGCTTGGCTTGCTGACTGCTCTGCACGTTTCACGACTTTCTTTGTCTCTTCTACAACCTTAGTCACAGTACTTGAAAAGGCACCTGCGCGACGGAGGCTATTTCGTAATTGTTTTTTACGATTGAGTTTCTTTGACATGATAAAATCCTTTCAATAAAAAACCCCTGCTCTGACAAGGATTTAATATAAATATTCTATCAAGATTTTAGTAAAAAATCAAGAACCTTTCTCGTTTAATAATTTCGCTCACCAAACAATCCATCTGGCAAATCATGGAATCCCTTGCCTGCTTTGAAATTATCAAATTTTCCAAGCAAGAACTGATAGGCATCCAAGCGGCTTTCGTAGCGAATCATAGCATCTTTGGCACGCTCGTCTTGGTCTTCTTCGTAGACTTTTTGACTTTCCTTATGCGCCATGTCGTTGATCATGATTTGGGTATTGACCCAAGCTTCAAATTCCTTCATAAATTCTTGTTCGTAACTCATTTTTTCTCCTTATTCTAATCCACGGAAATAGTCCGTGTCAATCTCACGGTAGGGCTGAATATCCTGAACATACTCCAACACACCTTGGAATTCTCCCTCTTCATCGTGCACTGCTGCGTAAGTGATGTGGACAAACTTGCCTCGCGACTCAGACTTGAACCACATTTCATACTTATCCTTGGTCCCCTCACGAAGTCCCTTCATGATAGTCTTGACCTTGTCCAAGTACTTAGGCGGATGGCAGAGTTCAACATTGCGCCCAACTTGGGACGGTGTTCGTTTGAAAATCATCTCATCAGCTGGCGTATTGTCATTGTAATACTGGAAAATATCGTCTTTATTGACAAAGGTAATTTCCATGGGGAGGTGATCGAGGATCAGATTGGCCTGCTCGACTGAAAGATAGCCATTCCCAAAAACCTGTTGACTATGGCGGTCCAACACTGCTTCCTTTTCCTTAGGGGTAAAGGTAATGGTAAACTGCCCTTCTGGCGTATCGATAACTTGCTGAACTTGACCCTCTGCCGTATCTAGCTGTACAGACTCCTCTGCACTATCTTCCTCAACAAAACTCTGGCGTTCTGGTACCCATTTCTCAGACGGACGGATGATGGCATAGCCATAGGCGTCGCTCTCCTCCGCAATCTGAAGCCAGTCATCTTGGGTGAAGGACTCAAGGAGAATCATGAGAAGGATGGACTCTTCTTTGAAAATCATACTTTCAAACTCTGTCGCAAAGGCTTCAAAAGCTTCTTTTACGCTGCTAATTGACACTTCTGGTAGTGACTTGGCTGTCGCTAAAGCTGTTTGAAAGAGTTCCCTGATCTGATCATCCACTCCCCACATGACCTTAGGAGGTGAATCGTGACCATAGCTCTCCATGATGGGGAAGAAGAGCTCTTCCTTACGCTGGTAGTGAATGTCAAATTGCCCCACAAGTCCCATCTGACGCACCAAACCCTTGCACATCTCCGCCAGCATTTCCTCATCTTCCATAGACTCATAGGTATCTAACAATCTCCGAATGCGAATCAAGGCAGCACGGAGAGCCAGATTTTCTTCCTTAAAGACCCGAACTGGGTGGCCAGGATGCTCGGTATCCTCTACTTCGACACCCTTAACAGCATTTTTAAAAAGATTGGCATGGACATCACAGAGTTCCATGACATCTTCAAAGGTGACACCTGAGTCTGAGTTCATCAGCTCGTGCTCCATAAGGGAAATCTCAATGGCCGATACACCTGTAAAGGTCGCATCAAAACGCTCCTGAACCGACTCAGGAGAGGCACCATTGTGCAATTCTAACAAAATATCCCGCAGGACATGAATCCGTTCATCTACCATTAGTCTAACCCAATCACTTCGTAGCCGTTTGCTTCCAGTGTGCGAACAATCTTGTCCATAGGAGTTCCTTCAAGCTTAGAACCCTGCTTAAGCGATACTTTACGACCAACTGTATTGCGCATTAAGGGATTGGCAAGGGGTTTAAAACCCAACTCCACTAGAATCTCTAAGACCTCTGGATGCTTGTCCACCACTTCTGCAACGGGAATTGACACATCGATGATATTGTCCATGACGACCTCCATTGAATGTTCTAAAATGATTTTACTGCTTATATTATACCATATGGAAAGAGATTAAAAAACTAGCAGTAGAGTTCCTGCTAGTTCTCTGCGATTTTGATTACCATCTAAATAAGTTTAAAGAGCCAATCCAATATTTTAAATAATAGCTTGTAAAACAGCAATTGAACTGCAAAAGAGATAATCATCCAAAAGAATTTCACAATCCCAATAATCGGTTTAATAAAAAGAATGGCAAGAATTGCCAAAAAAATTTCATTCTCTCTCCTCTGGCTTGATGAGCCATCGAGCCGCATCCATTAACTTGTCTGCAATAAAAAGTTTCCCTAGACCGACAACGACATTGTCATCTTTCTTTATCGTTTTCATTACTTTTACACCTTGCATGGTCAAAAAGTAATTACCATAAATTTTAGCAAAAGCTTTGATAGGATTCATCTCACTCACCCTCGATTATTTCAGCCTCTTTTCGGATTGTTTCAACATCTTCTTGATATTGAACTTCACTATAGTTGACTAGTTTAGACAATTCTTTCTGCAAGCTTTCACCCATCGGTTTCATAGTTGCAAAGGTTAAACCACCTGAAATGATACCACCCAAGATAGGAATGAATTTCCCCATTCCTTTGGCCAGCCCTCCCTTGGTAAGATTCACACCAAATATTTTTAAGACTTTTTTCAAAATAGGATACCAAAGCGTCTTTGTTAAAGCTTTATTAGGCACTGTTTTCATTACCTGTTTGGCAATTGTTATACCACCAGCACGTAGCAAGGCAGCGGTTCCATTCACCCCCAACATTACGCCTAGATAAAGCAAGAGGGTATTTTGAGCATCTTCACTCAACTCCTCGCGTGAAGCCCAAAGATCCTCATAACCATAAATATAACCTAATTCTTGAGCCAATTTCAGAGAGAAACCATAAAATTGAGCCACATCAGCTGGAATGGTAATTGCCATAGCAATCCCTCCAGGTAATCCTGCCAAAACAGAGGTTCCACTCGCCAATAAAACATTATCCCTAATGCAGGCATTAGCCACTCTATCTAAGGTTTCTTGAGATAAGAGAGACGTTGGACCTTGTTCTAATAAGGTAGGAATGTCCTGTGGATCCAATTCTTTGGAAAACTTATCCACTAAAAATTTCGAACGATCAACCTTAACAATAGGTAGTTTTACCACTTGTTGTAATACTTGCATAGCTAAGTCTTGTTCAGCCATATAAATACCTCTTTTTCTTGTATCTTTCTTTCATAATATCACACTATCTGAATTTTATAAAGCTTTTTAATAATCTTTAACTCTAGAAAGATTCCCTAGTATGCTTTGTAGTCATTTCCCCACCAAAAAAGAGGGTTACCCCTCTTTTTTAGTTTTTATCCAGATTGCGTAGCATCTCGTCAATCTTGTTTCCATATTCGATGGATTCGTCTTTGACGAAAGTCAAATCTGGGATTTTGTACAATTTCAAATTGCGACCAAGTTCACGTTTGATGGTACCAGTTGCTTTTTCAAGCCCGATTTGGGCTTTTTGATTATCCGAAGCAAGGTTACTCAAAATGGTATAGTAAACCTTGGCAACAGACAAGTCACCTAGCATCTGAACATCTGTGATGGTTACGCCTTGGACACGCGGATCACGGACTTTCTTTTGCAAAATCTCATTGACTTCACGCTTGATTTCCATGCCCACACGATCCGTACGGAAATGATTTGCCATGATATTCCTTTCTCTACTTTGAACCAAAAGCTAGGCCAGCAGACCTAGCTATTTTTAAACTTCTTGATTTTCAGTTCAAATTGAAACGAAGTTCAATTTGAAATCATCTGCTTCTTTCGCCGTGGTGAAAGTGATGGAACTGATTTATCAGTCCCATCACAGGGGATTTTTGAGACCCTAGACTCAAAAATAAGCAATGAAACCATTGGTTTGCTTGCGTCCCTCACCACCTAAGAAAGGAGCAAAAATCTTATCGTTTGATTTCTTCCATGACGTAGGCCTCAATCACATCATCCATCTTGATATCATTGTAGCCATCGATCATCAATCCACCTTCACGACCGTTTGTAACTTCCTTAACGTCGTCTTTGTAGTGTTTCAAGCTTGCGAGTTCGCCATCATAGATAACAACACCGTCACGGATAACACGGACTTTAGAGTCACGGGTAACCTTACCGTTGATAACCATAAATCCACCGATAGTTCCCACTTTAGATACCTTGAAGGTCTCACGGATAAGAGCTTCACCGATGATTTTTTCTTCGAATTCCGGATCAAGCATCCCTTTCATGGCTTCTTCCATCTCTTCGATAACTTTGTAGATAATGCTGTGGAGACGGATTTCTACATCGTCAGCATCGGCTTGTTGACGAGCTTGTGGTGTAGGGCGTACGTTGAATCCAACGATAAAGGCATTTGAAGCTTCGGCAAGGGTTACGTCTGATTCGTTGATAGCACCGACCGCAGAGTGAACGATGGTAACTTTGACACCTTCCACGTCGATCTTTTGAAGTGAGGCAGAAAGGGCTTCAACAGAACCTTGTACATCGGCCTTGATGATGACGTTAACTGACTTGAGTTCACCAGCTTTAAGGGTATCAAAGAGATTTTCAAGGCTAACACGTTGGGTAGCTTGACGTTGTTTCATGAGGGCACGTTTGGCACGCTCTTCACCTGCTGCACGCGCAGATTTTTCATCTTCGTAAACGGCAAAGTGGTCACCCGCCATTGGCGCTTCGTTCAAACCTGTGATTGATACTGGTGTTGATGGCCCTGCAACCTTAACACGACGACCAAGGTCGTTGGTCATAGCACGGACACGACCGAAGGTATTTCCGACAACGATTGGGTCTTGAACATTCAAGGTACCTTGTTGAACAAGAAGGGTTGCGACCGCACCTTTTCCTTTATCCAAGCGAGCTTCGATAACTGTACCGATCGCACGCACTGTTGGGTCTGCCTTAAGTTCTTGGATTTCAGCCACAAGAAGGACTGTTTCCAACAATTCTTCGATGTTTTGGTTGAATTTAGCTGAGATTTCAACAAATTCAGAATCTCCACCCCAAGCTGTTGACATAACACCATGCTCTGCCAATTCACCGATAACACGTTCTGGGTTAGCACCTGGTTTATCAATCTTGTTGATGGCTACGATGATTGGAACGTTGGCCGCTTTTGAGTGGTTAATGGCTTCAATTGTCTGAGGCATAACACCATCATCTGCCGCTACGACCAAGATCGTAATATCAGTAACAGAAGCACCACGCGCACGCATAGATGTAAAGGCCGCGTGTCCTGGTGTATCAAGGAAGGTAATCTTCTTGCCATTTTCCACGATTTGGTAGGCACCGATATGCTGAGTGATCCCACCTGCTTCACCTGTCGCAACACGAGAGTTACGAAGGGTATCTAGGAGTGTTGTTTTACCGTGGTCAACGTGTCCCATGATAGTTACAACTGGTGGACGCTCAACCAATTCATCTTCATTGAGATAACCATCTTCAACAAAGAAACGTTCGATATCGGCATTATCCACTTCAACTTTTTGTTTGGCTTCGATACCATAATCCACCATGAGGAGTTCAATTGTTTCCCCATCCAAGGATTGGTTTTGTGTGGCCATGACACCCATCATGAAAAGTTTCTTAACGATTTCAGCTGGTTCACGTTTGATACGTTTTGCGATTTCCGCAACGGTCATACCATCTGTATATTCAAATTCTGTCGGCAATTCATGGAATTTACGCTCCGTAACAGGTTTTGGAGTCTGATTACGGTTGTTCTTGTTATTGCCTTTTTTGTTCTTCTTGTTGTTATTCCAGTTACTATTTCTTTGATTTCTCACTTGATTTTGACTACTTCGATTCTTTTGTTGTTTTCTAGGACCATCTTCTTCGTGATCGAAATCATCACGTTCTTTGTCTGGTCGAGCTTGTTTTTTACGACGTGTATCCACTGGTGCTTCTTTAGCTACAGGAGCTGGTTCAACCACTGCTTGAACTTGTTGCGCCTGTTCAGCTAACTTAGCCACTTCTTCAAAGATTTCCTCTGGCTCCTTGCGTTTGTTAGCTTGGGCCAAGGCTTCTTTAGCAGCCTGAGTCTGTTTGAAACGTTCCTCACTTGAACGGGCGTACTCTGCATTTTGCTCTGCTTTTAGGGCTGCTGCACGGGCTTTAAAGTCAACACGTGGAGCCGCTTGATGTGAACGTTTGTCCTCTTGTTGACGGCGTTCATTACCACGATTTTGCTGACCTTGCTGTTTCTTAGCTTGGTCATTAAAGCGACGATTGTCGCGGTTTCCTTGACCTTGTTTTCCACCATTACGGCCGTCGTTTTTCTGACGGTTCCCGTTTTGTTGTTGGTCACGGCTATTGCCTTTATTTTGCTTGCGTCGCTCTGCCTGCTCTTTAGCACGGGCTTCACGCTCAGCCTTGAAATTACGACTTTGCGGTTTAGCTGCTGCTTTTTCTGTTTTAGGAGCGACTGGCTCAGCTGATTTTGCCTCTTCCTTAGCTACAGCTGGTTTAGCTGGCTCAGATTTTTCGGCTTTCTTTTCTGCACTTGCTTTTGGTGCTGCAGGTTTTGCTTCTACTTTCGGAGTAGCAGACTTAAAGCTGGCAGCGATTTTTGCAGCGACAGCTTCTTCCACACTTGATGAGTGGCTTTTCACATCCAAGCCCAACTCTTTTGCACGCGCTACAACTTCTTTACTTTCTTTTCCAAGTTCTTTTGCGATTTCGTACAATCTTTTCTTAGACAAATCATGTCCTCCTCTTCTATTCCATAAGAGACCTCATTTTCTTTGTAAATCCAGCATCTGTTACAGCCAAAACCTTTCTCGATTTCCCGACTGCTATGCTTAATTCCAGTGTTGAAAACACGGTTACAGTTTCTACTTGATAATACTGACTTTTATCTTGAATCTTCTTGGTCAGATTGGGTCCAGTATCATGGGCTAGAAAGACCAACTTGGCCTTACCGTCTTGAATGGCCTTGACCACCAATTCTTCACCCGATATAATCCGCCCTGCTCGCTGAGCCAGTCCCAAGAGATTGCTTATCTTTTGCTTATTCAAGTCCCAACTCTCTTCTTTTCACTTTGTGATCCACATAAGCGATCAACTCGTCATAAAAGCTTTCATCCACTTCCATGCTAAAGCTGCGGTTAAAGACCTTCTTCTTTTTCGCCTCTAGGGCTTCTGCATTGTCTAGTTTGATATAAGCGCCACGGCCATTGGCCTTGCCTGTCGGATCGATAAAGACTTGTCCTTCCTTGTTCTTGACAATACGGAGCAAATCACGCTTATCAATCACTTCATTGGACACAACAGACTTGCGCAAAGGGATTTTTCTCGTTTTCATCTTTCCCTCCTCTAGCAACTTTTATTCTTCTACAGTATCGTTTTCTACTTCTAAATCTACTGAAGCAGCTTCTTCCATGGCTTCAAATTCGCTAGCAGACTTGATATCGATACGGTAACCAGTCAAGTGAGCTGCCAAGCGAACGTTTTGTCCACGACGACCGATGGCAAGAGAAAGCTTGTTATCAGGAACAACCACCAAGGCACGTTTGCTGTCGTTTTCATCAAAGATAACTTGGTCAACCTCTGCAGGAGCGATGGCATTGTAGATAAATTCAGCTGGATCTGCTACCCACTCGATAACGTCGATATTTTCTTCGATTGGTACCATACGGTCGCTCTTAGCATCGTAGCGAGCTGGGTGGAATTTGCTGGTAATCTTCTTGATATTAGCACCACCACGTCCAACGATTGTACCAATAGCGTCCACGTTTGGATTGTGGCTACGAACTGCAACCTTAGTACGGTCGCCAGCTTCACGAGCCACGCTCATGATTTCAACAGTTCCATCATAAACTTCTGGAATTTCTTGCTCCATCAAACGTTTGATCATCTCTGGATGGCTACGGCTGACAAAGACGTTCACACCACGAGGGTTGTCTTCAACCTTGTAAACATAGACTTCAATACGATCATGAGAAGCAAAAACTTCTCCAGGAATTTGGTCTTGTTTTGACAATTGGGCTTCAATGCTGCCAAGGTTGACATAGATGAAACGGTTATCAAAGCGTTCTACCGTACCAGACATGATTTCTTGTTCATGCTCTTTGTAAGTATTGTAGGTGATGGCACGTGTTTGCTTGCGCATTTTTTCCATGATGGTTTGTTTGGCAGATTGGGCTGCTACACGACCAAACTCAGCAGGTGCTTCTTCAAACTTAATTTTGTCACCAAGCTCGTAAGCTGAGTTAATGGCAAGAGCATCTTTTAAGCTGATTTCCAAACGGCTATCAAATACTTCATCAACAACTTCACGGACAGTATAAACTGTAAAGTCACCTGTTTTTTCGTTGAAGTCAATAGCTACGCTGTCTGATTGACCATAGCGTCTGCGATAAGCGGAACGAAGCGACTCTACTACTGCGTCGATGATATCTTCTTTTTTGATTCCCTTGTCTTCTTCCAAAATTCGGAAGGCCTCTAGCATTTCTTTACTCATGTTTTCTTCACTTTTGAATCCTCAAAAGCTATCCTTTCTTTTTCTATAATTTAACTGCTAAACGTGCTTTTGATACTAAACTGTATGGAATTTGGACGGTTTTCTTACGTGTCTTGTCCATATATTCCATGGTCAACTCGTCCTCTTCAAAGGCTACCAAGGTTCCTTCAAAGACCTTTTGCTTATCGATGGCTTGGTAGAGCCCGACATGGATGTATTTCCCAACCGCTCCAGCAACTGCATCCTTGGTTTTCAAAGGACGTTCCAAACCTGGACTGGTGATTTCTAGGAAATATTGTTCTGGGAAGGGATCTGGCTTGATGGTATCTAGGACAGGACTGATAATTTCTGTCAAGTCCGCCGTGTCGTTCAAGGTAATTCCTTCAGGTTTATCTACAAAAATACTGAGAATCATGTCACTGCCAATCTTTCCATACTCGATATCCACGAGCTCGAACGGTGCTTGGATGACAGGTTCTACAACTTCTCTGACTAATTCTACGATTGTTGCGATTGCGTCCACCTCCTCATAAGCAAGAGGCGAAGATATTTCCCCGCCTCACTTTTCATATTCTTACTATTAGTATAGCACGTTTACCAACTTATGTAAAGCAAAAGCACTTATACAGCCTGATTTCAGGCTATTTCTTAAAACTGAACCTCAACTCGGTAGATAACTTGTCCCTTGTTGGAGAATTTTTGCTCGTATTCTGTCATGACATTGCCTTCAAAATCACTAGCATGTAAATCAAGCCAGACACCATTGAGCTTCATGCCATACTGAGAAAAACTTACTAGGCTGTACTCAAACAAGCCACGGTTATCCGTCTTGAAATGAATTTCTCCATTTTCAGGTAAGATACGCTTGAAGGTATCCAAGAAGGTCTTGTAGGTCAAACGACGCTTTTCATGGCGTTTTTTAGGCCATGGATCTGAAAAGTTCAAATACAAGCGATCAATCTCACCATCTTCAAAGTAGTCAGTCAAGTCAGAACCATCTACCCACAAGAGCTTGATGTTAGGCACTCCAACTTCAAGAACCTTGTCCAAGGCGTAGCTCAAAACAGACTTTTGAATATCAATCCCAATATAGTTGATGTCAGGGTTTTGCTTGGCCATACCTGAAACAAAGGCACCCTTTCCACTTCCAACTTCCACATGAATGGGATTATCATTGCCAAACAAGTCCCGCCATTTTCCCTTGGCTTCCAAGGGATTGAGGACCACATACTGGGGATTTGCCTCTAGTAATTCTGTCGCCCCTTTACGATTTCTAACTCTCATCTTCTCTTTCCATACTTGTCTCGGAAGTGACGCAGGCCATGAATCTCCCGATTGACATTTTCTAAATCTTGGTTCATATAATACTTGGAAATCTGGCTCAAATAAGACAATTGACCGTACCAATACAATTTATTTAATACTGTTTGATTGTACTTATAACCGTAGTAGGTCAACCATTCCTTCCACTGATGTTCTGGAATATAATGGCAGAGCATATGGGCCACATCAAACATGCGATCGGTCAAGCGAACCGAATCCCAATCCACCAAATAAATCAAGCCACTGTCTGTCTCAATCCAATTACTATGTCGTACATCTCCATGGACAATGGTCGCATAGTCCTCTCTAAATCCTGGAATAGTCTGACGTAAATCAGCCATCACTTCACTGATAAAATGATTTTTACGCAAAGCATCTGGAGCCGTTTCTTGCCAAGACTGTAGTAAATCTACAGGTGTTTCCATGGCATATCCCAAACGACTCAACTGTGTCATCAAAGGACGTGAGCGATGAAGACGGGTTAAGATATTGACGATTTGTTTACGATTCATATCATAGGGGGTCAATATCTTGCCTGTCAACCATTCTTGAGCACACATATCACGCCCATCTGCCAAACGGCGACTCCATAATAATTGTGGAGCAATTTGTTCTCTAGCTAGACCAGGTAGGATTGGAGAGGTGTTCATTTTTACAAAGATACGCTTCCCATCAGGATAGCTACCCATATAAGCTTTGCCACTTTTCCCAGGTATGGGAGTCAGTGTTAGCTCATTATCACCCAAATCCATTTCTTTCCTCCGTATAAAGTTTCCTTACTATTCTACTAGTTTTTGCCCTATTCGTCAACCGCTCCACACCCGATTCTCAAAGAAAAGCCTCTAGATTGGCTTGGGTATCATTATAGAAAGAAAAAGGCAAGCACCGTCTTCTGCTTACCTTTCATGATTTTTATAAATAATATAAGAGTGGCCAAGCATTGTAAAAGATGTGAACTAGAGTAGAAACCCACAAATTTTGGCTCTTTTTATAGGCAAAGCCCAGTAACAAGCCTCCAAGTAGATAAAAAATAAACGAGGGGACATTAGAAGGTCCATGCATGAAAGAAAAGAGAGAGGAAGTTAGCACAAGCCCTAACCAAGAGTTGTCAAAAACCGCACCTTGAAGAAGTCCTCTGAAAATGAGTTCCTCCTGAATCGGGCCAAAAACTGAGGTAGTCAAAATCAAAGACAGGGAAATTCCTCTGCTGACTTCCGCCAAGTGTTGAACTCCTGCGCCAGAAGAAACAGCAAAGAATTTAATATAAACCAGCGTCTCAAGCACACTTAGAAGAAAGATTGCAATGAAAAGCAAAAGGTCTTTCTTGCTTAACATCCCAAAAGAAATCATTTCAAACTTTCTAGCATAAGTAACACTCACCAAAGTTACAAGAAGACTTACAATAATCAGTGCAGGCTCATTTTGAAAAAAATCCCCATGGTTAATCGTATAAGGAACTGTAATGACAATTATTAGTACTAAAAATCCAATGCACAAGGCATGAAATTTATCAAAAAACTCCATAAAATTATCCTCCTCAACAAACAGACTTCCCTACACATCATCCTTTAACTCTAGTCTTTCCAAAACAAACCATTTTAACAACCAAAAACCGACCACATAACCACCCACTAAGAATATAGACATAAAAGCTAGCATGGGATTCAGAAAATAAAAAATCACAACAGATACAAAGGTTAGCACAAAAACATTAAAGGCAATGGTGTCAGAAGCCAAGACTAGAATATAGGGTGTCAACCAGTCTAAGGTTTTTGAATCTAGGAAAAATAAGTGTTTATACATGATGACCTCCTCCTGCCAGTCTTTAGACTAGTCCCAGATTAATAAGAAAACTCTTCCCTACTTTTTATAATACTTCAAGCCCCAAATGAGTAGAAGCATAATAAGCAAGCAGAGAATAGCGCCAATATAGGCAATTAGTTGTTGATAGAATTCTCCTGCTGTGATCCCTCTATACAAACAAATAATAGACATAAAACCTGTCAAGCCGATAAACATAAGTTGATTGGTTCTAGGACTAACCAAATCATCATCTTCAAACTCTCTTATCCTCATTTCCCTAGTGAGGTAAACAGTGACCAAAATAGAAGCCAAGTTGATAACTACTAAGAGAAATTGGAGGACTAAGGAAAAATTTAAAAACTGACGAGATAGAAATAGATAAGTAGAGACAAGTAAGGGCAACTGACCTAGGGACAATCTCGCAAGGAAGATGTTCCGTTTTTTTAAAAATATTTTTTTCATTGCTTTCTCCATTACAATTAAATGACATCTAATCATTTTCTAAAATTTGATAACTTTTGTGAAATGTTTTAGCAGAAACAACTCTATGATTGGTGATATCTATATAATCACCTGGATAACCAAGAACATACATTCCATAACCAGCGAATCCTCCTCCAACTGTTCCAACTAGACCAAACTTGATATTCGTTGCAAGAGAAGTTTTGAGACCTGCCATTAGAATGCGCACATGATTATCCAACCAAACTATATAATTTTTTTGAAAAGCTTCCTCTACCCAACTTGGTTTAGGAGTTGCTTGACCAATTTCCCAAACATCAACAATTTGATTCCCATATTTTGCCTTCATAGCTTCAATCCTTTTTAAATACCATTACATGAGTTTGGAGTTCCCCCTATACCATAAGGACCACATGGTTTTGAAAAATGTATAATAGGCCACTTACCATTTAATTGATCCAAAGTTGGAGAAGGCGCTAGCCCACCCAATAAACCAGAAAACACATCTCCCCAACCTCCGAACCCTCCTTCAACCTTCGCAAGCATCTCAGTATCCATCATTTCAAATTGTGACATCGTTTTTGTATTCATAACGAATACCTCCTTTTTTATTTTTAATTTTAATTGTTATCCTGTTGCAATTGGCAATTTTAGTATAACACTATTTGTTAAAGTTTTGCATACAAATCTTGAATTATCATCAAAACATCTTAAATTACTCAAAGAGTACAATCTTCCCAATCAACTAATAAGAAGTGAATAATATTAAATTCCATTATTCACTTCTTAAAATCGATAATTATTTTTAATCTACTATTTTTAGCTAAATACCCTGTGTAAAAAAGTCAGCAAAAATGGTAATGTTGCGAAAATATTATTGATCACATGCACCGTATAGGAAGGATAAATGCTCTTTGTATAGCGGGTCAAACTAGCAAAGATGATGCCAGATGTTGCAAAGACGAAGATATCTAACAAACTAGGCAGGCTTGAAAAATGAGGAAGAGCAAATAAAATTGACGGAAGAAGCAAATCAAGGCCAAATCTCGAATGCTTAAAAAAGGCGTGTTGCAGTAATCCTCTATAGATTAGCTCTTCCATAAGTGGAGTCAGAAAGAACAAAGTTATATAGATACCTAGCTCAGCAAAGTTGGTCCCACTATAACCGATCAATACAGCCCAATCTTCAGCAGTTGACTGAACATGTTTAGCTGTCTGAACGTTAAAAGAGATCTGGAGCACTACCACTAATACTGTCAAAATCGAATACCAAAGCCATTTTTTTCTTGGAATGCGAAAGAGATAACCATGGCCTGTCTTAACCAGAATCCAAATCATGACTCCGCTAAATAGCAAACTCAAGAGATTTTGAATCCAGACGAAATTGCCAATCTGGGAAGAAAATTGCCAATAATTTTGAACAATAAGCGTCATCTGAGAAAGACCAAATACGAAAAATAAGTAAGAGAAAACTGCACTTATTTTGAATAGAAGTTGATACTTTTTCATAGAAACTCTTCCTCATTTCTCATATTTCAGCCTATATTCCACATAAATGGAAACCTGCTCCTATATAACCACGATCATGATAACCACGCGGGCAGTACCCACTTACTGGAAAAGGACCTGAATTTTTTAATATAGAAGGGTAAGCACCAAATGGACCTTCCTGATAAGCGTGCCCTCTATAAATATCAGATACATCCCCACCCTCTATATGATCAAGTATTTCAGTATCCATAATTTCAAATTGTTCCATCATTTTTGTATCCATGACAAATACTCCTTTTTATTTTTAATTTTTGTCCTGTTGCAACTTTGACAAGTTTAGTATATCACTGTTTATGAATTTTTTTCATTCAAATCATAAATGGTCATCAAAACATCTTGAATTGTTAAAAAATTTAAAAAGCAAGCATGGAAAACATACTTGCCCTGGGGGAACTTGACAATGTGAAAATACAAAATAGAAAACTACTCACCCTCACTTCCGTATGTTCTCATATATTCTCATAATCGCAACAAGGATAGCAGCTGTCCCACTTGCCAAAGCGATAAGGGTAATGATAATGTTGAGGATTTCAGGCGTACTCCCTATTCTATTGATAAGACGGAGTAGGGATATAACTGTCAACTGAATCAGGAGTATTGATTCTACTCTTACCATTGAAGTAAGTCTGTTTTCAACTGCATATAAAAAGGCTGGTAGCATAACACAGGCTATAGCAATCACAAACAGGTTGCTCCCTGTTTCTTCTCCCTTGTTCACCACGGAAATCATGAGAAGATTCGATGCTATGATCAACGTAGAACAGATGATAAAAAAGGATTTCTTATTCATTTAATATACCTCACATACTATGGTAAAAGTCAAACTGGACAAAGACAAACTTTAACTGTTAGCTTCTGAAAATTGAAACATTGTTTTTGTATTCACGAGGAATGCTTTTTTTATTTTCGTCCTGTTAGAATACCGTTGCTTGTACTCCATCAAGCAACCCCATTCCATTAGATAGTATGTTGTCTAGATCCTCCATCTTTTCATCTGAAAATGTTATTTTTCAGCGTTGATTGCTTTTTCATAGGTCGCTATCGTCCTTGACAACACCATCTTCCCAAACTCTTCTCCAAGCCACTTCTTTTTCCTTGCCATTTTTTACCCCTTTATTTTACATTTTTTAGTTCTGATTGTTGTTTTTTCTTCCTCTTCGTCTTCTTTTCTTTTATTCTTTTTATAATCGTTTAGCCGTTCAAAACCTTTATCAAAAGCAAAAAAACCTAAACCTAAAGAAAACGGCGCTCCGACTATTTCTATAACTTTTGCCCACCTTGGCCCAAAATCTTCTGAAAAATAAGCAAGCGCACCGACGGCTACAACTGCTAAAATTAAAAAATATGCTCCAAAATCTGCACTTTCTGTTACTCTAACTTTTTCTGTTCTACTATTTTTACTCATGATAATTTTCCTTTCATTTTCGATTTTCTACTTCAGCTAATACTAACTATTTACCATTCATTTCATATACAATTACAATCTTTTATATATAAACTAAATACATCTATTTCCTCACTCGTGTCTATAGGCAAATGTTAGCTATATGTTATTACAAACAAATAATATCATTGCACCTGTTTACCATCTATTTTTATTTATGAATTTTTTGTTTTACTTTAATCATTATAGAAGCCATAAAAAACGCGACAGCTAGCCGAATCAGTTGGTAACTTTCTTCCTCTCCTGTTTTCGGTAATAATTTTTCATTCGAAGTAATAGATTCGCTTACATAATCAATCCCCTTAACATCAGTTAAAGAAGTTTTATTTTCTTGAGCAGCATCAAAAATAGGTTTGAGAGTTTCCAATTGATTCTTATTGTCTAACATTGCTAAATTGCCAGATTGAGTAGTTTTAGCTTTAGAAGTTGAGTCTATACTCTCCACTTTCCCACTATTTTCGCTATTAGAATTGGGATTATCATTGGATACTTTCATTTCAGTTCTTTTTTCATCACTCATACCTTTGCTGTCACTTACAACTTTATCACTAATATTCATGCTGTCACTTCTAGTATGCTCATCACGGACACTTTCAGTTACTGTTTCCTCAGATGATGCTATTGTTTCCGTTTGCTTAGGTGAGTTTCTTAAGTACATATAATCATAAACCTGTTGTGCAGTTGCTCCGCCACCAACCCATCCAGATATCGGACGTCCATTTCTTAAATACAAAATTGTTGGTGTTCCTGGAATACCGACTTTTTTAAATAGAAACTCTCTCGCTTCCCCATCAAAATCCTTACCATCCAAATCATAATACTCTAACTTCTTTTCAATCAAGTTATTAAATTCTTTCAATTCAGGAGAAAATTGACGACAATGAGAGCAAGTTTTTCTACCAAAATAAATAGTATGTTCCAATTGATCCTCTGTAAAAGATTGACGTACAGCTTCAATATCTATCTTTTTAAAGTCCGTAACATTCTTCTCATACTCTTCTGGGGTTACAACAGAAGGCTTATGCTCCACCTTTTCCTTAGCCGATGGCAAATCTGGTGCCACAAGAGAACTATCATTCGCCTGGATAGATGAAGTAGTAGGATGTTCTTCTGCATATACAACACCCGTAGTAATAGATGCAAATACAAGTGGTACAAGTAATAGCGATTTTATCTTTTGTTTCTTCATAAGAATACTCCTTTACATTTGTTATCTTTATCTTACCTTATTTAAGATTACAAATTCATATAAATCTTAAATGGTCATCGAAACATCTTGAATTGCAAAAAATTCATTATAAAAGGGTAAGTATTACGAAAACACTTACCCTTTTCTTTTATACTTCATTAAGCTCTACTTTTTATAATACTTCAATCTCCAAATGAGAAAAAGCATAATAATCAAGCAAAGAATATCACCAATATAAGCGATTATTTGTTGATAGGATTCTGCTACTGTGATACCTCTATACAAATAGATAATAGACATAAAACCTGTCAAGCCGATATACATAAGTTGATTGGTTCTAGGACTAACCAAATCATCATTTACTTCTATTTAAGATCATGTCTTTTATGCTAATGTATGTTAACACTAAAAAACAAGTTAGGCCAATAATATTCAAAATGAATAGCAATGGGGTTAAGTCTCTAAAAAAATTAGCCACTGACATTATAATAAATACTAAAAATACTATAGTTGAAACTATCTTTTTCTTGTTCATAATTATTTACTCCATTCCAACTAAATTCAGCTTAGTAATGAAGAGCGATTTTTAACAGAAGGTAGCAGCACCCGTTGCCCCCCCACCCCAAAAACCAGCAGCAGCTCCAGATACAGTACCAATGATAGGTAGCGTTACAGTGCCCACAGCACCACCAGCAACTCCTCCAGTCAATGCACCTCCAACTACACCGAGTCCACATTTTATCCAACCGCCACCTTCAATACAAGCAAGCACATCAGTATCCATAATCTCAAATTGTTCCATCATTTTTGTATTCATGACAAATACTCCTTTTTTATTTTTAATTTTTAATTTTTGTCCTGTTGCAACTTTGACAATTTCAGTATAGCACTATTTGTTAAAGTTTTTCATCCAAATCTTGAATTGTCATCGAAACATCTTGAATTGTAAAAAATTAAAAAAAGCAAGCATGAAAAACATACTTTCCTCTTTATATTGTCTTGATACCGACTTGTTGGTAAACTTTTCACCCTGCTATCCCATATCACTTTGACAGACGAAATAATATTAAAGAAACTCCCCTGTAAATTAATCTAGCAAATACAGGGGAGAAATTGATTTTTTAGAAAGTACTATCCTTATTCTTTTTGGGAGATTTTGAAAATATTTTTCTAATTAAATCATCCATATAGGGGCCTAATATACCAACTACTAAACCAATAATAAAACTTTTAAAATCCATAATTACCACCAACATGTAGCTGCATAAGCTACACCTCCAAGTATAGCTCCTCCTGCAGCACCAGCTGCTGCACCTTGCCATGTTCTTGTTTTAATTCCTAGCCGAAGACCTCGTGCTACTCCTCCTCCAACACCTGCTTTGGCAAAATCTCCCCAATTGCATCCGCCACCTTCAACGCAAGTAAGCATATCAGTATCCATAATCTCAAATTGTTCCATCATTTTTGTATTCATGACAAATACTCCTTTTTATTTTAATTTTTGTCCTGTTGCAACCTTGACAGTTTAAGTATAGCACTGTTTTTAAAATTTTCTTATCCAAATCTTGAATTGTCATCGAAACATCTTAAATTAGCTTTTTTATTTAAAATCACCTCTAAAATTTTTTTAAAAGATAATTTCTAATCACTTTTTTACCATTCAGGAAGTTTCAATGACTATTCAAGATTTCATAAAATATGAACTTATTTTTATGGCATAATATACCTATCTACTATATGAAAGGAATTGCCAATGACTTCTTATAAACGTACATTTGTTCCTCAAATAGATGCGAGAGACTGCGGTGTTGCTGCCTTAGCCTCGATTGCTAAATTCTATGGTTCAGATTTTTCTCTAGCTCACTTGAGAGAACTTGCAAAGACCAATAAAGAAGGAACGACTGCTCTTGGCATTGTAAAAGCCGCTGATGAAATGGGCTTTGAAACAAGACCTGTTCAAGCAGATAAAACTCTCTTTGACATGAGTGATGTCCCCTATCCATTTATCGTTCACGTTAACAAAGAAGGAAAACTCCAACATTACTATGTTGTCTATCAAACAAAGAAAGACTATCTGATTATTGGTGATCCTGACCCTTCTGTAAAAATCACCAAAATGTCAAAAGAACGCTTTTTCTCTGAATGGACTGGAGTAGCTATTTTTCTAGCTCCCAAACCCAGCTATCAACCCCATAAAGATAAAAATAATGGTCTACTAAGCTTCCTTCCTCTGATTTTCAAACAAAAATCTCTCATTGCTTACATTGTTCTCTCAAGCTTATTGGTCACTATTATCAATATAGGTGGTTCTTATTATCTTCAAGGAATCTTGGATGAATACATTCCAAATCAGATGAGATCAACTTTAGGAATTATCTCAGTTGGTCTGGTTATCACCTATATCCTCCAGCAAGTCATGAGCTTCTCCCGTGATTATCTCCTAACTGTTCTGAGTCAGAGATTAAGCATTGATGTGATTTTATCCTATATTCGCCATATTTTTGAACTTCCTATGTCTTTCTTTGCGACACGTCGTACAGGAGAAATCATTTCACGGTTCACAGATGCTAACTCTATTATAGATGCCTTGGCTTCTACCATTCTATCTCTTTTTCTGGATGTTTCCATCCTGATTCTTGTAGGGGGCGTCTTACTGGCACAAAACCCTAATCTCTTCCTTCTTTCTCTTATTTCCATTCCTATATACATGTTCATCATCTTTTCTTTTATGAAACCTTTTGAAAAAATGAACCATGATGTCATGCAAAGTAATTCTATGGTTAGTTCTGCCATTATCGAAGATATCAACGGGATTGAAACTATAAAGTCGCTCACGAGTGAAGAAAATCGCTATCAAAATATAGACAGCGAATTTGTAGATTATTTGGAAAAATCCTTTAAACTCAGTAAATATTCTATTTTACAAACGAGTTTAAAGCAGGGAACAAAATTAGTTCTGAATATCCTTATCCTATGGTTTGGCGCTCAATTAGTCATGTCGAGTAAAATTTCTATCGGTCAGCTGATTACCTTTAACACACTTCTTTCTTACTTTACAACTCCTATGGAAAATATTATCAACCTCCAAACCAAACTCCAATCTGCGAAGGTCGCTAATAACCGTTTGAACGAAGTCTATCTAGTCGAATCTGAGTTCCAAGCCCCAGAAAACCCTGTTCATTCACATTTTTTAATGGGCGATATTGAATTTGATGACCTTTCTTATAAGTATGGTTTTGGACGAGATACCTTAACAGATATTAATCTCACGATTAAACAAGGAGATAAGGTTAGCCTAGTTGGAGTCAGTGGTTCTGGTAAAACAACTTTAGCCAAAATGATTGTCAATTTCTTTGAACCCTACAAAGGACATATTTCCATCAATCATCAGGATATTAAAAACATTGATAAAAAAGTCTTGCGCCGTCATATCAATTACCTACCACAACAAGCCTATATATTTAATGGCTCTATTTTGGAAAATTTAACCTTGGGCGGTAATCATATGATTAGTCAAGAAGATATTCTAAGAGCTTGTGAATTAGCTGAAATCCGTCAAGATATTGAAAGAATGCCTATGGGCTATCAAACTCAGCTCTCTGATGGAGCTGGTCTATCAGGAGGACAAAAGCAACGAATAGCCCTCGCTCGTGCTCTTTTAACTAAAGCTCCTGTTTTAATACTAGATGAAGCTACTAGCGGTCTTGATGTCTTGACTGAGAAAAAGGTTATAGATAATCTTATGTCCCTAACTGATAAAACCATTCTCTTTGTAGCCCATCGTCTCAGTATAGCCGAACGAACTAACCGTGTCATTGTTCTTGACCAGGGGAAAATCATTGAAGTTGGTAGTCACCAAGAGTTAATGCAGGCGCAAGGCTTCTACCATCATCTGTTCAATAAATAAGGAGAATGTCATGAATCCTAATCTTTTTAGAAGCGTCGAGTTTTATCAGAGACGTTACCATAACTATGCGACAGTGTTAATTATACCTCTTTCATTACTGTTTACTTTCATCTTGATTTTCTCCCTTGTTGCCACAAAAGAAATTACTGTTACTTCCCAAGGAGAAATCACCCCTACAAGTGTCATTGCATCCATTCAGTCAACAAGTGATAATCCTATCCTTGCTAATCATTTAGTGGCAAATCAAGTAGTTGAAAAAGGTGACTTACTCATCAAATACTCTGAAACAATGGAAGAAAGTCAGAAAACTGCCTTAGAAACTCAAGTACAAAGACTTGAGAAGCAAAAAGAAGGACTTGGAATTTTGAAACAAAGTTTAGAAAAAGCGACTGATCTTTTTTCTGGCGAGGATGAGTTTGGCTACCATAATACCTTTAGGAATTTTACTAAACAATCCCATGATATTGAACTGGGTATCACAAAGACTAACACTGAGGTCTCAAATCAAGCCAATCTTGCCAATAGCAGTTCATCAGCCATCGAACAAGAAATCACAAAAGTTCAACAACAAATTGGAGAATATCAAGAGCTGAGAGATGCTATCATAAATAACAGAGCACGCTTACCAACTGGCAATCCGCACCAGTCAATTTTGAATCGTTATCTTGTAGCCTCACAAGGACAAACACAAGGAACTGCAGAGGAGCCATTTTTATCTCAAATTAATCAAAGTATTGCAGGTCTTGAATCATCTATCGCAAGCCTCAAAATTCAGCAAGCTGGGATTGGAAGTGTAGCAACTTATGATAATAGTTTAGCAACCAAAATTGAAGTACTCCGCACTCAATTTTTACAAACAGCCTCACAGCAACAACTAACCGTGGAGAATCAATTAACAGAATTAAAAGTACAACTAGATCAAGCGACACAGCGCTTAGAAAACAATACCTTAACCGCACCAAGTAAAGGTATCGTTCATCTGAACAGCGAATTTGAAGGTAAAAATAGAATTCCAACTGGTACAGAAATTGCTCAAATATTCCCTATCATCACAGATACAAGAGAAGTACTAATCACTTACTACGTATCTTCTGACTATCTACCTCTACTAGATAAAGGACAAACTGTAAGATTAAAGCTTGAGAAGATTGGAAATCATGGCATTACCATCATCGGCCAACTTCAGAGCATTGATCAAACTCCTACCAGAACAGAGCAAGGAAATCTCTTTAAACTAAGCGCTCTTGCAAAACTATCTAATGAGGATAGTAAACTCATCCAATATGGCTTACAAGGTCGCGTCACTAGTGTAACTGCAAAGAAAACATATTTTGATTATTTCAAAGATAAAATGTTAACCCATTCTAATTAATTTTCAGATAACACTCTAGAACTATTTATTATCTTATCAAAAAGGAGAATCATAACATGGATAAGAAACAAAACCTAACTTCATTTCAAGAACTAACAACTACCGAACTCAACCAAATTACAGGTGGAGGATGGTGGGAAGATTTCTTACATGAAATAAGTTTAAGTAAATTTAAAATCACAAAAGCACTTGAACTACCTATTCAGCTATAAAAAATAAGACCGAGTAACAAGAACTCTCGGTCTTATTTTTTATCATTCTGTATGTATTATAGTAAACACCTGACGAAAGACTTGATTTTGGCAGGTGGTATTTAGACTGGTATTAGGATGACTTTCCACAATCTTCATGACAGTATAGAGACCAACACCTCTCTCCTCCCCTTTAGAACTCGCTCCAAAGGAGAAGATTTCAGAAATATCGATACCATCTTCTTTGATGGAGTTTTCAATGATAAAGGTCTCTTGTTCTCCATTTTTTAAAAAGGCAATTGAAACGTGAGGTTGACTGGCCTCTGCACTAGCTTCAATGGCATTATCACAAAGGATAGACACAATGGTTAGAAAATCAAGCAGGCTCATCCCCTCGACCTGAATCTCCTCAGGAACTTCGACATTAAAGACAATCTTCTTATCTCTGGCTTTTATAAATTTCCCTGCTAGGAGACTTTTGAGGGCACGGTCACGAACATTTACCAATCTGCCAAGATCATATTTATTGTCCTGCAATTTCTGACTGGAATCCTTTAAGACGGAATCGTAGACCTCTTTTATCTGCTCCATATCCTCCTCTTCAATACCCAGACGTAAACTAGTCAAGAGGTTGGTGTAGTCATGTCGAAAACTCCGTACTTCCTTATAAAGTTCTTCTATATGCCGACTATACCGCTCCATATCTCTATAGCGCAAGACCTGCTCTCGGTTCAGTTTTCCCTGAAGTTTTTCCTTCAAATAGGTATCTAATTTCTTGATAACCCCCATAAAAAAGAGTAGATAAAATACTAGAATGAAATGGCGAACAGTCTTTGATTGGATATCGTATGCATATTCAAAGTAAGACAGACTTTCCATGACTAGAAAGTAAGCCCCCATTATCCAGTTAATCTTAGTCAAGGATTTTTGAAAATCTTTATCTAGGCTCTCCCTTCTCAAGCTAGTGAAATCATAGTCCAACCATTTCAAAAAGACTAATACTATGGAGTAAACGAATATCATAATCAACAAAAAGAGAGGATTTCCATATCCATCTACAATCCCTTTCCCAAAAAACGGAAACACAAAATAGGAGACACTTCTGTAAAAAATATCCATCAATACAATTGGAAAGAGACCATAAAAGAAAAGGAGTTTTTTAGGAAGCCCTCTTAACAATATGAGAGACAAGCTGATGCCGAACAAGGGTTCTATAAAGTATGACAGATAGTTAGTCAAGACTAAAAATTTAAAAGTTGTAACAATTGCTGCTAGAAGAAATTTTAGAAGAAAGGCCTTAAAAATTCTATCGAAAGTGAGACTAATTCCATCTACCTTAAAGAACATGATAATTTCTAGCCCACTAATAGCTAGTGAATACAATATCATCCAAAAAATATACATAAATTCTCCTCACTCAGTGTAAGTTATTGATAGCTTCAGACACTTCCCTGACCTTATAACGCGCGATTAGACAACTTCCCCCATTGGGAAAGAAAAGGAGTTTTTCTTTCTTATCCAAATGAATCACATTTGCAGGATTGATGAGAAAAGAACGATGGCACTGCAAGAGACGGGGCTCCTGCTTGAAAACCTCCTCTAGACTCGCTGTAAATTCCAACCTGTCTGTCTTGGTATAGAGAATAACACGATGGGCTCTAGGTGATGTTTCAAGATAATAAACCTCTTTAAAAGGATACTGGAATTGGGCAAATTTTGATTTAAAATAAAAGCAATCTTCCGCTAGACTTTTACTGTCTTGACCATTGGCATAGAGGAGGGCTGTCTCGATACGAGATTCAAACTCCTCTGCCGACAAGGCCTTATCAATGTAGTCCAAAGCAGACACTTGGTAGCGAAAGGACAGGGGCATAAACTCCGAGTGAGTCGTCACAAAGACGATGAGGGCATACGGATCTCGATCCCGAATCTTTCTAGCCACTTCCAGCCCCTTCATCTCCTCATTTCGAATCTCAATATCCAAAAAGAATAGCTGATGGGCGCCCTTCTCATGCACCTCTACCAGTAGCTGGTCTGGCTTGCCAAAGACCTCAAAAGAGCTAGGAATGATATGATGTTCCTTCAAGAGTTTCTCAATGGTCGTTTCAATTCTAGCTTGTTGGGAAAAATCATCTTCTAAAACAAATATTCTCATCTTCTTACTCTCCTTCTTTCAACCATTTTTGACGAATTTCTCTATAGCGACGTCTGGCATACTTGACAGCGTATTGACCTTCTTCTCCAAGAAAAAGGATTCTTTCTTGAAAATCAATCGATTTTACTTTATCAAGATTGACCAAACAATTTCGATGACACCTCATCAAGTTTTCCCCATATTGGTTCTCAAGATTACTTAAATTTTGAACCATATTAAAACTAGCCTCTTCTGTAACAATCTGTACGGTATGGGCTTTAGTTGGATGTGCTTGGATATAGTAGATATCGTCGACGTTTACTTTATAGACTGTTTTCTGTGTCTGAATAATCATATGTTTCATTGGATTCTCCTCCTAAGAAAAGAATAACAGAAAAAATTTAACACAAGCACACCCAATCCTAAACAGGCCTTCAACGCTCCTGAAAGGTAGCTTGTTCCTCAAATAAGCATGATAATCTTACCACTATTTTATCATAAAATTCACTCAGCGCAATTCAAGACATTTCAATGACAATTAAAGATTTGAATAAAAAAAAGAGTTAAAAGTGATAAACTATGATTATAGAAAGACTATGTTTGCAATAACTTTAAAAATCATCAAAAAAGGAGGGCTGCATATGATTTATTCACATCCACCATGATTAACACCCTATAAATATACTCTATTGCAATTGACGTAAATATAACAAGGAGAAAATTATGGCCAAGTCAAATAAAACAAAACAATTAACATCAATCGAACTTTCTCATATAAATGGCGGTAGTATTCCATATGGATGGTATTCTCCGTTTCATATAATTAGCGATAATGTACTATGTAGAAATGGATATTCATATAATAAAGCTAATCTTGATAATGGTAAATGTATCATTGATTGGGGCAACATAGTTGGCAATGTTGCTAATAATATAGGTGCCTCACTAGGAGATTTACACAATCCCTTACCTTAAAATATAAATTATATAGGAGGTCACGTAAATGACAGACCCAATCAAAACAGCTCAGACTTTGATTACGGACTTAAACAAAGCCTACCAAGCATGCAAACAGGCAACAGCTGACGACGTCCGCTTTCAGGAGCAATTAAACTCTATTCTTGGTTTTCTAGCCAAGGCTGAGACTGTGGATAATCGAGTCTTGATTGAACTGGAAAAATTTTACCAGACTTCCAGTCTTCTCATGGGACTCAGCGCTCTCAATCCAGACGCTCCTACTCGCGCCGCTTGGCGAGCCTATGACCGCTTTCACTTTGACCAAGTCAAGACCAAGTTGAGTCTCTACGGACCAACCATTATCCTGTAGCAACTAAAAAGAAGCTGAGACAAACTGAACTCAACTTCTTTTTTAGTGTCATATAGGCAATGTTAGTCCTGCATCTGACGTTTGACCTGATAAGGTAAGTACAAGACTAGTAAAACCAAACCAGCTCCCAGTAAGGCTAGAAGGGCTAGTTTTTCTTGGAAGGTAATCAACCCAACAACTAATTCCACAAGTAAAACAAAACTGGTCAATTCTCGGACTACAGCCTGTAAGCCTTTTTCCTTTTGCCCCTTGTCCAGTGGAAAGAGTTGGGTCAAATACTGGTAGTCAAAGGCGTGATAGAGAGCCAGCAACTGGAAGAGCAAGAGGTAGTTAAACAGCACTACCACTGCTGTCGCAATCCAAGCTTGCTCGATAAAAACCTGCGCCAGTATGGAAAGCAAGAGCAGACGGAGACTGAGGGCAAAAAGGTCTCCATTTCGCAAATAAGAACGCAGATAGAGATTTTGCCAAATCTTTCCAGGCACCTTCTGAACAACCTTTAGGATAAAGTCCAGATAGGCACGACGCTTGACGCTGTTTGAAATTCCCTTTACCTGCGTAAAGAGGGCAAAGAAACGAAGCAAAACTTGCTTACGCTTGCTTTCTTGAGAAATAACATAGTCCCAGTCGAGACCAGTTTCAGTGAAAAATTTGCTGGCCTTTTGACGAAAGAGGAAATATTTACCTATTCCCAATAAAAGCACATAAAGTAGAAAAACTGGCAAGCCATAACCCATGGCTAAAAATAAGGGCGCAAATAACAGCAAGAAAAGGGTCTGGACAAAGAGCCAAAAAACTAGGGAAATGCTAGTTTGACGCTTTAGATGGAGCTTGATTTCCTCTTCTCCGACCAAGAGAAAGAGCTTGTCTGGAGCCTCCATATAGGTGGCAATTCCTCCCCAAAGCAAAAGTAAAACAGACGTAATTCCTACAAATAAAAGGATAGGCCAATGATTTTCAGGAAAATCTTGCAAGAGTTGACTGTACTGGTAGGCTAGAAAGCCCAGCAGGACAAGCAGGAACAAGACAAAGTGGTCATTGAGAACATAGCGCAGATAACCAAGACACTCCTTACGAAAAGCCTGCTTTCTCTTTAAAAACAAGTCTTTCATAGCTCCTCCTCTTTGGTCAGAGCCAAGTAAATATCATTCAAACTAGCCTCAGGCATGTTAAAGGCTTCGCACAGTTGCAGGAGATTTCCCTTAGCACGCACTTCCCCTTTGTGAAGAATGACAAAAGCATCACACATCTTCTCCGCTGAATCCAGCACGTGGGTACTCATGAGAATGGATTTGCCCTTTTGCTTTTCCACTTCCAAAAGCTGAATCAAGTCAGAAATCGCCAGCGGATCAAGACCAAGGAAAGGCTCATCCACGATGAAGAGACTCGGGTCCACCACAAAAGCACAGATAATCATGACTTTCTGCTTCATCCCTTTGGAGAAATGAACAGGGAACCAGTCCAATTTCTGATCCAAACGGAACATTTTTAGCAAAGGTTCTACTCTCTCAAAAGCGACCTTTTGCTCAATACCATAAGCCATAGCAACCGTTTCAATATGCTCTCTGAGGGTCAATTCCTCATACAAACTAGGCGTTTCAGGAATATAGCCAATTTGCTTGCGGTATCTAGTCGCATCTTCTTGCAAGGTCAAACCGTTGATATTGATAGAACCACTATAAGGTGTTAACAGACCGATAATTTCATTGATTGTCGTAGACTTCCCAGCACCATTGAGACCGATCAAACCGACCAACTGCCCACTTTCAACTGTAAAGGACACATCTTTCAAGACAGGGACATGAACATAGCCACCTGTCAGGTTTTTAATTTCTAACATATTTTCTCCAAATCTGGTATAATGTAGCTATATTATATCAAAATTCAATACAGTAGAGGTAGATTTTATGTCAGATTGCATTTTTTGTAAAATCATCGCAGGGGAAATTCCTGCATCAAAAGTATATGAAGATGAGCAAGTCCTTGCCTTTCTTGATATCTCTCAAGTAACGCCTGGACACACTTTGGTCGTACCAAAAGAGCACTATCGCAATCTTTTGGAAATGGACGCTACTAGCGCCAGCCAACTCTTTGCCCAAGTGCCAACAGTTGCTCAAAAAGTCATGAAGGCTACCAAGGCTGCTGGTATGAATATCATTGCCAACTGTGAAGAAATCGCAGGTCAAACAGTCTTTCACACCCACGTTCACCTCGTGCCTCGCTACAGTGCCGATGATGACCTCAAGATTGATTTTATCGCCCACGAACCAGACTTTGACAAACTCGCTCAAGTCGCTGAAACCATCAAAAACGCCTAAGGAGTTGCCATGAAATTATCTAATCTACTGCTATTTGCAGGAGCTGCAGCTGGAAGTTATTTGGTCACAAAAAATCGCCAAACCATCACAGATGAAGTCTTGAATACCACTGACCGCGTTCAAGCTATCAAGGACGATGTGGATATTATCCAAAACAGCCTGCAAATCATCGACCAGCAAAAAGAACTGATTAAGGAATACCAAGAAGACCTGACTTACAAGTTTAAGGTCTTAGAAAAAGATATCCAGACTAGACTAGCTGTCATCAAAGAAACACAAGAAATTGAAGATAAGTAAAAAGAGCCCGACGGCTCTTTTTAAAACGTAAACAAGTTATATCCCATCAACTATACATCATAATTTAGGCAACTCATTCACCATTTCACAACTAAATCAAAGACTTTCCGCCGTAATGAAAACACCTGAAACAGCTTGGTTTTAGGTGTCCGAAAACTTTGAGACCTAGGCTCAAAGTTTAAGTATGGAACTTCGAAGAAGGTCGCTACCGTCCGTCATTACTTAAGGAAAGTTTTAAAAAATCTATAACCAAAAAGAGCCACTCGGCTCTTTTTACTTTATTCTCCTTCAAAAGCATCTTTAATATGGTCAAAGAAGCCCTTTTTCTTTGGATTGACTTTTAAATCACCCGCAGCTGCGAATTCTTTCAAGGCTGCTTTTTGGCGGTCGTTCAAGCCTGTCGGTGTTACGACATTGACAGTAACGTATTGGTCCCCAACTGCACCACCACGAAGGCTCGGAGCTCCCTTGCCACGTAGACGGAATTTCTTACCAGTCTGAGTTCCCTCTGGGATAACCAATTCAACATCACCGTGAACAGTTGGGATATCTACTGTATCACCAAGAGCTGCTTGGACAAAGTTGAGGTTGAGATTGTAGAAGATAGTGGTTCCTTCACGTTCAAACTTGTCGCTAGCTTCCACAGAAACCACCACGTACAAGTCTCCGTAAGGTCCACCGTTAAAGCCTGCTTCACCTTGACCTGCTAGGCGAATTTGTTGACCGGTTTCCACACCAGCAGGAATCTTCACATGTACGCTATGAGCTTGTTTTTCATGACCTGTTCCATGACAGGTTGTACATGGATCTTTGATTTCTTTTCCGCGACCGTGACAGACATCACAGGTTACTTGGCGACGCATCATGCCAAGCGGAGTCTGCGTATCGACGTTAATGACACCAGCGCCATGACAGCGTCCACAAGTGACTGGACTTGTTCCTGGCTTAGCACCAGAACCGTTACATGTACTACAGCTTGCTTCACGGTTGTATTTAACTTCTTTTTCAGCTCCAAAAATAGCTTCTTCAAAGGTCAAGTTCACACGATACTGGAGGTCATCCCCTTGACGAGGGGCATTTGGATTGCGTGAAGCACCGCCTCCGCCGAAGAAACTTGAGAAGATGTCCTCAAAACCACCGAAGCCACCTGCCCCATTGAAACCGCCGAAACCACCAGCACCACCAAAGCCACCGTTGGCACCCGCAGCACCATATTGGTCGTAGGCTGCACGTTTTTGGTCGTCACTCAAAGTCTCATAGGCTTCTTGAACTTCCTTGTACTTTTCCTCAGCACCAGGCTCCTTGTTGATATCTGGGTGATATTTTTTGGAAAGCTTACGATAAGCCTTTTTGATCTCGTCTGCCGAAGCGTTTTTTGACACCCCCAGACGATCATAAAATTCAGTATTGTTCATAATTCAAGATACAAAGGGCGTCAACCGGACACAGCCAAAAAAGGAGTTTTGACGACGGACGCTTGCGTCCTAGAAAAACTATCTTTTTGGCACAGTCCGTAGCCCGTGTTCAGTTACTCGAACACCCTTGTTCCTTTCTATTGATATTGTGAATCAAACCACGACTTAGGTCGGGTTCAATTCCTGTATTTCATATTGATGAGACAAAACCCAAATAAATCAGGTTTAGTCCCTTTTTATCGAAAAACAGAGGCTGGGTTGCAACCTCTGGATTTCTTCTTATACTCGCCTGATTTTCAAGCTCGGGATAAAATAGTCCACTGGACTATTTTATTTCTCCGTAAACTCTCCGTCTACGACGTCATCGCCTGCGTTTCCTGTTGCTTGTGCACCTTCTGCTCCTGCTTGAGCTTGTTGCGCTGCTGCGGCTTGTTCGTAGAGTTTAACAGCAAGGCCTTGAGCTTTTTCGTTCAACGCTTCAAGTTTTGCTTTCATGTCGTCCAAGTTATTGTCTTCTTGAGCTTTTTTAAGGTCATCAAGGGCAGATTGGGCAGCGTCACGTTCTGCGTCGAATCCTTTGCCTTCAGTTTCCTTGATAGTCTTTTCAGTCGCAAAGATTGCTTGGTCTACTTCGTTACGAAGATCTACTTCTTCCTTACGTTTCTTATCAGCTTCAGCGTTAGCTTCTGCATCTTTCATCATGCGATCGATTTCTTCGTCAGTCAAACCTGAGTTAGATTGGATCACAATAGTTTGTTCTTTTTGAGTTCCAAGATCTTTAGCCTTAACAGACACGATACCGTTCTTGTCGATGTCAAATGTTACTTCGATTTGAGGAATTCCACGAGGTGCAGCTGGGATATCTGTCAATTGGAAGCGTCCAAGAGTCTTGTTATCTGCTGCCATTGGGCGTTCACCTTGAAGAACGTGGATATCAACGGCTGGTTGGTTGTCTGCTGCAGTTGAGAAGACTTGTGATTTAGATGTTGGAATAGTAGTGTTGCGATCGATGAGTTTTGTAAATACTCCACCCATTGTTTCGATACCAAGTGACAATGGTGTTACGTCAAGAAGGACAACGTCTTTGACATCACCAGTGATCACACCACCTTGGATGGCAGCACCCATGGCAACAACTTCGTCAGGGTTTACTGATTTATTTGGTTCTTTACCAGTTTCAGCCTTAACAGCTTCTACAACGGCTGGGATACGAGTTGAACCACCAACAAGGATAACTTCGTCGATTTCTGACAAGCTCAAACCTGCATCTGAAAGGGCTTGACGAACTGGAACTTTTGTACGTTCTACAAGGTCACGAGTCAAATCGTCAAATTTCGCACGAGTCAAAGTCATTTCCAAGTGAAGAGGTCCAGCTTCACCAGCAGTGATAAACGGCAAGCTGATTTGTGTTGAAGTTACACCAGAAAGATCTTTCTTAGCTTTTTCAGCCGCATCTTTCAAACGTTGCATTGCCATCTTGTCAGTAGACAAGTCGATACCATTTTCTTTCTTGAATTCTGCTACCAAGTGGTCGATGATTTTTTGGTCAAAGTCGTCACCACCGAGTTTGTTGTCCCCTGCAGTTGACAATACGTCGAAGACACCGTCACCCAATTCAAGGATAGAGACGTCGAATGTACCACCACCAAGGTCGAATACCAAGATTTTTTCTTCTTTGTCAGTCTTGTCCAAACCGTAAGCAAGAGCTGCTGCAGTTGGTTCGTTGACGATACGTTCTACTTCAAGACCAGCGATTTTACCAGCGTCTTTTGTTGCTTGACGTTGAGCGTCGTTGAAGTAAGCTGGTACTGTGATAACTGCTTTAGTTACTTTTTCACCAAGGTAGTCTTCAGCATAACCTTTCAAGTATTGAAGGATCATAGCTGAGATTTCTTGTGGAGTGTATTCTTTTCCATTTGCAGAAACTTTTTCAGAAGTTCCCATCTTAGATTTGATAGAGATAACTGTATCTGGATTTGTTACTGCTTGGCGTTTTGCAGCGTCACCAACGATGATTTCGCCGTTTTTGAATGAAACTACAGATGGAGTTGTGCGGTTTCCTTCTGGATTTGCGATGATTTTGCTTTCAGTTCCTTCAAGAACTGCAACTGCTGAGTTTGTTGTACCTAAGTCAATACCGATAATTTTAGACATGTGTTTTTCTCCTTGTTATTTTAATTCTAATTTTGATTTTTTGATATTCCCCTTAAGTGGTGGGGACGTGAGCAACTCCCTTCGGGATTTCATCACTTATTTTTGAGCCTATTGTCTCAAAAATCCCCTGTTTCAGTAGCAAAAGCTACTGAAACTTTCACCACGGCGGGCAATATTTTCCTTGCAAGCCTCCGGCTTGCTTTTTATCTTTCTTTCATAGTTTAGCGTCGTTTCGGACAAGTTTTCAATGTATTTATGTTACGACACGAGGAGTCGAAATCGATATTATTTCGACGACGAGTTAGTAAGGAGGCTAGGCAAACGCCATAGCGATTGCCGTTTTCTGACGAGTTGCTTTAGCTACCGTCAGAATTGCCTAATTGTACACCACTACCATGGCTGGGCGTAGGATGCGGTCATGGAGTTTGTAGCCTTTTTGGAAGACTTGGGCGATGGTATCTGCTGGGTGGTCATCGTCTGCTGGGAGAGTTTGGATGGCCATATGATAGTTATGGTCAAATTCGCCGTCAGCTGCGATTTCTTCGATTCCTTCTTCTTTCAAAGCGTGAATCAAGCTCTCTTGCACCATCTCTAATCCTTTTTTGACATCGTCTGTCAAACCTTCAACTGCAAGCGCACGTTCAAGGTTATCCAAAGAAGGGAGAATCGCTTTTGCCAAGTCCTGGCTACGATAACGTTGCAAGTTTTGACGCTCTTCATTGGCACGGCGTTGGATATTTTGCATTTCTGCATGAGCACGAAGGTATTTGTTTTCGAACTCATCTGCACGTTCATTTGCCAAGTCCAATTCAGACTTTTCAGGAGTTGTTTCTTCTACCGTTTCTACAACTTCCTCTTCTTGAACTTCTTCTACTTCTTCATTTTTTATATCTTGGGCCATTTTCGCCTCCTTTAATGATTTCAATCTTAATGTACTTCGTAATGATTACTGCTGATGTAGCGGTAAAAATCTGTCAACTTCATGGTCAAAACACGGTTGACCACATTGACTTGGTTGATTAGCTGTTGGTAATCCAGATTAACTGGACCGATAATGGCTAGAATTCCAACTCCCCTATAAGGAATGAGGAACTTGCTACTAATCACCGCCAAATCTGCTAGACAGGACTCTTGACTGTCCGCAACACGGACATTTTGCATCTGATCTTCATGCAGCCCTTCACGAATCTCCAAGGCCACCTTTTGTGGTTGATCAAAGAACTGGTAGGCTGCCAGATTGGCAAAATTCAAGAGATTGACCTTACCCGCCACCACAATATTTTCGTTGAACATTTCCTTAAAGATGTGTTCAAAGAGATCAATCACATTATCCGTTGTTGTAAAGTAACGCTGGATAATCTGCGGAATCTCCGTCCGAATCTTGTAGTGAATATCTAGAACGGTGTGACCGAGGAAACGTTCCTGAATGATTGCCTTCAGTTTCAGCAAATCTTCCTGCAAGAAGTTCCTTGGAATCAGAAACTGACTGGTAACCGTTCGAGACTCGTCTAAGGTAAATACTGCCAAGGCTGTATGTTGCCCTAAAACCACGATATCAAAGGCTGTCAATCGTTGTCTGCTGGGCTCAACATCCAGCGCTACTACCGTACAGCCACTCAAGTCTGTCAGCAGGTTAGCAGCCTCTTGCAGAATATCCTCTAGCTTAAAGAATTCCTGATCAAAGGCTTTGACAATCTCATAAACCTCATTTTCAGCCAGTCGGTCAAAATCCAGTGAGTGTTTTACATAGTACTGAAAACCAGCAACACTTGGCATCCGACCACTTGAAGTATGAGCCTTCTCAAGCAACCCTTGCTTTTCTAAAGCCGCCATATCATTACGAATGGTAGCACTGCTAGAGTTAATAGACTCTTGCAAAGCTTTGGATCCGACAGGTTCGTGCGTTTTGGTAAAGATGTCAATAATCAGATTTAAAATATCCTGCTGACGCTCTGTAACCATCTCATCACTCCTCTCTGTCTGATCAATTAGCACTCAACACACTCAAGTGCTAACTCATGATTCTATTATACACCCTTAGAAGAGAATGTCAAGATAAAAACTCAAAAAATTAGCACTCTTTTAACAAGAGTGCTAAAAATCAGTCTGAAGACCTAGAGCTTTACCTTCCATCTACTCGGTATTTCTTTTTAAATCTGAAAAAACCATGGATTAGATAAGAAATCAGGAAAACATATAAAAGAAAAATAATAAAGAAAGACATAGAAAGCTCTTCTTTAAATAAACTCATACAAACAACAAGACCACCTAAGAAAGTAGCTGTACAGGAACGAAGTCTATACCGCATAACTTCCCACCTAAGATTATTACTTATATAGACTTGATCCTCTGAAAGTATATCAGAAGCTGGTTTACGAAGAATTAAACACAAACCTGTTTCTATCAATTCCCAACCTCTATTTCTAAAATCTTGCAATTTATGCTTATACTTTTTAAGAAATCTAGAATCATAGATACGGTAGATGACATCGTCTGGTTGACATTGATCAAAATAGAAAAAACCAAAACAACTAGTTCTATATCTCCAGCCTTTCAAGTGCATCTCATGCAAATACTCTTCTTCCTTATCCAAATCAAGAATGGTGAAAATCCGAAATTGATTTTTATTTATCATGACTTCCCCTCCAATTTTTGAGCATATCTACCCTATCATAAATCTGATAATTCCTTCTTTTTATGCCATAACCTCCAACCAATATAAGAAACTACTAACAAAAGGATTAAAGACAAGAAAATATCTAGCCCGACCGCAAGTAAACTCCATAGACCATACGCATTACTTCTATTGAGCAATTTAAGTAAGAATGGTATATGTATGGCTAGCAAAAGCAAACTCGGTACTAGTCGCAGTCTTAAAATGCGATTAACCATATCCAACTTGTTAGTAGCATCGTTATAAATTTCAAACTCTGCAGCCGATTCAACTTTAGAATGTGTTTTTCTAAAATAGGAAAAACTATTAAAGTCTGTAATATGCTCCCAGCCATAATCTTTAAATAGTTGTAAATAGGAGGTTCTCTCTGATTTTTCCATTGGGTAAAAATCCAACTGATAAGATACTTGCTCAGGCTGACACTTTTCAAAGGTATACTTAACTACAAACAATAAGATAGAATAGCTTACTTTTCTAAGTTTCCAGCCTTTAGCATGCATTTCTATAAAGTATAGAGCCTCCCTCTCATAATCCGCAATTGTAAAAATTCGATAAACAATTTTCTTTTCCATCATCCTTCCTCCCGACTGTTTCTATAGAGCCGTTCAATACGCTTCAATTCAATATCTAAGACTTTTCGTCCCAAGTCTGTGATATGATAGATTTTCCGTTTTTCCTCTTCGCGGACAAAGGCAATCAAGCCACCCTTTTCCATTTTTGACAAGGTACCATACATAGTCCCAGGACTAATTAAAACTTGCGAATCTGTCATCTCCTTGACCTTTTGTGTAATACCATATCCATTATTCTCCTGCTGCAGACAGAACAAGATATAAAAACCCGTTTCCGTCATAGGAAGATAAACACGACGGATCTTATCCGTTAATTCCATTTATAGCCACCTCCTATTTAGTTCGATATAAAAAGAAAGAAAAAATGGATAAGCTAGAGCTCTTATGTGAAGAATTCGGGCATAAACTTTTACCATTTCCTCCCTACTCACCTGAGTACAATCCTATTGAGAAAACATGGGCCTATATCAAAAAGCACCTCAAAAAGGTATTACCAAGTTGCAATACTTTTTTTGAGGCTCTTTTGTCTTATTCTTGTTTCAATTTACTGTAGATCAATTTCTAACAACGCCTTAGAATTCGCATTGCACTATTCTAGCTTCATGACAAAGAA
This sequence comes from Streptococcus mitis, assembly GCF_000722685.1. Lineage (GTDB taxonomy): Bacteria > Bacillota > Bacilli > Lactobacillales > Streptococcaceae > Streptococcus > Streptococcus mitis_M. The sequence continues at coordinate 1,437 of NZ_JPFV01000007.1, read as the reverse complement.
TCAAAAAGCAACGCTAAACACGTTGCTTTCTGATGTAAACACAGTTACTTGTATATCAACTCATTTTACTGATTTTATACAAATCACTTGTTATTGACTGTACAATCTATAAATCGTCACTCTTCTTCCTTCCGTTTTCGTGAAATGAGAAGTCCACCAGTCATAGCTGCTAAGAGAGCTACAACAAGTGATGTATTTGATTTCTCTGTTCCTGTATTTGGAAGTTGTCGATCTTTATTTATTGTAGTTTCAGATGTTGGCGTTCCCTCTGACATTCCATTAGCACTACCGTCGTAATCTGGATGAGCTGGTATTTCTTCTGGAATACTATTTACACTACCTTCATAGTCTGGTTTCACTGGAGTGAAGTCTTGGTTGACTAAGTCGCTTCCTGGAATTTGGTGACTGATGCCGGTTGTTGGATCTTTCAACGTTGCAGTGCCGTCTTCGCCTACAGTGACTTCCTTACCTGGGTTCTTCGCTTTGACTTTGTCTTCCACTTGTTTTTTCTCTTCTGGAGTTAAGTGCGCTTTGTCTTTAACTGGAACTTCTCATCTGGTTTCACTGGTGTGAATCTTGGTTGACCAAGTCATTTCCTGCGATTGGATGACTGATCTTAGTGCTTGGATCGGTAACCGTTGCGGTTCCATCGTCACCTACAGTGACAGTCTTACCTGGGTTCTTCGCTTTGACCTTATCTTCCACTTGTTTTTTCTCTTCTGGAGTTAAGTGGGATTTGTCTTGAACAACAACCTTCTCATCTGGTTTCACTGGTGTGAAGCCTTCGTTAACTAGGTCTTTTCCTGCGATTGGATGACTGATCTTAGTGCTTGGATCTGTAACCGTTGCGGTTCCATCGTCACCTACAGTGACAGTCTTACCTGGGTTCTTCGCTTTGACCTTATCTTCCACTTGTTTTTTCTCTTCTGGAGTTAAGTGCGCTTTGTCTTTAACTGGAACTTTCTCGTCTGGTTTCACTGGGGTGAAATCTTGGTTGACTAAGTCACTTCCTGGAATTTGGTGACTGATGCCGGTTGTTGGATCTTTCAACGTTGCAGTGCCGTCTTCGCCTACAGTGACTTCCTTACCTGGGTTCTTCGCTTTGACTTTGTCTTCCACTTGTTTTTTCTCTTCTGGAGTTAAGTGCGCTTTGTCTTTAACTGGAACTTTCTCGTCTGGTTTCACTGGGGTGAAATCTTGGTTGACCAAGTCACTTCCTGGAATTTGGTGACTGATGCCGGTTGTTGGATCTTTCAACGTTGCGGTGCCGTCTTCGCCTACAGTGACTTCCTTACCTGGGTTCTTCGCTTTGACTTTGTCTTCCACTTGTTTTTTCTCTTCTGGAGTTAAGTGCGCTTTGTCTTTAACTGGAACTTTCTCGTCTGGTTTCACTGGGGTGAAATCTTGGTTGACCAAGTCACTTCCTGGAATTTGGTG
>NZ_JPFV01000006.1 GCF_000722685.1 Streptococcus mitis | reverse complement strand
TCCACTTGTTTTTTCTCTTCTGGAGTTAAGTGCGCTTTGTCTTTAACCGGAACTCTCTCGTCTGGTTTCACTGGGGTGAAATCTTGGTTGACCAAGTCACTTCCTGGAATCTGGTGGCTGATGCCGGTTGTTGGATCTTTCAACGTTGCGGTGCCGTCTTCGCCTACAGTGACTTCCTTACCTGGGTTCTTCGCTTTGACTTTGTCTTCCACTTGTTTTTTCTCTTCTGGAGTTAAGTGCGCTTTGTCTTTAACTGGAACTTTCTCGTCTGGTTTCACTGGGGTGAATCCTTGGTTGACCAAGTCACTTCCTGGAATTTGGTGGCTGATGCCGGTTGTTGGATCTTTCAACGTTGCGGTGCCGTCTTCGCCTACAGTGACTTCCTTACCTGGGTTCTTCGCTTTGACTTTGTCTTCCACTTGTTTTTTCTCTTCTGGAGTTAAGTGCGCTTTGTCTTTAACTGGAACTTTCTCGTCTGGTTTCACTGGGGTGAAATCTTGGTTGACCAAGTCACTTCCTGGAATTTGGTGGCTGATGCCGGTTGTTGGATCTTTCAACGTTGCGGTGCCGTCTTCGCCTACAGTGACTTCCTTACCTGGGTTCTTCGCTTTGACTTTGTCTTCCACTTGTTTTTTCTCTTCTGGAGTTAAGTGCGCTTTGTCTTTAACTGGAACTTTCTCGTCTGGTTTCACTGGGGTGAATCCTTGGTTGACCAAGTCACTTCCTGGAATTTGGTGGCTGATGCCGGTTGTTGGATCTTTCAACGTTGCGGTGCCGTCTTCGCCTACAGTGACTTCCTTACCTGGGTTCTTCGCTTTGACTTTGTCTTCCACTTGTTTTTTCTCTTCTGGAGTTAAGTGCGCTTTGTCTTTAACTGGAACTTTCTCGTCTGGTTTCACTGGGGTGAAATCTTTAGGCTGCGCTGTAACTATTTTTGGATCTGATGGTCTACTATCACCTTTCGTAGCTGTTGCTGTTACCTGACTTCTATCTTTAACACCTTCAGCTGGAATTAACAACGTTCCTGTTCTTGGATCAACAGTTACTCCTGCTGGCTTATCTGATGATGACCATGTTCCATTTTTAGCTTTAACTACTGTTACTACTTTAGAATTTTGTTGCTCATCTGTGTAGTTAACAATTACTTTATCTGCATCCCCTGTTGGTGTTACTGTTACTGTTCCATCTTTTGGTGCAGTTGCCATTGGTGACGTTGGCTTAGAATCACGTACTTTAAAGACTTTAGAAGCATCTAATCGATCTGTACTATCGTCTTTATAGGTCACAATCACATTATTGCCATTAACTGTTACAGACTTAATTTTATCGCTAAATGTTGGATTAGCTTGTTTTACAGCATTCTCAATTTGAGTCGCATCTGCACTATCTAATAATAATGGTGTGCCTGGCGGCTGTGCATCATATTTAAATGTTTGAGGTTTCCATACAAATCGAATGCGTCCAGGAGCTCCTACATCATTAGCATGACCTACATGCTCATAGTTAGTATTTCCACTTGGATCTTCTGCAAATAAGTATCGAGAAATTTGCCCGCTTTGTTCATTAAACTCACCCTTAGGAATCTCACCAGTTACCTTAAGAATAGCCGGAGAATTTTGGCTTGCTGGTGTATCAGTGTGAATTTTAGTAGCGCTCAAGTAAAGTGCTGATCGGGTTTTCCCGTTCAAGTATGAATCTTCTGTACCTAGACCCTGTCTATTATCAGCAGCAAACGCTAAATGCAATTTAGAAATCTTACCAGAATTATCCCAAGCTTTCAGTGTAATATCGTTATTTTCCCCAGAGTAAACATAGATCTCTTGTCTAGCTGGATTATCATAAGGAATTTCAACTATTGGTCTAATCTTATCATTTGATTCAACCAGCTTGTCTCCAGATATTTCATGAGATATTCTTGATTTAGGATCAGTTACAGTGGCAGTACCATTAGTCGATACCTGTACTTCTTTACCAGGATTAGCATCTGAAACTTTTTTCTTAACCTGATTAACTTCACTCGGTGTTAAAGAAGTTACTTTTGTAACAGGTGTCTTAGCAGGAACTTTTGGCGTGAAATCTTGGAAAGTAGCAACCTTAGCATCACTTGGATGTGAGATATTTCCTGCTTCATCTGTTGCTTTAGCTGTAACATTACCTTTCGGAATTTCCTTAGTCGGATCGATAAGCGCTTTACCACTTGCGTTAGCTACACCGCGTCCTAGTTCTTGATTTCCATGATCATATAAAACAACAGATGCACCTGGTTCTGTATCTACTTCAATTTGAGTTCTAGTTCCAGCTTTATCCGTCAAGTTAGTTGGAATCGTTGGCTTACCTGGAGCTACATTATCTAAAACAACATTATCAGGTGTTTGTGCAACACCTTTTTGTACAGATCCTCTACCTTGGTGATTGTAGGTAATATTCCCGTTATTTTCAACAGTTACTTCTGACTTGTTGATACCAGGATTAGCTTTTTCATAGGCTGTTTTAACTCTTTCTTTATCTGTTGGAGTTAAATGATTAATATCTTTTACAGGTACTTTCTCTCCTTTATTTGCTAATACATATTGATTAGCCTCTTGAGATGATCTGATTCCTGAAGCTACTGTAATGTCTTTATTTTCTGCAGTAGCTTGGATTCTATCTAGGGTTTCAAATCTTGTACCTGAAGGCAATTCAAAGGTTACACTTCCATTTGAATTTGGTGAAATTCGTACATTCGCCGCATTTTCTATCGTCTTATAACGTCCAGAACCTTCTTTTTCAATTTTAACTTTTTTCCCTTGAATAACCGCAGTGATAATATCTGTTCTGCCTTGTGGAGTAATAGTTACACTTGTTGATCCATGACTAGGTTGCTGAATAGTCAAAGCTTGCGGTGCAGGTACTGTCGCTTGTTTTGGAGCACTTGCATCTGTTGTGTGATCACGATTATCAGTTGCTTTTGCTGTTACATTTCCATTTGGAATCGGTCTTGTAGGATTAATAGTAACTCGACCATTTCCATTTGCCGTACCTTCTCCCAATTCATGCCCAGAGTGATCATAAAGTTTTACTTTAGAACCTGGATCTGCTGATACAGTTATAGGTGTTTGTGTATCTGCCTTATCGATTAAGGATGTTTCTATTACTGGGCGTTTTTGAATCGTATATGATGAAGCTACTTTGTCCACTGAATTATCAGGATAAGTGATAGTAACATTCCCTTTTTCATCTACTGAATAAGTAGCCTGATCTAATAATGCTCTGTATGCTGCATCTGTATATGCTCTATTGTTTTTCTCTTTAATCGCCGCAATAATTTTCTCTTTTTCTGGAGCACTTACAGAATTTGGATTTTCTACTGTAATTTTTTTATCAATAGAAATATCATATTTTTTCGCTACCTCCAGAACGGTAACTTTTGTACTAACTTGACCAACTTCACCTCTGTTATATCGACTTAAACTAGCTGTTGTAGTTTTACTTTGAGCAACTAAAGTCACTATTGTATCGCCTAAGGGTTGCTCTGTAGAAATAATACCTTTAGAAAGTCCAGTTACCTGTGTATACTCTTTCCCTCCTGCAGTACTTAAATAATTATGTGATATAGCTCCTTTTATTGGGAATTTTGTTGCCAAATCTTGTGCTGTATTTACTCCTGCAGGTTTAAATGATTCTAAATATCTAGCATGAGCTGCACTTCTGATTTCTATTTCATCCCCACGATAAGCAACAATCCATTCTTTATCAACCCCAACAGTAACTCGACCATTAGTAATCTGTCTATTACCACCATGTCCCACTTGCGTTCTCGTAACTGTTACAGGGGCACTTTTCGCTGATTCTTTCCCTCCAGCTGGAGTTGAAGTCGCTCTAATTTGCCCTTCAGGTAAACTATTTCGAGGATGTACTGTTGCATAGCCATCATTTCCTGCTATTGCTTCTCCTATTAGTACATCGTTATTATCATACAGTTTAACAGTAGAGCCTACTGGGGCTTTTACTCTTACATCCGCAGGTATACTTGCTTTGCCTGTTAAGTCACTTTCGATATGGGCACCAGATGTTAATGGAGCCTCTACTACATTGACAGGTTTCCATCCCTCAAGACTTCCATAACTGCCTTCTTTCATATTTGAAATAACAGAAGTTTGAGATCCTACCCTCATATCACTATTCAATCGCAAATTAATGATAGAATAGAACTTATTACTTGTATTATCTACTGAAGTAACAGTTGCTAGATTACTTTGAAGAGATTGCCATTGCTGATTAATCGCAGTACGTCTAATCGCAACTTGATGCTCTTGATTATTCGTATCTCTATACTTCAAATACGCCATCCCTGCATCATGTGGTACATATAGCTTAAGATCGCGTTGATTTGAAACCAATTCATTGGTGTGTCCCGGCGAATAAGCAAGCCATGAACGCCCTAATGAAATATCTACGTTAGTCGGTTCACTTTCATTTCCTCCAACAGTTTGAGTTACTGTTATACTATCTTTCGGTACAAGTTGATCACCAGTATCTGATATATTACTATTTAAACCAGCATCTAGTGAAACAACCCAACGTCCACTTCCATTAACTTTTGTTGTCTTAAATGTATTTCCATTTTTCTTAACAGAAATAATCGCTCCTGGTTTCCCAGTTCCTGATAATTGATTATCTGTGGATGGTATCGTCTGCATACGAATCGTACTGTTAGTTTGAGTGTAGGGATGATCCACTTTTGGAGCTTCTGCAGCATTAACCTTTATCCCCACTGCCGGAAAATCTGAAGTTCTATTATCAATTAAAGTATGATTAACACCATTTAAAACATTATCTTCTAGAGTTAGTCTAGCGATAGCTGTCCCAAATCGTAAAAATATATTATGGTTTTTACCTCTAGTTACAATCTCATATACTAATGTATCCGGCACTCCACTACCGGTTTGATAAAATTCAGTAAATATTCTAGAGTTTTTCATATTTGATGGAAGATCCGCACGTCTAGATTTATTAACATATCCAGATTCTATTACACCTCCACCATCTGCACCTCGTTTTGCAACTGAAATACTCTCGATACTGTCACTTGAAGCTGCTACTATACCTGCAGCTTGGTGATGACGATGTACTGGTTCTACAGTAGCTCTCCAAACTGTTTTATCTCCATCAATACTATAAGTTAAACTTCTAAACTGTCTTACACCCACCCCTGTAATCTCACCTTGAGATAAAGTTCCATCTACAGAACGATCTATAGATCTAGCTGCATAATGAGCTATTCTAAACCCAGAATAACCTTTTTTCTTCTTATCAAGAACATCCTCTGTCGCCTCATCTACAAGATTACTTTTCGTATCTATCGGCAACAGTTTATTATCTTTGTTTGGCAGTTCTAGACTATTAGCTTCCTTATCTACCTTGTTTAAGCTTCTATCGGAAGCTGTCACAGTAGGTTTTGAGCTATCTCTAGAAGTTTCTTCTTTACGAACTTCAGTAGCAGCCTCATTCGTGCTCTTATCTTCTAGTAAAGAATCCTTAGCATTGCTACTTTCAGCCTGATTAGCAGTCTCGTCTACCGCTTCAGCAGAAGGCACCTTACTCTCTTCTTTCCGCTCAGGTTGACTAGCACTACTTTCTTGCTCTTTTAATGTTTCTATCAGCTTTCTAATTTTTAGAATATGTTGATCAATATCCTCTGATTTAGCATCCTTATCAGAAAGCAAACGTTTGCTTTCATCAGTAAGCTGAAGAAGCTGATTAGACAATGGAGCAAGTTTACTTTCTTTTACCTTAACTACAATATCTTTAAGCTCATCCATCACTTGAAGAAGGGCTGATTTATCAACAACTTTTGTAGTTTTTTCTTCCAAATTCCTTTCAGCAAGCTCTTGACTATTTGGCAAGGGTTCTTCCTTAGCCCTACTCCTACCCTCATCATTTAGGGTCTTCTCAGTCGCTGCTGTATCAGGGGATACAGATAGACTATCTGCTCTAGCTACTCCATTTGCAAAAAACAAGAGGGCAGCTATAGCTACACTAGCAGCACCAAAATGGTACTTTCTAATCGAATAGCGAAAAACTTTTTCACCATTCCTATTATTCTTATGTCCAAACATAAATTTTTCCTTTCTATTTTTAAAATGACATAACTATATATAGTTTACCACAATAGATTGATATAGTAAAGTGATATCTGTAATAAATAATTAACAACTATAGAGTATTTTTATAACGAAGCAGTTCCTAGAATAGTAAGATTTTCGTTGAAAAAAGAGCGATTAATACATGACAAAAAATCTTTAAACTATTGATTCCTGTATGGATAAAATAAGTTCCACCGCTTGCATATATATATATATATTTGCAAGCGGTGGAACTACCCTCTATGTATGAATTTGTATATTTACTAATTAGGACTAAACTATAAAATTTTAGTAGCTTGATTTTTACAAAAATAGCAATTATCCTTATTAAAGAAATATCAGAAAATTTAATATAAAAACATCAAATGCATCAAATCAATTTATGACAAACACACCTTATATTCATGTAGATTACAGCATACTATAGACGATAAAACCTCAATTCAAGAAAAATAAAAAAACTTCTCATCTATTACACTCATCTAACTGAAGCGCATAAAAGACATATTGTAATCGATCTTTATAGCTGATACTCAATGAAAATAGAAGAGTATGAGCAATATGAAAACACTATATCATATTTAAGTCGCAATAGTATAACACGACTTCTAAAACATTGTTAGGAATTATTTTGGACAATCCTAGACTCAATTCATTATCTTCCAATCTACTATAATAAACTTATGCTCAATGAAAATCAAAGAGCAAACTAGGAAGCTAGCCGCAAGCTGCTCAAAGTATAGCTTTGAGGTTGCAGATAACGCTGACGTGGTTTGAAGAGATTTTCGAAGAATATTAGTAATCTACAAAAGACTAAATGTAAGTACTCCAGTCTTTAGAACAACATAAAAAGGTTGCCCAAACGGACAACCTTTCTGTACCATTAATATAAATCTAAATAGTTATCAATTTCCCATTGTGAAACGAAGGTTGCATAACTTGCCCATTCGATTCGTTTGGCTTCAAGGAAACTAGTATAGATATGTTCTCCAAGAGCCGCTCTGACAACTTCATCTTCAGTCAAAGCCTTCAAAGCGTTGTGAAGGGTTGATGGAAGGTCTGTAATGCCAGCTTCCTTACGCTCTTCTGCTGTCATAATGTAGATATTTTCTTCGATAGGAGCTGGTGCTTCGATTTTGTTTTCAATACCATGCAAACCAACTTCCAAAAGAACCGCCATAGCGATGTATGGGTTTGCCATCGGATCCACTGAACGTAACTCAAGACGAGTTCCCATGCCACGTGAAGCAGGTACGCGCACAAGTGGCGAACGGTTACGACCAGCCCAAGCAATGTAAACAGGCGCTTCATAACCTGGAACCAAACGTTTGTATGAGTTAACGGTTGGATTCATGATGGCAGTATAGTTGTAAGCATGCTTGATCAAACCGCCAAGGAAATGATAGGCCGTTTCTGACAACTGCATTCCTTTTGGATCATTTGGATCAAAGAAGGCATTGTTTCCTTCTGCATCAAACAGGGACATATTACAGTGCATACCTGACCCAGCAATACCAAATTTTGGTTTGGCCATAAAGGTTGCATAAAGCCCGTGTTTGCGAGCAATGGTTTTAACAACAAGTTTAAAGATTTGAATCTTATCACAAGCACGGAGAACTTCATCGTACTTGAAGTCAATTTCATGCTGTCCAACCGCAACCTCGTGGTGACTCGCTTCTACTTCAAATCCCATTTTGGTCAAGACATTCACAATCTCACGACGTGTGTTGTCCGCAAGGTCCGTAGGCGCCAAATCAAAGTAGCCACCCTTGTCATTTACTTCAAGTGTTGGGTCACCATTTTCATCCAGCTTAAATAGGAAGAATTCTGGCTCTGGTCCAAGGTTGAAAGATTTGAATCCTACTTCTTCCATGTGACGAAGAGCTCGTTTCAAATTGCCACGAGGGTCACCTGCAAATGGTTCACCTTCTGTTGTATAGACATCACAGATTAAACCTGCAACACTTCCATTTTCATCCCCCCAAGGGAAGACTGTCCATGTATCCAAGTCTGGGTACAAGTACATATCTGACTCATTGATACGTACAAAACCTTCAATAGAAGATCCATCAAACATCGCCTTGTTTGACAAGACTTTATCTAACTGTTCATCTGTAGCAGGAATTTCGACGTTTTTCATGGTTCCCAAAATATCTGAGAACATGAGACGAATAAAGGTAACATTTTTTCCTTGACTTCACGACGAATATCTGCAGCTGTGATTGGCATGAGTTTTCTCCTTAATCTATGACTACTTGCGGTTGCCTAACCGCGACCAAAAGGTGATCGTACTGAAGCAAAACGCCCCTGTTGGAGAAGTTCATTGTGAAGCGCACGACGCACCTCAGTCTGACTCACCACTTTCTTGGACTTCGCTTCACGTTCAGCATATTTTTTCTTAATGGCAGCGATATTATAACCTTCTGAGATATAATCTTTGATTTCGAGCAAACGATCCATGTCATTCAAGGAATACATGCGACGGTTCCCTTCGTTTCGATCAGGTTTAATCAACTCTTGATCTTCATAATACCGAATCTGACGCGCCGATAGATCGGTCAACTTCATAACACTGCCAATAGGAAAAACAGCCATGTTTCGGCGAAATTCTTTTTCCTTCATTTACAATTTCCTTCTTTCTGTCTATTATAGTCTAAAAAAAGACAAACGTCAATTGATAATGTTATAAAATGTAACATTATTTTTCTTTTTTCTCTAAAAGGAGTCGAATACGATCAATATCGTAATTTACGAGAATTGCAACAAAAACTCCCATAAACGTTTCTGATACACGCGCAAACACGTACAAAATCGTTTCTCCAGTAGGAATCGATAGGGTAATGATTAACATGGCTGCTACACCACCAATAACACCTGCTTTGTTATTCATAGCTACATTTGTCATAATGGTTAACATGGTGCAGATAGGAACAACAACCAAGGTTACCCAAAAAGCTTCATGGAAAAAGCCATTTAATAGGAAGAAAACCAGGGCGTAAAGACCTCCAATACTATTTCCTAGAATACGCGAAGTCCCAAAATGAACACTCTTATCAAAGCTCTCCCTCAAGCTAAAAACGGCTGTCAAAGCACCAATTTGAAGACCTTTCCAACCAAAAAAGCCAAAAATCAAGAGAACTAGAAAAACAGCAATACCTGTTTTAAAGGTTCGCATACCAAGTTTGAACTGGGATTTATCGAATTTATATTTTTTAAAATAACTCATAATCTCAACTTTCTATTTCCATTTTATCATAAATTAGGTGATTTTATGAGCAATAGTTGAGAGGAAGCGTTTTTATTTTCAGTAAAAGAAAAGAGGAACTTTCATTCCCCTCTTCCTTGATTCATTTAGTTAATCTTATTTTTCTGTCAAGGCTGCAAGTCCTGGAAGAACTTTACCTTCAAGAAGTTCCATTGATGCTCCACCACCTGTAGAAATCCATGAGAACTTGTCTGCGCGACCAAGGTTGATTGCTGCGGCAGCTGAGTCACCACCACCGATGATTGATTTAACACCTGGTTGTTTCACGATAGCGTCCATCACACCGATTGTTCCAGCTTGGAAGTCTGGGTTTTCAAATACACCCATAGGTCCGTTCCATACAACTGTTTTAGCACCAGTCAAAGCTTCGTCAAATTTAGAGATAGATTTTGGACCGATGTCAAGACCAAGGAAGCCTTCAGAAACTGCTTCACCTTCAGTGTCACGCACTTCAGTGTAGCCAGCAAATGCGTTTGCTTCTTTTGAGTCAACTGGCAAGATCAATTTACCGTTTGCTTTTTCAAGAAGAGCTTTCGCAACATCCAATTTGTCTTCTTCTACAAGTGAGTTACCGATTTCGATACCTTGTGCTTTGTAGAATGTGTAAGTCATACCACCACCGATAAGGACTTTATCAGCTTTTTCAAGCAAGTTTTCGATAACACCGATCTTGTCTGAAACTTTTGAACCACCAAGGATAGCTACGAATGGACGTTCTGGAGTTTCAACTGCTTCTTGGATGTAGGCAATTTCGTTTTCAAGAAGGAAACCAGCAACTGCTTTTTCAACATTTGCTGAGATACCAACGTTAGATGCGTGTGCACGGTGAGCTGTACCGAATGCATCGTTTACGAAGATACCATCTCCAAGTGATGCCCAGTATTTACCAAGTTCAGGATCGTTTTTAGATTCTTTCTTGCCGTCAACATCTTCGTAACGAGTGTTTTCAACCAAAAGAACTTGTCCATCTTCAAGAGCGTTGATTGCTGCTTCCAATTCAGCACCACGAGTGACACCAGGGAAAACAACGTCTTGACCCAATTTAGCAGCCAAGTCAGCAGCTACAGGAGCAAGTGATTTACCAGCTTTATCAGCTTCTTCTTTCACACGTCCAAGGTGAGAGAAAAGAATTGCACGTCCACCTTGTTCGATGATGTACTTAATAGTTGGAAGAGCTGCTGTGATACGGTTGTCATTAGTGATTACGCCATCTTTCAATGGTACGTTGAAGTCAACACGAACGAGGACTTTTTTACCTTTCAAGTCAACGTCTTTAACAGTAAGTTTTGCCATGTTACAAAAACCCCTTTATTTATTTTATTCGAAACTATTATATCACACTTTGGAAATATAAGGAAAGATTTCACAAGATTTTTCGATATTTAATCTTCCTCTTCTTTTTTCTGTTTCAATATCAAGGCTAAACTAACAAGACCAAGGCTGGCCAATCCTGCTATTAAGACTTCATTGGTATCAGCTGTTCCTGTATTTGGCAATTGTTTGCTTGCTTCTTCTGATTTAACTGCTGTATCTTGAGCTGGTTTTTCTTGTGTAGGCGCTACTGCTGATTCAGTTTTTACTTTTGTGCCAATTTCAACAATTTCTGGAATCGCTTCTTGGATGACTTCTGTTGAACGAAGGCGACGCTGACCGTTTTCATCAACTTCAAATACATGTCTTAATAGACCATCTCGTCCCTGTATGATGACCCGTTGTTCCCCAACTAGCATCTCAGCATTTTCATGTTCTTGACGGTCAAAGGCAATCTTTTCCTCTTGGACTTCCAATTTAGTAGCCTTTTGTTGGTCAGACACTGGTTGATTAGAAGGTTTTGAAAGGTCTGTGGTTTGTGGCGCTGGATTGGCAGGGATGAGACCAGTACCTACTTCTACGATTTCAGGACTAGCTTCTTTCAAAACTTCTGTAGCGCGAAGCGTACGATTGCCTTGACTATCTACTTCAATCAAGCGACGAATTTGTCCCTCAACTCCTGCTTGGACAAGTTGACGTTGACCGACTGGGAGATTTGGATTTAGACGTTCTTGGCGTTCGAAGGCAATACCTGTCTCTTCAACTTCTAATTTCGGAGTATTCACAATCAAATTCTTGACACCTTCAGTTGGTTCCTTACTTGAAAGAACTTTTGTTCCAACCTCAGTAATTTCTGGAACAGCTTCTTTAATTACCTCTGTTAAACGAAGAGTGCGTTTCCCTTGGCTATCTACTTCAATCAAGTGACGAATTTGTCCCTCAACTCCCTCTTGAACTAGTTGATGTTGACCTTTGAGAAGGCCTGCATTTGGGCGCTCTTGACGTTCAAAGGCTATTGTTTCAGTTTCCACAACTAGTCTAGAGAGGGCTTCAACTGTTGGGGCTACTTCATTTGGATCCTGGCTACCAACGTTATGGCTTTCTGCTGCAGGAGCTAGTTTCTTATTCAGCTGTTCTTTCATGTCCGCAAAAGCTTGTGGAGTTGGTGATTGTGATACCAACAAAGCCTCTGCTTGCGCAATTAGTTCTGATTTAGGATATTTTTCGCGGATGGATTCGAGTAAACTTTCTAATTCTTTCCTAGCAGCCTCATAACGCTGATTGCCATCCAAGTTTGCGCCTGCTTGTTTCAATTCATTCAAAGCCTGATTAACATCTTCCTGACTGGCACCATGATTTTCTGCAACAGCTTTCGCTCCATTAAGCTTCTCTAGTAGCGTCGCTTGTTTGTCCTCACTAGAGAAGGTGTAAGCAACCGTTGACTGACGACCTTGGGCAGCAGTAATTTCTTGTTTGAGATACTCATCGTTTAGTGCTGCTTTTGGAGACACCAAAACATCAAAGTTAACTTCATGACCTTGGTAACGAAGCTTCAAGGTTTGACGACCAGTCTTTTGAGCATCGTAACCAGAAATTTCAACTCCCTCATCAGTAAAGGAATGTTCTTCCATGGTGTCATTGCTATAAGCCACTGCAAAGCGTCCTTCAGACAAGTCTAAGTTATCACCAACTAGGTAATCTTTTTTCGGCTCCTGACTTACTTCAATTCCCAAAATAGTTTTCGGACTTGCTTCATCTTGACTAGTAACAGTCACTGATAAATTAGCATTTACCGGTTGCCCCAAATATTGTAAAGTAAGATTTTGTTCTCCCTTATGATGCGTATCAAAGCCTGATACTGATACACCCGCGTGAGTTAGGCGAATGAGTTCGTCCTCAGCTCCTCCTTCATACTGAACTCGAAGAACACCACCTCTAAGATCCAAATCCTCCCCTTCGGCGTAACTTGTTTTCTTAGGTCCTGTTTCTAGGCTGACTGACTTGATTCTTCTGTCATCTTTTGGAACGGAAACTGCTAGGACATTACTAATTTCCTTGCCTGGCAACTGGGTACGATAGTAAAGAAGACCAGATTGATTTGTCAAATCCAATGGTGAACTTGCTAGGTCTCCTCCAACTTCGCTCTTCAAGGTTGCAAGCGGAGTTTGAGAATTTGGATTATCATAAACGGTAATGGTTGCTCCAGCTGGTACACCCGCAAAGCCAACTTGTACCTTGTTATTTCCTAGAGAACGGGCTGCAACCTTGGCCATTGGAATATTGACACTTTCAGTATCAAGCTTTTCATACATTTTCCAGTTATAGATACGAATAGCCTTCCATGGAGTTCCATTGTCAGAAGTGACAACATTCAAGCGCCAATCTTGAGCTGTGATTGGTTTATCAAGGGTAATATCTGTAACATGAGCTTTATTGCCACGAACTTCCTTAGCCAACTTCCATTGACCATCCGCATCTTTATAATAGAGGTCAAAGTCTTTGGTGTTCATCAAACCATCGTTTACAGATTCTCCACCAGCTCCAGCATGGTCCATCACCCATCTAACAACTGTACGTGGCTGGGTCAAACGAATATCCACACTACCACTTAACTGTCCAGAAGACCACTTGTCAGACAGACTGGTAATGGTACCATTCAACATACCTTCAATACCTTCTCCGCCTTCAGTCTTAGGGAAAGTACTATCAATAACTGTTGCACCTGGAACGATATTTTCAGCTAGTGGTTTTGGTAGGCTGGTATCTTTGACAGTCATACCCCAATCAAAGGTTGTGGTTGCGGCTTCTGAACGAACCCCATTTTTACCAACTGCTACAACCTTCAGTTCTTGAGTTGTACCTTGAGCACTTGCTGAACGGCTAACTTTTGGTAGATAAATAGTTGTAGAAGATGAGCCAGTTAGTAATTTCCAGCTATCTCCATCTTTTTCGTAAACTTCATAGAAATCTGCATCCTTGTTGCCTTTAAATTGCACAACTGCTTCCGCTTCTTGGGCATTTTTAAGGACTTGTTTGGCTACAGCTACTGTGGTTGGTGCCTGAGGAGCATCTTGATTATTGCTGATAGTCAATTGCCCCAGGTTAAATTGATAACCTTTTAAATCTTTATCATTTTCAAAATAGAGTTTAATACCGTAAATTGTTTTACCTGCCAAGGCACTCAAATCAAAATCATCGGTAGTCCAGCTATCTGAAACTGTCAATTCTTTACGGGCAGCTTCATCACCGTAGGTATAATCTTTCTTGGTTGCAAATTCTACATAAACCTTGGTCCCTTTGCCTCCTTTATGGGCAACATGCAATTTGGTTGTATCTGTCACCTTCAAGCGAGTAGAATACAAATTCACATCTTGCTTGGTCGCACCTGAAAGATCCCCTGCAAATTTGAGAGAAGTTCCACCATTATAAGCATCTTCAAAATCATAGCTTGCTTTCAGCTTATCACCAGTTGATTTTTGCCACCAGCGCCATGTCGGAAGAACACCTGAAACTGAACGGTAATTCCACTCAGAATCCTTAGAAACCTTACCATCTACGAACCATTTTCTACCATGACCTGTATTAAAAGAAGTAGTAAAAGTATTACCTACTGCTGGCGTACGGTCCGCAACTAAGTTAGCAATCCCATACCAATCTTTGTCTCCTGGTTTTTGGCCAGTAGGATCACCTTGATAACCTGTAAAGAAGATATCTTCATTCTTATGGTAATCTTCACCAGTTTTTCCTAAACTTGTAATGGTATCTGGGGCGAACAAACCAAGAGAAAGGCGCAATTTCCCATTTTCATCTAAAATGTCATTCCATTTGACCTTGGTCTTGTAGGAACCGCCCTGCTGCAATTCCAAACCTGCAAATACATCATAAGGATTACGACCAATCCAGTTGGCAGTTGTAATAGTGTAATCATTCTTAGCCTTATCCCAGTTAAAGTTAGCAAAGAAGTTGTCTGCTGGAACCTTATCTCCTTCTGGTTGCATGAATTGGTAGTTGTATTCTCCCAAACCATCTTGGTGGTAACGTCCATAGTTATAAGTCATGGCATCATACCAAGAATACTTGATTGGATGGTTTACCTTAGCAGCATATTCCTTGGTATAGAGCATAAACTGACGCATCTTTTCTCCAAGAGGTTCAACCAAATTCCCAGTCGTTTCTTGGTTGATGAAATAGCCATCATAGCCATAATACTTGGCCATATCCACCAATTTACGGGCAATTGGGAAGCTACCATCTTGGTCTTGCTTCAAAGCTTCAGCAAATTTTTCTTGATCTGCAATACTATTAGACCAGTTGAAGAAGAGTGTACCATATACAGGAACCCCGTTACGGTGACCTGCATCAATAACGTCAGGAGTTGGTACGAGACCTTCCCAGAAGACCATTGAATCTAGATATTGCCAATAGTCAAAAGCATAGGCCTTGAACTCTTCTCCACCAACAGAAGCATGGTCTTTTGCTTTAGAATTGGTGTTTGATAGGGCTTGAACTTTTGCTTCCTTGCTAGCTTTTTCATTGACCAAATGACCTGTCCGACGTGAAGCGAGGGCAACAGATCCGCGGTTAATAGCGTCATCTTCACGAGCTCCTGGTTCCCATTTCAACAATTCATCCCAAGAATTAAATTTGATTTCCTTTGGTTTTAATGTTTTTTCTGTATTTTTAGGGACATCTGGCTGGACTTCTTTTTCAGTCTTATTAGCTTCTGCTGCTGGCTTAGACTCATCCCCTTGGCTAGTTGCTTCAGGCTTTGCTTCTGTTTCCTTGTCAGACTTTGGTTTTGATGTGGCAGATGGTGTTTCTGTAGCCACCTCACTTGGTTTTTCCTCTGGTTTAGCTAGGCTAGCTGACTCTGCAGTTTCAGTAGTTGCAACTTCATTGCTTGCTGGCGAAGCAGTTTCAGATGCTGTCGCTACTCCTTCTGCCTTTTCTGGCTTATTTTCTCTAGCATGTTCTCCTTCATGCTGCTTGTCAGCTTCATTAGTTGGATGCTCACTCTCTCCTGAAACAAGCTCTGTATTGGCTCCGCTATTTTCAGGAACTGCAGTTTCTTCAGCCAAGGCTGGACCAGCAAATAAAACAGCACCAATCATCAGCGAGCAGGCTCCTACTGATAACTTACGAATACTATAACGACAACGTCTTTCAAAAAATGGATTCTTCATTTTCTCCTCCTAAAAGATTGATTTTGTTGCATAAAAAGAAAGCGCTTAACTTTCTTTATAAAATTTTTATCCCAATCACAGGGACCAAGATAATTCCTCCCTCATTTTAAGATATTTCTTTTAAATGTCAATATATAAAAGGAAATGCCTATATCTAGGTTAGAAATTGGTAAAATTAATATAATTAAGATCCATTCTAACGAATTTTCTTTCTAAAATCTTAGCTTAATACTTGTTAGATTTACTTTTATCCTTTAAAATAGAATAGGAGAAATTCCGTTATTATTTTTCGGAGGAAAAAGAAATGTCCATTAATTGGCAGGAAATTTTATTTCACTTTTTAGGTGGTCTAGGATTATTCTTATATAGTATCAAGACCATGGGAGACGGTTTGCAACAAGCTGCTGGAGATCGCCTTCGTTTTTACATTGACAAGTACACTAGCAATCCCTTTCTAGGTGTTCTAGTCGGAATTGTCGTGACTGCCCTGATTCAGTCAAGTACAGGGGTTACAGTTATCACGGTCGGACTGGTCAGCGCTAGTCTTCTCACTCTTAGACAGGCTATCGGAATTATCATGGGAGCCAACATCGGAACCACCGTTACTTCCTTTATCATCGGTTTCAAGCTTGGTGAGTATGCTTTACCCCTGATTTTCCTTGGAACCATGTTCCTCTTCTTTACCAAAAATAGAACAGCAAACAATATCGGACGCATCCTGTTTGGTGTAGGGGGAATCTTCTATGCCCTCAACCTCATCAGTGCCGGTATGAGCCCTCTTAAAGATTTACCACAATTCAAGGAATACATGGTAACCTTAGGACAAAATCCTGTATTAGGAGTTTTTGCCGGTGCAGTGATTACCGTCCTCATCCAAGCTTCTTCTGCGACAATCGGGATTTTGCAAGGTCTCTATGCAGGTGGGTTCCTTGACCTTAAAGGTTCGCTACCAGTTCTCTTCGGGGATAATATCGGGACAACCCTAACCGTTATTATCGCGGCAGCTGGAGCCAATGTCTCTGCGAAACGCGTTGCTGCAACCCACGTTACCTTTAACGTTTTAGGGACTATTCTTTGCTTAATCTTATTAGGTCCATTTACATCTATGATTGAGTACTTCCAGGCACTCCTTCACCTCTCACCTGAGATGACCATCGCCTTCTCGCACGGTGCCTTTAACGTAAGTAACACCATTGTACAATTTCCATTCATCGGAGCCTTGGCCTACTTTGTAACCAAGCTCATCCCTGGTGAAGATGAAGTTGTCAAGTACGAGCCACTTTATCTTGATGAGCATTTGATTAAGCAAGCTCCATCAATCGCTCTCGGAAATGCGAAGAAAGAGCTCCTTCACTTGGGAAATTATGCTTCTAAAGCCTTTGACCTTTCATACAACTACATCATTGACCTTAATGAAAAGGTTGCTGAAAAAGGCCACAAGACGGAAGAAGCCATCAACACCATTGATGAAAAATTGACTCGTTACTTGATTACTCTTTCAAGTGAAGCTCTTAGTCAGAAAGAAAGTGAAGTGCTGACCAACATCCTGGATTCATCCCGTGATTTGGAACGGATTGGGGACCACGCAGAAGCCCTAATCAATCTGACTGACTACCTTCAACGTAAAAACGTTGAGTTCTCTGAAGCTGCTTTGCAGGAATTAGCTGATATCTATCAAAAAACCACTGACTTTATCAAGGATGCCCTTGATAGCGTGGAAAACAATGATATTGAAAAAGCTCAAAGTCTGATTGAACGCCATAAAGAAATCAACAATATGGAACGTGTTCTCAGAAAGACCCACATCAAACGCCTCAACAAGGGCGAGTGTTCAACGCAAGCTGGGGTCAACTTTATCGATATTGTTTCCCACTACACTCGTGTATCAGACCACGCTATGAATCTAGCTGAAAAGGTCATCGCTGAACAAATCTAAGAACCAAGAAGCTATCCTAATACTCAATGAAAATCAAAGAGCAAACTAGGAAACTAGCCACAGGCTGTACTTGAGTACGGCAAGGCGACGTTGACGTGGTGTGAATTTGATTTTCGACGAGTATAAATGGGATGGCTTTTTCTTCTCCTCATCAAGAATTGCTTTTCTCTATCATATAGAAAAATGCTTTGATTCACAATGGAATCAAAGCATTTTAAAGAGCTCCCCATACATAATCGCAGAAGCCGCTGTTCCTCTGTACTTGGCTTCTTCTCTTTTGATAAAGCGAGCCAAGTTGAGCAACTCAGGTGCCGGATGTTTGGGATTTAGGAGCAATTCACGATTGACCAGGCCTGAGAGACGAACTGCCAGCAATTGCTCATTTGTAGTAGGCAGTTTTTTAGCAGTCTCTAGGAGAGCAGCAACTAAATCTTCACTCAAATCATGTCGAGCATGATTGTAAAGATCTTTTACAAGGCTTTCTAGGTTTGGTTCTACCATCCCTACCACCTCCCTTATGGTTTAATAATTTTTAATCAAATCAACCGTTGAACGATCCAATGTTTTCACCAAGGCTTGCAAGAAAGCTTGCGCTTCTATGAAGTCATCCATAGCGTAGAGGGTTTGATGAGAATGGATATAACGAGCGCAAACACCGATTGTTGTAGATGGGACACCACCATTTTTCAGATGAGCTGCGCCAGCGTCTGTTCCGCCTTTACCACAGTAGTATTGGTACTTGATTCCAGCTTCTTCAGCCGTTGTCAAAAGGAAATCCTTCATTCCTGGGAGAAGCAAGTGACCTGGATCGTAGAAACGAATCAAGGTTCCATCTCCAATCTTTCCTTGGCCACCATAAACATCACCTGCTGGGGAACAATCAACTGCTAGGAAGACTTCTGGGTCAAACTTGGTTGTAGATGTATGAGCACCGCGGAGACCAACTTCTTCTTGGACGTTAGAACCCAGATAGAGTTCATTGCCAAGTTTTTGACCTGACAGAGCTTCTGCTAACTCGCTCACCATGAGAACTCCATAGCGATTGTCCCAAGCTTTTGAAATGATATTTTTTTCATTAGCTGTCAAGATTGCAGAACTATCTGGTACGATGGTGTCGCCAGGACGGATGCCAAAGCTTTCTGCCTCAACCTTGTCCGCAAAACCACCATCAAAGACGATATCCGCAATGGCTGGCATAGTTGGTCCGCCCTTACCACGAGTCAAATGTGGCGGAACAGAACCTGAAATCACAGGAATTTCACGACCATCACGAGTCAAGAGTTTGAAACGTTGGCTGCTGACTACCATAGGATTCCAACCACCGATTTCTACGACACGGAAGGTACCGTCTGGCTTAATCTCGCTAACCATAAAACCAACTTCATCCATGTGAGAAGCGACCAAGACGCGCGGTGCATCTGCAGCTTCTGAATGTTTAATTCCGAAAATACCACCCAAGCCATCTGTCACCACTTCATCCACGTGCGGTGTCAACTTTTCACGAAGATAAGCACGGACAGGTGCTTCATGACCTGAGATTGCAGCAAGTTCTGTTACTTCTTTGATTTTTGAAAATAATGTTGTCATTTCAGTTCCTTCTTTCTTTCATCCATTTTACCACTTTTTATAGGAGAAGGATAGCGGGAAGGTGGATTTCTAAATTAGTATCTTAGTCCTGCTCTATCTTATAAAAAGCTTGTATTTTCTTGCATATGAGGTGAAATCTAAGAACTATTCCAAGACCAACCAAACTATTAATTCCCAAATAAAAAACAATCCCATGCTATATTTGTTCAGTTTTTTCATGAAATTTACAGAAAATAGTTGACTTTACCTTCTTATTTCTTTAAAATAGTACAAAACTAGGAAAAGGAAAAAATCATGACCAAAACAATTCTTGTTACAGGTGGAGCTGGCTACATTGGCTCCCATACCGTTAAAGCTCTTTTAAATGCTGGCTATCAGGTACATGTTCTAGATAATCTCTCTACAGGAAATCGAGCGGCTGTGGATAGTCGTGCTAGCTTTAAGCAACTAGATGTTTATGATTCTAGTGCCCTAAAAGCTTACTTAGAAGAAAATCAGATTGATGCTGTTCTCCATTGTGCAGGTGAAATTGTTGTGAGCGAAAGCATTGAAAACCCAAGCAAATACTTCACTGCCAATGTTGCTGGTATGAACCAAGTTCTCAAAGTTTTATCTGAAGTTGGTATTCAAAAAATCATGTTCTCTTCGACTGCTTCCCTCTATGGTAATAACTGTATTGACAAGCCTGCAACTGAAGATACCCTGCTCGACCCTGTCAACCCTTATGCAGAAACAAAACTGATGGGTGAACGAATGATTTACTGGATGGCCAATCGCTACGATTGGAAATATGTTATTTTCCGTTACTTTAATGTTGCTGGGGCTGAAATGGATGCTTCAAATGGTCTCCGTGTAAAAAATCCAACTCATATCATTCCCAATATCAACAAAACCGCATTGGGACAAAATGATAGCCTCAAAATATTTGGAGATGACTACGATACACGTGATGGTTCATGTATTCGAGATTACATTCATGTCTTGGACCTTGCACAGGCTCATGTTAAAGGGATGAATTACCTCTTTCAAGAAGACAGTTCTTCTCAAATCTTTAACTTAGGAACTGAAAAAGGCTATACCGTCAAAGAAATCTTTAAAACTGCTGAAGAATTACTGAATCAAAAAATACCACACGAAATTGTTGCTCGCCGTGCTGGTGACCCAGCTAGCGTCCTAGCAGACGCAACAAAAGCTAAACAATATCTTGATTGGCAGGCTAGCTACTCTCTTGAAGATATTATTTTATCGGATTATCATTGGCGTGTTAAAGAAGGCAAAAACATTTTGGAATAGGATAACAAAGGAGAAAGTCTTGTTGCTCTCTCCTTGTTTTGTTTATTAAATTTTCAGAAAATTTATTGACAGATTAGAAAAATAGTGTTACATTTATATCTGCAGGTATCTTTCGATACCAAATCTACATAAAAGGACGGGGTATGAAACTTTCTTATTACTTAATTGGCTTACTTCTACTCCTAATCTTTCTCTCTATTAGCATTGGGACCAGTGATTTTTCATGGGAAAAGCTCTTTGCTTTCGACCAGCAGACCTGGCTTCTCTTTCAGGAGTCGCGTCTCCCAAGAACCATCAGCATTCTCCTGACTGCCTCTAGTATGAGCATGGCAGGACTTCTCATGCAGACCATCACTCAAAATCAGTTTGCTGCTCCAAGTACAGTTGGAACCACTGAAGCTGCCAAACTGGGAATGGTGCTGAGCCTCTTTGTCTTTCCGTCGGCTAGCCTGACTCAAAAGATGCTCTTTGCTTTTGTTTCATCCATCGTATTTACTCTCTTCTTCCTAGCCTTTATGACCATTTTTACTGTAAAGGAAAGGTGGATGTTGCCTCTGATTGGGATCATCTATAGCGGGATTATCGGCTCTGTCACAGAAGTTATCGCCTATCGTTTCAATCTGGTTCAGAGTATGACAGCTTGGACCCAGGGCTCCTTTTCCATGATTCAGACCCATCAGTATGAATGGCTCTTCTTAGGCCTCATTATCCTAATAGCCGTTTGGAAATTATCCCAAACTTTTACCATCATGAATCTAGGGAAAGAAACCAGCGAGAGTTTGGGGATTTCCTACTCCCTACTTGAAAAACTGGCCCTCTTTCTGGTGGCACTAACGACTAGTGTCACCATGATTACCGTGGGTGGCTTACCTTTCCTCGGGGTCATCGTTCCCAATCTTGTTCGCAAGCACTATGGAGATAATCTGAGCCAAACCAAGCTCATCGTCGCACTGGTTGGAGCCAATCTAGTTCTGGCTTGCGATATCCTATCCCGAGTTCTGATTCGACCCTATGAGCTGTCTGTCAGTCTCTTGCTAGGAATCATCGGCAGCCTCGTCTTTATCCTACTTCTTTGGAGAGGGGGACGAAAAGATGCAGTTTAAAAGCAAACATACCAAGCTCTTCTGGCTTCTTATTATTCTTGCCGTCGGAGCTTGTCTTCTCTACTTTTGGCCCATCACTCACTTGTCAGCCTTTGCTTGGAAGCTACGTTCCCAAAAGATCATCGTTTATCTCTTGGTAGCCATCGCAACAGGGATTTCGACCATTAGTTTTCAAACCCTAACGGAAAATCGCTTCCTGACGCCAAGTATTTTGGGAATCGAATCCTTCTACGTCCTACTACAAACTCTGCTACTGGTTTTTGAAAGCAAGTTTCTTCAACTTGGCAAGTCTCCTATCTTAGAATTCCTAATCTTGCTTCTGCTTCAATCCCTCTTCTTTCTCGCCTTACAAGGCTACTTAAAGACACTGATGAAACAAAATCTGGTCTTCATCCTGCTAATCTGTCTAGCCCTCGGAAGTCTCTTTCGAAATATCAGTACCTTCCTTCAGGTCTTGATGGATCCAAATGAATACGATAAATTGCAGAACAGTCTCTTTGCTTCCTTTCAGCATCTCAACACTTCCATCCTAGCCATTGGTTCTCTAATCATCCTTGCTTTGACAATCTTTTTCTTTCGAAAAGCAGTCATTCTGGATGTCTTGCACCTGCAAAGAGAAACTGCTCAAATATTGGGGCTCGATGTTGAAAAAGAACAGAGAGAACTCCTCTGGGGTATCGTGCTTTTGACTTCAACGGCTACTGCCTTGGTAGGACCTATGGCCTTCTTCGGTTTTATGCTAGCCAACCTCACCTACCTAATTGTCAATGACTATCGGCACAAGTTACTCTTTATCGTGGCCATTCTGATCGGATTTATCAGTTTGACTTTGGGGCAAGCCCTAATTGAACGAGTATTTGCTCTGGAAATTCGCATCAGTATGATCATCGAGAGTGTGGGTGGCTTCTTATTCTTTATCTTACTTTATAGGAGGGCGCGTCGGTGAAACTGAAAAACATTGACAAATCCATTCAAAAACAGGATATTTTGCAAGGCATTTCGCTTGAAGTCAGGCCTCAGAAACTGACAGCCTTCATTGGTCCAAATGGTGCTGGAAAATCGACTCTCCTCTCCATCATGAGCAGACTGACCAAGAAAGATCAGGGAATTCTCAGTATCAAAGGCCGTGAAATTGAGAGTTGGAATTCGCAAGAACTGGCTCAAGAACTAACCATCCTAAAGCAGAAAATCAATTACCAAGCCAAATTGACGGTGGAAGAACTGGTCAGTTTTGGACGTTTTCCCTACAGCCGAGGTCGACTGAGACCAGAAGATTGGGAAAAAATCCGAGAAACTCTGGACTATCTGGAACTAACCAACTTAAAAGACCGCTACATCGACAGCCTGTCTGGGGGACAACTCCAGCGAGTCTTTATCGCTATGGTACTGGCCCAGGATACAGACTTTATCTTGCTGGACGAACCACTCAACAATCTCGACATCAAACAAAGCGTTAGCATGATGCAGATTCTCAAGCGACTGGTGGAAGAACTCGGAAAGACCATTATCATCGTCCTCCACGATATCAACATGGCCAGTCAGTATGCAGATGAAATTGTCGCCTTCAAGGACGGTCAAGTCTTTAGCAAGGGAACAACCAATCAAATCATGCAGTCTGACCTGCTCAGTCAACTCTATGAGATTCCCATCACGCTAGCTGATATCAATGGCAAAAAGATCTGTATCTATAGCTAGTAACATAGAAGCTCAAGTTAGAGAACTTTCAGTCTCTTAGTCAATAAAACCTAGAGACTCCCTACATCGTTATCATATTTTAAAAAGGAGAAATCATGAAAACATCCCTTAAATTTTATTTCACTGCCCTAGCGGCCAGCTTCTTGCTCCTACTTGGTGCATGTAGTACAAACTCAAGCACTAGTAAGACGGAAACAAGCAGCTCTGCTCCAACAGAGGTAACCATTAAAAGTTCACTAGGTGTAGTCACACTTTCAAAAGTCCCTGAAAAGATTGTGACCTTTGACCTTGGTGCTGCGGATACTATTCGTGCTCTAGGATTTGAAAAAAATATCGTTGGAATGCCTACAAAAACTGTTCCGACTTATCTTAAAGACTTAGCTGGAAAAGTTAACAATGTTGGTTCTATGGTTGAGCCAGACCTAGAAGCCCTTGCTGCTCTTGAACCAGACCTAATTATCGCTTCACCACGTACCCAAAAATTCGTAGATAAGTTCAACGAAATCGCTCCGACTGTTCTCTTCCAAGCAAGCAAGGACGACTACTGGACTTCTACCAAGGCTAATATCGAATCCTTAGCAAGTGCCTTTGGTGAAACTGGCACACAGAAAGCCAAGGAAGAATTGGCCAAGCTAGACAAGAGCATCCAAGAAGTCGCTACTAAAAACGAAAGTTCTGACAAAAAAGCCCTTGCTATCCTCCTCAACGAAGGAAAAATGGCTGCCTTTGGTGCCCAATCTCGTTTCTCTTTCTTATACCAAACCTTGAAATTCAAGCCAACTGATACTCAATTTGAAGAGTCACGCCACGGACAAGAAGTCAGCTTTGAAAGTGTCAAAGAAATCAATCCTGACATCCTCTTTGTCATCAATCGTACCCTTGCCATCGGCGGGGACAACTCAAGCAACGATGGCGTCCTAGAAAATGCCCTTATCGCTGAAACACCTGCCGCTAAAAATGGTAAGATTATCCAACTAACACCAGACCTCTGGTATCTAAGCGGAGGTGGACTTGAATCAACCAAACTTATGATTGAAGACGCACAAAAAGCCTTGAAATAAGCAACTTCAAACTCATACTCTTCGAAAATCTCTTCAAACCACGTCAACGTCGCCTTGCCGTACTCAAGTACAGCCTGCGGCTAGTTTCCTAGTTTGCTCTTTGATTTTCATTGAGTATCAACTAACATCTTTACATGATAAAACGCATCCTATCAGAATCACTCAAACCTGATAGGATGCGTTTTTATCATTTCACTAAAATATTTTTGCCCAACCTCATTTTTCTTCTTGATTCCGTTTAAGGGAAAAGTGGTCTGGGACGGGGTCCTTTCCTGTTTTCGACCAGGGATGGCAACGTAAAATCCGAGCCAAGCCCATCAAAACACCCTTGAAGCCATGTTTTTCAATAGCCTGAATCATATAGTTTGAGCAGGTAGGCTCAAAGCGACAAGAGGGTGGAAAAGCTGGCGAGATAAAACGTTGGTAAAAACGTACTGGCGCTATTAAGATTCGTTTCATTATTTCTTGGTTACAGCCATGGTGTGTAGTTGGCTGATTTCTTTTTTATTAAGACGACGGG
Organism: Streptococcus mitis; assembly: GCF_000722685.1. Classification (GTDB taxonomy): domain Bacteria; phylum Bacillota; class Bacilli; order Lactobacillales; family Streptococcaceae; genus Streptococcus; species Streptococcus mitis_M. The sequence goes on along the minus strand of NZ_JPFV01000006.1, from coordinate 91,342 downwards.
ATTCTCCTGGACGGAGTCCTGTCAAGTCTAGATGTCCAAAACGGGTCCGAGACAACTTGTCCACTTGAAGACCGACAGCTTCAAACATCTTTTTAACCTGATGGTTACGCCCTTCATGGATGGTCAACTGTACCACAGAGCGGTTTTTGACTGGATCCACTTTGAGAATCTCATAGACAGCCGGCTTGGTTTTCTTACCATCAATCTCAAGTCCACGGGTCAAGGGACGAAGATTATCCTTATTGGCCACACCTTTAACACGCGCGACATAAACCTTGTCAATCTCATTACGGGGATGAATCATCTCGTCTGTAAAATCCCCATCATTGGTCAAAATCAAAACACCTGATGTATCCCAGTCCAAACGACCTACAGGGTAGATGCGCTCTTTCACGTTGGGCAAGAGGTCGACAACCGTCTTGCGGCCCTTGTCATCTGTCACACTGGAAATGACACCGCGTGGTTTGTTAAGCAGATAATAGACCTTTTCTTCATTGTAGATAGGTTGACCTTCAACTTCGACCTTGTCGCCTGACTTGATAGTGGTTGCTAGTTCACGCACCACTTGGCCATTAACCGTCACCAAGCCTTGCTTGATCAGCTCTTCTGCTTTTCTCCTACTGGCCACACCTGCGTGGGCAATATACTTATTGATTCTCATCTTCTTCTATCCTTTCACCAAACAATTGGCTTTCTTGGGCTTGAATCTCAAGCTCATCAATCACTGGCAATTCTTCCAAATGATTTATCCCCATGTAATCTAGGAAATAATCTGTAGTCACATAGAGGTTGGGACGCCCCAACACTTCTTTTTTCCCGTCTTCCTTTATCAGGTCAAAAGCCTGCAACTTTGCCAAAGCCCCACTCGAGTTGACCCCACGGATGGCATCAATTTCTATCCGTGTGATGGGCTGCTTGTAGGCAATGATGGACAAGGTCTCAAGGGCAGCCCGAGATAAACTCTGGTTAATAGGTGCCTTAGAGTATTCCTTCAAAATGGCTGCAAATTGAGGCTTGGTAACCAATCTATAAGCACCACCAGTCTCAATCAGAGCCAAACTGGAATCTGGGTCCTTTTCATACTTATAGGCTAATTTTTCTAAACTCTGTTGGATGCCTGTCGGTGGCAGAGAGAGGAGTTCAGCTAACTGGCGGACTCTAATCCCATCTTCACCCGCTACAAACAAGAGCGCTTCTATTTTTGCTAAAGTACTCATCTTTCCTCTCTATCAAGTCTAGCTTTGGGCCACTTGACTTTCTTCCTTCTTTTCCATGAGATAGATATCTCCGAAACTCTCCTCTTGCACGAGGATCAACTCCTGGGTTTTGATTAACTCTAGGGTTGCCAAAAAGAGGGTAATGACCTCTTGGAGATTCTGGGCTTCCTTGAACAAATCCTGCAAGCGCAACTGGTCTCGTCCAACCAAGGACTCTTTTACGATGACCATCATGTCTTCAATCTTATACTCATCCCGCAGGATAGTCGTGTGATTCTGTGCAAACTCTTCTTTTTTCTTGGTTAGGATATTCGAAAAAGCCAAAAAGAGGTCAATGGTCGTCTTGTCATGCACAAGCTCCGCATCTTCGTAAATCAACTCTGTCGGCGCTTTGGAATAGTGCTGGGCCCGTTCTTGGTGCTTGGCTTCCAAGTGCTCCCCCAAAAGCTTGAACTTGCGGTATTCTTCAATTTGAGACAGAAGATCCTGCTCTAGATCGTCCTCCAAGTCAGTCACTTCTGCTACCTTTGGAAGTAGTTTGCGACTCTTGATCAGCATGAGCTGACTGGCCATAACCATGTACTCGCCCGTCACTTCCAGACGCATAGCCTGCAGGGTTGAGACATAGGCTAGATACTGTTCGATGACTTCCGTAATAGGCACATCGTAGATATCCATCTGATACTTAGAAACCAGGTGCAAGAGCAAGTCCAGGGGCCCTTCAAAATCTTTTAGTTTAATATCCATTATCTATATTTTTCTAAGGTCAGGACTGTTTTTAATCCTAATTTTTTTGCAATTTCGTACAAATCGACCTTGTTTTCTATTTGTCTTAAAATGAACTGTTCCCGCAAGGCTTGAGCGGATAAGGTTGAGAAACCTTTCTCCTTGACAAAGGACTCTAGCTGACGGAAGGCCCACTGACGAGAATAGGCTTTCCCTGCCCTTTCAAAGAGATAGGTCTGGCCCATCAAGGGTTCCAATTCTGAAAGCAAGATTGTAGGAATGGTGACAATCCTCTGTTGGGAAGCCTTCATGATTCGCAACACCTGAAAGTCCAGATTGACGTCCGCAACCTTTAGAGCTAAAATCTCACTCGGCAAGAGCCCCATTTCTAGGATTAAGAGCGCTAGCAAGCGACCCTCTGGATAGTCACTTTCTTGCCAAAAAGAGTCTAGGTCTAGAATCTCCGGCTTTGCGGTCTTCTTTTCAGCTTGTTTAGCTAATTCCAAGCGGTAAAAGCTATCCACTTCTCCTTTTTGATAGAGAAAGTAGAGAAATTGGTTACAGGCCGAAATCTTTCGCTTCTGGGCGCTGATTTTTAGATTGGCTAGCTGGGCTTGGTAAATTTTGAGACTAGTCTCAGAAATCCGCTCGCCTACAATGTCTAAAAATTGCTCCAAATCATACTTATAGGACTGCTTGGAATTGACAGACAAGCCCTGCTTTTCTTCTAAAAAGGCTGAAATCCTATCTCTCATTTGCATCGAATCTCATATTCCTTACTAAAGTCATGCAAGAGGGCATTGACTGCCTTGAGGATAGACTTGCGCGTGATAATCCCTTGGAAAATTCCTGAGGCATCCACAACCGGCAAGAAGGACTCATCTACCAGCTTGTGCAGGACCTCCGTAATGGTAAAATCAGGCGAAACAACCGCTACGTCCGTTCTCGTCATATGAACGATATCCGTATCTGCCATGATTTCTTGACTCAAGTCATGCTCCATCTGGTAAGCCATAATATCTCTGAGCCCAATAGTTCCAACAAAGTGTTTTTCATCTGTCACAACAGGAACACGGGTATAGGTCATCTGACTGAGCAAGAGTGTCGCATGATCCGCATTGTGGGTATCAATCAACACAGCTAGATTTTCAGCAGGGGTCAAAAAAGTTTCCTCTTGCCCCAACAAGAAAGTCTCAAACTCCTTGGCAATCATCGGCTAAACTCCTTGGACAAGCCCGGATACACCTCATGGTCTCGTGTCAAAAAGTCGACTTTGAAGTAACTATCATCAATCTCCACACGAGCATAGAGACATTCTCTGATGGTCCCACGTGGTTGACTGATGGAGCCTGGATTTAGAAAGAGGGTCTTGCCTTCCATCCAAGCACTTGGCACATGCAAGTGACCATAAAGGCAGATATCGGCCTCTTCTTCTTGAGCCCAGTAGTCCAACTTTTGAAAGTTGAAATTGATGTCAAACAAGTGACCATGAGTTTGTATAATCTTGGTCGAACCAAGCTCAGTCACCAAACGTTCTGGGTAACCTGCATAGAAGTCCATGTTCCCTTTAACAACGCGGATGCCCTCCCAAAGGGAAGAATCAGGACGCAGTTCAGAATCGCCGTTATGAAAAACGGCATCCACTTTGCCCACATAGCGATCACGGATTTCTTCCACAATCAAGCTATCGCCATGAGAATCGCTCATTACAATGATGGTTTGCTTTGCCATGATGGAAATACCTCCAAAAGTTTCTTAACAGCTAAGGCACGGTGAGATTGACTATTTTTTTCTTCAAGGGTTAATTCAGCTGATGACTTACCTGTCTCTCCTACAAGGAAGAGAGGATCGTAACCAAATCCATTTTCACCCTTGGGTTCAAAGTTAATGTAGCCTGACCAGTCTGCTTCAACAACCAAGCTTTCCTTGTTTGGACTGGCTACGACTAGGGTTGTATGGAATTGAGCCGAGCGGTCCTTGAGTTCAAAGACCATGGCCAATTCGTGCAAGAGTTTGGCATTGTTTTCACGATCAGTTGCTCCGACACCTGCAAAACGAGCTGACCAGACACCTGGCAAGCCACCAAGGACATCGACTTTGAGACCTGAGTCATCTGCCAAAACCATCTTGCCCGTTAATTGAGAAATGGTTTCTGCCTTGAGACGGGCATTTTCTTCGAAGGTCATGCCTGTTTCAGCTACTTCAGGCAGGTCAGGATAGTCATTAAGATTTTCCACATCATAGCCTAACTTATCAAAGATAGCTCGGAATTCCTTGGTCTTGCCCTCGTTTCGAGTCGCAATCAATAAGGTTTCTCTGACCTTGCTTGTCTCAAAGAAATCATGAACATTGACTCCTTCTTTAGGCAATGCTACATGCAGGAGTTGCCCATTTTCAATCAAGAGAAAAGCTCCCTGACGTTGGATGACTTCCAGATTTCGTCCCATTTCTTGGTTGAGGATATCTACCACAAAAGACAATAAACGGTAGAGAGAACCATAGCGTAAAACAGTAACAGAAACAGGAAAACCTCGATCCTCATCTCGAAATCTTTGGGCAAACTCCAATAGAGGAAAATCCAAGTCATCATCCGTCAACGTCCGGACGCCACCAAAAATACCATAGGACCCGACATACCAGTCCTGTTCATCCTTGTATTCATAAATTTTATTTGTCATAATTCTACATGCTCCACATGAATCTCTTTTTCCAGCCATTCTTCACCAATTTGTGCAAAACTTTGGCTGCTGGCTGTTGTGTAAAAACGGTGATGGAGTGGTCCGGCATCACGACCACGATTGATTTCAAAATAATTAAGTAAGACTGAGATATCCCGTACGCACTCTGCCCCACTATCAATGAGCTGAACCTTTGGCCCCATGACATTTTGAATAATGGGTCTGAGAAGTGGATAATGGGTACAGCCCAAAATCAGGCTATCCACCTTTCCTACCAAGGGACGCAGAGTTTCATAAACCACTTTCTTGGTGACACTGGTTGACAGGGCACCTGACTCCACCAAGGGGGCAAACTTGGGACAGGCCAAACTCTCCACCTGTAAGTCCGGATCCAGATCATGAATTTTCTGACGGTAAATGTCTGATTGGACCGTCATAGGGGTTCCAATTACCCCGATTTTCCCACCTTGACTGGACTTGATGGCTGCCGAAGCTCCTGGCAAAATCACACCTAGGACGGGAATGTTGAGTTGAGCCTTGATTTCTTCCCAGACGACCGCAGTCGCAGTGTTACAAGCAATGACAATCATCTTGACATCCTTGGTCAAGAGAAAGTTGACCAGCTGCCAAGTATATTCACGAATTTGCTCAGCAGGACGGGGACCATAAGGCGCCCGCGCCGAATCTCCAATATAGACGATTTCTTCATGGGGAAGCTGGCGCATAAGCTCACGCACAACAGTCAAGCCCCCGACACCCGAATCCAAAAAACCAATTGGTCGATTATCCATACAGTCTTCTTTCTAGTCTTTTTTCTGATTGATAGTTCATTATGATTACTTGTCTTCAAGAACTGAAGGACAGCTTCAACAACTACTATCTCTCTTAATCATAATCAAATATCAATAGAATGCAAGGAAAAAGTCTCATCCCTAAACCATAGCCGACATAGTGAGAAGTCTGGAACTTTCATCCCAGACTTTTCCTTATTTATTTTTTCTTTTTATTGTTAGCAAGGGCTGCTTTTTGTTGGCGGATGATTTGGTGGTAAACTTGTTGTACCTTGGCTTCGCTTGGTTTTTGACCATTTGCACTCAAAAGAGTACGAACTGCTTCAGCATTCAAACGTGGGTTGTCAGCAAATTCTTTTTCGATTTGCTTACGAACCAAGTACATTCCTCCAAGAGCTCCTCCTAGAAAAGCTAACACAATCAATACAATTGCTAATAGTAAATCCATCATTTTTCTCCTGTTTCTTTTTGAGTCTCTTTCATTATAACACAAAGAAGGCGAACTGACTAGTTTGTTTTACGCTTACATCTACTGTGATTTCCTAAGTAATTAGCAAATACTTCATACTTAGTAAAACTTAGTAAAATAAGCCCATTTCCCTTGAAAGCCCTTGCAATAGTTCTATTTATTTGTTATATTAAAATTATTCAAATTACATTACACAAATTTCTGAAAGACTTATTTTTTTAAAAGAAAATGTATGCGCTTACAGACATTAGAAAGGAGAATTTTGTGGATAAGAGATATTGGGAAAAATCCTGCAAGTATAGCATCCGCAAACTAAGTGTCGGAGCTGCCTCCGTTTTACTTGGAGCTGTTTTTTTAGTAGCACAGGGTGTTGCTGCTGATGGTATCGAGATTCCGGAAAGTGAGGTAACAATTACTGAAACCTCTGCTAAACCGGATACGAAGGTAGAGGAAGTTCTTGCTTCTAACACTGAGACTCAGCCTATAGTTGAATCAGCTGAAAAGCAAACAAACTTAGAGCCCGAACCACCTCAAACTGCTAGTCAGTCAGAGACAAGTGCTACTACCGCCCCTGCTGACAATAAGGAGAGTGAGAAACCAGAACTTCCTGTGAATAAGCAAGAACATTACGAACTACATTACAACCAACCAACTGCTCCTTCCTATGACGGATGGGAAAAACAAGCCCTTCCAGTAGGAAATGGAGAAATGGGTGCCAAAGTCTTTGGCTTGATCGGTGAAGAAAGAATCCAGTACAATGAAAAAACCCTTTGGTCTGGAGGACCAAAGCCTGATAGTCAAGACTATAACGGCGGAAACTACAAGGACCGCTACAAAGTCTTAGCCGAAATTCGTAAGGCCCTAGAGGACGGTGACCGTCAAAAGGCCAAACGCTTAGCTGAAAGAAATCTCGTTGGACCAAACAATGCCCAATACGGTCGCTATCTGGCCTTCGGTGATATCTTCATGGTCTTTAATAACCAGAAGAAGGGCTTGGAAAATGTTACCGACTATCACCGTGGCTTGGATATTTCTGAATCTATCACAACTACCTCTTATACCCAAGATGGAACAAGCTTCAAACGTGAGACCTTCTCTAGCTTCCCAGACGATGTTACTGTCACCCACTTGAGTAAAAAAGGGGATAAGACCCTTGATTTTACACTTTGGAATAGCTTAACAGAAGACCTAATTGCTAATGGACAGTATTCTCGGGATAATTCTAATTACAAAAAAGTACTATCAGTGTAGATTCTAATGGTATTTTACTCAAGGGAACTGTCAAAGATAATGGTCTGAAATTTGCTTCTTATCTTGGTATCAAGACAGATGGACAAGTCACTGCTCAAGATGGTTATTTGACAGTTAAAGGAGCAAGCTATGCAACACTGCTACTCAGCGCAAAGACTAATTTTGCTCAAAATCCGGAAACCAATTACCGCAAGGATATTGATGTAGAAAAAACTGTCAAATCTATCGTTGAAGCCGCTAAAGCCAAAGACTATGAGACTCTGAAAAATGATCACATCAAGGATTACCAAAGCCTTTTCAACCGTGTTCAATTAAACCTCGGCGGTAGCAAGTCTAACCAAACTACAAAAGAAGCTCTCCAAACCTATAATCCAACAAAAGGTCAAAAGCTAGAAGAACTCTTCTTCCAATACGGTCGTTATCTACTGATCAGTTCTTCTCGTAATCGGACAGATGCCCTCCCTGCCAACTTGCAAGGAGTCTGGAATGCTGTAGATAATCCACCTTGGAACTCAGACTACCACCTCAATGTCAACCTACAGATGAACTATTGGCCTGCTTACATGAGTAATCTCGCAGAAACGGCTAAGCCAATGATCAATTATATCGATGACATGCGCTATTATGGTCGTATCGCTGCTAAAGAATACGCAGGTATCGAATCCAAAGAAGGTCAAGAAAACGGTTGGCTGGTTCACACCCAAGCTACACCATTCGGCTGGACTACTCCTGGTTGGAACTACTATTGGGGCTGGTCTCCTGCTGCCAATGCTTGGATGATGCAGAATGTCTATGACTACTACAAATTCACCAAGGATGAAACTTATCTTAAAGAAAAGATTTATCCAATGCTCAAGGAAACAGCCAAGTTCTGGAATTCCTTCTTGCACTACGACAAGGCTAGTGACCGCTGGGTTTCTTCTCCATCCTACTCACCAGAACATGGAACCATCACGATTGGGAATACCTTTGACCAATCTCTAGTTTGGCAGCTATTCCACGACTATATGGAAGCAGCCAATCATCTGAAGATAGACCAAGACTTGGTGACAGAAGTGAAGGCTAAATTTGACAAGTTAAAACCTCTTCACATCAACCAAGACGGCCGTATCAAGGAATGGTACGAAGAAGACAGCCCACAATTCACTAATGAAGGCATTGAGAATCATCACCGCCACGTTTCTCATCTAGTTGGTCTCTTCCCAGGTACTTTATTTGGCAAGGATCAGCCTGAATATCTAGAAGCTGCACGCGCAACCCTCAACCACCGTGGAGATGGTGGAACTGGTTGGTCTAAGGCCAATAAAATCAACCTCTGGGCCCGTCTGCTTGATGGAAATCGTGCCCATCGTTTATTGGCAGAACAGCTCAGATCTTCAACCCTAGAAAATCTCTGGGATACGCACGCGCCTTTCCAAATTGATGGAAACTTTGGTGCAACCAGCGGTATGGCAGAAATGCTCCTTCAATCTCACACAGGCTACATTGCCCCATTACCAGCCCTTCCAGATGCCTGGAAAGACGGGCAAGTCTCAGGCTTAGTCGCTCGTGGTAACTTTGAAGTCAGCATGAAATGGAAAGAGAAAAATCTTGAAACGCTATCTTTCCTTTCTAATGTGGGTGGAGACTTAGTCGTAGACTATCCAAATATCGAAGCTAGTATTATCAAGATTAATGGCAAGGAAGTTCAAGCTAGTCGCCTCAAAGATAACCGTATCCAACTTGCGACTCAAAAAGGTGATGTCATTACCTTTGAAAACTTCCCTGGACGAGTGACTCGCTTATCAGCCCTTCGAAAAGATTCCGTCACAGCTGAACTTGACTTTAACACAGTTGAAGGAGCAAGTCATTATGTCATCCGACGAGAAAGCAAGGATGAAAACAGTCAAACTCCTAGCGTTCGTGAATTTATCACCAACCAAACTCACTTTATCGATCGCTCGATTGATTCTAGCCATGCCTATACTTATACCGTTAAGGCTATGCTAGGGAATCGTACAACACCAGTTTCAGATGCTGCTTCTATCGATGCCTTCAGTGAGTTGATGGATGACCGTGACAAGAGCATCCAGTACGGCTCAGCTTATGGAAACTGGGCTGACTCAGAACTATTTAGCGGCACAGAGAAATACGCCGATATCTCAAATGGAAATTATTCTGATAAAGATGCGACTGCAACCATTCCATTCAATGGCCCTGGTATTGAAATCTACGGACTCAAGTCATCTCAATTGGGACTTGCTGACGTTAAAATTGATGGCAAGTCTGTTGGAGAACTTGACTTCTATACAGCCGGAGCAACCGAAAAAGGTGTATTGATAGGACGTTACACAAATCTATCCTCAGGTCCTCATTTGATGACCATCACTGTTAAGCGCGAGCACAAAGGACGTGCCAACGAGCGTGCAAAAATTTCTCTCGATTACTTCAAAGTCTTCCCAGGTCAAGGAGCAAGTGTTGAGAAGATTGACGACCGTGACCCTCGTATCCAGTATGGTTCCATGTTTAAGGATTGGAGCGATGCAGAACTCTATGCTTCTACAGAAAAATACGCTGACATCAACGCTGATGATAGCCTCGCTTCTGAAGCCACTGCAACCATTCCATTCTCTGGAACAGGTATCCGAATCTATGGATTAAAAACAGCATCACTAGGCAAGGCACTTGTCACACTGGATGGCAAAGAGATGCCAGCCCTTGACTTCTACACTTCAGGAGCAACTGAAAAAGGTGCATTAATTAGCAAATTCACAAATCTAGCTGATGGTGATCACGTTCTTACTTTGAAAGTGGATCCAAATTCTCCACAAGGACGAAAGAAAATTTCTCTTGATTCTTTTGATATCTTAAAAGCTCCATCTGTATCGCTTGATAATCCAAGCCTTGACCCTATTAAGTCCAAAGATAAGACTGTTACCTTAACCCTACCAACTGGCAATTGGGATGCAGTCACTGTGACCTTCCCTGGCATCAAAGATCCTCTTCTACTCAGAAAAGTCGATGAGGACCATCTTGTCACATCAGGCGAACAAACAGTATTAACCATCAAGAATAATAAGGTCCAACTAGACATTCCTGAAACTACAGACCGTAAAGCTGGCAATTCAATAGAAGCTTATGCCATCCAAGGTACAACAACTACTAGTCCTGCTGTAGCTGTCTTTCCTAAGGATGAAACTGCTCCAGTTGAAGAAAAAATCCTTACAAGCAAAGGGGATGAGCCTGCTCCAGTTGTAACCATTCCTGAGTACACTAAGCCTATCGGAACTGCGGGAAATCAGGAGGCTCCTACTGTGGAAAGACCTGAATACACTGGTCCTGTCGGGACAGTTGGGGATCAGGAGGCTCCTACTGCGGAAAGACCTGAATATACCAAACCCATCGGAACTGCTGGTGAGCAGGAAGCACCTACTGTGGAAAGACCTGAATACACTGGTCCTGTCGGCACTGCTGGAGATCAAGAAGCGCCTTCTGTTGTAATTCCTGAATTCACTGAACCTATCGGCACTGCGGGAGAGCAGGAAGCGCCTTTCGTGGAAAGACCTGAATATACCAAACCTATCGGAACAACTGGGGAACAGGAAGCGCCTACTGTGGAAAGACCTGAATATACCAAACCTATAGAGACAGGAAGAGAACAGAAAGCGCCTACCATAGACAGTCCTAATTATAGTGAACCTGGTAAGGGAGCTAGGCAAGAAAAAACATCTACTAGCAGTATTTCTGAGTATAAACTTCGTGTCTTGAAGGATGAAAAGACTGGTGTTGAGATTATTGGTAGAGTAACTGACTTAGAAGGAATTTCTCATCTCTCTAGTAAACGTGTATTGGCTCAAGAACTCTCTGGTAAGATATATGATGCTTATGATATTCAATTTAAAAATTCAAACAACCATAATATACAACCACAGGGAGCTGTTTTAGTTAGATTACCAATTACAGCTGGTGTAGAAAATATTTATTACCTAACTCCGACAAAAGAATTGAAATCACTTTCTTTCACTATTCGTGATGGTATGGCAGAATTTACTACTAGTCTCTTTAGTACATATGCGGTAGTCTATCAAAATGTCAATACTCCGGAAACCTCAATAAACAAAACAGTTGCAACAACCTCACTAAACTTTGAGCAGGCTTCAACTACCAATAGTCCTTCCCAGCTGGAAAATACTCATCGCAAAGAACAACTTCCAGAAACTGGTGAATCCTCAAATCCACTCCTCTTCTTAGCAGGACTGAGTGTAGTCTTAACATCCATTTTCTTATTAAAAAATAAGATAGATTAGATCTATAAATTTTTAAGAATTACTTAGAGGGCCCATTCTATTCAAGTTCAACTCAAGTATGTTATACACCATTTCATCTACCATTTAACTGATATCTTTTAAGATAATATTCTAAACTATAAACCAGTCCTTTTGTCTTGAGGACTGGTTTTAACAATCGTGAGAACTCCTCGACAGAAACAGATTCTTCCAGATTTCTTTTACCTTGTATCAATTTAAATCAATACTAATGTCATACAGCAATTGACAAGTATCTAGTTAACAATGCTGTGTAATCCATATTATAAAAGACTGAGACACTAGATCTCAGCCTTTTTCTTTATCCCAAAACTAACTCATCACTGACTAGACTTTGGCCACTATTTTTCTGAAAGAAATGCATGAGATCTTCAACCGTCAGATGCTTTTTCTCTTCTCCCTTGACATCCACCACTATCTTACCCTGATAGAGCATAATGAGACGATTTCCGTACTCAATCGCATGGTTCATATCATGGGTAATCATCAAAGTAGTCAACTGATGGTGTTCCACAATCTTTTGCGTCAAATCCATCACCATTTGACTCGTTTTCGGGTCAAGTGCTGCAGTATGTTCATCCAAAAGCAAAAGTTTGGGTTTCACCAGAGATGCCATGACTAGGGTCAAAGCCTGTCTTTGTCCTCCTGAGAGATATTGAGTATCTACTTTTAAGCGGTTTTCAAGACCAATATTCAACTCCTTCAAGGCCTCTTGGAACTGGATTCTATCCTTCTCCTTCACGCCCCAACCAAGCCCTCTCTTCTGCCCGCGTCTCAAGGCAATAGCCATATTCTCCTCAATCGTCAAACGAGAAGCTGTTCCCATCTTAGGATCTTGAAAAACACGGGCGATATCCTTGGCTCTCTTTCTTACACTCAGATTTTTAATGGATTTGCCTGCCAATAAAAGGTCCCCTTCGTCCACCGATAGATTGCCAGCCAAGATATTCATCAAAGTGGATTTCCCTGCTCCATTTCCACCGATTACAGAGATAAAATCTCCCTCTTCAACTTCTAAATCTAATCCTTTGAGGACATGATTCTCATTGACCGTCCCTGCTTCAAATGTCTTGTGGATATTTTCAAGTGTTAATAAACTTGCCATAACTTTCTCCTCCTATTCATTTCTCAATTTCAGACCACGAATCTTTAATCTCTTTTGCAATTCTGGTGCAAATAAAACCAAGGCGAGCAAGATTGCATTAAAGAGACGAACCAGGTTTTGATCTAGATTTGGAATTTCATAGATATTTAAAATAATCAAACGGTAAACAATAGCACCGATTCCGATAGATAACAAGCGGCCTCCAATGGTCAAATCGTGTATCAAGACTTCCGCAATAATCACTGCACTCAAACCAACAACAATGGTTCCTGTCCCAGAAGTCACATCTGAAAATCCATCATTTTGGGCAAACAAGGAACCACATAGGGCAATCAAGCCGTTTGAAATCATGTAACCAACAATCTTCATGGTGTCTACATTGACCCCATTTGCCTCACTCATCGGAATATTGTCCCCAGTCGAACGTAAAACCAAACCAATCTCCGTTTTCATCAAAAGGGTCAAAACCAAACAAACAAGTAAGAGACAGGCTAAACTGAGTGAGAACACAGCTTCTTCATTTGTCAGACCAAAGTTCGCTAATTGTTTAAAGACGGTTGAAGAATCTCCCAAGGAAAGATTGGGCACACTTCCCATGATTTTAATATTGATGGAATAGAGCCCTGTCAAGGTTACAATACCTGTCAAGAGAGCTGGAATTTTCATCTTGGTGTGGAGCATTCCTGATACAAGACCTGCTACCATACCTGCAAGCAAAGCAAGTAAGGTCGCAATCCAAGGATTTGTCCCTGCCTGTATCTGTGATACAACGACAGCTGCCCCCAGAGGAAAGGCTCCCTCAGCAGTCATATCCGCAATATCCAAAATACGGAAAGTCAAGTAGACCCCAATAGCCATAATCGACCATAACAAACCTTCTGATAAACTAGATAATACAAAACTCATCTTAAACCTCCTTATTCCTTGCCTTCTAACTTACTGATATCAATTCCTAGTGCATCTGCCATTTCTTGATTGGTATGCAATTCCAGTTTTTCAGGCAACTCAACTGCCATATTTTCTGGCTTTTCACCTTTTAAAACACGAATCAGCATGCGAGCTGTCTGTCTTCCCAATTCTTCATAATTGGTTCCGTAGTTATACAAGCCACCAACCGCAACCATTTCTGTTGAACCACCAAATACTGGTACCTTATGTTTAATAGAAACCTGCTTGACTGTTTCCATAGTTGACGAAATGATATTGTCCGTTGGTACAAAAACCATATCAACCTCTGCCATCAAGCTCTCTGCTGCCGCCTTGACGTTGTTACTGTCCAAGATTGTTTTTTCAACAACGGTAAAGCCTTTTTCTTCCAGAAGACGCTTAGCCTCATCCTTTTGGACAACCGAATTTGGCTCACTCTGAGTATAGAGAATTCCAATCGTTTTAGCCTTTGGCAACACTTTCTTTATCAAATTGATTTGGGTTGAAATGGCATCTGACGACTGGTCGCTTGTCCCAGTTACATTGCCTCCAGGATGCTCTCTTGACTCAACCAACTTGGCACTGACTGGGTCTGTTACAGCTGAAAAGATAACCGGTGTTGTTTGCGTTGTATTGGCCAAGCTCTGGGCAGAAGGCGTTGCGATGGCTAGAACAACATCACTGGATTCTGCTAACTGCTGAGAAATGGTTTTTAGATTTCTTTGTTCTCCCTGTGCATTTTGCAAATCAATCTCAATATTTTTCCCTTCAACATAGCCTTGTTTGGCTAGTTCATCCACAAAGCCATCTCTAGTAGCGTCCAAAGACTGGTGGGTAATAAATTGCGAAATACCGATACGAAACACATCTTTTTTCTTATCTGCCTTCAACTGATGTAAACTAATCAGAGAGGTCAAGAGGATACCCACTACCAAGAGAGGGGCTAGTAATTTTCGAACAACTTTCATAATGAAACTCCTTCTCAGAAAAGATAATACTCAATGAAAATCAAAGAGCAAACTAGGAAACTAGCCGCAGGCTGTACTTGAGTACGGCAAGGCGACGTTGACATGGTTTGAATTTGATTTTCGAAGAGTATAAAACAAAAAACCGCCTAGATAATACCTAAACGGATGCTTGAAATAATCTAACAAGTTATAACTTTGCTAGTCCATTTAGATATTCATCTATATGGACCACAATCAAAAACCTTAGCCACATAGATACAAACAAATTGCTTGAACTGTTTGCATCCATGATGACATGTCTACAAACACTATCTAAAGTAGCTAAAGTAAAAGTTTTGATTCATCGTTACAGCTTGTTTCTTATTCATTTCTTTTTCTGCTTTCTTTTTTGATGTTTCCTATCTTACCACCTTTTTCATTAGCTGTCAAGAATATTTCAGAATTTTTTAAAATTTTCCGAAAATTATTTCAGGATAATTTCAAAGTTTTTTCAAATCAATTCAACAAAAAAAGGTTTATAATTTCCATAAAAGTTGACATGGAAATTATAAAACCATTATTAATTTAACCCTTGTCGGTAACGCGCCAATTCGGCTTGGTTAGCCCAAACATAGTGACCTGGACGGATTTCTACCATAGATGGCTTATCAGTCTCATAGTCGTGTTGACTTGGGTCGTAAACCTTCAAGACCTTCTTACGTTCCAAGATTGGATCTGGGATTGGTACCGCTGACAGCAAGGCTTGAGTATATGGGTGAATTGGATTGTTAAACAATTCTTCTGTTTCTGCAACTTCTACAATAACACCCTTATAAATAACCGCGATACGATCTGAAATAAAACGAACGACAGACAAGTCATGGGCGATAAAGAGATAGGTCAAGCCAAGTTCTTTTTGGAATTTTTTGAGCAAGTTCAATACTTGGGCACGAACAGAAACGTCCAAGGCTGAAATGGGCTCATCCGCAATAACAAAGTCTGGTTGCATCACCAAGGCACGAGCAATACCGATACGTTGACGTTGACCACCTGAGAACTCATGAGGGTAACGAGTCAAGTGCTCAGCAAGAAGACCCACTTCACGGATAATATTTTGAACTTTCTCTTTACGTTCTTCCTCATCCTTAAACAAACGGTGATTGTAAAGACCTTCAGAAATAATATAATCAACAGTCGCACGTTCATTCAAACTTGCAGCAGGGTCTTGGAAAATCATCTGGATTCGACGAATCAATTCCGCAGCTTGTTCACGCGATTTCTTACCATTAATCTTTTGACCATCAAAAATGATATCTCCATTACTTGTGTCATTTAGACCAATGATGGCACGACCAATAGTTGTTTTCCCACTACCTGACTCACCTACAAGCGA
This sequence comes from Streptococcus mitis, assembly GCF_000722685.1. Classification (GTDB taxonomy): domain Bacteria; phylum Bacillota; class Bacilli; order Lactobacillales; family Streptococcaceae; genus Streptococcus; species Streptococcus mitis_M. Next base: position 75,534 of record NZ_JPFV01000006.1, on the reverse strand, counting down.
GAAAGTTTCTCCCCTATTGATAAAGAAGTTAGCATTTTTTACCGCAACAAACTTCTTACTTCCTTCACCGAAGGAAATTTCTAAATCTTTGATTTCTACTAATTTTTCAGACATTTCCTTCCTCCTAGTCTTCCAGATGGGCAAATCCCATTTTTTCACGGATCTTATCATGGAGATTTGCAATCACAGCTGGTTTTTCTACTTTTGGAGCATCCTCATGAAGAAGCCAAGTTTTAGCCCAATGTGTCTCTGATACTGAGAATTGAGGAGCTTTTTGTTCGAAGTCAATCTGCATTGCATAGTCTGAACGCAAGGCAAAGGCATCCCCTTTCAGATCAGTATAAAGTGACGGAGGTGTTCCTGGGATTGAGTAAAGATCCCCTTTATCATCAGCAAGCTGAGGCAAGCTAGACAAGAGACTCCATGTATATGGATGGCGAGGGTCATAGAAGACTTCCTCAACAGTTCCATACTCAACGATTTCTCCTGCATACATAACCGCTACCTTATCCGCAATACTTGCTACCACACCAAGGTCGTGGGTGATAAAGATTGTTGTGAAATGGTACTCGTTTTGTAATGATTTGAGCAAATCAATAATCTGTGCTTGAATAGTTACATCCAAGGCAGTCGTTGGCTCATCACAGATTAAGACATCAGGTCGGCAGGCAAGGGCAATCGCAATAACGATACGTTGACGCATTCCTCCAGAATATTGGAATGGGTATTCATCAAAACGTCTATCTGCATCTGGAATCCCAACCTTATTCATGTAGTCAATGGCCAATTCTTTCGCTTCTTTAGCTGTTTTTCCTTGGTGTTTTACAATAACTTCTGTAATCTGACTACCAATTGTTTTAATTGGGTCCAAACTAGTCATTGGGTCCTGGAAGATAGTCGCAATCTTAGCACCACGAATTTGTTCCCAATCTTTGTGAGAAGATAGAGCTGTCAAATCTTGACCACGGTAGTCAATACTACCTTGGGCAATGCGACCATTTTCTTCGAGCATACCTGTGAAAGTCTTTGTCAAAACAGATTTTCCTGATCCTGACTCACCTACCAAGGCCAACACTTCACCTTCAACTAGTTCAAGGGAAACGCCGCGAATGGCTGTCAATACTTTGTCACGAACGTCAAATTCCACGACAATATCGCGAGCAGTCAAAATTACATTTTTTTCTTTTGTCATTTCTACTCCTATCTATGTGTACGTGGATCACTAGCATCCGCTAAGTTTTGACCAACTACGAAAAGGGACAAGGATACCAAGACAAGAGTTGTCAATGGAATCCAGAACAAGTAAGCATTGGTCGTTACGTTTTGTGAATAATCCGAAATCAAACGACCTAAACTTGGCACTGTAATCGGCAATCCAAGACCGAAGAAAGACAAGAAGGCTTCGTATGAGATAAAGCTTGGAAGCATTTGAGTCATGGTTGTCACAATAACAGATACCAATTGAGGCATGATATTTTTGGCAACAATCTTCAAGGTTGGTGTTCCCAAAGTACGTGACGCCAAGTTGTATTCCAAATCACGATAACGCAAGATTTGCACACGGATCATGAAGGCAATCCCAATCCATGTTGTCACACTCATAGCAAAAATCAGATTCCAGAATCCAGCTCCAATTGAATAAGTCAAGACAATGACAATCAAAAGAGATGGGATGTTTGAGATGACGTTATAAACTTCCATCATCACACGGTCAACTGATTTTGAAATACCCCAAATACCACCGACAAAGACACCGATAACCAAGTTAATCACTGTCGCAATCACAGAAATGAGGATAGAGTTACGAGCTCCGAACCAAACACCGTCAAAGAGCGATTTACCGTTACTGTCAGTACCGAACCAATGCTCAGCATTTGGCTTGATATAACGAGCACTAAAGTCGTTTACCTTGCTGACATCATTAAAATCAAACTTAGAAAACATTGGGTAGATGAAACTCATCAAAATGATAGCTACCAAGATTCCCAACATAACTACAGTTGATTTCTTCTTCATAAATTGTCTAAACACTGACCCCCAGTATGAATAAGCTGGCGCATCAATAGTTTCAGAGGCAAAATCGTCACGTTTTACAAACTGAAATTTTTCTTTATTGATTGTAGACATTATTTGCCTCCTTTCTCAGTCAATTTAATACGTGGGTCAATAATCGTCATCCAAATATCTCCTAAAAGAAGTGAGAAGATAGAAATACATGTAAAGATGAAGACAAGACCAACGACCATAGAGTTATTAGATGCTTTTACAGAGTCAATCAACATTTTACCCATACCTGGGAAGGCGAAGACTGTTTCAGTAAGGGTTGCACCACCGATAACCCCGATAACAGCACCAGGAATTCCTGAAACCAGCGGAACCATGGCATTTTTAAAGATGTGTTTGTTTGAAATTTCTTTTTCAGACAAACCTTTTGCACGAGCAAAACGAACAAAGTCCTGTGATTGCAAGTCAATCATGTAACGACGAATCCAAATAGCTGTACCAGGAGCACCCAACAAACCAAGGATAACTGCTGGTAAAACATACGAACGCCAATCTCCAGCACCCAAGATAGGGAATGAATCTGGTAAGCCAATTGAAGAACCAGCCAAACGAACGATATAAACCAAGGCAATTGTTGGAAGAGCCATCAAGAAGGTCAAAGCCCCTGTTGAGAAGCTATCAATCCAAGTATTCTTGAAGCGAGCCATAGCTGAACCAAGTGGCACGGCAATCGCATAAGAAATCACCAAACCGATCAATCCAACAACAGCAGAGCTGGCAATCATTGAAGGATATTGGTAGTTACTTTCAGTAGCCGTATACGGATCATCTTTCCCATAGTTAGCTACTTCACGAGAATCAGCCTGACTAGGTGATTTATAGGTTCTTGAGTAAATATTTACAGAAGAAGTTTTCTTACCTGTTGGGAATTGAACTTGAGATGTTTTTGTTTGCCCTTGTCCTTGAGTAATAACCTGTAAAACAGGGCTATTAGCATAGGTTGGATAAGAGTCACCTAAATTAATGTTCACAAAGTTTTGATGCACAAACGGGAACTGACTGTTAAAGTACAAGAGATATTTGTGTTTAGTTCCTGAACCAACCAAGGACCATCCGATAGCTGGATCATTTTCGAAACGAAGGTAACGTTTCAAGTCTGGGTTTTCAGGGTCTTGGATTTTATTTGTATGGTCAATGTCAATCAAGTTAGCATAGAATTTGAAAACACGTTCAAAAATTGGGATTTCACGAGTAGCGTAGAATTGGCCACTTTCAGTAAATTCTCCCAAGGTCCAACCATGACCGATTTGTTTGATGTATTTTTCATAGATAGCCTTGTTGGTATCATTGGCTTCAACTGTTACAGAAGCATCCATCTGGCTAGCTTTTTCTTGCAATTCCTTAGTATCGTAATACTCGATATAGCCCATACGCTCATAAACAGTATTCTCATAGTTATCACGTTTATCAGCAGTTGTCGCAATCTTGTTATAGTTGGTATCCTGTTTGAAAATCAATTTTCGAGGAACCATTGTATAGATAATCGTGTAAGTCAAGGTTGTTACTAAGAAAATAGAAACCAATGACCGCAAAACACGCATAAAAATATATTTTTTCATATCATTTCCTTTAAAAATCCCAAAAGAACCTTCTCCTCATGGAGAGAAAGTTCTATTGAAAATTATTTACTTCACATGACTTGCCAATTCTTTTTGAGCTTTCTCGTTTGACTCAGTCTTTTCTTTCAACCATTTTTCACGAGCTTTTTCATACTCTTCTTTAGTGATTGCTTTTTCGCCAACTTCAGTATACTTCAAGTATCCTGCATTCTCACCCTTAAGGCCAGCTACAGAATATGAAGAGCTAAATGGTAGAACTTTTGAAACATATGAAACGGCTGTTTCTTTAGGAGAAGCCATTACTGGAATTGTCAAAGCATTGTCAGTCAACCAAGCTTGTGCTACTGCATATTTTTCATAACGTTTTTGAACGTCTTGGTTTTCGCTGTTTGCGTCATCAAGTAATTTTCCATAGTCAGCTAAACCAAGTTTGCTTACTACTGATGCATCAGTGTTTTGGTCAATACCAAGGTAAAGGCGAGTATTTCCTCCCTTAATGACGAACTGATCCAAGAAAGTAGAAGGATCTTGATAGTCAGGGTTCCATCCTAGCAAGGTATGAATATCCCAGTCTTGTTCTTTAGCTGTTGGAGCGCTAAATGAAATTGGTAAAGCTTCTGCTTGAGTCATTTGTTGTAAGTCTACAACGACATTATCTGAACCCAATACTTTTTCAATTGATTGTTTCAATGATTGAACACGGTTTACAACCGCTGTTGATTCTTGGATAACCAAGGCATCCAAGTGGATTGGGAATTCAACACCCTCAGCTTGTAGGCTTGATTTTGCTTTAGCAAAGACTTCTTTAGCTTTTTCTTCATTGTAAAGTCCATTTTGAGAATCTGCTAGAGACACGTTTGACCAAGTAGAAGAATTTGTCTTAGCCAAGCTATCTTGTACCAATTCACCAAATGTCTTCTTACCAACTTGAAGAGCATAAGGTGCAAATGTATTACGAATAGCTACTGCAGCTCCATCAGTACCATTTGTTTGAGCTGAATAAGAAGCACGGTCCACTGCAAAGTTCAAGGCTTGACGGAATTCTTTATTTAGTAATGCTTTCTGAGTAGATGTTTTTTGAGCATCACTTGTTTTGGCAGTGTGGTTATAGGTTGTACGGCCATAGTTCAAGCTGACAGTTGCAACACCCGCACCTGGTTCATTAAAGTAAATGTTATCTTTGAAGTCAGCTGCATATTTTTCATATGTAGAACTTGTAGGGAAGATACGCGCCTTGCTATATTGACCATCGGCAAAACCTTTGGCAATCACATCTTGGTCCTTACCATCCCAGAAAGTGAACTTAACGTTCTCAATTTTTACATTTTCTTTGTCCCAGTAAGCATCATTTTTAGCCATCTCGATAGATGATTTAGGAGTTACAGCTTTTAAGACAAATGGACCGTTATAAAGAATAGAGTTAGCATCTGTTGGGGCACCAAAACCTTCCCCTTTTGAAGCTAAGAATTCTGCATTAACCGGCATCATGACACCACTAGTTGTCTTGTCATTCCAGAAAGTTTCTGGCTGGTTCAAGGTATATTCTAGTGTTTGATCATCAAGTGCTTTTACTCCAACGGTTGAAAAATCGCTTGTTTCACCCTTGATATAGGCTTCTAATCCCTTAATAGAAGAGCTAACGATTGAAAGTCCTTTTGATTTCCCATCTACGGCGTGTTTCAAACCAGTAACGAAGTCTTTAGCAGTTACAGGAGCGTATTCTTCTCCCTCTGCTGTCACCCATTTAGAATCCTTACGGATTTTATAGGTATAAGTCAAACCATCTTTTGAAACTGTCCATGATTCAGCAATAGAAGGAACCAGATTCCCATATTTATCATTAGCCAACAAACCATCTACAGCATTTGTTGTGACGAATGATGTTGAATCGATATCGCTGACGATATAATCCAAAGTTTCTGGGTCTGTTTGATAAACATATTGGTAATCTTTTGCTAGTTTCGCATTATTTGAACTAGTGTTTGAACACGCAGCTAGAACTCCTGACGCTAATAAGGTAGCCCCCGCTACAGCAAGCACTTGACTTTTTTTCATTTATTTACTCCTCTTATAAAGTATAGGTTATTATTGATTATACCATATATTTTAAGATATTTCAATAAAAGTAAACGAATTTTCAGAATATTTAGGCTTATTAACACAAAAAATCTGAAAAAGCTATTGACTGAAAATCATTTTCAAGGTATAATAATAAACGTTAAGGCGGTATAGCCAAGTGGTAAGGCACGGCTCTGCAAAAGCTTGATCGTCGGTTCAAATCCGTCTACCGCCTTCTATAACTTGATTTATCAAGTTGCAAATGAACAGAAAGCCCATTTTGAAGGGCTTTTTTCTTTTTCTTCAAATAATTAAGGATAGATTTAAAGAACTTTTGGTGCAAGTTTAGAGCTGAGTTTTTTCGAAGGCACAATTCCCTTTTGAAATTAACTAAAAAAAGCTTCGTCACGCATGGTGACAAAAGCCTCTAGTTTACTCTGTTTCTTCTTCTATTTCAAGTTCTGTGATCTGGACTTTTACCTTGGTAACACGTCCATTTTTCACCTTATCATTGGTTAGGATAAGCTGTTTGTTTTGGCTGACCAATTCATAGCTGAGTTTCTCAGTCGTTGGAATACTCCCAATTCCTGTCAAATAATAACCAGCGATGGTATCAACGTCATCACTTTCCAGCTCAACATCAAAGTAGCTATTAAAATCATTGAGATTCATAGTACCTTGAACAATATAAGTATCATCGCCAATCTGATGAACATCTATTGCTGCTTTGTCCGTTTCATCATCGATTTCCCCAACGATTTCCTCTAAGAGGTCTTCAAGTGTCACCAAACCAGCCATACCACCGTATTCATCTAGTAAGATTGCCATTTGTCTTTGGGTATTGCGCAATTCTTTTAGCAAGTCATCCACAAAAATAGTTTCAGGAACAAAGAGTGGATCTTGTAAAATTCTCTTCCAAACAATATTGTCAAAACCGTCTACAAAGGCTGCCTTAAGAAGACTTTTGGTATGAATAATCCCAATCACGTTATCCTTGTCTCCATCATAGACAGGGATACGAGAATAATTTTGTTTTAAAATACTTTGGATAATGATTTGACTATCATCCTTAATATCAACCATGAAGGCATCCGTTCGAGGAACCATAACTTCTCTGGCCATCAGTTCATCCAGTGAAAAAATCCCCTGTAACATCTCAATTTCGTCAGCATCTAGTGTTTCTTCACTATTTGTCAGCATGTAGGCAATTTCATCACGGGTCATTTTTTCATCAGCATCGTCAAAGGCTACAGGAGTCAAGCGACTCAAAAGATTGGTAGACGCAGACAAGAGCCAAACAAAGTGACTAACTAGTTTTCCCAGCCCAATGATAACTGGCGCTGTACGAATCGCTAAAGTATCCTTTAGATTAAGAGCGATTCTCTTAGGATACAATTCCCCAAAAACGATGGAAATATAAGTCAAAAATGCCAAGGATAGAAAACTTGCAACGGCATAAGCTGTTTCGCCATTTCCAAGCCAAGATGCAATTTCTCGTCCCAGAGTGTCTGCCAAACTCGCCCCAGATAAGATCGTAATCAGGGTAATCCCTACTTGAATGGTTGATAAAAAGTGGTTAGGATTTTCTAGTACCTTCAGCAGACGGATATAGCGTCTATCTCCTTCTTCTGCCTTTTGTTCAACCCGCGCACGGTTAAGTGACACCATGGCCATTTCTGTGGCTGAGAAAAAGGCATTCAACACCGTCAAGATAAACAATAAAACAAATTGTAGCAACAAATTCTGACTACTTGGGTCTTCCATAGTTCTTCTCCTAAAATAGTATCTTATCCTTTATTATATCACAAAATCTAATCCAGTACATATTATTTTTTCTCATACTCTTCGAAAATCTCTTCAAACTAGGTCAGCTCTATCTGCAACCTCAAAGCTGTGCTTTGAGCAACCTGCGGCTAGCTTCCTAGTTTGCACTTTGATTTTCATTGAGTATTAAATTGTCCAAAAAAGAACCCCTACATCCACAAATGACATAGGAGGTTATTTTGTATTTTACTGAGTAACCGTTACTTCTCCAGTTCGGTAATCCAGTTGAAGCCCCTTTTGAACATTGGGAACTAGGACATTAAATTCTAATTCTCCGTCTGAAGACTTGGCTTCAATCTGTGAAGCTGAAGGAACTAAGTCTTCATTTGTGGCGTAATAAAGGGTTACACGGTAACGGACACGCTTGTTTTGGTCCAAGGCTTTACGCACCATGCTTTCATAGTAATTTTGACCAGTCGAATCCTCGGCTTGCGCCTGATTTGCCCAGGCTGTCTGGACAGCAATATTTTTAGGATTACTTGTTGAGGCATCAAAACCATCCAAGCCACCAATTAAGGCATAGCCTAACAAATGACCCCTATCAACCGCATGGGTATAAGTACCCTTTAGATTCTTAACCTGATGCCAACCTGGTGGAGTCCAAGAAGTCGAACCATTCCCAGTTTCTTCCCGATTCTTGTACTGGCGAGTAGCCTTAGACAAGAGAGCATTTGCTACGGTTGGCACTGTTTCCTTGCCCACTGTCTTTGTTTTATTATCAGCATAAGGCTTACTTGAAACCTTGGCATCCAGATTTGTTTTATTACCATTGACGATAAAAGCACCTGAGCCATTCCACTCCAGACCCCCTTTTATTTGGCTTTTGACTGCAGCTGTTAAGACACTTTCTGCCAATTCTTTACTAGGAGCTTCAGACGCTTGTTTTTTCTGACTAAGCTTGGTTTTGGGACTATTAGCTGTCGACTGCAGCTGCTTGATATAATAGCTCCCTGCAGATAAGAGTAATAACACTAGCAGTCCGATCAATGTCTGTCTTGTTTTTTTGTTCATATTTCTCCTTATCTTTAGAAAAAGGCTGGTTCTCCAGCCTAATTCCCTGTAAATTTATGAATCAATTCCTGCCATTTTGCTGGAGATAGGATGGCCCATGGATCTTGACCCTTGCCCAAGATTCCATAGCCTACCATTAGACCGATTCCTAGGGCTAAAACACCTAAAATCAGTACTATGATGACTAAAAATAAACGCTTGACTACGTAGCTTGATTTCTTATTCATCTTCATCACTTGCCTCAATCCGCTGAATCTTAGCACCTAGCTGCGCCAACTTCTCATGGAAACGGTAGTAACCTCTATCCAAGTGAACCAATTTACCAACTACAGTTTCTCCTTGTGCTACCAAACCTGTCAAAATCAGGGCTGCGCTGGCACGAAGGTCAGTTGAAAGAACTTCTGCTCCCTGCAAAGCCTGTCCACCAACAATACGAGCTGTATCACGGATAATCTCAGAATGCAAGCCCATGCGGCGCATCTCTTCTAGGTGTTGGAAACGATTTTCGAAAACTGTCTCCACCATAGTTGATTCCCCTTTTGCAACTGTCATCAAGGCTGTAAATTGAGCCTGCATATCTGTTGGAAATCCTGGGTGGGGCAAGGTTTTCACATGGACAGCTTTTAGATTTTCTAGTTGAGAACGAACACGAATTCCTTCGTCTTCTTCAATTACTTCAACACCCATTTCAAGTAACTTGGCAATCAAGGGACGGTTGTGCTCCCAGACAGCGTATCGAATCAAGACATCACCACCAGTCATGGCAGCAGCTACCATAAAGGTTCCTGCTTCGATACGGTCTTGGACTACATTGTGAGTCGTACCATGAAGTTTCTCAACACCGGTAATGGTAATGGTCTCTGTACCAGCACCCTTAACCTTGGCTCCCATTTCATTAAGGAGAATGGCTAAGTCAACAATCTCAGGTTCACGCGCAGCATTCTCAATCACTGTCACGCCATCAGCCAGAGTCGCTGCCATCATCAAGTTCTGCGTAGCGCCAACACTTGGGAAGTCCATGTAGATATGAGCCCCATGTAAGCGATCAGCCTTGGCTTCGATATAACCAGCCGTCTGGCTAATCTTAGCCCCCATAGCTTCCAGACCTTTCAAATGAAGATCAATAGGACGGCTACCAATGGTACAACCACCTGGCATGGATACCTTAGCATGACCTACACGAGCAAGAATTGGTCCCAAGACAACGATGGAGGCGCGCATCTTGCTGACATACTTGTAAGGAGCTTCCTCAGTGATATCGCCCGTCGCGTCCACCTCAACAAGATGAGCCTCCTCATCAAAATCCACCTTGGCATTCAAACCACAAACCACCTGATTCATGGTGAAAACATCTGACAAGATAGGAACATTCTGCAAGACGGTCTTTCCTTCACTTGCTAGAATAGTCGCTGCCAACAAGGGCAAGACTGCATTCTTTGCTCCTTCGATCGTAACACTTCCTAGCAGACGATTATCGCCACCTTGAACCACAATTTTTTCCATACTTACTTCCTTTACTCTTGATTTTATAATAGTCCTCTAAGCACTTCTTGCCACAACTGATATAGGCTGATAAAGAAAGAACTCATGATATAGCCCATTACAATGCTGAAAAAGGCTACTAGTAAACGAACTTTTCCTGTATTCTCAGTTGTCACTTTTAAAACCTTTTCCCATCTAACAAGATTCTTTAAAAGGTAAAAACTCACATAAATAAAGAGCATGTGACTGCTTAGAGTGAATAATAATTGAACCATTTGACTATTATACCATCTTCTCTGTTTGTGCGCTAGTTTGGAAACTTCACTTAAAATTAGGGATTGTTTTTCAAGTAATCAATTGCATCTTGTAGGGTTTTAACAGGCACAATTTTCATAGCCGTCTTGATTGTTTTGGCTGCTTCTAGGGCTGTCTGGTAATTGTTTTTCGCATCTGGATGCGCTTTTTGTTCTTCTTCGCTAACAGGGTTATCAGGGGCAAAGAAAATCGCAGCACCTTCTCTAGCTGAAGCTACAACTTTCTTATCAATACCTCCAATGTCCCCCACATTGCCATCGCGGTCAATAGTTCCTGTACCGGCAACGATACGACCATTACGAAGACCAGGGTCAGCTATTTGGGTATAGATGGCCAGACTAAACATGAGACCTGCACTTGGACCGCCAATACCAGCTGTTGAAAAGCGAATTGGGACATCACTGGTCACTTCCGTACGGTCAATCAAGCCGATTCCAATCCCATTTTTGCCATTTTCCAAGGTGATAATCTTACCTTCTGCAGACTTGGTTTGCCCATCCTCTTCATAGGTGACCTTGACGGAGTCCCCTAGTTTTTGAGAATTGACGTAATCAATCAAGTCTTTGGAACTGTCGAAGGTCTGATCATTGACTGCTGTGACCGTATCAGAGATGTTGAGAATCCCTTTAAAAGTCGAATTATCTGTCACAGTTAAGACATAAACCCCAAGGTATTTGAGTTCGATATCTTTACCAGCTGTTTTTAGCCCTTGATATTTGGCCATATTTTGCGATGTTTGCATGTAGAATTGATTGATCCGCATAAATTCCACATCGGAAGAGCCACCTGTAGTCTCTTGGGCACTACGAATATCTGTAAAAGGCGTCAACCAAGCATAAATCATATGGGCTAAAGTAGCGTGCTGAACACCAACTGTAACGAAGTGATAAGCCCCAGCTTCCTTATCTTCTGTGTCATTGACTTTAAGGACTTGGCGAATATCCTCCGAACCACCTGGAACTTCTATATAGTAGGGCAAGGGCACTACAAATGCCAAGAAAGTCACAATCAAGGCCGCAATGACATATAAGGGCCATCTAATCTTTTTTTCATTTCTTATTTCCTCCAAAATACTATCAGGAACATAGCCGGTAATATCCTGACCAAACTTCAAAAGCTCTCTAACGCCTGATGAACTAATATAGAGATGTTCAGGTCGGCTATGTAAATAAATGGTCTCTATATCAGGAGACAGCTGATGATTGTAGTAATCAAAACTGCCTTCATATTGCAAATCCGCTGCATTCCTCAAACCACGAACTAGACAAGTAGCCCCCAGTCTTTTTGCAACATCAACCACCAATTCATCATGAGAAGATACAACTTCAACATTTTCCAAATGTTTCAAAGCCGTTTCTAGCCCTCGTTTACGATTTTCTATGGGAAGAAATCCTTGTTTGTGGGGATTAAAAAAATACCGACATAGAGCTTATCAAAAAGTCTGCTCGCCCGTTCAATGATATCCAGATGCCCATTTGTCATAGGATCAAATGAACCTGTGAATAAGCCAATCTCATCTGACATAAACTGTCACCTTACTAATTCCATAAATTTTTTCTTTCCAGATTCCAAGACAAGCAATTTCTTCTGGAAGTTCAACGGCCTTATCCGTCTCACACACAACCATGACATCTTCAGAAAAAAGCGATCTCTCAGCCATTTTTTCAATGTCTGCTACGATTTGTTCCTTAGCATAAGGAGGGTCTAAGAAAATGAGGTCGAATTCCCCAGATAGCTGTTCCAATGCCCTTTCTGCATCCATCTTGAGGAGTTGAAATTTTCCAACTTCCTTGGTCATCTGGATATTTTCAGCCACGATGGTCTGAGCTTTACGGTCTCGCTCCACCAAAACAGCGCTGGACATGCCACGCGATACTGCTTCGATAGATAAACCACCACTACCTGCATACAGGTCCAAGACTCGTCCCCCTTCAAAGTAGGGACCAATCATGTTAAAAATGGCTCCCCTAACCTTATCCGAAGTGGGCCTTGTCGTCTTGCCTTCTAGTGTCTTGAGGGGGCGTCCCCCATAGATTCCTGATACGATTTTCATACCGTTTATTATACCAAATTATGAGCGAAAAGAGAAAGAAAACCGAACCTTGCGGTTCGATTCTCTACAAAATATTTTCGTAGGTATCGCGGACTTCTTGAGGCCAAACACTTGTTTGCACTTCTCCGATGTGTTTCTTACGAAGTAGGAACATGGCCATACGAGATTGTCCAATTCCTCCACCGATTGTCAATGGGAATAGGCCATTCAACAAAGCCTTGTGCCATTCCAATTCCAAGCGGTCTTCATCACCTGTAATAGCAACCTGACGGCGAAGCGTTTCTTCATCTACACGGATTCCCATAGAGGACAACTCAAAGGCTCCACCTAAAGATTCATTCCAGACAAGAATATCACCATTTAGACCCTTGTAGCCATTTTCAGACTCACTTGTCCAGTCATCGTAGTCTGGTGCACGTCCATCGTGCGGTTTACCGTCTGACAATTCCCCACCGATACCAATTAAGAAGACTGCTCCAAATTCTTTACAGATAGCATTTTCACGTTCTTTCGGTGTCAAGTCTGGGTAGCGTTCTACCAACTCTTCTGTATGGATGAAAGTGATTTGTTTTGGCAAGATGGATTCGATATCATAGCGGGCTTCAACAGCTAGCTCCGTAAGGCGAATGGCCTTGTAAATTTTCTCAACTGTTTCTTTTAAATAAGCGATGTTACGCTTACCATTTGGAATGACTTTTTCCCAATCCCACTGGTCAACATAAACAGAGTGGGTCGCATCCAGCGAATCTTCGTCTGGGCGAAGGGCCTTCATATGAACGAAGAGACCCTCACCCTCACCGAAACCAAAACGACCCAAGGTATGGCGTTTCCATTTAGCAAGGGAGTGCACAACTTCATAAGTAGCATCAGGGATTTGGAGAACCTTGACCGATACGGCATTCTCCACACCTGATAAATTATCCTGCATCCCGTCGCCGACCCTGCTTAAGATAGGACCTTGAACTTCGACAACTTCTAACTTATCTTTCAAATACTGGGTAAAAGTGTTTTTGACAAAGGAAATCTCTTCTTGTTGATGAATAAAACTTTTCTTCATAAACTACTCCTCAAAAATTAGTTAAAAGCATTATACACCTATTTCCAAGAAAAGGAAAGAGCAAAGACGAAAAAATCAGTGCTCCTTCGAACACTGATTTCATAGACCCTTTAGTCATTACGACCGAAGATACGTAGAATACTTAGGAAGAGATTGATAAAATCAAGATAGATACTGAGAGCCATTGACACAACCCAGCCTGTCGCTACACGACCTTGTGATTGTTCATAGGCAAGGCGAATCCTTTGGTTGTCCCAAGCAATCAACCCTGAGAAAACCAAAACCATGGCTACGCTAATCATATAATCAAAGAAACCACTAGCCAAGAAAATATTGACTACCATGGCAATCAGCAAACCGATAAGAGCCGCCATCATCGCCCGACCAAGGCCACTCAAATCTTTCTTGGTGAAGATACCAACTGCCGCCATGACAAAGAAGAGAAGAGCGCTCGACACAAAGGCGGATAAAACTGTACCTGGAGTATAGAAGGCCACCACAAAACTGAGGGTAAAGCCGTTTAAAACGGAGTAAAGCAAAAATACTGGAAGAGCCGATGGACTATTCTTTGAAGCCATACTGCTGGCAACAAAGACCAGAGCTAGCTCTGCACAGGTTGCAATGGTCAACCAGAGACGCCCCTGCATCAAAAAGTAAACCAACTGAGACTGAAAGACCGTTAACATAAGGCTTGATACCAAAGCGGATAGTGCAATCCCCAGACCAACAAAGGCATAAACCATAGAGTAAAATTGATTGAGACCTGCGCGGTCATGAATAATAGTGTGATTCATCTTTTCTCCTTTTCTATGAACATCTTTCCTTGATTATAACAAAGAAAGTTAAAATTAGCTTAAATGGAAAATTAAAATACCGGCTGCAACGGCAACATTCAAACTCTCCGCCTGCCCCTTCATGCTAATATGGACCAACTGGTCTGCACTTTCAGCCATGAGGGGACTAATTCCTTGCCCCTCATTTCCCATGACTAGTACAAAATTTTCTATAGGAACCAGTTCTCTGTAATCAACAGAATCCTTAGATAGAGTTGTTGCTAGCACTGGGATAGCAGCCTTTTTAGCTTCCTCGAGAAGCGATTGGCTCGACATCCGGTAAATGGGCAGATGGAAATGACTGCCTTGCATGGAACGTAAGGTCTTGAGACTGTAAATATCTGCCGACTTTTCTGAAACAATCACTCCAGTAAAACCTGCTGCATCCGCAGTCCGAATGATAGTTCCCACATTACCAGGATCTTGCACATCTTCCAAAAATAAGAACTTGCCCTGACTAAAGTCAGCTTGCCCTACTTCTTCTTTTTGAACCACGGCAACAATGCCCTGTGGAGTCTGAGAATCCGCCAAATCTAGCAAAATATCCTCTGACACCCAGACAGTTTGCGGAAAAGTAGCTAACTGATCTCGGTAACTTTCTAGAGCAAAGATTTTCTCAATCGTCACTCCAGCTTGGACAGCTTCTTCAAACAAGTGCCAGCCTTCAATTAAATAGGCAGACTTGCGGTATTTTTTTTGGTGTAATTTCTTGGCATTTTTTACCACAGAATTGGCTTTTGAGGTTATAATAGTCATAGAAATATTATAACACAATCAAAGGGGTTTGGTATGCAAAAGGTTAGAATGATTGCCCAAGGTAGGGTTCAGGGAGTCGGCTTTCGTTGGGGTGTTTACAGCCTAGCGCTTGAAATTGGTGACATCACAGGTCGGGTATGGAATAATGACGACGGTACAGTGGAAATCTTAGCCCAAGCAGACTCATCTGCTACCATGGCGAAATTTATCCAAGAAATCCGAAAAGGACCCACACCTTTTTCAAAAATCAGCTACTTAGATGTCAAACTGAGCAACTTTCCTCCCTACCCTGACTTCAAAATCGCAAATTAGGTCTCTAGAACTATTGTATATTTTGTAAAAAAACAGTAGAATAGAAAGGTATAATTTTTAAAGAAGGAATAAAAACAGTGAAATCTATTAAACGTTTTGCACTCTCGGCTATGGGAGTGGCTATGTTGCTTGTCTTGACTGGCTGTGTTAGCGTCGATAAAGCAACGGGACAACCTACAGGATTGATTTGGAATACTATCGGAGCGCCTATGGCTGAAGCTATCAAGTACTTCGCTACTGACAAAGGTCTAGGATTTGGTATGGCTATCATCATCGTAACCATTATCGTGCGCTTGATTATCTTGCCACTTGGTATTTACCAATCATGGAAGGCAACGCTTCACTCTGAAAAGATGAACGCTCTCAAGCACGTCCTTGAGCCACATCAAACGCGTCTCAAAGAAGCAACGACTCAAGAAGAAAAACTCCAAGCTCAACAAGCTCTCTTTGCCGCTCAAAAAGAGCACGGCATCAGCATGTTTGGTGGTGTAGGATGTTTCCCTATCCTCCTTCAAATGCCTTTCTTCTCTGCTATCTACTTTGCTGCCCAACATACTGAAGGGGTTGCTCAAGCAAGCTACCTAGGTATTCCTCTAGGTTCTCCAAGTATGATTTTGGTTGCCTGCGCTGGTGTCCTTTACTATCTTCAATCGCTCCTCTCACTTCACGGAGTAGAAGATGAAATGCAAAGAGAACAAATCAAGAAAATGATTTACATGAGCCCTCTCATGATTGTCGTCTTCTCCCTCTTCTCACCAGCTAGTGTCACACTTTACTGGGTTGTCGGTGGTTTCATGATGATTCTCCAACAGTTTATCGTAAACTATATCGTTCGTCCAAAACTTCGCAAAAAAGTCCGTGAAGAACTAGCCAAGAACCCACCAAAAGCAAGTGCTTTCTCAACACCAAGTGGACGAAAAGACGTTACCCCTGAACAACCAACTGCTATCACAAGCAAGAAAAAACACAAAAATCGCAACGCTGGAAAACAACGTTCGAGATAAGAAGAAAAAGGCTTAGCTG
Source organism: Streptococcus mitis (assembly GCF_000722685.1). Taxonomy (GTDB): domain Bacteria; phylum Bacillota; class Bacilli; order Lactobacillales; family Streptococcaceae; genus Streptococcus; species Streptococcus mitis_M. The sequence continues at coordinate 59,187 of NZ_JPFV01000006.1, read as the reverse complement.
GTTTGCTAAGTCTTTTTGCAAGTCATACTCTTCGAAAATCTCTTCAAACCACGTCAACTTCGCCTTGCCGTATATATGTTACTGACTTCGTCAGTTCTATCCACAACCTCAAAACACTGTTTTGAGCAACCTGCGGCTAGCTTCCTAGTTTGCTCTTTGATTTTCATTGAGTATCAAAAGCCCGATGTTTCCATCAGGCTTCTTTTTTATCCATGTACACGTTTCATATAGTCTTGATAACTTTCGGTATCCATGAGTTTTTTAGCGTTCTTGACGCGATCTGCTGTTGGTGGTTTAACCCCTTCGAGGGAATATGGAATTCCCAATTCACGCCACTTAAACTCACCCATGGTGTGATATGGTAGAATTTCAAACTTATCCACATTTTTGAGGGTCTTGACGAACTTCCCAAGTTCAATCAAGTCATCATCTCTATCTGTCAATCCTGGAACTAGCACGTGGCGAATCCAGACAGGTTTTCCAATATCTGATAGATACTGGGCACAAGCCAAGATATTCTTATTGGTTTGGCTAGTGACAATCTTGTGCTGTTCTTCGTTGATTTCCTTGATATCTAAGAGAACCAAGTCAGTGACAGCCATGAGTTTGTCAAACTTTTCAAGGTAACGTGGTTTATTACGGAATGGAAGGGCACAGGTGTCCAAGGTACAGTGGATACCTTGTTCCTTGGCCTTAGTGAAGAGGGCAATCAGGAAATCAATCTGCAAGAGGGCTTCTCCTCCACTGACTGTAATACCGCCCTTATTTCCCCAGAAACCGCGGTAGCGCAAGGCCTCTGTCAAGACATCATCTACCGTCCGTTCACGTGACTTATTGGACTCCATAGCCCAAGTATCCGGGTTGTGGCAATACTGGCAACGCATGTGACAGCCCTGCAAAAAGACAATAAAGCGAATACCAGGTCCATCTACCGAACCAAAGCTTTCTGTCGAATGCACCATTCCTGTCACTTGTCCATAATCAATTGTTTCTTCAGACATATCGTTACCTTCCTTGAAAACGTTTTATAGTTTTATTATATCACGACTTGAAGGAAAAACAAGATTTTTGCCTATTTTTTAGAAAGCAATCTGTTTTTCAATTTCATTTTCAATTAATTATCATTTTATTCTTCAAAATCAAAACCATACAAGGTTGCAAAGTAGTCCTCAGGGCGCTCTGCACGGCGAATTTGACGGGCTTTTCCTTCTTCAGTATAGAGGATTTCCGCAGAACGAAGTTTAGCATTGTACTGGTAGCCCATTGAAAAACCGTGGGCACCTGTATCATGAATTACCAGCAAATCACCGATTTCTGTATGAGGCAGTTCGCGATTCACTGCAAATTTATCATTGTTTTCACAGAGTGAACCAACCACATCTACCACTTCAGCTGGTCCATCTGGATGGGTCACATTAGTAATATGATGGTAGGCTCCGTACATAGCTGGACGCATGAGGTTTACTGCTGATGCATCCACACCTAGATAGGTACGGTAGGTTTCCTTCTTATGAGTCACTCTTGTAACCAAAGCACCGTGAGGTGCCAACATAAAACGACCCAATTCGGTGAAAATCTTTACCTGACCAAGACCTGCTGGCGTAAGTACCTCTTCATATACCTTACGAACCCCCTCACCAATCAAAGCGATATCGTTCGGCTCCTGGTCTGGACGATAGTTGACACCAATACCGCCAGAAAGATTGATAAAATCTAGCGAAATGCCCAACTTTTCCTTGATTTCAACAGCCAATTCAAAAAGCTGACGCGCCAACTCTGGATAATAGAGATGGGTCACGGTATTGGACGCTAGGAAGGAGTGAATCCCAAAAGTCTTAGCTCCTTTTTCCTTCAAGATGGCAAAGGCTTCAAAGAGCTGGTCCTTGGTCATGCCGAACTTAGCCTCGCCAGGATTGTCCATGATGTCTGTCCCCAGCTCAAAAATACCTCCAGGATTGTAACGACATGAGATGATTTCTGGAATGCCTGCTGCACGCTCTAGATGTTCAATATCTTCAAAGGCATCCAAGTTAATGGTCGCACCCAATTCACGTGCATAGGCGTATTCCTTGTCTGGCGTGTTGTTTGAAGAGAACATAATCTCAGAACCTGGAAAATCCAGTTTATGGCTCATCAAAAGCTCCACATAACTAGAGCAATCCACACCACAACCTTCCTCTTGGAGAATTTTCAAAATAGCTGGGGTTGGAGTAGCCTTAACTGCAAAATATTCCTTAAAACCCTTGTTCCACGAAAAGGCTTGGTTGACAGCTCTTGCCTTCTCACGAATTCCCTTCTCATCATACAAGTGAAAGGGAGTCGGGAACTCGACAACAATCTCTTCTAAATCTTCTTTATTAATAAATGGTGTTTTCATAAGCTTCCTTCTATTCTATTTGCAAAGAAAGGCTGGGACAATCGTTCCAACCTTTAATTCTATCTCTTATTTATCTTCATCAAAGATATTGCCAACCTCAACATCGATGGCTTGGTTCTTGACATCAATATTGGTTACCTTCAAGAGTGACTTGTAGTCAAACTGCTTTTCACGTTCTTCTTGGGCATTGTCCGCAAAGACCGCTACACCTGCCAATTCTGAATCAAACTCACGCAAGAGACTAATCATCCCGTTGACAGTTCCTCCACCTTTCAAGAAGTCATCTACAATCAGGACACGGCTGCCTGCCTTGAGACTACGTTTTGAAAGGAACATTTTCTCGATACGGTCACCACTTGAACCTGATACATAGTTGACGCTGACAGTTGAACCTTCGGTAATTTTCAGGTCACGGCGCACAATAACAAAGGGAACATTGAGGACATTGGCAACTGCATTTGCAAGTGGCACACCCTTAGTCGCTACGGTCATAACCGCATCAATTTTTTGATCCATAAAGCTCTTGGCAATAATGCGACCAATATTTTTCAAGATGGCTGGTGTGCTAAGCAAATCGGACAGGTAGATGTAACCACCTGGCAAGATACGGTCACTTTCTGACAACTTGGCACGCAAGTCTTCAACCATTTCCTTAGCATCCTGACTCGAAATAGAGGGTGTAAAGATAACACCTCCGCCAGCCCCAGTCACAGTCTGGATGTGGCCGATTTCGATTTCCTCAAAGGCGCGTTTGATAATGACGATATCTTCTGAGATAGATGATTTAGCAGATTCATACTTTTCAGCAAAAGTATTGAGACTAGTTAGTTTATAAGGATTATTAATCAAATAGTTGGAAATGACAACCATCCGATCACTTCTTCTTAATTTCATTTCTATTTCCCACTTCATTTAATTTTGATATTTTATCTATTATACCATATTCACATAAAAAAACGAACATTCTTATCCTAAAAAATGCTCATTTTTCTTAAATTGTTAATCTAAATCTGGTTTATAGAAGGAACGATTGTCCATAGCGAAGATTTTATTGGTCATCTCTCCCTTATCCACCAAAGCCAGAGCTGTTGACATCATCATCATGCTAGCATCTAGATTGTCAATCATATGGATAATCTCTGCTTCCATAATGCGTGGACGGACTGGACTTCCATACTCAAGCAAGCCGTGGTGACTGAGGATGACATGACGAAGCAAAACGACTTCTTCCTTGGTATCATCGATGCCGAGTTCCATAACTGTCTTAGTAATTTCGCTATCAATCAAAGCAATATGCCCAAGGAGATTGCCTCGCACTGTATACTCAGTCTGGTCTGGTCCCGTCAACTCAATGACTTTCGCCAAATCATGCAACATAATCCCCGCATAAAGCAGACTCTTATTAAGCTGAGGATAGACCTCACTAATGGCATCTGCCAAACGCACCATGGTCGCTGTATGATAGGCCAAGCCCGTTTCAAAGGCATGGTGGTTGGTCTTAGCAGCTGGATAAGAATAGAACTCCTTATCGTACTTGGTGTAAAGATTTCGGACAATTCGTTGCCAGACAGGATTTTCAATTTTAAAAATCATTTGCGACATATAATCACGGATTTCCTTGACATCAACTGGTGACTTGACCTTGAAATCAGCTGGATTATTGGGTTCGCCAGGTTGAGGCAGGCGGAGAGTAATTTGATTGACTTGAGGGGTGTTGTTATAAACTTCTCGGCGCCCTTTCATGTGGACAACCTTACCTGCGGTAAAGGCCTCAATGTTATGAGGTTGGGCATCCCAGAGCTTCCCATCAATCTCGCCACTATCATCTTGGAAGGTAAAAGCTAGGTAGTTTTTCCCAGCTCGAGTTTGCCTCAGGTCAGCTGACTTGATTAGGTAAAAGCCTTCAAACAGCTCATCTTTTTTCATGTGACTAATCTTCATATTCTTCCTCATTTTCTTGGAAATGGAGTAGATCAAGCGCAGGCTCACCTTCTGATAACTCAATGTGACGGAGCGTCCGCTCGATAGCTGTGGTGCGACGGTTTAATAGTTCATCAATATTGCCAGTCGCATGTTGGAGATGTTTTTGTGCCTTGACCAGAATACCACCAAACTTGCCAAACTCTGTCTTAACGCTAGCAAGGGTCTTACTGATATGGTCGGCACTCTTTTGGATATTGAGAGTCTTGAAACCAACTGATAGGGAATTGAGGAGGGCTGATAGGGTACTTGGCCCTGCAACGATAATCTGTTCTTCCCTTCTCAATTCATCAAAGAAGACCGGATCGCGGACGATTTCTGAGTAGAGACCTTCTGTCGGAACAAACAAAATTCCAAAATTGGTCGTCCGAGGCGGTGCTATGTACTTGCTCTTAATATCCTTGGCAAATCGTTTGACGCTTGCTAGGAGCGACTTGCGACAGCGTTCGATTTCGTCCTTGTCCCCTGCTTCATAGGCTTCTTCTAGGCGGTAATAATCTGCCAGTGGAAACTTGGAGTCAATTGGCAGATAGACGTATTCCTGGTCGCCTTGTCCAGGTAACTTGATGGCATACTCCACTCGTTCACTAGAGTTTTCAACCGTTGCGTATTCTCGTTCATACTGGGCAGGGGTCATGATGTCTTCAATAATTTGCCCCAGTTGCAATTCTCCCAGAATCCCTCGCGTCTTGGTTCCAGAGAGAACCTTGTTGAGGGCTCCGACATCACGCGCAACTGTTTGCATCTCTCCTAGGCCTCGATTTACCGACTCTAGTTGCTTGGAAACTGTCTCAAAGGAAGCCTGCAAGCGTGTCTGCAAGGTCTTTTCCAACTTTTCCTCGACCGTTTGGCGCATTTGCTCCAAACGTTGCTCATTGGATTCCTGCAAGGCTTGAAGCCGTTGATCAGTCTTGTCTCTGGTTTGCAAGAGATTCTCTGTCATTTCTTGACGGACTTGCGTCAGACCTTGGTGCAATTCGATTCGCACTTCTTGCAAACGGTCACTGACAGCCACTTCCAAATCTTTTTGGTCCAACTGACTGGCTTGTCGGGCTTGTTCAAAGCGATAGTCCAACTGGTCTGACAAGTGATCTGCCTGATCCTCCAAGTTCTTGCTGAGATGTTTTTCCTGCTTATCCTGCCTTTGCCAAATCAGAAAGAGTCCAGCTAGGTTGGTAAGCAATAATAGAACAAGTAAACTTTCCATCCTACCTCCTATCCTTGCTATGCAGTACAACCACATAGCCATCTGGGCAAGTCACTGACACTTCCCTATCTATATATTCGTTAGAAGCGTACACTTTTTTAAAGAAAAAATTTTCCTCTGTCAACTCATACTTGGCACCAAGAATAGTCAGCTGGCTATCCCGAACCGGCATAAAGGCTAGATAGTCGTAGTCTGAACGGGGATGTAGATGACTGGTCCCTTCTGGACAATAGGCAATCAAGTTTTGCCCATCCTCAATCGCTATCTGACGCATATAGGGCGCCAACTTGGGATTGCTAGGCAGAAAGACATTGGCCAACATATGGTCAATACGACCACCCAAAGCACCGAAAATAGTAACTTGAGCCTGAGAATTCTTCTCAAAAATAGTCAAGAGAGCCAATTCCAGATCTGTATCATCTTTTTCTGGTCGGGCTTGAACAAAATGCTGGGCACGTTTTTGAATCACCTGTCGCTCTTCTACAGTGACAGAATCAAAATCGCCAACTGCTAGATCTAGAGGAAGTTTTTCCTCCAAGACCCAGAGCGAACCTCGATCCACTCCGACAAAGCAATCGAAGTCTGTCCGGTAGTGACCGCGGTCTCCGCCTGCAAAAACGGCAACTCTAGTCCAGTTGTTTTCTGAGAGTTTGTACTCGCTCATTGACTTCTCCCTTAAAGACATAGGAACCTGCTACAAAAACGGTCGCACCAGCTTCTTTAGCTTGAGCAATCGTTTTATCATCAATCCCACCATCCACTTCGATTTCAAAGTTCAAGCCTTTTTCATCACGAAGAGCAACCAACTCACGGACCTTATCCATGGTCTCTGGCAGAAAAGCTTGACCACCAAATCCAGGGTTAACCGTCATGACTAAGACTTGGTCAACTAGGTGAAGCACGTGCTTGACGGCTTCAACTGGTGTGCCAGGATTGATAACGACTGAAGGCTTAACTCCGAGTGAACGAATTTTTTGGAGGGCACCATGAATATGAGGCGTTGCTTCTACATGGATACTGATGATATCTGCACCTGCACGCGCAAAATCTTCTAAATGATGCTCTGGATTAGCTACCATCAAGTGGCAGTCAAAGACCATCTTGCTATGAGGACGAAGACTCTCGACCACACCCGCACCAAAACTGATTTGTGGCACAAAGTGCCCATCCATGATATCGATATGGGCATATTCTGCCCCAGTTGCTTCTAGGCGTTTGATTTCACGTTCAAAGTTGGCATAATCTGCTGCCAGAATTGACGGAGCAATCTTGTATTGAGACATAGGTTTCTCCTTATTTTGGAATTTTTTTGCTGACCTTTTTATAGGTTTCTCTGCGATTTTCAATTTCACTGAGGAATTGCAGGTAGTTGTCAAAACGGAAGGACGCAATGATACCCTCTTCAACAGCCCGCTTAACTGCACAAGACGGCTCATGGGTATGGGTACAAGTTCGGAACTTACAATCTCGGCTAACAGTAGCAATCTCTGGAAAAGCCTGATTAAGGTCTTCAGTCGTTGTCACTTCATAATCCAGTGATGAAAAACCTGGTGTGTCTGCGATTTTACCCCCATTGAGGTTGTAAAAACTAACAGCTCGAGTGGTATGGCGCCCACGACCCAGACTGTCTGAGATTTCTCCTGTTTCAAGATTAAGGTCTGGTGCGATTTTATTGAGAAGAGTTGACTTCCCAACACCTGTCTGCCCCATAAAGACTGTAACCTTGCCTGTTAACAAAGGAAGGAGTCCCTCTTTACTGGTCACAAAGTCATAGCCGATGTCACCATAAGTCTGTTGGTAAAAATCCAGTTCTTCCCTATCTTCCAACAAATCCATCTTGGAAATATAGACAATGGGAAGAATACCCTTGTGCTCCAAAAGAACCAAGAAGCGATCCAGCAAATTGCTGTTGAAGTCCGGTTCCTTGACAGACATGATCACCACAGCTTGGTCAATATTGACAATAGGCGGACGGACCAGACTATTTTTCCGTTCATGAATTTTGAGAATGTAACCTTCTGAATTTTCCTCGGCAGAAAAATCTACCCAGTCCCCAACATAGGGGGTATGGCCTTTTTTACGGAAATTTCCACGCGCTCGTGTCTGATAAACCTGGCCCTCACTCTCTACATAGTAGAACCCAGCCAAGGCTTTAATGATTTGTCCCTGCATCTTAGAGTCCTTGCCCTTTAAGCGCATCTGCTAGGCTGGCAAACTCTTCTAAGCCAAGAGCTTCACCACGTACACTTGGTGACAAGCCTGCTTGGTCCAAAGCCTTGGTCAGCTTATCCTTAACTTCTTCAGTCTTGCCAAAGTAACCTGTCAAGTTATTCCACAAGGTCTTGCGACGATGAGTAAAACTAGCCTTGGAAACCTTAAAGAAGAAGTTCTCGTCTTCCACTGCTACGGCTGGTTCTGGACGACGCACCATTTTCAAGATGGCTGAGTCGACATTGGGCGCTGGTACAAATACCGTACGAGGCACGATAAAGGCAACCTTGGCAGTCATGTAATACTGCACGGCGATAGACAAGCTACCATAAGCCTTGGTATTCGGCTGAGCTGAAATGCGGTCCGCCACTTCTTTTTGCATCATGACCACAAATTCACTAAAAGGAATGCCACTCTCAATCAAGTGCATGAGAATAGGCGTCGTAATGTAGTATGGCAAGTTAGCCACTACCTTGATTGGCAGGTCAGGATTTTTAAAATTCTGGATATGTTGCGCCAAGTCAACCTTAAGAATGTCCTCGTTGACTACGGTCACATTGTCAAAATCACGCAAGGTATCTGCCAAAATTGGCACCAAACGGTGGTCAATCTCAAAGGCCATGACTTCAGCTGCACGCTCAGCCAAAAACTCTGTCAAAGCACCAATACCTGGCCCGATTTCGATAACATTGACCTGGTCATTAATTTCAGCCGTATCCACGATTTTTTGAAGAATATTGGTATCCGTCAGGAAATTTTGTCCGAAAGATTTTTTAAATGTAAAACCGTGACGCTCCAGCACTGCCTTGGTCACGCTATAATCTGCAATTCTCATCTATTCTCTTTTCTATTATCTGTTACTACTATTGTAACACATTCCCCTTACATTTGGGGTCTGCTTAGCTGTTCTCATAAGATTTCATAGCTTCTTCCACTTCTGCCAAGGTTACTCCAAATAGTTCTAGGCGCTTGAGAAGTTGCTTGCCGTTAGAATAGCCAATTCGGAGAGCCTCTCCTAAATATTCTCGTCGCTTACGGCTGTCTGCCCCTGCTAGAAAACCAAGGCGAATCAAGTCGCTACGACTGATATCAAACTGACTCTCATGTTCAAATTGTTCTGTAATCTGAGCTAGAGCCGTTTTCAGGTCTTCATAGCTGGCATGCTCAATTCCAAGAGAACAGCCCTTGGTCTTGGACTTGGGAACAGCTTCATCTCGTTTGAGAAAGGCATGCTGAACTGTTGGAATGGCCGTCATAATCATGCGCCGAATCCGCTCCCCATTAAAATCTGGGTCTGTAAAGACAATGACTCCATGGCGTTGGTGTAGACGCTGAATCCGCTCTAGATCCTGCTCATTGATGGCAGAACCTCGAGTCTCATAGGTCTCTACATCGAAATAGCGTTTGAGATTGGCCGTATCATCGCGACCTTCAACCACGATGACTTGGGAAATTTTTTCTTTCATTACTTGTTGTCCAATCCAAAAATTCGCTCTGCATTTGCAGTCGTTGCCACCGCTAGCTCTTCTGTCGTCATGCCACGCAAATCCGCGATAAAATCTACTACATAGCGAGTGTAGGCAGTTTTGTTTTCGCGACCACGTTTAGGAACAGGAGCCAAGTAGGGAGCATCTGTCTCCACCAAAATCTTGTCCAAAGGAAGTTCTCTAGCAGCTTCTTGAATATCGGTCGCCTTCTTAAAAGTCACCACTCCTGAGAAGGAAATAGTCATACCAAGCGCGACAAACTTCTCTGCCCATTCAAGAGTTCCTGAGAAAGAATGCATGATGCCACCACAAGGACCAACTCCCTCGCTCTTGATAATCTCATAGGTATCTTCCAGCGCATCACGGGTATGGACCACAAAAGGCAAATCCAAGTCCTTAGATAACTGAATCTGACGGCGAAAAACCTGCTCCTGCACTTCCTTAGGCGCTGTCATCCAATGGTAGTCCAAACCAATCTCACCCAAGGCAACTACTTTGGGATGCTTGAGCTTGTCAAGCAAGTAGGCCTCAATCTCCTCTGAGTAAGTTCCAGCTTCTGTAGGATGCCAACCAATAGTCGCGTAGAGTTTGTCGTACTCATCCACCAACTCCAAAGCACGCTCAATAGTCGGTTTATCAAAACCAACAATATTCATCTGTGTCACACCCATCTCAGCAGCCAAAGCAATTTCTTCTGCCTCACGACCTGCAAATTCTTCTACATTCAAGTGTGTATGTGTATCAAAAATCATCTCTTCTAACCTCGTTTTCTATCTTCTATTATACCAAAATATACCAAAAAACTGCCCTCTCTCCTCATCTGTAAAAAATATTCTAAAATCCATCGTCGTCTCTTGACGCTATTTTTCCAAAGCAGTATAATAGCACTTATTGAAATTTTCAGAAAAGGAAATTACCATGTTTACAAAATTAAAACAGACCTTTATCGGTCGTCCTCTTAAGTCCTTAACAGAAGGCGAGGGAGGTCTGCTAGGAAAAATGCAGGCCTTAGCCATGTTGTCAAGCGACGCTCTGTTCTCCATCGCCTATGGGCCTTAGCAAGTAGTCCTAATATCCCAGTTTATCTCTAATAAACCTTGGCAGAATATCCTGCACAATCAGATGAGGCTCCAGCTCAAATACGCCCGTCGTTGGCACCAAGACGTCGTTGTCGCTAGCTACTCTTATCACTTAAAAGAATAAAGAAAAGGCCCTACCAGAACCAAGAAGCGTCTGGTAGAGCCTTTTTCTGAATCCAGCCACTATGCTTAACTGAAAAGCATGACTAGGAATATCATTGAATATGGTTAGCTAAATCTTCCTGAGCTTTTTTATTTGACTCAGCTTTTTCTTTTAGCCATTTTTCATAGAGTTCTTGGTACTGTTTAGCAGTTACTGGCTCTTTTTGCAATTCAACATATTTATAGTTGTCCGCATTTCCCTTATGACCAACGAATGAGAATGGACCTGTAAACGGTACAGTCTTACGGAAGATTGGGTTGGCTCCACCACTTTGAACTGGTAGGAACAAGGCGCTATCTGTCAACCAAGCTTGGGCTTCAGCATATTTTTCATAGCGAGCTTGAGTATCTGTGATTTCAGCGTCAGCCTCATCCAAGAGTTTCTTGTAGTCAGAAAGACCAATCTTATCCTTGACTTCCTTGTCTTTTCCTTCAGACAAGCCCATGTTTTTCAACTGAGAACCTGTCTCTGGATCTAGGATCGCTAGGTAAGTCTTAGGATCTGAGTAGTCTCCACCCCATCCTGAGATGTCGATATCGTAGTCTTTTTGTTCTGCCGTATCTGCAAAGTAGGTTGCCTGGTCTTTTTCATCTGGAGAAAGTTGGATAACGTCGATGACCACATTATCCTTACCAAGAGTTTCTTCCACTGTTTGTTTGAAAGATCCGGCCTGTTGCACATCCAACTTAGCAGTCTGGTCAACTGGCATATCCAAATGAATTGGGAAGGTTACTCCTTGAGATTGTAAACTTTCTTTGGCCTTAGCAAATTTCTCTTTGGCCTTGTCAGGATTCAAGAAGACTTGCTTACCATCGTTTAAGTTGATATTTGCCCAATCTTTACCGTAGTTGACAATTTTTTCATTGACAAGGTCACCAAAGTTCTTATCGCCAACTTGGACAAAGTTACTTGGTGTAATCGTGTTACGCAAGATACGGTCTGCTCCATCTTCACCATTTGTCTGTGCTGCATAAGCATGACGGTCAAAGGCAAAGTTGATAGCCTGACGGAAATCCTTATTTTGCATAGCTACACGTGAATCTGTCTTTTCCTTGTCAGACTGTTTCATAGTCTGCTTGTAGCTTTGACGATTGACGTTGAAAAGATAGTAGAAAGTAACTGAGTTTTGTGGTGTATAGGTAATCTTGTCCTCATTTCCCTTCTTGAGTTCAGCAAAGACTGAACTGGTTGGGAAGATACGCCCATCTGTGTAGTTACCATCCAAGAAACCTCTTGCAATGCTGTCTTGGTCAGAACCGTCAAAGAAAGAGAGCTTCACTTTCTCGATTTTAACATTGTCCTTATCCCAGTAATTAGGATTTTTGTCAAACTCAATCAAAGATTTGGATGTGAAGGACTTAAACAAGTAAGGACCATTTGACAAGATACTTGATGGTGTCACACTTCCAAAGTCATCTCCCTTAGACTTCAAGAAGGCTTCATTTACAGGACTAAGGATACTTGCTGTTGTTTTAGAGTTCCAATAAGTTTCAGGTTGGTTGAGGGTATATTGGAGAGTGTAATCATCCACTGCCTTTACACCCACAGTTCCAAAATCATATGATTTCCCTTCAACATAGTCTGCTAGACCCTTGATAGAATCTTGTACCAAGTACAAGTTTTCAGCCTTTTTATCAGCCGCATACTTAAGACCAGTCACAAAGTCATGAGCTGTTACATCCGCATACTCTTCTCCTTCAGAAGTGTACCATTTTGCCCCCTGACGGATCTTATAAGTGTAGGTTAAACCATCTTTTGACACAGTCCATGACTCAGCCATAGATGGAATGAGATTGCCATACTGGTCGTTTTCCAACAAACCATCAATCAAGTTGGTTGTGATACTAGATGTAGAGTCTCGGGTAGAGGTAATATAATCCAAGGTATCTGGGTTATTGACAAAGATATAAGAGTAAGTCTTGTCAGCATTACTTGATTGAGATGATCCACACGCTGCTAGAGCTAGACCTGCTGTCAAAGCCATAGCTCCAAACAGCATCACTTTTGATTTATTCATGATTATTCTCCATTTTTTACAGTATGTGAAATATTATACACCATTCAAGCAAAAATATAAAGCCTTTTGTACTTTTTTACAAAAATAAAAATCAGTAGACTCGAGTTCCTACTGATTTTTGATATGGTTCGTTTGGATTATGCAGCCAAAACTTTGCGTCCTTTACGACGACGAGCTGCCAATACGCGACGACCGTTTTTAGTTGACATACGGTTACGGAATCCGTGTTTGCGCGCACGACGAAGTTTACTTGGTTGATAAGTACGTTTCACGATGAATACCTCCTCATAGATTTTGTATTCGTTTAGCCGGCTATAAAGTGATCAGTTACTAAACATACTTTACTATTCTATCTGATTCTTTTACTTTTGTCAATAGCTCTAGGCAAATGTTTCCTGCTTTTTACCGCTTTTTCTAATGTAAGCCCTATCTACGATACTGTTTCAAGAAACGAGTCATCTTTTCTTGGATCTGGGCTAGTTCATCAACACGAGGAAGGTAAACGATACGGAAGTGGTCTGGTTCCTTCCAGTTAAAACCACGACCATGAACCAAGAGAACCTTTTCCTGCTTCAAGAAATTCAGGACAAACTGCTCATCATCATCGATACGGTACATATTGCGGTCGATTTTCGGGAAGATATAGAGCCCAGCCTTGGGTTTAACGGCAGACAAACCTGGAATATCTTGAATAGCATTGTAGATGAAATTTCTTTGCTCGTAGATTCGTCCACCAGGAAGGAGCAATTCATCGACTGATTGGTGGCCACCCAAGGAAGTTTGTACGACTTGTTGGGCCAAAACATTAGAGCAAAGGCGCATATTGGACAGCATATTGAGACCTTCGATATAGCCTTTAACGTGTGTCTTAGGTCCAGACAAGACCATCCAACCCACACGGAAACCAGCGATACGGTGCGATTTTGACAGACCATTCATGCTGACACAGAAGACATCTGGTGCCAGGCTCGCCACAGGCGTATGCACATGTCCATCCATGACCATTCGGTCGTAAATTTCATCCGCAAAGATGATCAAATCGTTCTGACGGGCAATTTCAATGATTTCCAACAAAAGTTCCTTAGGATAAAGGGCTCCGGTTGGGTTGTTTGGATTGATAAGGACGATTGCCTTGGTATTGGAAGTGATTTTTGACTTGATATCGTCAATATCTGGATACCATTCTGCAGCTTCATCACAGATATAGTGAACGGCATTTCCCCCAGCAAGACTGACAGCGGCTGTCCAGAGAGGATAGTCTGGCATTGGCACCAAGACCTCGTCTCCATTGTCCAAAAGTCCCTGCATGGACATGACAATCAGCTCACTGACACCATTTCCAAGGTAGATATCATCAATATCTACGTTTGGGAATTTCTTCAATTGGCAATACTGCATGATGGCCTTACGGGCTGAGAAAATCCCTTTGGAGTCAGAATACCCCTCACTATCACGCGCATTCATAATCAAGTCATGAATGACCTCGTCTGGCGCTGTAAAGCCAAATTCTGCTGGATTTCCTGTATTCAGACGTAAAATCTTTTCTCCGTTTGCTCTCATTCGCATGGCTTCTTCCAATACAGGGCCACGGATATCATAAGCAACATGCTCTAACTTACTAGATTTGTTATATTCTTTCATCTTGTTTCCTCAATTCATCGAGATAGTAACATTATACCACTAGAAAGAGAATGCGACAAGTTTACTGAAATGTGTTACTAAAATCCTACAGAAGAAAAGCCTCACTAAAAGCGAGGTCAAGACAGGGGAGATAGCAGGCATTTTGCAAAGACACATCACATACCAAAAGATAAACCTAGAAAAAGCAAGCCTAAAAAGGAGTCATAAAGAAGATTGAACATGAGGAAAAGTCCCCATATCATCAAGCAATCCCAACGCCCACTTCTTTTTGCAACTAGAAATAAGAGCAGATGGTAGAGTACATGAAAGACTAAAAAGCCGATAAAACCTGGATAAAGAAGCGGTACCAGACTCTCTAATTGCCAGATCATGATAACTTCTACCACGACTGAAACTAAAATAATTCCATAAAAAAGGAAATTTGATGTTTGAAAAGAGTTTTTCATCATTCTCCCTCCCTTCACTTGTTTCCTGCTATCTTTTCTTTTATTTTATCATATATTTATATAGATTTTAAGCGCTAAGATTCTTTTGAAAAATACTTTTTTGCTTTACTTCTATAGTGAAAAGGTTTACAATTATAGTAAGAAAATTTCAGGAGGTTTCATTATGGCACAACGTTACCAAAATATCATGGTCGCAATTGATGGTTCTAAAGAAGCGGACTTGGCTTTTGTCAAGGGAGTCCATTCTGCTCTACGAAACGACGCTAAACTCACCATCGCTCATGTCATTGACACACGAGCACTCCAAAGCGTATCCACCTTTGATGCTGAAGTTTACGAAGAACTCCAAGTCGACGCTGAAAGTCTGATGAAAGAGTACGAAAAACGTGCTAAAGATGCTGGTGTAGCAGATGTTCATATCGTTATTGAAATGGGAAATCCAAAGACCCTCTTGGCACGTACTATTCCCGATGCAGAGGAAGTAGACCTCATCCTCGTTGGCGCAACAGGTCTCAACGCCTTTGAACGCCTCTTGGTCGGTTCTTCATCTGAATACATTCTCCGCCATGCTAAGGTCGATTTGCTGGTTGTGAGAGAACAAGAAAAAACCTTATAATTACGAAGAAAAGGAGCTCAGCGCTCCTTTTTGTTTACTATTTATACTCTTCGAAAATCAAATTCAAACCACGTCAACGTCGCCTTGCCGTACTCAAGTACAGCCTGCGGCTAGTTTCCTAGTTTGCTCTTTGATTTTCATTGAGTATTATTTCTCTCTTTATGGCGTTCGTAAGCCTTGAGCTGGCGCTGCAGTTCCTTTTTAATAGCAGGTTCTGGAGCATATTTTTCTTCCCAATCATCTGGCTTTAAGATTTTATGGGTTACTGGATCAAAATGAGCCTTGCCATCTGGAAAAATTTTCCCCATATTGGCCTGATGAACAATGTCAAAAATACGTTCTGGGTCGACCCCCATCAAAACAAAACTACCATAGGTAAAGTAAAGCGTATCAATCAAAGCATCTACCTGCCCTATCAAATCTTGCTGAGCAGGTGTCTTCTTGGCTACTTTATCTGCTGCCTTATCAAGAGCTTGATGAAGTTGCGATAGAGCTTGACCAAAGTCCTCTTCAGAAGGACTGGCAGCTCGAACAAACTCCACCAATTCTTCTATTTTAAAACCAGCCCTGTGGGTTGCACCTTCTAAATTCCAAGCTCGAGGTTCTTCTTGAGTTCGTTCATCCATCATGTGGTGGAAGGTCTTGACCTTATTGAAATGGTAGTCACGGCTGACAAAGACTTTTTCTGAAGCCAAGACACCAAAATGTTCTAATGCCTTGTGAATTCCGTCTTGCTGATTGCTGGTGGTAATGTGCTTAGCAACTTCCTTGACACTGCTACTACCATTTCCCATAGCAACCGACATCCCAACACCTGCCAGCATTTCTAGGTCGTTATCTGAGTCACCAAAGGCCATGACTTGGTTGAGGTCAAAGCCATATTCTTTCCCAACTCGACGAATACCTTCCAATTTAGAGTTCCCTTGATTGATGACATCCGCTGCAAATGGATTGCTACGTGTCAATTTCAAATCTTCAAAATCAGATGCTGCCTTCTCAGATTCTTCTGGCGTCATCAGCATCAAGACTTGATAAATAGGTTGATTCATCAGATGAAGCAGGTCTTCTTCCTTTTGGGGAACAACCTTGCTGACCATACGATTAAAGGAATGACTCACCGTCCGAGTTAGGACAGAGGGAACGAAGCGACTGATTCGTTGGGAAAAAGAACCCAGACCAAAGGACATGATTTTGGAACCCAGCATGGCATCCTTGGTTCCTAGGGCAATCTCCTTGCCCTCTTTTTTAGCATACGTAATGAGATGGCGCAAATGTAACTTGGAAATAGGGCTCGTGAACAAGACTCTTTCTTTATTAAAGATATACTGGCCATTGTAGGTTACCGCAAAATCCAGATCCAAATCGTCCATCAATTCCTTAACAAAAAAAGGTCCTCGCCCTGTCGCTACACCAACTAGCACCCCTTGTTCTTTGACAATCTTAATCGCGTCCTTAGTGGATTTCAAAACACTCTTGCGATCGTTGACCAAGGTTCCATCGATATCAAAAAAAACAGCTTTGACTTCCATCCTATCCCAATCTCCCCTTTTGTGATACAATGATTATACCACATTTCAGAAAGAGTGAGTAAATCATGTCTAAGAAAATCCTTGTTTTACATACAGGTGGAACTATTTCCATGCAGTCCGATACTTCTGGCGCTGTTGTGACGAGTCCAGATAATCCCATGAACCATGTGTCCAACCCCCTTGAAGGAATCCAAGTCCACGCCTTGGACTTTTTTAACCTGCCAAGCCCCCATATCAAACCCAATCATATGCTGGCCCTCTACCAAAAAATCAAAGAGGAAGCTACTAACTATGATGGAGTGGTGATCACACACGGGACCGATACTTTAGAGGAAACAGCCTATTTCCTTGATACTATGGAAGTTCCCCATATGCCTATCGTTCTAACAGGTGCCATGCGCAGCTCTAACGAACTCGGTAGTGACGGTGTTTATAATTATCTGAGTGCTTTAAGGGTGGCTAGCGATGACAGGGCTGCTGACAAAGGAGTTTTGGTTGTTATGAACGATGAAATCCACGCTGCCAAGTACGTTACCAAAACACATACGACCAATGTCAGTACCTTCCAAACTCCTACTCACGGCCCCCTTGGTCTCATCATGAAACAGGAAATCCTCTACTTCAAAACAGCTGAACCTCGTGTTCGCTTTGACCTTGATCACATACAAGGCTTGGTCCCTATCATCTCGGCTTATGCTGGTATGACAGATGAGCTGATTGATATGCTGGATTTGGAACAATTGGACGGTTTGATTATCCAAGCCTTCGGAGCTGGTAATGTTCCCAAAGAAACAGCTCAAAAATTAGAAAGCCTTCTGCAACAAGGAATCCCAGTCGCTCTGGTTTCACGATGCTTTAACGGTATTGCAGAACCTGTTTATGCCTACCAAGGTGGGGGCGTGCAGTTGCAAAAATCTGGTGTCTTCTTTGTTAAAGAACTCAACGCCCAAAAAGCCCGCTTGAAACTCCTCATTGCCCTCAATGCTGGACTAACAGGGCAAGCTTTGAAAGACTACATGGAAGGCTAAGTCTCTTCTCCAGAAAGCAAAATCAGGAAATCTTCACGATTCCCTGATTTTTTCTATTTACGTTTTCGTGTTGAACGACGTTCTGTCAAACCATGAGGTAAGAGAACTTCACGTTCTTCCAACTCTTCCTTGTGCATAATCTTAGTCAACATACGCATGCTAATAGCACCAAGGTCATAAAGAGGTTGGGCGATAGTTGTCAAGTTTGGACGGGTAAAGCGAGAGACTTGTGAATCGTCACTAGTAATGATTTCAAACTCTTCTGGTACTGACACACCCTTATCAGCAAGGCCGTTCAAAACACCTGCTGCCAACTCATCACCTGTTACAACTGCTGCAGTTGCATTTGATGAAATCAAGCGTTCTGCCAAGGCATAACCGTCTTCATAAGTGTATTTAGATTCAAATACCAATCCTTCGCTATAAGAAATACCTGCTTTTTTCAAGGCTTCCTTGTAGCCAACCAAACGAACCTTACCATTGATGTCATCCACTAGTGGACCGCTAACAAAAGCAATGCGCTCGTTCTCTTTAGCAAGGTAGGTCACTGCATCAATCGTAGCTTGTTTGTAATCAATATTAACACTTGGAAGTTGATGTTCTACATCCACTGTCCCTGCAAGAACAACTGGTGTTCGAGAACGAGAAAACTCTGAACGAATTTTTTCAGTCAAGTGATACCCCATAAAGATGATACCATCCACTTGCTTAGAAAACAGTGTATTGACAACCGAAACTTCCTTGTCATCATCCTCATCACTATTGGCAAGGACGATGTTGTACTTGTACATTTCAGCGATATCATCAATTCCTTTAGCAAGCGTTGAGAAATAGCCATTGGTAATATTCGGAATCACGACACCAACAGTGGTTGTCTTTTTACTTGCAAGACCACGCGCCACGGCATTTGGGCGGTAATCCAAACGATCAATCACCTCAAGCACTTTTTTACGAGTATTCTCTTTTACATTTTTATTGCCATTGACTACACGGCTAACCGTCGCCATTGAAACCCCTGCTTCACGGGCGACATCATAAATCGTTACTGTATCGTCTGTATTCATTCCATTTCCTTTCTATATCATACCTCACGAGACTCCAAAGAGGAGACGGTATGAAAATTTCGTTTTCATGGTTCTACTTATTCCATTTTATCACTATTTGTAAACACTTTCAAGCATTTTTTGAAGATTGTTTGAAAAAAATTTCATAGAAAACTATGTTTATGAAGAAAAAATCACCTTTTCTTGATTTTTAATCCTATTTGCTGTATGATAAGGGAAAAGAAAGGAGGCAAAGATATGGCTTTTACCAATACCCACATGCGGTCGGCTAGTTTTGGCATTGTTACCAGCTTGCCTGATGATGTCATTGACTCTTTTTGGTATATTATTGACCACTTCTTAAAAAATGTCTTTGAATTGGAAGAAGAACTCGAGTTTCAATTGCTTAATAACCAAGGAAAAATCACCTTCCACTTTTCAAGTCAACACCTCCCTACAGCCATTGATTTTGACTTTAACCATCCTTTTGACCCTCTTTATCCACCCAGAGTACTGGTTTTAGACATGGACGGTAGAGAAACTATCCTCCTCCCAGAAGAAAATGACCTATTTTAATACTCAATGAAAATCAAAGAGCAAACTAGGAAGCTAGCCGCAGGTTGCTCAAAATACTGTTTTGAGGTTGTGGATAGAACTGACGAAGTCAGTAACCATACCTACGGTAAGGCGACGCTGACGTGGTTTGAAGAGATTTTCGAAAAGTATAAAAACTCTAGCCTTCAGTTGCAAGTGACTGAAAACTAGAGTTTTTCTATTTTTTCAAAGCATTATACAAGTTACGGATAGATTGCTTTAAGGTAGGATGGATAAAATGAGGCGCAAGTTCTTGTAAGGACTCAAGGACAAAAAGGCGTTCTGCTATGTAAGGATGGGGCAAGATAAGGTCATCTGTATAAAGGACCTGGTCCTCCACAAAGAGCAAGTCCAAATCAATCAAACGAGGTCCCCAATGTACTTCTCTCACCCGTCCCATCTCTAACTCAATGGCTAACAAGGTCTCTAATAGAACTGGGGCAGGTAACCAGGTTTCCACCTCAACCACTTGATTGGCAAAGCTATCCTGCTCCACACCACCCCAAGGCTCCGTCGTCAAGACACTGGACTCTTTGAGAATATGGATGCCACGAGATTGCATTTTCTCAATGGCTTGTTTCAAGTTGACTTGCTTATCCCCCAAGTTGCTTCCTAGGGCAATAAAGGCTCGTTGCTTACGGCGATGGATGGTTACGGAGCAAGTATCTAGTGGCAAATGTACTGGCGCCCAAGGTTTTTTGAGTTCCAGCTGAATTTCTTGGACAAGAGGATAAGCCTCAAAAGTACGTTCTACCAGTTTATAAGCTACCGTTTCAATCAAGTCCTCAGTGGTTTCCTGAAACCAAGTCGTCCACTGCTGACACAGTTCCCCATAATGGACAGAGGCCGTTAAATCCAAGTCTGTAGCCGCCTTGGTCATATCATAGGATAGGATTGCTGAAACGACAAACTTCTGCCCCAATTCCTTTTCACTAGGAAAAAGACCATGATAGGCAAAAATTTCCAAATCTTTAATCTGCAGTTGATCCATAACTAGTCCTTTCTAGAAAAATCCGCTTGAAGCGGATTCTTTTTATAGTCCCATTAAACGATAAGCCTGATCTCGAAGGTCCTTATCTGTTTCAAATAGACCACGAGCTACTGTCGTCAAGGTTGCAGTGCCTGGTTTTCTGACACCACGCATGCTCATACACATATGTTCCGCCTCAATGACAACAAAGGCTCCTTTAGCACCTAGATACTCCATCAAGGCATCGGCCACTTCGATATTCAAACGTTCTTGAATTTGTGGTTTTTTCGAATAAACTTCAACCGTACGGGCTAGCTTAGACAAACCTGCCACACGACCATCTGGAATGTAGGCTATGTGCGCTCTACCATAAAATGGCAAGAAGTGGTGTTCACACATAGTATGGAAAAAGATATCCTTTTCTACCACCATATTATCATCAATAATCTCAAAGGATTTTGACAAATGTTCCTCCGCTGTTTGACCAAGACCTGAAAAAATCTCTTGGTACATACGAGCCACACGAGCAGGTGTTTCCTGCAAGCCCTCGCGGTTAGCGTCCTCTCCGACAGCCTCGATAATCATTTTTACAGCTGTTTCAATCTTTTGTGTATCCATTCTAATTTTTCCTCTCCATTAGGTAGGTTCTCACTTGGGCTAAAAAGTATAATGAGCCCGTGATAATCCTAACTGTTTTTTTCTCTTCATTTTTATCTGTCAATTTCTGCTCTAGAAAATCCTGCCAACCTTGGTAGTTGAGATTTCTAGATTTGGCTGCCTCTTTCAGCACGCTTTCATCAGTCGCCCGACTATCGTCAAAATGTGTTAGAGTAAGCTCGGTATCTGGCATGGCCCCCAGTAAGTCCAACATATCCTCCAAGGCCTTGGTTTTGATACAAGTAAAGAGGATTTCCTTACGATAATCCGCAAAGCGTTCTTGCAAGCTTGCTAATAAAGCTTTGATAGCATGGGGATTATGTGCCCCATCCAAAATCATCAAGGGGTCTCTTGACACGATTTCCAAACGCCCTGGCCACCTTGTTTCTTCCAGAGCTTGAGCAAGCAAGCGATTGCTTGCTAGTTCTCGGCCATCCTCCTGACAAAAAGTATCAAGTAAAGCTATGGCCATCCCAGCATTCTCTATCTGGTGCAAACCAAGCAGACCAGTCTGGAAGCGACCTTGTCTGACAGCACTGGTATAGTCAAATACTTCACCCGTTATCACACTCTCTTGGTGACTGACATGATAATTTGCCCCGTAGGCAAGTCTCGACACATCTTTCTCTTCCGCAATGCGGTCAATCACAGCCAAGGCTTCTGGAGCTATACGACCTGTCACCAAGGGAATTCCTTGTTTGATAATACCAGCTTTCTGCTCTGCTATAGCTTCCAAGGTATCACCAAGTAAGGCTACATGATCCAGTCCAATGGTTGTGATGCCTGTCAAAATTGGCTGGCAGACATTGGTACTATCCAAAAGTCCGCCCATGCCCACTTCTATAATGGCCACATCTACTTGCTCTGTAGCGAAGTAGTCATAGGCCAGAGCTGTGATAATCTCAAACTCGGTTGTCTCCTGCAACTTGGCAGACACTTCCCCTTCCAGCAAAGATTGATAGTCTGCCATGAGGGCTTCTAGTCTCGCTTCCGGGATAGATTCCCCATTGATGCTAATCTGCTCTGTGTAATGAATGAGATAGGGCGAGCTGAAAACACCAACTTTCAGCCCTAGCTTTTCTAGCATATTTTTCAAAAAAGCAATGGTAGACCCCTTGCCATTGGTCCCTCCGATATGGATGACCTTGAGTTTGAGATGGGGATTGCCACGCAAAGCTAACAGTTCCACCATGCGTTCCAAGCCAAAATGCGGTTGGTTCGTCCGGTAGTTGGCAATCCACTGATTGTTTTCAATTTCTTTCATCTTATTTATATTGTTTTAAATCTAGATTTTCCGCTTCATCAGCAAGACGAATGGCGGAGGCAATTTCAACTGCCATCCTGTGACTAGCTACGTCATGCACGCGCACCACTTCCACACCCTGTCTCGCAGCGATACTGGTTACATGAGCCGAAGCCGTATCTCGATTGCGGAAACCAAGTTCTGTCTCAGGATTGACTTCAAAACCATTTTCTTCAAGAATATTGATGACAAACCGCTTGCGCGACACTCCGAGAAAGATTGGATAGCCCTTCTGATGTAGTTTATCCAGGTCCCGTAAAAGTAGTAGATTTTCCTTCTTAGTCAGCCCAAAGCCTATTCCCGGATCCAACAGGATATTTTCTTGTGCAATCCCAGCTTGATTTGCTCTCGATAGGGATCGTTCAAAGAAAGCCTCCATCAAGTCCTCGATTGGCAATGTTTCAAAGTCAGCTAACTCTTCCTCTGTAAAAGCTTGACCAAAACCAAAATGAGGAAAGATGAGCGAGCTAGGATGTTGAGGTCGAGCCATGACTGGGTTAAACATGATGACCACTTTCGCTCCAGCCTTGGCAACCACATGAGCCATTTTTTCATCACCCATGAGACCAGTGATATCGTTGACTAGATTGGCACCAGCAGCCAAAGCAGCCTCTGCCACCTGACTTTTCCAAGTATCGATAGAAATGAGGGCATCACTTTCCTTACGAATAGCTTTAATAACTGGAACAACACGCTGGATTTCCTCTTCTATCTCAACATAGCTACTGCCCGGCCGAGTCGATTCTCCACCGATATCTAGCATACTAGCCCCTTCTGCTATTAATTTACGAGCCTGCTGGAGCGCCTGCTCAAGAGCAAAAAATTGGCCACCGTCCGAAAAAGAATCCGGGGTTACATTGATAATTCCGCAAAGAGCTGTCTTTGAATGATTAGCTGTACTTGACATATCGGTCACTCCCTCAAGGCTTTTCACCATATTATTTCTCTATTTTACCATAAAAAGAAAAAGATGGACACGATTGCATTCATCTTTTTCCCAGTAGAAACAAGTAAGCAATTGTCAAAATTCTTAAACAGAAATCCCTAATGTCCGACTCATGATCACCACAAGTGCCAATAAACAGAAGGCTACCCCATTAACAATCATGTGAAGCAAGATAGACATTTCCAAACGTTGGGTCTTGTAAGCCGTCCAAGATAGAACGATCGACATATCTCCATAAATCAATAAAGAAGGTAAATTACTTGGTTGATGCAATAAAGCAAACACAATCGTACCAACTATAAATCCCCAGTTTTCCTTGCCTCGGAAAATCTTTTTAGGAATAATCCCACGGCACAAGATTTCCTCACAAATCGGAGCAAGCAAGGCCAGCAAGAAGAAGCTAGAAATCAGAGAACTATTCTGAACCATATCGTTAATCTGAGACTGGTTAGCTGTTGTCGTCTCATTTGACAGTTGCAATAAAATGGAACCAAGTATATTTGACCCGATAATGACTAAATAACTTAATCCCAATCGTGCTAGATCCTTAGCTCTAAAAAAAGAAAAATTAAAACTTGCTAATTGCGTTTTACGAGCTCCAATGATAAATAGCGCTAAAACCACAATTGAAATACCAGCAACTATCAGCCCTGACTGTAACAGTGGTACTTGATGTAAAGCTAAAATTGCAGTAACTGCTAAAGGAATCTGATATAAAATTGTCGCTAACAAAAAGACCAAAAGCCAACCTGCACGATTCAACAATTCTTTCCACATATTTTTCTCTTTCATCACCTATCTCATTTGTATTAAAAAAGGGGGAAAATCCCCCTGGGTAATTCTGTTATAAGGCCATGCTGATGTAGTTAAGGATAAACAAGGCATCCAAAATCCAAATCATGACATGAACATCTTTAGCTTGACCTTTGACAAGCTTAGTCAAAGTGTAAGTCAAGAAACCAACTGCAATCCCTTGAGTGATAGAGTAGCTGAATCCCATAAAGATAGATGTAAAGAAGGCAGGAACTGCTTCAGACATATCATCCCAATGGATATTTTTCAAGCTAGCCAACATCATAATCCCAACGATAATCAAGATTGGAGCTGTAGCGGCTGTTGGTACAATCGCTAGAAGTG
This sequence comes from Streptococcus mitis, assembly GCF_000722685.1. Classification (GTDB taxonomy): domain Bacteria; phylum Bacillota; class Bacilli; order Lactobacillales; family Streptococcaceae; genus Streptococcus; species Streptococcus mitis_M. The sequence goes on along the minus strand of NZ_JPFV01000006.1, from coordinate 34,756 downwards.
GGCTAAAGAAGCTTGAAATTGCAAAACAGATTGCCACGACCAAGGCTGTCAAACCAGTACGTCCACCTGCACCGATACCAGCAGCAGACTCAACATAAGTCGTTACGTTCGAAGTACCAGCGATGGCACCAATTGAAGTACCAATCAAGTCAGAGTAAAGAGCCTTATCCAACTTAGCTGATTGGTGATTTTCACCATTTGTCGCTACGATACCAACTTTTTCACCTGTACCAATCAAGGTACCAATCGTGTCAAAAATATCTGTTAATGAAAATGCAAGAATGGCCATCAAAGTTTCAGGCAAGCGAGCTGTATCTGAAATCAAAGCTCCCAAACCTTCTGAACCAAGAGCTGCACCAAAGACTGTCTTCAAGTCTTCAAAGGCTGCACCAACATGGTTATTAGCAAAATCGATGCTTGACAAATCTACCAAACCAACTGCGATAGCAAGAACAGTTGTTGTCAAGATAGAGAGGATAATTCCTCCTTTAATCCCTTTAATAACAAAGAAGATAGTAATGGCCAGTCCTGCAAGTGCCACCAAAACAGCTGGATTATTAAAGCTGACCAATCCTGGAACTGCTGAAGCATTTGCTGTAATTGCTGCTTGAGCCTTGTCAGCCCCTTCTCCCGCAACCGTATAATTTCCTGGATCGATAGAGAATTTCAAAAGTCCAGCATTCTTAATCCCCACGTAGGCAAGGAAGACACCGATACCAGCTGAAATAGCTGAACGAAGGGCGTTTGGAATCGATTCAATGATCATTTTACGAACATTTGTCAAGGTAATAATCAATGAGATAATTCCACAGATGAAGACCATAGCTAGGGCTTCTTGCCAAGAATAACCGAGTCCAAATACAACTGTAAAGGTAAAGAAGGCATTGAGTCCCATACCTGGCGCTTGGGCATAAGGTAAGTTAGCATAGAAGGCCATCATCAAGGTACCCGCTACTGCACCAATGATCGTCGCTAGGAAGACACCTTGAGCAGGCATCCCTGTTTGCGAAAGAATTTGTGGGTTTACAAAGAGAATATAGCTCATTGCAAAGAAAGTTGTTAAACCAGCGAGAACCTCTGTACGAACGTCTGTACCGTTCTCTTTTAGTTTAAATAATTTGTCCATTATCAATCTCCTTTTAATTTTTACGAACAATAATAGAATTATATCATTTATCATTCACTTTTTCAATATCTTTGTTTGATTTATTTAAGAATTTGATGAAATTTCTTTTTTTGTTTCGAATCTGCTTTTCTGCCTGCTTTCTGTTATAATAGTAGACATCTTATCTGAAAAGACACTAGAAAGGTTTATATGACGAAAAAAATTATTGCAGTTGACCTGGATGGAACCCTGCTCAACTCAGACAGTCAAATTTCTGATTTTACCAAAAAAACCATTAAAAAAGTTGCTGAAAAAGGCCATCAGGTTATTATTACGACAGGTCGCCCTTACCGTATGTCAAAAGATTTTTACCATGAACTAGGCTTAAACACTCCTATGATTAATTTCAACGGCTCCCTTACTCATTTACCAGACCAAGTTTGGGATTTTGAAAAGTGTTTGACTGTAGACAAAAAATATCTGCTAGACATGGTTCGACGTTCAGAGGACATTCAAGCCGATTTTATCGCTGGAGAATATCGTAAAAAATTCTACATTACAAATCCTAATGAAGAAATTGCTAATCCCAAACTATTTGGTGTAGAAGCTTTCCAGCCTGAAAATCAATTCCAGCCTGAGTTGGTAACCAAGGATCCTAACTGTATTCTGTTGCAGACCAGAGCCAGTGACAAGTATGCCCTTGCAAAAGAAATGAACGCCTTCTACCAGCATCAACTGTCTATCAATACCTGGGGAGGGCCGCTCAATATCCTTGAGTGTACCCCAAAAGGTGTCAATAAGGCCTTTGCTTTGGACTACTTGCTCAAGGTAATGAACCGTGACAAAAAGGATTTGATTGCCTTTGGAGATGAACACAACGATACCGAAATGCTCGCTTTTGCAGGGAAGGGCTATGCCATGAAAAATGCCAATCCAGAGCTACTCCCCTATGCAGATGAGCAAATTGCCCTGACCAATGACCAAGACGGGGTTGCCAAAACCCTGCAATACTTATTCTTATAGTCCATACTGACCAGCTTGCGAGCTGGTCTTTGTGCTCTTTTCACAGTCTCATCAACCAGTTAATCGATTGTTCTATTTTTTGCCTCCAAAACCTTGGAAAAGGCTTTCTTTTGTGATATAATTCACATATAAATACAAGAGAGCTCGTCATACTCGACTCTGTTGACACAAAATCAATCCAGTCCCGTTGTCCCTGTTCTCGGTCAATATCAAGGAGGATAGCTATGAAAGCTGTTGTTGTCAATCCAGAAAGCACTGGTGTTGCTGTTGAAGAAAAAGTACTCCGTCCACTTGAAACTGGAGAAGCACTTGTAGAAATTGAGTACTGCGGTGTTTGCCACACTGACCTCCACGTTGCCCATGGTGACTTTGGTCAAGTACCAGGACGTGTTCTAGGTCACGAAGGTGTTGGTATCGTCAAAGAAATTGCCCCAGATGTAAAAAGCCTTAAAGTCGGCGACCGCGTCAGCGTTGCTTGGTTCTTTGAAGGATGTGGCACTTGCGAATACTGTACTACTGGCCGTGAAACTCTTTGCCGTACAGTGAAAAATGCTGGCTACTCAGTAGATGGTGGTATGGCTGAACAATGTATTGTAACTGCAGACTATGCTGTCAAAGTTCCTGACGGACTTGATCCAGCCCAAGCCTCTTCTATCACATGTGCTGGTGTAACAACCTATAAAGCTATTAAAGAGGCCAAAGTTGAACCAGGTCAATGGGTTGTTCTTTACGGCGCTGGTGGTCTTGGTAACCTAGCTGTTCAATATGCTAAAAAAGTATTCAATGCTCATGTCATCGCAGTTGATATCAATAACGACAAACTTGCCCTTGCAAAAGAAGTAGGAGCTGACATTGTTATTAACGGCCTCGAAGTTGAAGATGTACCTGGACTCATCAAGGAAAAAACTGATGGCGGAGCTCATTCAGCTGTCGTAACTGCTGTGTCTAAAGTTGCCTTCAACCAGGCTGTTGACTCAGTTCGTGCTGGTGGTCGCGTAGTCGCTGTTGGTCTTCCTTCTGAAATGATGGAACTAAGTATCGTAAAAACCGTTCTAGATGGAATCCAAGTCATCGGTTCTCTTGTAGGAACTCGTAAAGACTTGGAAGAAGCCTTCCAATTCGGTGCAGAAGGTTTAGTAGTTCCAGTTGTTCAAAAACGTCCAATAGAAGATGCCGTAGCCATTTTCGACGAAATGGAAAAAGGTCAAATCCAAGGACGTATGGTACTCGACTTCACCCACTAATCTAATAGAAACCTATTTTAAAAGTTGGAATACGCTTCCAACTTTTTTATATTAAATTTTTAAATAAGGATTCAAAAAAACTTCTCTAAAACTCAATATATCAATATTTTCAGATGTAATCTTTTTGATTATTTTATGATAAATAGTTGATTTTTAGATGAAAACGGTTTATACTTAAAAAGTATTAAAGTTTTCTTAAACGAAAACTAAAACAAAAAAGGAGGAATGACAATAATGAGTATCGGAATCATTATTGCGAGCCACGGCGAATTTGCTGCGGGTATTCATCAGTCAGGATCTATGATCTTTGGTGAACAAGAAAAGGTTCAAGTTGTAACCTTTATGCCAAATGAAGGTCCTGATGATTTATACGCTAAGTTTAATAACGCTGTTGCTGCATTTGACGCAGAAGATGAGGTTCTAGTTTTGGCTGACCTTTGGAGTGGATCTCCATTCAACCAAGCTAGCCGCGTGATGGGAGAAAATCCTGAGCGTAAGTTTGCCATCATCACAGGACTTAATTTACCGATGTTAATTCAAGCCTACACAGAGCGCCTCATGGACGCTGCTGCAGGTGTAGAAAAAGTCGCTGCGAATATTATTAAAGAAGCCAAAGATGGCATCAAAGCTCTTCCAGAAGAGCTAAACCCAGTTGAGGAAGTAGCAAGCGCTGCAGCTGCTCCAGTTGCCCAAGCTGCTATTCCAGAAGGAACTGTCATCGGAGACGGTAAACTCAAAATCAACCTTGCCCGTCTAGACACTCGTTTACTTCACGGTCAGGTTGCAACTGCTTGGACTCCAGATTCAAAAGCAGACCGTATCATCGTTGCTTCAGATAACGTAGCTAAAGACGAATTACGTAAAGAATTGATTAAACAAGCAGCTCCAGGTAAAGTGAAAGCAAACGTTGTTCCTATCCAAAAACTAATCGACGTTGCAAAAGATCCTCGCTTCGGAGAAACACATGCCCTTATCTTGTTTGAAACACCTCAAGATGCTCTTCGTGCTATCGAAGGTGGCGTGCCAATCAAAACTCTTAATGTTGGATCAATGGCTCACTCAACTGGTAAAACAATGGTTAACAACGTTTTGTCTATGGATAAAGAAGACGTTGCTACATTTGAAAAAATGCGTGACCTTGGTGTTGAATTTGATGTACGTAAAGTACCAAACGACACCAAAAAAGATTTGTTTGACTTGATCAACAAAGCAAACGTGCAATAATCGATTTTATGAAAGGATTTTAAAGATGTCTATTATTTCTATGGTTTTAGTAGTCGTTGTAGCCTTCCTAGCAGGTCTTGAAGGTATCCTCGACCAGTTCCAATTCCATCAACCAATCGTAGCTTGTACCCTTATCGGTCTTGTTACTGGTAACCTTGAAGCAGGGATTATCCTTGGTGGTTCTCTTCAAATGATCGCCCTTGGTTGGGCTAACATCGGAGCTGCCGTAGCTCCTGACGCTGCTCTTGCTTCTGTTGCTGCTGCCATTATCATGGTTCTTGGTGGCGACTTTACTAAGACAGGTATCGGTGTTGCCCAAGCGGTTGCTATCCCTCTTGCAGTTGCTGGTCTATTCTTGACTATGATTGTCCGTACACTCTCTGTCGGATTGGTTCACACTGCTGATGCTTCTGCTAAAAAAGGTGACTTCAAAGCAGTTGAACGTGCTCACTTTGTCGCACTTCTTCTTCAAGGTCTTCGTATTGCAGTCCCTGCAGCACTCCTTCTAATGGTACCAACTGAAACAGTACAAAGCATTCTAAATGCTATGCCTGATTGGCTTAAAGATGGTATGGCTATCGGTGGTGGTATGGTTGTTGCCGTTGGTTACGCTATGGTTATCAACATGATGGCAACTCGTGAAGTATGGCCATTCTTCGCTATCGGTTTCGTGCTTGCTGCCGTGTCAGATATTACTCTAATCGGATTTGGTGCTATCGGTGTTGCTATCGCTCTTATCTACCTTCACCTTTCTAAAACTGGTGGAAATGGTGGCGGAGGAGCCGCAACTTCTAACGACCCAATCGGCGATATCCTAGAAGACTACTAAGATAAGAAAGGACTGAAAACATCATGACTGAAAAACTTCAATTAACCAAATCAGATCGTAAAAAAGTTTGGTGGCGTTCAACTTTCTTACAAGGTTCTTGGAACTATGAACGTATGCAAAACTTGGGTTGGGCTTACTCATTAATTCCAGCTCTTAAAAAACTCTACACTAAAAAAGAAGATCAAATCGCTGCTCTTGAACGCCATCTTGAGTTCTTCAACACTCACCCATACGTAGCCGCTCCAATCATGGGGGTTACTCTTGCACTTGAAGAAGAACGTGCTAACGGTGTTGAAATTGATGACGCTGCTATCCAAGGGGTTAAAATCGGTATGATGGGACCTCTTGCTGGTATCGGTGACCCAGTATTCTGGTTTACAGTACGCCCAATCCTTGGATCACTCGGTGCTTCACTTGCCCTTACTGGTAATATCTTAGGTCCAATCCTCTTCTTCGTTCTTTGGAATTTGATTCGTATGTCATTCTTGTGGTATACACAAGAGATTGGATACAAGGCTGGATCAGAAATCACTAAAGATATGTCTGGCGGTATCCTCCAAGACATCACTAAAGGAGCTTCTATCCTTGGTATGTTCATTCTTGCTGTCCTTGTTCAACGTTGGGTAAATATTAAATTTGCTTTCGATGTTGCCAAAGTTCAACTGGATGAAAAGGCTTATATCCATTGGGATAAATTGCCAGAAGGATCTAAAGGTATCCAAGAAGCATTCGCACAAGTAGGACAAGGATTATCTCAAACATCTGAAAAAGTTACTACTTTCCAACAAAACTTGGATATGTTGATTCCTGGACTATCAGGACTACTCCTTACTTTCCTTTGCATGTACTTGCTTAAGAAAAAAGTATCTCCAATCACTATTATCCTTGCACTCTTCGCAGTGGGTATTGTGGCACATGTTCTTCATATCATGTAATCAATTAACTTAAAAGGAATCAGGTTCTAAGCCTGATTCCTTTTTTCTATGTTTTTATTCTGCCAAGGCTCCCATTGGATCCCATGGAGCGAGTATAATTGGTTCTGCTTCATAGGCAGCTTGTTCTGCTGCTGTCAGCAATTCTTTACGGACAACGATTTGGTATGTGTATTCGTCCATCCAAGCGTCTGAGGCAACAAAGTAACCATCTGTACCGACCTTGTCTCCCCAAGAGTTTTCAACCTTCCACTTGGTTGACTTGCCATTTTCGTCCAAATCAACACCTGTCAAGACCATGGCGTGGGTCATTAAGCTTTCACTATAGTCCAAACGTCCAGCCTTGTCTTGAGTGAGTTTAATGTCCATGCTTGATTCAAAGTCATAAACATCTGTCGCAAGGATTCCAGCTTTACGGTTGCTGAGCTGACCAACATCAGAACCAAACCAAACAGTCTCACCTGCTTGCATTTGAGCAATTGCCAACTCTTTCAAGCGCTCCATCGGCACGTTGATGTAGCGAACCGCACGGCTACCAATCACATTTCCTAACATCTCAACTGTGTAAGATTTACCGTATGGTTTATCAGCAGTTGGAGCATTGATAACAGAAACGTAGTCTTCTAGTGGAAGATTAACATATTTCTTGTAAAACTCTTGTGGTGTGATGCCCTTTTCACTTTGGTAGTTGTTATCCTTATCACGATAAGCAAAGTCAAATTTACGTGGTGGAAGTCCTAAAGACATAGCAAGAAAGTTAAAGATTTCTTGCAAAAGATCTTCTTTCTTAGCTTGAACAGTCGCTTGGTCCTCACCAGAAGTAAGCAAGTCACGCAAGATTTGAGCATCTTGACGAAGCAATTTGTTAAGGATTGCATTGAGCTCACGACTGCTGCTAGATGAAACAGACTCTGGATAAACAGACTTAGGAACGACACCGTATTTCTCAAAGAGAGAAACGACCATATCCCACTGACCACCGTCTTGTTGTGGTGTTTGAAGTAGGAATTTAACCTTACGACTCGTCAAGTCTTGGTCTGCAGTCGCAATGACTTGCTCCAAGAACCAGTTGGATTTCTCATACTTGTCCCAGAAGAAGGTGTGGGCCTGTGATAACTCAAAATTTTCTAGTTTGTATTGTGAGATGAGCTTGTGGCGGAAAGTGTTGAGAGCCGCAAACATCCAGCAACGACCAGACGCTTTCTGGTTAGTAACCTTATCCTTGGTCAAATCCAATGAGAAAACAGGTGTGTTGTCTACATGGCTTTGGCGACGTTCTAGAGCTGCAAAAATTCCGTTGTGGCTGGCAGCATTTTCAATCGCTTGGTATTTTACATTTGCTTCATAATTGGCAAATAGTTTATCAGTAAATGATTCTTGAATCGCGTTCATAGATTCCTCCTTTTATTCTACAGTCTATTATAACTCTTTTCACAAAGGAAGCAACTGAAAAACATAAAAGGCAAGGACATTGTCCCTCACCTTTTTCGAATATAAACTAAATTAAGCAATACTAGCAAGAAGATTTTCCAATTCTTCCTTGGTCAAGCGACGCCATTCTCCTCGCTGCAAGTTCTCATCTAAAACTAAAGTTCCCATAGTCAAACGTTGCAAGTCTACTACTTCCTTGCCACAGTAGGCCACCATACGCTTGACCTGATGAAACTTCCCTTCTGCAATAGTCACACGGATTTGGCTTTGATTCTTTTCTGTATCTATGGACACAAGCTCCAACTTAGCTGGCTGGCAGGTAAAATCCTTGAGCGGAATGCCCTTGGCGAATGTATCCACATCTTCTTGGATCATAATTCCCTTGACCAGAGCCAGATACGTCTTGTCCACATGACGCTTGGGCGAAAGAAGAGCATGGGCCAGCTGACCATCATTGGTCAAGAGCAAAAGACCATGCGTGTCAATATCCAAGCGTCCTACTGGGAAAACTTCCTTGCTCCGAGCAATATCATCCAGCAAGTCCAGAACGGTTCTGTGCTTAGGATCCTCAGTCGCTGAGATAACTCCTTGGGGCTTGTTCATCATGTAGTAGACAAACTCTTCATACTCCAACACTTGCCCATCAAAGCGAATCTCATCTCTTTCTTCATCAATCTGCAATTTAGCTGACTTTTCTTTTTTACCATTTACCGTCACGCGCCCAGCCTTGAGTAAGTTTTTGACCTCTGTCCGACTCCCCACAGCGCAGGCAACTAAAAATTTATCCAATCTCATAGAACTATTATATCATGGAAATTGCTGAACTATTATCAATTTTATGGTATAGTATAAATATACTTCGTTTAAAAGGAAACATCCATATGTGGTTAATCTATTTATTTCTTATTTTTGTAGTAATAGCTTTATTTTTAAAGATTCTTCCATTTATTCTAATTGCACTTTGCTTATTCCTCATTTATGGTATATCTTTACATATTAGAAAAATAAGATATTTTAAAAGTCCAGGTTTTCTAGAACAAAAACAAAAAATTGCAGATACTATTATTGAGTTTAATGAGATTTCAGAATATGTAAAAGATATCCCAAATAAAAATCAATTTATTGTAAAGGATATTACAGGGAAACATGCACATTTAGCTCACTTTGAAAATACTAGCCAACATGACTATAAGCGAGATAAACATAAAAAACTTTAAATCAAAGTAACGTTTATTCAACTTCCCTACAAGTTGTGCGACGTGCATCTGAAGAACCTATACATTATCTCTGTAAGTATTTCGGAATAACTGCAACCGAAGAAAGCTTGAAACAGCTTGAAGAAATCGGAGAGAATATCTCTCGAATGGAAAACACAATTGATAATCTTTATCAACGAGAGGAACAAATAAAAAACGACTTTAATCCTCCAAAATTTATTTTAAAATACTTTTCTAAAGATTTAATGAAAGAGTTAGATATCCACCTACCAGACATAAAGGTTGATTACACTTCTTATATTTTTGAATACGTGAGTGCAGGAGGCAATAGTTCTCAGAAAACGACAATTCTGTTTAACGGTGAAACTGTTGAAGCAACAGCAGAGTATATTGCAAAGAAAATAAAATCAAAACAAACTGCTCAAGCTCAACGATCACTGATGACAAACAAACTTCGAACTCAAATAAAAGAAAGAGATCACTATACTTGTCAAATCTGTGCTGCCTCTACAGCTGAACAATCTCTCCTGTTACTTGAGATAGACCATATTGTCCCTGTATCAAAAGGAGGACTTTCCACACCTGACAATCTTCAAACTCTCTGTTGGAAATGTAATCGTTCAAAATCTAATAAAATCTTATAAATAAATATCCCAAAAGCATACTTACAATTCAATTTGCTTTTGGGATATTTTTGTTAATTTGCCCAATCTCCGTTACGGAAGAGTGGTACACGTGTCCCATCCTCACGGATACCATCGATATCCATTTGGTTAGAACCAATCATAAAGTCTACATGAACATCTGAACGGTTAAGCCCCGCAGCTTCAAGCTCCTCTTCGCTCATCTCCGCTCCACCAACTACGCTAGTTGCATAGGCTGCACCGATAGCCAAGTGGTTTGAGGCATTCTCATCGAAAAGGGTGTTAAAGAAGGTAATGCCTGACTGAGAAATTGGGCTTGGATCTGGTACCAAGGCACATTCACCCAAGGCACGCGCACCCGCATTTTCAAAGACAAGGTCTTTCATGACTTGATCGCCCTTCTCAGCAGTGATGTCAACGATTTGTCCATCCTTAAAGGTTACCTTAATACCTTCGATGATATTTCCGTTATAGCTAAGCGGTTTTGTAGAAGTGACATAACCATCTGCGCGACGGAAATCAGGTGCTGTGAAAACTTCCTCTGTCGGCATATTTGGCAAGAATCCTTCGCCCTGTGCATTGATAGCACCAGCTGATTCCCAAACGTGGTTCTTCGGCAAACCAAGGGTCAAATCTGTCCCTGGCGCTGTGTAATGAAGGGCTGAAAATTGCTCTTTATTAAGCATATCGGCCTTGCTCTTGAGGATAGCTGCATGCTCTTCCCAAGCCTTAACAGGATCTGCTTCGTAGACACGGCAAGTTTTGAAAATTTGATCCCAAAGGAGATCGACTGCTTCTTCGTCGCTCGCAGCATTTGGAAAGACTTTCTTAGCCCACTCAAGTCCAGCAGCGGCTGCTACAGTCCAGCTAACCTTATTGGATTGAGTTGCGATTCGCATTGGCTTCATGGCAAGTCCCATAGCTTTAGCAGAAGCTGAAAGCTTGTCAGCATCTACTCCGTTCAAGGCACCTGGATCAGAAGAACGAACTCCGAGACGGCTAGCCTTGTTCTCCAAAAGATAGTTCATCTCAGCAATCTTGTATTCAGGCACATTGTCCAGACGCTCCATCGGCGCATGGAGGAATTTCTCACGGTTAATCACATCATCTGTCCACTGAACGATGACCTCATGCGCACCCAAGGCATAAGCTTCTTTGACGATTAAGTGAGCCAACTCACGTTGCTCCACATCGATAGAGAGCGCCAAAGTGTGACCAGGCTGCACGTTAATTCCATTCGCAACCAACAATTTCGCATATTTTTCTAGATTTTCTTTAAAATTTGGTAAAACCATTTTGTTTTCCTTTTCTATTTTTATTTTTCTTTCAAAGCAGAAAGTAGCCCTGCTAGTGCAATAGTACCTGACAAGAGTGCTGTCGATAGAAGAATTGTCTGATCAGCAAGTTCTAATTGATATTCAAACACCTTCTCAGCAGGTTTATCTTCCGCAAAAATTCTTAGTTTCATGAAATATCCTCCGTTACTAGTATATCACATATATTGGTATTTTAAAAAACAAGCTTACTGAAGCTTGTTTTAATTAGCTATTACAAAAATTTTGTACATACCTTTCCACTTCTTTTTCCATAGATTGAATCTCACCAATATCCCATCTATTTTTTTTAGAAGTTATCTTTGCCATCATCTGTAATTTTAAACTCTGACGATGGAATATCCCCTCTCTTTCCCATTGTTCTAATTTAGCCTCTGGATAGGAGTTGCCAAACCTGGAGTTCTGACTATCGGTAGTAATACAAAGGTTGCCAAAGGAATGTAAAAACTCAGCAGGTAATTGGCTCTCTCCATCATGTCCATTTGGATTCTGAGGATACCAATGCTCTATGGAGCGACGATATGCAAATTTGAAATGATCAAAATTAATATCCTTGTACTCTTTCTCTAATTCAGCACGATTTTTCCATAAAACATAATCTACAAAGTTAAAAGCATAAACAGGAATTGCACCATATTTTTTGATACTTTTTTCTTCAGTAAACAATCTTTCCTCAGCATATCTCATTGCCATTTTCTCAAGAAAATCCTTAAATAGACTAGCAAATTCTGCTTGATTTAACTCTTCAATATGGTTGAAGAGGAATTGTAAGATCTCATATAACCAACGACTATCACGATTAGCAGTAAAAGTCACAGCAAACATAGATTGGAGAAGAATGATGTTTTTGTTAATCTCCGAATTCGAAAACGTATTATTAGTAAAGTGTTCTTCGACTATGTAATGCTCTTTAGATTTTCCATTTGGTTGATATTCATAATAAGTCCCCTTCTGTAAAAACCATTCATCCTTATTTCTACTTGAAGAATCCGTATTCGAGTTTCTAACGATGTAATTATCGAAAATGTGTTTTATTCTAAGAAGAAATTCACTAAATTCAATAACCCAAGTTTTATCTTTATTTTTTATATCAAATAGTGCTAAGAGTTTCTTATCATCTAGTTGAATCTCATCAGTTTTCTTACCTTCCGCAATTGCCAATACATGGAGTAAGAATGTTGGAAAATCAATGACTGTAGTATAATCGCCAAAATCTTTTTCTACTTCTATATTTTTTTCATTTATCTTTTTTCCTAATATATCTGATAACTTTCTTCTTTCATTTTGATGAAAATCAATATCATTATAAATATTATGAAATGAGTAATTTGTAAAATGCCATCCAAAAATACGTTCACGTTCTTGAAAGTCATCTGCTCTCTTCCGCCGCATCTTAAACTGACTTGCTGCCGGCTTATCAAACTCTGCACAGGCATCCCAAATTCTCGCAAATTTTTGTGCCATTTCTTGATCTTCACCAAATTTAGACATCATTTGTGCCTTAAGAATCTCATGAGCCTCTAGTTGTTCGCCTCGAGAGTTGAAACGTTCGAAATAAAGATTCAAATCTAAATCTTCAGGAAGTATACTCCGAAAAATGATAACCTTATCAAAAAGATAATCAACGAAAGACTGAGGAGCCAATTGGCGCTCTTCTAACACTTTTTTCAATGCATCTTTAGCATGTCCATAACCTCTAGTCAGCTCATTTTCATCGCACTCTGAAATTTTTTGCTTGGTAAATAGCTTTTGAATATTCTCATTTGATTTCTTCCGAGCTGGGAAGGTAAGATTGACAGCTTTCAATCTATCAAAACCAAACTCATGCTTCAAAGCTAAGGCAATCAAATTAAGGGCGGTTGTCCGTTGTTGCCCATCTATGATTTTGAAAATGCCATTCTCTTTATTAACGACTAATGTTCCAATATAGTAGTAATTGTCTCTATTTTCTTGAAAAGCATCCGCCACATCGTTCAACAATTGTTCAATTTCATCATAAGTCCAAGCAAAATTTCTCTGATAAAGAGGAATAGCATAGGTATCTTCATTTAACAAACGATTAACTGATAAGCTGATATGTGTTTCTACCATTTATCTTTTTCCTCTTCTATAATCTTGTCCACAGTATAATTTTCAAATAGCTCTCTATCTATCTTAATCATGAAATCATTCGGAGTGACAGCATGAGATAAAAGTTGAAATAGCTTTTGAGCCTCTTTTTGTCTAAAACTTCCACCAGCAGCGTATTTCCCTACCGTTGCATCATATATTGCTTTAGACTTAACTCTAGGGTAATAAGACCAAATAAACAAGGTCTCTACTATCTCCTTTGATAGCTCATCTTTTCCAAATCTCTCAGCAAAAAGCGAGCAAATATTTAGGAATATATTGTGACACTTGAGATAGCGTCCTTTGGAGCTATTGTAAATGTTTAACATACCTTCTGGGTAAGTTAGATTTTTTTCTTCTCCCTCTGACTCATTGGAGACTCGTAACTTTTCATTTAAAAAATCTTTATGATTTTTAATAGTTTCATGAGCAGATTCAATATACTCAAAAAATTTACTTCCATCAATGATTGGCATAGTAATGGACATGGTGAGATTTTCAATATGACGATACAATTCTAGATACGGAAAGTTCTGATTCAAATCAACGCCTTTAAAATCGTCAATAAAATCCTCTGTAAAACGCAGATAAGATCCATAACGTTTGTTTGTTAATCCTGTCTCTCCGCGCGACCAACGTCTCATACGGAAAAGATGTTTATCAAACAACTCTTTGAGACTTAAATCTTTATCTTCTACAAATTGCTCCCACTTTTCAACAATCTTTTCATCCTCTGAATCTTCCTTGCGAAGATGGTAGGCTTTGAGCAAATCATGAGGTTCTAAAGATTTTCCACGATTATTCTGAGAATCAAATAACTGAAAGGCTTCAGATAATCGTTTCTGTGGCATAGTAATCACGGAGACAGAACAATTTTCCAATAAAAAGTTGCAAATATCTTTTGCCTGATTTTCACCAACCAATTGAGTCAAATTTTCCCACTCATTATAATTTTCACTCGCATGATAGCAAGATAGCTCTCCAAATTCAGCAGCACTCAGCAGTTGCTTAGCACCCTTATAATTCTCTAAATCATCTAATAAATGAAGAAACAAGGAAATAGAAATTAGCCGTTGCTGTCCATCGACAATATCTAAGTATTTTTCCTTTTCATGCAAGATTTCATGTAAGATAACGGAACCAATCTGATATTCCTTTTTCCCCATAGCATCTCGTAAATCATAAAAAAGATTACGGATATGCTTTCTGTTCCATTTATATGGTCTTTGATAAGAAGGAATCCGCAAATCCCCTTCTTTCAATAGTTCTCCAACCTTTTTAGAAGTAAATTGAATAGTCATTTTATCCTCATCTATATTTATCTATCATTTCTTGAACTGTTTGCTTCATATCCTCTACTAAAATCCGAGGAGACAAAACAGTAACTGCTTCCCCTTGCCCCAGCAACCAGCGTTTAAGCCCCGGTGTGTGCTGACTTTCAAACTTAAAATGAGTCCAATCGCCATTTTTCCCAACTATTTTTGCATTTGGAAATTGATCCATCACAATCGCCGGATCGTACAAATACTCGATTTCAATACTGATTTTCTTCCCGATAAAAGCATCTACTCTCTCGTTACGAATGTCGCCATCTCTAAATTTATCTCGATAAGAAATAGAGGGTTTCTCTATATCACTAAGAGACCATGACTGGATACGGTCTACTCTTAAAGTAATATAAGTAGCATGTTTCAACTGGTAGACAACTAGATAGAAATAATGATTATCATAATAAAGAGAGACTGGCAAAACAGTCTGCCTCTTAGAAGACTCAGAATAAGGTTTTTGATAGATAATATCTAGAACCTGTTCATTCAAAATGGCTTCTGATAAATTCCAAATTTTCTCTATTCTATTTTGTTGATCGGTTAAGGGAGCATAGTTAAGCTTTTCACTGCCAATAATCTGCTCAATTTCTTTCTGATCATCACGGGGAACTAAAACCAGTAAATTATTTAACAAGCTAGCAATTTCTGGTCTGTTCAGTGCTCGATTTTCCAATAAAATCTTTGAAATAACGAGAATATCCTTTTTATTAAAAACTGACTTACTTGCTAAACAATACTTATTCGTTTTACGGTTATAAAGCAAATCTCCACTATAACTGGTATTACTAGATAAAATATCACGAAGTAGAGAAAAATCTCTCTGTATCGTCTTTTCACTAACCTCAAATTCCTGAGCCAATTGCTTTTTCCCTAACTGAGTCCCAAACTGTAAGCGTAAAAAGATCGTTAGCAGTCTCTCTTGATCATTCATTTGCAGTCCTTCTACATATTATTCAAACAATATTATTTCCAGTACATTATTATCACTTCTATAGTATAACTAGCACTTTATATTCAAAACGATTAAAGCAAAATAAACTAGCCCTTAGATGATTTCAACTGTACCACTATGCCAGATTCGAAGAACTCAACTACGGATTCTGGCATATTTTTTAAGTCTTCGGGTAAGCAGTCTGAATATACAATGAAGAGTTTGCTTCTTTTCTTATTCTCTTTGAATTGCTGCATCCAGTATTCCTGTACCCTTTGATCAGCCTCTCCCAAAAATTGAACTCCATCCAGAAAAAGCCAATCACACTCTGTATACCCCATTTGCAGTTTCATCCATTGACTATGTTTAGAAAAAATCAAATTATCTCTCACTCGATAATATGCAAGTGATGCTATTGGAGTAACAGGTTTTATTTTAGTTAACGTATAATAAAACAAATGCCATCTATCAGTCTCTGAAATACCGCAAATGTAAATACATTGAGAATCTTCTTTTAAGTCTATTTGTGGGAATCCGGTCCAATCATTCCCATCATCTTTCAAGCCTTTTTCAAAATTATAAATTTCCTCTTCAATTGACACATTAGAATTTAAAATTTCTTGATTCACCATATTATACTCTCTTTTCTATTATTTTTAAGAGAATTATAACAAATCAAGTGGACATATTTTGTCCACTTGATCAAAATAAGCAATTTTTTAAAACAACTCATCAAACAAACTCAACTGATTGTCCTCTGGCATATTGCCGAGAATGCCCATTTCATCCATCTTTTCAACCAAGGTTGATGAGAGTCCACCACGCTTGCGTAGTTCTGTTTTAGAGAGGAATTCTCCCTCTTCACGCGCTCGTACCAACTGTTTGGCAACGTTCTCTCCCAGACCATCCATTGCTACAAATGGCGGAATGAGGGTATCCCCATCGATGAGGAACTCTGTCGCCTGACTGCGGTAGAGATCGAGTTTACCAAACTTGAAGCCACGCTCCCACATCTCATTAACAATCTCAAGAGTTGTATAGAGATCGATTTCCACATTAGAGGCCTCGTTGTTTTTCCGTTTTTCAGCTATTTCTTCCATTCTGCGCTTGATGGTATCCAAGCCCGCCCCCATGGTCTTAATATCAAAAGCCTTGGCACGAATGGAGAAGTAAGCACAGTAGTAATAAATAGGATGGTGAACCTTGAAGTAAGCTACACGCAAGGCCATCATAACGTAGGCTGCCGCATGGGCTTTAGGGAACATGTACTTAATTTTCCCACAGGACTCGATATACCACTCTGGCACCTTATTGGCCTTCATGGCTTCGATATAGCCATTGCGTTCCTCCTCAGAAATCTTGAGCCACAAGCCCTTACGCACCCGTTCCATGATGGTAAAGGCCATCTTAGGTTCGAGACCAGCATGCATGAGGTAAACCATGATGTCGTCCCGACAACCGATAACAGTTGATAGGTCCGCAATTCCTTGCTTGATCAAATCTTGGGCATTTCCCAACCAGACATCGGTACCGTGGGACAATCCTGACAACTGAAGCAACTCCGCAAAAGTCGTCGGATGCGTCTCATCTACCATCCCACGTACAAAGTTGGTTCCAAATTCTGGAATCCCCAGCATACCTGTCGGCGTTCCGATTTGCTCAGGCTTCACTCCTAGGATATCTGTGCCTGAGAAGAGGGCCATCACGCCTTCGTCATCCATAGGGATTTCATTAGGATCAATCCCAGACAAGTCCTGCAGTTTCCGAATCATGGTCGGATCATCATGTCCCAGTACATCGAGTTTGAGGACGTTCTCGTCTATATCATGGAAGTTAAAGTGAGTGGTCTGCCATTCAGCCGTTACATCATCTGCTGGATACTGGACAGGCGTAAAGTCGTAAACATCCATGTAGTTAGGAATAACAACGATTCCCCCCGGGTGTTGTCCCGTTGTTCGCTTGACACCAGCTGCACCTTGAGCGAGACGTTCCACCTCTGCATCACGATAAAACTTGCCATAATCTCGCTCATAGCCCTTTACAAATCCATAGGCAGTCTTGGCAGCCACCGTACCAACCGTTCCTGCACGGAAGGCATATTCTTCACCAAAGATATCACGCACATCCAAGTGAGCGCTAGGCTGGTCTTCTCCCGAGAAGTTCAAGTCAATATCGGGAACCTTGTCTCCATCAAAACCAAGGAAGGTCTCGAAAGGAATATCTTGCCCATTTTTGCTGAGTTTGTTACCACATTTAGGACAGTCCTTATTGGGCATATCAAATCCTGAACCATAAGAACCGTCTGTGATAAACTCGCTATACTGACACTGACCACAGACATAGTGAGGGGAGAGAGGATTGACCTCCGTAATCCCAATCATGGTCGCAACGAAACTAGATCCGACAGACCCACGAGAACCAACCAAGTAACCCCGTTCATTGGAACGTTGCACCAGCATCTGCGAGGCTAGATAAATCACGGCAAATCCATTCCCCAGAATGGATGTTAGTTCTTTTTCAATCCGCAAATCAACAATATCTGGCAGAGGATTTCCATAAATCTCAAAAGCTTTCTTATAAGTCAACTCAGCAACCGTTTCTTCCGCCTTGTCGATGAAAGGCGTATACAAGTCACCCTTAACCACCTCAACAGGTTCAAAGGTTTCTGCCAAGGCATTGGTGTTTTCAATAACCAATTTCCGAGCTAATTCTTCTCCCAAGAAAGCAAATTCATCCAACATCTCATTGGTTGTTCGAAAATGAGCCTTGGGAAGAGGAGCTGGTTGGGCATGTTCCCCATGACCGATAGTTCGGTTAATCATCGCCCCCTGTCCCAAACTACGGACAATAATTTCACGGTAAATTTCTTCTTCTGGTTCGATATAGTGGACATTCCCCGTAGCCAGAACAGGCTTACCAAGACGGTCTCCCACCTCTATCAAACTCTTGATAATGGTCTGGAGTTCTTCCATATCCTTGACCTGCTCCTTGGCAATCAAGGGAGCATAGATAGCTGGTGGCATGATCTCAATAAAGTCATAATACTTGGCCACCTCAACCGCCGCATCCACACCTTGGGAAACGACTGCATCAAAAACTTCACCCTCCGAGCAAGCCGACCCCAAAATTAAGCCTTCCCGATGGGCATCTAAAACCGTTCTCGGAATCCGTGGCACCCCTTCAAAGTACTTAGTATTAGACAAAGAAACTAGTTTAAAGATATTTTTTAGACCCACTTGATTCTTGACATAGATGGTCGCATGCTTGATCCGAGCTTTTTTATAAGAGTCTGGACTAATCAAATCAATATTCAGTCTAGCCAGATCAGTCACACCATGTTTTTCTGCCACCTCTTTGATAAAGATGAAGAGCAAACGGCCAGTAGCTTCCGCATCGTAGTTGGCCATATGGTGGTGTTCAAGTGCTACACCAAAACGCTTAGTCAAAGGTCCCAAACCATGACGTTTATACTCAGGATAAAGGTTTCTAGCAAACTCCAGCGTATCGATGACTGGCTGGCTAATCCTTGGAAGGTCATGACGCTCATAGTTGGCATTCATAAAGCCAACGTCAAAGGTCGCATTGTGGGCAACTAGGACCGTATCCGTACAAAATTCTTGGAATTCTTGTAAAACTTGTTCCAGTGGTTTGGCATTTTTGACATGATCATCTGTAATTCCAGTCAACTCCGTGGTAAAGGCTGACAAGGGATGCCCAGGATTGATAAATTCATCAAATTCAGCAATGACATTCCCCTTGTACATTTTAGAGGCCGCAACCTGAATCAAGTCATTATAGATGGCTGATAGACCCGTCGTTTCCACGTCAAAGACAACGTAGGTCGCTTCTGATAAGTCCATCTCCACTTCGTTGTAAACGATAGGAACCCGGTCCTCTACAATATTGGCTTCCATTCCATAGATCAGCTGGATTCCCGCTTTCTTGGCCGCCTTGTAGCCGTGTGGGAAGGATTGAACATTCCCGTGATCGGTGATAGCAACCGCCTTGTGTCCCCACTTAGCAGCTGTCGCAACGATCTCCTCTACTTCTGGCAAAGCATCCATGGTCGACATATTGGTATGGGCATGAAACTCAACCCGACGCTCACCTTCTGGCATCAAATCTTTCCGCTCATTGAACAA
Organism: Streptococcus mitis; assembly: GCF_000722685.1. GTDB lineage: Bacteria > Bacillota > Bacilli > Lactobacillales > Streptococcaceae > Streptococcus > Streptococcus mitis_M. Next base: position 15,263 of record NZ_JPFV01000006.1, on the reverse strand, counting down.
CTTCCTGCACATCCTGCACGTTCATAGTCAAGTCGCGTGTGAAGTTATTCATCTCCACATTCCCACGGACTCGGAGCCAAGAATTCTTCTTGATGAGGTCAAATTTCTGAGCCTCTTCCTCATTTTTAACCCACTTTTGCATAGAAAAACTTGAAGTGTAGTCCGTCATTTTAAAATTGATTAAAACACGACCTGTTCTAGTCACTTTTTGCTCTACATCAAAAACAACCCCTTCAAAGACCAAACGATTTTCTTCAGTCGTCACTTCAATCATAGGAGTAATCTCCGCCTTATCCAACTTCGGTTTAGCCGCAGCTTTTTTGGCCTGAAAATCAAAAGCTGGTTTGTCTTCTGCTGGAGGTGGCGCCATCTGTTCCAGTTGCTCCATAGCACGGAGCGCTTCCTCATTGGCAGCTTGAACAATCTGTTCATTTTCCGCATGAAAGGCTTCTTCCTGCTCTTGAGTCAGCACATCATTCTTCTCTACTTGACAGTTAAAAGTTGGAAAACCAAATTTTTCAAGTTGTTTGGCTAAATTAGGAAGATGATTTTTCTTAAAATGTTCCTTATCAATCGCCTCTGAGCCTTCAATAAAGAGTCGATTGCCCTCAGCACGAACTTGCAAATTTTGATAAAGAGACTTAAAACCTTGACTAGCACATGCCCCCTCAGAAAAAGCCTCTCTATAATAGGCCTGCAAGAGTTGGTTTGAAAATTCTTGAGACAGAGCCTTGATTTCGAAAACAGCTTTATTGCCTGTCTTAGAAAATTCCTCACTCAAACCTTTCTTTAATTCTAAAAAGATTTCAATCGGTAAAATATTAGAAAATACGAAATGAAACTCCCATACCTTACTAATTTTATGAACCACAACTCGCTCAATATCAGCCTGTGATAAAGCAGGGGCCTGTCTCATTTCAGCAGGCATCCCCAGTTGATTCATCAAAATTTCAAAACTGTTTGACATTCATTTTCCTCACATTATTCTCCTACTATTTTACCATATTTAGAGGTATTTTCTAAAGACAAAAGGAAGCCACTAAGTGACTTCCTTCTAGAGTGAGGACTGATTAGTCTTCACCTTTGTTTTTCTTAATGATTTCTTCTTGTACTGACTTAGGTACATCTTCGTAGTGATCAAATACCATCATGAATGTACCACGTCCTTGAGATGCAGAACGAAGAACTGTTGCGTAACCGAACATTTCAGCAAGTGGAACGTAAGCACGAACGATTTGGCTGTTACCGTGTGCTTCCATACCATCAACACGTCCACGACGAGCAGTTACGTGACCCATAACATCACCAAGGTTTTCTTCTGGAACAGTGATTGTTACAAGCATCATTGGCTCAAGGATAGCTGGTTGTGCTGATTTAGCAGCTTCTTTAAGGGCAAGTGAAGCCGCGATCTTGAAGGCAGTTTCAGATGAGTCGACATCGTGGTATGAACCATCGTAAAGCTTAGCTTTAACGTCAACCATTGGGTAACCTGCAAGAACACCATTAGCCATAGATTCTACCAAACCTTTTTCAACAGCTGGGATAAATTCACGCGGAACCACACCACCAACGATTGCGTTTTCAAATTCGAATCCTTTACCTTCTTCGTTTGGAGTAAATTCAATCCATACATCACCGAATTGACCTTTACCACCAGATTGACGTTTGAAGAATCCACGTGCTTGAGTAGAAGCGCGGAATGTTTCACGGTAAGATACTTGAGGAGCACCTACGTTCGCTTCAACTTTGAACTCACGACGCATACGGTCAACAAGGACGTCAAGGTGAAGCTCACCCATACCAGAGATAACTGTTTCACCAGTTTCAACGTTTGTTTCAACGCGGAATGTTGGATCTTCTTCAGCCAATTTTTGAAGGGCGATACCCATCTTATCTTGGTCTGCTTTAGATTTTGGCTCAACCATCAATTGGATAACTGGTTCTGGAACATTGATTGACTCAAGGATGATTTTAGCTTTTTCATCTGTCAATGAGTCACCAGTTGTAGTATCTTTCAAACCAACAGCAGCAGCGATATCACCTGAGTAAACAGTGTCGATTTCTTGACGGCTGTTAGCGTGCATTTGAAGGATACGTCCGATACGTTCACGTTTACCTTTAGAAGTGTTCAATACGTATGAACCTGATTGAAGAACACCTGAGTAAACACGGAAGAATGTCAAACGACCTACGAATGGGTCTGTCATAATCTTGAAGGCAAGAGCTGCAAATGGCTCTTCATCAGATGCTGGACGAGTTTCTTCAGCATCTGTATCTGGGTTAACACCTTTGATTGCTGGGATATCAAGTGGGCTTGGAAGGTAGTCAATAACAGCATCAAGCATCAATTGAACACCCTTGTTCTTGAAGGCAGAACCACACAATACTGGGAAGAATTCAACGTTGATAGTCGCTTTACGGATACCAGCTTTCAATTCTTCGTTAGTGATTTCTTCACCTTCGAGATATTTCATCATCAATTCTTCATCAGTTTCAGCAACTGCTTCAACCAATTTTTCACGGTATTCTTGTGCTTGGTCAAGGTATTCAGCTGGGATGTCTTCTTCAAGGATATCTGTACCAAGGTCGTTAGTATAGATTTCAGCTTTCATCTTGATCAAGTCAATGATACCACGGAAGTCATCTTCAGAACCGATTGGCAATTGGATTGGGTGTGCATTTGCTTGAAGACGATCGTGAAGTGTGCTTACAGAGTAAAGGAAGTCCGCACCGATTTTGTCCATTTTGTTAGCAAATACAATACGTGGAACTCCGTACTCAGTTGCTTGACGCCAAACTGTTTCAGTTTGAGGCTCAACACCTGATTGCGAGTCAAGAACGGTAACCGCACCATCCAATACACGAAGAGAACGTTGTACTTCGATTGTGAAGTCCACGTGTCCTGGTGTGTCGATGATGTTTACGCGGTGGTTGTTCCATTGAGCTGTTGTTGCAGCAGATGTGATAGTGATACCACGCTCTTGCTCTTGCTCCATCCAGTCCATTTGTGACGCACCTTCGTGAGTTTCACCGATTTTGTGGATTTTACCAGTGTAGTAAAGAATACGCTCAGTAGTTGTTGTTTTACCAGCATCGACGTGAGCCATGATACCGATATTACGAGTTTTTTCAAGTGAAAATTCGCGTGCCATGAGGTTTGTTTCTCCTATTTATTTTTGATTTCTATTCTATTATAACATGATTTTAATAAAAACGGATAGGCAGGACCTACCCGTTCTCAATGTTTTCATGCTATTGTTGGTTTCAACTTACGAGCTGGTAAGTTGAGTTATAGCTAATACTAATCGATTTAGCTAATTTGAACCCGGGCTAAAAGCTTGGAAAATAGATAAGCTCTCCTAGAATCTTCGATTCTTCGTCAAGCTTCCTAATTTTCAGTCGCTTTTTTAACGCCCTTAGTATCTTAATCTTACCAACGGAAGTGTGCGAATGCGCGGTTAGCTTCAGCCATACGGTGAGTGTCTTCACGTTTCTTAACAGCTGCACCAGTGTTGTTAGCAGCATCTAAGATTTCTTTTGCAAGACGGTCTTGCATTGTGTGTTCACCACGAAGACGAGCGATTGTTACCAACCAACGAAGTCCAAGTGTTGTACGACGTTCTGGACGAACTTCAACTGGGACTTGGTAGTTAGAACCACCGACACGACGTGCACGTACTTCAAGTACAGGCATGATGTTTTCCATAGCTGTTTCAAATACTTCAAGTGCATCGTTACCAGTAGCTTCTTTGATTTGCTCAAAAGCACCGTAAACGATTGAAGCAGCTGTACCACGTTTACCATCAAGCATAACGCGGTTGATAAGACGAGTAACTAGTTGTGAATTGTAAAGCGGATCTGGCAATACGTCACGTTTTGGAGCTCTATTTTTACGACTCATTTCTCTTTATCCCCTTTCCTTATGCTTTTGGACGTTTAGTACCGTATTTAGAACGGCCTTGTTTACGATCGTTAACACCTGCAGTATCAAGTGCACCACGGACGATATGGTAACGTACCCCTGGAAGGTCTTTTACACGTCCACCACGAAGAAGAACTACGCTGTGTTCTTGCAAGTTGTGTCCGATACCTGGGATGTAGGCAGTAACTTCGATAAGGTTGCTCAAACGTACACGAGCGAATTTACGAAGGGCTGAGTTAGGTTTTTTAGGTGTCATTGTTCCAACACGAGTTGCAACACCACGTTTTTGTGGTGAAGAAACGTTTGTTTGAACTTTTTTATGACTGTTGTAACCAACGTTCAAAGCTGGTGATTTAGATTTTTCTACTTTTGATTTACGCGGTTTGCGAACCAATTGGTTAATTGTAGGCATCTACATTCTCCTGTGTTTTTTATTTTTGGTGATGATACACTTGGTGACAGCTATCATCTGTGTGTACTTTTGCAACATTTGTCAGCACGTCCCTGTACACTCTTGAGAGACCAAAAGTAAAAAGTACCGTCTATTATTGTAACAAATTTTCCCCTTGGTTGTCAAGATATTTTTCTTTTTTATTCTTAATTTTAGCTCTTGCTACAACCTTGGACGAAACAAAAAGAAGGAAGCTAAGACCCTTCCTCAATTTACAAATTATTTCATTTTTAACACATAATGTACAGGGAAATATTATATCATCACAACCAACCAGATTCTTTCGCGATATTAGCTGCCTCTGTTCGATTAGCAGCATCTAGTTTAGAAAGAATATTGGTTACATAATTTCGGACGGTTCCGTTGGATAGATAAAGTTTGTCTGCAATTTCTTGGTTAGAGAAGCCCTGAGCAATTCCATTTAAAACTGCGATTTCTTGTTCTGTTAATGGATTGGGATGTGTCATCACCACTTCCATCAATTCAGGCGAATACTCCTTGCGTCCCTCTAGGACGGTGTGCAAGGTTTGCATGAGGTCTGCAATGTTTCTTTCTTTTAATACATAAGCATCTACTCCAGCCTTGACCGCACGTTCAAAATACCCTGAGCGCTTGAAGGTCGTCACTACAACCACCTTTGTTTCAAGCTTTTCTGCTCGTATCCACTCCAAGACTTCAAGGCCTGTCTTAACAGGCATCTCTACATCAAGAATGGCGATATCTACGGACTCTTTTTCTAAGAGTTGGATTGCTTCTTGCCCATTCTTGGCTTGTAAGACAGACTCTACATCTGCTTGAAAGGCCAGCAACTGGCACATGGCATCTCGCAACATACTTTGATCTTCTGCGACTAATACTTTCATCTACTTTCTCTCCTTATAAGGTAGTCGAACCTGAACTTCTGTCGGTTGTTTCTGACTAATTACCTTTACTTCTCCCGAAAATGGAAGAACACGATCTTGAACTGTATGGAGGTCATCTCCCTTTATAGAAGTAAAGCCACAGCCATCATCTCTCACTATTAGAACGAGTTCTTTCTCTGTCCGTTCTAATTTCAAGTAGACTTTAGACGCTTTAGCATGTTTGATGATATTGGTCACTAATTCAAGCAAAATCATGGAAGCCGTTGACTCCAATTCCTGAGTTAGGCTAGCAGTATCTAGTTGGTTATCCGTTTCCACCTCAATTCCAGCAATTTCTAACATCTTTTTCACAGTCTCTAGTTCTGATGTCAAAGTTCTAGACTTAAGATTTTCCACAATGGTTCGCACTTCATTCATGGAATCCTTGCTGAGCTGGTGAATTTCTTTTAATTCCTTTTCCACCTGTGGATAAGCCTCCATCTGAAATAACTGCAAGGCTAAATCTGTCTTGACACTCAGCATAGCAAAGGTATGTCCCAGACTATCATGCAAGTCCTGACCGATACGACTACGTTCATTTTCAGCAAGCAATAGATTTATCTGGGCATTTTGCTTAGCCTGAGCTTCTTTCAAATCCTCTACAATACGAATCCGAACCAAACCAAAAGTCATCAAATCGACAAAAGCAAGAATTACAAGTAGATAGAATAGAAACCCAACTTCGATTCTCTGAATAATCAACAGTTGCCCCACAACAAGCACTTGAGCAAGGAGAAAAGTCCGGACATGTAAAGAATTAAAACTACGTACGCCAAAATGATAAATTAAGAGATTGGAAAGAAAAAAGAAGAACCATATATAGTTCACAGCAACAAAGGCGGTATTTCCAGCAACATAGACCAGCATGATCCCCCAGAAAATCCAGGATAGACGAAGGCTCTTAGTTGTTAAAACACCCAAATACGCCACTACAAATAGAATATCAATCAATAAATGCCAGACAGCAAGCTCCCCAATCACTACAGGAAGGATGGGAAAAACCATAAAAATCAAACTGGCCCAATACATATAGTCTATGCTCTTCAGTCTTTCAAGCATTAAGAATTCTCCTTATGACCTTGAAGGTAAATGGTCAAACCAAACAAAACTGCTGAAAAAACAAGTAGATAAACTGTGGCTGATAAATTGATGCCACCCTCATTTAAAAAGGTCTTGATCAATTCCATCAACTGATAGCTTGGTAGACGCTTCCCGATTGCTTGCATCCAGTCTGGAAATAAAGAGACGGGCATCCAGAGTCCGCCTAAAACAGCCAAGCCAAAGTAAAGAAGATTGCCTACAACAGACATCAACTGACTAGTTGGTAAGAGAGTCAAGGTCAAACCAAGGGCTACAAAAGCTACACTTCCTACTATCAGCAAGAGTGCAGCCCCAATCCAGTTTCCAAGAGACATATCCACACCTCTTACAAAATGCCCAACTGAGAAAACAACCAGAATTGAGACCAAATAATCAACCATCATACTTGTTATCTTTGATAGATAATATTCTACCATATTTACAGGGCTATGACGTAATATTTTCAGCCAGTTGTTGATCTTGTCGGTATGTAAAACAACTGGGAATGAAAAGATAGCTGTCGACATCATGGAAAAAGCCGTCATGGAGATGAGGTAGTCACGCATAAAATTAGCCGGTCCACCTGGTGTGTCTTGGTACATGCCTGAAAAGAATAAATAGAAGGCTGTCGGCATCCCTACTGATAATAAATAATAGACTAGTTGCCGTTTGGTCAATAGAAATTCTATCTTATTTAATGCAATCCATCGTTTCATCTTAGTCTTCTCCCTTCTGTGTTTCTTCAAAGATTGTATCTAGCAAACTACGGTTATTGACTTCAATTTCTTGTATGCTACATCCTGCTTGAAGTAACAGTTCCCAAAAAGCATTTGCCTCTCGTGTGACTACTTGCAAGGCATCTTGTTTTTGTGACCAGTTTTCAACCAAGTTAGACTGCTCAACGACTTCCTTGTAAGCCAGAGGAAGGATAAAATGCTTTTCAATCTCCTCACTACGCATGGCTAGAGGCGTCGTATCACGAATCAACTCTCCCTTATTCAAAACCAAAATCCGGTCCGCTGTATGCTCTACCTCTTCGATATAATGGGACGAATAGAGAATGGTTACTCCCTGAGCTTTTAGATCCTGAACAATTTCCCAAAAGCGTTGACGGGTTGAAGTATCCATGGCAGCAGTTGGTTCGTCTAAAAAGACAAGCTTTGGTCGCCCAATCAAGGTCAAGACAAAAGAGAAGAGACGTTTTTGCCCACCTGACAATTTTTCTGCGAATTGCTCTTTTTGTTGCTGGCCAAACTGCAATAGTTGATCGATTTCCTGGTTGCTCAAAGAATTTGGGTAAATGCTTTGAAAGAATGCAATCAACTCTTTGACCTTTAATTTCTGAACGATGACATTTTCTTGAGGGAGATAGCCTCTAATGTAGTCTAACTTAGAGCTCGTCACTGGCAAGCCTTGGATGGATACTTGACCGCTTGTGACCAGTTTATCTCCAAGCAAACAGTCCAAGAGTGTTGTCTTTCCAGCACCATTTGGCCCAATCAAGGCGACGCATTCACCTTCAGCTACCTCAAAGGAAATAGCCTTCAAAATAGCCTTGCCCTTGATGCTTTTATGTAAATCTTGTACCTTAATCATGTTCATGATATTCTCCTTTCAGCCATTCCATCCCCATAGGAAAGGCGATAAAAATCATAAATCCTAGTCCCCAGGCACCACGGATGAATTGGTGAAGGAAGGCTTGATCAAACCAACCTGTAAACATTTCTACCAACCATACCACTAGTGATAGTCCAATAAAAAGATAGAGAAACGCTTTTTTCATTTTTCAAACTCCTTTTTCACATCTGAGACTAATTTCAAACCTTCTCGGATAAGCCAGGACATCATTCCAAATCCTGCAAATAGCTCCCAAGGAAAATGATAGAATCCTTCGTCCAATCCTGAGAACATTAGATAAGTCATGACTCCTGCTGTTACTAAACTCATTGCGACAATTACTTTATCTTTCATTTTTTTATTCCTCCATTTCATACTTCAATTATAGTCTTTTGAAGTTAGCAGAGTTAGATGCTTCTGTCACTAGAAAATATGACAAATGTCATAAAAGATTCTGTTCAAAGCAAGCAAAATACACTATACAATAAAACATGAGGTGGAAAAGAATCTATAGTTATTTCCTTCAAAGTGATAGCAAATTTAAACTATAATATAAACTAATACTCATTTATAGTTTCTTAGTTTTAAATAAGCATATTACAATAAAACTCTGCATATAGTACAGATTTTAAACAAGGAGCATTAGATTACATCAAAGAGGGATACAGCCATGTCGAAGCAACTAAAGTTTTTGATGTTGGCGTCAGAACTCTCTTCACGTGGGAAAAGAAAGACTCGAACAAGGACACTTAGAGCGGAGAAAGCGAGTCGTCAAAAAGCGGAAGATTCCTTTAGAGGAATTGAAAGCCTTTGTAGAGGCTCATCCAGACACTTTTTTACGGGAAATTGTGGCACATTTTGATTGTGTTGTTCCTTCAGTATGGGCAGCTTTAAAGCAGATTCATGTCACTTTAAAAAATAACGACTAGCTTTAAGGAAAAAAATCCAGAGAAAGTCGCTGAGTTTCTTGATATTTTGGATAACCTAAAAGATTTACCAGTCGTATATATTGATGAAACAGGAGTCGACCGCTACCTCTATCGTCCTTATGCACGGGTTGAGCAAGCTTGAGGTTTCTTGAAAAAGAAAGTGACGGATTTATCAAGGGAAGTTCCAAATCTTTTTGAATGTTTGAAACGCTTTTTTAAAACTAAATGACTATAGAATGAATTACTGAAATTCAAAAAAGAGAAAACCAAAATGATTCTCTCTTAATTTTAAAAATAAAAAAGATACACATAGGTATCTCTATAATGAATCGGGAAGACAGGATTCGAACCTGCGACACCTTGGTCCCAAACCAAGTACTCTACCAAGCTGAGCTACTTCCCGAGTTAAATAGAAAAATGCACCCTAGAGGAGTCGAACCTCTAACCGCCTGATTCGTAGTCAGGTACTCTATCCAGTTGAGCTAAGGGTGCTCATTATATTATGCCGAGGACCGGAATCGAACCGGTACGATCGTTACCAATCGCAGGATTTTAAGTCCTGTGCGTCTGCCAGTTCCGCCACCCCGGCCTCTCTAAGCGAACGACGGGATTCGAACCCGCGACCCCCACCTTGGCAAGGTGGTGTTCTACCACTGAACTACGTTCGCACTATTTTCTTCTATCTAAAAATGCCGGCTACATGACTTGAACACGCGACCCTCTGATTACAAATCAGATGCTCTACCAACTGAGCTAAGCCGGCTCATTTATTATATCTTAATGCGGGTTAAGGGACTTGAACCCCCACGCCGTTAAGCGCCAGATCCTAAATCTGGTGCGTCTGCCAATTCCGCCAAACCCGCATATATGACCCGTACTGGGCTCGAACCAGTGACCCATTGATTAAAAGTCAATTGCTCTACCAACTGAGCTAACGAGTCTAAAATAACTTTCGTTATCTTAAACGGTCCCGACGGGAATCGAACCCGCGATCTTCGCCGTGACAGGGCGACGTGATAACCGCTACACTACGGGACCTATGGGAGTTAACGGGATCGAACCGCTGACCCTCTGCTTGTAAGGCAGATGCTCTCCCAGCTGAGCTAAACTCCCTAGAGCTAAGCGACTTCCATATCTCACAGGGGGCAACCCCCAACTACTTCCGGCGTTCTAGGGCTTAACTTCTGTGTTCGGCATGGGTACAGGTGTATCTCCTAGGCTATCGTCACTTAACTCTGAGTAATACCTACTCAAAATTGAATATCTATTCAAACCAAGAAAACCGTTCGCTTTCATATTCTCAGTTACTTTGGATAAGTCCTCGAGCTATTAGTATTAGTCCGCTACATGTGTCGCCACACTTCCACTTCTAACCTATCTACCTGATCATCTCTCAGGGCTCTTACTGATATAAAATCATGGGAAATCTCATCTTGAGGTGGGTTTCACACTTAGATGCTTTCAGCGTTTATCCCTTCCCTACATAGCTACCCAGCGATGCCTTTGGCAAGACAACTGGTACACCAGCGGTAAGTCCACTCTGGTCCTCTCGTACTAGGAGCAGATCCTCTCAAATTTCCTACGCCCGCGACGGATAGGGACCGAACTGTCTCACGACGTTCTGAACCCAGCTCGCGTGCCGCTTTAATGGGCGAACAGCCCAACCCTTGGGACCGACTACAGCCCCAGGATGCGACGAGCCGACATCGAGGTGCCAAACCTCCCCGTCGATGTGAACTCTTGGGGGAGATAAGCCTGTTATCCCCAGGGTAGCTTTTATCCGTTGAGCGATGGCCCTTCCATACGGAACCACCGGATCACTAAGCCCGACTTTCGTCCCTGCTCGAGTTGTAGCTCTCGCAGTCAAGCTCCCTTATACCTTTACACTCTGCGAATGATTTCCAACCATTCTGAGGGAACCTTTGGGCGCCTCCGTTACCTTTTAGGAGGCGACCGCCCCAGTCAAACTGCCCGTCAGACACTGTCTCCGATAGGGATCACCTATCTGGGTTAGAGTGGCCATAACACAAGGGTAGTATCCCAACATCGTCTCCTTCGAAACTGGCGTCCCGATCTCATAGACTCCTACCTATCCTGTACATGTGGTACAGACACTCAATATCAAACTGCAGTAAAGCTCCATGGGGTCTTTCCGTCCTGTCGCGGGTAACCTGCATCTTCACAGGTACTAAAATTTCACCGAGTCTCTCGTTGAGACAGTGCCCAAATCATTACGCCTTTCGTGCGGGTCGGAACTTACCCGACAAGGAATTTCGCTACCTTAGGACCGTTATAGTTACGGCCGCCGTTTACTGGGGCTTCAATTCATACCTTCGCTTACGCTAAGCACTCCTCTTAACCTTCCAGCACCGGGCAGGCGTCACCCCCTATACATCATCTTACGATTTAGCAGAGAGCTGTGTTTTTGATAAACAGTTGCTTGGGCCTATTCACTGCGGCTGACCTAAATCAGCACCCCTTCTCCCGAAGTTACGGGGTCATTTTGCCGAGTTCCTTAACGAGAGTTCTCTCGCTCACCTGAGGCTACTCGCCTCGACTACCTGTGTCGGTTTGCGGTACGGGTAGAGTATGTTTAAACGCTAGAAGCTTTTCTTGGCAGTGTGACGTCACTAACTTCGCTACTAAACTTCGCTCCCCATCACAGCTCAATGTTATAGATATAAGCATTTGACTCATATCACACCTCACTGCTTAGACAGACTCTTCCAATCGTCTGCTTTAGTTAGCCTACTGCGTCCCTCCATCACTACATACTCTAGTACAGGAATATCAACCTGTTGTCCATCGGATACACCTTTCGGTCTCTCCTTAGGTCCCGACTAACCCAGGGCGGACGAGCCTTCCCCTGGAAACCTTAGTCTTACGGTGGACAGGATTCTCACCTGTCTTTCGCTACTCATACCGGCATCCTCACTTCTATGCGTTCCAGCACTCCTCACGGTACACCTTCTTCACACATAGAACGCTCTCCTACCATACCTATAAAGGTATCCACAGCTTCGGTAAATTGTTTTAGCCCCGGTACATTTTCGGCGCAGGGTCACTCGACTAGTGAGCTATTACGCACTCTTTGAATGAATAGCTGCTTCTAAGCTAACATCCTAGTTGTCTGTGCAACCCCACATCCTTTTCCACTTAACAATTATTTTGGGACCTTAGCTGGTGGTCTGGGCTGTTTCCCTTTCGACTACGGATCTTAGCACTCGCAGTCTGACTGCCGACCATAATTCATTGGCATTCGGAGTTTATCTGAGATTGGTAATCCGGGATGGACCCCTCACCCAAACAGTGCTCTACCTCCAAGAATCTCTAATGTCGACGCTAGCCCTAAAGCTATTTCGGAGAGAACCAGCTATCTCCAAGTTCGTTTGGAATTTCTCCGCTACCCACAAGTCATCCAAGCACTTTTCAACGTGCCCTGGTTCGGTCCTCCAGTGCGTCTTACCGCACCTTCAACCTGCTCATGGGTAGGTCACATGGTTTCGGGTCTACGTCATGATACTAATTCGCCCTATTCAGACTCGGTTTCCCTACGGCTCCGTCTCTTCAACTTAACCTCGCATCATAACGTAACTCGCCGGTTCATTCTACAAAAGGCACGCTCTCACCCATTAACGGGCTCGAACTTGTTGTAGGCACACGGTTTCAGGTTCTATTTCACTCCCCTCCCGGGGTGCTTTTCACCTTTCCCTCACGGTACTGGTTCACTATCGGTCACTAGGGAGTATTTAGGGTTGGGAGATGGTCCTCCCAGATTCCGACGGGATTTCGCGTGTCCCGCCGTACTCAGGATACTGCTAGGTACAAAGACTATTTTAAATACGAGGCTATTACTCTCTTTGGCTGATCTTCCCAAATCATTCTTCTATAATCTTTGAGTCCACATTGCAGTCCTACAACCCCGAAGAGTAAACTCTTCGGTTTGCCCTCCTGCCGTTTCGCTCGCCGCTACTAAGGCAATCGCTTCTGCTTTCTCTTCCTGCAGCTACTTAGATGTTTCAGTTCACTGCGTCTTCCTCCTCACATCCTTAACAGATGCGGGTAACAGGTAGTACCTGTTGGGTTCCCCCATTCGGAAATCCCTGGATCATCGCTTACTTACAGCTACCCAAGGCATATCGTCGTTTGTCACGTCCTTCTTCGGCTCCTAGTGCCAAGGCATCCACCGTGCGCCCTTATTAACTTAACCTATTTTTTGACCTTTCAGTCATAAACTCTTATTAATACTACAGCGTTTTCGGTTTATTTTCTTGTTACTATTTGATATAGATATTCAATTTTCAATGTGCATTACTTGGTGATCTCTCACCAATGGAGCCTAGCGGGATCGAACCGCTGACCTCCTGCGTGCAAAGCAGGCGCTCTCCCAGCTGAGCTAAGGCCCCACAAGACCTCTCAAGACTAAACAAGACCAATGCGCAGTTCCTTTTCCTTAGAAAGGAGGTGATCCAGCCGCACCTTCCGATACGGCTACCTTGTTACGACTTCACCCCAATCATCTATCCCACCTTAGGCGGCTGGCTCCTTACGGTTACCTCACCGACTTCGGGTGTTACAAACTCTCGTGGTGTGACGGGCGGTGTGTACAAGGCCCGGGAACGTATTCACCGCGGCGTGCTGATCCGCGATTACTAGCGATTCCGACTTCATGTAGGCGAGTTGCAGCCTACAATCCGAACTGAGACTGGCTTTAAGAGATTAGCTTGCCGTCACCGACTTGCGACTCGTTGTACCAGCCATTGTAGCACGTGTGTAGCCCAGGTCATAAGGGGCATGATGATTTGACGTCATCCCCACCTTCCTCCGGTTTATTACCGGCAGTCTCGCTAGAGTGCCCAACTAAATGATGGCAACTAACAATAGGGGTTGCGCTCGTTGCGGGACTTAACCCAACATCTCACGACACGAGCTGACGACAACCATGCACCACCTGTCACCTCTGTCCCGAAGGAAAGCTCTATCTCTAGAGCGATCAGAGGGATGTCAAGACCTGGTAAGGTTCTTCGCGTTGCTTCGAATTAAACCACATGCTCCACCGCTTGTGCGGGCCCCCGTCAATTCCTTTGAGTTTCAACCTTGCGGTCGTACTCCCCAGGCGGAGTGCTTAATGCGTTAGCTACGGCACTAAACCCCGGAAAGGGTCTAACACCTAGCACTCATCGTTTACGGCGTGGACTACCAGGGTATCTAATCCTGTTTGCTCCCCACGCTTTCGAGCCTCAGCGTCAGTTACAAGCCAGAGAGCCGCTTTCGCCACCGGTGTTCCTCCATATATCTACGCATTTCACCGCTACACATGGAATTCCACTCTCCCCTCTTGCACTCAAGTTAAACAGTTTCCAAAGCGTACTATGGTTAAGCCACAGCCTTTAACTTCAGACTTATCTAACCGCCTGCGCTCGCTTTACGCCCAATAAATCCGGACAACGCTCGGGACCTACGTATTACCGCGGCTGCTGGCACGTAGTTAGCCGTCCCTTTCTGGTAAGATACCGTCACAGTGTGAACTTTCCACTCTCACACTCGTTCTTCTCTTACAACAGAGCTTTACGATCCGAAAACCTTCTTCACTCACGCGGCGTTGCTCGGTCAGACTTTCGTCCATTGCCGAAGATTCCCTACTGCTGCCTCCCGTAGGAGTCTGGGCCGTGTCTCAGTCCCAGTGTGGCCGATCACCCTCTCAGGTCGGCTATGTATCGTCGCCTTGGTGAGCCGTTACCCCACCAACTAGCTAATACAACGCAGGTCCATCTGGTAGTGATGCAATTGCACCTTTCAAACAGTTGTCATGCAACAACTGCTATTATGCGGTATTAGCTATCGTTTCCAATAGTTATCCCCCACTACCAGGCAGGTTACCTACGCGTTACTCACCCGTTCGCAACTCATCCAGAAGAGCAAGCTCCTCCTTCAGCGTTCTACTTGCATGTATTAGGCACGCCGCCAGCGTTCGTCCTGAGCCAGGATCAAACTCTCATTAAAAGTTTGAGTTCTCACTCATTTCTGTCACTGACAGATTTATTGTTTTTTCATTGTTCAGTACTACAACAGTTGTTGTAGTGCCCTGCACATTGGTTCGTCTTGTTCAGTTTTCAAAGGTCTTTGTCACTCACTTCTCTCAAGTGACAACTATATTAGTATATCACAGTCGCTTTCGCTTGTCAACACTTTTTTGAAACTTTTTTTAATTTTTTTCAATCAGTATTTTATCTGCAACATACCATAGTCCGTACGGGATTCGAACCCGTGTTACCGCCGTGAAAAGGCGGTGTCTTAACCCCTTGACCAACGGACCTGAGTTGTTATTTTCAACTCTTACTATTATACAGCCTTTTTGTTTT
>NZ_JPFV01000005.1 GCF_000722685.1 Streptococcus mitis | reverse complement strand
TTCGGCATGGGTACAGGTGTATCTCCTAGGCTATCGTCACTTAACTCTGAGTAATACCTACTCAAAATTGAATATCTATTCAAACCAAGAAAACCGTTCGCTTTCATATTCTCAGTTACTTTGGATAAGTCCTCGAGCTATTAGTATTAGTCCGCTACATGTGTCGCCACACTTCCACTTCTAACCTATCTACCTGATCATCTCTCAGGGCTCTTACTGATATAAAATCATGGGAAATCTCATCTTGAGGTGGGTTTCACACTTAGATGCTTTCAGCGTTTATCCCTTCCCTACATAGCTACCCAGCGATGCCTTTGGCAAGACAACTGGTACACCAGCGGTAAGTCCACTCTGGTCCTCTCGTACTAGGAGCAGATCCTCTCAAATTTCCTACGCCCGCGACGGATAGGGACCGAACTGTCTCACGACGTTCTGAACCCAGCTCGCGTGCCGCTTTAATGGGCGAACAGCCCAACCCTTGGGACCGACTACAGCCCCAGGATGCGACGAGCCGACATCGAGGTGCCAAACCTCCCCGTCGATGTGAACTCTTGGGGGAGATAAGCCTGTTATCCCCAGGGTAGCTTTTATCCGTTGAGCGATGGCCCTTCCATACGGAACCACCGGATCACTAAGCCCGACTTTCGTCCCTGCTCGAGTTGTAGCTCTCGCAGTCAAGCTCCCTTATACCTTTACACTCTGCGAATGATTTCCAACCATTCTGAGGGAACCTTTGGGCGCCTCCGTTACCTTTTAGGAGGCGACCGCCCCAGTCAAACTGCCCGTCAGACACTGTCTCCGATAGGGATCACCTATCTGGGTTAGAGTGGCCATAACACAAGGGTAGTATCCCAACATCGTCTCCTTCGAAACTGGCGTCCCGATCTCATAGACTCCTACCTATCCTGTACATGTGGTACAGACACTCAATATCAAACTGCAGTAAAGCTCCATGGGGTCTTTCCGTCCTGTCGCGGGTAACCTGCATCTTCACAGGTACTAAAATTTCACCGAGTCTCTCGTTGAGACAGTGCCCAAATCATTACGCCTTTCGTGCGGGTCGGAACTTACCCGACAAGGAATTTCGCTACCTTAGGACCGTTATAGTTACGGCCGCCGTTTACTGGGGCTTCAATTCATACCTTCGCTTACGCTAAGCACTCCTCTTAACCTTCCAGCACCGGGCAGGCGTCACCCCCTATACATCATCTTACGATTTAGCAGAGAGCTGTGTTTTTGATAAACAGTTGCTTGGGCCTATTCACTGCGGCTGACCTAAATCAGCACCCCTTCTCCCGAAGTTACGGGGTCATTTTGCCGAGTTCCTTAACGAGAGTTCTCTCGCTCACCTGAGGCTACTCGCCTCGACTACCTGTGTCGGTTTGCGGTACGGGTAGAGTATGTTTAAACGCTAGAAGCTTTTCTTGGCAGTGTGACGTCACTAACTTCGCTACTAAACTTCGCTCCCCATCACAGCTCAATGTTATAGATATAAGCATTTGACTCATATCACACCTCACTGCTTAGACAGACTCTTCCAATCGTCTGCTTTAGTTAGCCTACTGCGTCCCTCCATCACTACATACTCTAGTACAGGAATATCAACCTGTTGTCCATCGGATACACCTTTCGGTCTCTCCTTAGGTCCCGACTAACCCAGGGCGGACGAGCCTTCCCCTGGAAACCTTAGTCTTACGGTGGACAGGATTCTCACCTGTCTTTCGCTACTCATACCGGCATTCTCACTTCTATGCGTTCCAGCACTCCTCACGGTACACCTTCTTCACACATAGAACGCTCTCCTACCATACCTATAAAGGTATCCACAGCTTCGGTAAATTGTTTTAGCCCCGGTACATTTTCGGCGCAGGGTCACTCGACTAGTTGAGCTATTACGCACTCTTTGAATGAATAGCTGCTTCTAAGCTAACATCCTAGTTGTCTGTGCAACCCCACATCCTTTTCCACTTAACAATTATTTTGGGACCTTAGCTGGTGGTCTGGGCTGTTTCCCTTTCGACTACGGATCTTAGCACTCGCAGTCTGACTGCCGACCATAATTCATTGGCATTCGGAGTTTATCTGAGATTGGTAATCCGGGATGGACCCCTCACCCAAACAGTGCTCTACCTCCAAGAATCTCTAATGTCGACGCTAGCCCTAAAGCTATTTCGGAGAGAACCAGCTATCTCCAAGTTCGTTTGGAATTTCTCCGCTACCCACAAGTCATCCAAGCACTTTTCAACGTGCCCTGGTTCGGTCCTCCAGTGCGTCTTACCGCACCTTCAACCTGCTCATGGGTAGGTCACATGGTTTCGGGTCTACGTCATGATACTAATTCGCCCTATTCAGACTCGGTTTCCCTACGGCTCCGTCTCTTCAACTTAACCTCGCATCATAACGTAACTCGCCGGTTCATTCTACAAAAGGCACGCTCTCACCCATTAACGGGCTCGAACTTGTTGTAGGCACACGGTTTCAGGTTCTATTTCACTCCCCTCCCGGGGTGCTTTTCACCTTTCCCTCACGGTACTGGTTCACTATCGGTCACTAGGGAGTATTTAGGGTTGGGAGATGGTCCTCCCAGATTCCGACGGGATTTCGCGTGTCCCGCCGTACTCAGGATACTGCTAGGTACAAAGACTATTTTAAATACGAGGCTATTACTCTCTTTGGCTGATCTTCCCAAATCATTCTTCTATAATCTTTGAGTCCACATTGCAGTCCTACAACCCCGAAGAGTAAACTCTTCGGTTTGCCCTCCTGCCGTTTCGCTCGCCGCTACTAAGGCAATCGCTTTTGCTTTCTCTTCCTGCAGCTACTTAGATGTTTCAGTTCACTGCGTCTTCCTCCTCACATCCTTAACAGATGCGGGTAACAGGTAGTACCTGTTGGGTTCCCCCATTCGGAAATCCCTGGATCATCGCTTACTTACAGCTACCCAAGGCATATCGTCGTTTGTCACGTCCTTCTTCGGCTCCTAGTGCCAAGGCATCCACCGTGCGCCCTTATTAACTTAACGTTATTTTTGACCTTTCAGTCATAAACTCTTATTAATACTACAGCGTTTTCGGTTTATTTTCTTGTTACTATTTGATATAGATATTCAATTTTCAATGTGCATTACTTGGTGATCTCTCACCAATGGAGCCTAGCGGGATCGAACCGCTGACCTCCTGCGTGCAAAGCAGGCGCTCTCCCAGCTGAGCTAAGGCCCCACAAGACCTCTCAAGACTAAACAAGACCAATGCGCAGTTCCTTTTCCTTAGAAAGGAGGTGATCCAGCCGCACCTTCCGATACGGCTACCTTGTTACGACTTCACCCCAATCATCTATCCCACCTTAGGCGGCTGGCTCCTTACGGTTACCTCACCGACTTCGGGTGTTACAAACTCTCGTGGTGTGACGGGCGGTGTGTACAAGGCCCGGGAACGTATTCACCGCGGCGTGCTGATCCGCGATTACTAGCGATTCCGACTTCATGTAGGCGAGTTGCAGCCTACAATCCGAACTGAGACTGGCTTTAAGAGATTAGCTTGCCGTCACCGACTTGCGACTCGTTGTACCAGCCATTGTAGCACGTGTGTAGCCCAGGTCATAAGGGGCATGATGATTTGACGTCATCCCCACCTTCCTCCGGTTTATTACCGGCAGTCTCGCTAGAGTGCCCAACTAAATGATGGCAACTAACAATAGGGGTTGCGCTCGTTGCGGGACTTAACCCAACATCTCACGACACGAGCTGACGACAACCATGCACCACCTGTCACCTCTGTCCCGAAGGAAAGCTCTATCTCTAGAGCGATCAGAGGGATGTCAAGACCTGGTAAGGTTCTTCGCGTTGCTTCGAATTAAACCACATGCTCCACCGCTTGTGCGGGCCCCCGTCAATTCCTTTGAGTTTCAACCTTGCGGTCGTACTCCCCAGGCGGAGTGCTTAATGCGTTAGCTACGGCACTAAACCCCGGAAAGGGTCTAACACCTAGCACTCATCGTTTACGGCGTGGACTACCAGGGTATCTAATCCTGTTTGCTCCCCACGCTTTCGAGCCTCAGCGTCAGTTACAAGCCAGAGAGCCGCTTTCGCCACCGGTGTTCCTCCATATATCTACGCATTTCACCGCTACACATGGAATTCCACTCTCCCCTCTTGCACTCAAGTTAAACAGTTTCCAAAGCGTACTATGGTTAAGCCACAGCCTTTAACTTCAGACTTATCTAACCGCCTGCGCTCGCTTTACGCCCAATAAATCCGGACAACGCTCGGGACCTACGTATTACCGCGGCTGCTGGCACGTAGTTAGCCGTCCCTTTCTGGTAAGATACCGTCACAGTGTGAACTTTCCACTCTCACACTCGTTCTTCTCTTACAACAGAGCTTTACGATCCGAAAACCTTCTTCACTCACGCGGCGTTGCTCGGTCAGACTTTCGTCCATTGCCGAAGATTCCCTACTGCTGCCTCCCGTAGGAGTCTGGGCCGTGTCTCAGTCCCAGTGTGGCCGATCACCCTCTCAGGTCGGCTATGTATCGTCGCCTTGGTGAGCCGTTACCCCACCAACTAGCTAATACAACGCAGGTCCATCTGGTAGTGATGCAATTGCTACCTTTACAAACAGTTTGTCATGCAACAACTGCTATTATGCGGTATTAGCTATCGTTTCCAATAGTTATCCCCCACTACCAGGCAGGTTACCTACGCGTTACTCACCCGTTCGCAACTCATCCAGAAGAGCAAGCTCCTCCTTCAGCGTTCTACTTGCATGTATTAGGCACGCCGCCAGCGTTCGTCCTGAGCCAGGATCAAACTCTCATTAAAAGTTTGAGTTCTCACTCATTTCTGTCACTGACAGATTTATTGTTTTTTCATTGTTCAGTACTACAACAGTTGTTGTAGTGCCCTGCACATTGGTTCGTCTTGTTCAGTTTTCAAAGGTCTTTGTCACTCACTTCTCTCAAGTGACAACTATATTAGTATATCACAGTCGCTTTCGCTTGTCAACACTTTTTTGAAACTTTTTTTAATTTTTTTCAATCAGTATTTTATCTGCAACATACCATAGTCCGTACGGGATTCGAACCCGTGTTACCGCCGTGAAAAGGCGGTGTCTTAACCCCTTGACCAACGGACCTGAGTTGTTATTTTCAACTCTTACTATTATACAGCCTTTTTGTTTTTTGTCAACTACTTTTTTAAACTTTTTACAAATTTTTTTCGACTTTTTTAAATTTGACTATTTCAGCCCAATATCAAACTCTTTAAACACAATACGTAAGTCCCTTAATACTCTTTGACGTCCTCGAAAACGTTCATTTCTTAAAACACGTTCTAACTCTTCTTGTTTTTCTTTACTTTGTTCCTTTCTATACCTCCGTAATGTTTCATGAAAGAGATAATAATCATCTAGCCACAGACCTCCCTCACTTATACGATGACTAATCTCACCTACTTCTTCATAGGGTTCTTTAAGCATAACGTTCCCCTTTCTAGATACAGTCTAACAGATTCGAAACATCGTTTGTGACATTTTCTCCATTCTGTTCTCTTCACCGTCTCAAATGCACAAAAAAGAGAGGACGGGCCTCTCTCGGGGTTATAATTCTGCAATTTGGTTTAGGTTTACTTCTGCTACTGTGTCATTACCAAACATAGAGATAATCATCTTCACTTTATTGTTATCAATCTCTGTAATCTTACCAGTATAGTCTGCAAAAGCACCATCAATAATACGTACAGTTTGACCAACTTCAACATCGAAATCAAATTCTTGAACAGTTTGTCCCATAGATACCAAAATGTCACGAATTTCTTGTTCCAATAATGGAGTTGGTTTTGATCTGTTCCCGTGAGATCCGACGAATCCTGTAACGTTTGGTGTATTTCGAACAACAAACCAAGCTTCATCTGTCATGACCATTTCTACAAGAACATAACCTGGAAATCGATTTTCTTCTACTTCTTTTCTCTTTCCATTTTTTTCAACTTGCACTGTTTGTGTTGGAATTTCAACACGTAGAATATTATCCAACATATTGTAGGTTTGTGCACGTTGTAATAGATTTTCTTTTACCTTATTTTCATAACCAGAATAGGTTTGTAAGACAAACCATCCTTTATCAAAACTATCCATGATATTTCCTTTCATAAATAGAAGATTTCTAGTGTAATTAGCTCCACTAGCCTTCTAAAAAATGTTAATAAATCGAATCAAACCTGAAACAATCAACTGGTCAAAAATGTAAATAATTACTACAAAGAAAGCAGTGTATTCCATGATAGAACGAAAATCTCTCCAGCTTTCCTTGCGAGTTGGCCATGTGGTGTCTTTAAGAAGTCTAAAAATATCTCCAATAAAACGCATCGCTCTCTCCTATCTCGTTTCTCTGTGTGTAGTGTACTTGCCACAATGCTTACAAAATTTATTTACTTCTAGTCGTGTAGGCTTGGGGTTTCCGCTGATCTTGATTGAATAGTTTCTCGAACCACAAACCGCACAAGCTAGGCTTGCTTTTTTTAATGCCATAACGCCTCCATCTTATCTATTATAACAAGAAAGCTAGGCTTTGACAAGCATCTTAGCGAAATAGATTGACTACCGAATCCCATATTGTTTGAGCCTTTTCCTTAATCTTCGCATCCGAGATAGCCCGACTAGCCTCATCTACTAGACTTTGCGCACGTCCTCGAATATCAGACAAATTATCATCTGTCTGACTATTATCATTGGTTTGTACTTGTCTTTTTGTATTAGCTGGTGCAATTCCGTTTTTCTTATATGCATTTTCAACTGTAAAGGTACTTCCTGGGGTATAAGGTAAAATGGTATTTGCAATGTTTCTAAAGACATGAGCTGCACCATTTGAAGTAGATCCTGCTAGATAGTGATTTTCATCAGTGGTCGGGAAACCAAGCCAGTGACTAATCACTACATCCGGAGTATAGCCAATTACCCACTGGTCACTTGTGTATTCCGGATTGAAAACTGCTTCGGTTGTACCAGTTTTCCCTGCCATGACATAATCTGCAGGCGATGAACTAATACCGGTTCCGTTAGTGAATGTACCCAACATCATACTGGTCATCTTGTCAGCTACAGCTTTATCAATCACTCGTTTTTGTGAATTTTTATGGCTTGCAATAACCTGACCACTAGCATTTTCAATTCTACTAATAAAATGAGCTTCCGGCATTAACCCTTCATTTGCAAAGACAGCATATGCTTGAGCCATTTGAATAGGGTTGGTTTCAACACCGCTTCCCAAGGCGACACCAAGAACACGATCGACCTTTTCCATGTTGAGTCCAAATTTTTCGCCCGCCTCAAAAGCCTTATCAACGCCCAAATCATTAACAGTGGCAACAGCAGGCAAATTAAGCGATTCTGCCAAGGCTTGATACATAGGAACTTCTCGACTCGTTTTGATTCCTGCATAGTTATCAACCTTATAGCTATCGTACTGCATGGTATGGTTATCCAACTGCTTATTCAAAGCCCAACCTGCTTCAACTGCTGGGGTATAGACAACTAAAGGCTTAATTGTAGAACCAGGACTACGTTTTGATTGGGTTGCATAGTTGAAATTCCGGAATCCAGTTTTATTATTGTCAGCAACTTGACCGACAACTCCACGAACTCCCCCTATTTTCGGTTCGAGAGCTACACTTCCTGATTGAGCAAATGTTCCATCCTCTGCCCTCGGAAATAGCGATGTATTTTCATAGACAACCTGCATATTTGCTTGGTAGTTTTGGTCCAACTCTGTATAAATGCGGTATCCATTATTGACAATTTCTTCCTCTGTTAGATTATACTTGGAAACTGCTTCATTAACCACAGCGTCAAAATAAGAGGGGTAACGGTAATCTGAAATTTTTCCTTCATACTTATCGTGCAATTGCGACGTCATATCAATTCCCGTAGCTTCGGTTTCTTGATTTTTATCAATATATCCTGCTGCAACCATATTTTGCAAAACAGTATCGCGCCGATTGGTAGAATCTTCTACAGAATTCAAGGGGTTATACAGTTCCGGTCCTTTGAGCATCCCTGCCAGAGTCGCAGCTTGATCGAGACTCACTTCTGATGCAGAAACTCCAAAGTATTTCTTACTCGCATCTTCTACACCCCACACACCATTTCCAAAATAAGCGTTGTTAAGGTACATGGTTAGAATTTGATCCTTACTATATTTTTTTGTTAATTCTAAGGCCAGGAAAAATTCTTTTGCTTTTCTCTCAACAGTTTGATCCTGTGACAAATAGGCGTTTTTAGCCAGCTGCTGAGTAATAGTAGAACCACCACCTGAACGACCAGCCGTAACAATCGCCAAGAAGAAACGACCATAGTTAATCCCGTCGTTTTTATAGAAAGAACGGTCTTCTGTCGCAATAACGGCATTCTGCAAATTTTTACTGATATCAGTCAATTCAACGTAGGTTCCCTTTTGACCAGACAAGGCACCAGCCTCTTTTTCTTCACGGTCAAAAATGATAGTCCGAGTTTTCAAGGCATTTTGCAAATCGTTAACATTGGTTGACTTGGCTACAGCAAATAAATAGGTTCCAACTAGCAAGCCTGCACTCAAACCTAGTATAAGGACAATCTTTGTTAGATGATAGCGACGCCAGAATTTTCGAATTGGACCTACTTGGGCTAATTTTTTCCTATCACTGCGAGAACGGCGCAAGCTAGTAGAACCAGAATCCTCCGATTCACTTGTTTCTTTTTTAAAAAGAGAAAGAAATTTCTCGAATAATTTATCTAATTTCATGCGTTTATTTTATCATCTTCATCATAGGAAGACAAGAATTTAGCTATTTCCTATCCAAATAAGGCTTTTTTTGTTACAATATCTGTATGAAATTCACATTTACATTACCAGACTCTCTACCTCAAATGACGATAAAGCAATTACTTGAGGAACAACTCCTCATCCCTAGAAAAATCCGTCATTTTTTGAGAATCAAGAAACACATTTTGATTAATCGGCGAGAAGTTCATTGGAACGAGACGGTAAATCCTGGAGATGTTTGCCAGTTGACTTTTGACGAAGAAGATTATCCCGAAAAAGAAATCCCTTGGGGCAATCCTAACCTCGTTCAGAAAGTTTATCAAGATCAACACTTGATTATTGTAAACAAACCCGAGGGGATGAAAACGCATGGTAATCAGCCAAACGAAATCGCCCTTCTTAACCATGTCAGTGCCTATGTTGGTCAAACCTGCTATGTCGTTCATCGTCTGGACATGGAAACCAGTGGTTTGGTTCTCTTTGCCAAAAATCCTTTTATCCTGCCTATTCTCAATCGCTTACTGGAGAAAAAAGAGATTTCTAGGGAATACTGGGCACTAGTTGATGGAAATACCAACCAGAAAGAACTTATCTTCAAAGACAAAATTGGACGTGATCGTCATGATCGCAGAAAACGAGTAGTTGATACAAAAAATGGGCAATCTGCTGAAACACATGTAAGCAGATTAAAGCAATTTCCAAATAAGACCTCCTTGGTTCGTTGCAAACTAAAGACAGGGCGAACCCATCAGATTCGTGTGCACCTTTCGCATCATAATCTTCCTATCCTGGGTGACCCTCTCTATAATAGTAAATCAAAGACAAGTCGTCTTATGCTTCATGCCTTTCGACTATCCTTTACCCATCCGCTTACTTTAGAGAAATTAAGCTTCACTACCCTTTCAGATACTTTTGAAAAAGAATTAAAAAAGAATGGATGATTGTGGTGTCATCCATTTTTCCATATAAGAAAAGCAAGACCAAGAGGCCCTGCTTTTTATCGACTCATGAATTATTTAGCAATTTTTGCGAAGTATTCAAGAGTACGAACAAGTTGTGCAGTGTATGACATTTCGTTATCGTACCATGATACAACTTTAACCAATTGTTTACCGTCAACGTCAAGCACTTTAGTTTGAGTTGCGTCAAACAATGAACCGTAAGACATACCCACGATATCTGAAGATACGATTGGATCTTCTGTGTAACCGTATGATTCGTTAGCTGCTGCTTTCATAGCTGCGTTCACTTCATCAACAGTAACGTTCTTTTCAAGAACTGCTACCAATTCAGTAACTGATCCAGTTGCAGTTGGAACGCGTTGTGCAGATCCGTCAAGTTTACCGTTCAATTCTGGGATTACAAGACCGATAGCTTTCGCAGCACCAGTTGAGTTAGGAACGATGTTTGCAGCACCAGCGCGAGCACGACGAAGGTCACCACCACGGTGTGGTCCGTCAAGGATCATTTGGTCACCAGTGTAAGCGTGGATAGTAGTCATCAATCCTTCAACAACACCAAAGTTGTCTTGAAGAGCTTTAGCCATAGGAGCCAAGCAGTTTGTAGTACATGAAGCACCTGAGATAACTGTTTCAGTACCGTCAAGAACGTCGTGGTTAGTGTTGAATACAACTGTTTTAACGTCGTTTCCACCAGGAGCAGTGATAACAACTTTTTTAGCTCCACCTTTAAGGTGTTTTTCAGCTGCATCTTTCTTAGCAAAGAAACCAGTAGCTTCAAGAACGATTTCTACACCGTCAGTAGCCCAGTCGATTTGTTCTGGATCACGTTCAGCAGAAACTTTAACGAATTTACCGTTAACTTCGAATCCACCTTCTTTAACTTCAACAGTACCGTCGAAACGACCTTGAGTTGTGTCGTATTTCAACAAGTGTGCAAGCATAACTGGATCTGTAAGGTCGTTGATGCGTGTAACTTCAACACCTTCTACGTTTTGGATACGACGGAAAGCAAGACGACCGATACGTCCGAAACCGTTAATACCAACTTTAACTACCATTAGTGATTTCCTCCTTATGAAAATCATGAAATTTTTATTGTGAAAAGAGTAACTTGAATCACTACAAATCACCTTTCAACAAACCTATTATATAACTATTTGAATTGAATTGCAAGTACGGGCGTTGTTTTTTGTCTATACCTAGCTTATTTTTCCTTTTCCTTTGAAAGCCTATACTATTGTCTTTCTTTGTCTACATAGCCATTTACCGGTTTCCTTTTAAAATGAAAAGTGAAAATAGAAAAGCTAGAAATTATTTTCAATCTTCCAATTTCACAAAAAAGAGACAGGATTTCTCCTGCCTCTAGGCTGATAACAATTATTTACGGCGTCCTGGTCTTTCTTTGTAACCATAGTAAGAATCTTCGATGATTTCTTGCATATGGTCAACCATTGGAAGACGTGGGTTAGCTGGTGAACATTGATCTTCATAAGCAAGGAAGGCCAATTCACGAGAATGTTCTTTCCATTCTTTTTCATCGATTCCTTGTGCTTTGAAGTTCATTTGGATACCTACGCGCTCACCAAGTTCGTAGACAGCTTTTGCGTAAGATTCCACACCTTCTTCTGGAGTAGAAGCTGGAAGTCCAAGCATGCGTGCGATATCTTGGTATTTTTCATCTGCACGGTAGTAGTTGTACTTAGGCCATGTTGCTGTCTTAGCTGGACGTGTACCGTTGTAGCGGATGACGTATGGAAGCAAGATAGCATTTGTACGACCGTGGATTGTGTGGAATTGCGCACCAATCTTATGAGCCATTGAGTGAGAAATACCTAGGAAGGCATTGGCAAAGGCCATACCAGCGATTGTTGAAGCGTTGTGCATTTTCTCACGTGAGTGGAAGTCTGCATTCTTAACTGAGCTTTCAAGGTTTTCAAATACAAGCTTGATGGCTTGAAGCGCAAGACCGTCAGTGTAGTCGCTAGCCATTTGCGATACGTAAGCTTCAGTCGCGTGAGTCAATACGTCCATACCAGTATCAGCAGCAACAAATCCAGGAACTGTCAATACCAAAGCAGGATCTACGATTGCCACAGTTGGTGTCAATGAGTAGTCAGCGATTGGGTATTTACGGTTGTTTGCTTTATCAGAGATAACGGCAAATGGTGTTACTTCAGATCCTGTACCAGATGTAGTTGGAATCGCGATGAATTTAGTCTTCTTACCAAGCAATGGGAATTTGAAGGCACGTTTACGGATATCCATGAATTTTTGAACAAGGTCACGGAAGTCAACTTCTGGTTGTTCATAGAAGAGCCACATTACTTTAGCGGCATCCATTGGAGATCCACCACCGAGAGCGATGATTGTATCTGGTTTGAAGGCACGCATGATTTCAGTACCACGTTCAACTGTAGTGATATCTGGATCTGGTTCTACATCAGCAAAGATTTGGTAAACAACCTTATTGCGACGAAGATCAAGTTGTTCGATGATACGATCAAGGAAACCAAGCTCTACCATGGCATGGTCAGTAACGATCATGACACGTTCAACGTCACGACATTTTTGAAGGTATTGAATTGAATCACGTTCAAAGTATGTTTTTGAAGGAAGTTTCATCCATTGCATGTTATTTCTCCGTCTTCCGACTTTTTTGATATTTAAGAGGTTGATGGCACTAACGTTATCCCCAACTGAGTTACGTCCGTAAGAACCACATCCGAGTGTCAATGATGGCAAGAAGGCATTGTATACGTCCCCGATACCACCGAAAGTAGAAGGTGAGTTACAGATAACACGAATAGCTTTAACAGCTTTACCAAATTCTTTAGTCAATTCTTCGTCAGCTGTGTGGATGGCTGCTGAGTGTCCAAGACCGTTAAATTCAACCATTTGACGAGCCTTAGTAATACCATCTTCACGGCTTTCAGATTTCAAAACTGCGATAACTGGTGACAATTTCTCACGAGTCAATGGCTCGTTTTCACCAACTTCTTTACATTCTGCAGCAAGAATGTTTGTTCCTTCTGGAACTGTAAATCCTGCTTGTTCTGCAATCCAAGTTGCTGGTTTACCAACGATGTCAGCGTTCAATTTCGCACCAGCACAGTTTTTGC
Source organism: Streptococcus mitis (assembly GCF_000722685.1). Lineage (GTDB taxonomy): Bacteria > Bacillota > Bacilli > Lactobacillales > Streptococcaceae > Streptococcus > Streptococcus mitis_M. The sequence goes on along the minus strand of NZ_JPFV01000005.1, from coordinate 42,240 downwards.
TGTTTGCTTTCACGCCGAAGCAGAACTCTTCAAGAAGTGCTTTTTCTTTTTTGTTTACAAAGTAAGTGTGGTAAGATTTGAACTCTGCTACAAATTCATCGTAAATTTCTTTATCAATGATAACCGCTTGCTCTGAGGCACAGACCATACCGTTATCAAATGATTTAGACATGACGATATCGTGTGCTGCTTGACGAATGTTTGCTGATTTTTCAACATAAGCTGGAACGTTTCCGGCACCTACCCCAAGAGCTGGTTTACCACATGAGTACGCAGCCTTCACCATTGCGTTACCACCTGTTGCAAGGATTGTCGCAACACCTTCGTGGTTCATAAGAGCACTAGTTGCTTCCATAGATGGTTCAGTGATCCACTGTACGCAGTTTTCAGGAGCTCCAGCTGCGATAGCTGCATCGCGGACGATACGAGCTGCATGAGCAGATGATTCTTGTGCTGATGGATGGAAAGCAAAGACGATTGGGTTACGTGTCTTCAATGAAATCAATGATTTGAAGATTGCTGTTGATGTTGGGTTTGTTGTTGGAGTGATACCACAGACAACACCAACTGGTTCAGCGATAAGAGTCAAACCTGTTACATCGTCTTCTTCGATAACGCCAACTGTCTTAGTGTGGCGCATGTTGTTTACTACGTGTTCACAAGCAAACAAGTTCTTAGTTGCTTTATCTTCAAATACACCACGTCCTGTTTCTTCAAAGGCATGTAAAGCCAATTCTCCGTGGGCATCCAAAGCTGCCACTGACGCTTTAGCTACGATGTAGTCGACCTGTTCTTGGTCGAGTTTACGCATTTCCTCAAGAGCAACTAAAGCTTTTTGCACCAAGCCATCAACATGCTTTTCAGCAGCGAGTTTCTTTTCTTCTGGTGTCACAGTTTTTTTATCAGCCATATTTTCCTCCATAGCTTTCAAGGATCGATATCCTTTGTTAATTTTTTCACAAGTTTATTATAACGCATTATTTCAACTTTGTAAACAGTTTCATAAACATTTCACAAAGAATTTTTTATTGTTTGTGAAATTTTTCTCATTTTCTTTACTTATCGAGTTTTTTCTTTAGAGTTTGTGAAAATTATTTCAAATATTTTTTATTTCACAAACTTGCTTGGAAGAGGGATTTGGAAAGATATAGATTTTCTAGTAAGCGCTTACTTTTAAATACTAACAATACCTCCTTTGATAAGGAGGCTTTATTTTTGTTGAAAAACGCCTTGTTTAAAAGTCCCTTCATAAACAACTTCTTGTTCTGTTGTTAGTTTCCCTTTTCCTTCAGCCTGACCATTTACAAAATCACCTTCGTAAGTCCAGCCTTCTTTGGATTGAAAGGTACCTTTTCCATTGAAGGCTCCATTGTTGAAACCACCTGTATATTGGTCTCCATTTTGGAAGGTAATGGTACCTTGGCCATTCATTTTACCACGTACAAGACTGCCGTCGTAAACAATCGTTCCATTATCAAGCTTTAGAACACCTTTTCCGGGAATATTTAGAAAAAAGACGAGTACAGCACAAAAAACAATCGTAACTACTGCCAAAAGCTCTAAACGTTGACGAGTCAGATAGACACGATACTTTTCGTAAAAATTCTTAAGATTTTCCATCCTCACTCTCCTTCTCTAAACGTTCTAACCATGCTTGACAACCCTCTTGAACACGCTGATAGGTTTCCTCAAAATCTCCTGTATACCAAGGATCTGGAACACTTTCAGATGCAAATGAGTAAATCTTATCTTGACAGTCTACTGGACACATCTGACGTAAGTCAGAAACATTTGAAGCATCCATTCCGATAATATAATCAAAGGCTTCAAAATCTTCCTTACTAATCTGAAGCGATGTTTTGGTTTTGTCGTAAGGAATCTCATACTGTTGAAAAATCCCTTGAGTTCCCTTATGAATCGGATTACCATGTTCCCAAGAGGAAGTCGCTCGACTTTGGATTTCATAATTATCTGTCATTGATTTCATAACAAACTCGGCCATAGGGCTGCGACAAATATTCCCCAAACAGACAAAGACTAGTTTTTTCATCCCATTTCCTTTCTTTTATAGAAAAACGGGAGTTAGTAATCCCGTCTTATTTTTCAATTGCGCCTTCTAGTGAAGCTGTTTCTTTCAGCGGTAATACGGTCTTGATAGCAGCTAGTTCAAAAGTCAAGTAAACTCCATCTACATCAAGAACAATCGTTCTCTTCTCAGTATCTACTTCATCGACTGTTCCGTAAAGTCCACCGATTGTAATCACTTCATAGCCTTTTTGCAGTTTATTTAAGCTTTCCATACGTTTTTGTGCTTGTTTCTTTTGAGAGCGTTGCATAAAGAACATCAAGGCAAACATCGCTACAAGCATAATTAAAAATGTATAATTTGGATTCATTGTATTCTCCTTTGTCTTTTACATAGGACTACTATATCAAATTTCAGCTACTTTTACAAGATTGTACCTTGCTTTTCTAGTAAGAAAAATCAGAGCTTGCGCCCTGATTTTTAGGATTATTTCAAGTTTTGAACGACTTTTACTAGATTTTCTACAGTAAAGCCATATTCTGCCAATACTTTTGGTGCTGGGGCAGAGGCTCCGAAGGTATCAATACCAAGAACAGCACCATCTAGTCCAACATATTTGTACCAGTTTTGACTTGCACCCATTTCGACTGCAACACGACGGCGAACTGCATTTGGAAGGATTTCTTCCTTGTAAGCTGCATCTTGTTTATCAAAGACATCTGTAGATGGCATGCTGACTACGCGGACTTTTGCACCTTGACTAGCCAATTCTTTGGCAGCTGAGACAGCAAGATTAACCTCTGAACCTGTCGCAATCAAGATGGTATCAAAGTCTGCTGCATTTTCATAGACAACATAGGCACCTTTTGCAACCTTGTCGAAGTCTGTTCCTTCTTCAACAGTCAAGTTTTGACGTGTCAAGACAAGGGCAGTTGGTGTTTTTTCGCTTGTCACTGCAAGGTACCAAGCTGCTTGCGTTTCACGCGCATCTGCTGGACGGAAAACATTCAGATTTGGCATGGCACGAAGACCTGCTAAATGCTCAACTGGTTCGTGAGTCGGACCGTCTTCCCCAACCGCAATAGAATCGTGGGTAAAGACATAAGTCACAGGAAGTCCTTGTAAGGCTGACAAGCGAACAGCTGCCTTCACATAGTCAGAGAAGACGAAGAAAGTTCCACCGTATACACGAAGTCCACCGTGAAGGGCCATCCCGTTCAAGATAGTTCCCATGGCAAATTCACGAACACCAAACTGAATGTTACGGTTCAAGCGATTGGTATCATCTTGAAGTCCATCAGTCTTGATATAAGTCATGTTTGAGTGAGCTAGGTCAGCTGATCCACCTAAGAAGGTTGGTAACTTAGCTGCCACAACGTTCAAAGCATCCTGACTCGAGTTACGAGTTGCTTGAGAGAAGCCATTTTCTAAGGCTGGGAAGTCTGCTGGAGTCACTTCAACTGGATCGCGCCCTTCGATAATTGCTTCCAATTCTGCAGCCAATTCTGGATGCGCTTCTTTGTAATCTGCGACTAGTTTTGCCCATGCTTCATAAGCTGATGCACCACGGTCTGCAACATGTTCTTTGAAATCAGCATATACTTGTTCTGGGATTTCAAATGGTTCGTAGTCCCAACCAAGGGCTTGACGAGTTGCTGCAGTTTCATCTGCTCCAAGAGGAGCACCGTGTACGGCATTAGTTCCTTGTTTGTTTGGAGAACCGTATCCAATAACAGTCTTCACTTCAATCAAAGATGGTTTGCCTGAAGCTTTAGCTGTTTCGATAGCTGCATGGATTGCTTCCAAGTCTGTTCCATCTTCAACCAAGGCAGTATGCCAACCGTAGGCATTGTAACGGTCACGAACACTTTCTGTAAAGGAATCTTTTGTCTCACCATCCAAGTTGATGTCATTTGAATCATAAAGAACAACCAACTTGTCTAGTTTTTGCAAACCTGCGTATGAAGCTGCCTCGCTTGAGACACCTTCCATCAAGTCTCCATCTCCACAGATAACGTAAGTATAGTGGTCAAAGATATTGTAGCCTTCACGGTTATACTTAGCTGCCAAGAAACGTTCTGCCTGGGCAAAACCAGTGGCAGTTGAAATACCTTGCCCTAGAGGACCTGTTGTAGCATCAATCCCTGCTGTATGACCAAATTCTGGGTGACCTGGTGTTTTTGAACCCCACTGACGGAAGCTCTTAATCTCATCCATGCTGACATCTTCAAAACCAGAAAGGTGAAGAAGGGCATAAAGAAGCATTGAACCATGACCTGCTGAAAGAATAAAGCGGTCGCGGTTGATCCAGTTTGGTTTAGCTGGATTGATACGAAGTTGTTTTGTAAAGAGGCTGTAAGCCATCGGAGCCGCTCCCATAACCACACCTGGGTGACCTGAGTTGGCTTTATTAATGGCGTCAATACCTAGGAAACGAATTGCATTAACAGATAGATTTGACATAGAATTTCCTTTCTATTTGAGGTGATTATTGTATCACACATTCTATTTTACTATTATATGAAAATTATCCGTATCATGCAACATACGGATAACCTCCAAAGAATATTTTTATATTATAGCAAAGCTTTAAATTGAATGTTAGAGTCTTGTTCAAAACAATCATCAAAACCACGTGGATGATGGTATTCTACTAAGTGTTGATCTTGAGGATAAGTGTACTTACCGCCGACTTCCCAGATAAATGGATGGAAATCGTATTGCAAGCGATCTTTTCTCATTTTCCAAAGTTCTAGAATCTCATTAGTGGAAGCCATGAAGTTAGACCAGATATCATAGTGAACTGGGATAATGACTTTGGTACGCAGATTTTCTGCCATACGAAGAAGGTCGATAGATGTCATTTTATCTTGGATACCTACCGGATTTTCACCATAGTTATTCAAAGCAACATCAATTTTAAAGTCTTTACCATGTTTTGCAAAATAGTTTGAGAAGTGAGAATCTGCACCATGATAGATGGTTCCACCTGGTGTTTCAAAGATATAGTTAACAGCCTTTTGAGCCATTTCTTCATCTGTAACAGTTAAGCCAGCAAGTTCACCGCCTGTCTCATCAGCACCGTTCACTGGGAGAGTTACCAAACAAGTACGGTCAAATGATTCTACTGCATGAATCTTCATATCTTTTAATTCGATAGTGTCACCTGGTTTAACAACGATGATACGTTCTTTTGGAACACCCCATCCTTCCCAGATTCGTCCACAGTGGTAAGGACCGATAAACTTAACATGCTCTAACTTAGAATTGTTGAGAATTGCTGCAGCTGTGTATGGGTCGATATGATCACTATGGAAGTGTGAAACTAAGTAATAATCTAGTTCGTTGATAGCAAATGGATCGATAACCATCGGCTGAACACGTAAGTTTGGTTGCAACTTACGAACACCTGCCATATTTGCCATTTGGTGCCCACGAACCATATCTTTCACTTTTTTGGTTGATTTTCCACGGTTTGACCAAAGGTCCATGACAACGTTAGCACCACCTGGTGTCTTAATCCAAGTACCACAGTTGCCTAGCCACCACATGGCAAAATTGCCTTCAGGTACGACTTCTTCTTCGATTTCTTCGTTCAACCATGTTCCCCACTCTGGGAAAGTAGCTAAAATCCATGACTCTCTTGTAATTTCTTTGACGTTTGGCATATGTTGCCTCCTTTGGATATAATTGTTATCTTTGAGATTAGTATACCACCCTTCAAAACACTAAAAAAGACCAAGAAAAACACAGGTTTGTGTTCATCATTGGACTGTCCTTCAAATATCTTCCAAAAAAGCTTGAACTACTATTTCTTGATTTATAAGTGTTTGAACCTCTTCTTGGAACTTACTAGCCAACTTACTGTCTACAATATAAGACGAAATAAGACTAGAAAGATTTTCACTGAAACTTTTGCTCTCATTACGAAATATATTGTGTTTAAGATAGTCTAGCATTTTCAAAATATCTTCTGCTTCAAGGATAGGATTAACCCTTAAAATCGGAAATCTGCTATCCAAATCATCATTAGTAGTAATCACTACATCAACTTGTGCAATATCTTCCACACTCTTAAATTGTTCTGTTGTAAATACAGTACCAATTTGCTCATTTGGAAAATAAAGTTTGCATTGTTTCAGCAAAAGTCTCGAAACCGCAACACCTTCATCACAAACGAGATAAACTTTTTTCATATTTTTTTGAGACGATGGTGTATACTTTAAAAATCCTCCAATATGAATCGTCAAATAGGCAATATCATCGTCTGTTAGACGAATAAACCATGCTCCTTCTAAAATTTCCGCAGATTTTCTAGTGACTAAAAATAATTCTCCATACTTGGATCGAATTTGTTTTGTTAGAGGATTTTTAGAAAAAATACCGTAAGTCTTTCTAAATAACAAGGCTTTACAGTGGATCATCAAATTTCTTAACAAATCATCCTTGTTCTCAATCTCCATTCGGATTTGTGATTCAAAATACCAGATGAATTCTTCTAAAGCAAGTTTTAACTGCCGAAAATCATCACTTTCTGCATGAATATCCAAATCTTTACGATAGGAGAGGAGAAGAACAGCTACAAGAGAAACTTCAAGTTCTGACAAAGAAATTTCAAACTTTTGAAACAACCGTTCTCCTAATTTCTTAGACACCTGATACTCTATTCTTTTTCTTATTAAAGAAAATTCTTTCTCTATATCCTGATGTCTTTCTTGATACTGTTCAACATTATGACAGCTTAACAGCAAATAAGGTAGAACCTGCAACATAAAAGTTACTTCATGATGATTTATTTTCTTCCCTAAATCTTGTTCAACTAAAGGAACCTGTTCCTTAAAAAATTGGTTCATTTCAACAGAAAGCAAACACTCACCATCTAACCTCTCTTTCATCTTATCTTCTAAAATAGATACAAAAGTGGCATTTTCTTCCATAAAAATATGATATAGAAGCGATTGAAGATACTGAATTTTATTAAGAGGGTGGGCATGAAGATGGTATCCCTGTGACTTGCTCACTTGCAAGGTCACCTGATATTGTTCCAAAGTTAGTTGATAACGAATACTATTCAAATCATTGAGAACAGTATTCCTAGACACCTCTGTTAACTCCATCAATTTTTCAATCGTAATACGTTCTTTAGAAATACCTATCCATAGTAACATTATCATCATACGTTCATGCGCACTCATGATATAATCGTACGAATCTACTTCCGATAATAGTTCACAACAAGCATCTCTCTGCTCTTCCGTTAAGTGAATACCAATTCGTGGAATACTAATGATATGAAGCGCCTCGTCACCCAAAGCAGCATTGATTTTGTCAATGTGATAATAAATTTTCCTTCTTGACTCTTTCAAATCTTTTGAAATCGCCATAATCGTTTTGGACGTTTCTTGATCCATCAAATATTGAAGTAAATCACAACTTGCCTTATCCAGTACCATATTTCATACTCCTCTATCAATCAACTGCCTTGAAAACAACTTTATAATAGTATCACATTCACTAACGCATTTCAATTATCAACAGTAGTCTCTTAATAACGAATACTTACAATTACAAAAGCGAGGCTTGGATCGAAAGGTCCTAGCCTCTTTTCAATTCAATTTCTTATTTCTTTTGACCGTAATAAGCATTTGGTCCATGCTTACGTTGGTAGTGTTTTTCTAGAATGTACTGAGGAGCAGGTTCAACTCTTGGATTGATTTGTTCTGTAAAGCGATTCATCTTTGATACTTCCTCTAGTACGACAGAGTGATAAACAGCATTCTCTGGATTTTTTCCCCAAGTGAATGGACCGTGATTGCGTACAACAATACCTGGTACTTCAACAGGATTGAGACCACGACGCTCAAATTCTTCTACGATAACCAAGCCAGTATCTTTTTCATAGGCTACTTCTACTTCATCTTTGGTCAAACTACGAGCGCAAGGGATTGAACCGTAGAAATAATCTGCATGGGTTGTTCCATAGAAAGGAATATCACGACCTGCCTGAGCCCAACCAACAGCTTCTGTCGAATGGGTATGGACCACACTAGCAATCTCTGGCCAAGCCTTATATAACTGCACATGAGTTGGAAGGTCCGAAGATGGTCTTAAATCTCCTTCTAGAACCTTGCCATCCAGGTCAGTTGCCACCATGTTTTCAGGTGTCAATTCGTCATAATCTACGCCTGATGGTTTGATAACAATGACACCGAGTTCACGATTGACTTCCGATACATTGCCCCAGGTAAATTTGACAAGTCCATGTTTTTGCAATGATTGATTGGCATCACAGACTCGTTTACGCATAGCATTAATTACTTGATTCATCTTACATCAAACCTGCTTTCTTAATTAGTGGATAGAGAAAAGCTTGTGCCTCTTGAATGGCTGCGCGTGTTTCTTCTACAGTTTCACAATTTTCAGACCACATTTCGATTAGGAAAGGACCATTATAATTGGTTTGCTTTAAAATATCGAAAGCTTCTTCCCATTTGACACAACCTTGCCCAAAAGGTACATCTCGGAACTGCCCCTTTGAACTTTCTGTCACTGCATAAGTATCCTTGAGATGGAGAGCTGTGATAGCATGGTGACCTAGATAGAACTCACTATAGACATCATTATGCCATGCAGACACATTCCCAATATCTGGATATACAAAAAGGTAGGGAGAGTCAACATCCTTTTCTACAGCCAAGTATTTTTCGATACTATTGATAAAAGGATCATCCATAATTTCAATAGCAAGTACCACCTGAGCCTCTTCAGCCCAGTCACAAGCTTTTCTCAAATTTTTGATAAAACGTTGGCGTGTCTGGGGTGACTTTTCCTCATAATAAACGTCGTAACCAGCTAATTGAATAGTACGAACTCCCAAGTCTTGGGCTAATTCAATACATTTTTTCATGAGTTCTAGAGATTTTTCCTCTAGAACTGGATCATTTGATCCCAATGGGTAGCGACGATGGCCTGAAAAACAGATAGAAGGAATACGAACACCAGTTTTATAGATTGCTTTGACAACTTCCAAACGCTCGTCCTTGCTCCAGTCCAGTCTTGCTAAACGCTCGTCACGTTCATCAATAGACATCTCGACAAAATCAAAGCCTAACTCCTTGGCAAAATTTAAACGTTCTAGCCAAGTAAAGTGTGTCGGGGTTGCCTTTTCATAAATTCCAATTGGACGTGCCATGGTTTACCCCCAAATTCGTCTGATTTCATCCTTGAAGGCACGCGCTGCTCCTGCTGGATCTGCAGCCTCTGTAATTCCGCGACCTGCGATAAAGGTAAAGACATCAACGCCTTCAAATAGTTTGAGAGTATCTACATCTAGACCACCTGTTACAGACACACGGAAGCCCATGTCGATAAGTTTTTTAACCTTATTAAGGTCTTTTTCACCCCAAGTCTCACCAGCAAGAAGTGCATCACGAGATTGGTGATAAATAGCTTGTGAGATACCAGCATCTAGCCAAAGCTGAGCTTGTTCAAAAGTCCAATCGCCATAAAGTTCAATCTGGATTTCGCCTCGGTCTCCACGTTCAGCCATGATAGCCTTTAGAGCCGCTTCCATAGTAGGGATAGTTGCACAACAGATACAAGTCATCCAATCGGCACCACGAACGGCATTATTTTTGGCAACTGTTCCACCAGCATCGGCACATTTTGTGTCTGCCACAATAATCTTATCTGGAAAAAGGCTTCGCAAGACTTCAACCAGTTCACTTCCAACTTGTAATAAGCAAACAGTTCCAGCTTCGATAATATCTACTTCCTGACCAACAGAAACAGCTGCTTTAATCGCTCCTTGCAAGTCTGAATGATCTAATGCAACTTGTAAATTAGGTATTCTTTTTGTCATCTCTTTATTCCTCTTTCTAACTTTCCAAATCCAATCCCTCGAGATAAGGGCTATCCTTAGATTCTTCAATCATCGTCAAGACATCTTCCTTAGTCTGGCAAACCTGTAAACGTGCGATAGAATCTTCTAATTCAAACAAGGCAATAATCTGTGGAATGGCTACACTTGTGTGAATTTTTGAGCTTGTTGCTGCTAGTGCCAACAAAACTGAAACTTCTTTCCCATCTGAAAATACAACAGGATTTTGTAAGGTGATCAATGAAAAGGCATCTCTTTGCACTCCAGCTTCAGGTCTAGCATGGGGCATAGCCATACCTGGCATTAAGATATAGTATGGGCCATACTCTTCAGTCGATTCAATGATAGCATCGTAATACTCTGGCAAAATTGCTCCACTTTCAATCAAGGGATCTACTGCTACCTTGACTGCTTCTTTCCAGTCTTTAGCTTCTAAACCTAGTCGGATCGAGTCATTGTCAATTAAAGCTTGTTTTAAATTCATATCTGCCTCCTTTATTTAAAGAGGGAGAAGGACAGAAACGATGACTCTCAGTTTCTATCCAGCCCCCTCCAACCTTTTACTGTAGTGCTTGACTGAGTTTTTCAGTGATTTCTTTATCATCCATCAAGTTGTCAAGCCCAATTAACTTCCCATTAGTTCGCCCTTCCAATTCTTGGATCAAATGAAGAGAAGCGATTACGATGTCATATCCTGCTGCTAAACCTTTAGCTTCACCGACACTGCATGAATTGACTGTAAAATCTGTTTGATTAAGCTTACGGAGAGCATTTTCAACCTTCATCTTGATAACCATTGATGAACCCATTCCATTTCCGCACGCTGCTAATACTTTAACCATTTTATTTCTCCTTTTCTAGATACTAAGCTTCTTCTTGAACTGCACCGTTGTAATATTTCTCTTTATCTTTTGCTTTGGCAAATTGAAGTTGAGGAATAACAAGCAAGAAGAGACACACAAGTACATAACCAACAATACCAAGGTATTTGAAGATATATCCAAATCCAAGCCATGGGAATTCAAAGTCGATATTTCCATGGTAACCACCATAAGATGCTAAATCAAGAAGAGCTACACAGAGAGCTCCTAAAGCAACTTGGAGAACACCTGAGATGAAGGATAGGATAACAGCCGCTTTCCATCCACCGCGTTTATCAGCGTAGACCGCAATGGCTGCATTGTCAAAGAACACTGGTACAAATCCTGTAATAATAAGAATCGGATTTTTAAAGACGATGAGCAAGACAATTGTGATCAATTGACCAATCAAACCAAAGGCAAATCCTGACAAGACAGCGTTTGGAGAACCAAATCCATAAGAAGCTGCAACGTCAACCGCTGGGAATGAGCCTGGCAACAATTTGTTTGAAATACCTTGGAAGGCGTTTGTCAACTCAGATACGAACATGCGGACACCTTGCATCAAAACGAACAAGTAAACTGAGAAGGTAAAGGCTGTTTGAATAATGTACATAAAGAAATCTTGTTTAGCAGGATTGAATAGAGTTCCTGAAGTGATGACTTCTTTATTAGACATAATGTCTGGACCCAAGATTAAAAGAATGGCTCCGAAGAATACGAGCATCAAGGTAGCAGATGCAACAACTGTATCGTGGAAGATTGAGAGGAACTTAGGTAATTTAAGATTGTCTAAACTTTCTTCTTTCTTACCAAAGCGTCCTGCTACTTTATCTACAAACCAGATTGCAAATTGCTGTTGGTGACCAATCGCAAATCCGCCACCACCAGTCAAGCGTTGAGTTGCCTCAACAGTCATATTTGAACTAACTGCCCAGTAAAGTCCACAGATGATACCAATCGCTGCTGTACCGTAAGCATTGCGCAATTGTGGTACTAAGAATAGAACCATAAGAGATACTGTTGCAGCTTGTTGTACCATGATGTGACCAGTAATAAAGAGGGTTCTTACCTTCGTGATCTTGCGAAGAGCTACGAGCAAGATATTTATTCCGAAACCAATCAATAGAGCTGTAGTTGCAGTTCCAACAAAATCTGGAAACTCTGCTGCAATTTTGTTGTTTGCTGCAGCAAGTCCAAAGTAAGGGTCGATAACCGCTGCACCAATTTGGAATTTGTAGTTAAGGGCTGCTAAGATCGGACGGAAGGTTGTAACCAAACCACCTGCACCCACATTGAGCAACATATACCCTACTGTTGCTTTAACAAACCCTGAGAAAACGTCGTGGGCAGGTTTTTTCAAAAGTGCGTATCCTATCAACACCAATAAACCTACGAAAAATGCGGGATTCTGCAAAATATTGCTAGAAAACCAATTTAGAACACTTGAAATGACTTCCATAATTGTTCTCCTTTTGAATTGTTTTTGTAGGTTTATTATATAATTTGAAAGCGTAAACAAAAAGACCAAGAATTACACAGCGGACTGTTCACTCTTGGACTGTATGATTTATGATATTTTAATGATTAGCTTAGTTTCTCGTAGCTAGATAAAATGGAAGAATTTTATCATAAGATTTCAGTAGGGCTTCTACGATTTCTTCTTCAGATGAATTCTCTGTTATAGGGACATCTATTTTAACTAACACTTTTCGGACTTCCTGATTGGATAGTTTATTTCTTAAAATTTGACGATTTTCTTCGTTCGCCTCCCACCGTTGACTTTGACCATCAGAGTAGACTAGATAATAAACACCTTCAACGGTTGGAACTTTTAAAACTTTGGCCTGCTTGCCTAGAGTTCGCTCATCTTTCTTACGCTCGATGAAACTGACCTCTAAGGAAATTCCAAAGTCAGTAGATGTCCCATACAAACGAAGAGCCAACATAGGTTCTGTTACTTGTCCGTCTCTCTGTAGATAAACCCAAAAATGTGGTCGTAAACGTTGCGCCTGATTCATCCACTGGCTAGTCTGTTGGAGTTGCCATTCTGGATGACTTGCTTGAAAGGCTTTAGCCAGTTCTGTAAAAGCCTTTCGAGCCTCTTGGCCTTTGTGACGGAATGACAGCATCTTCTCTCGCTCTGCTCCCGCTTTATCAGGATTACGATACTGTAAACCAGCAAAGTCTAAATAGTCTCTTATCTTATTCAACATTAATTTAATCTTCTCCAGCTAGCAAAAAATCAGGAGAACCCTGATTTTGTTTATTCTGTATCTACAACGACATAGCGATTTGGCTCATCACCTTCAGAGTAACTAGTCACGCCATCCATACGTGAAATAATACGATGAATAATCTTGCGTTCACTATTTGACATAGGATCTGTTTGATGACTACGTCCTTCTTCTAAAACACGAGTCGCCAATTTTTGAGCATAGGTCTGCAAGACTTCTGCACGATGTTCAACATAATCATTGACATTAATAGTAATGTAGAAGGTTCTTGAATAGCGGTTATAAAGATAATTTTGAGCCAATAGTTGCAAGGCCTTCAAAACTTTGCCATGGTAACCGATAATACGACCTGGTTCGTTGGTATCAATTTGCAGATTGATGCTACGACGGTTATAATCATTTGAAATCGTAGCCTCAACATCCATATCATCAATGATTGTTTGGACATAAGTCGTTACTTCCGTAGCTACTTGTTCAATGTCAAAACTCGGTTCCACTTTTAAGCCCAAATCTTCTAATTCTTGACTTTCAGCTTGAGTCTCAACAATAGGAGTTTCTACTTCCTCCCCGAAACCAGCTTCTTCAAGCTGTAATTCATTTAAAATCTCAATATGCCCAGTTTCTTCTAAAATGGTGTTTGCATGTTTTTCATTTTTCAAAATTTCAGCCTTAACTTCATCAGAAACCCCTTGGCCTTCTTCTTCAATCTTTTTAATTGCTTCTACAACATGACCCAAATCAACGGTTGCTTGACTGACTGTTTTGACCGGTTCATTTTGTTCATTGATTTCTTTAGGAACGCCCTTTACAGCCTGCTGATTAGCTTTAATGACCGTTGTTTCACTAATAGCTTCAATATCAACTTGAGCTGGTTTTTTACCAAATAAACCAAGAAAGCCATTTTTTTCACGAGAAATGACTTTGATGTGAGCCTTCAGTCTTGGGATATCTAATTCTTTCAATCCTTTCTGGATTGCTTCTTCAACAGTTGAACCCGTAAATACTACCATTATCAGATTCCTCCTTATTATTTCGTTTTCTGAGCCTTTTTCTTGGCTTTTCTTTTTCTATTTTCCAAATCTTTCTGTGCCTGTACTACAGCCTCGCGCTCTGCGATAATCTTGAATGGATTGTTCAAGAAATAGGTTTGCAGGACTTGATAAGCATTGGACACTGCCCAGTAGAGAGCAACTCCGCTCGGAGCATAAACCCCAAAGATAAAAATCAAGACCGGAATACCGTACATCATCGCAGTCGTAGCTCCATTACGCTCAGACAAGGCTTTGTTGGACAGCCAAGTACTTAAAAAGGTGAATACTGCTGCTAAAATCGGAAGCACGAATGTTGTATCCACATCACCAAGATTAATCCATAAGAAATGACCTGTCTTCAAAAAGTCAACTCTTGATAGGGCTTGGAACAAGGCCAAGATAAGTGGCATCTGAATCAAAATCGGCCAAAGAGAATCCGACTGTCTGACACCCATTTCTTTAAAGACTTTACGCATTTCCTGCTCTAGTTTGGTTCTGCTTTCCATATCTCGACCCGGATATTGTTCTCGAAGTGCCTTAATGCGTGGTTGAGCTTCCTGCATTTTTCTAGAAGCCACCATTTGCACTTGAAAGACTGGCAAGAGTACTGTACGAATCAAGATTGTAAAGAGAATAATCCCTACTCCGATACTAATATCAAATGATAAAAAGCGAATGACCTCTGCAAAGAAGTAAACCAATTTACTCCAAAAATCAGTCGAATCTGCCGTAATATCGCTAGTTGTCCCATTAGTTGCACAGGCTGTCATGATCAATAGGGACAGTCCTAGCAAACTAGTCAACTGTAATTTCTTTTTCACTCCCATTTCCTTCCTGGTAAATCTTTGATAATTTTAATACGTGGAGTAGATTTTTCTCCATCTCTGCGTATCCCAAGGTTTCAACCCCTTTTCGAGCAATGACAACAAAGTCGACATCTTCTACCAGACTCCCTTTTGCATTCTGGATAATATGTCGGATTCGTCGCTTGATTTGATTTCTAGTGACGGCATTCCCCAGCTTTTTGCTAACTGATAGACCTACTCGAAAATGGTTTTTCTGGTTTTCTAATTGGTAGACAACAAATTTGCGATTGGCAAAACTTGTTCCCTCCTTGAAAATTGCCTTAAAATCTTTCTCTCTTTTTACACGAAAGTTTTTCTTCAAAACTCAACTCCATCTATTAAATTACTACTATTATACCATATTTTTCAAAAAAGCCAATCATAGCAAGGTTTTGGACAATTTCATCAGAAAAAGAAGTTGGAAAATTCACTTTCCCAACTCCTCGTACAGAATATTTTTTCTGATTTTAGTTATTTTTTCAAGCGTTCAACATCACGGGCAATGACCAATTCTTCATCTGTTGGAATAACCAAGACACGAATCTTCGCAGCCTCTGTTGAGATGTCTCCTGTCACGCCAAAGACGTTCTTTT
This sequence comes from Streptococcus mitis, assembly GCF_000722685.1. Taxonomy (GTDB): domain Bacteria; phylum Bacillota; class Bacilli; order Lactobacillales; family Streptococcaceae; genus Streptococcus; species Streptococcus mitis_M. The sequence goes on along the minus strand of NZ_JPFV01000005.1, from coordinate 26,769 downwards.
CCGGATCAACGTCACAGCCAAACCAAGAGATACCTGAGATAACATCCTCACGTACGTTTACAGCATTTTCACCGATACCTGCAGTAAAGATAATAGCATCTGCTCCATTTAGGACCGCAAGGTATTGACCGATATGTTTTTGGATACGATCAACATACATTTCATAGGCTAAAGTGGCATCGTGGTCCCCTTCTTCCATAGCAGCAATCACATCGCGCATATCACTAGATTTACCTGAAACACCCATAAGGCCTGATTCACGATTAAGGACGTGACTAATGTCTTCAGGCGTGTTAAAGTCCTCTGTATATTGCATTAGGTAAGGAATGATAGCTGGGTCAATATCTCCTGTACGAGTACCCATCATCACACCACCAAGTGGAGTGAAGCCCATTGAAGTATCGACAGACTGACCACCCTTAACAGCTGTAATAGAAGCACCATTACCGATGTGGCAAGTAATCAATTTCAAGTCTTCTAATGGACGTCCCAAAAGTTTTGCAGCTTCTCCTGCTACAAACTGGTGGCTTGTACCGTGGGCACCATATTTACGAACCTTGTTTTCTGTGTAATATTTTGTTGGTAGAGGGTAGCGATAAGCTTTCTCTGGCATACTTGTGTGGAATGAAGTATCAAAAACAACTACACTGGTAATATCTGGCAACAATTCCTTAAAGGCACGAACACCTGCCGCATTGGCTGGATTGTGGAGAGGAGCCAACAAACTCAACTCTTCAACTTTTTCTAATACATCACCTTCAACAACTGTTGATTCTTTGAAATATTCTCCACCTGCAACAACACGGTGGCCAACACCAGTAATCTCATCATAAGCCTTGATAATATCGAAACGAATCAAGTCATCCAATAATATTTTAACAGCTTGTGTGTGATTTTCGATATCCAAAATTTGTTGTTCAGAACGGCCATCAAATTTTACAGTTGAAATTGAATCTTTCAAACCGATACGTTCAATCAAACCTTTCGCTAACACCTTTTCTTCTGGCATTAAGTATAATTGCCATTTCAAACTTGAACTTCCTGCATTGATTGCAATTGTTTTTGTCATAACAAGACTCCTCTTTTAAGCGTTTTCATCTATTATAACAAAATCTATTTTATATTTCAGTACCTTGAGTCCATTTTTGAAAATTTTCTTTAAATTTCATTAAAACACTTGCATCTTGCAAGCTAGAAAGTGGATAAACAAAGGGTTCTACTGTAATATCAGTTTTCTTTTGTAAGATAAAAATCGTCTTGGATTGTTTAGCACTGGCAAAAAGATTTTCAGGCAAACTAATCATGGCAACTAGATTCGCCTCCTCTTTCAACCAGCCTTTCAATAAATCACTTTGAGGACTGGTCAACAAATCACTTGTAGATAGAAAAATAGCATACCCATCTGACTTGAGGTACTTAAGTCCTTGTTCCATGAGCAAGTGATGGGCGTAAGTATGTTCTTGGCTAGAAGCAACTTGATGACGCGACGCAACGGCGTCATCAGGATAATAGCCAACAGGCAAGTCGCTGATGACCACATCACTTTCTTTGAGCATTTGTGGACGAACGGCATCTCCTTGGACAAAGCCAGCCTGCAAACCAATTACATCTGCCATACTAGCTGCCAAATCAATCAGCAAATCATCCACTTCTATTCCCAAATAATCCACCTTTTTATCAAGCGAGGTCAAGAAAGTAGCGCCCAAAATTCCCATCCCAGAACCCATTTCGAGAATAGTAATTTCCTCCTCTTTAAGCAACTCTTCCACAATAAACACCAAAAGTAAAGCAATGGCATCTGGCGTAAACTGGTGATTAGCCTGCAAGGGTTCTGTTTGTCCTGCCTTCATCAAGAGGAACTGGTAGGTCTTGAGCCACTCTTCCTTGCGAAGCGCTAAACGCTTAAGAGCCTGATTGTTCTCCTTGACCTGATTTAGCTCAGTCTCACCATCCAGATAGATGCTGTTTTGCTCCACCAAGGCGTCATAAAAGTTGGTCGCCAAATCACTTTGGATGACTTGGACATTCTCTAGTAAATACGTATAAGCTTGTTCAATTTTTTCAAAATCCATATTCCTATCTTATCAAATTTCCCTTCTTTTTTCCATCCTTATAGAAAAATCACTCCCTGACTAGGTGAGTGATTTTTGGGCTACTGTTAAAAAGAGTTCTGAGTAATTTCCTTGAAACAGGTCTTCAGCGCTATAGAGAATCTGACTATGCACCGATGAAAAACCATGCTCCATTATCTTGTTTTCCAGTTCACCTAAATCAAATCCATGATGGTTAGCTTCTGTCTTGGTAAAATCGGCAATAAGGAGTCGCCCATCTTCCTTCAAATGCTGATGAAACAGTGAGAGAGCTGCATCCAAATCAGGCATATGATGAAGAACCCGACTAACAACAATGCAATCAAACTCTTGCTTCAAGGGATTTTTCAGTAAATCTTGCTCCAAAAACTGGATATTCTTGATGTCTTGCTGCTCTGCTTTCAAACGAGCCTGCTCCAGTATTTTCTCAGAAATGTCTACAAGAGTGACAGACTTAGCCTGCTTGGCTAGAGGCAAGGCTAATAGACCCGTTCCTCCACCGAAATCCAGAATTTCTTTGTCTGATAGAAGATCAAGCTGTTTCTCGACCGCTTGATAAACCAAGTTTGCAAGGAAGATATTTTTAGGGGAATCGAAAGTTTCTGCTTTGTGATTAAAATCATGTTTCATGCTTTTAGTTTAGCACAAAGTATCTCGATTAGCTAGGAATTCTCTTTCTTTTCAGACTTCTCGCCTGATTTTTTCTTCTCCGCTTTTTCACTTGAATCAGTCTCTGCTTCTTCCTTTTTCTCTGTTTTCTCTTCTTTGATTTTGACTGAAGGAAATAGGAACTCATATTGGCTCTTAGGCGTGTGAACCCTTGTCACCAAGTTTGTTTTCTTATTTTGATAACTCACCTGACCCAGATTAAAGGCCTGTTCTCCACTTTCTTGTTCAGCTTTATCCTTGGTTCGCTTGGCCATGGCAAAAGCAACCAATTTTTCTTTATTTAAGGCATAGTCTTGATAGTGAGCGACTTGTCGGTTCAAATAGAACTGCAACAAAAGGCTGAAGATGGCTGCCATGGTGACTGCATAGAGGAGAACTCCCGCCTTAACTTTTTTCTTTTTCCACACGATAGATGAATTCCCTTTCTAAGCCTTTTTGAAACTGGAAATGAAAACGAATCAACTGATTATCCTCTGCAATCTGAGCTGATTTGAGACCATAAACCATAGGCTGATAACCCCGTCCACTGGCATCGGTTTTTCGAAAATCATCTGATTTTGACTTACCAATAGAGATATCCTTGCCATCCTGCTTCATATAAATGCGATTCCCTTCTACTTTTTCGAACTGCGAACGGTCTAATTCTACCTCCAGCTGATCCACAAACAAGAGCCACTCCTTTTGCTCGCTTTGTTGCTGGTAGCGAACTTCTGAAATGAGGAGCTGACTCATAGCTTGAAAGAGGAGTAAACTTCCACTGATGACAATAAGAGCAATCAGGGATTCTAACAGGGTAAAAGCCTTGATTTTATGGCTCTTTGATAGCCAACAACTGTTCTGAACCATGATAAACCTCCAATCCCTTTTCACTAGAAAATACCTGAATCTCAACTCCGTTTATGTTTACCTGATTTTGATCTGTCTGCAGGGCCATCTTAGCTACACGCAAGATCTCTTCTTTCTGCAAGATTTTTGCTTCTTCTTGCCTATTTTTCTGAATTTGTCCCAAAAGGAGGGTTGCAATGCTGGCAAAGATAGCTAGAGCGACTACTGCTTCCAGTAAAATCACTGCCCTAATTTTTTGTTTCCTTAATGCGTTTAAATTTTCCATTTCCTAGATATAATTGATAACGAATCGCTCCTTTACTGGTCTGAAATTCAATCTTAGCCAGGGACGAATTGCCCCCAGCCCGGTCAAATGTGATACTTTGTCCCGATGGTGCCTGAATTCCTTTAGGAACTGTCAACTTTTGACTGCCATTACTGATCGTCTGCCCATCTAAGTTTAGACTAGTCTTTTGCTGACTGGCTACACTACGTTTTTGAGTTTCCCGATAGAGTTCTTCAAACTCCATAAAGAAAATCTGCTCCTCTACCGCTGCAAAAGTGGACTGGACAGAACCTGACAAGCCCAAGGCAACGATACTCACAAGTCCCAAAACCAAGAGACTTTCCAGCATGGTAAAGGCCTTAATCATTGACTTTACGATTTGCTCCTCCATTTTTAGTATAGTATTCATTATAAGCTTTAGCCTGTTCTTCTGTGATGCGTCCATCGTCTTGTAACTTTCTTAGGCTAGCCTCTTCATTTTTAGCTAAGCTATAAAGCTCTGCCTGGCTTTCCACCACCTTAACAACAGCAGCTTTTCCTTTGTCATTGACCGCCTCTTTTTGCTTGGTCAAATTAGGTACAAAGAGCAAGAGAAGCACACTGATGATGAGCAAGACCACCAACATCTCTACCAGTGTGAAAGCTTTAACCTTAGCTTTTTTCAAGAATGTCATCATTTTTTTCATGTTAAAAATTTACCTCCATATTTTGATACATGGGCATGAGCATTGCCGCATAAAGTAAAACGATAATCAGAGCCACAAAGATAAAGACCAGTGGCTGCACCAGATTCATGGTGCGGTTGACTCGGGTAAAAAAGGCTTCCCAAGTTTTTTCAGCATAGATTTCCAACTCACTACCCAGCTTGGACTTGACTTCCCCATACTCGATAATAAGACTCAACTCTTTCTTAAAGAAAGGATAGGTCCCTATCGTCTGAGAAAATTCTCGACCATTTTGCAGGGCTTGAGCCAGATCTTGACCGATTTCTTTAAAGAGTTGGGAACCTTGTTCCTTCATGATTTGAAAAATCTGCGTCAACTCCATCCCTTGAGAAATCATATTGCCCCATTCACGCGCGTAATAAGCTGTCAAATAGGTTTGCACAAAAATTCCAAAAAAGGGAAGGCGTGCTAAGATAGAAAAGACCCGCATCTTAGAACTTCTTTTATAAAAAGTTAGTGCTAAAAGGACACCTACTGAAACAAACCCTACCATGCCTAGAAAAATTTGTGGCAGATTTCCAATGATTTGGGTAGCAATATTGCTACTATCCAGTTGTGGTAGTAGATAGTTTCGCAGTCCCAGCATGATTAAGAGAAGAAAACCCAGCAAAATCAAAGGATAGGTCGCTACTTCAATTAATTTTTTCTTGACCTTGGCCAGATTGTCTAGATATTCTTCTATCTTTCCCAAACTCAGGTGGAGATTCCCATGAACTTCAGCTAGGGATAACTGAGTGACAATGGCACTTGAAAAGCTCAAACTTTCCATCATTTCTGAGAATGATTTCCCCTGAGACAAACCTGTGCGCATCTGGGTCACACACTGCTTGTCCAACAAGGCACTCCTATCTAAAAAGGAGATAGTCTCCACCAGATGAAAACCGCTGGAAAAGAGATTGTTAAATAGAGTGATGATATTTTTTTGCTTAGCTGTAGCTAATTTTTTCCGTTTCAGCCTGAAGACTTGTGATATGTCCATCTTTAAGAAGCTGGTCAATCTGTTCATTCCAGCTAGTTGGCTGGTGTTCTTGATAGTCTTTATTTGCAAAGTCAACGATTCCTCCTCCCCCGATTAATCTCTGGTAGCAGACTCCTTGTAGAACGACTGCCAACTCTTCCTCACTCACACCCAACTCCAGCAGGCGCTCATAAACACCTCGAATACTCTTGGCATGAATGGTTGAAAAGACTGTCGCACCTGTCAAACTAGCTCTGACCACTGCACGCGCCGTCTCGCTGTCACGGATTTCTCCGATAATCAAGAGATCAGGACGATGCCGTAGGGAAAGCTTAATCAGATTTTCATAGGTCAGCCCAATCGCCTCATTCAACTGCAACTGGAGCATGTCGTCCTGCTTGATTTCGACAGGATCTTCTATGGACATAACTTGCTGTCCTTTAAAGAGGGACTTGGCTAATTCGTGCATCAGGGTCGTCTTACCACTTCCGACTGGACCAGCAAAGAGATAAAGACCACGTTGCCTGTACTGCTTACCCAGTTCTTCGATATCCTGAAACCAAAAATGCAAATCTTGCTCCTCATCATGCAACAAGCGAATGACTAAACTCTCATGCCCTCTATAATCGCCTACAGTAGATAGACGTAGAGATGCCATCTTCTGGTCATAGGCATAATCACAGGAACCCAGTTGGCTACGTCGCTTTTCTCCCACATTCATACCTGCCACAAACTTAAAGTGACTGATGACGGCCGCAAACTTTTCAAAATCATAAGAACCAATTTTACAGCGCTCGTCTCCGACCCTCATATGAAGCTCATAGGCGTCTAACTTAGGGACAAAATAAATGTCTTGCGCCCCTTTTTTTCGGGCCGAACGAATGATTTCTTGTGCAATTTCTTGAACCATACTTACCTCCTCACCTATACTATTCGCAAAGATTTGGAAAAATAAAAAGCAACTCCAAAAAAGTTACTTTTTCTCTATTTTAATTTCATACGGCAAGCACGGTGCCTTTCCTGACCTGTTTGTTTTTCATAGCCTGGGCGTAGTTTTTCATCTGGGATAACCTGCTCATCCTGCAAAAGAGCCAAAGAATGGTATTGTTGTAAATACTCGTCACATTCATCGCACCAGCGTTGATCTTCTGGATCCCAAAAAATGGTCATCAAGTCACTTCTGCTTTTATAAAGAGGAGATTCCTGTTCCAATCTAAACCAGCAAGTTTTGTAGTATTTGAGAGCATCATAATACTGGTCAAATTTCTTACTAGCTACAATATCTTCTTCCCAACCTTCTAAGAACCACCACGGTTCAAAATCTCCATACATTTCTATAACACGATACATATTCATTCATTCCTTTGTACCGTATATTATAACTAATTCCATTAAACAAGAAAAGAAATATGCTCATTTCTTAATTTCCAGATAAAAAATCCAGCCATCTGATGGATGACTGAATTTGATCTGCTGCCTTACGGACTAATAGTCACATAATAAAAAAGCAGAAGCTAGTCTCTAACTCCTGCTTTCTATCTTATGCTTGATATCGTTTCACACCATCTAGATACGTAGCTACCAATTCTAAATCTTTGTCTAAAACAATAAAATCTGCATCATAACCTTCACGAATTTGTCCACAGACATCGTCAATATTAACAGATTTAGCTGGGTTGAGGCTGGCCATCATGACTGCTTCATGTGGATTTGCAATACCCCACTCGACTACATTTCTCATACCATCTTTAAGTTTGAGGATAGAACCTGCCAAATTACCAGTAGATTTGAGACGTGCAGTTCCATTTGCTACTACAACAGGGAATTCTCCCAACATATAGTCACCGTCTTCAAGCCCACCAGCTGTCATACAGTCCGTAATAAGAGCGATGTTTTCTGTCCCCTTCTGCTTAAGTAAAATCTCACAAGCTTTTGGATCTACGTGATAACCATCACAAATCAATTCTGCGTAAGTATGTGGTAGCTCATACATAGCTCCTACCATACCTAGTTCGCGGTGTGTTAAACCACGCATCCCATTATAGGCATGTACCCATACACTAGCTCCAGCATCAACTGCCTTCTTAGCTTGTTCAAATGTCGCATCTGAGTGTCCAAGTGCAACTGTCACACCTTCACCTGTAATAGTACGTACAAAATCTTCCACCCCATCACGTTCTGGTGCAATAGCGATTTTATTTAGCATCCCTTTTGCAGCATCTTGCCAAGAATGAAACTCCTCAACACCCGGGTCTCTCATATAAGTTGGATTTTGTGCCCCCTTAAAAGTTTCTGTGAAGTATGGACCTTCATAATAAATCCCACGAATCTTAGCACCTGTTGCTTCTTTATAATGGTTTCCAAGATTTTCAGTGACTGCAAGCAATTGCTCATAAGTGGCTGTTAAAGTTGTGGGCAAGAAACTGGTAACACCGGTACTAAGAAGTCCTTCACTCATAGTATGCAATGTCCCTTCAATGTTGTTGTCCATCACATCTACACCTGCATATCCATGAATATGAGTATCCACAAGACCTGGTGCAATGCTATAACCAGTATAGTCAAGAACCTCTGCTCCTTCAGGAATTTGATCCACATGTTTCCCAAATTTGCCATCAACAAGTTCTAAGTACCCACCGCGACGAATGCCAAATGGATAGAAAAACTGATCTGCTTTAACGTAATTAGGCATAATAATGACCTCCTTAAAAGATTACTTTTGATATTTATTATGTCAATTACATTATAAACTTTTCTGATTCATTTGTAAATGGTATAGACCTATTTTCTAGAGATATTTTAAAAGAGCTGGATGTCTCCAACTCTTCTCTTTTTAAATACAAGTTATTTAGATTTGACTGGTTTGTCTTGAGCTGTTTGCAAGGCTGTAGCAATGGTATCTGCATACAATTTAGCTCCTGCTTCAATCTTACTATTGTCACTTCCGAAATGGACTTGGTCTGTTCCTGCCCAGATTTCGGGATGTTCCTTAGCAACTTGATTCCAATCTGCTATCGTGATGTAAGGAGTCTTCTCTGCCAATTCTCTCATATAGGCAGCAGCTTTCTCAACAATTGCATAAGTCTCTTTTGTCTTATCCCCCTCATAAGGAGTCACTAAAATCATATGATGGCCCTTAGGAAGATTTTTCACGATACTGTCCCAATCCTCCTTGTAATTTTCAGGATTATTCACACCTGTTGCAATAACCACCATCTTTGGTAGAAATTTATTCTGGCTATTATTTAGCATGATTTCATTGGCGGTCTTGGTTGTTCTGCTGACCTGCGCGTTAATCTGTGCCCCTGGAAGGGCTGTCTGCAGGGCTGTATTTGCCCTTAAAGCCACCGAGTCACCAATTAACATAGTGCCATCAGCAATTCCTAAACTATCAGCTTCTGCTCGTTCTGCCATCACCTTAGTCTGGCCAATATTTGTTGCAGCTTGCTTCAAACCATTGACAGTCAGATCTGTCTCAAACGCTCCCACTTGTGGTGCCAAGAAAGTCACTAAGAAGACAATGAAGGCTAAGATTCCTGTACTTGTTGCAAGAATTGCGTGAATATAAGGCAGGGGACGAAGAGTTTGTATAATAGGTGTATTCTTTCCTGCAATCCAAGGTTCCAATACATAGAATGACAGGCTAGCAAAGCCATAAGAAAAAATCAAAGTCAGTAACACAGCAAGAAGATTTGATGTCAACTGTGAGAAAATGATATAGAAAGGCCAATGGAAGAGATAAACTGCATAGCTAGTATCCGCTAAAAAGCTGATAATCTTTGGTTCCTGTATATTAGGAGTCTTTTCATGTAAGACACGCGCCGCCAGAATCATAGCAATGGCTGCAAGGCTGGCAAGCAAGAAGCCCATAAGATAGGCAAAGAGGTAGGTAAATTTGACAAAGAAGGTCAAAATGAGTAAGAAGCCAAAACCTCCTCCAAAAACTAAAAGGGTCTTGCGTAAATCCCAGATTTTATCCAACTGCTTGACGAGGGAAGTCGTCTGACGAACGCCTACAATCGTTGCTAGGATACTTCCCAAAAAGAATGGATAGACATGAGTTAAACTGGAGAAGTAAACAGAGGAATAAGAGGTTACTAGAAAACTACCAATAAACATGGAGAAGAAACTAATCAGGAAGGCAGCAGCAGATAAGAGAAAGACCATCCCCTTCAACTGACCATTTGATTTAGCCTGTTTGGATAAGAACCAAACTGCCAATCCCCAAAGAATATAGTAGTGAACCTCAACAGCCAAGCTCCAATTATGAACAAACAAATGAGGAATGAACTGAGATTCATAACTCCCACCTGTTAGGAGTTCATAGAAGTTGGTCATAAAGCCTAAGACTCCCGCAATCTGACCCCCAATTCCAGCCACATAATCTTGCCGAACTAGAGAAGTAAAGGGTATGGTTACTAAGACCATCAAAACCACAGGTGGCACAATCCGATAAAATCGTCTTCTAAAAAATCCTATCAAATCAATCTCATGGTTTTTAGAAAATTCTTCGATGAGTAGAGCCGTAATCAGAAATCCTGAAAATGTGAAAAAGACATCCACCCCAAAGAATCCCCCAGGAAAGATCGTCTGAAAGAAATGATACAAGAGTACCAGTAGTAAACCTGTAATCCTAATCAAGGAAAACCATTTAATGCGCATACGAGTTTATTCTCCCTTTCATTATACACTTTATTCTATCAAAAAAAGAAGAAAAATCCTAAGAGAAAACTTAGGATTTTTAGCTTATATCAATTCCATTTTAGAAATTACGGCCTGACTTATTATAGCCATATTTTTCCACAAAATACTCACGGAATTCCAAGAGATTGTCATCCATGATGGCTTGTCGCACTTGCTTCATCAGGTTAAGCAAGAAGTAAAGATTGTGGTAGCTAGTCAAGCGGATACCGAAGGTTTCATCAGCCTTGAGCAGGTGACGAAGGTAGGCGCGTGTATAGTTCTTACATGTATAGCAATCACACTCAGGATCCAATGGCGTAAAGTCCTCAGCAAACTGAGCATTTTTTACAACCAAACGTCCCTGACTGGTCATACAAGTCCCATTACGAGCGATACGAGTCGGCAAAACACAGTCAAACATATCCACCCCACGAATCACTCCATCAATCAAACTATCTGGCGCTCCCACACCCATCAAATAGCGAGGTTTATTTTCAGGCAGCAGTTGAGTTGTAAAGTCCAAGACTGCATTCATCTCTTCGTGAGTTTCTCCCACTGCCAAGCCACCGATAGAGTAGCCTGGGAAATCCATGCTGACAAGATCATGAGCTGATTGGCGACGAAGGTCTTCAAATCCTGCCCCCTGCACAATCCCAAATAGCCCTTGGTCATGCGGACGACGGTGAGCCTTCAAACCACGCTCAGCCCAACGGCTGGTACGCTCGATTGATTTCTTAACGTAGTCGTAAGGTTGATAAAACTGGGGACATTCGTCAAAGGACATCATGATGTCTGAGCCTAGATTATTCTGAATAGAGATGGCTTTTTCTGGTGATAGGAACATCTTAGAACCATTGAGATGGTTTTTAAAGGTTACACCTTCTTCTGTGATATTACGGCTATCTGCTAAGGAATAAACCTGAAAACCACCACTATCTGTCAAAATAGGCTGGTCCCAATTCATGAACTTGTGGAGACCACCTGCGCGTGCGATAAGTTCATCTCCAGGGCGAAGCCAGAGATGATAGGTGTTTGACAGGATAATTCCCGAACCCATCTCCTTCAATTCTTCAGGTGACTGAGTTTTGACAGTGGCTTGTGTCCCAACTGGCATAAACATAGGTGTCGGGAAGGTACCGTGGGGAGTGATGATTTCTCCCAGACGAGCTCCTGTATGTTTTTCTTTCTTAATCAAACGATATTTGATTGGTGAATCTGACATTTTTTACCTCCGAAGCTGAGAAAGACAGTCCCAGTTCATACTTTGTGCCAAATGGCATACTGTATGATTTTATCAAAAAAAGCTAGAACTGTCACGAACTATGGTATAATGAGAGAATGAAATACCCAAAAATTGATTTAAAAACCGTTCGTCTGCAAGCCAGACAATTTCAGGCTGAAAATCCCCGCCTCTTTCTCGTCTATCTCTTACCTAGCATGATGGTCATCTTGTCTGGCTTTCTTAATCCCTTAGAGCGCATCAACGAGAGTGTTTTAGAACAACCCTTTTTAAGCGTGTTTGGCCATGTATCCCAAGCCTACCTTTTCCCACTATTAGTCTCCTTTATCGGGACGATACTTCTAACCAGTTCCGTCTATACAACGCTGAAACTCATCAAGAATCCTGATACAGAACTATCAGTCAAAAATAGTCTCACTCTATTTAAAGAAGAGTACTTTTCACAAACCTTTTTGACCCTCCTTCTCAAACGTTTCTATCTCTTTTTATGGAGCATTCCTAGCTTACTCGGGATTTACTTCCTCTTTTACAGTAGCTTTTTAGCCAAGAAATTCGTTGTCCTTCACCCCGAGTTTCCCAATCTGGATCTCACGTCAGTTGAAACTGAGCGTTTCCTCTTGACCTTTGGTCTCTACCTTCTAGCAAGTATCCTCTTGATGATTGTCGGAAATAGTCTCTATATCCCACAATATTATGCCTATTCGCAGGTAGAATTTCTCCTCTGTGATACCCTAGACTTGGGACAAGCTAGACCAGGACAAATCCTTAAGACCAGCCGTTTCCTGATGAAAGGCTACAAATTTCAACGCTTTGTCCTAGACTTACAACTCCTTCCTTGGTACTTCCTCAATTGGATTACCTTTGGAATTGCTAGTTTCTCACTCCTACCCTACATTCAAATCAATAAAATGATTTTTTACAGAGCAGTACTGGCTCGAAAACGTCCAAAAGCTTGAAGGTAAACCCTCAAGCTTTTTTCTATCAATGAGTTTCTCCGCCTACCAACTTGAGATCCTGCTCTCCATGTTCTATCATGGCGCCGATTGCCGCTTCTATCCCTCGCCTAATATCCACTAAACTCATAGCTGGGGTAGTCGGTCTATTCACCACCTGTTCCATCATATAAGGAATATGCATAAACCCTGCCTTAACATGTGGAAATTTTTTTTCTACCAAATAGAGGGCCTGATACATCAAATGGTTGCAGACAAAAGTTCCTGCCGTATTGGAAACAGAGGCCGGTAAACCCTCTTTTTTTATAGCTTGAACCATCGCTTTAATCGCTAGACTACTAAAGTAGGCAGGAGCACCATCTGGACGAATAGGAAGGTCAATCGGTTGGTTACCTTCATTATCAGGAATGCGTGCATCGTCTTGATTAATGGCCACTCGTTCAGGCGTCAAGCTAGTTCTTCCACCCGCTTGTCCGATACAAAGGACAAAATCAGGTTGATAACGACTCATCTCTTCTTCCAACACTTGGGCCGATTTGTGAAAGACTGTTGGCACTTCTAGCCAACGAACCTCAGCACCATGGATTTCAGCTGGCAAACCTTTAATGGCCTCCAAAGCTGGATTGACCTTTTCCCCTCCAAAGGGCTCAAAGCCTGTTACTAATACTTTCATTTCTAACTCCTCAAAACCAATGCCATGAAACTATTTTCTTAAAGACAAGTATAACATATTTCCCTTATTCTGGAGTAAAAAGGACTAGCGAGACTAGTACCGACTTTCAAATTTATTTAATACTAATCAAGGCCAAAATAGCTGGTCCACCTTGCTTCAAAATAATTTTCTTATCCGCTGTGAGAGAGCCATAAGCCGCAGCACCTATCACAAACAGGACAAAAATAGTCACAATTTCTAAATTCTGCGAGAAATAAATGCCATACAAGAGAAAGACTCCTAGCAGAGCATTATAAATCCCTTGATTTTTAAACAATGAACTTACTGACGGACGAGCCAATTCTTCCTTTTCCATGTTAAAGACACGACTAGTTGCATCTGATTGTGTTGCAATACTTTCCAAATAAAAAATGTAAAAATAATCCAAAACAACGATCGTTGCTAAAATGATTGTAATAATTGACATCTATTTCTCCTTAAATTTCTATATTTTCAATGCCCAAAACCAATTTATTTAATAAACGGCTGAGTTCTGTTCTTTCAGACTCTGTTAAGATACTTTCCATCTCTTGCTTAACCTTGATATGTTTCAGAGGAGGATTCACCACTAACTGCTCCTTGGCATACTTCGTAGCCTCTACCAACACTTCTCGCTGATTTTCAGGATTGCGATGACGCTCCACCAAACCTTTCTTTTCCAGAATTTTGAAATGTCGTGTCAAAGCAGCCTGATCAATCTTCAAACGCTCCTGAACCGCCATTTGGTTACAAGGGGAATGCTCCAGCAAAAACAGTAAAATCTGATACCGTGTCAAACTAATCCCAAGTCTTTTTTCAAACAATTGCGTACTCGCTTGCTCAGACAAGCGGAGTTGATAAAGTAAATCTTGAATCTCTATCATTTCTTCCTCCTTTTACTTGATTTATCAATATTTGACAAATCAAGTAAAATACAAAGTAAAATAAATTGCAAGAATCATGCTTGAGTCATTACAAGATGGTAACTTCCCATTTTCCATTCAAATTGACAAAGAAAAAACGAACGAGACTCGCTTCCTATCACGAAAGCTAGATCTCATTCGTAAAAATTATATGACAAAGCTTGGTTTATCCATTCATTGAAACGTGAACGTGATCATAGTGGTTTTCTGTCACACTACCACGGTCTGGCATTGGGTTCCAAGTATTAGCTGGCCCATATTTACTATCGAATGGAGCATAGAAACGTTGTTTCCAGATGATATAACTAATGCCACGACTAGCCATATTTTGAATAGCGTATTCCGCAATCTTATCCCCTAGTTCTGAGCTTTCTGCTACCATAAAATCGATAGCCAAACCTTTTCCGTGATCTCCACTGTCCCCTGGACGGTAACCACTAAAGAATGTGATACCAAACAAGTTGGCAATTTCTTCTTTAAAGGCAGCTGTTTGTGGTTGAAGGCCTGCATTTTCAGATTTCGCTACCGCAAGTCCAGCATAATCGGGCGCAGCTGGAGCTGCGTAAGTTGTTGAAACTGTTTTCTTCTCTTCTGGTTGATAAGTAGAAACTGCTGCTGTAGCTTCACTTGATGATGCTACTTCTTTTGCTTCTTTTGCTTCTTCTGCACTTGTTGCAGTTGTTTCAGGTACTTTTTCTTCTACTGGTGTTGTAGTTGCTTCTACTGCTGATTCAGCTTGAATGCTTGCTTGTGTTCCCTGCTTCTCAGCTGGTGTCGTTGCCTGAGGAACTACTGCTGCAACTGCACTGCTTGTTTCGACTGTTTGCTCCTCTGAGACAGAAGTCTCTGTAGATGGTGCCACTTCTTCTGCAGCAGTCACTGTCGCTGCAACTTCTGAACTTGTTGCTACTTCTTTTGTACTTGTAGTTTCTACCGTTTTTGGCGCTTCTGCAATTAGTTGAGAAAGATCTGCAACTTGAACAGTTTGATCAGCAACGGTCACTTGATTGGTTGTCAAATCTGCTGTCGCAGTTGTCACTTCCTCACTAGAATCTGCTTGAGGAGTTTGGATTTCAACTTCCGTTACCTCTTCTGCTTCATTGACGGTCGTTGTCAAAACAATTTCTGGGAAAATCAGGTCCATATTAGTAATTTTATTCAAATTCGCAAGAACTGTGACATCTACACCCAAGGCTTCTGCAATGGTGCTCAAGGTATCACCATACTGAACGGTGTAACTTGTTTTGTTGTCCGTTTTAGTCAAATCATTTTGGATTTGCTCAACACTACGTGCAGTCCAAAGAATTTCTTCTGCTTGAGTTGCCAATACTGGGGCAAATGACAAGACTACTGTCGATGCTAATAATATTCTTTTCTTCATTCTTTCAAATTCCTTTCAAATGAGTACCTGTCTATGATAACACAAAAAGAGAATAAAAAAGCCCTCTCGGGCCTATTTAACAGAACTGTCCATTCCTTGTAACAAACTCGGTTACTTGAAATAGTTTGTTAGGTCTCTGTCACAAAACTGACACAATCTTTTTATCGCTCAGTCTTAAAAAAACGGGAAATATCTGCTAACGCTTGAATCCTGTGATTGCCTTCATAAGACGACTCTAAAAAGTTGAGACTTTGAATCCCACTATTCTGGGCAAATTCCACATCCAGAGTCCGATCCCCTATATAATAGGTGTTATCAGGATTCAGCTGATACTTGTCTAGCAAATATATAGCCGCTTCTGGACTTGGCTTCCGCGCAAAGCCACTCTGACTGGTTAAAATCTCTGTGAAATAGGACTCCAAACCCAAGTCTCTGAGAATGGCAAAAGCATTATCTCCCTTATGAGTGTAGACAAACTGTTGAACCCCTGCTGCGTCTGTCCACTTTAGAACCTCATGCGCACCTGGCATCAAGACTACCTGAGCATTCTTCTCAGCCAAACTCTGGGCACGCACCTGATTTAGCACCTCGACATCCAGATTTCTATCTTCTGCCACCCGCGCAAGCAAATCTTGCACCGAATACTTGAGGATAAACTCTCTCACCTTCTCCTTATCATAAGGAATAGAAAATTGAGCATAGGTCTCCTCAATCCCTGATAAAATCGCTTCATAAGAGTCCAATAAAGTCCCGTCTAAATCCCAAATAAAAGCTGTTTTTTGCATTTCCTATCCTTTCAAGCTCATATAGCGCTGGTAACGATAGCGTAGAAATAACCAGCGAAAACCATTATCCAAAAGGGTTCCGGCCCAAATACCGGGCAAGCCCCAACCAAGAACAATCCCCAGCAGATATCCTATTCCAATGCGGATACACCACATTCCTATACTTGTCGCATAAAAGGGAAGACGAGCATTGCCCAAACCCTGCCAGACTGCTGTATAGATGACTGTTCCTATCGTCATAGGAGTACCAAGTAGTGAAAAAAGTGTCACTAGAACACTAGCCTCCACCGCTAGAGAATCAGTCGTATAGAGATGAGTTAGTGGTATACCCAAAGCATAGATACTGAAGGTCAAGGGTAACATGAGGACCAGAGAAAGCCAAAAGGCTTGTTTACTCAACTTATCTACTCTATTCCAATTATCCTCTCCAACTGCTCGAGCTACCAGCATGACCGTTGCTGTAGCCACACCAAAGGCAGGCATATAGTTAAACTGGGTCAAGACTTCTCCGACTGCATTCCCAGCCACTGCCTCCGTTCCAAAAGAAACGACCAAGGCAATGATCACGACATCTCCAGCCCGCATCATGAGCCGCTCTCCAGCTGCTGGCAAAGCTAAGGTCAACAGTTCCTTATCTAAGCCAAAAGTAGGTTTCGCATAAGGCAGTTTTAATTGCGACCACAAAATCACAAGACCAACCAAGCGAGACAGAATTGTCCCCCAAGCAACACCAGCTATCCCCATATCCAGGATAAAAATAGCTAGACTTGAAAAAAGAATATTCAAGGCATTGGATAAAAGACTCACATAGAGGGGCAGACGTGGATTATGCATTGCACGAATCAAGGCTCCCAGACTAGTCATTAAACCTAAGAGAACAATCGATCCGCCTACCAAAGATAGGTAGAGTCCACCGCTCTCAGCTACCTCTCTCTCCGTCCCCAAAAGTCCTATCATCTCTTTCCCAGCGAAGATGGACAAAGCTCCTAAAAGAAAACTTAATAGTAAGGTAATCTTCAAGGCCTCAGTTACATGATAGGCTAGCATAGATTGATCCTTCTGCCCCAAACTTTTTGAAATAACACTGGAAATAGCAGCTCCCAGAGCGATGAAAATCGCCTGGTAAATCGTGATAATATTACCTGCTACTGATACACCCGAAATAGCAATCAAACCTAAGTGAGCGACCAAATAACTGTCCACCATCCCCATGAGCATCTGCAAAAAGCTTTCGCCCATAGCTGGTAGTGCAATATTAAGAATGTCTTTATTTTTCTTAAACAATCCTTCCTCCTGATGAAAAGAAACTCAGTTGGTTTCCCAACCGAGTTTACTCCCTCTGTCTTAAAGTCCTAGATAAGCCTCAACCGCTACTTGCATGTCTGTTGCTGCAACAGTTGTCTTGTGACGAACAAGAGCTGTTTCAAGTCCATCAACTGCCGGTGGCACTGCCACTCCTGAGATTTCATGTAATTGAGCCAAGGCTTCAAAGTCAGTCAAGCCTACTTTGCCTGTTACAGCTTCTACTGCAACCACTGGGAACTTGTATGGACTAGCTGTTGATGCAATTACTGTCTTAGTCGCATCGCCAGTAGCAGATTGGTATTTCTTATAAACTGCTGAGGCAACCGCCGTATGTGGATCCTCGATATAAGAATCTGAGTCATAAACACGCTTAATTTCTGCCGCTGTTTCTTCCTCAGTCGCATACTCTGCTGCAAAGAGGTCCAAAATCTCTGCATCAAAATTAGTCAACTCATATTGACCTTGGCTATTCAAGGCATTCATGAGTTCAGCTGTTTTAACCGCATTATTACCCAAAAGATGGAAAATCAAACGCTCCAAGTTTGAAGATACCAAAATATCCATAGATGGACTAGTTGTCACCTTAAACTCACGTTTCTTATCGTAAACACGTGTCTTGAAGAAGTCTGTCAAAACATTGTTGTCATTTGAAGCACAGATCAATTTACCAACCGGAAGACCGATTTGTTTAGCATAAAAGGCAGCCAAGATATTTCCAAAGTTTCCTGTTGGTACTGTGAAGTTGACCTTATCACCAGCCACAATCTCACCAGTCTTGACCAACTGAGCGTAGGCATAAACATAATAAACAATTTGTGGTACCAAACGACCAATGTTCATAGAGTTAGCTGACGAAAATTGCAACTTGTTTGCCGCTAATTTTTCACGAAGAGCCACATCGTTAAACATATGCTTCACATTTGTTTGGGCATCATCAAAGTTACCATCAATAGCGATAACATGAGTATTGTCGCCAGTCTGAGTGGTCATTTGCAACTCTTGTACCTTACTGACACCATCCTTTGGATAAAAGACGATAATCTCAGTACCAGGGACATCTGCAAATCCTGCCATAGCAGCTTTCCCCGTGTCGCCAGATGTCGCTGTCAAGATAACAATCTTATTCTCCAAACCATGTTTCTTAGCAGCAGTCGTCATAAAGTATGGCAAGATAGACAAGGCCATATCCTTAAAGGCAATCGTTGAACCATGGAAAAGTTCCAAATTGTATTGCCCATCTAATTTCACTAATGGTGCAATATCTGGAGTATCAAATTTGCTATCGTAAGCATTGTTGATACAGTAGTCCAACTCCTCAGCTGTAAAGTCATCTAAAAATGCTGACAAAACTAACTTAGCCACTTCTTGGTAAGAAGCATCTTTTAATTTGTCAAAGTCCAAATCTACCTTTGGATAAGTAACCGGTGTAAACAAACCACCGTCCGTCGCCAAACCTTGCAAAATAGCTTGGCTGGCAGTTACTGTATTGTTGGTATCACGCGTTGATTGATAAACTAATGTCATTTCTCTCTATCCTTTATCTATAGTCTCTTCCATTATATCATGATTTTTCAGAAAATTCTCCCTTTATAAGAGAAATTATAGATTCAATTCTTCTTTCAAAGGCTGTAAGTAGGTCATTTCTTGCTTATTTCTCATCTCCAGTCCTTCCTCAGCTAGCAGGAGTAAATCTTTGGAAAACTCTATAATCGCAGTTTCTTCCTGTTCTGTAAGCTTTTTCTTAGAAAATTGTCGTCTTAAAAACTTATAATTTCGCCCAGATTCTTTAAAGAAAGGTGCTGTTCCTAAGTAAGCTTCTAACTTATCTAAATTAACCAACAATCCCAAGTGAAAAGCTGCTGAAGCGAAGGTTCTATCAAGAGGTTGAGTACACACACTACGAAACTCAACCGTTCCGCGAGTCGTTAAGTCTTGGTACTGATAACTACGATGAGTTTCAAAATCCTTCTCT
Source organism: Streptococcus mitis (assembly GCF_000722685.1). Lineage (GTDB taxonomy): Bacteria > Bacillota > Bacilli > Lactobacillales > Streptococcaceae > Streptococcus > Streptococcus mitis_M. The sequence continues at coordinate 7,283 of NZ_JPFV01000005.1, read as the reverse complement.
TGAGGGTAAATAAGAATCTTATCCCCATTCAGAGCATATGCTTGGATTTCAGATGTAGCCAAATAGTCCCTGGCCTGAATCGGATAAAAATAATGTGTTTGTCCATTACGTTCCGCAGTAAAAATTGCAGAATGATCTAGATAATCAAAAAAATCATCCTCATCTTTAAAGAGCCTAGCATTGACTCCGACATTTTCTGGATAGATACCATGCATCGATTCTTCCCAGAAGATGTCCCTTGCAATTTTCGTATCCCAATCTGCACCCGAAAACTCAGAGTTTGCAAATAAATAAGCCTTAACTGCTTCAATTTGGGTAAAAGCATTAATCACCCGTAAGTAGTTAGATTTTGAAACATCAAGCTGAACCTGACTCCCACAGATAAAAGCACCATATTCAGGGAAATGATGCAACTCTGATTTAGTCACATTTCTACTCAAATTCAAATAGTCCATCAACATGCGATACCGTGGGTAAGCCACTGGACAGTTCTCATTCTTATCCCAGTTAGGATGAATGCCACAGCCAACAATAGCATGATTTGATTCACTTAATTTTCTCTGAATTACATTCATATAATTATTAAAACGATTCTCTACCTCTTGAATCGCTTTAACCTTACCAAACGCAAATTCAATCGTAGTATAGGAAACTTCAAATAAAATAGCATCCTGACTTACTGGAGCTACTAACTGGATAGGATTCCCAAAATCATCTACCTTTTCTACAGTGAAATCCAGAGCAGAAACTAAATATCGGAATAAGTGTTTGATAACTTCAATATCTGTAGTATTCCCTTCTAAATTTGCAACAGGATACTCCAGCTCAATCCCGACAAACAATTCTGGATTTTCTTTAATATTTTTCAGATACCGATGTTTTAATAAATCGATAGAACGAGACATACTATCCTACTCTTTCTTAATCTAAATCAAATTTGAATAACTATTATTATACCAAAAATAATACAAAAAAGGAACGAAGATTAACTACGTTCCTAACTTTATACTATACCGGCGGCCGGGGTCGAACCGGCACGTCCTTGCGGACACTGGATTTTGAGTCCAGCGCGTCTGCCAATTCCGCCACGCCGGCAAATAGTAACTGGGGTAGCTGGATTCGAACCAACGCATGAGGGAGTCAAAGTCCCTTGCCTTACCGCTTGGCTATACCCCAATAATATAAAATAGGCGAGTGATGGGGATCGAACCCACGCATGCCAGAGCCACAATCTGGTGTGTTAACCACTTCACCACACCCGCCATAATTCTATTAACACGGGCAGTAGGAATTGAACCCACACTGAAGGTTTTGGAGACCTTAGTTCTACCTTTAAACTATGCCCGTAAAATGGAAGGGGAGGGATTCGAACCCCCGAACCCGAAGGAGCGGATTTACAGTCCGCCGCGTTTAGCCTCTTCGCTACCCTTCCAAAATATATAAATGGCGCGAGACGGAATCGAACCGCCGACACATGGAGCTTCAATCCATTGCTCTACCAACTGAGCTACCGAGCCTTATTGCGGGAGCAGGATTTGAACCTACGACCTTCGGGTTATGAGCCCGACGAGCTACCGAGCTGCTCCATCCCGCGTTAATAAAAAAGGAGGATGTGGGATTCGAACCCACGCACGCTTTTACACGCCTGACGGTTTTCAAGACCGTTCCCTTCAGCCGGACTTGGGTAATCCTCCAAAATAGTTTATACGGGAATAAACCCGTGTCCTCTTAGTGAAAAGATAATATTTCAATCCTCTAATAATGGACTAAACACTATGGGCACGAGTGGACTCGAACCACCGACCTCACGCTTATCAGGCGTGCGCTCTAACCACCTGAGCTACGCGCCCAAGTTAAAAACTTGGTACAAAGAACAAAGTTCAAAGCGGGTGACGAGAATCGAACTCGCGACAACAGCTTGGAAGGCTGTAGTTTTACCACTAAACTACACCCGCTAAAATGGGAGTTAACGGGATCGAACCGCTGACCCTCTGCTTGTAAGGCAGATGCTCTCCCAGCTGAGCTAAACTCCCTAGAGCTAAGCGACTTCCATATCTCACAGGGGGCAACCCCCAACTACTTCCGGCGTTCTAGGGCTTAACTTCTGTGTTCGGCATGGGTACAGGTGTATCTCCTAGGCTATCGTCACTTAACTCTGAGTAATACCTACTCAAAATTGAATATCTATTCAAACCAAGAAAACCGTTCGCTTTCATATTCTCAGTTACTTTGGATAAGTCCTCGAGCTATTAGTATTAGTCCGCTACATGTGTCGCCACACTTCCACTTCTAACCTATCTACCTGATCATCTCTCAGGGCTCTTACTGATATAAAATCATGGGAAATCTCATCTTGAGGTGGGTTTCACACTTAGATGCTTTCAGCGTTTATCCCTTCCCTACATAGCTACCCAGCGATGCCTTTGGCAAGACAACTGGTACACCAGCGGTAAGTCCACTCTGGTCCTCTCGTACTAGGAGCAGATCCTCTCAAATTTCCTACGCCCGCGACGGATAGGGACCGAACTGTCTCACGACGTTCTGAACCCAGCTCGCGTGCCGCTTTAATGGGCGAACAGCCCAACCCTTGGGACCGACTACAGCCCCAGGATGCGACGAGCCGACATCGAGGTGCCAAACCTCCCCGTCGATGTGAACTCTTGGGGGAGATAAGCCTGTTATCCCCAGGGTAGCTTTTATCCGTTGAGCGATGGCCCTTCCATACGGAACCACCGGATCACTAAGCCCGACTTTCGTCCCTGCTCGAGTTGTAGCTCTCGCAGTCAAGCTCCCTTATACCTTTACACTCTGCGAATGATTTCCAACCATTCTGAGGGAACCTTTGGGCGCCTCCGTTACCTTTTAGGAGGCGACCGCCCCAGTCAAACTGCCCGTCAGACACTGTCTCCGATAGGGATCACCTATCTGGGTTAGAGTGGCCATAACACAAGGGTAGTATCCCAACATCGTCTCCTTCGAAACTGGCGTCCCGATCTCATAGACTCCTACCTATCCTGTACATGTGGTACAGACACTCAATATCAAACTGCAGTAAAGCTCCATGGGGTCTTTCCGTCCTGTCGCGGGTAACCTGCATCTTCACAGGTACTAAAATTTCACCGAGTCTCTCGTTGAGACAGTGCCCAAATCATTACGCCTTTCGTGCGGGTCGGAACTTACCCGACAAGGAATTTCGCTACCTTAGGACCGTTATAGTTACGGCCGCCGTTTACTGGGGCTTCAATTCATACCTTCGCTTACGCTAAGCACTCCTCTTAACCTTCCAGCACCGGGCAGGCGTCACCCCCTATACATCATCTTACGATTTAGCAGAGAGCTGTGTTTTTGATAAACAGTTGCTTGGGCCTATTCACTGCGGCTGACCTAAATCAGCACCCCTTCTCCCGAAGTTACGGGGTCATTTTGCCGAGTTCCTTAACGAGAGTTCTCTCGCTCACCTGAGGCTACTCGCCTCGACTACCTGTGTCGGTTTGCGGTACGGGTAGAGTATGTTTAAACGCTAGAAGCTTTTCTTGGCAGTGTGACGTCACTAACTTCGCTACTAAACTTCGCTCCCCATCACAGCTCAATGTTATAGATATAAGCATTTGACTCATATCACACCTCACTGCTTAGACAGACTCTTCCAATCGTCTGCTTTAGTTAGCCTACTGCGTCCCTCCATCACTACATACTCTAGTACAGGAATATCAACCTGTTGTCCATCGGATACACCTTTCGGTCTCTCCTTAGGTCCCGACTAACCCAGGGCGGACGAGCCTTCCCCTGGAAACCTTAGTCTTACGGTGGACAGGATTCTCACCTGTCTTTCGCTACTCATACCGGCATTCTCACTTCTATGCGTTCCAGCACTCCTCACGGTACACCTTCTTCACACATAGAACGCTCTCCTAGCATACCTATAAAGGTATCCACAGCTTCGGTAAATTGTTTTAGCCCCGGTACATTTTCGGCGCAGGGTCACTCGACTAGTGAGCTATTACGCACTCTTTGAATGAATAGCTGCTTCTAAGCTAACATCCTAGTTGTCTGTGCAACCCCACATCCTTTTCCACTTAACAATTATTTTGGGACCTTAGCTGGTGGTCTGGGCTGTTTCCCTTTCGACTACGGATCTTAGCACTCGCAGTCTGACTGCCGACCATAATTCATTGGCATTCGGAGTTTATCTGAGATTGGTAATCCGGGATGGACCCCTCACCCAAACAGTGCTCTACCTCCAAGAATCTCTAATGTCGACGCTAGCCCTAAAGCTATTTCGGAGAGAACCAGCTATCTCCAAGTTCGTTTGGAATTTCTCCGCTACCCACAAGTCATCCAAGCACTTTTCAACGTGCCCTGGTTCGGTCCTCCAGTGCGTCTTACCGCACCTTCAACCTGCTCATGGGTAGGTCACATGGTTTCGGGTCTACGTCATGATACTAATTCGCCCTATTCAGACTCGGTTTCCCTACGGCTCCGTCTCTTCAACTTAACCTCGCATCATAACGTAACTCGCCGGTTCATTCTACAAAAGGCACGCTCTCACCCATTAACGGGCTCGAACTTGTTGTAGGCACACGGTTTCAGGTTCTATTTCACTCCCCTCCCGGGGTGCTTTTCACCTTTCCCTCACGGTACTGGTTCACTATCGGTCACTAGGGAGTATTTAGGGTTGGGAGATGGTCCTCCCAGATTCCGACGGGATTTCGCGTGTCCCGCCGTACTCAGGATACTGCTAGGTACAAAGACTATTTTAAATACGAGGCTATTACTCTCTTTGGCTGATCTTCCCAAATCATTCTTCTATAATCTTTGAGTCCACATTGCAGTCCTACAACCCCGAAGAGTAAACTCTTCGGTTTGCCCTCCTGCCGTTTCGCTCGCCGCTACTGAGGCAATCGCTTTTGCTTTCTCTTCCTGCAGCTACTTAGATGTTTCAGTTCACTGCGTCTTCCTCCTCACATCCTTAACAGATGCGGGTAACAGGTAGTACCTGTTGGGTTCCCCCATTCGGAAATCCCTGGATCATCGCTTACTTACAGCTACCCAAGGCATATCGTCGTTTGTCACGTCCTTCTTCGGCTCCTAGTGCCAAGGCATCCACCGTGCGCCCTTATTAACTTAACCTTATTTTTTGACCTTTCAGTCATAAACTCTTATTAATACTACAGCGTTTTCGGTTTATTTTCTTGTTACTATTTGATATAGATATTCAATTTTCAATGTGCATTACTTGGTGATCTCTCACCAATGGAGCCTAGCGGGATCGAACCGCTGACCTCCTGCGTGCAAAGCAGGCGCTCTCCCAGCTGAGCTAAGGCCCCACAAGACCTCTCAAGACTAAACAAGACCAATGCGCAGTTCCTTTTCCTTAGAAAGGAGGTGATCCAGCCGCACCTTCCGATACGGCTACCTTGTTACGACTTCACCCCAATCATCTATCCCACCTTAGGCGGCTGGCTCCTTACGGTTACCTCACCGACTTCGGGTGTTACAAACTCTCGTGGTGTGACGGGCGGTGTGTACAAGGCCCGGGAACGTATTCACCGCGGCGTGCTGATCCGCGATTACTAGCGATTCCGACTTCATGTAGGCGAGTTGCAGCCTACAATCCGAACTGAGACTGGCTTTAAGAGATTAGCTTGCCGTCACCGACTTGCGACTCGTTGTACCAGCCATTGTAGCACGTGTGTAGCCCAGGTCATAAGGGGCATGATGATTTGACGTCATCCCCACCTTCCTCCGGTTTATTACCGGCAGTCTCGCTAGAGTGCCCAACTAAATGATGGCAACTAACAATAGGGGTTGCGCTCGTTGCGGGACTTAACCCAACATCTCACGACACGAGCTGACGACAACCATGCACCACCTGTCACCTCTGTCCCGAAGGAAAGCTCTATCTCTAGAGCGATCAGAGGGATGTCAAGACCTGGTAAGGTTCTTCGCGTTGCTTCGAATTAAACCACATGCTCCACCGCTTGTGCGGGCCCCCGTCAATTCCTTTGAGTTTCAACCTTGCGGTCGTACTCCCCAGGCGGAGTGCTTAATGCGTTAGCTACGGCACTAAACCCCGGAAAGGGTCTAACACCTAGCACTCATCGTTTACGGCGTGGACTACCAGGGTATCTAATCCTGTTTGCTCCCCACGCTTTCGAGCCTCAGCGTCAGTTACAAGCCAGAGAGCCGCTTTCGCCACCGGTGTTCCTCCATATATCTACGCATTTCACCGCTACACATGGAATTCCACTCTCCCCTCTTGCACTCAAGTTAAACAGTTTCCAAAGCGTACTATGGTTAAGCCACAGCCTTTAACTTCAGACTTATCTAACCGCCTGCGCTCGCTTTACGCCCAATAAATCCGGACAACGCTCGGGACCTACGTATTACCGCGGCTGCTGGCACGTAGTTAGCCGTCCCTTTCTGGTAAGATACCGTCACAGTGTGAACTTTCCACTCTCACACTCGTTCTTCTCTTACAACAGAGCTTTACGATCCGAAAACCTTCTTCACTCACGCGGCGTTGCTCGGTCAGACTTTCGTCCATTGCCGAAGATTCCCTACTGCTGCCTCCCGTAGGAGTCTGGGCCGTGTCTCAGTCCCAGTGTGGCCGATCACCCTCTCAGGTCGGCTATGTATCGTCGCCTTGGTGAGCCGTTACCCCACCAACTAGCTAATACAACGCAGGTCCATCTGGTAGTGATGCAATTGCACCTTTCAAACAGTTGTCATGCAACAACTGCTATTATGCGGTATTAGCTATCGTTTCCAATAGTTATCCCCCACTACCAGGCAGGTTACCTACGCGTTACTCACCCGTTCGCAACTCATCCAGAAGAGCAAGCTCCTCCTTCAGCGTTCTACTTGCATGTATTAGGCACGCCGCCAGCGTTCGTCCTGAGCCAGGATCAAACTCTCATTAAAAGTTTGAGTTCTCACTCATTTCTGTCACTGACAGATTTATTGTTTTTTCATTGTTCAGTACTACAACAGTTGTTGTAGTGCCCTGCACATTGGTTCGTCTTGTTCAGTTTTCAAAGGTCTTTGTCACTCACTTCTCTCAAGTGACAACTATATTAGTATATCACAGTCGCTTTCGCTTGTCAACACTTTTTTGAAACTTTTTTTAATTTTTTTCAATCAGTATTTTATCTGCAACATACCATAGTCCGTACGGGATTCGAACCCGTGTTACCGCCGTGAAAAGGCGGTGTCTTAACCCCTTGACCAACGGACCTGAGTTGTTATTTTCAACTCTTACTATTATACAGCCTTTTTGTTTT
>NZ_JPFV01000004.1 GCF_000722685.1 Streptococcus mitis | reverse complement strand
TTCGGCATGGGTACAGGTGTATCTCCTAGGCTATCGTCACTTAACTCTGAGTAATACCTACTCAAAATTGAATATCTATTCAAACCAAGAAAACCGTTCGCTTTCATATTCTCAGTTACTTTGGATAAGTCCTCGAGCTATTAGTATTAGTCCGCTACATGTGTCGCCACACTTCCACTTCTAACCTATCTACCTGATCATCTCTCAGGGCTCTTACTGATATAAAATCATGGGAAATCTCATCTTGAGGTGGGTTTCACACTTAGATGCTTTCAGCGTTTATCCCTTCCCTACATAGCTACCCAGCGATGCCTTTGGCAAGACAACTGGTACACCAGCGGTAAGTCCACTCTGGTCCTCTCGTACTAGGAGCAGATCCTCTCAAATTTCCTACGCCCGCGACGGATAGGGACCGAACTGTCTCACGACGTTCTGAACCCAGCTCGCGTGCCGCTTTAATGGGCGAACAGCCCAACCCTTGGGACCGACTACAGCCCCAGGATGCGACGAGCCGACATCGAGGTGCCAAACCTCCCCGTCGATGTGAACTCTTGGGGGAGATAAGCCTGTTATCCCCAGGGTAGCTTTTATCCGTTGAGCGATGGCCCTTCCATACGGAACCACCGGATCACTAAGCCCGACTTTCGTCCCTGCTCGAGTTGTAGCTCTCGCAGTCAAGCTCCCTTATACCTTTACACTCTGCGAATGATTTCCAACCATTCTGAGGGAACCTTTGGGCGCCTCCGTTACCTTTTAGGAGGCGACCGCCCCAGTCAAACTGCCCGTCAGACACTGTCTCCGATAGGGATCACCTATCTGGGTTAGAGTGGCCATAACACAAGGGTAGTATCCCAACATCGTCTCCTTCGAAACTGGCGTCCCGATCTCATAGACTCCTACCTATCCTGTACATGTGGTACAGACACTCAATATCAAACTGCAGTAAAGCTCCATGGGGTCTTTCCGTCCTGTCGCGGGTAACCTGCATCTTCACAGGTACTAAAATTTCACCGAGTCTCTCGTTGAGACAGTGCCCAAATCATTACGCCTTTCGTGCGGGTCGGAACTTACCCGACAAGGAATTTCGCTACCTTAGGACCGTTATAGTTACGGCCGCCGTTTACTGGGGCTTCAATTCATACCTTCGCTTACGCTAAGCACTCCTCTTAACCTTCCAGCACCGGGCAGGCGTCACCCCCTATACATCATCTTACGATTTAGCAGAGAGCTGTGTTTTTGATAAACAGTTGCTTGGGCCTATTCACTGCGGCTGACCTAAATCAGCACCCCTTCTCCCGAAGTTACGGGGTCATTTTGCCGAGTTCCTTAACGAGAGTTCTCTCGCTCACCTGAGGCTACTCGCCTCGACTACCTGTGTCGGTTTGCGGTACGGGTAGAGTATGTTTAAACGCTAGAAGCTTTTCTTGGCAGTGTGACGTCACTAACTTCGCTACTAAACTTCGCTCCCCATCACAGCTCAATGTTATAGATATAAGCATTTGACTCATATCACACCTCACTGCTTAGACAGACTCTTCCAATCGTCTGCTTTAGTTAGCCTACTGCGTCCCTCCATCACTACATACTCTAGTACAGGAATATCAACCTGTTGTCCATCGGATACACCTTTCGGTCTCTCCTTAGGTCCCGACTAACCCAGGGCGGACGAGCCTTCCCCTGGAAACCTTAGTCTTACGGTGGACAGGATTCTCACCTGTCTTTCGCTACTCATACCGGCATTCTCACTTCTATGCGTTCCAGCACTCCTCACGGTACACCTTCTTCACACATAGAACGCTCTCCTACCATACCTATAAAGGTATCCACAGCTTCGGTAAATTGTTTTAGCCCCGGTACATTTTCGGCGCAGGGTCACTCGACTAGTGAGCTATTACGCACTCTTTGAATGAATAGCTGCTTCTAAGCTAACATCCTAGTTGTCTGTGCAACCCCACATCCTTTTCCACTTAACAATTATTTTGGGACCTTAGCTGGTGGTCTGGGCTGTTTCCCTTTCGACTACGGATCTTAGCACTCGCAGTCTGACTGCCGACCATAATTCATTGGCATTCGGAGTTTATCTGAGATTGGTAATCCGGGATGGACCCCTCACCCAAACAGTGCTCTACCTCCAAGAATCTCTAATGTCGACGCTAGCCCTAAAGCTATTTCGGAGAGAACCAGCTATCTCCAAGTTCGTTTGGAATTTCTCCGCTACCCACAAGTCATCCAAGCACTTTTCAACGTGCCCTGGTTCGGTCCTCCAGTGCGTCTTACCGCACCTTCAACCTGCTCATGGGTAGGTCACATGGTTTCGGGTCTACGTCATGATACTAATTCGCCCTATTCAGACTCGGTTTCCCTACGGCTCCGTCTCTTCAACTTAACCTCGCATCATAACGTAACTCGCCGGTTCATTCTACAAAAGGCACGCTCTCACCCATTAACGGGCTCGAACTTGTTGTAGGCACACGGTTTCAGGTTCTATTTCACTCCCCTCCCGGGGTGCTTTTCACCTTTCCCTCACGGTACTGGTTCACTATCGGTCACTAGGGAGTATTTAGGGTTGGGAGATGGTCCTCCCAGATTCCGACGGGATTTCGCGTGTCCCGCCGTACTCAGGATACTGCTAGGTACAAAGACTATTTTAAATACGAGGCTATTACTCTCTTTGGCTGATCTTCCCAAATCATTCTTCTATAATCTTTGAGTCCACATTGCAGTCCTACAACCCCGAAGAGTAAACTCTTCGGTTTGCCCTCCTGCCGTTTCGCTCGCCGCTACTAAGGCAATCGCTTTTGCTTTCTCTTCCTGCAGCTACTTAGATGTTTCAGTTCACTGCGTCTTCCTCCTCACATCCTTAACAGATGCGGGTAACAGGTAGTACCTGTTGGGTTCCCCCATTCGGAAATCCCTGGATCATCGCTTACTTACAGCTACCCAAGGCATATCGTCGTTTGTCACGTCCTTCTTCGGCTCCTAGTGCCAAGGCATCCACCGTGCGCCCTTATTAACTTAACCTTATTTTTTGACCTTTCAGTCATAAACTCTTATTAATACTACAGCGTTTTCGGTTTATTTTCTTGTTACTATTTGATATAGATATTCAATTTTCAATGTGCATTACTTGGTGATCTCTCACCAATGGAGCCTAGCGGGATCGAACCGCTGACCTCCTGCGTGCAAAGCAGGCGCTCTCCCAGCTGAGCTAAGGCCCCACAAGACCTCTCAAGACTAAACAAGACCAATGCGCAGTTCCTTTTCCTTAGAAAGGAGGTGATCCAGCCGCACCTTCCGATACGGCTACCTTGTTACGACTTCACCCCAATCATCTATCCCACCTTAGGCGGCTGGCTCCTTACGGTTACCTCACCGACTTCGGGTGTTACAAACTCTCGTGGTGTGACGGGCGGTGTGTACAACGGCCCGGGAACGTATTCACCGCGGCGTGCTGATCCGCGATTACTAGCGATTCCGACTTCATGTAGGCGAGTTGCAGCCTACAATCCGAACTGAGACTGGCTTTAAGAGATTAGCTTGCCGTCACCGACTTGCGACTCGTTGTACCAGCCATTGTAGCACGTGTGTAGCCCAGGTCATAAGGGGCATGATGATTTGACGTCATCCCCACCTTCCTCCGGTTTATTACCGGCAGTCTCGCTAGAGTGCCCAACTAAATGATGGCAACTAACAATAGGGGTTGCGCTCGTTGCGGGACTTAACCCAACATCTCACGACACGAGCTGACGACAACCATGCACCACCTGTCACCTCTGTCCCGAAGGAAAGCTCTATCTCTAGAGCGATCAGAGGGATGTCAAGACCTGGTAAGGTTCTTCGCGTTGCTTCGAATTAAACCACATGCTCCACCGCTTGTGCGGGCCCCCGTCAATTCCTTTGAGTTTCAACCTTGCGGTCGTACTCCCCAGGCGGAGTGCTTAATGCGTTAGCTACGGCACTAAACCCCGGAAAGGGTCTAACACCTAGCACTCATCGTTTACGGCGTGGACTACCAGGGTATCTAATCCTGTTTGCTCCCCACGCTTTCGAGCCTCAGCGTCAGTTACAAGCCAGAGAGCCGCTTTCGCCACCGGTGTTCCTCCATATATCTACGCATTTCACCGCTACACATGGAATTCCACTCTCCCCTCTTGCACTCAAGTTAAACAGTTTCCAAAGCGTACTATGGTTAAGCCACAGCCTTTAACTTCAGACTTATCTAACCGCCTGCGCTCGCTTTACGCCCAATAAATCCGGACAACGCTCGGGACCTACGTATTACCGCGGCTGCTGGCACGTAGTTAGCCGTCCCTTTCTGGTAAGATACCGTCACAGTGTGAACTTTCCACTCTCACACTCGTTCTTCTCTTACAACAGAGCTTTACGATCCGAAAACCTTCTTCACTCACGCGGCGTTGCTCGGTCAGACTTTCGTCCATTGCCGAAGATTCCCTACTGCTGCCTCCCGTAGGAGTCTGGGCCGTGTCTCAGTCCCAGTGTGGCCGATCACCCTCTCAGGTCGGCTATGTATCGTCGCCTTGGTGAGCCGTTACCCCACCAACTAGCTAATACAACGCAGGTCCATCTGGTAGTGATGCAATTGCACCTTTCAAACAGTTGTCATGCAACAACTGCTATTATGCGGTATTAGCTATCGTTTCCAATAGTTATCCCCCACTACCAGGCAGGTTACCTACGCGTTACTCACCCGTTCGCAACTCATCCAGAAGAGCAAGCTCCTCCTTCAGCGTTCTACTTGCATGTATTAGGCACGCCGCCAGCGTTCGTCCTGAGCCAGGATCAAACTCTCATTAAAAGTTTGAGTTCTCACTCATTTCTGTCACTGACAGATTTATTGTTTTTTCATTGTTCAGTACTACAACAGTTGTTGTAGTGCCCTGCACATTGGTTCGTCTTGTTCAGTTTTCAAAGGTCTTTGTCACTCACTTCTCTCAAGTGACAACTATATTAGTATATCACAGTCGCTTTCGCTTGTCAACACTTTTTTGAAACTTTTTTAATTTTTTCAATCAGTATTTTATCTGCAACATACCATAGTCCGTACGGGATTCGAACCCGTGTTACCGCCGTGAAAAGGCGGTGTCTTAACCCCTTGACCAACGGACCTGAGTTGTTATTTTCAACTCTTACTATTATACAGCCTTTTTGTTTTTTGTCAACTACTTTTTTAAACTTTTTCTATTTTTTCAATTCTTTTCAAGTACAGTTTTTCAAATTATAGTAAAAAGAGCCAGAATTATACTGACTCTTCTATTAATTATTAAACTTAGAAGCACGTTCTTCTCCCCACCAATAAGGGATTAGTTCTGAGACTTTAACTGTTTTTCTTATATTATAGTCCATCATGAATTCTGCATCTTTATTTTCAGCATTAAGCTCTAAGAGGAATTCTCTACAAGCTCCACAAGGCATACCGGAACTTACACCATAAGGTGGTTTGTCTCGAAAAGCTAATACTTTCTTAACCTTGGTTTGTCCTGAGAATTGATACATATTAAAGAGAGCCACCCGTTCTGCACAGAGATGGAACACACCACAGGTTCCCTCCATACAGAAACCTGTAAATATTTGCCCATCTTCTGCTTCTACTGCGGCTACAACATGGTTGGCATAAACAAAGTCTGATACTTCATGTGGATTGTAAAGTTTCTGTGCTTCTTCGTACATCTTTTCCCAGATGTCCATTGTTGCATCCTTCTTATTTAGAGATTTCTTTTAACATGTTTTTGATATGCTGAATTGATCTTTCACGTCCAAGCAAGAAAATCGTATCTGGCAATTCTGGTCCATGCATTTCACCTGAAACTGCGATACGAATAGGCATGAAAAGATTTTTTCCTTTAATACCTGTTTCTTTTTGGACTGCTTTGATTTGTGGGAAAATATTTTCTGTCACAAATTCATCATCTGTCATTGCTTCGAGTTTTGCTTTGAAGGCTTCAAGAACTGTTGGGACTGTTTCACCCGCCATGACTTCACGCTCTGCTTCTGTCAATTCTGGGAAATCTGAGAAGAAAAGATCTGTCAATGGAATAATTTCATCTACTGATTTCATTTGTGGTCTATAGAGCTCAACTAGTTTTTCAGCCTTGTCAGTTAAACGGCCTGCTTCCTCTAAGAATGGTTTTGCCATCTCAAAGATAGTTTCTAGGTCTGCATTTTTGATATAATCATTGCTCATCCAGTCCAGTTTCTTCTGATCAAAGGCTGCTGGTGACTTGCTGAGGCGATTTTCATCGAAAAGTTTAATGAGTTCTTCACGAGAGAAGATTTCATCTTCGCCACCTGGGTTCCAACCAAGAAGAGCAATAAAGTTAAAGACTGCTTCTGGTAAATAACCTTTTTTACGGTAGTCTTCGATAAACTGAAGGGTATTGGTATCGCGTTTAGATAATTTTTTCCCGGTTTCAGAGTTGATGATCAAGGTCATGTGACCGAACTCTGGAGCTTCCCAACCAAGGGCTTCATAAACCATAAGCTGTTTTGGTGTATTAGCAATGTGGTCGTCTCCACGGATTACGTGAGAGATTTGCATATCGTGGTCATCGATAACAACGGCAAAGTTGTATGTTGGGTAACCATCTTTCTTTTGGATAACCCAGTCACCGCCGATATTGCCACCTTCAAATTCGATATCACCTTTGACCATATCATGCCACTTGTATATACCTGACTCATTGACAGCCAAACGAACAGTTGGGATGATCCCTGCTGCTTCACGTTCTGCGATGTAAGTTGCTTTTTCTTCTTCACTCATACCAAGGTATTCATTGATGTAGCGTGGTGTTTCGCCAGCTGCTTCTTGGCGTTCGCGTTCAGCGGCCAACTCTTCTTCTGTAACATAAGATTTGTAGGCTTTTCCCTCAGCTAATAGTTGGTCAATGTATTTTTGATACAAGTCCAAACGCTCAGACTGGCGGTAATTTTCATGTGTTTCCGGGCTTTCATCCCAATCCATACCTAACCAACGAAGGTTTTCAAGCTGTGAACGTTCACCATCCTCGACATGACGTTTACGGTCAGTATCTTCGATACGAATGATAAAAGTTCCACCATGATGACGTGCGTAAAGGTAGTTGAACAATGCTGTACGGGCATTCCCGATGTGTAGTAGTCCTGTTGGACTTGGTGCGTAACGTACGCGGATATCTTTTGACATAGTTTCTCCTATAAAGTCTCTAGGCGTCTGCCTTTTTACTCTCTATATTATATCACAAGTCTTGGCTGAGTCCAATTTCTATGGATAAAGAGAGTAAAAAGAGTGGACAAACCACTCTTTTCTTCTATTATTATAGACGTGCGTTAAGTTCTTTGCTCAATTCTTCAAATCCTGGTTTCCCAAGAAGGGCGAACATGTTACGTTTGTAAGCTTCAACACCTGGTTGATCAAATGGGTTGATGGCATTCAAGTAACCAGAAAGGGCGATAGCCAATTCGAAGAAGTAGATAGTGTAACCAAGAGTGAAGGCATCTTGCTCTGGAAGGGTCACGTACATGTTTGGTACGTCACCATCTGTGTGGGCAAGAAGAACACCATCAGTCGCTTTTTTGTTTACAAAGTCAACGTCTTTTCCTTGAAGGTAACCAAGTCCATCAAGGTCTTCTTCCAAGCTAGGGATAATCACATTTTTACGAGGTTTGTCAACACGGACAACTGTTTCAAACATGATACGAGTTCCTTCTTGGATAAATTGACCAAGTGAGTGCAAGTCAGTTGAGAAATTGGCTGAAGTTGGGTAGATACCTTTTTGGTCTTTTCCTTCTGATTCACCAGCCAATTGTTTCCACCACTCTGAGAAGTATTGAAGTGATGGCTCATAGTTTACCAAGATCTCAGTTGCATAACCTTTACGGTAAAGGATGTTACGAACTGCTGCGTATTGGTAAGCTTCGTTTTCAGAGATTTTATCTGAAGTATAGTCTTTGCGAGCTGCATTCGCACCTTCCATAAGGGCTTTGATGTCAGCTCCTGATGCTGCGATTGGAAGCAAACCAACGGCTGTCAATACTGAGAAGCGTCCACCGATATCATCTGGAACAACAAATGTTTCCCAACCGTTAGCATCTGCTTCAACCTTAACAGCACCTTTTTGGCGGTCAGTTGTTGCATAGATACGTTTGTTTGCTTCTTCTTGACCGTATTTCTTAACCAAGAGTTCTTTGAAGACACGGAAAGCGATAGCTGGTTCAGTTGTTGTACCTGATTTAGAAATTACATTTACTGAGAAGTCTTTATCAGCTACGTACTCTACCAAGTCAGCAAGATAAGTAGATGAGATTGAGTTTCCTGCGTAAAGGATTTGTGGAGCTTTGCGCTCTTCTTTGGTTTGCAAGTTTGCAAAGTGATGGTTCAAGAAGTCGATTGCTGCTTTAGCACCAAGGTAAGATCCACCGATACCGATAACAACCAAAACATCGCTGTCTGACTTGATTTGCTCAGCAGCTTTCAAGATGCGGTCAAATTCTTCGCGGTCGTAATTTTCAGGAAGGTCCAACCATCCCAAGAAATCGCTACCAGCACCAGTTCCTTTACGGATCAATTCATCTGCTGCTGTTACTTGTGATTGCATGTATTCCACTTCATGTGGTGCAACAAATTTGTCTAAAACTTTTGAATAATCAAATTTAATATGTGACATGTTATTCCTCCAATATTTCTTCTTTTCTATCATAACGTTTACCTTCGTTTTTTCAAGTTTTTTTGTCGAATTTCTCCAATTTTTATCAGAATTCAAACGTTTGCGTAAAAATCCCACATTCCAAAAATTTTGAAAAAATAAAAGAAAGAACGACTAGATGCTCCAGTCGTTACAGTTCATTCAATAAATACTCAAATAATTCTAAATTACCATCTTCTTCATTAACCAGAAACTCTGGATGCCACTGCAAACCGATGATACGGTGCTCGTCAATAGACTCAATCGCTTCGATGGTCTGGTCTCTTGGATCAATAGCAGTTACACGGAAATTAGGTGCCAAATCTTTAATGCTTTGACGATGGACAGAGTTGACCTGACTTTCTTTTCCAAATAGCTTGGCAACCACACTTCCTTCTACTGTCTCAATAGAGTGAGATGTTCCGAAAGGTAGTCCTTGCCAGTGACCTTCGATTTCTTGATTGAGGGTTCCACCAAAGGCAACATTGACAAGTTGAACACCGCGGCAGATTGCCATAATTGGTTTGTTCTGGCGGAGAGCTTCCTTCAAGAGTGCCAATTCAAATTCATCACGGACCAGATTGTAATCATCGCTCTCAATAGTCTTTTTCTCTCCATAAAACTGAGGATGGACATTTTGACCGCCTGTCAAAATGAGTTTGTCAATCATTTCTACATAATCGCGCACAACTGACTCATCACCAACAGGAATGACTAAAGGGAGACCACCGACTTGACGAATGCTCTCTGCGAATCTACAAGATACAGATGAATGAATGTTTTTACCTTCTGCGTCTACGGGACATAGATTTGCAGCAACTCCTACAACCGTTCTAGCCATGATGTCTCTCCTTTCGAATGTTAACGATAGTCCTATCATATCACTCAAAACGCCTTTCGTCTAATATGTTTTTTTAAGGCTGTGATAAAAATTTTTTATGGACAAGAAAAAGCTGCCCACATAGGACAACTTTTTTCTTATTCGAAGACAAATTGATTGTGATAGAGTTCGGAGTAGAAGCCACCTAGTTTTAGGAGTTCATGGTGGTTCCCTCGTTCAATGACTTCTCCATCTTTAAGGACAATAATCTGATCTGCATTGAGAATGGTTTTCAAGCGGTGGGCAATAACGAAACTGGTCCTTCCTGCTACAACCGCCTCCATGGCATGCTGAATCTTGCTTTCTGTGACTGTATCTACGTTCGAAGTAGCTTCATCGAGAATGAGAACTTCTGGATCTGTCATCAGGGTTCGAGCGATGGAAATCAATTGCTTTTGTCCTGTCGAGAAGATGCTCTGGTCGTCATCTATAAGAGTATCGTATTTATCAGGCAAGCTTTCGATATAGTCGTGGATATGGGTTGCCTTGGCTGCTGCCTCAACCATTTCTTGACTAGCATCTGGCACACCAAAACGAATATTGTCTCGAATGGTTCCGCTAAACAAGACCGAATCTTGCAAGACAATTCCCACCTTGCTTCTTAGACTATCTAAATCACAGTCACGAATGTCTTTGCCATCAAAATAAATACCACCAGCATCAACATCATAAAAGCGATTGATGAGGTTCATAATAGTCGTTTTCCCTGACCCTGTCGGACCAACAACCGCTGTCATCTGGCCTTTCGGAGCGGAAATGCTAACATCTTTCAAAATAGGTTTATCAGGCAGGTATGAAAAATCAATATGACTGATTTCAACACCTTCTTGCAACTTAGTAAAGATCGGCGCCTTCTCAGGTCGAATTTCTTCCTCTGCATCAAACATTTCCTGAATCCGTTCAGCACCTGTAAAGGCTAACTGAAGGCTTCCCCAACTAGCCGCAACTTGAATAATAGGCTGGTAGTACTGCTGTGAAAATTGGGCAAACATAACAATCAAACCTAGGGCTGTACTTGTTTCAATAGACTTATCATTCAAAAGTACAGCTGAACCAGCAAAGATGACGATAGCTGTATTAACCAGGCTCATCCCATTCATGACAGGGAAAAGAATCCCTAAAAACATTCTTCCTTTAAAGGTTGCCTTGCGCACGCGCTCATTTTGTTCAAGAAATCCTGCCATCATATCCTCTTGAATTCCTTGCACAATCACGGCTTTTTGGCCTGAGATACTCTCATCCATATAGGCGTTGAGCTTCCCTACCTCTTTCTGCTGGAGGTTGGTGTATTTGCGTGCCATTTTCACGATGAAAATTAGCATGAGGAAGGCCACTGGTGTGCTGGCAATGGTGATGAGGGCCAGTGTCACATTTCTCGAAAACATGACAAAAATCAGACCAATGTATAAAACAATATTGCTCATGACCTGAACCAGACTTTCATTAAAGGCTTGGAGGATATTATCCAAATCACTGGTAAAACGAGACAAGATATCGCCATCTTGTCGGCGGTCAAAGAAAGAAACCGTCAAACGAGCAAGCTTACCGAAGAGGCCTTTGCGCATCTCGTTTGTCGACTCTGCAATCACGCGCGTCATGAGACACATGTATATGACACTGGAGATAAATAGAACCAAAACCAGCAGACCAAGATTGACCATGATTCCTGATAGGCTTTGCCATACAAGTTCTGGATTGCCATCTTGATAAGCTTGAACTAAATTAGCTAGCTGCGTCACTGCTTGTCCAGAAAATACCGGAAAGAGAGCTTGGGCAAGAGTCGCCATAACAATCATCAGGATGACAACTACAAATGATAGCTTGTAGACTTTAAAATAATTCCAAAAAAATTGAACTGTTTTCATTTTACTCCTCCTTTCCTTTCTGTGTTTCATAGATTTCACGGTAAATATCATTGTTGGCAACCAAGTCTGCATGCGTACCTTGACCAATCAATCGTCCTTGATCTAGAACCAAGATTTTATCTGCATGAACAACCGAGCTAATCTTTTGAGCGATGATAATGGTTGTCGTCCCTTTCAAGTCCTTATTCAAGGCTTCTTGAACCAGGCGCTCTGACTTGGCATCCAAGGCCGAGGTCGAATCGTCAAAAATCAGAATACGTGGATTGCTGACAATCCCACGCGCAATCGACATCCTTTGCTTTTGCCCACCTGAGAAATTGGTTCCCCGTTCCTCAACTGGACTTTCAAAGGTTTTCTCCATACGATGAATGAATTCACTGGCTTGGGCAATATTGGCTGCGCGCTCCATTTCAAATAGAGTAGCATCTCCTTTGCCCTGCCTCAAGTTATCTGCAATTGTTCCACTAAAGAGAATGGCACGTTGGAGAACGATAGAAACAGTTTGACGTAGGGTTCCTTCACTCACTTCTCGAATATCCTTGCCACCGATTTTGATAGCCCCTTCCTGCGGGTCAAAGAGACGTGGAATCAATTGAGCCAAGGTTGATTTTCCTGCACCAGTCGCTCCAACGACACCAACCATCTGACCAGGTTCAATAGTAAAGCTCACATCTTTCAGCATTGGTTCCTTGTCCATTGGATAGGTAAAGGTCACATTTTCAAAGCTAAGACTGCCGACCAACTCTTCATCTGGGACATCCTTGAAGGTCATGGCTGGCTCTGCGTCCAGAATTTCTCGAATACGACGCATAGAAATCATGGCACGACTGACAGAATTTCCCAAAAATCCAACCATGACAATGGTAAAGATAATCTGGCTTAGGTAATTGACAAAGGAAGCAATGGAGCCAACAACTGACGGATCCGACTGAACCATTCCTGCAACTAGCCAAATAGAGAGGAATACCGCCCCATAACCGACCAACATCATAAAGGGTTCCACTACTGAAAAGGCATAACCGATGTAAAGGTTTTGACCAAGAAGCTCGTCTGAAACCTCCGTAAACTTAGCAAACTGCTCTTTTTCTTGGACAAAGGACTTGACCACGCGAACGCCACGCAGATTTTCCTTGGCAATGGCATTGATGCGCTCAAGAAGGGTTTGAAACTTGGCAAAACGAGGACCCATCATTCCCATCATGACAGCAGTCAAACCAAAAATTAAGACTACCATGAGGACAATCACCCACCACAGAGAAGGTAAGGTTTGAACTGCCAGAATAAACGAACCGATGAACAAGAGAGGGAGTCTGAAAAGAATTTGGAAGGTCATCATAACGACGTTCTGAATCTGGTTGATATCATTTGTCATGCGAACGACTAGATTTCCCGCATTAAATTGTTCAATATTGGCATAAGAAAAGGTTTGGATTTTACGGAAGGCATCCTCTCGAAGGTCAGATGAAACTCCTTGAGCAATGTAGGCTGCAAGGACAACATTAAGACCACCAGCAACTAGACCGACCACGGCCACACCAATCAACCAAGCCCCGATACTATAAATAGCTTCATATTTTCCAGCAAGGAGGGCGTCTAAGACTTCCTGCAAATAACGCGGTTGCAAAAGTGAACTAGCAACCATCAAGCCTGTCATCAGGAGCGAAGCCAAGGCCTGCCACTTGTAGGTTTTTATTTTCTGAATCAGCATACTTTCTCCTTAAAAAATAGACAAAAGGGAGCGACAATGTGTCAGCTCCTTCTCATTCTGTTTGTGTGATGCTATTCTAGCAAAAAAGTGGAGGATTGTCAAAAAAGTCTCCTTGATATAGCTAGAATGACAAGTAATTCATTCTTTATAGTTTTTGTTTTAACTCGACCAAGACATTCATAGCCTGCATAGGTGTCATATTGTAAACATCCAGTTTAGCTAATTCTGCTAGGATAGGATGTTCTTCAGTCGTATCAAAGAGTGAAATCTGTTCTGTGACAGCACTTGTTTGTCTCATAGGATTAGGATTTTCTGTACCTTGATTCTCTAACTGAGTCAAAATCTTATCCGCCCTTGCTAAAAGGTCTGCTGGTAAGCCAGCAATCTTGGCAACATGGATACCGTAGGATTTATCAGCTGGTCCTGGTTCAATCTTGTGAAGGAAGGTGACCTGCCCATCCTGCTCCAAGGTTGCCACGTGAACATTGACCAAGTGTTCCAAGCTAGACTCTAGACTAGTCAACTCATGGTAGTGGGTCGCAAAGAGGGTCTTGGCTCCGATATGTTCGTGAATGTATTCGATGATAGACTGGGCAAGAGCCATCCCGTCATAAGTTGCAGTTCCACGACCTAACTCATCAAAGAGAATGAGAGAGTTCTTGGTCGCATGCGAAATGGCATTGTTGGCCTCCATCATCTCCACCATAAAGGTTGACTGACCTGAAACCAAGTCATCTGCTGCTCCGATACGGGTAAAGATTGCATCAAAAATCGGTAAATAGGCGCTTTCTGCCGGTACATAGGAACCCATCTGAGCCATTATCGCCGTCATGGCTAACTGACGCATGTAGGTTGACTTCCCACTCATATTTGGCCCTGTAATCAGTTGAATACTGGTATCTTTTGCCATCTGAATCGTATTTGGAATATAGGTCTGAGCCCCCATAACCTTTTCAACGACAGCATGGCGCCCTTTCTGGATATCAATTCGCGAATCATCTCCGAATTCAGGGCGAATCAAATGCTGGGTTTCGGCCACAACTGCTAGACTTTGCAGGACATCAACTGTCGCTATGCCTTGAGCTAAAGCCTGCAAACGCTGGATATACTTGCTGACCTCTTCACGAATACGCATAAAAATTTCGTACTCTAGATTGGCTGACTTCTCACGTGCCTCCAACATGTCGCCTTCGATACGAGCTAATTCCTCGGTACCGAAGCGTTCTGAGTTTTTCAGCGTCGCCTTGCGGAAAAAATGGGCTGGCACATTTCCCAGTTGCGAATTGGTCACATGGAAATAGTAGCCATCCTTTTTATTGTAGTCAATCTTAAGCGTGCTGATACCAGAGTTTTCGCGTTCCTTAGCCTCAATCTCAGCAATCCAACCAGTCCCTTCTCTGAGAACGCGACGGTACTTGTCTAAAGTCTCATCAAATCCAGTGCGGATAATACCACCTTCCGTAATCACATGAGGAGCTTCAGGAGCAATCGCTGCGCTAATCAAGCTCTCCAACTCAGGGATTCCATCCAGTTGTTCGATGAGATAGGCTAGAGCAGGTTGCTCCATTCCTTCTAAAATCGCACGAATCCTTGGCACACTGGACAAGGTGGTCGCCAACTGCAAGAGATCCTTGGGATTGGTTTTGCCAAAAGAAACACGACTAGCCAAGCGCTCAATGTCATAAACACCCTTGAGACTGTCTGTCAAATCACTGCGCTCAAAGAAATGGTCGAGAAATACCTGCACCACTTCTTGGCGTTGGATGATTCGTTCCTTATCAATCAAAGGACGATGAATCCAAGAACGCAAGAGTCGCATCCCCATAGCCGTTTTGGTTTCATCCAAAAGCCAGAAAAGACTGCCTTGCTTCTTACCTGAACGGGCATTCTCAACCAAATCCAGACTAGCCTTGGTCGCATAATCCATCTGCAAGAAATCCTTGATTTCATATCGGATAACAGGTTTGAGGTGGTTCAATTCCCTCATTTGAGTCCGATGAATATACTGGAGCAGCTTACTAGATGCCGCTTGCTCCACAGATGCCAATCGTGAATCCAGTAAATGAAGGTCTTCAAAGCCTTCTTTTTCATAGGAAAGTACCAGATTCATCTGACGACTAAGGATTTGTTCCTCTTCCTCAGACAAGTCATAGCCCAGCACCACTTCTCGCGCCTTTAGATTACGGATTTCCCCACAAACCAGCGTGAAATCCAAAAGACCTGTCACATAAAAGTCACCCGTCACCAGGTCCATATAAGCTAAGCCAAATTGATTGCCATCTCGATCTATAGCAACCAAGAAGTTGTTCTGACTGTCTGGCTTACTGCTATCGACCACTGTCCCTGGCGTAATGACCTGAACAACCTCTCGTTTCACAACCCCAACTGCTTGTTTAGGATCTTCCATCTGCTCTGCAATGGCTACCTTGTAGCCCTGCTCAATCAAGACATCGATATACTGTTGTGCAGAATGATAGGGAACACCCGCCATAGGGATCGGATTATCTGCATTCTTGTTGCGACTCGTTAAGGAAATTTCCAGAATCTGCGCAGCATTGACCGCATCCTCATAAAATAATTCATAAAAATCACCCATACGAAAGAGCAAAAAAGCATCTGGATATTGCTTTTTAATATCCACATACTGTTGCATGCCGGGTGATAGCTTTTCTGTCGCCATTTTCCGTCTCTCCTTGTCAAAAATAAGTCTTGAGAGCAACTCCCAAGACCTTACTTATCTTTCATCAAATCTAGCAAACGATCTTCCATGAGCTTGGCAACGTGCTGGTCTCGACAAATGACCAATAAGGTATTGGCACCAGCAACTGTTCCTAAAATCCATTCATCCTTGTTTGCATCTACAATATTTGCCAAAACAGAGGCTTCTCCTAATTTGGTATGAAGCACCAAGGTAAACTCTGCTCTTGCAACACCTTCTAAATGATGAGACAAAAATTCCACCAAATCAATCTTTTCTGTCTCATTTGCTAGTACATAATACACCATATCATTTTTCTTGACCTTGGTCAAGCCGATTTCGCGCAAATCACGAGACAGGGTTGTCTGCGTCACAAAAACATTGTGCGCCTCCAACCGATCTTGAATTTCTTTTTGTGTACTTAATTTCTCCTCAGTAATCATTTTTTTTATTAACTGATGACGATCTCTTTTTCTCATAAAATCCTCTTATGTGAATATTTATAACTATTTTTATAACTATATTATACCAAAAAAATAGGAGATTTCAAAAATTTTTTCTTCTTTCTTTAAAATTGTGATAAAATAGTAGAAAAGTCCAAAAAGGAGCTCTTAATGAATACAAAAGAATTGATTGCTAGCGAATTGGCTAGCGTCATTGATAGCCTGGACCAAGAGGCTATTTTAAATTTACTGGAAACCCCTAAAAACTCAGAAATGGGAGACATTGCTTTCCCTGCTTTTTCTCTTGCAAAAGTCGAACGTAAAGCACCTCAAATGATTGCAGCTGAACTGGCTGAAAAGATTAACAGTCAAGCCTTTGAAAAGGTTGTCGCAACAGGACCTTACGTTAACTTTTTCCTTGATAAATCTGCCATTTCTGCTCAAGTATTGCAAGCTGTCATCACTCAAAAAGAACACTATGCTGACCAAAATATTGGCAAACAAGAAAATGTTGTTATCGATATGTCTAGTCCCAATATCGCTAAACCATTCTCTATTGGCCACCTACGCTCAACTGTCATCGGAGATAGCTTGTCACATATTTCCCAAAAAATCGGATATCAAACGGTCAAGGTCAACCATTTGGGAGACTGGGGTAAACAGTTTGGGATGCTGATTGTTGCCTACAAAAAATGGGGCGACGAAGAAGCTGTGAAAGCTCATCCAATCGATGAACTCCTTAAACTCTACGTTCGTATCAATGCTGAAGCTGAAAATGACCCTAGCTTGGATGAAGAAGCGCGCGAATGGTTCCGTAAACTTGAAAATGGAGACGAGGAAGCTCTCGCACTTTGGCAATGGTTCCGTGATGAAAGTTTAGTGGAATTTAACCGCCTTTACAATGAATTGCAAGTCGAATTTGACAGCTACAACGGAGAGGCTTTCTACAACGATAAGATGGATGCAGTTGTAGACATTCTTTCTGAAAAAGGACTTCTTGTTGAGTCAGAAGGTGCCCAAGTTGTGAATCTTGAGAAATATGGAATTGAACATCCAGCCCTTATCAAGAAATCTGATGGAGCAACTCTCTATATCACTCGTGACTTGGCTGCAGCCCTTTACCGTAAAAACGAATACCAATTTGCTAAATCTATCTACGTCGTTGGTCAAGAGCAATCTGCCCACTTTAAACAACTCAAAGCTGTTTTGCAAGAGATGGGCTACGACTGGAGTGACGACATTACTCACGTTCCTTTTGGTTTGGTTACAAAAGAAGGTAAGAAACTCTCTACGCGTAAAGGGAATGTCATCTTACTAGAACCTACAGTTGCAGAGGCAGTTAGCCGTGCCAAGGCCCAAATCGAAGCTAAAAATCCTGAACTAGAAAACAAAGACCAGGTAGCGCATGCTGTTGGGGTTGGAGCCATTAAATTCTATGACCTCAAGACTGACCGTACAAATGGATACGATTTCGACCTAGAGGCTATGGTATCCTTCGAGGGGGAAACTGGACCTTATGTTCAATATGCCTACGCTCGTATCCAATCTATCTTACGTAAAGCAGACTTCAAACCAGAAACAGCCGGCAACTATAGCTTGAATGATGCTGAAAGCTGGGAAATCATCAAACTCATCCAAGACTTCCCACGTATTATCAACCGTGCGGCGGATAACTTTGAACCTTCTATCATTGCTAAATTTGCAATTAGCCTGGCTCAAGCCTTTAACAAATACTATGCACATACACGTATCTTGGATGAAAGCCCAGAACGCGACAGCCGTTTAGCCCTCAGCTACGCAACCGCAGTCGTTCTCAAAGAAGCCCTTCGCTTGCTTGGAGTAGAAGCACCTGAGAAGATGTGATTCAGTACTAACAATTGGAACTAAAGTTCCTAATTGTTAGACGCTAGCCGCTTATATGCGGACTAGCTAACTGCTTCACTAGTCATGGTCTCTAAATATAATCGATTTAGAGACCATGACGTCGTAACTAGAGATACTTGTCTAAACGCTTTACTAATTCATCTAACCCAATAATATCGATTTGGTTTGGTTCATGTCGTAATCTTTTAATTACTTGATTGTAAAGCAATTTAAGTAACTTACACTAAAGCCTATACGGACTTTGGCTTAGAGGCCTATCAAAAATCTTATCAAGTTTTACTGACTTGTTCTGCTACTTTGAATTGACTAATTCAATCTACTCACTACTATTTCTTTATCATACAGGGAGATATTCTATGAGTCAATATGCTTATGTCCTCGTTGTAATTAGCTTGGTATTCCTTTTTCTGCTCAATAAGTACGAAAAGGAGAGACTGCAAAGGCTCTACCAAGAACAACTTTTGAAGGATGAAACATTTAGGACTGATATCAAAGAGAAAATTCACACGACTGAAAATATCAATGATGTCATTGCTTACATCAATAAAACTTATCATCTGGGAATGTTGCTATCAAAAGACATTACAGATCAATTGAAATAAACCTAGCTATTCTTTAAGAAATATGAAAACCGAGACTAAGAGTTTAATACTTAGGCTCGGTTTTTAGTATGTTCAATTGAAACAAGTGTTGAAAACTTGTTGTAGCAATTCTAATACAGGGATGGATAGACTTTCAAAAATATCATTTACAAATATTTTTAAAGAAATCAAACTTCCTATATTTACTATTCTTATAGACTGTTAAATCAACATCCTCTACAACTTCTTTCACATCTATATTGACATCATAGGGCAAAGAAAGAAAATCTAAATTATAAAATTCTGTACTCATCTCTTTTAAAATAAGAAGGTCTAACAAGTATCCCTCCACTCTGATTTCAACTTGAATTGTCTTAGACATGAAATTTTTTAGAATCATAAAGTCCTTTACTTGCTTTCTTTTAGGACTGATATACTCAAATCTTTTTCGTTCAAAAATAATTTTCTCCAAATGTTACACCATTTCAATAATATAATTTTCTAAATAACTGCAGAAACAATTCTTCTTTTTAATGCAGGCTTCATTAAAATTTCCCTTGTTTAATTCTCCCAAAAAATTTTGAAATAGTGCAAATAAAAGCTCCTAGTAAAAATTCCTGTAGGAAAAATCCAAAATAAGTTCCTAACTGTAAATTTCTATTGAATGTAAATACGGAAGTTTCAGATTGAATCGTATTTTGTTCTATAAGCGTCATAGGAGTAACTCTGAAAATTCCAAACATCATTAAAGCATAGATTATTCCAAAAATAATTAATAACACCCAGCTGTGCTTACTTCTAGAAGAAATACTTCCCGATAACAAAGCTAATAATATTGACGGTATAATTTGTACAAACAGCATAAATTGAAAAAGATTAAAATTATCTAGTGTAAAAAAACATATTGTAAATTCCACAATTAGCAATAGAGAAAATACTCCATCTATTTTTGTAAATTTCATTTTACCTCCTTTAAATTCACATCCATCATTACCTTAGACCTTCAATAACATTTTTATTTGCTGCAACCATTGCAGGCATAATACTAAATACAATTCCAAATACACCCGTTGTGAATAGAGTAATCAAAATATGATCCAGAGTTAATGTCGTAACAAAACCACTCATGTTCATTAAAACAACAAATAATATCGCTACTCCAATACCAGTTATAGCTCCCAGAAGCGATAAAAGAATCCCCTCCATCATATACGATTGATAAATATCAGATTTTTTAGCCCCTAAAGCTCGACGAATGGCTATCTCCTTGCTACGTTCGCTAACAGAAGACAACATAGCATTCATAACCCCAAAACCAGTTACAAAAATTGAAATGCTTGATAAAAGTGCAATGAAATTTAATATTGTAGTAGCTTGGGCCTTTGTTTCCTCATATACCCTTCTATTATCTATATATGCATAGGTTCCTTCCTTACGGAATGTTCCATAAGTATCTAAAGCAGATAAAGCCTTATTTATATTCTCCAACTGATTAGTTTCTACCACTAATTCATCAAAATATTCTCTTCCTCCTAAAAGTAACTCTTTGATTTCATTGGTAACCAATAAAGAAGGTAATCTTTCATTAACAGCTGATCCATAATATATTGCCTGAATTGGATATTCTTTTCCAGATATATTGATAGTCTCTCCTAAAAAAGTTTCAATATTTTCCTTTCGAGTCAATGACATGAGAGCCTTATCGCTAATAGCGACACCTCCATCTAGTTCCTCTAATGCTCTCCCTTTTAATAAAGCAGGCACAACTAAACCATTCTTATTCAAATCGCCTAATGTTCGAAAACTAAGATTCTGCTTAGAATCATTAAAATACGTTTCAGCATACAAAGCATAAGAGCTGGAAGAAAGTCTTGCATGTTTTCCAATAGTTTGCTCAACCAATTGTTTATCTTCCTGTGTAAACCCTCTAATATCCAACATATTCTGAGGAGTATAAGTCATTGTTGCTGTGTCTTCTTCTATCTTTAAATCATTACCTAATGTAGAAGTTGTATAGGAAGAACTTGATAGTATTACTAATAAAACAAATGTTGCCACTGTGATGGCTAAGGATGTCAGAATACTTTGTCTTTTATTCCTCTTTAACAGCTTTAGAGTATCTATTAACAGCTTTTTAAACTTCATGTAATCCTTCTCCTTCAGATGTTAGATACCCATTTTTCATTCGATACCTTGTTCTACAATGACTGGCAACAAACTCATCGTGAGTTACTACAATAATTGTCGTTCCAGAATGATTCAAATTTTGTAGAATTTGCAATATCTCATTCCTATTTTTCTCATCTAATGCACCTGTAGGTTCATCCGCTATAAGAAATCTAGGTTTATGAGCAAGAGCTCTAATTAAAGCAACTCGCTGCTTCTGTCCGCCTGATAAATGACTTGGGTACTCATTCATCTTATCTATAAGTCCTAAGTCTTGTAATAAACTATCAATGTATTCTATATCTGGCTGTTGGTCAGAATATAGGAATGATAATAAAATATTTTCTTTAACAGTATATTCATCAATAAGATGAAATTGTTGAAAAACAAATCCAATATCACGATTACGGTAACTTGCTTGTTGATTTTCATTTAACTTCTCAATACTTTTTCCGTCTAATATATATTCTCCTTCAAATTCAGAATCAATCAGTCCCAAAATATTGATAAATGTCGATTTGCCCGAACCTGATGGTCCCATTATCGATACAAATTCTCCTTCAACTACCTTAAAATTTATTTCTCTTAAGACATTATTTTTTAGCGTCCCTTGTCCGTAACTTTTGCTAATATTTTTTAGTTCTAACATAGACCTTCCTATTCTATCTTTATTATTTATAAATCCAAAAAATGGCAACAACTAGCACTAACATATTTTCTCTCCTTATTTTTTCTACAGGATTATTATACTTCTATGTTACACATTCGCCAAGGTCATAAATGTCACTAATTTTAACAACTTATCTACTAATGAGTACTCAATTAGTATAAAAAGAAACTAGATACGAACTCAATCTAAGGGAAAAACATAATAACTCTTTAAACGATAAAACGCATAATATCAAGTTTTTAAACACCTGATATCATGCGTTTTTATGATTTTGAAAACTTTCTCTCGGTCTTTTTAACTAATGACATTTTTGTCACTTTTTTATTTTCTAATGTTTATTTTTAAAAAAATCCTGGAGGTCATGTTGCCATTGTTTTTCTAGCTGTTCTATCAAATGACTATTATCAATCATTCTAGCAAATATTTTTGCTTCTTGAAAATAATTTTCAGCTACTGAATAATCTTTTTTTACAAATAATGCATAGCGCCACTCCCATAGTCGAATAATTGGTTTTTTCTGATAGTCGTATGATTTTGAGGTAATTTCATTTAATTTGTAAAGAATATCTTCAAATTGACTGTAATTAGCAATTTTTTCAAATATTCCTAACAACAAAAGTAATGAATCTCTGATTAGAAATGAATATTCAATATCAAACATCTCAACTTGTTGTAAAATTTTATCAGCTATTACTAAGAAGGTATTCACTTCAATCTCATCTATTATCGTATCTTGGTGTACTAATCTTACCAAAAATAGCTTTATGATTAAAATATCGTTAACTTCATATTTTGATTTCAACAAAATGTGATCGAAATACTCTTGTAAAATCATTCCTAAATTGCTATCATCATTCCACCAACCAAAATCATCATATGCTTGTAAAACATCTATGATAAACCTTTCTTCCTCAGGAAGTCTATCATAATATTCTTCAAAGATCTTATCAAAAACACTCTCTTTCTTTTGGGCGATAGTTTCATCTTCGTATGTAGGAGTCCTCATCAAGAAATACTTCAATTCTAGATATTCCTTATCCAACTCTATATAACTTGGCATCAACTTGTAATCTTCAACCCCCAAACGTTCAGCGATATATTTTAACTTTGTTAGTGTTGGTCTAGATTCTCCATTTTCAATTCTAATTAATTGACGAATACTTAATTCAGACTCATCCCCACAAAATTCTGAACGACTGATTTTTTTAGCCAAACGTAATCTTTTAATTTTTTCGCCAAACTCTCGCAACCTACAAGAACCTCCTGAGTTGTTTACCTCTATTATAGCATATACTGAATCAAACTATCTGTCAGAACTAAAGACTAAGACTTTAATACTGAGTCTCGGTTTTTGTATATTATTCAAGTAACAAAGCAACCACTCCCCAGCAATGCAAGTGCAAAATCCTCTAGAATATGATAGAATAAGAGAAAGGACTCTATTAAGGAGGGAATCATGGAAAAACAAACCATCGCCGTCTTGGGGCCGGGTTCTTGGGGAACTGCCCTTTCACAAGTCTTAAATGACAATGGACACGAGGTACGTATTTGGGGAAATCTGCCTGAGCAAATCAATGAAATTAATACCTATCATACTAACAAGCACTACTTTAAAGATATCGTTCTAGACAAAAATATCATTGCCTACACCAACTTAGCAGATGCATTAAAAGATGTGGATTCGATTTTGTTTGTTGTCCCAACAAAAGTGACACGACTTGTTGCCCAGCAAGTTGCACAAACCTTAGACCATAAAGCTATCATTATGCACGCATCAAAGGGATTAGAACCCGATAGCCATAAACGATTATCAACTATTCTCGAAGAAGAAATTCCTGAACACCTCCGCAGTGATATTGTCGTTGTTTCAGGGCCTAGTCATGCGGAAGAAACCATTGTTCGTGACCTGACTTTAATCACTGCTGCTTCTAAAGATTTACAAACAGCTCAATACGTTCAGGAGCTCTTTAGTAATCACTATTTCCGACTTTATACCAATACGGATGTTATCGGAGTCGAAACTGCTGGTGCTCTTAAAAATATTATTGCTGTCGGTGCTGGAGCCTTGCATGGTCTGGGATTTGGTGACAATGCTAAGGCAGCCATCATCGCTCGAGGTTTGGCAGAAATTACTCGCTTAGGGGTAGCACTCGGTGCCAATCCATTGACCTATAGTGGTTTATCTGGTGTGGGAGATTTGATCGTAACTGGAACCTCCGTCCACTCTCGTAACTGGAGAGCTGGAGACGCCCTTGGTCGTGGAGAATCCCTAGCTGATATCGAAGCCAATATGGGCATGGTGATTGAAGGAATCTCAACGACTCGAGCAGCCTATGAACTAGCGCAAGAACTTGGAGTCTATATGCCCATTACACAGGCCATTTACCAAGTTATCTACCACGGAACCAACATCAAAGATGCTATTTATGACATCATGAACAATGAATTTAAAGCAGAAAATGAGTGGTCTTAACCCTCTAAAGAAAGGATTCTTATGACATCAAAAGTTAGAAAAGCTGTCATCCCTGCCGCTGGACTAGGAACTCGTTTCTTACCAGCAACCAAGGCCCTTGCCAAAGAAATGTTGCCAATTGTAGACAAACCAACTATCCAGTTTATCGTAGAAGAAGCTCTCAAATCAGGTATTGAAGATATTCTGGTTGTCACTGGTAAATCAAAACGTTCTATTGAAGACCACTTTGACTCAAATTTTGAGTTAGAATACAACCTCAAAGAAAAAGGTAAAACGGATCTGTTAAAATTAGTAGATGAAGCAACTGGTATGCGCCTCCATTTCATTCGCCAAACTCACCCTCGCGGTCTTGGAGACGCTGTCCTACAAGCCAAAGCTTTTGTAGGGAATGAGCCCTTCGTTGTTATGCTGGGTGATGACCTTATGGACATCACAAATGAGAATGCCGTTCCTTTGACAAAACAACTGATGAATGATTACGAAAAGACACACGCATCAACCATTGCTGTCATGCCTGTACCACACGAAGATGTTTCATCATATGGAGTCATTGCTCCTCAAGGCGAAGGAATCAATGGTCTCTACAGTGTCGAAACTTTCGTTGAAAAACCAGCTCCAGAGGAGGCTCCAAGTGATCTAGCTATTATCGGTCGCTATCTTCTGACACCGGAAATTTTTGATATCCTCGAAAAGCAAGCTCCCGGTGCTGGAAATGAAATTCAGCTTACTGATGCAATCGATACTCTCAATAAAACACAACGTGTTTTCGCTCGTGAATTTACAGGAGCTCGTTACGACGTTGGCGATAAGTTTGGCTTTATGAAAACATCTATTGACTACGCCCTCAAGCACCCACAAGTCAAAGATGACTTGAAAGATTACATCATCCAACTGGGGAAAGAATTGGGTGAGAAGGAATAGAATTAGTTTCCAGATAATAAATTAAGTCTCCAGCAAATTGACTCTGGAGACTTAATTATTTTACAAATTTACATACAATTTAAAGATTTATTTGATATGTCTCTAAATCTACCAACTCAACCTCGGTCCTTAATGACAGATTACAGATTTTCAATCAAAAATAGATTTGAAGTTTTAATGATATTTGCTATTTTGGGAACATCTAAATCATCTGTATACAGAAAATGTTTTTTCTTCTCCTTATTTTTAGCTAGAAACTCACTTCTTGCTTGTATGGATAAGTTGCCCACTCTTTCAATTTCTTTTCGAGAACCATCCCTATCTTTCAAGGTTTTTTCTTCGGCCATTAAGACACAATATTTTAGGCCAACTTGTTTTTCTTTTAAGAAGGAAGCAATTTTCTTCAGTTGATATTCAAAAATGACATACTCTATTACGACAGAGATGCCTCGAGTTATAAAATTATTGGTCAAGCTGATGATATTGTCCCAAAACAAATCCATGTAATAGCCCTCATCTTCCCAGGGAGTTACTAGGCCACCTTTAATCATTAAGTAAATCAAATCCCCCTCTATGACTGCACTTTTATCAAAAGAATAAGCTAACTCTTTACTAACAGTACTTTTCCCAACGCCTGGGGGGCCTGAAATAATGTAAACACAATTTTCCAACTTTATACCTCTTTTATTCTAATAATTCTTCAATCAATTTCTAATATTATAACATTTTCTATTTTTAAAATATATAATAAGACTAATACAACACTATATTCTAGAAACTTAATACAAAAGAAATAAAAAAGCACACCATTCTCAATTTTCTGCAAAAAACCTTATTTACAAATGACTTCTTCGCGATAGAATGGGCGCTCACTTTCTCAAATCATCTACACACAACGACTTATTTTTAGAGCTGTGTTGTTTCGAATTGTTTCACAACACATTAAAAGCTACTCATTTTTTAAGTAGCTTTTTTCTTATTCAAGTTTACATATTAGTCGTCACAACCCCATTCCCTTATAGAAAAGTAACACTGCGAGTCCTACGAACAAGACTACCGCTCCTAACCTCTGGCTGGTACTATACATCCGTCTTTCTCCTCTAACTGGAAAGATAACTGCTAGAAATGCGCCTCCGACTGCACCTCCGATATGCCCAGCTAGGCTGATTCCTGGAATCAGAACACTTCCAATGATATTGATCACGAAAAGTGTCAGATAGGATTGCCCCAACTGCTGGATATAGGGGTTGCGAGTTGCATAACGCAAGACGATAATCGCAGCAAAAAGACCATAAAGAGAGGTAGAAGCTCCTGCTGCTAAGGATTTGGGACTAAATACAAAAACAAAGAGATTGCCCATCATTCCTGATAAGAGATAGAGAAAGAAAAACTGCTTAGAACCGAAAATCTCCTCTACTTGCCTACCAAGATAGTATAGCGAAAGCATATTGACAATGAAATGCTCCCACCCAATATGAACAAAAATGGCAGAGAATAGACGCCAAACCTGCTCTGGAAAGAGGCGAATGGCAGGCCCATACATTCCCCCAAATCGAAATAAGGTATCTGCCCTATCAAAGTTTCCACCTGTGGTTACCAACATTAGTAGAAATACCAATGCCGTCACTAAGAGGAAGAAACTCGTCACAGGATAACGTCTATCAAAGATTTCCTTCATCAATCAATACCTCCTGAACAGGAATATCATGCACCTCAGCTATAAAATCCTGAACTTGACAAGGATACACCATACTCAAAGTATGACCAGTAAAATGTTCCAGATAGCGGTCGTAATAACCTCCACCATAGCCAATCCGATAGCCCTCTGTCGTAAAAGCCAGCCCTGGAACATGAATCAAATCAATCTGAGAGGCATCCACCACCTCCAAATCTCCTTGTGGTTCCAATAAGCCAAAGGAAGTTTTGACCAGTTGTTGCGGATCATAGACCACAAAGTCCATACGCCCCTTGGGATAGGTTTTGGGTATCAGAACCTTCTTGCCGTCCTTCAGCACCTGCTCGATCAGTTCCTGCGTTTGAAACTCATGAGGAAAAGAGAGATAGGTTACGATAACCTTGGCCTCATTGTAAAAGGGATGCTTTAAAAATCGCTCGGTCAAAGCTCGATCCATAGCCTGTTTTTGCTCTCGAGGGATAGCCTTCATTCCCTGCAAGACTTGCTTGCGTAGTTCTGCTTTCATAGACAACTCCTCTACTCTGCTGTCTTCTTTTTCAGGAAATTAGAGACCGCATCCACCCCAATAGCTAGTGCTTCTTCCTTGGGACTCATCTGAGGGTGATGAAGGGCGTAGGGACTATCGATACCTAGCCAGAACATAACACCATCTACCTTCGAAAGGAGGTAACCAAAGTCTTCACCTGTCATAGCAGGCTCGATATCAATCAACTCGATTCCATCTTTTTCTTCAAAGAAGTCCATCAGTTCACGCGCCAAGGCTGGATTGTTCTCAACAGGCAGATAACCACCTTGCTTGAGTTCCACTTCGACTTCCATACCAAAGGCTGCTGCAACTCCTTCTGCAACTGTTTTGACCCGCTTTTGTACCAAGAGACTCATGTCCTGCGTCAAGGCCCGAATGGTTCCATGTAAAAAGGCTGTATCTGTGATGACATTGTTGGTGGTTCCGGCTTGGAAAAGACCAAAGGTCACCACTGCTCCCTCGATTGGATTGACATTGCGGCTGACAACTGACTGTACTTGAGTCACAAAGTAACTAGCCGCTACCAAGGCGTCATTTGCTTCATGCGGAAAGGCTGCGTGTCCCCCTTTTCCTTTGAAACGGATCTTCACCTCGCAAGTCCCTGCAAAGAGTGTATGAGTATTGGTCGCAATCTGTCCAACCTTCAAATCTGGTCGAACATGGAGGCCATAAAACTGGTCTGGCAACCAGTCTCCAAAAGCGCCATCCTCATACATGAGCATGCCACCAGCTTCATTTTCTTCAGCAGGCTGAAATAGGAAGAGTAGATTATTCTTAGGTTGCTCCTCAAGGGCGCGCTCAAGACAGCCCAAAGCAATGGTCATGTGGAAATCATGTCCACAAGCATGCATACGACCTTGGTGCTGAGAAGCGAAAGGAAATCCTGTTTGTTCAACGATAGGCAGACCATCAATATCTGTCCGCCAACCAATGGTCCGCTCTGGCTGACTTCCCTGCAAATAGACCAAAATACCTGTCCGCCAAGTACGAACTTGAACAAACTCCCTACCCGCAGTCAATTTCTCAATCACATCCAGCAAATAAGCATGAGTCTTGAACTCCTCCAAGCCAATCTCTGGAATCTGGTGCAAATCTCGTCTAGTCTGAATCAAATCTAACATCTATCTATCCTCCGATATAGCAGAAAGAGGCTGGAAGAAGGGTTCCGCCTCTTTATTACTTTTACAATTATAAGGTACGAAGCGCATCCTCTAGCGCTGTTTTTTGTTGGGTTTGGGCATCAATCTCTTTGATGATACGAGCTGGAACACCTGCTACTACTACGTTTTCTGGGACATCTTGGGTAACAATAGCTCCTGCTGCGACAACTGAACCACTACCGATTTGGACTCCTTCGATAACTACGGCATTGGCACCGATGAGAACATTGTCTCCAACACGGACTGGTTCTGCGCTAGCTGGCTCAATCACACCTGCAAGAACCGCACCTGCACCAACGTGACTGTTTTTCCCAACGATAGCACGTCCACCAAGGATAGCCCCCATGTCAATCATAGTTCCTGCACCAATTTCAGCACCGATATTGATGACCGCTCCCATCATGATAACAGCATTGTCACCAATTTCAACTTGATCACGAATAATAGCGCCTGGCTCGATACGAGCATTGATAGCACGTTTATCTAGCAAAGGAACTGCAGAATTACGAGCATCTTGCTCAACAACATAGTCTTGATTTTCTACCAAACCATCTAGAAGCGGAGCCACATCCTTCCAGTCTCCGAATAAGACATTCCCTAGTTTGACAACAGAGCTAGGTACAGCAGTTGTAAGTTGTCCCTCGAAGGTTACTTTAACACTGGTTTTCTTTTCAGCATTGGCGATAAATTGGATAATTTCTTGAGCGTTCATTTTTGTGGCAGTCATAAGCGCCTCCTAGTTCATTTTAATGATACCTATTCTACCAAAAAAGGCCTCAAATTTGAAGCCTTTTTGTTTGTTTTTAGGTATGATTTTTAGGGATGTGAGATAAAACGTGCTGTCGGTAAAAGCAAGCCCCTACCGATACAACCTAAAAACACTCTTCACAACTATCTCCCCGTGTTTTATTGACTATTCTAGTATAGCACACTTTTAGAATTAAGAAAAGACTTTTTATTTACTTTCTTTCGCTTCTTCTACCGATAGGAAAATCATGGGTAAAATAATCAGGGCCATAGCTAGAAGAAGGGACCAATCCACTACCAAGCCTAAAAATAAAACACTCAAAAGGGCAGAAGAGAGAGGTTCACTGGCACTAATAACAGAAACCACCAAGGGAGAAACCAAGGACACAGCCTTCATGGAAATGAAAAAGGCAAAAGCCGTCCCAAAGAAAGCGATAATGAGACAAATCAAGATACTCCAAATATCAGGAGTAAAGGAAAACTGATAAACCGGCGAGAGGACATTGCTAAATAAACCTGCCAAAATCATCCCCCACCCAACCGTGGGTACAAAACCATAACGCTTAGCAAAAGGTTGAGGTAAGATAACATTAAACATAACACCCATGGCACTCAGCAGACCCGTCACAAGTGCTAGTGGTGTCATGGATAACTGAGAGAGATCTCCCTTTGTCGCCATCAGGCAAACACCCAACATGGCAACCAAAACATAAAAAATAGCGCTTTTTGATGCTCGTTTTTGATAAACCAAGCGATTGTAAAAGAGGATAAAAACAGGACTGATAAACTGTAAAATAGTTGCAGTCGCTGCATTAGAATATTCTACGCAGAGGTAGAAAAAATACTGGACTGAAAAAATCCCTAAAATAGCATAGGCTAAAAAGGGCAAGTAATTTTTCTTGTCTCGCCAGATATCTAGCACTTGTGACTTTAATTGCATTGCAGACCAAACGAGCACAAGACTCCCTGCTAGTGTCAAACGCATAGAGGTAATCCAACCAGAAGACACCTGATAATGAGTAAAGAAATATTCTCCTAAAATTCCACAGATTCCCCATATTAAGCCAGATAGGAGCGAATAAATGGTTCCTTTAACAATCTTTTTCTGATACTGATTCATACCTTTATTGTAACACGAAAGGACAAAAGAAAAAAGTGGCAATCCATTGATTTGCCACTTCATTTAGCACAGTTCATAGAACTTATCGTCTCGTCCTTGAAGAAGAAGGTCGTGTAGCGCTAGAGCTACTACTTGAACTGCTGGAGCTTGATGGAGTTGGTAGACTCCCCATAATGCTAGACCAAGCATTCTGATAATCCGCATCACTTCCACCAATAGCAAAGCGATAACTGGTCGCTGGCGCTCCTGCCTTATTAGCCCAATAGCTGGTAACAGTCGAACCTGTGACCTCTACCTCTTTCCCTTCAACAGAAACCTTCCCTGGTTTCTGGCCTGTTGATTTCAAGACTTCTGATTTTACTACACTAGGATCTAAAGCAAAGCGCTCGTTCCCCCAAATGCTTGGGGAGGCTTGCTGAATCGCATTTACCAGATGAGCCATGTAATTAGAGTTATTGGAATAACCTGCTCTACGTGACAATGAATGATTATCATCATGCCCAATCCAGCCACCTAGGGTTAATCTAGGTGTCGAAAGCATGAGCCACATATTTTCGTCTTGGTTGGTTGTACCAGTCTTCCCAATCCAATCTGCATTAGCCAGAGTAGGATTTAAAGAAGTCAGGTTCGTCTTGAAGGTTGTTGTCACACGAGAGGATAGAACTTCTCGCAACAAGCCCTGCATAATTGTCGCAGTAGCTTTTGAATAGACTTGAACCGGTTTATCCTGATACTCATACACCACTCTACCATCTGCTGCTTCAATTTTAGAAATCACATGTTTTTTATGATATAAACCATTATTTGCTAGAGTCTGATAGCCATTGGTATGCTGGGCAACTGTGACTTCAATACCACCACCCATTGGCAGGCTCTCAATACCGTACTCAGGAATCTCGTAACCCATCTTTTCCATATAACCCTTGACATCAACACCCTTTTCACGGAGCATACGATAAGTCCAGTAAGCAGGGATATTCCATGAATAGTTCAGAGCTTCTCCCAAGGTCATCATTCCTGTTCCCTTGCTATTAGCATACATAATCGGATTCCCATTAGCAAAGTTTGTTGGATAGTTAGATAGAATCGTTTCGCTTCCCATCAAGCCCTGATCAATAGCAATACCGTAGGCCAGCAAAGGTTTGGTAGTAGAAGCTGGTGAGCGTTTGGTATCAAAGGCATGATTGTTTTGATTTTCTTGGTAATTGCGACCACCTACAAAGCCTAGAATAGCACCTGTTTGGTTGTCCATCAGGACATTCCCTACTTCTACACGACCTGTTCCGTCGTCTAAAAGATAGCCATAATCAGCAACCGCATTTTGCATGGCAGAATGAATTTTCTGGTCTATGGTAGTAGTAATCTTATAACCACCATTTTCAATTTCCTTGGCTGCC
Organism: Streptococcus mitis; assembly: GCF_000722685.1. Lineage (GTDB taxonomy): Bacteria > Bacillota > Bacilli > Lactobacillales > Streptococcaceae > Streptococcus > Streptococcus mitis_M. The sequence goes on along the minus strand of NZ_JPFV01000004.1, from coordinate 34,320 downwards.
AAATCGCGATAAAACTTCTGAGTTGCCTCATTTTTCAACTCCTTAGCGGAGACATTGTCTCTCTGAGCTAGATAATCATACATACGTTCCTGAGCTTCTGCCAAGGCTGTAAAGTATAAATAGCCTCGTGACACACCTGTGACTGTAGCTGAAGGGAGAAAGTCCTGTTTAAGATTGTAATCCTTATATTGAGAATACTCGTCTTTGCTTAAGGCACCTGTACGATACATACTGTAAAGAACTGCCTTAGCCCGTCTCAAGCCTATTTCTAAGTCTTCATCACTCTTCAACTCTCCAGTATTTTCATAAGGAGAATAGGTAATGGGACTCTGTGGAAGTCCTGCTAAAAATGCTGCTTGAGGAACCGTCAACTGACTTGCATCTACACCGAAAATCCCCTCAGCTGCCTGCTGAGCTCCTGCAATATTCTGCCCCTTATTATTTCGGCCAAAGGGAGCCACATTGAGATATGTCGTTAAAATCTCATCCTTATTCATGGCACGTTCCAAGGCAAGGGCATCGACAATTTCTGTAGCCTTACGAGCCAAAGTAGGAGCATCTCCGACCACTTGTTGCTTGATTAGCTGTTGAGTCAAGGTCGAGCCCCCGCTAGATGAGCCCAAACCTGCAAAGGTTCCCAAAGTCGCCCGAATCACAGCTTTTGGCACAACCCCGTTATGTTCAAGAAAATGTTCATCTTCAGTTGCAACGATAGCCTTTTTGAGATTGTCCGATATTTCCTCAGATGAAACAGAAGTTCTCAGTAGGTCACTCTCGATAGAAGCAATGACACTCCCATCTGCATAAACAATTTCTGAGATGGAAGAAATATTTTTAACCTGCTTGACCAAGTCCTCCGCTGGCGGAACCTTGGCCTTGTCAAACAAAGCAACCCCATAACCAAGAGCTACACCCGCACCAAAAAGCCCACCGATAAAGCCTAGAATAAAGAGAGTATTCAAAACTCCCTTGATAGCAGCCAAAATGCTCCCTAAGATAGACAAAATTCGCCCACCTGTCCCATCCGACTTCTTCTCTTCTGAGACTTTCTCTGATTTTTTATGATTTATTTTTGATTTTACTAGCTGGAAAAATTCCAGCATTTTTCGTTTTAATTCATTTAATTGATTTTGCATGGATTTCCTCACTCTATCTATTATACCATAAAAGGTAAACTTTCAATAAAATAGCCACTTTCTTCCCTATTCTACTAGGCTATTACCCAAGTTTGTGATACAATAGTTAGAAACAATAATTTTAAAAAGGAGAAAAGACACATGCACATTTTTGATGAGCTAAAAGAGCGTGGTTTGATTTTTCAAACGACTGATGAAGAAGCTTTGCGTAAAGCCCTAGAAGAAGGTCAAGTTTCTTATTATACTGGCTACGATCCAACCGCTGACAGCCTTCACCTAGGCCACCTTGTCGCAATCTTGACAAGTCGTCGCTTGCAGCTAGCAGGTCACAAACCTTATGCGCTCGTTGGCGGTGCTACAGGTCTCATCGGAGATCCGTCCTTCAAAGATGCTGAACGTAGTCTCCAAACAAAAGACACAGTAGATGGCTGGGTCAAGTCTATCCAAGGACAACTTTCTCGTTTTCTTGATTTTGAAAATGGCGAAAACAAGGCTGTCATGGTCAACAACTACGACTGGTTTGGCAGCATCAGCTTCATTGACTTCCTCCGTGATATCGGAAAATACTTTACTGTCAACTACATGATGAGCAAGGAGTCTGTGAAAAAACGGATTGAAACAGGAATTTCATACACTGAGTTTGCTTACCAAATCATGCAAGGTTACGACTTCTTCGTCCTTAACCAAGACCACAACGTAACACTACAAATCGGTGGTTCTGACCAGTGGGGAAATATGACAGCTGGTACTGAATTGCTTCGTCGTAAGGCTGACAAGACTGGCCACGTAATCACTGTCCCACTGATTACCGATGCAACTGGTAAGAAATTTGGTAAATCTGAAGGAAACGCAGTCTGGCTTAATCCTGAAAAGACTTCCCCATACGAAATGTACCAATTCTGGATGAACGTTATGGATGCTGACGCTGTTCGCTTCTTGAAGATCTTTACTTTCTTGTCACTTGATGAGATTGAAGACATCCGCAAACAATTTGAAGCAGCTCCACACGAACGCTTGGCGCAAAAAGTCTTGGCTCGTGAAGTTGTTACACTTGTTCACGGCGAAGAAGCTTACAAAGAAGCCCTCAACATCACTGAGCAACTCTTTGCAGGAAATATCAAAAACCTTTCTGTCAAAGAGCTCAAACAAGGACTTCGAGGAGTGCCAAACTACCAAGTTCAAGCAGACGAAAACCACAATATCGTGGAACTGCTCGTCTCATCTGGTGTGGTTAACTCAAAACGCCAAGCACGTGAAGACGTCCAAAACGGAGCTATCTACGTCAACGGCGACCGCATCCAAGACCTTGACTATGTCTTGACTGACGCTGATAAGTTAGAGAACGAACTGACTGTTATCCGTCGTGGGAAGAAAAAATACTTTGTATTAACTTACTAAGCTGTTCAACATTTACCTATAAACAAAGGAGTTAACCTCGAGAAAGGTAACTCCTTTTTGTTGTTGATAACCACACCTATCTAGCCTTAATAGACAAGCTACGCAGTACAATGCGTAAGGTTGTTAGATTATGTAAGATAGAGAGATTTGAAGGACTGAGCCAATTAAACAAGCCAAAGCCAATCAAACTACTATTTACGACAACGGTATCTTGAATATTCTTCTTAATAAGTGTTTGCAAAGATGATGATAGTGAATCCAACTCTTGGAAGAAATCCAAACGATTATCTAACAATAAAATATCACTCATCTGCTTAGAAATATCTGCACTCTCATTCATCACCACACCGATATCTGATAGGGTTAGAGCCGCTGAGTCATTCAACCCATCCCCAACCATCAAAATAGTGTGACCTGCTTTCTGCAGTTCCTCTACTAACTCAAATTTCCCATCAGGTTTCAAGTCTGTATAGATCTGATCAAAGGGCAAATCTTTGACTAATTCCTCTGTTCTAACCAAGGTGTCCCCTGTTGCCAGAATCAATTTTTTCCCTTGTTCCTTAAGTTTCTCCAAGGATGCTTTTGCTTCTTTTCTCAAAGGAGTATGAATACAGAACATTCCAATCAATTCATTCTGATAAGCCAAGAATAAGAGATTGTAGTGACTCTTATACTCTTCAATTAAAGCATTTTGTTCTGAACTGATATGAATATGTTCATCCTGCATCAAGACATAATTCCCAATAAGAACTGGTTGCCCATCTATATGAGATTTGATCCCCTTGCTTGCGATATATTGGAGTTTCCCATGCATTTCCTCATGTTCAATTCCCTCTATCTCAGCTTGCTTGACGATGGCATTAGCAATAGGATGATAAATGTGTTCCTCAAGACAGGCACTGATTCTGAGAATATCTTCCTCACTATAGTCCCCAAAAGGTAACACCTTTTCAACTATAGGATAACTAGTTGTGATTGTTCCCGTCTTATCAAACAAGAAAGTATCAACTTCCAGATATTTCTCCAGAACATCTCCATCCTTAATCACCATTTCACGGTTCAACCCCTCCTTGATAGCTGTTAAATAAGCTACAGGAGTAGAGATTTTCAAAGCGCAGGAGAAATCGACCAATAGGAAAGAAATAGCCTTAGAAAAAGAACCTGTTAATAGGTAAGTCAGCCCAGCCCCCAAGAAATTATATTTGACGACCTTGTCCGCCATTTTGATGAAATAGCGTTGTTTCGTTTTCTTGTTTTCTTCAGATTTCTTCATCAACTCAATCAGTTGTAAAATCCGACTGTTCATCTGATTATCGGTTACACGAATGCGCAACTCTCCAGTTTCTAATACTGTATTTGCACAAACCAAATCAGACTCTCTTTTTTCAACTGGAAAACTCTCTCCCGTCAAGGAACTTTCGTTAACCATACCTAAACCTGAAACTACTTGTCCATCAAACAGAATTTCATTTCCTTGAGATAAGATCAAGACATCTCCTATTTGAACATCGGAACTCTTGATACTAACAACCGTATCTCCCTGTACTAGAAATACATCGCTCTCTTTTGCAAGAAGGCTTTGTTCTAAATCTGTTGCAGTTTTTTTTAAAGACCACTGATCTAAATGATTCCCCAAATCAAGCATAAACATGATATTGCTAGCTGTCTTGGATTGGTTCATAAACAAGGACAATAAAATCGCCGAACAGTCCAAGACCTCCATCGTTAGTTCCTTACGCGCTAGTGTTTGATAGGCTTCTCTAATATAGCCAAAAGCCTGATAACAAGTCCATATATAGCGAATAGGATACGGCACAAAACTACGAAAAAGCACACGCTTAATCGCTGCACCTGAAACAATAGAATAAGCACTCTCTTCTCTACGAATGGGAAGAGTCATCAACTCAGAAACTTTCCCTTTATCAATTCTTTTTAAAAAGGCTTCTGCATTATCTAATACAGAAAAGCCTTCTTTTATGCGTAGAGTAAAGTGCTGTTGATCCATGTAAAACTGGATAGACTCAATCCCCTTTTCATCTCTCGCCAAGGAACGAAGATAGTCTTGAATATCCAAGGTGAGTGAAAAAGAAGATGATAGTCGGATATGTTGGTATCCTCTATGTAGCACTTTAAAAGACATATTATTCTCCTATAAGGCTATCTAATTGCTCTTCTTTTTTCTCTTGCTCGTACAAATATTTGGCATCTTGCAAGACATCGTCTCCATGTTGCTTCACAACAGAAACAGATGCATCTAGCTCGTCTTTCAACTTGTAAGCCTTAGCCAAAGCTTTAGAATAACCTTTTTTAGCTTCCTTACTTGCTAAGATTTTCAAGCCAAGGGTACCAAATGCGACACCACCCAAAAAGAGTGATGATTTTTTCGCAACTTTTGCGACGCTTAATACTTCTTTTAACATACCTATTTCCTCCTTATCATTATTATATAGCAATTTAGATATAAAAGCAATTTCATTCCATAAATTGGAGAATTAGTTTTATTTCTACTGAATCTCCCATCTACTTATTCCTGAAGTTGCTTTCATTTGCCTCTTTTGATACACTTAAACTATGAATACAAATCTCAAACCCAAACTTCAACGTTTTGCTTCTGCTACTGCCTTTGCCTGTCCTATCTGCCAAGAAAAGCTGACTCTGGTTGAGAGCAGTCTCAAATGTAGCAATCGCCATTCTTTTGACTTGGCGAAATTCGGCTATGTCAATCTAGCTCCTCAAATCAAGCAAGCTACCAACTACGATAAGGAAAATTTTCAAAACCGCCAACAAATCCTAGAGGCTGGATTTTATCAGGCTATCTTAGAGGCTGGATCTGACTTGCTAGCCAGTTCAGAAACTAGCACCACAGTCTTAGATATCGGCTGTGGCGAAGGATTCTATTCTCGCAAACTCCAAGAAAGTCATCCTGACAAAACCTTCTACGCCTTTGATATTTCCAAAGATTCCGTCCAAATCGCTGCCAAGAGCGAACCCAACTGGGCAGTCAATTGGTTCGTTGGTGACTTAGCTCGTCTTCCTATAAAAGACGCCAGCATGGATATCCTGCTTGATATCTTCTCACCTGCCAACTATGGAGAATTTCATCGCGTTTTATCCATAGACGGTATCTTGATAAAGGTTATCCCAACTGAAAATCACCTCAAGGAAATCCGTCAGAAGGTACAAGACCAGCTAACAAACAAGGATTATTCTAACCAAGATATCAAAAATCATTTCCAAGAACACTTTACCATCCTATCTAGTCAAACTGCCTCTCTGACTAAAACTATCACAGCAGAGCAGCTCAAAGCCCTACTCAGCATGACGCCCCTACTCTTTCACATCGACCATACTAAGATTGACTGGAGCCAACTGACAGAGATTACCATTGAAGCAGAGATTTTGGTTGGGAAAGCAATCTAAACTAGACTTCCCAAAGGTAGAAAACTTACCGAAAATCTTCAATATTACAAAAACGCATAAGAACAGGTGCTAAAACCTTAATCTTATGCGTTTTGTTATGCAAAAATCGCTGGAGTTTCTATACACATTAAGTGGAAATCTTTGAAACTAGTTCTTTTAATAACCATTGAATACCATATATTACATTTATCCCAAATATGATATAGGCCGTATAAATCAAGTATTTCGATTTCTCTCGCCTCAAAGAATAGATCTTGTACAAGATAAACAAATTTAAAATAATAAATAATAGAGACAAAATCTTCCTCCAAAATCAATATTAAAAGTAGCCAGTCAGGTATATACCTCATATTTATTTTCGATTCGAGATAATAAACTTATCAATAAATAGCAATTGATATAAGGCAAGTACAAATCCCCAGAAACTCCCTCGAAGCGAGATTTCTTGATGATTGAGAGGAAACAAATCATGGTTACCTATATAGAGGCAGGTCAAAATAACAAATAAAATCCAAAATAAATCCGTCCATTTATATTTTGAAAAATATTTTTTCCACATAAAAACACCTTCTTTCCTACAATTATATTATAATACTTTGTGTAAGCGAATACAAGAAATGTGAGGTGAACAACTGCAAAGAAGCATAAGGCTGAAGACAGTAAAAACCAGCATTGTAAGCGCTGGTTTATTGTTTTAAACTAGGTTTCTTACAAAGCTTACTAACACTAAACTTTAAAAAACTCAGTTTTTGAAGTTGATTAATTGTTAGTTTCCCAAACAGTACTCTTTTTTATTTTTTAATCCCCAATAACTAAGGGCAAGTAATGCTACAACCCAAGCAAAAGTGATTCCCAAACTGTCAAAATTCAACTTGAAATCTGGTTTATTAAAGAAATCTACATAAACTCCTAAGAAAGTTGTATCCATAAATTTCTTGATCTCTGAGCTAACTTGAGAAAACATCGGCAAGAATGAGAGACCAAGCATTGGAATCAAACCATAAACCTGAGCCTGAGTTTGTGTCTCTGAAATAGCTCCAATCACTAGATTTAAGAGGATTGTACATAATGCTACCAAAGAAGCTACTACAAGGTATACAGGATAATCTTTTGCGAAATCCACTTCAACCATAATAGGGAAGGAAATAACTGAAGCCAAGGCAAAGATTACAGGATAAAACAACACGGAAACAAGATATTCTCCACGGCGAACTCCGCTTAAAATGAGTGTTTTAAAAATTCTTTTTTCTTTTTCCTCTGCAATAGAGTTTGAAATCATTGACCCAGAAGAAAATGAGAATGCCATTGTTAAAGAACTAAACAATAGTGTTTTCCCTTGAGTGCCATCTGTATTCATAAAATTTTGGAAGAGTAGAACCATAAAGAATGGGAATACTACCTGTACCAAAGTATTTTTGTTTGTTAATAATACTTGTGTCCTCAACCAGATAAGGGCTAAAATTCTCTTAAACATCTAATTTTTCTCCTGTCAATTTAATAAAAATATCTTCTAAAGTTGGTTCACATGAGTGAATCGTCATCATTTTTTTATAATCTTCTTGCTGCAAGTCTTCAAAGCGCACTACCTTTTTAGTAGAATCACTATAGGTTACTGCAACATTCTTTTCCGTGTTGTATTTTTGGATAATTTCGCCTGGGCTTCCTTGTTCAATAAGATCACCTTTATTCAAAAGAGCTAGGTTATCACATAATAAAGTCGCCTCATTCATATCATGAGTAGTTAAGAAAATGGTTGTTCCTCTTTCCTTTAACTCCTGTAGTAATTTGTGAATCTTCTTTGAGGTGGTGGGATCTAACCCACTTGTAGGTTCATCTAAAAATAGAACTTTAGGGTAATTGATTAAAGCACGAGCTAAAAGCATTCGTTGACGCATTCCTGTAGAAAGCTTCTCAGCTGGAGTGTCTTTACTATCATACAGACCAACTTGTTTTAGAATTTCTTCAATTCGAGATTTTGAAACTCCGTATAGTCTTGCAAATAGCAACAAGTTATTGTACAAACTTAATTTTTCGTAATAACCACTTGTGTCACCTACTAAGCCTAACTCTTCAAAATCTGACGGAAGTAATTTTTGAGAATCTTTTCCTAATAATTCTGTCTTTCCGCTGTTAGCCTGTAGCTGTCCTGTCAGAATATTGATCATTGTTGTCTTCCCTGAACCAGATGGACCTAGGAATCCAAAAATTTCTCCTTCGTTTATTGAAAAACTAATTTGATTTAAAGCAATATTATCTCCAAATCGCTTTGTAACTCTTTCTACCTTAATCATTGTATTACCTCTTTCTAATTTTAATTTCTATTTTAGAAACTTCACTCACTCCCATCGGTTATGTCAACAACTCTAATTCTAGGCTTTAAGTTGGAGTCCATTTTGATTTCTCTCATTTCATTTGGAAGCAAGAGAACTAATTTTAGCAACTTCTCATCAAGTGTTACTTTACATAGGCGTCTGCTATCTAGACTATTTTTGATAATCAGATAATCCTTCTTGACAAACTTTTCATCCATATAATAGTCAATTGTTTTTACCATATTTTCCTCCCGCCTGCTAATCTACATCCCGTTAAATAGAAATGTTTCTAGCATTGCGCTCTTCTTAACTTATTTACACTAACAGTATATACCTTACAAGAGTAAAAAAACAGGACATTTATGTCCACTGACATTTATGTCCTGTTTTTAAATTGACATTATGGAAAATCCTTATTTTTTTCTTCTATCACTCGATCCCTAAATGATTTATCATTTAATAATTCCGATCCGTTTATTGCTTTATTATAGTAGTCCAAAGCAAGATCTTTATTCTGATTAGTATGAATATAATATTTGGCTTCAAAAAAATCTACTGTAGGTAGTAAAGCAAAATCTTGGACTTCATCTATTATTTCTCGTACAGCACTTAGCGTTTGAGGCATTAAATCATAATATTCAATATTAAAGTGATATAAAACAATTGATACAATAACCCTTTGAATCAAATGAATATTGTTGGCATCAGAGAAATTAGTTTGCTCCAAGATGTTAGAATAGATATTTTCAAATATATTATCAATTGGCTTTGCATTCAAAGTGCACTTTAAAAAATATAGGTGTAAAATTAGTAAATCATTGGTGTCATAATTTGTTTTTAAAAGTAACTGCTCAAAATACTCCTCAATCAATCCCTCTCCAAAGTCAGAGTTTTCAGAAACATACACATCATCAATAGCTTGTAAAACTTCAACTGCTACTTGCTCATCTTCAGGCAGTTGGTCATAAAAGCGTTCCTGAATTTCTTCAAAGATAGCCTCCCGCTGGCGGACTTTTTCTTCATCTCCATGAATAGATTGACGAATCAATTTCGTTTTTAGTTTTAAATACTCCTTAGGAACAATTAGCGAACCCTCGTCGATTAACTGAGACATCGGAATTCCTAGCACTCCAGCTATATAATCTAGTTTCGCTAAACTGGGTAAGTTATTTCCTGTTTCAATTCGACCCAACTGACGAACAGTAAGTTCTTTTTCATCTCCACAAAAGACTTCTCTACTCAGTCCTTTTTCAGTCCGTAAAGTACGAATCCGTTTCCCTATTTCTAAATTTTTCATCTCATTCCTCTATAAATAGACTTTTGCACATAAAAATAAAAGTACTTATGCTATTTGTTATCATCTATGATTTCAAATATATTAAATTCTTACTAACAAAGCTCCCCATGTTGCCTATCAGCATCCCTTCATAATGAACAAAGAGTTTTTTTACATATCAGGAAACTCTTCTTTCATCTCCTCTATCACTCGATTTTTGAAATTCATATCATTAAAAAATGCTGCCCCATTGATAGCTTTTTCATAGTATTGTAGGGCTTTTTCTTTATCTTTTTCCCCGTATAGGTAATATTTAGCTTCCAAGTAGTCTACCGTTGGTTTTAAGTTTGAATCTTGAATTTCCATCATAATTTCTCTTAGAAAACTAAAAATAACGGAGATATCTTCGTAGTATTCGTTCCTCAATTGATACAACAGTATTGCAATTAATACTCTTTGTAACAGATGCATGTAAGTATTATCTGAACAGTCAATTATGGTCACGATGTTATTTCTTACTTTTTTTAAAACGTCATCATTTCGTTTAAAACTAATAGCATTTGATAAAAAATATAAATATAAGATCAATAAATCATTGACAGAATACTCCGTTTGTAGCAGAGTTTGATTGAAATACTCCTCAATCAATCCCTCTCCAAATTCAGCGTTTTCAGAAACATATACATCATCAATGGCTTGTAGGACTTCAACTGCTACTTGCTCATCTTCAGGCAGTTGGTCATAAAAACGTTCCTGAATTTCCTCAAAGATATCTTCACGTTGGTGGATTTTCTCTTCATCTCCATGAATAGATTGACGAATCAATTTTGTTTTTAGTTTTAAATACTCTTTAGGAACAATTAGCAATCCTTCATCAATTAACTGAGACATCGGAACTCCCAATACTTTGGCTATATAGTCTAGTTTAGCTAAACTGGGCAAGTTATTTCCAGTTTCAATTCGACCCAACTGACGAACAGTAAGTTCTTTTTCATCTCCACAAAAGGCTTCTCTACTCAGTCCTTTTTCAGTCCGTAAAGTACGAATCCGTTTCCCTATTTCTAAATTACTCATAATGCGCCCCTTCAAATTCTAATTTGACATTCAAATAACTACTTGTATACGTTTCCATTTTAACACACTTTCCTACAATTTTCAGAAAAAATAATTATAACGAATAGTTTTAAGCAACTATCTTATATAAGTAACCCATTCAAATATAGTATCTAAGGTCTATTTCCACTCAAGTATCAAAAAAGCGAATTTCAATCGAAACTCGCTTTTTTACAAAATGTATTAGTATGAATTTGTATCTTATACTCAATGAAAATCAAAGAGCAAACTAGGAAGCTAGCCGCAGGTTGCTCAAAACAGTGTTTTGAGGTTGTGGATAGAACTGACGAAGTCAGTAACCATATCTACGGCAAGGCAACGCTGACGTGGTTTGAATTTGATTTTCGAAGAGTATTAGTTCAAGTGCCAGATATCTTCGTTATACTGAGCGATAGTACGGTCAGATGAGAAAAATCCTGCTTTAGCAATGTTGACGATGACTTTATCCAACCATGCGTCACGGTTTTCGTAGTCAGCAAGCATTTGCTCTTTCACTTTGATGTAATCTTCCAAGTCAAGAAGAGTCATGAACCAGTCTTTGTTGATCAATTCATTGTAAAGACGTGCCAAGCGCTCTTTGTTTCCAGCTGCAAGAACTGCATCGCTAACGATGAAGTCAACCAATGGTTTGATAGCTTCACGAGCGTAGAATTCGCTTGATTTGTAAGCTGCTTTTGCGTAAAGATCGATAACAGTTTCTGAATCTTCACCAAAGATGTAGATGTTTTCGTCGCCAACCAACTCAGCGATTTCAACGTTAGCTCCGTCCATAGTACCAAGAGTCAAAGCTCCGTTCAACATGAATTTCATGTTACCAGTACCTGAAGCTTCTTTAGAAGCAAGTGAGATTTGTTCAGAGATATCACATGCTGGGATAAGGAAGCTTGCTGCAGTAACGTTGTAGTTTTCAACCATAACAACTTGCAAGTGTGGAGCTACTGCTGGATCGTTAGCAATAACTTCTGACATGCAAAGGATCAAGTGGATGATGTCTTGAGCGATTGTGTAGGCTGGAGCTGCTTTACCACCAAAGAAGATTGTGATTGGGCGAGCAGGGATGTTACCAGCTTTGATGTCAAGGTATTTGTGGATTACGTACAAAGCGTTCATTTGTTGGCGTTTGTACTCGTGAAGACGTTTGATTTGGATGTCAAAGATAGAGTTTGGATTGATTTCCACACCTTGGTGTTCTTTCAAGTGACGAGCCAATTTACGTTTGTTGTGAGCCTTGATGCTTTCCAATTTTTCTTTGACAGCTGCTTTGTCTTCATAAGACAAAAGTTTTTCAAGCTCATCTGCTTCATGGTGCCAACCTTCTCCAAGAATCTCATCCAAGTAGTGAGACAATCTTGGGTTAGCATGCATGAGCCAACGACGGAAAGTGATACCGTTTGTTTTGTTGTTGAATTTTTCTGGGTAAAGGTCGTAGAAAGCTTTCAACTCAGAGTTCTTCAAGATTTCAGTATGAAGTGCTGCAACCCCGTTAACGCTGTATCCGTAGTGGATATCCATGTGGGCCATGTGAACACGTCCGCTCTCATCGATAATTTGAACAGCTGGATCTTTGTATTCTGCTTTCACACGACGATCCAATTCTTCGATGATTGGTACCAAGTGAGGAACCACTTCTTGCAAGAATTCAAGAGGCCATTTTTCAAGGGCTTCAGCAAGGATTGTGTGGTTAGTGTAGGCAGTCATGCTACGAACGATTGAGATTGCTTCTTCAAGTTCGATACCACGAGCAGTCAAAAGACGGATCAATTCAGGGATAACCATTGATGGGTGAGTATCGTTGATTTGGACAACTGCGTAGTCAGCAAGGTCATGCAAGTTGCTTCCTTTTTCGATTGCTTCTTCGATGATCAATTGCGCACCGTTTGAAACCATGAAGTATTGTTGGAAGATACGGAGCAATTCACCTTGACGGTCACTATCATCTGGGTAAAGGAAAAGAGTCAAGTTGCGAGCGATGTCTGTTTTATCAAAGTTGATACCATCTTTAATGATTGAAGAATCAACTGAATCCAAGTCAAACAAACGCAAGCGGTTCTTAGTTTCTGTCTTGTAACCAGGTACATCGATATCGTAAAGAGTTGATGTCAATGTGAAGTGAGCAAATGGTACTTGGTAGCTACGGCTTGAGCGAACCAACCAGTTTTGCTCTGTCAACCATGCGTTTGGAATTGTTTCTTGCTGGTTGTTTTTAAGAACTTGTTGGAAAAGACCATAGTGGTAGTTAAGACCAACACCGTCACCGTTCAAACCAAGAGTCGCAATTGAGTCGATAAAGCAGGCAGCCAAACGTCCCAAACCACCATTACCAAGAGATGGTTCCAATTCAACTTCTTCAACTTCAATCAAGTCTTTACCTGCAGCTGCAAGTTCTTTTTTAACATCGTCGTAAAGACCAAGGTTGATCAAGTTGTTTGACAAAAGTTTACCAATCAAGAACTCAGCTGAGATGTAGTAAACTTTTTTCTTACCAGTGTTAACTGGTTTTTTGCTACTTGCAAGCTTGCTGTAGTTAAGAAGAGCCAGGTAAAGCTCTTCATTGCTACATTCTGCAATGGTTTTATTGTAACGATTTTGTACAAATTCTTGTAGTGATAACATGTTTAAGGTGTCTCCTGATATTGTATTATTTCTTTAAATCTACCAAATTTTCATTGATTCGGCGATAGATTGTTGTCAAGTCAAGCAAGCCTTCCTCGACAGCTGGTGTCAATTGATCTTCAGTCATACGCCAAGACCAGTTTCCACCAAGGGTAGATGGGAAGTTCATACGAGCTGCCTCATCTAATTCTAGCAAATCTTGCATAGTTGCAATTGCCATGAAGCTAACTGATGAAAAGACTGTACGAAGCATAGCATGTGGCACTGTTTCGTATTCTTTACGGTTAGTGTAGCGAGCCATGTATTCACGAGTCGCATCATCGATCTCGTTACGGTACCAACCAAGAACCGTATTGTTATCGTGTGTTCCTGTGTACATTACTGAGTTAGCAGGTGCCAAGTGTGGGCTATCAATGCTTTCGTCTTCTGGGTTGAAGGCAAATTGAAGAATCTTCATTCCTGGGAAGCCAGTACGTTCACGCAATTCGATAACTTCATCAGTCATGAAACCAAGGTCTTCAGCGATGATGTTTAGCTCACCAAGTTCTTCCTTAACGGCTGCAAAGAGCTTGTAGCCAGGACCTTTGACCCATTCACCAGGTGCTGCTGTATCGGAACCAGCAGGGATTTCCCAGTAAGATTCAAAACCACGGAAGTGGTCGATACGAACGATATCGTAGATTTTGAAGCTTTCACGCAAGCGTTCAATCCACCATTTGTAACCATCTTTATCCATTGCTTCCCAGTCATAAATTGGGTTACCCCAAAGCTGACCAGTTGCAGAAAACTCATCTGGTGGGCATCCTGCGATGCAAGTCGCCTTACCGTTGACATCTGTCTTGAAGAGATGTGGATTTGCCCACATATCGCTTGAATCTTCCGCTACGTAGATTGGCATGTCCCCAACGATTTCGATGTGGTTGTCGTTAGCGTAAGCTTTCAATTTCAACCATTGTTGGAAGAAGAAGTATTGAGTCACACGGTGGTAAACCAACTTGTCTGCCAATTGCTCACGGTAGCTTTCAAGTGCTGAAGCTTTACGAGCACGAACATCTGCATCTGGCCATTCAGTCCAAGCAAGATTGTCAAAATTCTCTTTGATAGCCATATACTCTGCAAAGAGTTCAAGCCATGATTGGTTGTCTTGAGCAAATTTCTCAAAATCTTTAACATCTCCTACTTCCAAGAAACGTTTTACCGCTTTTTCTAAAAGAGGACGACGTGCATAGTAGATTCGCATAATCAACTTCAGACGCATCGCTACCAAAGTCAACCCCTTCAAGATCACTTGCTTGCAACAAGCCTTGTTCAACCAAGATATCTAAATCGATAAAATGAGTATTCCCTGCGAAGGCTGAGAAAGATTGGTAAGGAGAGTCTCCGTAACTAGTGGTTCCTAGTGGAAGGATTTGCCAGTAACGTTGTTTTGTGCGAACCAAGAAATCAACGAAGTCGTAAGCACTTTTACCAAATGATCCGATTCCGTATGCTCCTGGAAGAGAAGAAATGTGCATCAACACACCACTTTGACGTTTTTTCATAATAAGCACCTCATGTGTTTATAGTTAGATATTACATTTTTACGAACGCAAACGTTTGCGCTATTACTTAGTATAGCTCATTTTCTTGATAAATGCAAGCGATTTTAAATAACTTTTTTGATTATTTTTTAAAAATTTTTTCTTCTTACTCGTATATATATCCTTTCAGGAAAAAAATAGGAATAAGAGGTTCACTTATCTTATTAATCAAAAATAAAGTGAGAATCCTCTCTGCTTTCCATTTGTAAATTAGGCAATCGTTTTCTCAACTTTTTTAAATTTGAAACAAAACCGATTTTTTGGATTTTCTACTATTATATGATGATTAAGCGTTTACCTTTTTCTACAATTTTTTTAAATTTTTTACAAAAAACACTTGCAACCGCTTTCTGTTTGTGTTATACTAGTCCCATAAAGGAAAACGTTTGCGTTTCCTCATTATAAAATTTGTTATTCTTTAGGAGGAATACACTATGTCATCTAAATTCATGAAGAGCGCTTCTGTGCTTGGAACTGTTACACTTGCTAGCTTGCTTTTGGTAGCTTGTGGAAGCAAACCTGCTGAAAAAGCTGCTGATACTGGTTCATCTGAAGCGAAAGAAATCACTCTTTACGTTGAGGACCAATACAAAGCTTATGCTGAAACAGTTGCTAAAGCTTATAAAGAACAATCAGGAACAACAGTTAACATCAAATCTGGTGACCAACTTGGTGGTCTTGACAAACTTTCTCTAGATAACCAATCTGGTAAAGCTGCTGACGTTATGATGGCACCATACGACCGTGTAGGTAGCCTTGGTACTGACGGACAACTTTCAGAAGTTAAATTGAGCGACGGCGCTAAAACAGATGATAAAACTAAATCTCTTGTAACAGCTGCTGACGGTAAAGTTTACGGTGCTCCTGCCGTTATCGAGTCACTTGTTATGTACTACAACAAAGACTTGGTAAAAGAAGCTCCAAAAACATTTGCTGACTTGGAAAACCTTGCTAAAGATAGCAAATACGCATTCGCTGGAGAAGATGGAAAAACTTCTGCTTTCCTAGCTGACTGGACAAACTTCTACTATGCATACGGACTTCTTGCTGGTAACGGCGCTTACGTATTCGGTCAAAACGGTAAAGACGCTAAAGACATCGGTCTTGCCAACGACGGCGCTATCAAAGGTGTAGAATACGCTAAATCTTGGTATGAAAAATGGCCTAAAGGTATGCAAGATACGGAAGGAGCTGGAAACCTAATCCAAACTCAATTCCAAGAAGGTAAAACAGCTGCTATCATCGATGGACCTTGGAAAGCTCAAGCCTTCAAAGACGCTAAAGTAAACTACGGTGTTGCAACTATCCCAACTCTTCCAAACGGAAAAGACTACGCAGCATTTGGTGGTGGTAAAGCTTGGATCATCCCATCAAGCACTAAGAACCTTGAAGCTGCTCAAAAATTTGTAGACTTCCTTGTTTCAACTGAACAACAAAAAGCCTTCTACGATAAGACTAACGAAATCCCAGCTAACACTGAAGCTCGTTCATACGCTGAAGGTAAAAACGATGAGTTGACAACAGCTGTTATCAAACAGTTCAAGAACGCTCAACCAATGCCAAACATCTCTCAAATGTCAGCAGTTTGGGACCCAGCTAAAACAATGTTGTTTGAAGCTGTAAGCGGTAAGAAAGATGCTAAAACAGCAGCTAACGATGCTGTAACATTGATCAAAGAAACAATCAAACAAAAATTTGGTGAATAAGAAATTTGTTCAAGGGGGGTGGAAATCAAATCCCCCTTTGAATTTATCAACAAAAACACAAATAGTTTAGGTTTTATCTAGAAACCAGTATCCTATGAAAGGAGTTATTATGGAAAAGCAACAACCTAGTAAAGCAGCCCTGCTGTCTATCATTCCTGGGTTAGGACAGATTTACAATAAACAAAAAGCCAAAGGTTTTATCTTCCTTGGTGTAACCATCGTATTCGTCCTTTATTTCCTAGCACTTGCAGCCCCTGAATTGAGCAATCTCATCACTCTTGGTGACAAACCAGGTCGTGATAATTCCCTCTTTATGCTGATTCGTGGTGCCTTCCATTTAATCTTTGTAGTTGTTTATGTACTCTTTTATTTCGCAAATATTAAAGATGCACATACAACTGCTAAGCACATTAACAATGGTATTCCAGTAGCACTTACCTTTAAAGAAATGGTCAAAGGAATCTATGAAAATGGCTTCCCTTACCTCTTGATCATTCCATCTTATATTGCCATGACTTTTGCGATCATCTTCCCAGTTATCGTAACCTTGATGATTGCCTTTACCAACTACGACTTCCAACACTTGCCACCAAACAAATTGTTGGACTGGGTTGGTTTGACGAACTTTACGAACATTTGGAGCTTGAGTACCTTCCGTTCTGCCTTTGGTTCTGTTCTTTCTTGGACTATCATCTGGGCTTTATCTGCCTCAACTTTACAGATCGTGATTGGTATCTTCACAGCTATCATTGCTAACCAACCATTTATCAAAGGAAAACGTATCTTTGGTGTTATTTTCCTTCTTCCTTGGGCTGTTCCAGCCTTCATCACTATCTTGACATTCTCAAACATGTTTAACGATAGTGTCGGTGCTATCAATACTCAAGTCTTGCCGATCTTTGCTAAATTCCTTCCTTTCCTTGATGGGGCTCTTATCCCTTGGAAAACAGACCCTACTTGGACTAAGGTTGCCTTGATTATGATGCAAGGTTGGCTTGGATTCCCATACATCTACGTTTTGACTTTAGGTATCTTGCAATCTATTCCTAACGACCTTTACGAAGCAGCTTATATTGACGGTGCTAATGCTTGGCAAAAATTCCGCAACATCACTTTCCCAATGATTTTGGCTGTTGCAGCACCTACTTTGATTAGCCAATACACCTTCAACTTTAACAACTTCTCTATCATGTACCTCTTCAATGGTGGAGGACCTGGTAGTGTCGGAGGTGGAGCTGGTTCAACCGATATCTTGATCTCATGGATTTACCGTTTGACAACAGGTACATCTCCTCAATACTCAATGGCGGCAGCTGTTACCTTGATTATCTCTATCATTGTCATCTCAATCTCTATGATCGCATTCAAGAAACTACACGCATTTGATATGGAGGATGTCTAAGATGAATAACTCAATTAAACTCAAACGTAGACTGACTCAAACCCTTACTTACCTCTACTTAATTGGCCTATCAATCGTGATTATCTATCCACTTTTGATTACCATCATGTCAGCCTTTAAAGCAGGTAACGTCTCAGCCTTTAAACTAGATACTAATATCGACCTCAATTTTGATAACTTTAAAGGCCTCTTCACTGAAACCTTGTACGGTACTTGGTACCTCAATACTTTGATTATCGCCTTGATTACCATGGTTGTTCAAACAAGTATCATCGTACTTGCTGGTTATGCCTACAGCCGTTACAACTTCTTAGCTCGTAAACAAAGTTTGGTCTTCTTCTTGATTATCCAAATGGTGCCAACCATGGCCGCTTTGACAGCCTTCTTCGTTATGGCACTTATGTTGAATGCCCTTAACCACAGCTGGTTCCTCATCTTCCTCTACGTTGGTGGTGGTATTCCGATGAACGCTTGGCTCATGAAAGGCTACTTCGATACAGTGCCAATGTCTCTAGACGAATCTGCAAAACTAGACGGTGCAGGACACTTCCGTCGCTTCTGGCAAATTGTTCTTCCACTTGTTCGCCCAATGGTTGCCGTACAAGCTCTCTGGGCCTTCATGGGACCTTTCGGGGACTACATCCTCTCTAGTTTCTTGCTTCGTGAGAAAGAATACTTTACTGTTGCCGTAGGTCTCCAAACCTTCGTTAGCAATGTGAAAAACATGAAGATTGCCTACTTCTCAGCAGGTGCTATCCTCATTGCCCTTCCAATCTGTATTCTCTTCTTCTTCCTACAAAAGAACTTTGTTTCAGGACTTACAAGTGGTGGCGACAAGGGATAATTTATCCCCGCCACCCTTTTTCATTTTATACTCTTCGAAAATCTCTTCAAACCACGTCAGCTTCACCTTGCCGTAGTACGGTTACTGACTTCGTCAGTTCTATCCACAACCTCAAAACAGTGTTTTGAGCAACCTGAGGCTAGCTTCCTAGTTTGCTCTTTGATTTTCATTGAGTATTAGCGATTGTTACTGTAAGTAATATCCTTACAACAAGCAATTTGTTTCCTAGACTTGAAATAAAGCGCATTTCTCTATATAATAATACTCATATAGAAAACACCTTTTAGAAAGATACAAATGCTTCCATATCCATTTTCCTATTTTTCAAGTATTTGGGGATTTCGTAAGCCCCTGTCCAAACGTTTCGGACTCAACTGGTTTCAGCTTCTCTTTACCAGTATCTTCCTTATCAGCTTGTCTATGGTACCCATTGCTATTCAAAACAGCTACCAGGATACTTATCCGCTAGAAACCTTTATCGATAATGTCTATGAACCATTGACAGATGAGGTTGTCCAGGATCTCTCTGAACATGCTAAAATTGTTGATGGTAAATTTACTTATACAGGAACAGCTAGTCAAGCGCCTTCTATTGTAATCGGTCCAAGCCCAAGCAAAGAATTACCTAAGAACCTGCAACTGCATTTCGATACAAAAGAACTGGTCATCAGCAAGGAAAGTAAAGAACTGACCCGTGTCTCTTACCGAGCGATCGAAACTGAGAGTTTCAAAAGTAAAGATAGCTTGACCCAAGCAATTTCTAAAGACTGGTACCAGCAGAATCGTGTCTATATCAGTCTCTTCCTAGTTCTCGGTGCAAGCTTCCTATTTGGTTTGAATTTCTTTATCGTCTCTCTAGGAGCAAGTCTTCTCCTTTATATCACTAAGAAATCACGCCTCTTTTCATTTAGGACCTTTAAAGAGTGCTACCATTTTATCTTGAACTGTTTAGGATTGCCAACTCTAATTACGCTTATTTTGGGACTCTTTGGCCAAAATATGACAACTCTCATCACTGTACAAAACATTCTTTTTGTTCTGTATCTGGTCACTATCTTTTATAAAACGCATTTCCGTGATCCAGATTACCATAAATAGGAGATTTTTATGCCCGTTACGATTAAAGACGTGGCCAAGGCTGCTGGTGTTTCGCCTTCAACCGTAACCCGTGTTATTCAAAACAAATCAACCATTAGAGACGAAACAAAAAAACGCGTTCGCAAGGCTATGAAGGAGCTCAATTACTACCCCAACCTCAATGCTCGTAGCTTGGTAAGTAGCTATACCCAAGTTATCGGCTTGGTGCTTCCTGACGACTCAGATGCCTTCTATCAAAATCCTTTCTTCCCATCTGTTCTCCGTGGTATCGCCCAAGTCGCCTCTGAAAACCACTACGCCATTCAGATAGCAACAGGTAAAGATGAAAAAGAACGACTTAAAGCTATTTCACAAATGGTTTACGGTAAACGTGTGGATGGTTTGATTTTCCTTTATGCTGAAGAGGAAGATCCCTTGGTCAAATTGGTGGCTGAAGAGCAGTTCCCCTTCCTCATTCTAGGAAAATCCATTTCACCCTTTATCCCTCTTGTCGATAATGACAATGTCCAAGCTGGTTTTGATGCAACCGAATATTTCATCAAAAAAGGATGCAAACGAATTGCCTTTATCGGAGGTTCTAAGAAACTCTTCGTTACACAAGACCGTCTAACTGGTTACGAATCCGCACTCAAGCAATACAAACTGCCTCTTGATGACAATCTGACCTACTTTGCAAATGAATTTCTAGAGGAAAAAGGATATCAATTTAGTCAACTTCTCTTTCAGCATGACCCACAAATCGATGCTATCATCACAACCGATAGTCTCCTAGCCGAAGGGGTCTGTGACTATATTGCTAAGTACAAACTGGATGTCCCTGTTCTCAGCTTTGACTCGGTCAATCCCAAGCTCAACTTGGCGGCCTATGTTGATATCAATAGCTTAGAACTTGGTCGTGTTTCCCTTGAAACCATCCTCCAGATTATCAACGATGCTAAAAGCAATAAGCAAATTTGTTATCGCCAGTTGATTGCCCACAAAATTATTGAAAAATAAAAACCAGCTCGAGCTGGTTTTTTAGTTACTAATTATCTGTTTCAACGAACCGTCCCAAAATATGAACATTCTCCGATACAGAGACAAAGGCGCCTGGATCCACCTGTTTCATAATCTGTTTAAATTCATTAAACTCTGCACGTGTAATGACAGTAATTAAAACTGCCTTTCTCTCGTGATTATAGGTTCCTTCTGCATCGTGGATCATGGTTGCGCCGCGGTGCAATTTTTTATGTATTTTTTCAATAACCTTATCTGGATGATTGGTCACAATCATAGCCTGCATCCGTTTTTGCTTGGTAAAGACCGCATCTGTCACACGGCTAGAGACAAAGATGGTAATCATAGAGTAGAGGGCGTATTTCCAACCAAAGGTCAAACCGGCTATCAGCATGATAGTCCCATTTACCAAGAAAGAAATACTACCGACATTCTTACCCGTTTTCTTACGAATGGTCAAACTGACAATATCCGTCCCACCACTGGAGATATTGTTTCGAAGAGCAAAACCAATCCCCAAGCCCATGACAACACCACCAAAAAGGGCATTGATAATGGGATCCTCCGTCAAGATCGCCACAGGGACAAACTGGATAAAGAAGGAACTCATGGATACCGTGATAAAGGTAAAGACGGTGAACTTATGGCCAATCTGATACCAAGCCAAGACCATCAAAGGAAAATTAATGGCGTAGAAGGTCAGCGAAATCGGAATGTGAAAACCAAACCAGTGATTACTCAAAGCAGAAATAATCTGTGCCAGACCTGTCGCACCACTCGAATACACATGTCCTGGTTGGAAAAAGAAATTGACCGCTACTGCTGATAAAAAACCATAGACCAGAGAGGCCGAAATCTTCTCATCATATTTTTCCCTAGAGATGCTTTGTAAGACACGTAAAATTTTTATCTGATGAGCAAAGCGGCGCAGATAATAGCGCCACCGCTTAATTCGTTTTGCTTGTTTCATCTTCTTCTACTCAACATTTCAAACACTAAAGCAAGAGGGTTTCAATTGAATCTCTAGTTCCTCTAGTTGTTTGAGAGCTACTGTTGAAGGAGCTTGTGTCATTGGGTCAGTCGCCTTGTTGTTCTTAGGGAAGGCAATGACTTCACGGATATTTTCTTCTCCTGCTAAAAGCATAACAAATCGGTCAAGCCCGATAGCCAAGCCACCGTGTGGTGGGAAACCATAGTCCATGGCTTCAAGAAGGAAACCAAACTGGTCATTTGCTTCTTCAGCTGAGAAACCAAGAGCCTTGAACATGCGTTCTTGAAGGTCTTTTTGATTGATACGAAGGCTACCACCACCAAGCTCATAACCGTTCAACACGATATCGTAAGCAATGGCACGAACCTTAGCCAAATCACCTTCTAATTCGTGAGCAGTCTCTTCTTGCGGAAGAGTAAACGGATGGTGGGCGCTCATGTAGCGACCTTCTTCTTCAGACCATTCAAACATTGGCCAGTCAACCACCCAAAGGAAGTTGAATTTATCGTTATCAATCAAACCAAGCTCTTTGGCAATACGTCCACGAAGGGCACCGAGCGTTGCATTGGCCACTTCAAGCGTATCTGCCACAAAGAGAACCAAGTCCTTATCTTCAAGAGCAAGCGCTATTGTCAATTCTGCTTGGATGCTAGTCAAGAACTTGGCAACTGGTCCGTTTAATTCTCCATCAACCACCTTGACCCAAGCAAGACCTTTGGCACCATATTGTTTGGCTACTTCCGTCATCTTGTCAATATCTTTACGGGAGTAGTTGTCCGCAGCTCCTTTGACCACAATGGCTTTTACAGCAGGTGCTTCTGAAAAGACTTTGAAGTCTACACCTTTGACCACTTCTGTCAAGTCCTGAAGCAACATATCAAATCGAGTATCAGGCTTATCAGAACCATAAAGAGCCATAGCGTCATCGTATTTCATACGAGGGAATGGCAGCGTCACTTCGATGCCTTTAGTTTCTTTCATGACGCGCGCAATCAAACCTTCTGTGATATCTTGGATTTCTTGCTCAGTAAGGAAAGATGTTTCCAAGTCGACCTGAGTGAACTCAGGCTGGCGGTCACCACGCAAGTCCTCGTCACGGAAACATTTAACGATTTGGTAATAACGATCAAATCCAGCATTCATCAAGAGTTGTTTCGTGATTTGTGGACTTTGAGGAAGAGCATAGAAATGCCCTCTATTAACACGAGATGGTACCAAATAGTCACGCGCCCCTTCAGGCGTTGATTTAGAAAGGAATGGTGTCTCCACGTCGATAAACTCCAATTCATCCAAGTAGTTGCGGATAGAGTGGGTCACCTTAGCACGAAGTTTGAGATTTTCCAACATTTCTGGACGACGAAGGTCAAGGTAACGGTAACGCAAACGTGTATCGTCATTGGCCTCAATGCCATCCTTAATCTCAAATGGGGTTGTCTTAGCTGTATTCAGCACTGTCAGAGCTGTCACGTTTAACTCAACTGCACCAGTTGGCAACTTATCATTGGCTTGCTCACGCGCAGCGACCTGTCCAGTCACCTCGATAACAAATTCGCTACGAAGGCTTTCAGCTGTTGTCATGACCTCTGCAGATACTTTTTCAGGGTTGATAACCAACTGCATGATTCCTTCACGGTCACGAAGATCGATAAAGATCAAACCTCCAAGGTCACGACGACGTCCTACCCATCCTTTCAAGGTAATTTCTTGTCCGATGTGTTCCTCACGAACACGACCAGCATACATACTACGTTTCATTGTTTCTCTCCTCTTTTATTCTGTTACTATTTTACCATAAAAGCGCAGGCTCTTCATGAAAATCAGCAGAAAAGTTTGTCAGTCTTTAAAAATCAGGTAAAGTCCCTAAAAATTAGCGCCCATACAAAAATCCGATGAACTTCATCGGACTCTTTTATTTTGAATTGTTGCCTGCTTTACGCTTTTCAGCGATTTCGGCTGCCTTTCTCGGCAAGACAATTTCCGTTGTGTAAGCTGTCCCAAAGCGTAAGACACCTGCAATAGGGGCAAAGACAACTGCTAGATAGTTGTAGAAGAAATCGCCCTTAAAGGCATAAGCTAGCGCCCCAATGATGAAAAATAGAACAACTGCTTGAATCACTGCTAATAAAATTACTCGTTTCATGTGACCTCCTGACTCTATTATAGCATGAGAATCATCAAAAAGCCGACTAAATTATTCAAAGCGTGGAGAGAAATACTGTAGACCAGACCTTTTCTGCTAATATAAGCCAAGCCCAAACTAAAACCAAGGCTAAAATAGACAAAAAATTGTTGCACATCACCTGGGAAATGACCTAAGGCAAACAAAACACTAGATACCAGAAGGAAAAGCAGAGTTTGTTTACTATTGTCCTGCTTAGGAAAGAGGTGGCGTGCTAACATCCCTCTAAAGATAAGCTCTTCCGTCAGAGGAGCAAAAATAACGACCGCAAAGAATGAGAAAAGTGGTTGAGACAAGGTCAAGTCTATCGCTATTTGCTGATTTACTGAAGGATCATTTGGCAAGAAGAACTGGACAACCAGAGATAAGAACCAAACCAAGGCAGGAAGCCAAATAAATCGGTTGAAGCCACTCTTCTCAATACGAACAGGACCTTTCTGATACCATTTGTAAATGCCGTACACATAAACTCCAGCCAAGGCCACATAGAGCAAGGTCACAGCATAGGGTGAAGCACCTAAGGCAAGCGACGTAGTCGCGAGCCCCTGAATGAAGCCATAGATGAATAAAAAGGATAGAATGGCTAGAAGAAACCAGCCAAGATTTTTAAGTAATTTCATAAATGACTCCTATCTTGCTTTATAGCTGTTTTTCAATACAAAGAGGTTCGCTATTCCTAACACAAGTACCCAGGCAAGTAACATACCAATATTAGAAAAAGATATTTCCCCACCTTTTTTATTTAAAAGATTTACAATAGGACCGATGAACGAGTAATCCAACACTTTCTGAATCGTATCATTTTGAAGAGCAATTATGGGTAAAAAAGATACGATTAGCATAGGAAAGATACTATAGACTTGCGCTTTAGACTGAGTATCTGATACCGCACCGATTAGAAGGTTGAGAAAAATAATACTAATAGTTGCTAGGAGCAAATAGATAACGTAGGCAAATAAATAACTAGATACATCTACTCTAAGATAGATAGGAAGTACAATCATAGCAAGTAACATTATCAGAATAGGGAGAACAAGCATACTGAAAGTATATTCTGTTGCTGTCACACCACTTAGAATGAGTGATTTAAGATTTCGTTTTTCCTTATCTTCTGCCATCATAATCGATACCATATAACCACTTCCCATGCTCAAGACCATCGTCAAGCTAGCAGATAGTAAAAATAGGCTCAATTGTCCATTCTTATTTAAAAACTCATTATATAAAACAGCAATACCAAAAGGCATCAATAAAGTCGCTAACAAAGTTGAATTGCTAATAAGAACTTGCACTCTTAACCATAGTAGGGCATTTAATTTTCTAAACATCTAACTTTTCTCCTGTTAATCTGATAAAGATCTCTTCTAAAGTCGGCTCACAAGAGTGAACCACCATCAAATCTGTCGTGTCTAAATGTGGTAATTCTTCAAATGAAACTATCTGTTCTCGTCCATCTTTATAAGCTACACGTACTTTCTTATCCACATGGTACTTCTGGATAATATCTTGCGGACTTCCATACTCTATTAAGTTTCCCTTATTTAAAAGAGATAAGCGATCACAAAGCAGAGTTGCTTCATGCATATCATGCGTGGTCAGAAAGATAGTTGTCCCCGCCTGCTTTAATTCTTGAAGTAGGGTATGAATCATCTTAGATGTTGTAGGATCTAAGCCACTTGTTGGCTCATCTAGGAAGAGGATCTTAGGAGCGTTAAGAAGGGCACGGGCCAAGAACATTCGTTGTTTCATTCCAGTAGATAACTTTTCTGCGATAATATCTTTAGCATCTGCCAATCCAACCTGTTGGAGCACCTGATTTACTCTATCTGACTTGAGACCATATAACTTAGCATAGATGAGAAGATTTTTGTAAAGACTCATCTTTTCATAAAAACCACTTCCATCACTAACAATACCAATTTGTTCCAAATCATTTGAGGTTAAATCTTGAGAATTCTTGCCTAACAAAACTGTTTTACCTTGATCTGCAGCCAACTGACCTGTCAAGACATTGATCATGGTTGTTTTACCTGAGCCAGAAGGGCCAAGAAAACCAAAGATTTCACCCTCCTTAATCTCAAAAGAAATCTGATGAAGAGCTTTTTTGCTCCCAAAACTTTTGCTCACATTTTCAACACGAATCATAGAAACTCCTTTATTTGAAATAGCGTTTTACCATAGGCAACTGCATCACATTGATATAAATATGGATGGCTCCTACAAGCAAGAAGGCTAGTAGCTGAATCTCTCCTGTCAAGACAGAAATGATAAAAAGAAAAATATATAAGCCTGGTAAGACATACTGATTTAATTGGAATAAAATCCGAAAACTCTGTTCCAAATTAGCCTGACGCTCCCCTTCATCATAAGAATTAATATAGTTCAAGACATCCTTCGGTGTAGCGAAAAGTTCCAAATCAAACTGACGAACAATCGCAATTGTTTTAGAAAGATATTTTTGACTCTGCAAGAACAGCACTAATTCCAAAAAGGAAAGGGAAAATGTTATACGACTTACATCGAGTACAATTACTTCACTACCTGAGATGACAAGAGCCAATAAAATCGCTACACTTGTAATATTAGAAGTAATGTTTCCAAACTCGAGATTCCGATACATTTGCACATAATAGGTTTCATTCAGATCATCATCTATTTCCTCTTGATACAAGGAGTGAAATTTTCTGCTTTTCTTTAAGAAATTGAACGTCAAAAGAATACCAACAAAACCTAATAGTAAACCAATAGCTGATATCCAGGGTAGCAAGATTTTTACATCTAACATAATTCCGTGGGATTCGGCACCAGCCTTCAACATATCTACAAACATATACAAAAAAGCTCCCAAGACAACAGGAATTAAAAATAACAATCCACGTTTCTTTTTCATATTCATTCTCCTTTTTCACTTGCTAGATTTTTGGATTTCTTTTCAATCCAGTCAATTACTGGGATGAGAGCAAAGTAGGCCCAAATAAATTGGTCGCTATAATAGAGATCAAACCATCCTAGATTTGTTCCAATTAGTAGACACACGCTGACTAATAAAGCTATGTCAACTACATAATAAATCACTTTATACTTGTTCATCACTCGTCCTCCTCCAAGCGAAATACCGATTCGACTGTTTCGTTGAAAATCTGAGATATTTTCAAGGCAATCACAACGGACGGGGTGTATTCGTCCCGTTCTAATAGGCTGATAGTCTGTCTGGAAACCTCTGCTAGCTTGGCTAGTTCGGTTTGATTGAGGCCATCGCGAGCCCGCAGCTCTTTTAGACGATTTTTTAGTTGCATGTTACACACCTACTTTCCGTCAAATTCAACAGTTTGGATATCCTCAATGCGTTGTAGTTTGAATTTTTCTTTTCCTTTTTTATCAACACGACGTAGCTTGACCCATTCCTCATCAACATCCACAACTTCCCAGTTATCTGTTCCAAAAACTTGTCCAACGATTGTCGGTGTTTTCCCAATCAATTCTTTTAAAATTCTTGACATTTCTTTATTTCCTTTCTGTTTTTGCTCAATTCTTTTGATTTTATTCTCTAGTTTCTTGACCTTTTGGGAATGGTAGATATAATACATAATCACAAGAGGTACAAATCCTAATACCCACATAATCGTTCCTTGCTCCTTTTCTCTTAACTTGCTTACATTGTAACACATCTTTTTCTTTTTGACAATCATATTTGTCAAAAAGTTTATGATTTTTGTCATTTTGCAAAAGAAAAAGGTCAGAGTAGTTCTCTGACCAGTTTTAAATACTATTAAAAGCCTAGTTTTTCAAAGATTTCTGAGAAGTTTTGGCTGATTGTCTCAAGTGATACTTGAACTTCTTCTCGGGTTTGATTGTTCTTGACCGTTACTTGTCCGCTTTCGACTTCGCTTTCTCCTAGGGTGATGAGGGTCTTAGCCGCAAAGACATCGGCTGACTTGAACTGAGCTTTGAGTTTACGGTTGAGGTAATCACGCTCTGCTTTGAAACCTTGTTGGCGAAGAGCCTGTACCAATTCCAAGGCCTTGACATTTGCTCCTTGACCCAAGACTGCGATATAGACATCTAGGGCGTTTTCGATAGGGAGGGACACACCTTGCTTTTCAAGAATGAGAAGCAAACGCTCTACACCAAGTCCAAAGCCAAATCCAGCGGTTTCTGGGCCTCCAAAGTAAGCAACCAAACCATCGTAGCGACCACCCGCACAAACTGTCAAGTCATTGCCCTCAATCTCTGTGATAAACTCGAAAATTGTGTGGTTGTAGTAGTCCAGACCACGCACCATATTGGTATCGATGATGTAGTCTACTCCAAGATTTTCCAACATCTGACGTACAGCATCAAAATGATCTTGACTTTCTTCATCAAGGAAGTCCAAGATAGAAGGCGCATTCTCTACTGCTACCTTGTCTTCTTTTTCTTTAGAGTCCAAGACACGGAGAGGATTTTCCTCCAAACGACGTTGGCTATCCTTAGATAAGGTCTCCTTGAGCGGTGTCAAATAGTCAATCAAGGCTTGACGGTAGGCTGCACGGCTCTCAGGATTTCCAAGAGTGTTAAGATGCAATTTGACACCTTGGATGCCGATTTCTTTCAAGAAATGGGCTGCCATAGCGATTGTTTCCACATCGGTAGCTGGATTGCTAGATCCAAAACACTCAACACCAATCTGGTGGAACTGGCGCAAACGCCCTGCCTGTGGACGCTCATAGCGGAACATAGGGCCCATGTAGTAGAACTTACTTGGCTTTTGCACTTCTGGGGCGAAGAGTTTATTTTCCACATAGGAACGGACAACTGGCGCTGTTCCTTCTGGACGGAGGGTAATATGGCGGTCACCCTTGTCATAGAAGTCATACATTTCCTTGGTTACGATATCCGTCGTGTCTCCGACAGAGCGGCTGATGACCTCGTAGTGCTCAAAAATAGGCGTACGCACTTCTGCATAGTTGTAGCGCTTGAAAATCTCACGGGCAAAGCCCTCAACATACTGCCATTTGGCAGACTCAGCAGGTAAAATATCCTGCGTTCCTTTTGGTTTTTGTAATTTCATAGGGAATCCTCTTTAAACTTAATAGTCTTATTTTACCATAAATAGAGGGATTAAAACAGTGAGAAAAAAATTAGGATTTATACTCAATGAAAATCAAAAAGCAAACTAGGAAGTTAGCCGCAAGCTGTACTTAAGTACGGTAAGGCGACGCTGACGTGGTTTGAAGAGATTTTCGAAGAGTATTAGATATCATTTTTGAGATTAAGAATTGTCAAAAAAATAGCTAGCAAGGAAAGACCAACAAATAGCATCCAAGTCAACTGTATATTCCATACAGCTACAAGTGAAAAACAGGCTGTTCCCACAGGTATGGATAAGGTAAACAATAGACCTAAAAAATTACTGGTACGAGCTAGAACCTCTGGAGCTAGATTTTTCAGGAGCATGGCACTAATCTTTGGTGAAACTTTACCAGACACATACAGAGTTAAAAAGAGGAATAGCAAACCAAGCACGACTTGATTGAATACGTTAGCTAGACCAACTAGACTGAGCCCTACAGTCGCCCACATCATCAATCTAGGCAAGGACTGCTTCCCAAAATAATCATTGCCCGTAAGGCTACTGATGATGACTGCTACTAAAGCACAGACTTGACTGATAAATAATGACTCCGTGTAAGAAAAGTCCAAAAGAGAATGGCTCAAAAAGAAGATATTGTAGATACCTCCTAAGGAACCACCCAAGGCATTGATAAGTAAGACAGCAAAGATCATGAATCCAAAGTTTTTCTGTCCACCTTTAAGAAAAACGAGACGTAAATTTCGGTAAATTGTTAGGAACTGGTCTTTGATAGATAGACTCTCATTTTTAAGTGATTCACCATCAGCAGATAAAATTGACAGGCTTAATTTGCTTCTTCCTAGAAAGAGAATCACAGCTGATACTAGGAAAAAGCAAGCATTGATTCCCGCAACGAGGGAAAAATTGTTGACCGATAGACCTAAGAGCCAGACTCCAAAAGCTTGACCCCCAATAGCTGAAATATAGGTGATGAACTGTGAAAAAGAATAAGCTTCCATCAGATCATCTTCAGCTACTTTTTCTTTAATGAGAGGCATGCGCAAACCACCTGCAAAATCACTGATGACATCACTAATGACATTGATTAAACACAGGCTAGAAAAGGCAAAGAGACTAGCTTGCTGGACAACTAGGGCTGCCAGAAAAAACAAAACCGCCTGAAACAAACCGCTATAGACCATCCATTTGACCTTGTCCCTCGTGTAATCTGCCCGAATTCCTACAAAAACTGTAAAGAGAGTCGGAAGAATCATGATAATATTCGCCATAGCAACAGCAAAAGAGGCTTGTGGCAGGGTCGATGCATAGACGATAAAGACCAGGTTGAAAATCGAAGCACCAAAAGCATTGAAGAAGCGTGACAAAGTCAAGAGTCGATAAGCTTGATTTCTAAACAATAGTTTCATAGATAATCTCCCTTCTTGTTCGAAGTTTTATGTGAAATATGACTATAGTATAGCACTTAGAAATTCTAGAGGAAAAACTTTGAATATATGCAACAAATGAAATGATCAAAAAGAATCGAGAGAACTTCTCCAGTGGCACGAGAGAGCCCAACAGTTCTATCGCTTAAAATTTCAAATTATTTTCGTAGTTTGCAGATATTCAACAATCGGTCGTTTTTCTATAGTATTCGGCAGATTTATTACAGCCAAGCATCTCAAAAATACGGACAGCATCTTCCATCTTTTTCTGACCTTCCTTGACTCTGCCTTGCTTGCTATCAAGGAGACCTTCTGCCCACAAATAGACAATTCGGAAATAGGTTTCATTTTCATTGTAGAAATGCTCTTCGATAACACGTTTAAAATAAGAGGCATTGGTAAATTCTTCACACTCAATGCTGGCTAAAAAGCCATTCAATAGTATAGTGTGAAAAAGGTTTCGATTGCCAGACATTTCCATTAGAAAATCAGATTTTCGTACCATCTCTCTAACATACCTAGTGAAAAGAGAAACAGATAGAAATGGTGAACTGACTGAAAATAAATTGAGTTCATAGATTCCCCAGATTTCGGTAGAAAACAAATAATCATGAAGGACTTTCCCCTCCTCTGCCGTTAACTCTACCCTTTCGTCCATGCTCTTCATATAAGACTTGATAATAATGGCATTTAGAATATGTTTCTGTTTGTTTTGAGAATGGGCATGCTTTTGATACTCCCTACGATACAAGTCCTCAAGAGGTGCTATATTCTTTGGATCCAAGACATCTATGATTTCTTTTCTCAACTCAGAATCTGTATCATACTGAAAACCTCTCGCCAGAAAGAGGATTTCCTCTACACTGGCAGATATATTTTCTAGGGCAAATAAAAACTTTTCCACCGAAAGTTCACTCTGACCTGTTTCAAAGCGGGACAACATAGATGGCGAAAATTGTCCCCCAGTCGCTTGTCTCAGCGAGATATTTCTTGACTCTCGTAATTGTCTAAAGACTTTTCCAATCTGCTCCATAGGCTTCCCCTTGATTGAGTGTTTTCTTTATATTATCATATTTTTTCAGGAAATTCATCAAAAACTTGCCAAATTGTCAGAATTATGAGAAAATAGAGGATATTTATCATGTGGAGGGACTGTAATGAGAGAGGATATCAAAATCAATGACCGCGCTTTGGCCTTGCAAGACCAAATTATTGAAAAACTAGAGAAGGTTTTTGATACAGATGTGGAATTGGATGTTTACAATCTAGGGCTGATTTATGAAATCAATCTGGACGAAACGGGGCTCTGTAAAATTGTCATGACCTTCACTGATACTGCCTGCGATTGC
Source organism: Streptococcus mitis (assembly GCF_000722685.1). Classification (GTDB taxonomy): domain Bacteria; phylum Bacillota; class Bacilli; order Lactobacillales; family Streptococcaceae; genus Streptococcus; species Streptococcus mitis_M. Next base: position 2,409 of record NZ_JPFV01000004.1, on the reverse strand, counting down.
GCCGAAAGCTTGCCTATCGAAATCGTTGCAGGTCTGAAACAAATCGAGGGTATCGAAGATGTCAAGGTTGAAGTTACCTGGTCGCCTGCCTGGAAGATTACACGAATCAGTCGCTACGGCCGCATTGCCCTTGGACTGCCACCTCGTTAATACTCTTCAAAAATCTCTTCAAACCACGTCAGCGTCGGCTTGTCGTAGATATGGTTACTGACTTCGTCAGTCTTATCTACAACCTCAAAGCAGTACTTTGAGCTGACTTCGTCAGTTCTATCCACAACCTCAAAACAGTGTTTTGAGCAACCTGCGCCTAGCTTTCTAGTTTGCTCTTTGATTTTTATTGAGTATAAGCAGGCAAATCACTTTTGAAGATAAAAAGAAGCAAGCCGAAGTTGGCTTGCTTTTTGAATTTACTTTTTACCTGACTTGTCCATATTCCAGAAGTCTGTCACGGCTCCACGTGAAGCAGATGATACGATGTGAGCATATTTACCGAGGACACCACGGCTGTAAAGTGGTGGCAAGGTTGTTTCTGCCTTCCGTTTTTCAAGTTCTTCTTCGGATACGGCCATAGATATTTCTTTGGTATCTTGGTCAACCGTAACGATATCCCCTGTACGAAGGTAAGCAATCGGTCCACCATCCTGAGCTTCAGGGGCGATATGTCCAACAACCAGACCATAAGTACCACCAGAGAAACGTCCATCCGTCAAGAGGGCAACCTTGTCTCCTTGACCTTTACCAACGATCATTGAAGAAAGGGACAGCATCTCAGGCATACCAGGGCCACCTTTAGGTCCAACGAAACGAACAACAACTACATCGCCATCAACGATTTCATCTGTCAGAACGGCCTGAATAGCATCTTCTTCTGAGTCAAAGACCTTAGCTGGTCCAACGTGACGACGTACTTTAACACCTGATACTTTAGCAACTGCACCGTCAGGAGCAAGGTTCCCGTTCAAGATGATAAGCGGACCGTCTGCACGTTTTGGATTTTCAAGTGGCATAATGACTTTTTGACCTGGTGTGAGGTCTGCAAAGTCAGCCAAGTTCTCAGCGACAGTCTTACCAGTACATGTGATACGGTCCCCGTGAAGGAAACCATTCGCCAGCAAGTACTTCATAACCGCTGGGACACCACCGACTTCGTAGAGGTCTTGGAAGACATACTGACCAGATGGTTTCAAGTCAGCCAAGTGAGGCACACGTTCTTGGATTGTATTAAAGTCCTCAAGTGACAAGTCAACATTGGCAGCATGGGCAATGGCAAGCAAGTGAAGAGTGGCATTTGTAGAACCACCAAGAGCCATAGTTACAGTGATGGCATCTTCAAAGGCTTCACGAGTCAAGATATCTGACGGTTTGAGACCAAGCTCAAGCATTTTAACTACAGCACGTCCTGCTGCTTCGATATCTTCTTTCTTATCAGCTGATTCAGCTGGGTGAGATGAAGATCCTGGCAAACTCATACCCAAAACTTCGATAGCAGTCGCCATAGTATTAGCAGTGTACATACCACCACAGCCACCAGGTCCAGGGCAGGCATTACATTCGAGACGTTTCACGTCCTCAGCTGTCATGTCACCGTGGTTCCATTTTCCGATCCCCTCAAAGACAGAAACCAAGTCGATGTCTTTGCCATCAAGATTTCCGGGTGCAATGGTACCACCATAGGCGAAAATAGCTGGGATATCCATATTGGCAATGGCAATCATAGAACCAGGCATGTTCTTATCACAGCCACCGATAGCAACAAAGGCATCCACATTGTGACCACCCATAGCTGCCTCGATTGAGTCCGCAATAATATCACGAGATGTCAAAGAGAAACGCATACCAGGCGTTCCCATGGCAATCCCATCCGCTACAGTAATAGTTCCAAACTGCACAGGCCAAGCACCTGCAGATTTGACACCTTCTTTAGCCAATTTCCCAAAATCATGCAAGTGAATGTTACATGGTGTATTTTCCGCCCAAGTCGAAATCACTCCCACAATCGGTGCTTCAAAGTCCTTATCTGTCATACCAGTCGCACGAAGCATGGCACGGTTTGGTGATTTTACCATACTATCATAAATGCTACTGCGGTGACGTGTATCTAATTCAGTCATTTGTTCCCTCCCATTTCAGTTCTTACTATTATAGCACATTTCAAAAGCAATGAACAGAAGAAAATTCTTGAATTTTCAGAAAATTTCGATTAATTCGGTTGATGACCTTTTAATTTTTTCATCTTTTTTTGTCAAGTAACTTTACTTTACAAAAAAAATGTGTTATCCTAGTATGGTTGATGAAAATCAGTAGATTGAATCGAATATAAATACCTAAAGGAGAAATCAAAATGGCAGTACCTGCACGTCGCACTTCAAAAGCGAAGAAAACAAACGTCGTACACACTACAAAGTAACA
>NZ_JPFV01000003.1 GCF_000722685.1 Streptococcus mitis | reverse complement strand
TAGTAACGTATTTTTTCCTTTTTTGTACGAACTCTATTCCGTAACGATCAATCAATTTAATCATGTACCTAATATTAGAATTGTTTATCCCAAATTTATTTGAAAGCTTCTCTATGCTATATCCTTGTTTTTTAAGTTCATAGATCTGAACTTTATCATCATAAGTTAATTTCATAATAAAAACACCCCAAAAGTTAGATTTTTTCTGTCTAACTTTTGGGGTGCAGTTCATTCAAGCGTTTTTTCTTTTTGTTAATTTCAGTATATTGCAAGGGAAATCATTCGAATGACTACATTTTTGACTACCTTTTTTGAAATAAGAATACGGATTCGGACAATCAAAAGCAAAAGGAGCTTTATCATGTTTACTAAATGCTTTTTTAGAAATTTTGTGCAAAAAGTAACGCTCAAAATCATATAATTTTATGAGAGAAAAGAGTGACATGCTTTTTTAATAAATTTAAGGTACAGATCAAATTTCTATCAGTATCTACAATAAAAGTAAAATAATTAAATCACTTAATAGATGATTTATCCAGAGAAGTCATTTTTTCTGCTATGATATAAGTTTTGTATAATGTTATCCTATTTAATTTTTGCTAAAAGAGTTATTCTATAGTAGAATAAAATTATAATATGAAGAGGTAAGATTAATGGTCAATGAAGATAAAATGAGATTAGTTGCGATGTTAGAAGAGAGATTCAACATTTTACCCGATGAAGTTTTGAATAATATTTCATTCGATTGCGACTTTAAAATTATCAATTTTTTACCGGATATCAAGGTAAAAAAAGTTATAGAGAACGATGTTCACAAGCGAGATAAGAACGGACGATATTGTTTTGATGTTGAGAAAAGTAATATTTTTAAAATTCCATATAGAAAAAATATAGAGGATTTATCTGTAATCGTTGGTGAAAACGGATCAGGAAAAACAACGCTTATCAATCAAATTTTGGGATTAACTGGACTAAAAAGAAATCATCGTATTTACCTAATTTTTGAGGCCAATAATGAATTTTGGGCATATCCTGAATTACCAATAAAAACCATATCGTTCCCTCACCGTTTTGAATGTCCTTACATTTTAAAATTTTCAAATGCAAATGAATTTTCTAATAAAGATCTTTCTAGTGATTCAAATGGAATTGATGTATCTAATTTCAATAATGTTATTAAGAGTCAAAAATTCTCTTCATATGATAAAAAGCAAAAATCAGTGTTACTCAAGGAAATACTAAATCAGATTAAGTTTATTGAAGATTTTTCAACTAAAATTAAAGACTTTGTAGATTATACTAAAAAGGGAGTTATTGTACAATTTCAAGGTAAGGCATTACCTTTTACCTATAAAAGTAACGAATTACTTTATTTAGATAAAGTTATTAGAATGAAGAGTGATGTAGAGAAAGATGAAATAAATTTTAGGCTGGTAGAATATTTTTCTGTTTTAATAAATCAAATGATTAGATATAATCATTTAAAACGAAGTCAGTCCTATCGTGAAAACTTTTTAAATTTTCATTTAGCATTAGTTGCCGATAGACGTAATATAAAATTACAATATCAAGCAATCCGTGATAAATTTAAATTTTTTATTCAACCTCAGACTGTTACTAATGATTTGAGATTTTATCAAGTTGAAGTTGAAGATGAAGGTATAGAATGGATAGAAATATGGCATCTTTTGTTTATTTTTAATGTATATTTTGACTACTTAAAAACTATTAAGAATAATTTCGATTATACATATACCAATCAAATGCGTGATATTCTTAATGAATTTCACGATGTATTATTAAAAATTAATGAGAAGGAAAAATACAAGTATTATGGTAATTGGGGCTTTGAAGAATGGAGAGAACTTCTATATTCTGTAAAAGATTTAATAAATCTCGATACACATGAAAATGTACAAACGAGATGGAATAATTTTTGGAGAAAAAATAAAGGTTTATGTAATAAAGTAGCCGAGGCTGTAGGTTACACTTCCTATTTTAAATTATACGAAAATGGTACTTCAATGAAATATAAATTAATACCAGAGAAAGTTTGGGAGGATTTGGAAAAAATTGTAAAATCTGGAAAAGAGCTAAAATCGCTACAGAGATTTGAGAATTTTCTGTACGAATTACAAGATATTAATAAAGATATTAATAAAGATTTTACAAAGATATCTTTAATTGTAGACTGTATTTCCGAAATTAAAATACCAGAGGTGCTGGATTCTATTCATATGCAGTGGGTAGGTTTAAGTTCAGGAGAATTAGGATTGTTAAAATCTTTTGCTAATCTGTATTCAGCTAAAATAAATCTACAAGGGAAAACATTTCCAGGAGTAGCTACAACAAATTATGTATTACTTTTCGACGAAATTGATCTTGGATTACATCCAGAATGGCAACGTAAGTGGATAAGTAGAGCTTTACCAATCATCGAAAAAATATTTGATGATAAGCACCTGCAAATAATTATTACTTCTCATTCGCCAATCTTTTTGTCAGATATTTATAGAGAAAATATACTATTTCTTTCAAAGAACAATGAAGAGTTCAAAGAAAAGTCATTTGAAAAAACTTTTGGTCAAAATATATACACGCTTTTTAAAAATTCATTTTTTCTACAAGATGTAATGGGAGAATATGCCTATAATACAATTAAAGATACGATAGAATTTTTAACTTTTAAAATTAATCAAACCGATGGAAATCTCAATCTTAACAGTTTATTTAATAGCCTGGATGAAACTAAGAGAGAGAAGATGGCTAAGAAGATTATAGATTCTGTAGGTGAACCAATCATTGCAAACCAACTTAAAGAATTATTTTATAGAGCATTCCCAAATAAAAATGATGAGAGCATTGAAATCCGAAATCGAATTGCTCAACTTCAAAAAAACTCGAACAACTTGAGGGGGAACGTTCTCAATGATGCATTTGAAATTACCAAATTATCCACAAGAATTTGTTGATGCCTATGTTCAGTTTATGATTAGCAAATATATAGAAAGTACAGATGTAGAAAAAAAATTATTGAGTTCTTTTAAGAAGGAAATCAAAAAAACTTTTGGTTATGTTGGTTCTAAGGTGATAAAAAGTTTAATTAGAGAGTACTGTTTTCAAGAAAATTGTTTCAATGCAATAAAAAACTATCCTAATCAACAAGATACTAGTTTTGAAGAGTTTGTATCTAGGAAAATTGGAACGCAAAATAAAGTTATAATGCAAAAAATACGAGATTCCCAATTTAATGATTATAAGACAGAAACTTGGTATAATGATTTCACTGATGATTTTGAAAACATAATGATTAGAAAAATTGAGAACATTAAAAATTTAGTTGAGGAAATAGAAGGTAGACAATTTTCTTCGTTTGCTGAGTATTTTAAAACATTAATTTTATTAGAACCTCAACATATGAAAACATACGTCAATAATATCTATAGTATTGGTAGTGAAAATGATTTTAAAGAGATAAAAGATCTGTATAATTTATCTGAGGAAATCGCTATAATGGGTAACTCTGCAAAAATAAATTGCTTCATGATTCAAAATTTTATCAATTCGGATAGTAGAGGATTACTGGTTTGTCCCTATTGCAATCGTAATTATATCAATACTCGGGATAGATCGCTTGGCGCAGAGATGGATCATTTCTATAATAAAGATACATTTCCGATGTTTTCAATTTCATTATATAATTTTATACCAAGTTGTAGTACTTGTAATCGTATCAAAGGTACAAAGAAATTAAAAATCAACCCATATCTTAGAAATGATACACAAAAAGTAAAATTTGATTTAACAAGAATAGAAAATCCAAACAATCCAAACGATTATATAGATTATCAGATTGAAATCAAACGAGACCTAGATGGTAACCTACATACTTTAGAAGAAACCGAAGATTTGAAAAATGATTTAATTAATATTTTAAAGCTAGATGAAGCTTATAAAGTCCATAATATTGAAGTCAGAGAGATGGTAAATAGAGAAAGAGAATACAATGAAGAATATAGAGAAGATTTAAAAAATATGTTTTCAGGAGAAGGAATTGAGATTGATAAAAAAATTGATGCTCTTATTTATGGAGATATAATATTCACATCTGAAGATGATCTTATTAATAAATCATTAGGAAAATTTAAAAAGGACGCTTATGAAAAAATAAAAGGATGGAGAGGAACCAATTAATTTAGATGGAAGAACCAGCATTTTTTTGTTAATTATCTTATATTTCAATTCAAACTCTACTCGTCCTACAATATTTTTGTAAAACTGATTTGAGTCAGATAATTTTAGCACTTTACTGCACTCTACTTAACCCATAGCATCATTTTTCACCTGTATTATACATGATGTGTAATACAGCAAAATCCAAAAACATCTCGTACAATTTATACGAGATGTTTTCATTCTTCCCCTACTCTCTAAATATCTTTCAACTTTTCAAGATAGGCGGTTAATTCTGCTTGGGCTTCTGGTGTTGTGCCTACTAGCTGGCTGCGCATGTGAGCGAGTCTGGCTTCTACTTGACCAATCTCTTTATCAATCTCTGCGAGCTGGTCGGCGAGGTCGGCGAGGGGAACTACGGGTTCTTCCTCAAAGGTATCAACATAGCGTGGAATGTTGAGGTTGTAGTCATTTTCGACAATCTCTTCAAAGCTTGCTAGATGGGCAAACTTCTCGACATTCTCACGTTTTTGATAGGTCTCCAAAATCTTGGCAATATGGTCTTCGGTCATATTGTTTTGATTTTTCCCTTTTTCAAACTCTTTTGAAGCATCGATAAAGAAGACATCCTTATTGGTGCGATTCTTTTTAAGGATAATAATAGTTGTCGGGATAGAGGTGTTGTAGAAGATATTTGCTGGTAAGCCGATAACTGTATCAATAGCGCCTTCTTCTAGCAGGTGCTGTCGAATTTTCTGCTCGGCTGCTCCTCGGAAGAGAACTCCGTGAGGGAGGACGATAGCCATGACACCATTGTGCTTGAGGTGGTAAAAACCGTGAAGAAGGAAGGCAAAATCTGCTTTGGACTTAGGTGCCAGAACTCCATAACTTGAAAAACGAGGATCTTGCAGGAAGCCACTATCTGCTGACCACTTCAGTGAATAGGGTGGGTTCATCAAAACTCCATCAAAGTCTGTCGGCTCGGTAGTCGGCCAATCTTCGTCTAGTGTATCATGGTTACTGAGGTGATAGTTCTCAATCGCAACCCCATGAAGCATCATATTCATGCGAGCAAGGTTGAAGGTCGAAGTAATCAACTCTTGACCGTAGTAAGAAATCGTCGAAGCTTCCTTACTATAGCGCTTAGCATTGAGCAAGAGAGATCCAGAACCCATGGTCGGGTCGTAAACCGACATCCCCTTTTGATGCTCCCGCCCTGCAAAGACAATCTGAGTCATAAGATGAGAGACTGCTTGAGGTGTATAGAACTCTCCAGCCTTTTTCCCAGAATCACTGGCAAACTGGCCAATCAAGTACTCATAAGCATCACCCAAGATATCACCAGCATGACCAGACACATTGAGATCGTTGAGCTGTTTCATGACTTCAGAGATGGTCTTGTTTTGCTTTTGTGGAGTGTTGCCTAGCTTTTTCGCATAGAGGTCGATATCTTCGAAAAGATTTTCAAATTTTTCATTGGCCTGCTCGATATCACGGAAACTTTGGGCTAGAGATTCTAGCTGGAAGGTTCCTTCATGGATAGACTGAACCAGCTTGGTAAAGGTCAGAGAAGGCTCAATCACATAGCCTAGCTCGTCATTTAGAACCTCGATGAGGTCTTCACGGACATCTGCATCCGCAAAGTTTTCCTCATAGAGAAGCTGCGCTTGCTGGAAGGACTCAAAGGTCTCGTCCAAGTTATCGCAGACGGCTTGGAGGATGTTGTCGGATAGGTACTTGTAGAAAATCAAGCCCAAGAGGTAGGACTTGTATTCATTGGCTTCCATCTGGCCACGCAGGATATCTGCCGCATTCCAGAGGGACTGGTAGAGTTCTCTTGATAAATCTGTTTGTGACATAGGGTCTCCTATCAATTTCTACTTTCATTCGTTTGGTGTAGCTTTTTACGGTCTTGGTATTTGTTTGAATTGAACACAACCTAAAAGCTGGGTAAAAAAGATAAACTGTCTAGCCTTCATCGAAGACTGTGCCATTTCCCTATTTTTACTGGGTTTTTTACGGTCTTTGTATCTTAGATAAACATTTTTCTGAGTAGGGTTTGTTTGCTTTCTTTGAGTTGGTTGACTTTTTCCTCTTGCTTGGCAATGGCCTTGTCTAGGTCTTGGAAGAAAGAACCGATGGCTTGTTGTTCAGGGAGAGAAGGTAACATAATATTTACTTTTTTTAAAACTTCCCTTGTTAATTGAGGCTGTGCCCCACCTGTAACAAAAGGTTTAAAATCAAACGATAGACAAAAAGCATACAAAAATGGCTTAATAATATTAGCTTGTTTCTCAACATTAACAACCATTGAATTACCTGTAATCCAAACAGGTCCTTCAACAAAGCTTGGTGTTCCTGTTCCCTCTCCCCTCGCAGAGATGGTAACTTGATCTTCTTTATGATTGTAATCCTTATAATATCCAATATAACCATTCGCGCCAAATACTGGAAAGCCCTCTGTTAGTAACTCTTCACTAGATACTGTTTTTGGTTGATATAATTCCGATATATCTCCTAATAAAACACTAGTCCACTCATCTTCAAATCCTGCGAAGCGAAGGGCTGGTTTCTTTTGTCCTTTGGCTGGGAAGAGGAGCTTGAGGTAGGTTTTCTTCTGCTCTTTGAGCACCTCTAACTTACGCTGTTGAAGACTAATGAGTTGGTCAATATCTTGGAAGAAAGAACCAATGGCAGTTTGTTCTTCATTATTCTTTGGGAACGTTAACTTTATGGACATAAAATCGTCATAAGTAATATTTAATAGTCCATCCATCCTGGCTCCAGAAGAAACTAATTTACCCAGCTCTCTATCAGGTATCTTGGTTGCAAACAAGTATTCAAAAAATGTACCAGACCTCCCATCTATCATCTTAAAACTATGGTATACTTTAGGCACTAAGGCTTCAGTATAATTATTTAATTGGAAAACCACCCCATATTTTGCAAGTTTAGAATTACCATGATTATACGAAAGTTCTCCTTTCCTTAGTAGTGTGTAATTCTTTTGCTCTTTTCCTGCAATATTACCTGAAAAGCGTTCTCTTTGATCCAACCACCCTTGTCCAGCAGATATTGTAAGAGTTGGTAGATCCATTCTACCATCATTTCCTTTTACTCTCGATGATATCTCTCCCAACTTTCTCCGTTCCCAAGGTTCAGTATAACCTACAAATCGATAACTTGGTTTCTTTGTCATATATCTCCTCCTTATAACAATTGATTGCCCCTTGTATCTATCAATCTTAGTTTATATGCTTTATCTGCACCTAATTTTTTCAGAGTTCTTTTTATTTGTACTATATTTCCAAATCGGTAGTAACTATCAAGTAAAATATCTGCGTTTGGAGTTTCCTTAAATATTGCTTTTAAATATGGACTGTCTACCCATCTTTGTTCTGAACGAATTCCAAAACCGATGAAATAAATTTCTTTGACAGAAGATAATCTTTCAAAAAGTTCATTGTAATTAGACAATACATTGTCAACTGGTTTTTTTAACTTTATAACAACTTCTTCAAGATATGCTCCTACATCTAGAGGATTGAAATCACTTAATTCATCATCAAATCCATGTCCAAAAATAAATTTTCCCCCATCAATAACTCCATGTAAATGAAAAACTTGCTTTTCAGGAATTCTATATAAATCTTCTAACGTTTTTGTATAATTGAAGTTGATAAATAATGCATCAGAATTTTTCAAAACTGTATCTTTTAATAATTTAGAGTGTGATTCTTCACCTTTAGTCAGAATTCTATCCTTCCAATCAGAATATGTTTCTTCTATCCACAGTTTAAATAATTTATTTAAAGAATAATCTATATATTTAGCTAGAATTTCTCCTATCTCATTAGCATTATTAGCCATCAAAGAACCATTAAAATCGCCATCATCATCCAGAAAATCCATGGTAGCAATAGACACGTTTTTAAAATCTGCTAATTTCTCTTCAAAATCAGACCAAAATTTCTCAGTTTCCGTAATTTGACCCATTAGCAGGTACAATAACTTATACAAATCTACATCATCTGGATATAGTTTTTCCCCTTCTGGTCCCCTTTGCATTTCAGGAATACTATAATCGTCTATTTCTTCTAGCAATATTTCTTCATCAATTCTATTCAGATATAATTTTATGGCATTTTCACTTTGCAACGACTCTAATAAATCATCTTTCCCATAAGCCTGCTGATAAACAAACTTCTTGAAATATAGATAATTAGTCTTTAAATCATGCGCTATGTCAAACCCATTTCCAATAATAAATAATTTTTCCATAATGTTCCTTCTTTCTATTACTCCATTTTCTTATTTCTACACTTTAGGTTTTATTTTTTTGATTTCTATTCTTCGATTTTACCTATTTTTGCACTTTAGGGCGTCCACCTTTCGTTCCTATTGTTCAATTTTGGCCATTTTTGCACTTTAGATAGGCAGATATACAATTCTATTATTCAATTTTGCCTATTTTGAAACAATAGAAGGGCTGATTTTGTGATATAATGTTAAAAAACGTTAAAATGCGAGGATGACTACATATGAACTATAGAGAACTTAGAAAAATATACTACAGTCATCGTGACCAATATGAGGAAGAGTATCAACTACGCTTACAAGGATACAGTTCCATTAGAACATCTCTTTATCCTCATTTAATGCAACGCGATACTGTCAAAACAAGTCAATACCCTCTATTTGTTACCCTGCATCTTGGGCTTTCCCAACTGATGGAAACTATCTCACAGCAGTCTCAACGAATTAGCGAAATAGCTGATACCCTCCCAAAGATTGCCCACGATCAGTTCTATAAAGAACAACTCTACCAATCGATTATTTCCACAAATGAAATCGAAGGTATCCATACAACTCGTAAAGAGTTGGTCGATGTGGAGAAACTCCTAGAGGAAGACCCCTATAAGACCGAACAAATCAAACATCTTTCCACCTTGCGAATGTACCAACAAATCCTTAAGGATGAATTTCTCCAAATCCAATCTCTTGAAGATATCAGAAGGATTTATGACCAATTAACGCAAGGAGAAATCTCGCCCGAGGATGAACTCGATGGAGAGTTTTTTAGGCAGAAATCGGTCTTTATCCAAGACGACAAGACTGGCAAAGTCATCTATATCCCACCTCAAAAGGAGGAACAGATTCAGGTTATGCTGACAGAGTGGATTCGTTTTATAAACGACCATTCTATCCCAAACCTTATCAAGGCTTGTGCTGGACACTATTTTTTTGAAAATATACATCCCTTCTATGACGGTAACGGTCGGACAGGACGCTATATCCTTGCCAAGTACTTGTCTAGAAAACTCGATAAATTTTCGGGGTTGGTTTTGTCCCAACAAATCAATCACCATAAGCAAGACTATTATAAGGCTTTTAGGAATACTGGCGACCATCTCAACCGTGCCGATGCTACTTTCTTCGTTGAAGCCTTGTTGACTTTTATAAAGGAAGGACAGGAAAATATTATCCAAACCCTCCTTGAAAAACAAGAGCAACTGCATCGCTATAAAGTTAAGATAGAGCAAACAGAAGGGCTGGAAGAAGTTGAGAAATACATCTTGTTTCTCCTCGCTCAGTCCAAGCTCTTTGTCGATGATAAGAGAGATGGTATAGAAGATAGAAGCATCATCCAACTAGCCAATCAGTCTAATCAGCATTACTCTAAGAAAAAGGTCAAGGATGCTTTCTTGCATCTTGAAGAGAGGGGAATTTTGACCCTCATTAGTCGAAAACCTTCCCAACATTATCTTGCTGACCATTTTTAAACCTATCTCCCCCTTAGCGGTAAGATATCCTCTGAAATCACGCGCATATAGTCCTCTTTGAGGGCTTTTTTGTATTTGAGTTTTGGTAGTGCCTTGTCTCCGTGGGCTTCCTTATAGGCCAGATAGTTCTGAGAGTCTGTGATGGCTTTTTCACCATTTTGCTTGTCGCGTCCGATACGATAGTTATCTACTACGAACTGGAGTTCATCCTCTCCTATCTGCCAATAATCTGCCGTTTCACGAATCTTTTGCTGGGTTGTTAGCTCAATCATCTCTTCTAACTTATGGATGATAGACTGACCCTGATAGCTCTTGGCATCTGCTTGGACATTCTGCCAGAGTTTGGAAATGAGGTTGGATAACTTGGGATTGGATTTGTTCAAATCTTCGATATAGTTATCTACCAGACTCTTTTCCTTTTTACCAATGAGGTTTTCTCGATTTTCAATCAGGGCTTGGATGAGAGAGAGGATATAGTGATAGTTTATCTCATCGGTGCGGATGGATTCGAGCTCATACTCGATATCCAGCAGAACGCCTTCATCTTCTTGGTCTTCTTTTCTGCGTCTGCGGAGCTCTTCGATGACATTTTGATATTGGCCGGCAAAGTTCTCGATGTCTTCTAGGCTGAGGCCAATTTCTCTGAGGATTACTTTCTCATCATAGTCCGAATAGACTTGTATAGAAGATAGGAGCTTGTCAAATTCTTGGAAGGCCTTGGCAAAGCGTTTTAATTCTGCATCTGTAGCTGTATCCAAATCAGGCACCTGCTCTGGACTTGGAGCGATAGCTAGTAGTTGATGAACCTTCTCCAGAAACTTGGCCTTCTCCTCCTGCCATTCTGGGGCTAAGACACTGGTTTCACCACCATTTGAGTAGAGACTCAGAGCTTCATCCACCTTTTCTTTAAAGCGGTCAGGCGTTTGGAAGGTAACGATTTGACCGAATTTCTTGCCTTCATCAAAGAGGCGATTGGTTCGTGAAAAGGCCTGAATGATATGCTGGGGTTTCATGGGCTGACGATCCATGAACAGGGTCGATAGGCAAGGGGCATCAAAGCCTGTCAACAAGCGATCCACAACGATAACCAGGTCCAACTGTTCCTCACGGAAGGCATAGCGTTCTTTCTTACGAGCCAAACGATCGTTGAGGTCACTATTGTAGGAAGCAATGGTCGCTAGACCAAAGTGAGTGCCAAACATGGCATTGTAGTCTTCTAGACTTTCCTCCATGTATGCTTGGTTGACATAGGAGTCTGCTTCATTCTCTGTCACAGAGTAGGTAATGGCAACCTTAGGGAAATCTGGCAAGACCTTTTTAACATTTTCCGAAATGCTTAGAGACTTCTCTCCATTTTTGACTTGCTTAATCAGGTTATAATAGGCCTGCGCACGGGCAATGCTTTTGACAGTCAAAATGGCTTCATAGGTTTTTCCTACCCCATTTTGGAAGCCGAGTTTGCGTCTTGAGCGATTGAGAATAGCATCTAATACTGCAAGCATATGGCCTTCGTCATCATAACGCTCCTCGTCAATCTCATCTTCTGCCCAACCAGGAATGGTCGTCTGATACTCCACATTAAAGCCAAGAACTGCCTTGTCATGGATAGCTTCTTTGACGGTATATTGGTGGAGGCAGTCACCGTACTGCTCTTCGGTCGTCTGAGCAAGGTCGCCTTTTTGTTCACGTTTATTTTCTGTAAAGATAGGAGTCCCTGTAAACCCATACCAGAGAGAATTTGTAAAGAAGTGCTCTAGATGGCGCTGGCGTTCAGGAGTCACTGCACGATGGCATTCATCGACGACAAAGGCTAGTTTGAGTTGCTTGATACGATTGTAGACCTTTTGGTGACGTTCTTCATCAAACTGACGAATCATAGCATTGATTTTCTGGATGGTCGTCACAACGACACGGCGGTCATCAGAAGCCAGATTCTTAACCAATTCCTGCGTATCATCGGTCTCGTCGATATCAATCATATCGTTCTCTGCGTAGGACTGAAAAGAACTGGTCGTCTGCTGGTCGAGGTCTGTCCTATCAATCACAAAGATTGTCTTTTCAATGGATGGTATCTGGAGCAAATTGCGCGAAACCTTATAAGAGGTCAGGGTCTTTCCTGAACCAGTCGTATGCCAAATATAGCCTGACTGGCGCTTGCGACTGGCTTCACGGATGGCTTCAATAGCATGAACTTGATAGGGGCGCAATAAAATCAAGGCCTTCTTGTCATCATCGATGACAGAATACTGCATGACCATCTCGTGGGCTCTCGGTATCGACAAGACAGACTCTGCAAAGTCAAATAGTTGAGGTTGAGGTCTATTTTCACTATCGACCCACTTGGTCAAGAAGCGCTCATTTAGCTTGTTGGCTTTGGCAGCTGCGATGTAGCGAGTGTCTGTGACATTAGAGACGACAAACATCTGAAGACTTGAAAAAATGCCTCTGAACTGTCCTTCTTGGTCGTATTTCTTAATCTGACGGAAGGCATCCATGTAAGGATGAGAACGGCTTTTCAGTTCAATCTGAATCATTGGCAGACCATTGATTAACAAAGTCACATCCCCACGGCGCTGGCGAATCCCTTCTCCGCCTGTGATGACTTGGTTGACAACCTCATAGCTGGATTTGCCACCTGCGACATTGTTTCTCCACAAGACTTCCAAGCGAATGGTGCCTAAACTAGCATCTTCACGTTGAACCTGCACCTTGGCAATGCCATTTTCCCCTGCTATCCACTTGGCTGCTTCATAAAAGTTGACAAAATTGAGCTGGTTTTTGATTTGATTTTTCTCTGAATTTGTAAGGGGATGGTCTTGCAAAATGCGAACATTATTTGCTTCCAGCTTGGCAAAAAAGTTTCCCCATAGGAGGTCCTCTGTATTTAGCTCAGGTCGATACACCCATTGACTTTCTCCCTTTGTCAGCTGGTTGATTAAATCCCGCTCGATAGCCAATTCCTGTTTGGTTTTAGCTTTTCCTGCTACAGGGATAGCAGTCTCATCTTTGGGAGAGAGTCTCTGACTGATATGGAAATCCTGCAAGGCTGCTTGATTGAGATGTTGCAATTTTTTGAGAAGATCTTGCTCCGTCCCTTTAATGGCTTGATAGGCTGCCGTCAGATCTTTATCTGCATCTAGGTAGTGATGGGGATTCTTCTTTATTTGGATATAGCCCTGCACCAAATCTTCTAAACGTCTCAGCTGAATAGCAAGCTGGTTCTGGAGTTCCTGAGAATTGCTTCCAGATGCTTCTTTCTGGTTGATAGCTTCTAGGTATTCTACGATAGCAGCATAACTAGCCTGCAACTCAGGCGCTGAAACTATGAGTTCTTGTTCTAATTCTTTTGATAACGTGTACATCATGTCCATCCTCCACTTCTATCAGGCAAAAAGCCCACCAAGGAAATTGGCAGGTTTTGAAACTGGGTACAAGGATACGAATCTAGCTCTCTGCATGGGACTTGTTTGCTTAACCATAGGGACTCTTCCTTTTCATTCATCCAAGGCGTTGCGACATCGAAAAAACAGCGCCTTTACTTCCTTCCATTGTATCATAAAAGACTAGTAGTGAAAAGGTTTTCTAGGGTATTCTCTCTAAATCTGGCAAGAATTCCCTGACCTTAAAACTTCTACTAAACCAAGAAAAATCCCCTGCAAATCGACAGTGCAGGGACTTGTGTATTATTCTTGTACTTCTTTCTGGGCGGCCTTGCCTTGGTCTAGAAGGGCTTGGACAATTTTCTCATCGCGTAGTTTGACAGAATCGTTGATCATTTCTGCGGACTTGACGATGGTTGTTTCTAGTTGAGCACGTTTCTGGCGTCCCAATTCAATAGCTGCGACGATACCTTGGTTTTGAGCGACCAGACTTTCAGCCAGTTTGGTAACCGATTCGACAGCGACTGTCGGGCTTTGGGCAATTCGTTCCATCTGTGGAATCACTTCCTTGCTGGTCTCAGCTAACATCTGAAGGGCAGCATTGTTGGCATTAACAATGGCATCTGCCACGACACCTGATTTCATTGATTGTTGCAAAATACCAAGTTGGGCAATGGAAAGTTTCATTGTCGGAATCGTATTGCGACGAAGCATGCCCAATTTTTGGCGCATATCAGATGACACCTTCACAAGATTACGCATCTGAGGTGTTGTTGCCCAGGCAACATAGAGACGGCTGACATACTCAGTATGTTGTTGTTCGAGTGTATTGACCACTTCTGCCATACGAGCCAATTCTTGTGATTTGGTTTGGTATTCTACCGTACTTGTATCGAGTTGGTCAGCTTGGGCCTTTAGTTCTGCAGCACGCTTGCCAGCTTCTGTCTGGCTGGCTTCGATAAAGGAAATCACTCCCACTAGATTTTCAATAGACTTGGTATTGTCCTCAATCAACATCTCAGCAGAGACGATATTTCGAGCTAGGACATCTTCTTGCTTGACCACTTCGGCAGCCATGCCATCGAGCTTTTGCTCCACTGTTTTTGAGTCAAAGTAAAATTCTTGTAGGGTATTCTTGCTCTTGTTAAACAAGCGTTGCAAAAAGTTTGGCTTTTCTTCTAACTCAGCAATCTCAGCGTTCTTGTATTTGACGACAAAACCTTGCAACTCACGGTTGGTATTCTTGAGTAGATCATCTACTTGAGGAATCTGCAATTTCTTTTGTTCTGACAAGATACGATTGACCGTATTGTTCACACCTTCGACAGCAGATTGTCCAAAATCCAAAAGAGCATTTTGATTTGTGACAAACTGGTCTACTAACTGGGGCACGTGCGCCTTGATTCCTTCTTGCTGCTCAGGGCTAAGCTTCTCAAGGAAGGTCAAGGTCTTGTCTGAGCCAGTATTGGTCTCGATGATTTGGGTTGTTTTATCCACCTTAGCTACTGTATTATTGGCAATCTGGTCAATAGCAAAATTAAATTCTGTCATGGTTACTCCTTTGTTTCTAACCTATTCTTTACGATCTTTTTCTAGAATGCGCAGACTGATATCAAAATCACGCATATCTGTTTCATTGAGTTCTCTCAAAACTTGGTCAAGCTCAAGGTCAAATTGTTCGATGGCTGCTTTAGCTTGTTGCAAACGTTCTTCTGCCCGATTATAGTTCTTCGGATTGACCTTAATCTTTAAATAGCCTTCCAGAATCGTTTTGAACTTCTCCATCTTCAAACTATGAATGGCAGTCAATTCTTCCTTATCCCCTTCAGCAGAGGTAGCAATCTTGTCTAAAATGGCCTGATGGTCAATAGCAATATTGGCCAAGGTCTGGGATAATTCTGGAGCTAATTCCTCTGGCTCCGCATTTTCAAGATCTACCTGACTTTCCCTATCCAAACGTTCTAGCTGAACATCGATGTTTGCCCTTACTGTACGAACCTTTTTGTCAATACGGTTGTAGATATCAGCATCGATATAGGACTTGAGACGATCCGCCTCCTGATGGATTTCCCTCAGTTCGATCAATACTTGATTAGCCAGACTTTTATATGAATCCGAGCCTTTTTCTACTAAAGTTCCCTCTAATTGCTGAATATCCTTGTCCGCCTGACGAATCCGAGCTTTTAAAAGCTCAATCCGATCGTCTAGAGAACGATCCTGCAAAAGAGGATAGCGCCAACGTTTATAGAGACGATAACCACCATAGCCTAGCAGGACACAAGCCGCAAGTGGAAGAGCATATTGAACCAAAAGGCCCAACAAGAACAAGAAGCCCCAAAAATAGAGACATCCTTTCCAAAAACCATTACCCGATTTCATAAACATTCCTTATTTTCAATTTATAAGTCTATTTTAGCACAAAAGACAAAAATGAGGGCGGAAATTCCCTAGAAAAGAGTTGATTTCTTTGCTGTAAAATGGAGGCTAGTAGCGCATGGGCTAATTTCAGTGGAGCGAACTCAAACCACAAACACACTCTGAGGAATATCAAAACAAAAGCTTGAAATATCGGAGGGGGTGTGTTAGAATGAAAGCATAAAGGGAAAATAATGCTTCTAGCATATGTAACTAAAAAAGCCCCACCGTGCCACCGATGGGCTTTTTTGCTACCCTCTAAAAGGGTTAAATGCTACTTGCTACGTCTCTTTATCCATAGCTTGAAAAGCTCAGATAGTAAGTTAACAAGTAACGGAGCTAGAAAAAGGGAAAATAACTCTAGCATATATAACATCTCCCTTCATTAAAGTGAGGGGGCCAAAATATTATATCATACCAGATTTATATCATCAACATCGCGTCATTATTGGCATAGATAGACTCAGATACACCAATAACCTTACTAGCAAATCTCTAAACAAACCCAGAGATCAACATTTTAAGACAAAGCAAAAAGCCCACTGTTGTAGGCTTTCTGTAAGATATTTCTTAAAATTAAAGCATTTTGTTGTAGAATTCAACGACAAGTGCTTCGTTGATTTCTGGGTTGATTTCGTCGCGTTCTGGCAAGCGAGTCAATGAACCTTCCAATTTTTCAGCGTCGAATGATACGAATGCTGGACGTCCAAGAGTAGCTTCTACTGCTTCAAGGATAGCTGGAACTTTCAATGATTTTTCACGAACTGAGATCACTTGACCTGGAGTTACGCGGTATGATGGGATATCAACACGTTTTCCGTCAACAAGGATGTGACCGTGGTTTACGAATTGACGAGCTTGACGACGAGTAGTCGCAAGACCAAGACGGTAAACAACGTTATCCAAACGACGTTCCAAAAGAAGCATGAAGTTGAAACCTAGGATTCCGCCTTTGATTTTTGTAGCTTGTACGAACAAGTTACGGAATTGTTTTTCACCTACACCGTAAGTGAAACGAAGTTTTTGTTTTTCAGCCAATTGCAAACCGTATTCTGATAATTTAGAACGATTGTTTGGTCCGTGTTGTCCTGGTACGTAGTTACGACGTGCCAATTCTTTACCTGTACCTGTAAGTGAAAGGCCAAGGCGACGAGCTTGTTTCCAAGATGGTCCTGTATAACGTGACATGTGAATGTCCTCCTGATATAAATAATATTTCGGTGGAAATAGTCACTTAGAAAGCCCTGATTCGTGCAGATGCCCTTCGCCTAAACAGCCAAGGTTACTTATCATAAGACACCTGTTGACGAGCTTCATGCTTTCCTGCTGATATTTCACACAAAATTCATTTTACCATGAATAGCTAGATTTGTAAAGGGGGTTTAAGCTTTATTTTCATTGCCAGAGAGATTGAGAACGAGTGTAAAGGTGCTTCCGAGACCGTACTGACTGCTAACTATGATTTCCCCACCCAATTGATGGGCCAATTCACGCGCAATCGCAAGTCCTAAGCCATGACCACCTGTTTTCA
Source organism: Streptococcus mitis (assembly GCF_000722685.1). Lineage (GTDB taxonomy): Bacteria > Bacillota > Bacilli > Lactobacillales > Streptococcaceae > Streptococcus > Streptococcus mitis_M. Next base: position 93,682 of record NZ_JPFV01000003.1, on the reverse strand, counting down.
TATTACGCGAAGTCTCTACACGATAAAGGCGTTTGAAAATATTCTCCAAATCCTCTGGGGCAATCCCCTGTCCCTCATCGGTCACACTGATTGAAAGCTGGTTCTTCTCCACCTTAGCCACCACTTCCAGCTTGGTTCCTGGAGCTGAGTATTTAAAAGCATTATTGACCAGGTTTACCAAGATACGAGAAAGTTTGGCATAATCTCCCTCAATACGGGCAGACTCAGGGATTACCTGCAAGTGAACATCTCGCTCCTCCTGCTCAATCAAAAACTGAAATTCACTCATGCACTCAATCAAGAGCTGGTCCAGAAAAATGCTGTCCTTGCCGGTCGTTTCAACCTGATTTCTAGCCGTGTTTAGGGTCAAAAAATTCAACTCCTCAACCAGTTTATTGAGTCTTTCAGTCTGGCGTCCAATGGTTGCTAGATAATGGTCCTGTTCTCCTTCCTTGATAACCCCATCCAAAATCCCTTCTACCGTCGCTTGGATCGAAGTGATGGGGGTCTTGATATCATGCGAAAGTTGAGCAATCATCAAGCCCTTTTCTCGTTCGCTTTCTTCCAAGGAATCAAATGTCGCCTGCAAATCATGGGACATTTCATTGAAAGCCTGGCCTAATTGCTGAAATTCTACAGGTCCTTGAACCTCCAGATTTGAAGGAAAGTCCTTGTCCGCTACCCGCTTAGCATGTTCCTTGAGTTTGCCCAACGACGTAAATACAGGCGATAGGAGAAAGAGACTAATCCCAGCACCGACAAGGCTGGCAACGATGGTCATTCCAAGCAAAAAGTAAATCTCGCTTTTCGCAATCAGCATTTTTTGAACAGCCCAAAAAACCACGATAATCGTTAGGAGTGTTGAAATGATATACCCCACTAAAATATAACTTTTTAATTTCATTAACTACCTCGTGCTTTCTCAATTTTGTAGCCCAAACCCCAGACGGTTTTGATGGTGGGTGTTTCTGAACTAGCATGTTTAGCCAACTCCTGTCGAAGAGCATGAATATGAACATTCAAGGTATTGGTATCATCCACATAGTCTTCCTGCCAGACCTTTTCATAGAGGTCTGTCTTAGAAAAAACGCGCTCTGGATTGCTGGCTAAAAGCCATAGAAGTTCGAAGGATTTGACTGTTAAATCAAGCCCCACATCTCCGACTTGGACCTCATGACTACCGTGATTCATCCGTAAATCCCCGAGACTGACGACTTCTGTCTCACCTCCACGATGAAGGCGACGCAAGATATTGTGGACACGCAAAACCAGTTCACGAGGGCTAAAGGGCTTGGCAATAAAGTCATCTGCCCCCAAGCTCAGGCCATAAATCTTGTCCTGCTCGCTAGTCTTAGCCGTGATAAAGAGAAAAGGCTGATCTGGAGATTGATACTGGACTTCGCTAATCAAATCATAACCATCCATCCGAGGCATCATGATATCTGTAATAATCAAATCAATCGGTTTTCGCTTGAAGATTTCTAAGGCTTCTACCCCATCATGAGCTACCAAAACCTGATATCCTGCCTGAACCAGATAACGTTGATGAATATCTGTGATTTCTACCTCGTCGTCAACGAGTAAAATTGTCTTTCCCATCTGTCTCTCCTTTGAAAAAAACAGTGCTATACCACAATAGTATAACACTATTTTAATCTCTTTACGAACATTCTAAGCGATATCTGGATTTTTCAAATCCTAGATAGAAAGTCTGTAGCTAGACTAGTCATTTTCCTCTTTTTTAGCTTTCAAACCGAGACCACCTAACAGTCCTGCTAAGGCGAGTCCAAAGAATCCAAGAGTAGCCATTGATGTTTGGGCTTCACCAGTATATGGAAGCATGTCTTTTTTGTCTTTCATTTGGTCAGCCATCATTGGACTTGATACCTTGTTAGTAGACGCCATCTTGCCTTCATCAGACATTTTGCTTGAGGTTGCTGGAGCTTGATCTTGTTTCATGCTTGGTGTTGCCATAGGCTGGCTAGCATTCATGGTTTTGTCCTGCTCTTTGTTAGTCATCATCTTATCCTGGCTAGCAGCTGGCATTTTAGATTTCATCTCATCTTGATTAGCACTTGGCATTTGAGCGTTCATCTTAGACGCATCTTGATGACTATTCATCATTGGAGCCGGCATAGCTGAACCATTAGAAGATGGGACGAAGCCTGATTGCATCTGAGTAAGAGACTGATGTCCATTCAAGTTTACTGTCAAATCTTTAGTCGCTACAAGATTGCTCAAGTCTGCCTTGCCGTCTTTAGCACCGTAAACTTTGATGGTAGCTTTATAGCTTTGAGTACCGTTTTGTTTTAAGAGGTCAAGTAAGTCTTTATCAGATTTTCCTTGAGTACCTGCCAAGTCCACTTCGTAGAAGTAAAGACCTTTGCCTAATTTTTCTACTGGTGGAAGAGCTGGATTTTTAGCTGAGCCGTTGTCTGACCATGGAGCCTTGTCTGAGGCCTTCAAGATAAGGCGAGTCAACATACCGTCACCAGCGAAGAGTTCGTATGGAATGACTTGATTGACACCGGCTGTGAATGGGCCAGGGAAGTTGGCTTTATCAAGGTAGCTAGCTGGAACATCTACTGTATCTTTGGTATTGTCGGCTACACCTTTTTGTACTTCAGCTGGAGTGGTCAAGCCGTTCAAGTTTACTGTCAAATCCTTAGTCGCTACAAGATTGCTCAAGTCTGCCTTACCGTCTTTGGCACCGTACACTTTGATAGTTGCCTTGTAGCTTTGAGTGCCGTTTTGTTTCAAGAGGTCAAGAAGCTCTTTATCTGATTTACCTTGAGTACCTGCCAAGTCCACTTCGTAGAAGTAAAGACCTTTGCCTAATTTTTCTACTGGTGGGAGAGCAGGGTTTTTAGCTGAGCCGTTGTCTGACCATGGAGCCTTGTCTGAAGCTTTCAAGATCAGGCGAGTCAACATACCGTCACCAGCGAAGAGTTCGTATGGAATGACTTGGTTAACACCGGCTGTAAATGGACCTGGGAAGTTAGCCTTGTCCAAGTATGTAGCTGGAACATCCACTGTATCTTTAGTATTGTCAGCCACACCTTTTTGCACTTCGACTGGAGTGGTCAAGCCATTCAAGTTTACTGTCAAATCCTTAGTCGCTACAAGATTGCTCAAGTCTGCCTTGCCATCTTTTGCGCCGTACACTTTGATGGTAGCTTTATAGCTTTGAGTGCCGTTTTGTTTTAAGAGGTCAAGAAGCTCTTTATCTGATTTACCTTGAGTACCTGCCAAGTCCACTTCATAGAAGTAAAGACCTTTGCCCAATTTCTCCACTGGTGGAAGAGCAGGATTTTTAGCTGAACCGTTATCTGACCATGGAGCCTTGTCTGAAGCCTTCAAGATCAGGCGAGTCAACATACCGTCACCAGCGAAGAGTTCGTATGGAATGACTTGGTTGACACCAGCTGTGAATGGGCCTGGGAAGTTAGCCTTGTCCAAGTATGTAGCTGGAACATCTACTGTGTCTTTAGTATTGTCAGCCACTCCTTTTTGCACTTCAGCTGGAGTGGTCAAGCCATTCAAGTTTACTGTCAAATCCTTAGTCGCTACAAGATTGCTCAAGTCTACCTTACCATCTTTGGCACCGTACACTTTGATGGTTGCCTTGTAGCTTTGTGTACCATTTTGTTTCAAGAGGTCAAGTAACTCTTTGTCAGATTTGCCTTGAGTACCGGCCAAGTCCACTTCATAGAAGTAAAGACCTTTGCCCAATTTTTCTACTGGTGGGAGAGCAGGATTTTTAGCTGAGCCGTTGTCTGACCATGGAGCCTTGTCTGAGGCCTTCAAGATAAGGCGAGTCAACATACCGTCACCAGCGAAGAGTTCGTATGGAATGACTTGGTTAACACCGGCTGTGAATGGACCTGGGAAGTTAGCCTTGTCCAAGTATGTAGCTGGAACATCAACTGTATCTTTGGTATTGTCAGCCACACCTTTTTGCACTTCAGCTGGGGTGGTTGCTGGTTGCGCTTCATTTGCTTCACGGTCTTGTCCAGAAACTGTAGGCGCAGGATTAACCGCATCTTCTGTTTCTTTCTTAGATTCTGGTTTTGCTTGCACTTCTTCTTTTGGCGCTACCACTTGGTCTTTATCAGCTACATTCACTTTTTCTGGAGAGCTTGTAGCATCCAAGCTTGCTTTAGGTGTTGAGTCTACCTGTTCTGAAGGAAGAGCTATATCGACTGCTTCTTTGAGAAGTTCTACTGGTAAGTCACTCTTTTCACTCACCGAAGTAGCATCTGCCCCAACTTGAGCAGGGGTTGGATTGACCACATCAGCACGTACAGAACTTGGTTGACCAACTAGGACAAAGAAGCCACTAGCCACAACAACTGAGGCAACACCGACACTAAGACGGCGAATAGACCAACGAGTATATCTTTGATTTGGATTGAATTTCATAGGATTCTCCTTAGAGTTTTTCTTTATTTGATGACTCTAGTATAATCTCCTAAAATTAAAAAGGATTAAGAAAAAGTTAAAATTTTTCTTAAATCCCTCTTATAAAATACTTATATTAATTTTCACGAATTTAATTCTGCCAAGTCATCTAGATACTGGTTGTTAATGACCGCCAAGATATAGGCATCTGCCCTCAAGAGATCATTAGGACCAAACTGGACATCCAGCGATGAATTTTCCTGTTCACGAAATCCTAGGACATTGAGATTGTATTTGCCACGTAAATCTAGCTGGCTCAGGCTTTGACCTGCCCAAACACTCGGAATTTTCATCTCCACAATAGACACATTTTTATCCAGCTGAAAGACATCAACATTGTTATGAAAGAGAATGGTCTGCGCTAGAGACTGCCCCATTTCATACTCTGGTGAAATCACCGAGTCAGCACCGATTTTTTCTAGTACCTTCTTGGCTGTCTGGCTTTTGACCTTGGCAATAACCCTTGGTACCCCCAAACTCTTACAGTGCATGACTGCAAGCACACTCGACTCTAGATTTTCCCCCGTTGCCACTACAACCGTATCACAGGTATCAATTCCTGCAGTTCTGAGGAGTTCCTCGTCTGTAATATCGCCAACTACTCCACGCGCCAAAACTGGCTCAAATTGATTGATGTGCTCTGCGTGGTCGTCAATAGCAATAATATTCATATCTTGCTTGGCGAGGGCCGTCAGGACACTACTCCCGAAAATCCCCAAGCCTAAAATTCCAATCGTACGATCTGACATCGTTCTTCCTTTCTTATCCAATACTAATATCTGCTTTCATATACTGAATCAAATCTTTCTTATCAGGCTGGTAGTCAGCTAGACTAACCAGCAAGGTCAAGGGACCGATACGGCCGATAAACATGAGCACCATAACAATGCTGAGAGCTAGCTTGCCCAATTCTGGTGTCAGATTTGCCGTTACCCCAACTGTCGCAAGGGCTGAAATGGTCTCAAACATGAGGTAGATAAATCGCGGTGTTCCTTCTGCTGTAATTCCCAACAACATCAAGCCCAACAAGAAGGTCATCAAAAAAATAATAAAGACACTAAAGGATTTTTGGACTGTTCGAGCCTCAATGGTTCTCTGCGCAACATTGGCATGAGGCAAGCCCAGCAATTCACTACGCGCAAAGACCAATAAGACGAAGAAAGTCGTAATCTTGAGCCCCCCAGCCGTCCCTCCAGGCGCCCCACCCAGAAACATCTGTAAGATATAGATAAACAAGGTCACAGGCCGAGCTTGGGTATAATCAATAGAAGCAAAACCAGCTGTTCTCATGCTAACAGTTTGGAAAAACTAACCAGCACTTTCTCTGGAACACTGAGATTGCCAATGGTTCCTGGATTGTGCCACTCCGTAAAGAGTGTGGATACCGTCCCAAACAGCAAAATCCCTGCGGTCAAGAAGAGGACTAGTTTGGTGTGGAAACGTAAACGGCGTTTTTTCTTCTTGTCAAACTGGGTTGCCAAGTCAAACCAGACCATAAATCCCAGACCACCTGTGATAATCAAGCCAGCAATGACCAGATTGATCAAGGGATCTGTCTGAAAAGCCACTAAACTGCTACTGCCAAAATTATCAAAACCAGCATTACAAAAGGCTGAAATGGCTAAAAAGATAGAGGTGAAAATGCCTCGTCCCCAGCCGAACTCAGGAATAAAACGGAAACTTAACAGAAAGGCACCCAATCCCTCCACCAGAAAAGTCGTCAAAAAGATGGACCGTATAAAAGCCCTCAACGACCGAGTCTCCCCGTAACTGAAGCTCTCCTGAATGGTTTCACGACTGCGAAGACTAAGCTTCTGCTTCCCCTGAATATAAAAGACCCCGATAAAGGTCATGAGCCCCAAGCCACCAATCTGTATCAAGAGCATACAAATCAGCTGGCCCCAGACATTATAGGTCGTAGCCACCGGTTGCGTAAAAAGCCCAGTCACACAGACCATGGAAACCGTCGTAAAGAGATGGTCAAAATAAGTAGCCTGCGAACCACTTGCCTGAACAAAAGGTAAGCTCAAAAGGAGAGAGCCTATAAAAATAACTCCAGCGAAACTTAAAAAAATCCGACGTGCTGGCGAAAGTCCACCAAAGACTCTTTCAAGTTTTTTCACAAATAATTTGAATAACATACATCCATTGTACCATAAAAAGAAGAAGAGTAGCTAGAACTTAGAGGCTATCTCAAGGCAGAGTTCCAAGGCCTTCTCGAAAGCTTCTGAACCCCAGTCACGACTGTCGTACTGGTCCAAGTCCGCTAGAGAATCAGCTGTAAACAACAACTCTCCCCAGAGGACCCCACGCAATTGCGCTACTGCCGCAAGTGCAGAACACTCCATCTCCACAACAGCACAGCCCTCTTCCTTACGATAAGCCACCTTTTCAGCCGTTTCTCGGTAAAAACCGTCTGTCGTCCAGGTCATGACTTCTTCATAAGGAATTCCTCTAGCTTCCAAAACTCGCTCAATAGCAGCAATAGCCTCTGGCTGAATTTCCATATAACGAGAAGGTGCCACATAGTGATAACTGGCTCCTTCATCTCGCAGAGCGCGAACAGGGACTAGAAAGGCGTTTTCTTCTATATCAGCCAGCACACCACAGGTTCCGGTTGAAATAATCTGCTCCACACCATAGCCAATCAACCAATCCATAAACTGGGCCGCTGGAGCAGAACCCACGGGCGCCTGGGTCAGACAAATCTCCTCGCCCTTGTAGTTCACGACATAGACTGGATAGGTTTTGGTGGCAGAAACGAACTCACCGACACAATCCGCCCCTACTTCCCTCGCATAGCGATCAATCTCTTCACCCAAAAATGCATAGACACACTTCTTGGGCAAGTGTAAATCCAGCCCCTCGTGATTGGGCATGATGACCGCCTGAGAATTGTCATCAAACTCTAAAATGGGAATCGCATGTTTCTGAATCATAACCCACCTCCTCTAATTTTGTACTATTGTATCAAAAGCGGACCGAATGTCAAGGAGGGGGCTGATAAACTGAGGAGAAAAACAATACAATAGCAACATTTTTGACAGTGACTCTTTTTAATGGTACAATGGATTTGCTTAAAAGTTCGATGAAATAAGCATATAAGAAAACACCACTGGTTGCCGCCAGTGGTGTTTTTTTGCGCTTGCTCAAGGCGCTCAGGCTATTTCTTTTTCTTGTCGCATTTGCTTGCTACAAATCGGATAAGCCACTCCGATAAGACATTCGCTAGTGTACCAGCAAGAATTGGTAGCAAGACAAGTTCGATGAAAACGCACATAAGATCACCTCCTGCCTGCGCAGTCTAGTGTTTGCGACCTTACTATTGTATCATCTTTGACTGAGAATAAATAGAAAAATCGTTGACATCATCTACTCATCTAGAAAACTAGGCTCTATACTATTTGTAGTGGATACATCCCCTATGGATATTATGGAGCCTATTTTGTTGTAGAAAAAAAGTCCCATAAGATCTATAATGAAAAGCGACAAAACAACTCATTAGAAAGAATCCTATGGAACAACTATATTTTATCACAAAATTACTCGATATCAAAGATCCTAATATCCAGATTCTAGATATCATCAAGAAGGATACACACAAGAAAATCATCGCTAGACTGGACTATGATACTCCATCTTGTCCCGAGTGCGGAAGTCAAATGAAGAAATATGACTATCAAAAACAATCAAAAATTCCTTACTTTGAAATGACTGGTATGCCTACCAGAATTCTTCTAAAAAAGCGTCGTTTCAAGTGCTATCATTGCTTGAAAATGATGGTGACTGAGACTTCTCTCGTCAAGAAGAATCACCAAATCCCTCGTATCGTCAACCGAAAGATTGCTCAAAAGTTGATTGAAAAGACTTCTATGACCGATATTGCTCATCAGCTGGCCATTTCAACTTCAACTGTTATTCGTAAGCTCAATGACTTTCACTTTAATCATGATTTTTCTCATCTTCCTGAGATTATGTCCTGGGACGAGTATGCCTTCACTAAGGGAAAGATGAGTTTCATTGCACAAGATTTTGACAAGCTCAATATCATCACTGTTCTTGAGGGTAGAACACAAGCCGTCATTCGAGATCACTTTCTTAAATATGATAGAGCCGTTAGCTGTCAGGTGAAAATCATTACTATGGATATGTTTAGTCCCTACTATGACTTGGCTAAACAGCTTTTTCCGTGTGCTAAAATTGTACTTGATCGCTTTCACATCGTTCAACACTTAAGCCGTGCTATGAGTCGTGTGCGTGTCCAAATCATGAATCAGTTTGAGCGAAAATCCCATGAATACAAGGCTATCAAGCGCTACTGGAAACTCATTCAACAGGATAGCCGTAAACTGAGTGATAAACGATTTTATCGTCCTACTTTTCGTATGCACTTAACCAATAAAGAGATTCTAGACAAGATTTTGAGCTATTCAGAAAACTTGAAACATCACTATCAGCTCTATCAGCTCTTGTTTTTTCACTTTCAGAATAAGGAGCCGGAGAAATTTTTCGGGCTCATTGAGGACAATCTAAAGCAGATTCATCCTCTTTTTCAGACTGTCTTTAAAACCTTTCTCAAGGAAAAAGAGAAGATTGTCAACGCCCTTCAACTACCCTATTCCAACGCCAAACTGGAAGCAACCAATAATCTCATCAAACTTATCAAGCGCAATGCCTTTGGTTTTCGGAACTTTGAAAACTTCAAAAAACGGATTTTTATCGCTCTGAATATCAAAAAAGAAAGGACGAAATGTGTCCTTTCTCGAGCTTAGCTTTTCTTCAACCCACTACAGTTGACAAAGAGCCGAAAACTATCTCCTACACTAGTACTTCTTGTATCAAAAAGCATCCCAGTTACGAGATGCTTTAAAATTGCTTAATGAAACAGACTTGCTAAGATATAGAGTAGATAAATGTGGATCGAGTAAAAGATGATGAAACCCATAAAAAAGAAACAACCTCCGCTGTTCCTTTTTACTTCTATTTCACAGGTATTTCCTTAATCACGCGCGCAGGATTGCCAGCTAGGACAACATTGTCTCCAAAAGACTTAGTGATTACAGCCCCTGCTCCTGCCACTACGTTATTACCTAATGTCACTCCAGGAAGGACAATGACACCGCCTCCAGCCCAGAAATTGTCACCGATGGTGATGGGCTTGCCGTATTCAACCCCTGAATTACGTTCCTGCGAATCTAGTGGATGGAGGGGAGTCAAGAACTGACAGTTGGGACCGATCAGGGCATTGTCTCCAATACGAATAGGACAAACATCCAGCATGGTCAAATTCCAATTAGAATAAAAATTTTCCCCTAGATGGATATTGACCCCATAATCGACCACCAGACGTGGATTGACATAGAGATTTTGCCCAGTCGAGCCAAACCAAGTCTTGATAATCTCCGCCCCCTTCAAGGGATCTTCTTCCTTGTTAAAGGCAGCCTGTTTTTGGCGAGAAGCCTGAGCCAAGGTCCGCAACTCAGGATCAAACGGATGATAGGGTTCACCTGCTATCATTTTCTGGTATTCACTGGTCATTGCATTCTTCTCCTTATTCCCTACTATCATACCAAATTTTCTACATATCTGACTAGGATAAGGGGTACTTTCTACAGTTTATGCTTTGATTTTTATCACATCTTGCCTATCTTGCTAAACGAATACGAGTCACAATTCCATCTGGGTCTGTGATTTCCAACCGGCTCGATGTCAGCCACTTGATTGGGGTAGCAACTGCTTGTGCTCGTTGCACAATCGTTAACAATTCTTCTTTACTAGCGACCTCAATGACATAATAGGCCAAACCTGGCAAGCCTTGCTTACGCGGAGCTAGACCTTTTCCTCCCCACTCATTGACCGCTAAATGATGATGGTAGTCCCCAGCTGCAATCCAACTAGCGCTAGGCATACTGAATTTATCCTCTAGTCCTAACACCTTTTGATAAAACTGGCTGGACTTTCGACTATCCTTGACGGAAAGATGGATATGCCCCATTCTCGCACCATCTGCTAGGATAAAAGGCTCTACTCTTTCCCCTAACTCATAGATATCCTGCGCCGCAAGGGCCTCCGTCACTCCGATAATGCGTCCATCTTCTCGAATATCCCATGTGGAAACCGGCTTATCTCGATAGAGTTCGATGCCATTTCCCTCCAAATCCTCCAAGTAAAGAGCCTCACTGTAACCATGGTCTGCACCGCCGACGAGAGGAATCTGTAAATCTGTCAGGTGTTTCAAGATATCCGCCAAAGCCTTTCGTGTCGGCAAGAGAATAGCCAGATGGTAAAGACCATAATGTTCCCTTACTTCACCGCTCTCTTGTGCTTGAATCAAGTGTACCAAGGCTTTTCCTCCAAGTCCCAGAACGACCTCTGTCTCAGTTTGAGATAAGATTTCTAAACCAATAACTTGCTGATAAAAGGCTGTTTGACTTGCCAAATCCTTTACATTTAAAACTGCCTTTGCCAAATAAATGTAACTCTTGTATTCATAGGTCATAAATGCTCCTCTTTTTTAGTTGTAATTCTTTTTATTACAACTATTGTATAAGTTCCATCAAGAAAGTCAAGTCAGACAACTTGAAGGAACTCCCTTAGCAAAGTTATTTATCAAATCAACGTTTTCTGTGGGATTGAGATACATCTTGCCACCATTGGTCGTTGGCGAGTGGAAGATGATTCCTACAATCTGCATTCAATAAAATTTCTATATCACTCCATAAGAAAAAGGAGTAGATTGGTCATCTTACTCCTCATTCTTACAAGAAACACTATTCAACAATAAAACTTTACAATCTTATTTATAAATAGATTCTCTGAAATCATCTGTGCTACGCAGGTACGCGTTGTAGATTTTTTGTTTTAGTAAGTGTACCCAACTTGATGGGACATTTTCTGTTGCTCGTTTAAGATTTTTCACATCATGTGCTACTGCTGCATCGATTAGAGCTTGCATCTCTTGTGCTGATGAGATAGTTACTTCTTTTGTGCTATTTGGTTTATCTAATTCGTACTGAATTGTTATTACTTTTAAGTTATTTTGTTTACTGATACGTTGGTTGAACATATCTTTTTTGAATTCTGCCCAGTTTGGATAGCGATTATCAAATACTTTTTTCAATACTAAATTATCTGTGACTAAAGCAACATCACGTCTAAACCAACTTGAGTATGTTTTACTTCCTTCTGCAAGTGCATCCGCTGCGTATTGGTTAGACACGTAAGGTAAGAACCCTTTGTGGTATCCTTTTTCTGCATATAATTCAAACGCTGTTTTTCTAAACATTACATCTCCAGGTGCACCGTTTGGATTGCTTAGTCCTGCGTAGATAGGTGAGAACATACTTATCGTGTAATAACCATTTCTTCCGTATTGAGTTTCATTTTGATAAGCACGTCTATTAATGATATCATTCTCAATTAATGAGTTCAATGTTGTTAATCTTGTTACTTCTTCATCTGTTAATGGACGAACTTTGTTTCCTGCGTGTGTGTCTTTGTTGTATTTATCGTCGCGCACGTAGTAGTTTTCGATTTTTCTAAACCATTGTTTCTTAACAGCATCAGTTTGTGTTAATACTGCATTAGCTTCCATTGCATCAAGTGTGTATAACACATCATACATTCCATGTAAGTAGTGTTGAATTTCTTCTTCAGAGGTGAATCTCGCCGTTGGATCGTATGTGTGCAAGCGAGTTTTTGAGTCTTTATCTCCTTTGAAGATTGTGTTTAATACTATCGCTTCTTTATCCACACTATCCGCTGATTGAAGTAGTCCTAGTGCATATAATTCCGCACCTTGTCCTTCTCGTCTACCATTCCCTTCAAAGTAAATCGAAGAATCCGAATTGTGTACCATCTCATGACTATAAACCGATGTTCCGTACTGGTCTAACAGTCTATCGATTACAAAGTACGCCTCTACTCCTGTTGCGTAAGCACCTGCATTCGGTCTTGGTGTATGGTATTTACCTACTGGTCCGAAGAAACTATAGATAGAGTCTATATTTTTTTCTGATAATGTTGCCCAGTAGCCTCTACCATTTGTATCTTTCACCTCAAATGCGTCTGTTACCGGTACTGCACGGTATAATCTTTCTTTAAATTTTGGCGCTAGAACTCTATACCAGATATCATAATGATCTCTTTGCCATTTCGCAGATTGATCTACTTTTCCTCTAACATATTGACGTAGAGCTTCTCCTGATAAGATAACTCCGTCCGCTCCTCTGTCTCGATAACGTTCATAGCTACCGAAGGCTAATGTTGATAGAGTAGATATTGCATACAAACTTTCTTCTTTCATCGTTAATAGTGGCAGTATCATGCTCTTATAACCCCAACTTGGTGCTGATATTCTATCATATACTCCGATTGAGTATTTCTTGTCAGCTGTTGGTGATACTTGTTTTTCACGAACTTCTTCTATGTCTGATTTCGCTTCTACTATGTATGCTTTTGTATTATCTTTGAACCACTCGTTATTTGTTTTGTTCGGCAGGAACAGTCTTCTATATGCTTCTACGAAGTCAAAGACTGAATCTTCTCCTTTAAGTGGTGCAAGTGTGCTCGCATATAGACCTGTCGTATTTGGTCCTCGTAAGTTTTCTAGTCCGCTATTTCCTAAAGCGATGATAGTATCTAGCGTTGAAGCTTCATTATTTCCGTTAAAGTCAAATTTGTACACTGATAAATCTTTCGTATTCAGACTGTCATAATTAATATTGTACCAACGGTTCATGTATGTAAGTCCCAGCATAAATGCTTCTTTGTTATTTTTAATTTTTTCACTTACGTATTCAACTACACCATCTCCTGTAGTGTTGATTGATTTATCCATCGCTAATACTTTTCTTAAGTGCTCTGCTATATTAGTTTTAACTTCCTCAAATTCTCTATCTAAGTATAAGTTATCTAACGCTGCATTATTTACCGCTCCTAATACTTTCTTAGTCGCTTCTGAGCTAAACATTACATTTTGCAATTCACTTAGTACATTATTAGTTATCGCTGTGTAATCTGATACGAATGCTTCTGGTGTGAATATATATCCTTTGTCTGCGACATTGTATTCGACTACTTGACTGTTTGTGAAGTTTTCTTTGAATGTTACATCTAAGTATTCTACTGTGTTGTCTTTATAGTGTAACATAACTCTATTAATTGAATTTTTCTTATTATTAATATCCGTTACTACTTCATTTCCGTTCATAGGCACTACGTCTAGCAGTTCTGTAGTATAAAGTTTATCCGTTGTCGCTACTTTGTTACCATAGTAAACAACTAGCTCTTTATTGTAGAACGGCATTAGTTTTTCTATGTTATTATAAGCTACTTTTCTTTCAACTTGCGCTTTACTTAATGCTGTATAGTCAACTTCTTTTGAGTTTGCTTTTAGGTCTTGCCCAGTATCATCAAGAGTTACTGTGATTCCATAAGAAGTAATCTTAGCATCCACTTCTTCTTTAGTTACTTTTCGAACGAAGTTATCTTGTTTTTTATTTTCAACAGAAGTAATAGCATTCTTCACATCTGCACTACCGAATTGATCTCCTGTAGTAGCATATCCATCACCAACATTCATATTGCTTACTACATTATCCACACGACCTCTTGGATATGTAGACCCAACTATTCCCCCAACTCTTGGATACCCTTGACCATTTAGGATTTTACCTGTTGTTACAGAACGTGTCACCAACGCCCCATTTTCTAATTTACCTGCGATTCCTCCTGCTGTTTGGTTATTATTACGTGATGCTGTAGAGATTATAGCATCTACTTTCGCTCGGTCAACCTTAGAATTTCCTCCAGTTAATTTACCTACTATTCCTCCAGCGTAATTCGCATTATTATCCGCATGGTTGGCGATTAGTTTTCCGCTGAATGAGCTGTTTTCTATTCTTGTATTTGTTGCATCTACTACTAATCCTGCAACTGATTTTCTACCTGATACTTTTCCTTCTACAGCTACATTGCTGATAGTAGCATTATCCGCTGTTTTTGCTACTGCTGCGGCATTCTCTATGCTATCCACTTGTGTATTTTTAAGATCTAAATCTTTTACAGTTGCATTTTTTAATATGTCGAACAGTGGTTTTTTCAGGTCATATATAGCATATGCTTTGCTTCCTTCTGTTCCTACTAACGTTCCTGTAAATTCTCCTTTTATGTAACTTGTTTGATTTTCTGGTAGTCCTACTTCATCGGCTGTCATATCCGCAGCTAATTTATATACACCTGCTAAGTTGCTTTGTATCGCTGTTACAAGTTGTTTGAACGATGTATAAACTCCTGGTTGCTCCGCTTTAGATTTAGCTACATTAAATGTGTAGTCCTCTTTATATCCTTCTGCACCTTCTTCTACAAGTTGATCAACAGCTGCCGTCACTTTATAAGTTCCATCCGTATTTTCTGTAATAGATTTTACAGGTATATACATTTCTTTGAATTTATCTGATTTTATTTTTACAAAGTATTTAGCCGTATCAGTCGGTGCTTCACTTAGACTTAAATATCTACGATAACGGTCATTTTCTTTGCCGTATAATTCTACTGAATCAATATCTTTAATTTCTATTTTCTTATAATCTAATTGGAAAGCTTGAGTTGATGTTTCTGTACTTTGTTCATCGTTTTCGCCTAGATTATAAGTTAAACGTGTTTTTAGTGTGTAAGGTGTGTAGTAATCTAAACCTGAGATTACTTGCGCTTTAGCAGGATTTTCTATATCCATCTCTTTAATCAGCTGATCACCTTGGAAAATTTGCGCTTTGGCAGAGACATACGCTGATGTAGTGTCTGTTAAGTTATAACTTACAGTTATAGATTTTTTGTTCTCAGCTTTTGTTAAGTTGGCAATTTCTACTGTAGGTTTAACTTTGACTAGTGTTCCTACTTTAACGATTTCTTTTACTGGAGCTACTTCAGTTCGTGATAGTTCTTTAGTTTCTACGACATTACCATCTACGATGTAGTCTTCATATTGAATTGTACGCGTTCCTGCTTGACCTTGTCGTTCAGTTTCACGACGATTTTTCAGAAGTGTTGGATCCTGAATTTCTTCTGTTGCATAAGGAATATTCTGGATTTCCGTTCTATTTCGTGTAGTAACCTCTAAAGTCGGAAGTTCTTCTTCTACTGCAGCTTCGCCCTCATGATCTGGTGCTTGCGTGCCTTTGGTCGCTACTGGATCAGTGTACTCTGGTAACTCGTTAACTTCCGATTCTCCTTCATGGCCTAGCTCTTGCGTCCCTTTTGTCGCTACTGAATCAGTGTACTCTGGTAACTCGTTAACCGCCGATTCTCCTTCATGGCCTGGTTCTTGTGTTCCTTTAGTTGCTACTGGATCAGTGTACTCTGGTAACTCGTTAACCGCCGATTCTCCTTCATGTCCTGGCTCTTGTGTTCCTTTTGTCGCTACTGGATTAGTGTACTCTAGTAACTCGTTAACCGCTGATTCTCCCTCACGTCCTGGTTCTTGCGTGCCTTTTGTTCCTACTAGATTAGTGTATTCTGGTAACTCGTTAACTTCCGATTCTCCTTCGTGACCTGACTCTTGTGTTCCTTTTGTTGCCACCGGGTTTGTGTATTCTGGTAAATCTTCTCGAACTACTGATTCTCCCTCATGTCCTAGTTCTTGCGTGCCTTTTGTCACTACTGGATCAGTGTACTCTGGTAACTCGTTAACCGCCGATTCTCCTTCATGGCCTAGCTCTTGCGTCCCTTTGGTCGCTATTGGATTAGTGTACTCTGGCGCTTCTTCTCGGACTACAGCTTCGCCTTCATGATCCGGTTCTTGCGTGCCTTTGGTTTCTAGTGGTTTAGTATATTCTGGAGTTTCCTCGCGAACTGCATCTTCTCCTTCATGACCCGGTTCTTGTGTACCTTTTGTTGCCACCGGGTTTGTGTATTCTGGTAAATCTTCGCGAACTACTGATTCTCCCTCATGTCCTAGTTCTTGCGTTCCTTTTGTCGCTACTGGATTAGTGTACTCTAGTAACTCGTTAACTTCCGATTCTCCTTCGTGACCTGACTCTTGTGTTCCTTTTGTTGCCACCGGGTTTGTGTATTCTGGTAAATCTTCTCGAACTACTGATTCTCCCTCATGTCCTAGTTCTTGCGTTCCTTTTGTCTCTACTGAATCAGTGTACTCTGGTAACTCTGGTTGGACCTCTGATTCTCCTTCATGTCCTGGCTCTTGTGTTCCTTTTGTCGCTACTGGATTAGTGTACTCTGGTAACTCGCTAACCGCTGATTCTCCTTCATGTCCTGGCACTTGCGTTCCTTTTGTCGCTATTGGATTAGTGTGCTCTGGCGCTTCTTCTCGGACTACAGCTTCGCCTTCATGTCCAGGTTCTTGCGTGCCTTTGGTTTCTAGTGGTTTAGTATATTCTGGAGTTTCCTCGCGAACTGCAGCTTCGCCCTCATGTCCGAGTTCTTGCGTACCTTTGGTTTCTAGTGGTTTAGTATATTCTGGAGTTTCCTCGCGAACTGCAGCTTCGCCCTCATGTCCGAGTTCTTGCGTACCTTTGGTTTCTAGTGGTTTAGTATATTCTGGAGTTTCCTCGCGAACTGCAGCTTCGCCTTCATGTCCAGGTTCTTGTGTACCTTTGGTTTCTAGTGGCTTAGTGTAGACTGGTAAGTCTTCGCGAACTGAGGCTTCACCCTCATGACCGGGCTCTTGCGTGCCTTTGGTTTCCAATGGAAGTTTATACTCTGGTCGATCATTTGTCGTCGCCAATACTTCCTCTTCCGCACTCTGCACCGTTGTAGCAGACACAGGATTTCCTTGTTCTGGCAATGTTGGTCGAACTACAGATTCTCCTTTGTGATCCGAATTCTGCTCAACTTGACTTGCGAGTGAATCATTAGAAGATAGATTGTCTGCTACTATATAAGATTTTTCTGAAAGTCCATCATCCCCTGATGCTTCACCTTGTAAACTAACCTTCCCCTGTCCTTGGTTCCATTCTAAATCAGCTGAATGAACTACATCTGATGTTTTTGTAGAGTTTGGTTGACTATCTCTTTGAGCAGAGTATTTCCCATCAACTGTCCTTGAAATCTCTGTATTATCCTGTTTCTTAGTTTTGATATAACCAATATATTGATAACCTTCGATTTTCAGAGGCTCTGGCAAATGTTCCCCGACTCCGATAGAAAGCTGACTATTATAGGCAGATAAAATTTGGCTGGTCAACCCAAAAGCACTGGCCGGCAACAATTGAACTCCCATGCTAGTCAAAAGCAGAAAATGAACAAGTCGTTTCTTTCCATTTTCCCTTTTAGAAACCAATAAAACTAACAAGCTCAATCCTGCAGTAAAAAGGAAAGTACCAACAGTTGGGTTAAAACCTGTATTCGGTAAAAACTGTTGAGATCTATAAACCAAGTAATAAGTATCATCTGATTCTTCAGCCAGTTGTGGAAGGGCCTCTACCAGCAAGGATTTTTCCTCGTCTGTCAATTCACCCTCGGTCATATACTTATAATGAATTGGACTTTCCATATTATCGGCTGATACCGATTGAATCCCTTGACTCATCAAAAAGAAACTAGATACAGTAACTGATACCAATCCCACTGACAACTTTCTCATCGAGAAACTCTGGCGTTTCTCACCAATGCTTTTTCTATACTCTTTATATCAATCTATATTTTGTAGCATAAAAGTATAAACATAAAAAATAATATAGTATGGAATTTTCTGAGTACTTTTCAATAATTACTTATCATTATACAATAAATCGATAGAAATTTCTATTGAAATATACTTAAAAATATACTGCAATTTTATAGAAGAATACAGTGAACTGCAACAATGGAAAACGGAAACAAAATCTAAACAAATAAGTGAGGAGTTTCAAACTAATTACAGTATTTTTTAATTAGATTACCGATTATGCTTTTAATATACTATAAAATATTAGTTCATAATAGAAAATTCTGAGATTGAAGCAACAAAGAGTCCAGTCTTTATAAACCAAAAGAGGTCAATGTTCGCCATCAACCTCTTTCTGATAGTTTATTCTTTTTGGGATAAGTAAGATGAATACTTTACCTATGACTTGCTATTTTCAGCCTAGTTTACCCACTCACCATTGCCATTTACATTATAACCATCTGGTGTTGTTGTGTTCACAGCCAAAGCTCCTGAACCATATGCATAGTACCAGTATTGACCAACTTTAAACCAACCTGTCTTCATGATACCTGATTGATCAAGATAATACCAAGTACCATTTTCCTTATACCAGCCTGTCTTCATAGCTCCTGAGCCATCAAAGTAGAACCATCTGCTACCATCTGTTCCCCAGCCTGTAAACATCGCACCTGAATTATCAAGGAAATACCATGTTCCATCAACTTCTACAAATCCAGTCTGCATGACACCTAAATCATTCAAGTAGTACCATTTACCACCTGTTTTCACCCAGCCTGTCTTCACATCACCAGACTCATAAAAATACCATTTACCATTAGATTGCACCCAGCCAGACTGACTAGATGTAGATGTTCTAAAATCTTTCAACGATTTTTCTACAACTGTAGCTTTACTTTTAACTGTTGAAAGATTTGATGCGGTCACTTCTGTATATTGAATAGCAGAACCATAGCCACCAGCCAATTCTTCTGAAGATGCATCATCACCTAAAGCTAGAGAAATCGTTGCTACTTGCTGAGAGCTGGCTGCGTTTTTAAAGGCTGCGAGACCCACATAGGTAAATTTAGAATTGATCAAAACCTCATAATAACCTGTAAATTCTTTAGAGGTTCCAGCCTTCTTTTTCGCTACATAATTCGCCTTCTCAGCATGCCAGTTTTCAATTGCTTTTAGAAAACCTTCATAGTTCACATCCAAAGCTTCTCCTCTTATACTATTACTAGATGGAAAAGCAGTCCAGATTTCTTTCGTAGAAAGACGCTCAGGTTTCAGAGTTACTGACACCTCAGTAGCGCGTACAAAAGCAGTTTTCTCAAGATCAGTAGACCATTTAATAGGGACATACTTATCTACCAAACCTTCATCAGCTGCTTCCTTACGAATCTTATTGATTGCATCCAAAATAGCTTGTTTGTTTGGAGTCAAAAATTCTCCCTTGATTCCGACCAAAACGTTGCCACTAGAAGGTTTTAGCACCTCTGAGGTCAATACATTTTCATTTTTACCATTAATAGATTGTGTTGCCACCAATCTGTCATTCGCAAAAACATCAGTTGTCAAAACTGCTCCAGCCAAGGTCAAGACCAAGGCACTAGCAAATACAATTTTCTTCATCTTTTTCTCCTTTTATCCTTTAGATAGGACAGGTATTTTCAATATTAAATTATATCATATTTCCCTATTCTTTGTCCGTTTCTACTAATGTCATGAGGCAAATGATATTCCCCCCGAAAAGTATAAACTTTATCCTTTATTTCACAACAAGCTCATAACGTGTCTTACTTGTGAAGGTTTGACCGGCTTTGAGAATGACTTGGTCTTTAAGGTCACTGTGAATGGCATCTGGTAAAGCTTGCGCTTCAAGTGCAATTCCATTGTGCTGTAACATTGGCTGACCTCCTATGATGACACTTTCATCCACAAAGTTTGCTGTGTAGACCACAAAGCAAGGAGCCTCTGTCTTGAAAAGCAGGAAGCGACCTGAGTTTTGGTCATAAAGGAATCCAGCATTGTCATGACCTGCAGGAAGGGCAAATGGGTGATCCAAACCAGATACCAGTTGGATTTGCTCATCTTCTTCTGCAAAGATATCCTTCAACAAGGCACCATTGTAGATGTGTTTAACCACATCACGAGTAGCATCTGGAGTTTTTGCAGGAACACCGTCGGGAGCGATTGGGTAAATACCCTCTGTGTTTAGTTGGAAGACATGGCGGTCAATTGTCTGCGTGAAATCACCAGACAAGTTGAAATAGCTGTGATTGGTTGGATTGACCAGCGTATCCTGATTTGTCGTCACCTTGTAGCTGATTTCGTAAGCACCAGTTTCTTCCAAGTGGTAACTGATCCAAATCTTGAGATTTCCAGGGAACCCTCCTGTTCCATCTGTACGCTCTGTGTAGAGGGTCAAACCATAGTCGCTCACTTCAACTAGTTCAAACAAGCTAGAATCCCAACCAGTTGAACCACTGTGGTTACAGTTGCTAGCATTGTTGACTTCAAGGTCATAGGTCTTGCCATTAAGCTCAAAGGTCGCACCTGCAATACGTCCTGCTACAGGACCTACACTAGCTCCATGTTTGGGACTATTGCCCACATAGCTATCAAAGTCATCAAATCCCAAGATAACGTTGGCAAAATTTCCAGCCTTGTCAGGCGTGACATAGCGCAGGATGGTCGCGCCATAAGTCATAACCTCAAGTTGGTAGCCACCGTCTGTCTCAAAGCGATAGGCCAAGACATCCTTGCCCTCAACATTTCCAAATACACGCTCTGTGTATGCTTTCATTCTGTTCTCCTTTTACTATTTCTCTCAAGCAAACAAACCATAGAAAGCGAATTGACAATCTATGGTTTATCTGATAATTTACAAATCCTCTTGTCAAGGATTCATAAATACTGCCTTATACTCAATGAAAATCAAAGAGCAAACTAGGAAGCTAGCCTCAGGCTGCTCAAAGCACTGCTTTGAGGTTGTGGATAGAACTGACGAAGTCAGCTCAAAACACTGTTTTGAGGTTGCAGATAGAACTGACGAAGTCAGTAACATATACCTACGGCAAGGCGACACTAGTATGGTTTAAAGAGATTTTCGAAGAGTATTACTTTTGATATTCGTGGATGATAACACCTTGTACCACACGGTTTACTGTACCTGTAGGAGACGGTGTATCAGGTTTATTTTCTACCTTGAGTGAAGTTAATAGGGCAAAGAGTTGGGCATAAACGATGTATGGGAAGACACGGTAAATATCATTCAAGACACCGCCACAACCAAGGGCAACTTCTTTGACATTTTCAAGACCAAAAGCTTGATCACTCAAAAGCACAACACGACGAGCAATCTGATCACCCGCAACTTCACGAACCAAGTCCAAGTCGTACTTGCGAGTGTAGTCTGTTGTTGTACCAAAGACCAAAACAACTGTATCTTCGTTGATAAGAGATTTTGGACCGTGACGGAAGCCGACTGGGCTTTCATACATAGTCGCAACTTGACCAGCAGTTAGTTCCAAAATCTTGAGCTGAGCTTCATGAGCAAGTCCAAAGAAAGGACCAGCGCCTAGATAGATGACACGGTTAAAGTCTAAATCAACAAGCTCTTTGACATCTTCTGCCTTGTCTAGAATTTTACGGGCAAGACTAGATACAACTTCAAAACGTTCAGCTTTAACAGCAAATTCTGTAGGATCAAAGACCAAGAGAGCTGTTAACATCATAGACGTAAAGCTAGAAGTCATGGCAAAGCCAGCATCATTAGAAGCAGCTGGTTGCAAAAGCAAGAGATTACGGTCATCTCCATGAGCTTGAAGAGCCAATTTACCATCTGCCGCACAAGTAATCGTCACTTGATAAAGATCATCCACCAAGGCTTTTGCCAAATCAACAGTCGCCACACTTTCAGGCGAGTTCCCACTACGAGCAAAAGATACAAGGACAGTCGCCACATCTTTTTTCAAGTAAGTTTCTGGATTGGCAACGATATCTGTTGTCGCAATAGCATTGAAATTCCATTTGCGTTCGTCATAAACTTCCTTAAAGTAAGGTGCCAAGGTATCTCCCACATAAGCAGAAGTCCCAGCACCTGTCAAGATAACCTTGATATAGTCATGTTTATCAGCAATCCCTTGTAGGAAGGCTGCAATTTCTTCACGTTTTGCTTGATAAGATTCAAAAGCTTCTTTCCATACATCAGGTTGTTGGTAGATTTCACGTGTAGTGATTTCTGCACCCAATTCGAGTAAGTCTTCTTTTGTATAATGTAGCATTGAGTTCCTCTTTTTCTATTAAAGATGGGAATGGGAGTAAGCCCCATTCCCATGTATATTCTATATAAAATGTTCTAACAATTTTCACGTTGTCACATCTTATTCATCTTCGTCATCATCGAAGCCCGCTAACAGATCATTGACTTTCACAATGCTTTCTGCAGCACGGCTCTTGTAGTCCGCATCTGCGCCTGTAAGACTCGCATTGATAAATTCAATCACCATTGGAAGATTCATCCCTGCGTAAAGGTCAATATCACGACCTTCCATAATCAAACGACTTACCACGTTACATGGTGTTCCACCGAGAAGATCCGCAAAGACTAGGAAATCATCCAATCCTTCAATAGCAGCTTCAAATTTTGCAGTAAATTCTTCTGGGCCATCTTCTGGAAGAAGAGCCACTGCATGAATATTGTCTTGTGGACCCATGATCATTTCAGCGCTACCTTTAAGTTCTTCACAGAAGCGACCATGACTCACCAAAATTAATGATTTTACCATAAAGCTTATTTAGCTCCCATTCCAAGTACAAAGTGACCAAAGGCAGAAAGAGCCAAAGCAAGTACGATAATAATACCGATAGCTTTAGTAGAGTTCATACCTTTCTTACCAAGCAACCAGAAGATAAAGGCAGTAAAGATTGCTGGAAGCAAGCGTGGGAAGATTTGGTTCAAGATGTCTTGGAAGTCAATCATCTTCTCACCGATTGCCCATTTGTAAGAAATTTCAAAGTTGATCATTGTTGCTACAAGAGCACCCATCATGAAGACACCAAGTACAGATGCAGCGTCAATCAAAGCTGTCAAAGTACTTTGCATGTTGTTGATAAGGTTAACCCCTTCTTTGTAGGCAAATTCCAACTGTTTCCAGCGGAAGATGTCATACGCTACTGCAACTGCGATCCAAAGGAAGATACCCCATGGTTGGCCAGCAATAGCCATAGTTGCTGCGATTGACCCCATGATAGCAGGTACAAGGGAACCAAAGATTGTATCTCCAAGAGGAGCGAATGGTCCCATCAAACCTGTCTTGATACCGTTAACGGCATCTTTTGAACCCACACCATCTTTTTCTTCCATGGCAAGGTCAAAACCAGCGATAATGGTATGGAAGAATGGTGAAGTATTGAAGAATTGAGTATGAACTTTCATCATTTCTTTCAATTCAGGAGTTCCATCCCCATACATTTTACGCAATTGAGGCAAAATCATGTAAAGGTAACCAGAAGCTTGCATACGTTCGTAGTTCCAACCTAATTGGAAAGTAAACAAGCTACGTTTGTTGATTTGATTAAAATCTTCTTTTGTAAGTTTGTAATTAGAATTCGTCATCTTCGATTTCCCCACTTTCTGATGGTGTAGAAGGTGCTGCTACAGCTACTTTTTGGCTATTTTTGAAGTGAAGCACTGCAAGGAAGATACCTACGATAGAGATACCGATCATAGACAAACCTTTGAAGTTGTTCACGAAACCAATTTTTTCAGCAACATCTTTCGGTAGAGTACCTACGATACCAGCAACAGCGCCACCAAGACCTGTTACATATGAGTAAAGAACAGTCAACATAGCTGTCAAACCAAATCCCATTGCAAGGTAGTGAAGGTTACGTTTAACTGGAAGGTAACGAAGCAAGATTGCAAATCCAAGACCTGGAAGCATACGACCTGCAAGTGTCAAACCATCTGCAACCCATTTGTAGGCTTCAACTAAGTCTACTACTGATTGTACAAAGGCACCACCAAAGGCAAGTGCGAAGAAGACTGGAAGGGCACGAGATAAAGCCCAAGGAATCGCACCAAGTAGGTAGTTGCGTTCAATACCTTTATAGTCAAAGCGTTCGATTGCAGCATCCACACGGTGAGCGAAGAAAGTAGTTGTCATACGTCCAAGAACGTCGAAGTAAGTCAAGAGAGCTGCTACTGGCACAGCGATTGTTGTAATCGCAAGTGCTGTATCAATTCCTTGTGAAACAGAGAAGGCTGTCGCAAGAACCGCACCAGAAGTTGCGTCAATACGAGAAGCACCACCGAAGGTACCAACCCCAAGAACGAACAATTGCAAGTTACCACCGATAAGTAGACCAGTAGTCACATCTCCCATAATTAAACCAGTAATGAAACCAGCAAATACAGGGGAACCTGCAGATGAAACGATCGTCAACTCATCACAGATTTGATAAGCTGAGTACAAAGTGAGAAGTAAAATTTGCCACCATTGTATCATAACAATGACCTCCTAAAAATTTTTTCCTATTTTAATAAGCTCAAAAAGTCTGAAATTGGATCATTTGGAACCATTTGAGCAGTAAGTTTAACACCTTTTTCTGCCAATTTGTGGAAATCTTCCACATCCTTATCCACTACGTTGATAGAACGTGTGATAGCGCGAGTTTCTGGTGTTTGAGACATATTCCCAACATTAAGGGTTTCAAGTGGTACACCTGCTTCGACCAAACCAAGGAAGCGGTCTGGTTTACGAGCCACGATAAAGAGACGTTGGCTATCGTATTTACCAGCAAGAATATTGGCTGCCGCTTTCTCAATTGGCAAAATACTCAATTTCACACCTGGTGGTGTCGCAAGTTTCAAACCACTCTTTTCAACGTCATTGTTGACAACTTCGTCGTCCACAACCATAATACGTGAAACATTTAGTTTTCCAGCCCATAGATTGGCTACTTGTCCGTGGATCAAACGTCCATCGATACGGCATCCTACAATTGTCATAAGTTTTCCCCCTTTATATGTTTTAGCGTAGGTTTACGAGTTAAATAAATCTCTTCTTTATATTCACCTTCTGTTTCAAAGATAATGATGCGGTTGGCACCTTCCTTGAGATAGCTATGAGGAATATAAAGCGAGAGGGTTGGGCCGACGTTCCAAAAACGTCCTAGATTCTGCCCATTGACAAAGGCAACCCCCTTACCAAACTCAGATAAGTCTAGGTAAGTATCTTTCGGCTCCTCGACTGTAAAGTCATAAGCGTAAAAGGCTGGTTGTCCTTGAGCCCATCCTTTTGAAAAATCAATTTTCTCAGGATTATCTAGTGGGAGTGGATAATGTTCCCAGTTCAGTAAGAAGTGCAAATCCTTACAAACTCCTGTTCGGATTCCCTTACGTTGCGTATCAGCTAAGAACTTGTGCCCATAGTTGACACGCCCCATATTTTCTATCAAGATATCCAATCTAGACAGCGCTTTCTTTTCACCTTGATAAAAAATATCTTCCCCAATCTCTGTCTGGTATTGAGTGGAAATCCATTGACCATCTACAAAGAGTTGAGCACGGTCACGTCCATCAATGATACGAAGTCTTTCCTCTTCTGCATCCCAACTTGCCTCAGTGCGATAGAGAAGATAGCCATAACTTTGTCCTAGCTCCTCCATCTTTTGAGGATAGAGACTTTCTACTGGACTAGACAAGCTATCTAAGGTTTCAAACAAGGAAACTTTTTCAGCAAGTGGAATAGCGTCCACTTTCATGCTTTCCTTATAGAGTGGTTCCAACTGCGGATACTCTGGGAAATGTGTCGCCATCATCTTCTTGACTGCCAGATATTTAGCAGTTGGATTTCCTTCTTCATCCAGAAGGGCATCGTAATCATAAGATGTAACTTGTGGCAGATCCAAAGTTCCTCGAGCCGAGCAACCATTCATGAAGCCAAAGTTTGTACCGCCATGGAACATGTAGAGATTGATGGAACCTTGCTCCAAAACTTCTCGAACTGCATCTGCCAATTCTTTTGGATCCCGTGTGATAATCGGTTCTTTCCAACGATTGAACCAGCCATCCCAGAACTCCATACACATGAGTGGCCATTTCTTACCATATTCATCAAAGAAATCCTGCATCTGTGAAAAGTTGTAAGGGGCCTTAGAACCAAAGTTCCCTGTTACAAAGAGGTCATCTTCGATTAAGGTTCCCGCTTTCAGAGTAGCTCGCCATGGACCATCTGACGTAAAGAGGGGACAGGTTACACCACGCTCTTCCATCAACTGTCGAATCGCTCTCAGATAAGCCTTATCCTCTCCGTAAGAACCATACTCATTTTCAACCTGCATCATGAGGATATTCCCACCATTGTCCAATAAATGTGGAACCAATCGTGACAAGAGTTGGTCATAATAGCGACCCACAGCTTCAATATAGGCTGGGTCGGATGAGCGAATTCGCATGTTCTTGGTTAAGAGCCAAGCTGGTAAGCCACCGAATTCCCACTCTGCACAGATAAAGGGAGACGGACGCACAATTGCATAGAGACCCAAATCCTGTGCTATCTGGAGAAATCTCTCCAAATCCTGAGCTCCTTCAAAGTTAAACTCACCTTCACGAGGCTCGTGTAAATTCCAAGCTACATAAGTCTCTACCGTATTAAAACCAAGGGCTTTCAAGTTATAGAGCGAATGATACCAATCTTCTGGAGGAATCCTAAAATAATGAATGGCGCCGGACAAAATCTTGAACGGTTCCCCATCTAAATAGAAATCGTCCCTAATCTCAAATCGTGTCATTTTACTACTTTCTGACAATTAAAGTTCACGCTTTCATTTGTTGATATAGTAAATATATCTAAATATTTTGCATTTGTCAATAGGTTTTCACAATTTTTTTCATTTTTAACTAACTTTTACACAAAAAACTTATAAAAGTCTCTAATTTATAACAATAGTATCCTTTAAAAACTATGTATAAAAATGTATGTTTTCTATTAATTTCGATGTAAATTAACCTTATACCCTATTATTCTAATTTTTTATTCAAAATTCTACTATTCTTTTCAATTTTATGGTAAAATTTTTAGTGGAAAAGAAAAATCGAGGTGAAAACATGGCAATTCCAAAGTATCAATATATTAAAGATGAGTTAAAGAACAAAATCATTTCTGGTCAATTTGAAAGTGGTGATAAATTTTACACAGAAGCAGAATTGATCGCAATGTACGATGTAAGTTCTATAACCGTTGTCCGCGCCTTAAACGACCTTGCTAAAGATGGTTACATCGTTCGTCAACAAGGAAAGGGTACATTCGTTTCACGCGCACGCAAACATAAACTCGTAGAGTTTTCAGATGTAGAAGTTTTTGAAACTAAAGATGATAAAGTTACCGTCCTTTCTATTGAGCGCGGAAACAAATTAAACTACTTAGAAAAACTTGGACTACGTGGTGATCAGTTCTACTACAAGATTGAACGTGTCCGCGAAACAAATGGTGTCGCATACATCTACCACACATCATATATCCCAGAACAATACATCAACGCAAATTATCCAAATCTTGAATATTATAGTTCTATCTATAACCGTTTCAAATCAGATTACCACATTCACATGAATGATGAACATTTTGAAGAAATCAATGAAATAGCATTTCCAACTCCAGAACATGCGGCTTCGGTCCTCGGAGTCGATGAGCAATTCCCAACCGTTTTACAAACCAAGACTACTAAGCTAGAGTCTACTGGTCAAGTTCTCGCTTACAGCGAAACTTATAAACGAGCGGATTATTACAAAATCAAATTCATTTCATGTGACCGTGATCACTAAGAAGAAAGCCTGAGCCTTGCTTGGTCTTTTTTCTATACATATTATACCACAATAAAAAGAAAACGCTTACTTTTTTGTATGACCTTCTATATTTTGTAGAATATTTTATAGAAATAAGATCGAATTACACTACCTATAGATATGTTAATAAATAGAATTGTATGCTTAATTTTTATTAGTTTTTATACTTATTATAGTTTTAAAGTAATCCTACTTGACTCCTGTTAACGTAACAAATAAAATAAAATTGTTGAATTGTGTAAACGTTATCAATATTAAAATGCAATCAGGAGGTTTTGCAATGAAACATGAAAAACAACAGCGTTTTTCCATTCGTAAATATGCTGTAGGAGCTGCTTCTGTTCTAATTGGATTTGCTTTCCAAGCGCAAGCTGTTGCAGCCGATGGAGTTACTCCCACTACTACGGAAAACCAACCGACCATCCATACGGTTTCCGATTCCCCTCAAGCATCTGAAAATCTGACTACTGAGGAAACACCTAAAGCAGAGATTCAACCAGAAGCTCCAAAAACTGTGGAAGCAGAAACTCCATCTACTGATAAGCTAGCGAATCTTCCAAAAACAGAAGAAAAACCGCAAGCGCAAGAGGAAGTGAGTTCAACTCCTAGTGAGAAAGAAGAAGTAGCAACTCCAACTTCTGCTGAAAAAGAAATTTCTGATAAAAAGTCAGAGGATCTTAGTCCTAAAAAGGAAGAGCTAAAAGATGCTGATTCTAAAGAGTCTAACATAGTTAAGACTGATAAGTCAGAAGCTGACAAGGATAAACCAGCGAAAAAAGATGAGACGAAAGCAGAAGCTGATAAACCAGCAACAGAGACAGGAAAGGAACGCGCTGCAACTCAAAATGAAAAATTAGCTAAACGAAAAATCGTTTCAATTGACGCTGGACGTAAATATTTCTCACCTGAGCAGCTCAAAGAAATTATCGATAAGGCGAAAGAATATGGTTATACAGACCTCCATCTCTTAGTAGGTAACGATGGACTCCGTTTCATGCTGGATGATATGTCTATGAAAGTAGGCGATAAAACCTACTCAAGTGATGATGTCAAACGCGCCATTGAAAATGGAACAAATGCTTATTACGATGATCCAAATGGTAACCATCTAACTGAAAGTCAGATGACAGATTTGATTAATTATGCCAAAGACAAGGGTATTGGAGTGATTCCAACTGTCAATAGTCCTGGACATATGGATGCCATTCTCAATGCCATGAAAGAACTGGGTATTGAAAATCCTAACTTTGATTATTTTGGTAAAAAATCTGAACGAACTGTTGACTTAAATAATAAACAAGCAGTCGATTTTACTAAAACTCTGATTGACAAATACGCTAACTACTTCTCTAAAAAATCTGAAATTTTCAACATCGGACTAGATGAATACGCCAATGATGCAACAAATGCTAAAGGTTGGAGTGTGCTTCAAGCTGATAAATATTATCCAAATGAAGGTTATCCTGAAAAAGGATATGAAAAATTCATCTCTTACGCTAATGACCTCGCTCGTATCGTAAAATCACACGGTCTCAAACCAATGGCCTTCAACGATGGTATCTACTATAATAGCGATACAAGCTTTGGTAGTTTTGACAAAGACATCATCGTTTCCATGTGGACTGGTGGTTGGGGTGGCTACGATGTTGCTTCTTCTAAACTACTGGCTGAAAAGGGCCACCAAATCCTTAATACCAACGATGCTTGGTACTACGTCCTTGGACGAAATGCTGATGGCCAAGGTTGGTACAATCTCGATCAGGGTCTCAATGGTATTAAAAACACACCAATCACTTCTGTACCAAAAACGGAAGGAGCTGATGTCCCAATCATCGGTGGTATGGTAGCGGCTTGGGCCGATACTCCATCTGCACGTTATTCCCCATCTCGCCTCTTCAAACTCATGCGTCATTTTGCAAATGCCAATGCTGAATACTTCGCTGCAGACTACCAGTCTGCTGAACAAGCACTAAAAGAAATTCCAGCAGACCTCAAGCGCTACACAACAGAAAGCGTTAATGCGGTCAAAGAGGCAGAAAAAACAATCCGTTCACTTGATAGCAACCTCAGTCGTGCTCAGCAAGACACAATTGACCAAGCGATCGCAAAACTTCAGGAAGCTGTTAGTCAGCTAATCTTCACCCCAGAAGCTCAAAAAGAGGAAGATGCTAAACGAGAACTTGAAAAACTTAATAAGAATAAAGTCATTTCCATCGATGCAGGTCGTAAATACTTCTCTTTAGATCAACTCAAACGCATCGTAGATAAGGCGAGCGAGTTCGGCTACTCTGATGCCCATCTCCTTCTAGGAAATGATGGCCTTCGTTTCCTACTCGATGATATGACCATTACTGCCAACGGAAAAACCTATGCTAGTGATGACGTTAAAAAAGCTATTATCGAAGGAACTAAAGCTTACTACGACGATCCAAACGGTACTGCGTTGACACAGGCAGAAGTGACAGAGCTTGTTCAATACGCTAAGGAAAAAGGTATTGGTCTAATCCCCGCTATCAATAGTCCAGGACATATGGACGCTATGCTCGTTGCCATGGAAAAACTTGGCATCAAGAATCCTCAAGCCAACTTTGATAAAGTTTCAAAAACAACCATGGACCTTGAAAATCAAGAAGCCCTTAACTTTACCAAAGCCCTTATCGGTAAATACATGGATTACTTTGCTGATAAATCAAAGATTTTCAACTATGGTACCGATGAATATGCCAATGATGCGACAAATGCCCAAGGTTGGTACTACCTCAAATGGTATGGACTCTATAACAAGTTCGCAGATTATTCTAACAGCCTAGCTGCTATGGCTAAGGAAAGAGGGCTACAACCAATGGCCTTCAACGATGGCTTCTACTATGAGGACAAGGATGATGTCGAATTTGATAAGGATGTCTTGATTTCTTACTGGTCTAAAGGCTGGTGGGGTTACAACCTTGCTTCACCTCAATACCTAGCAAGCAAGGGCTATAAGTTCTTGAATACAAATGGGGATTGGTACTATGTTTTAGGCAATCACAAACCAGACGAAGCTTATCCTCTTTCAAAGGCAATTGAAAATTCTGGAAAAGTTCCATTCAATCAACTTGCTTCTACCAAATATCCTGAAGTAGACCTTCCAACAGTCGGAAGTATGCTTGCTATCTGGGCAGATAAACCAAGCGCTGAATACAAGGAAGAGGAAATCTTTGAACTTATGACTGCCTTTGCAGACCACAACAAAGACTACTTCCGTGCTAATTATAATGCTCTCCGCGAAGAATTAACTAAAATTCCGACTAACTTAGACGGATACAGTACAGAAAGCCTAGCCGCACTCAAGTCAGCAAAAGATGGACTCAACCTTAACCTCAACCGCAGCAAACAAGCTGAACTAGACGCACTAGTAGATAAACTAAAGACTGCCCTTAAAGGTCTGAAACCAGCTGCCACTCACTTAGGAAGCCTAGATGAAAATGAACTGGCTGCTAACGTTGAAAACCGACCAGAACTTCTTGTGAAGACAGAAGAAATCCCGTTTGAAGTTATCAAGAAAGACAATTCAAATCTCCCAGCTGGACAAGAAAAAGTTGTCAAAGCTGGAGTTCTAGGTGAACGTACTTCTTATGTATCTGTTCTTACAGAAAATGGGAAATCAACAGAAACCGTTCTTGATAGCCAGGTAACCAAAGAAGCTGTGAACCAAGTTGTCGAAGTTGGTGCTCCTGTAACTCACAAGGGTGATGAAAATGGTCTTGCAGCAACTACTGAAGCAAAACCTAGACTAGATGTCCAAGAGGAAGTAATTCCATTCACCACCATCACTCGTGAAACCGATCAATTGCCTAAAGGACAATCTCGTGTCGTGACGGAAGGTATAAACGGTCGTATAAGTCACTTCTATTCTGTAACTACGGCTGCAGACGGAACTGAAGTTAGAACATTGGTTACCAGTGTCGTAGCGCAGGAAGCTGTTACACAAGTAGTCGTAGTCGGAACTCTGGTAACACATGTAGGCGATGAAAACGGACAAGCAGCTGTCAAAGAAGAAAAACCAGCACAAGAAATCCCAAGTGTGCCAACTCCTGCGACAGAAGAAAAACCAAAACTAGAAATCCCAAGCCAACCAACTCCATCAACTACTCCTGCTGAGGAAAACAAAGCTCTTCCTCAAGGTCCAGCTCCTGTGGCAACAGAGAAAAAACTTCCTGAAACAGGAAGTCACCATTCTGCAGGACTAGTAGTCGCAGGACTCATGACCACACTAGCAGCCTATGGACTCACTAAAAGAAAAGAAGACTAAGTCTTTTGGATAAAAAATAAACAGCGAGATTGTGAACCTCGCTGTTTATTTTTTAATTAATCACCTAGTCCAAGACGTTCAAAGATATCATCCACTCGTTTAGTGTAATAAAGAGGGTTGAAGATCTCGTCGATTTCCTCTTGAGTCAGGCGTGATGTTACTTCTGGATCTGCCTCAAGAAGTGGTTTAAAGTCGACTTGATTATCCCAAGAGTAGGCTGTTTTTGGTTGTACCAAGTCATAGGCTTGCTCACGGGTCATCCCTTTTTCAATCAAGGTCAACATAGCACGTTGGCTGAAGATAAGACCAAACGTAGAGTTCATGTTGCGGATCATATTTTCTGGGAAGACTGTCAAGTTTTTGACAATATTTCCAAAACGGTTGAGCATGTAGTCAATCAAGATGGTCGTATCTGGTGTGATGATGCGCTCAGCTGATGAGTGAGAGATATCACGTTCATGCCAGAGAGCAACGTTTTCATAAGCTGTAATCATATGACCACGAATAACACGCGCAAGACCTGTCATGTTTTCAGAACCGATTGGGTTGCGTTTGTGAGGCATTGCTGAAGAACCTTTTTGTCCTTTGGCAAAGAATTCTTCTACTTCGCGTTGCTCAGACTTTTGCAGACCACGGATTTCCGTTGCCATGCGTTCAATAGAAGTCGCAATGCTAGCAAGAACCGCAAAGTACTCAGCGTGAAGGTCACGAGGAAGGACCTGTGTAGAGATTTCTTGAGCACGAATACCCAATTTGTCGCAGACATATTCTTCTACAAATGGTGGAATGTTAGCAAAGTTCCCAACCGCACCAGAAATCTTACCAGCTTCCACACCAGCAGCCGCATGCTCGAAACGCTCGATATTGCGCTTCATTTCGCTGTACCAAGTCGCCAATTTCAGACCAAAAGTTGTCGGCTCAGCGTGCACCCCATGGGTACGCCCCATCATGATGGTGAACTTGTGCTCCTTAGCCTTGTCAGCGATAATGTTAGTGAAGTTTTCAAGGTCACGACGTATGATGTCGTTGGCCTGCTTGTAAAGGTAACCGTAGGCAGTATCTACTACGTCAGTTGATGTCAAGCCGTAATGGACCCACTTGCGCTCTTCACCAAGCGTCTCAGAAACCGCACGTGTGAAAGCCACCACATCGTGACGAGTCTCCTGCTCAATCTCCAAAATACGGTCGATGTCAAAGTCTGCTTTCTCACGAATCAAAGCCACATCTTCCTTAGGGATCTCCCCCAACTCAGCCCATGCCTCGTCAGCCAAGATTTCCACCTCAAGCCAAGCACGGTATTTATTTTCTTCACTCCAAATGTTCGCCATCTCAGGGCGAGAGTAACGGTCGATCATGTTGTTATTTCTCCTTGCATTACTTTTGCTTCAAGTTCATCTAGTACAGATTCACCTTTTTGTATTACAGATTTTTTTAAATTAGGTAACGGAGTTGATTGATTTAATGAAATATCTTCGTCTTCAGAAATCTTTTCTAAATTTTTGATTTCTGTATCCAACCTTGCTATTTCTTGATCCAATTGACCATTTTGATTTTGCATTTCCATCACATCACGTTTTTCTCTCAAAATAAGCCACAAATAAGGGACGACTATAATTGACATATTAAGTATCATCTCTAAAGGACTATTTTGACTTATTGATCTGGTCTCCAAAAAACGATCATTCGAATAAGTAAATTTCGATTGTACAAAGAACTCATTTCCTAAGAGCTTAATTTTATCATCTTCCATCTTGATACCAACGATTGGACGTTCAAATCGGTTAAATATATAATCAAACTGCTTAGATAATTGCTTTTCATCAAAACTATTAAATAATTCTATCAATTCATTATCTCTAATTTTAAACTTAGATTGTATTTCCTGAAGACACTTCCTTCTATTATCACTTTCTAGTTCGTTATTCTCTGTTATTTTCTCACTAAAGAACTCTACAAAACTGAAATTCAATACATCTGAAGATTCTCTAGAGATATTAAATAGTTCCGATAAATCATCCCTCTTATTACCTAAATTTAACTTGTACTTACTAGTAATAGAAAAATACACTCTGTAAGCTTCAAAAAATTCATGTAAAACTAAAACTTGTTTATTAGGAAAAAGAGAAATTGGAGAGCCTAGGTGATAATACTTCACAACATCAGTAGGATTATTCAAATCAAGCTCTGAACTTCTATATTTTGTATATTGATTATTAATTTTTATAGATGAATTAAAAATAATAACATCTTTTTTCAGAACACCTTGATTAAGATAGATAGAAATATCATGTAATAAAACTGATTTATAATAGAATTCACTAAAATCATTAGATAATTTTGAAATTTGCCAATTTGTATATAGAGTATCGTCACTCTTTTGCGAGGATAATTTTAATGCTAATTTATTCATTCGTTCTTCTTTCTAATTTTGATACACACTTTTCAAGCTCAGTGTTTCTTTCTAGGGCGGTTTTTAATTTTTGTTTCTGTTCATTTAGCTCTCTTTCTCTCATTTTTTGTAGCTGATAGTTTATATAAGTCAGATTAAATAATAATAACGCTACAGACATAGCCGAGAAACCTCCCCGTTTTGAGATTGACTGAAGTTTATCGAATATTGAATTATCATAAAAGCTATAACAAAAAGTCACGAAGCTAACTATAGTTCCCAATGATATTACTACCAGCTTTTTCTTTTTCGACTCAACTTTTACAATTTCTAAAATAGGATCCAGTATAGATGATACTAATGTGGCAATAGTAGTATACAAAAAAAGGGAAACTTCGAATTTAAATCAATACTTTCATATATAGTTAAGGTCCCTACATAAGATAAAAATAAAGCAATTAAAAGAATGAAAATATTAAACAAGTCACCTGTTGTTACCAAGAATCTCAAATATTTTTTCATTTTATCCTCCCAACTAGCTAATATCAATACTAAAAATAAAAATCAATTAAAATATATTTTAGTTTTTCCTACTCAAACTCCTCTTTCCCAATAAACACAGACGGATAGTGATTTAGTGTATTCAAATCCATATCCAGCGGTAAATCATAGATAGCTAAATAGTTTTCAGGGTATTGTGCAGTTAGTTCTTTGTATTTAGCTTGTACCTTATCTTGGTCAGCACTAGCATACAAGACTTCCACGACTGCTCCAGTCTTATCCTTTTCAACAAAAGCGTTAACGATAATTTGTATCATAGTCTTGTCCTAAAAATCTATCCCTTTCCCAAACTCATCCACACTATCTGGTTCATCACTAAACAAAGTCACATGTCCCATCTTGCGGTTGTACTTCGCTTCTATTTTACCATACATGTGGAGGTGGACGCTTGGATTTTCTGTGACATATTGCTCAGCGGCATCGACATGCTGGCCGAGAACATTGAGCATGACGGCTGGGGCATGTAGTTTGATGGCTGGCAATGGTGCTCCCAGAACGCCTAAAATGTGGGTATCAAATTGAGAGAAATCACAGGCTTCAATCGAGTAGTGACCAGAATTGTGTGGACGTGGCGCAATTTCATTGACAATGATGTCATCAGCAGTCGCAAACATTTCCACACAAAGTGTTCCAGACAAGTTCAGTTGTTCTGCGATTCGCACTGCCATGGCTTTGGCCTTGTCTGCTAAACTCTCAGAAATTCGAGCTGGAACAATGGTCTTAGATAGAATGTTGTTACGGTGGACATTTTCCTGAACTGGGAAAACCGTCACGTCCTTACCATTACCAGACACGATGACAGAAATCTCAAGGTCAAAGTTGACAAATTCCTCTAAAACGCAGGCTGCTGAGTCAGCTAACGCATAGGCTTCTTCCAAGTCTGCTTCCGAGCGAATGACCTTTTGTCCATGCCCATCATAGCCACCTGTAGCAGTCTTGAGGACATAGTTTTTCGACAGGTCCATATCTGCCAAGTCTTGGCTTGAGGTCACAACCTTGTAAGGTGCTACAGTGACTTGGGCCTTGTTTGAGAGAAAGTCCTTTTCAAAAATCCGATTTTGGGAGATGCGAAGCAGGTCGGTTCCTTGAGGAAGTTGTCCATCCTTGATGACAGCATCCAAACCGTCAGCATCGACATTTTCAAACTCATAGGTGAGGACATCGCAACGCTCTGCCAGCTGACGAAGAGCATCCACATCGTTATAAGGAGCCACGATGATTTCCGCCACGCGAGAGGCTGGGCAATCCGCCGCAGGATCCAGCGCGATAACCTTGTGGCCCATGTAGATAACAGAAATGGCCATCATTTGACCCAGCTGGCCGCCACCGATAATTCCGATTGTTTTAGATGAGCTCATTGGTAGACTCCTCTGCGATTTTTCCTTGTTCTTCTGCAAAATCTGCCAAAGCTGTCGCGATAGCCTGATCCTCTACTGACAGGAGACGGAGGGCAAAGAGGGCTGCGTTGGTCGCCCCTGCTTCACCGATAGCCATGGTTGCGACTGGTACTCCACCCGGCATCTGTACGATAGAGTAGAGCGAGTCCACGCCACTAAGGGCACGAGACTTGACGGGCACACCAATGACTGGAAGGGTTGTTTTA
Organism: Streptococcus mitis; assembly: GCF_000722685.1. Taxonomy (GTDB): domain Bacteria; phylum Bacillota; class Bacilli; order Lactobacillales; family Streptococcaceae; genus Streptococcus; species Streptococcus mitis_M. Next base: position 56,876 of record NZ_JPFV01000003.1, on the reverse strand, counting down.
GCTGCGACCATACCTGGCAAATGAGCTGCGCCACCTGCACCTGCGATGATGACCTTGATACCACGACTACGCGCTTCTTCGGCATGCTTGAACATGAGATCAGGTGTGCGATGGGCAGAGACAACCTTCTTCTCGTAGGCTACACCGAAGCGATTGAGAACTTCGACGGTTTTTTGCATGGTTGCCCAGTCTGATTTTGAGCCCATGATGATGGAAATTACTGGTTTCATTTCTTCTCCTTTTTCCTCTTTTCAACAATCACCTTAGGTTGTGAGGGACGAAAACAAACCTTCGGTTTCATTTCTACAATTTGAGCCTAAGATCTCAAATTTTCCCTAGACTAGAACAGATACTGTTATGGGCTTTTCACCACGGCGACCATTATCGTATTTGGCGACTGCGTCGCTTTTTTCTTATACCTTTATCTAATCGCTTTGCTTCCGATATCAGTTCGGTAAAAGAGACCTTCTGTGTTTTGTTGGGCGAGTTCTTGGTAGATAGTATCTTGAGCTTCTTTTACTGTGTCTGCTGTGGTGACGAGCATGTAAACTCGTCCACCGTTTGATAGCAGCACTCTGCTATTTTCCGCAAACTTAGCCCCTGCATAGTAGGTGATGATGTCGCCATCGGTTTTAGCTGGCAACTTGACACCTTTTTCATAGTCTAGCGGGTACCCATTGGATGCGACAACTACACCAAGTGTCACACCCTTGTCCGTCCATGTGATGTTTGGCTCCTTGCCATTGAGGATATCCGTAATATTTTGTGCAAAATCAGAGGTCAGACGAGGCAGGATAATCTGAGTTTCTGGATCTCCGAAACGAGCGTTGAACTCGATGACTTTGGGGCCATCAGCTGTCAAGATAAGCCCTGCGTAAAGGATACCCAGATAAGGGCGACCTTCTTTAATCATCCCTTCGAGGACTGTCTTGACAATGGTGTCAACCGCTGTATCAACTACACTCTGTGGTAAGTGTGGAACTGGCGCATAGGCACCCATCCCACCAGTGTTAGGCCCCTTATCGCCATCATTGGCACGTTTGTGGTCTTGCGCTGTCGGCATGATATAGAACTTGTCGCCATTGACAAAGGCAAAGAGTGAAAATTCCTCTCCTTCAAGGAATTCCTCAATAACTACACGCGCGCCTGAGTCACCAAATTTATTGTCTAAAAGCATCTCGTGAGCGGCTTCGACCGCTTGCTCAACCGTTTCAGCAACGACGACACCTTTCCCAAGGGCCAAACCGTCTACCTTGACTACGATTGGAGCGCCTTTTTCTTCGATATAGGCCTTGGCTTCCTCGAAATCTGAGAAAGTCCCATAGGCTGCTGTCGGAACGCCGTGCTTGACCATGATTTCCTTAGCAAAATCCTTGGACCACTCCAGCTCAGCTGCCAATCTTGTCGGACCAAAGGCTTTGAGACCAGCTGCATGGAAATCATCCACGATACCAGCCGCAAGGGCGTCATCTGGCCCGATAAATGACCAAGCAACATCGTTGGCTTTTACAAACTCAATCAATTCATAATGTTCGGAAATAGAGATATTTACCAATTCCAAACCATCCAGAGTCATCCCATCATTCCCAGGAGCTACAAATACTTTTTCAACCTCTTTTGACTCAAGCAACTTCTTAGCAATCGCATGTTCACGACCACCCGAACCGACAACTAACAGCTTCATTCCTCGACCTCTTTTGCGAATTATTTACCAATATTATATCATAAACGTTCGTTTTAATCTTGTTTCACTCCGCATTTTTACGCAAAAAAGGAAAGAAACTGTTTTCTTCCCTTTAACGTTCTTAATGTCTAAAATGTCTCACGCCCGTAAAGACCATGGTCAAGCCATATTTATTCGCAGCTTCGATAGACTCTTGGTCACGGACGGACCCACCCGGCTGGATGATGGCCTTGATCCCTGCTTTGGCGATTTCTTCCACGTTATCCGCAAATGGGAAGAAGGCATCGGAAGCAAGAACAGCACCGTCCAGACGGTCTTTAGCTTGGTCAATGGCAATACGAACAGAAGCCACACGGTTGGTTTGACCTGGTCCAACACCCAGCGTCATATGATCATTGGTCACGATGATACCGTTTGATTTGACATACTTGATAGCCTTCCAAGCGAACTCAAGAGCTGTCGCTTCTGTCTCTGTTGGTTGGCGTTTGGTCACCACTTGCCAGTCAGCTGGGCTTTCTTTCACTACGTCTTGATTTTGCACAAGAAGGCCACCTACTACACCTGTGTATTCTGCTTCCACTTCGCTAGCGTCTTGAGCATCAAATGGCAAGGCAAGAATGCGCAAGTTTTTCTTTTTGTTGGTCAAAATAGCTAGCGCTTCAGCCGTATAGCTTGGTGCGATGATGATTTCAAGGAAAACGCCATGCATCTTCTCAGCTGTCGCAACATCCACCTCACGGTTGAGAGCGACAATTCCACCAAAGATAGACACTGGGTCAGACTTATAAGCGTAATCCCAAGCTGTTTCGATATCATCAGCTTGACCGATACCGCATGGATTCATGTGTTTGAGAGCCACAACGGTTGGACGGTCTTTGAAGTCACGGATAATACGAATGGCAGCGTCAGCATCGCGGATATTGTTAAATGACAATTCTTTCCCGTTGAGCTGTTTCGCCGAAGCAATCGAGTAGTCCGTCGGCAAAGCTTTTTGGTAGAAATCCGCGTCTTGTTGAGGGTTCTCACCGTAACGCATAGGTTGTTTGAGGTCATAAGTCAAGGTCAACTTTTCAGGCTTGCTTTCACCCACTTGAGTTGTGAAATACTCTGCAATTAAGGCATCATAAGCCGCTGTGTGACGGAAAACCTTAGCTGCCAAACGTTGACGCGTTTCGTAAGTCGTTTCACCATTGGCTGACAACTCGTCCAAAACCACAGCATAGTCAGCTGGATCTACCACAACTGTTACGCTAGCATGATTTTTCGCAGCTGAGCGAAGCATAGATGGCCCGCCGATATCGATGTTTTCAACTGCGTCAGCATAAGTCACGTCTTGTTTGAGGATGGTTTCCTTAAATGGGTAAAGGTTAACTACAACAAGATCAATGAGCTCAATCTGGTTCTCCTTAGCTGCTTCCAGGTGACTATCCAAGTCACGACGAGCAAGGAGCCCACCGTGGATATTTGGATGAAGGGTCTTGACACGACCGTCCATCATTTCTGGGAACCCAGTCACATCATCGATGGCAATGGTGTCCACTCCAGCATTATCAAGGGCAACCTTGGTTCCACCTGTCGAGATAATCTCCCAACCAAGTTTTTTAAGTTCTTGGGCAAATTCAACAATACCCTCTTTGTCTGAGACGCTGATTAAGGCTTTTTTCGTCATTCTATTCCTCTTTCTTTAGGTCTAAGCGCATAGCGACTTCGTTATTTTCTTCTATAAGTCCTGTTTCCTGAAAACCTAGACTAGTCAGTAGGTACTTCATTTTTTCATTTCCAACCACATAATCTGCAACAATATGACTGCAAACTCTATCCATCTGAGCCTCTTTGATTAGAACTTCCAAGGCTTTTCGACCATAACCTCTTCCTTGGTACTGCTGACCAATCATTATCCGCCAGATAAAGTATTCCGCTTCATCCTCGTCTATTTCCAGCAGGAGAAAGCCAACCACTTGCTTATCCCAATAGATTGCCCTCGGAAACACATCTTCATTTTTACGGTAGAGCCATGCATCAGCTAAAGAGCGTACATTTGGAGCCACGAAACGTGCTCGTTCATCAGCTTCAGATATTTTCAAATCCAACACTGCCTGAAAACTGCTCTCATCTACTAATTTCATCTCAATCATTTTTTTCTCCTAGCAATATTGCACAATCAAAACTTGATTCACTTCTTACCTTCTCCCTACTCCCAAACTATCCAGAACCTCCGGATACAACTTGTACTCTGCCTCATGAATCCGAGTTTCAAAGCTGTCAATGGTATCATTCGCTAACCTTGGTACACGGACTTATCTGAGACACTGATTAAGGCGCGTTTAGTCATTATATTCTCCTTTTTAATCATTAGTTAAACACCAATTAAATGCAGTAACAGTAAAACAAGATAAGCAAAACCAAGGCTAAGCATACCTAAGATATTGACCAATTTTCTAGTCTGTGATTTGAACACTCTTATAAAAATTTGATAAATCAGTAAGCCTACACAAACACCTAGCGTATTTAAAGCCAAATCCGTTATATCTGTTATACCTATTGCCAAAATATACTGTAAGCACTCAAACAATAAACTAATCAAGAAACCCGTTCCGACTATTTTTAAACTAGATAAATTAGTTTTTATCAGAGAGAAACAAACACCTAATGGGATAAAGGAAATCAGATTAAATAACATTTCAGCAAAAACAATTTTTCCATCTACTATTGGTGGTTCTGAAAATGGAATCCAATTGATGTACCTTGGAGCTAAGAAAAATGCTATAAATTCAGGATTGGTTTCAAACTTAAATAAGATTCCCCAAGTTAATAAAATCAGATAGACATAAAATACATATCGAGTTGTTTTTTTAGATTCTAACATTACAAATACCTCCGTTTGAAGCCGTCTTCAACAAACACTGACTCCAATTTAAAATCAAAGATATCATATGAATCATCAATGGCAATGGTACTCACCCCAGCATTATCAAGGGCAACCTTGGTTCCACCTGTTGAGATGATGTCCCAACCGAGTTTTTTTAAGTTCCTGGGCAAATTCAACAATGCCCTCTTTGTTTGAGACTGAAATAAGTGCTCGTTTAGTCATTTTAGTTATCTTTCTTTTTCTAATATCATATACTTTACTTCGTATAAAATGTCCATTAAATACACTTCTTTCGAAGCCTTTCCAAATAAAGGATACTTAATAATATTTCTAATAAAAGTATCCGCAACTGTAATCAAAAAAACGATAATAAATACTAATAGAATTAATCCGATAAATACGTTTAATGATATGCTATTTTCGCCTGTATCAAAAAATTGTTTTACAACTAAAGTGATAAAAGACGTCACCAAAATCATACCAACTGTACCTACAGACTTTACTAAACTTTCATACTTCTTAATTTTATTATCCTGTTTATCTGTCAAATCAGCGATTAGTAATTTCACAGCATACCTAGCTCTTCCACCATATATATGAATTAACTTACGTTTTACTTCTTGACATATCTCTTCAAATTTATCAGATTTGCCGTCTGAAATTTTATCAATTTTTCGACTGAGATAAATAAAGTGCACCAAAGAAAACACAGTAAAAATAAGAGAAGCTATCTTAACACACAAATCACCAAAATCCCACCAAATGAGTCCATAACTTACCAACATTAGAGTAATAAATACAATTAAATTAATTAGAAATTTATTTCTAATTTTTATTACTTTAGGGTAAAATTGTTTTTCATACTCATTAAAAAAATCTTCAAATTCTTTAACTTTATCTAGTAAAGTCTTAACAGCTTTATTATTCAAAATTTACCTTCTCCCTACCCCTAAGCTATCCAGAACTTCCGGATACAACTTGTACTCTGCTTCATGAATACGTTCTTCAAAGCTGGCTATGGTATCATCAGCTAACCGTGGCACACGTACTTGTTTGATGACCTTTCCTGTATCCACACCTGAGTCCACCCAGTGAATGGTAACACCACTCTCAGCAACGCCAGCATTCCAAGCATCCTCAATCCCATGAGCTCCTGGAAATTCTGGCAGGTAGGCTGGGTGAATGTTAATAATCCGACCTTCATAAGCCGCCAATAAGGTTGGCCCAACGATTTTCATGTAGCCCGCTAGGCAAACCAAGTCAATCTGTTGTTCTTCCAAGAGTTCGACAATGGCTGCTTCGTAGTCTGCCTTGCTTTCAAACTCCTTTAATTCAAAAGCATAGGACAAAACGCCGAGCTTGTCTGCACGTTCGAGCACATAAGCGTCACGATGGTCTGAAAAGACAAACTCTACTGGAAATTGTTCCGCTATCACCTGAAAATTTGAGCCATTACCAGAGGCAAAAACCGCTATTTTTTTCATTTAATGATGACACTTTCGTTTTCTTTCTTGACGATGCGACCAATTTCATAGACTGGTTCATCCAATAATTCCTTGACACGACCTACATTTTCAGGGCTAACTGCTAGCATAAGTCCCACACCCATATTGAAGATTTCAAACATTTCTTCATGTTTGATCTGACCGTATTTTTCAAGGGCTTTGAAAATTGGAAGCACGGGAACCTTGTCTTCTTCAATCTCAGCAGCCAAGTCAGCTGCAAACATGCGAGGGACATTCTCAATAAAGCCACCGCCTGTGATGTGGGCAATGCCGTTGACCAACTCTTCTTTGATGAGTGGCAAAACAGCCTTGACATAGATACGAGTCGGCTCAAGAAGAACTTCCTTGAGTTGCTTGCCTTCCAATTCTGGTAGGACTTCCTCACCTGTGTAATCCGCAAAGACACGACGGACGAGAGAGTAACCATTGGAATGAATCCCACTTGAAGCAAGTCCGAGAAGAATATCTCCTTCTGCCACCTTTGAACCGTCAATGATTTGAGATTTTTCAGCCACACCAACCGCAAAACCAGCCAAGTCATAGTCATCTTCGCCGTACATGCCAGGCATTTCAGCCGTTTCCCCACCGATGAGGGCGGCGCCTGCCTGCACACAACCTTCTGCTACACCCGCGACCACTTGTTCTAGCTTGGCTGGTTCATTCTTGCCTGTCGCCACATAGTCGAGGAAATAGAGAGGCTCCGCACCTGCAGCGATGATATCATTGACACACATGGCCACACAGTCCTGACCGATGGTATCGTGCTTGTCGTACTTGATAGCCAGCATGAGCTTGGTTCCGACACCATCAGTTCCTGAAATCAAGACGGGTTCTTTGACACCTGTTTTTGAAAGGTCAAACATACCACCAAAACCACCAAGAGCTCCCATGACACCTGCACGCTCCGTACGAGCCACGTGCTTTTTGATTCGTTCAACAACTTCATAACCCGCTTCAACATCCACGCCAGATCGGGCGTACGCATTTTTATTTGCCATTTTATTTTTCCTTTTCTTTAATGGAGAATCTGTCATCTATTTGTAAAAACTGGTCTTTTCTTCCAAACTTCTACGATAGTCTTCTTCATAGTCGTAGAGAGGCGTTGGGTAATCACCATCAAAATAAGCGACACAGAGACCACCATTTGGCGCATCCGTTTCAATCCCAATCGACTCAATCAATCCTTCAATAGAAAGATAGGTCAGGCTATCCGCCCCAATGATTTGGCGCGTTTCTTCGACCGTATGATTGGCCGCAATCAGCTCCTGACGGGTCTGGATATCAATTCCATAGAAGCATGGATAAGCTAGCGCTGGACTGCCAATAGCAACGTGAACCTCAGTCGCACCAGCTTCTTTCAAGAGCTGAACGATACGACGAGAGGTTGTTCCACGTACAATAGAGTCATCCACCATAACCACACGCTTGCCTTTCACGACACCAGAAACAGCAGATAGTTTCATCCGCACCCCTTGCTCTCGTAATTCTTGAGTCGGTTGGATAAAGGTACGTTGGGTGTATTGGTTCTTGATAAGACCCATTTCGTTTGGCAAACCGGACTCTTCCGCAAATCCCATGGCTGCGCTGAGTGAGGAATTTGGCACACCGACCACGATATCCGCCTCATGCTTGAATTCTCGCGCTAATTGGGCACCCATACGTTTACGTGCCGTATGGACATTGACACCGTGGATATTAGAATCAGGGCGGGCAAAGTAGATATACTCCATAGAACAGATTGCTAACTGAGTATCGTCTGTATAGCTATCATACTGGATGCCCTTGTCATCAATGATGACAATCTCACCTGGCTTCAAATCACGAATCCATTCTGCACCAATGACTTCAAAAGCACAAGTTTCAGAGGAAACAACCACCGCTCCATTAGCCATTTTCCCGATAGAAAGAGGGCGAAAACCATTTGGGTCAAGAGCAGCAATCAACTTATCCTCAAACAACAGGATATAAGCAAATCCACCTTTGACAAGGCTGAGCGCTTCCTTGATTTTTCCCATCAGGCTAGGATTGTGACTCCTACGAATGAGGTGGGCTAAGATTTCTGAATCAGAAGTCGCGCTGAAAATCGCTCCTCTATCTTCCAATTCTTTCTTGAGAGAGGCCGCATTGGTCAGATTTCCATTATGAGCCAAGCCAAACTGCATATCGTGAAAACGGAAGAGGAAGGGCTGGATGTTATCTACAGAAGCTTCGCCAGCAGTCGCGTAACGAACATGCCCAATCGCACCAGTTCCTGTCAATTTATCCAAATTAGCAGGATTTCTGAAGACTTCTGATAGAAGGCCCATATCACGATGGCGCTTTAGTTTCCCTTGATCATTGGAGAGGATTCCTGCCCCCTCCTGACCACGGTGCTGAAGACTGTGGAGCCCAAAATAGGTCAATTTAGCAGCATCTGGATGTCCCCAGATACCGAAAACACCACATTCTTCATTAAGAGATTTTACTTCGTATGTCATTTTTTATACCTAATTTTCATTTGTGTATCATTCCTTTAGTAGCAGGGACGCTCTCAAATACTCCCTAACGAGCTACTGTGGAATGATACGGTCGGAGCTCGTTTCACTCACAAAATAAATCCTTCGCAATCATCATGAGCTAGAGCTACATGACTTTTACATTACTGATACTATCTATTAGAAAATCTGTAAGTCCTATTTTCCAGTAAAGTATTTAACCGCCGATGCGAAGAGGTGCTGATCTTTATTTCCTGGGATATTTTGGAAAAGACCGTCTTCATAACGTTCTGAGTGTCCCATCTTACCGATGATTTGACCGTTCTTGCTGGTAATTCCTTCAATGGCATGGATAGAACCATTCGGATTGTACTTAGAGTCCATACTTGGTTTGCCGTCAAAGTCAACATATTGGCTGAAAATTTGGCCATTGTCACGGAGTTCTGCAAATTCCTCAGCCGTCACGACAAACTTCCCTTCACCGTGCGAAACAGGAATAGCGTGGATATCGCCCACTTGCACCCCAGTCAACCACGGCGAGTTGGTATTGGCAATACGGGTTTCCACCATCTTGGCCACGTGTTGGTTGGCATCATTGTAGAAGAGGGTTGGGCTCGTACTGCTGGCATCTTCGAAGTTTCCGTATGGAAGAAGACCTGATTTGACCAAGGCCTGGAATCCATTACAGATACCGATGATCAAGCCACCACGAGCGATAAAGCTATCAATAGCTACACGCACTTTTTCATTAAGCAGAATATTGACAATAAACTTGGCTGAACCATCTGGCTCGTCCGCAGCTGAGAAACCACCTGCAAAGAAGAGGATGTTAGCCTTGCTGATGTTGTCAACCATGGTTTTAACCGACTTGACAATGGCGTTTTCATGCAAGGTCACAAATGGCACCATGTTGACCTCTGCACCTTCTTTTTCAAAGGCCTTGGCTGAATCATATTCTGAGTTGGTGCCTGGGAAGACTGGAATGTAAACCACCGGTTTTTCAACTGTTTCTTTGGCTTTAATCACAGCATCTGACGCCACAGCAGGTACTTCTTCCAATTCTTTCGCTTGGGCAAATTCTGTTGGGTAAACTTCTTCCAATTTGCCTTGGAAGGCACTGTCAAGCTTGTGTCCATCAAGCGTTACACCATTTACAGTAAGTGTAAAGTCAGCTGCTGTTTGTCCAATCTTGGAAACACCTGAAATATCTTCAGGAGATGTGAAGACAAATCCACCCAATTGAGCTGTCAAAGCCGTTTCAAGTTCAGGCAAGGTTACTTCTGCACCAATATGATTTCCAAAAGTAGCAAGTGCCAAACTTTCAACCACACCACCATATTTGACAGCTAATGCAGATGTCACTTTGTGACCATCTTGGATGTCTTCAAACTGAGCAAAGTTAGACTTAATCAAGTCAAAATCAATCTCTGTAGTAAGAGCTTGACCTGGGATATAGTAAATGTTTTCCCCAGCAGTCTTGAATTCAGGCGAAAGCACCTTACGGCTATCTGCTGTCGTTACCCCAAAAGCAACCAAGGTTGGCGGTACGGTCAATTCTTCAAAGGTACCAGACATAGAGTCCTTACCACCGATAGATGGCAAGCCAAGCTGAATTTGTGCCTCGATAGAGCCTAGGAGAGCTGCTACTGGCTGACCAAAACGCTCAGCTTGTTTATCCATGCGCTCGAAGTACTCTTGGTAAGAGAAGCGAGCCTTAGACCAGTTTGCACCAGCAGCAACCAAACGAGCAGTTGCTTCGATGACCGCATAAGCAGCACCGTGGTATGGAGACCATTCTGCCAGATAAGGGTTAAATCCTTGGGCCATGACTGACGCAGTATGAGTCACACCGTGTTGTACAGGCAATTTCTGCACAGAAGCCTCAGTCGGTGTGAGTTGGTAGCGACCACCAAGTGGGTGATTAACCGTTGAGCGTCCAACAGAGCAGTCAAAGATAGTCTGTAATCCTTTTTGACTCGCATGATTCAAATCAGATAGAACCGCAAGGGTATCAACTTCAAGTGTATTAGCAGATGTTTGACGCTCTTCTGGAAGCTTGAGATCCTTGTCCACAACCTTAGCATCGACGACCACGCGCACACCATTGGTATCAAGGAAACGACGCTCCAAGTCCACGATTGTTTCACCATTCCAGTGCATGACAAGATTTGGTTTTTCAGTGACTGTTGCCACCACAACAGCATCAATATTTTCTTTGTTACATTCGGCAACGAAGGCATCTACATCTTCGGGACGAACCACGACCGCCATCCGTTCTTGTGATTCAGAGATGGCAATTTCTGTACCATTCAAGCCTTGGTATTTAAGAGGCACCTTGTTGAGGTCGATTTCAAGACCGTCTGCCAATTCACCAATAGCTACACAGACACCACCAGCTCCAAAGTCGTTGGATTTCTTAATCAGACGAGTCACATCGCCATTACGGAAAAGGCGCTGAATCTTGCGTTCTTCGATGGCATTTCCTTTTTGAACTTCAGCTCCAGCAGTTTCCACAGACTCAACTGTTTGAACCTTAGAAGAACCTGTCGCACCACCGACACCATCACGTCCAGTCTTACCTCCAAGGAGGATAATAACATCACCCTCTTCTGGTTTTTCTCGGACGACATTGCCCTTGGGAGCAGCACCTACAACTGCACCTAACTCCATACGTTTAGCAACAAAGCCTGGGTGGAAGTACTCACGAACGTAGGTTGTTGCAAGCCCAATCTGGTTACCATATGAAGAATAACCATGAGCCGCTGTTTTAGAAATGACTTGTTGTGGCAATTTACCAGCACGCGTTCCCGAAATCGGTGCTGTAATATCACCCGCACCTGAGATACGCATAGCTTGGTAAACATATGAGCGACCTGACAATGGGTCACGAATGGCTCCACCGATACAGGTAGCAGCACCACCAAATGGCTCAATCTCAGTTGGGTGGTTATGAGTTTCATTTTTAAACATGAGGAGCCATGGTTCTTTCACACCATCAACGTCCACTTCAATTTCGACTGAGCAAGCATTGATTTCGTCAGACACTTCCATGTCATCCAAACGTCCATTAGCACGCTCATAACGACCGAAAATAGTAGCCATATCCATCAAGGTTTGCGGTTTTTCCGTACGTCCCAACTCATCACGCATGGCAATATACTTGTCATATGTTGACTGCAATTGCTTTTGGAATTTAGAAGCTGAAAAGTCGATATGTTTTAACTCTGTCTCAAAAGTCGTGTGACGGCAGTGATCAGACCAGTAAGTGTCCAAAACCTTGAGTTCAGTCTCAGTTGGCACGCGCCCGATTGACTTGAAATAGTCTTGGATAAAGAGCAAATCATCCACTTCCATGGCCATCCCTTGCTCGGCCTTGTAGCGGGCAAAATCTTCTGCTGTATAGTTTTCAAAGAAAGTCAATTTAGGAATGGTCTTGTCTGACTCTGAAAATTCCTGCTTGGCAATCCCTGTCGTGATGTCCTTGAAACGAGAATCAACTGGATTGAGCAAGTAGTTCTTGACCGCTTCTAACTCCGTCGCATCAATGTCTTTATTGACCAAGTAAAGTTGGGCTGTGTTGACTGTCACATCACTCGAACTTCCCAGCAAAAGCAAGGCTTCCTGTGAAGATGCTGCACGTTGGTCAAATTGACCAGGTAGACTTTCAATAGCAAAGAAAGCATAGTTAGCAAGATCCGCCTGTACAGCAGCTTCGTCCAAGACATGATCTGTCACCTGCTCAGAGAAGATGTGCTTCTCTGCAGGTGCAAATAGGTCCTCTGCCAAATCAAATACATCATAGACTTGTACAATACGAATACTTTTCAAGCTTGACAGTCCCAAGTTATGCTTGAGTTCTCTAACCAAACTCTCTGACTTGACCTGAAAATCAGCCTTTTTTTCAACAAAAATACGTTTATCCATCAATTCTTATTCCTTTATTTCAGCTCTTACAATGTTCCAACGACCTTGAGGTTGTTATTTCAATTCTTGCAACTTTTCCCAGACAATCTCGTAAACGTCTGTCAGTTCTCCCAATCCCCTACGGAGTGAGAAGGTCTGGGGGAACTTTTCAGCCTGAGTCCTTTTAGTTGAGAGACGAAGGTTTTCCGTTACAAACAGATTATTTCAACCCCTTCAACTTTTCCCAGACAATTTCGTAAACATCTGTTAATTCACCTAGACCCCTACGGAAAACATCCTTATCCATGTGGTTGCCATCCGCATCCCACAAACGGCAATTATCTGGTGAAAATTCGTCTGCTAAGATAATCTTGCCATCCTTGTCAAAACCGAACTCTAGCTTAAAGTCAATCAACTTGAGGCCAATCTCAGCAAACCAGACTTTCAAGAGTTCATTAATTCGACGAGTTTCTTCCTTCAAGTAGGCGATTTGCTGTTCATCCGCAATCTGTAGGAATTTCACATGCTCGTCATTGATAAATGGATCATCCAAATCATCATTTTTATAGTAAAATTCGACAACCGGAGTCTCAAATGCGATTCCTTCGTCTACACCAAAACGTTTTGAAAAGGAACCAGCCGTGTAGTTGCGAAGCACGACTTCCAAAGGAATAATCTTAACCTTTTTATTGAGTTGTTCCGTGTCTGAAAGCTTCTCCACAAAATGAGTCACCACACCAGCCGCATTTAATTTCTCAAAAATAAAAGATGAAATCTGATTATTCAACACTCCCTTACCTGCAATCTGCTCCTTCTTGACACCATTGAAAGCAGTCGCCTGGTCCTTGTAAGTTGAAATAATAAGATTTTCATCCTCAGTTGTATAGATATCTTTAGCTTTTCCCGAATAGATCAATTGTTTTGACATTTTAAAGTTCGCCTTTCGTATTACTTGAGCACATTCTACCACAAAAAACCCAAAAAACAAGAATTTAACCGAATAAATATCGAATACACCTCAAAAATTGTAAAGAAAAAACTGCAAGAAAAAGATTTCTCACAGTTTTAAAATCATTTAACTCTAAAAACACGAACATTACTCTTTGTTCAAAAATTGATCCAAATAATAACGCAGGTAACTTTTCTTACCTGTAATCATCTGTAGGCGACCCTCCACCCCATATCGAAGTTTTTCAGTCTGCTCCGAAGTTAGATTAGTCTCCGCCTCAATTTTAAAGAAATTCCCTTTTTCAGCCTTAGTAGCTGTCGCATCAATACTTGTAATAGTAGAATCTAGGAAAAGTTGATTCTTGGCATCATAAGTCGTAGTATAGCGAACAGAGTCACCGACCTTGATCCTTGCTACATCTTTTGAACTTAGATAAGCTGTAAGTTTGGCTTTCCCTTCTTTTTCCAAGGACGGATAGAGTTGGGCTAGTAAGGCACCTTCTGCTACCATAGTAGAATCACTAGTCTCAGGATTAAGGTGAAGCACCCCATCCTCACTCGCCGTAATTTTCCCCTTGTCTAAAAGATTTCCCTGAACCTTCTTACCTGACTCCACCTCCAAGATTTTCTGGTCTAGAAGGGTCAATTCCTGACCAACCTTAGCCAAATGTTGGGATTTAAGAGACTCTAATTGACTGCTTAAGCCTGACGCATAGGCTTGCTGGGTACCTGAACCTGCATACTGGACACGGTAAGTAGCAAGACTGGATTCTAACTGAGAAAGCTGTACTTCAACCTGAGCAACAGCCTGAGCTTTAGCTTGCGGATTTTCCTCACCCTGAGACTTGTAGGACTGGTAGAGAGAGTAGGCTAGATTCTGATTGCCCAAGGAAGCACCTGTTTCAATAGCTGACTTAGCTGTCTGGTAATCGCGAATTTTAGCCTCTGTTTGGCTGATGAGGTTACCGATTTCGGCTTGAGTTTGACTAGCTGCTGCATTCTGGGACGCGATGGTCTCATTTTGTTGCGATGTACTAGCCCTAAGACTGCCCGCTTGGCTGATGTAGTCGCGAAAGGTGGCTTGGTAACCAAATTTATCCTCCTCTGTAAAGTGGTTCTCCCCTTCTTGCAGACTCTTTTGCAAATACTCCAATTGCTTTTTTTGATCCTTGAGCATGTCCAACTGACTGGCATAGGACTCTACTTGAACACCCTCTGCCCCTTCCTGATATTGAACCAGAAGATCTCCCTTTTTAACCAGCTTATTTTCTTCCAAATAATTGACAAGAATACGATTGTTACTAGTTGACTGGATATTTGCAAGGATTCGACTAGGCTCGACAGTCGCTCTAGTAGACAAACTCATCTCCTTCTCTGCAAATGTTGCAAATCCCAGCAAAAACACGAGCAGAAGGGACATGGGTACAATCACCCGACTGGAAAAATTATGGTAACGACGATTATAAAACTCCGCACTTTCTAAAAATTCTGGTTTCATCCTCTCCTCTTTCTAGCTATTGACCAAATGGGCGTAAAAGCCACCCTGTGCAAGCAAATCAGCATGATTTCCTTCTTCAACAATCTTTCCTTGATTCAAGACAACAACCTTCTCTGTCCGCTCAGCAATGGTCAAGCGGTGAGCGATGAAAATCAAGGTCTTGTCTAAAGCCATGAGATTATCGACAATTCGCTTCTCTGTCAAGATATCCAAACTGCTGGTCGCCTCATCCAAAATCAAGACCGGCGCATCTGTCAAGAGAGCACGCGCCAGAGCAATTCTCTGACGCTGCCCACCTGAAATCCCTGCCCCATCCGAAGTCAATTCTGTTTGGTAATTCAGTGGCATGCGCTCAATGTCCTCCCGAATCTCTGCCAACTCGACCGCCCGCAAGATATCCTCCTGAGTCGTCCCCTCCTTGGCTCCCAAAAGAAGATTCTCCAAAATCGTTCCGTTAAAGACATAGGGCTGTTGAGGCAGATAGTTGATATACTGACGCAGAGCCTTTTTATCAATCTGATTGAGATTGACACCACCCAGACTAATCTCTCCCTGACTAGGGTCGTAAAAATTAACCATCATCTTGGCCAAGGTCGTCTTACCTGACCCTGAAATCCCCACAAAAGCCACCTTAGAGCCTTGGGGAATGGTCAAATTGATATCCGACAAGACGTCTCGACCATAGCCATACTTGTAGTAAACCTGCTTGAAGGACATCTCTCCCTTCATCAAACTCAAATCCTCAACCGTTTTCTTCTCCTCAAACTCAGAAGCTACCAGATAAACCTCATTCAGACGGTTATTGGCAACCTGCGCTGTCTGAAGCTTAGTTTGCAGGTTGATGATGTTTTCCAAAGGATTGGTAAAGTAAACCAGCAAGGTATTATAGGTAATCAACTGCCCCAAACTCATCTTGCCATCCATGACCAGAACAGCCCCCATCCAGAGAATGCCGACATTGAGCAAGAGATGGGCAACTTTTTTCAGAGCCTTTTGCTGACTCTCTGCCCGACTATAGGTAAAGGATTTTTTCAGATAATCCACAAATTCCTTGTCAATCTTTTGGTAGCGTGAACTTTCACTGGTCAAAGACTTGATAGTCTCAATACCATTGATGTCCTCAATGATAGAAGAAGACAGAACCGCATTGGCTTCCATGGTATCCCGATTCATCTTTTCAAACGGCTTCATAAAAGCAAAGATAATCACTGTATAGATGGGAAGTGCCAATAAGGTCATGAAAAAGAGATTGGTATTTTGTGAAAATAAAACAAGGGAAATAATGACAACCGTTGACACATCTAGGAAAATCGAAAGAATGGTCGAAGCCAGCGCATCAATGATACTGTTAGCATCTGTAAAACGAGACACGATTTCCCCTGTCCTGCGTGTCGCAAAAAAGGACATAGGCAGGTGAAAAACATGCTTGATATAGGACAAAATCACATCAATCGATAAGCGTTGCCCCAAAACAAGTAAGAGATACTCCTGGGCATAAGACAAGATTTGCTGAAGAATATAAACAATCACCAGCCCAATAGAAATAATCCCCAGTGTCGAATGCATCTGATCTGGCACATAGGTATCAATGATAGACTGCAGATAATAAGAACCCACAATGTTAATCAAGGTTACCAAGAGTGTTGCCAAAACGATATTGGCAATCAAGCCACGCTGCTTCACTAATATAGGGATAAAAGAGAGCAAACCATTCTTTTGATCCTTATGAGGCTTGTAATCTGGACTCGGTGCCATAAACAGAGTCACTCCTGTCCATTCTTCCGCAAAACGCTCATGTGGTAGTTTGGTCAATTTCACCCCAGGATCTGGATCAGCAATATGAATGCTATCCTTATCCTGCCCAATCACCACATAGTAGTGGAGCAATTTCCCTTCCTTAAGCACATGGGCAACAAAAGGAAAAGTCAAATCTGGCAAATCAAAGAGCGTCATATCCGCCTTGATAGCCCGCGTCTCAAAGCCAATCTCCTCTGCCACTTTGACCAAGCCCAAAGCCGTCGTCCCATCCATGGTCGTCTTGGCTAATTCTCTCAAGTGCGCCAAAGAATAATAGCTACCATAGTAGCCAAAAACCATGGCTAATGAAGCTACACCGCAGTCCATCTGATCCACCTGCGGACGATAGTGACGTTTCCCAAATTTCATATTCATCTCCTTTTCCCTAATACTCAATGAAAATCAAAGAACAAACTAGGAAACTAGCCGCAGGCTGCTCAAAACACTGTTTTGAGGTTGTAGATAGGACTGACGAAGTCAGTCACATATATACGGCAAGGCGACGTTGACGTGGTTTGAATTTGATTTTCGAAGAGTATAAACTCATCTGATAACAACTATCTTACCCCAATCACTAAACAAATACTGGACTTCCTTCCCAAATGCGCCTATCTCCCTCCCAACTGCACTTTTGGGATAAAAAAATAGGCAGAACAAACGTTCTACCTAAAATATATATTTATTTCTTTTTCTTCCTAATTCTTTTGTCAATCATATATAAAACGATAATCGAAAACAGCGGTGGTACAATATAACTCTTTTCACTCATTGTCAGCTGAAATCCCAGAGTTGCTAGTATCTTAAAGATGAAGATATTCATCAAAAATAGAAAAACAAATACTAAAAAATATTTTAAAATCTTCTTCATTTCTTTTCTTCAACTTTCCTAATTTCTATACCTATTTTATCATATTTTATCAAAAAATACATGTAATCCCTCAAAAATAAACACCTCAACTGCACTTTTGGCAAAAAATAGGCAGAACAAATGTCCTGCCTACTAAAAATATGGTATGAAAGGAAATTGATGTTTTACTGTCACCCTAGGCAAGCTTGGAACAAATAAATCATTGATAGTAACCTTTACGACATCCTATTTAAAGTTACTTCAATTTCTAATGTCCCTGCTATTTCTAAGCCACCTATGGTATGATCTATTCATGTTTAGAATAGATAACACCGTTCTAAATTACGATTCATAGTTACTCCTTTTAAATTCCAATGTGATGCATTCTGAGATTATACTCTAGTCATTTTAGCACAGACTAACAAGTCATTCTTAACTGCTCACTCTACTCGCTTTTTATTGACCTTATAGCCTAGATAAAAGAGCCCAAATAAAACGGGGTAAATTTCTGGATAAAATAGGGTATTGATCGGATTTTTCAAAATCAAATACGTTGCGATGTAGATTATGAGCGATACGGTAAAATAACCCTCAGCAAAGCCTAATAAAAATGTTTTCATAAGAAACTCCTAATTACCTGACAAGAATGTCGGAAAAACGCTACCATTCATATACACAAAATCCTTTTGATTCATGTTCTTCATTTATAGTTTTGATTATTTTTTGACAAATCTTTGCGAAAATACCAAAATATGCTGAGAAAAGCAACCCAACTAAAGTCCATTGCCAATTAAAGGATACTAACGAACCTGTACGAATCACATGAAGCGCGAGATTGAGAGTTATTCCCAATAAAGGAAATATAGTGGCTAGTTTAGGTAACAATGTATTAAGATTAAGGTTGCGGTTGTTCATTATCTAACGCCCACGACGAGCCAAATCTGAACCAAATGTGTAACCAGCCCCAAATGCGCCAAATGCAATAGCACTTAGGCCAAATATAATCGAAATAGGTTCAATTCCTCCTTCAATTACTTGCAAATCTTTCTCATCAACTACTTGAAATTTATCCATTCTTTTCTCCTTTACTTCTATATAATAAAATGAATACCATTAAAAACAATGAAATTGTTGGTATATTAAAATCATCAAACCATGTAGGTAAGGGTAGCTTATTCACATCAGCTACCAACCTGATAATTGTATAAGATATTGAACTAAGTAATACCATAAGCTCAGGCCAAATCTTCAACATTAATTTAACAAATTTCATATATATCTACAAAATTATGGTCGATTAGCATAATATCCTGCAGCTATGCCCGCACCTGCTGAAACTGTAGCAAGCGCAGCTACACCTCCAATTAATTTCCAACCAATAACTACACCACCAATAATAATTGGTGCAATTCCTCCATCTACATTCACCAACTCTTCTTCTGTAAGAGTTACAAAGTTCTGTTCCATTTTGTCAAAATTTGTCATCTTTTTTCTCCTTTATTTCTATTTTTTAGTTTACGATTTCTGGCTCTTAAACCATTTTAAAAACCAGAATAGATAAATTACTGAATTCCTTTTCGTCTCACTTATCTATTTGAGAAGTGATTTAAAATGAACAGGTAAATTTCATTTATTTTAAATACCATTTGATAAACCATGGCAATAAGATTGGTAAATACATCGCGTAGTCTCCTTCCTTTTCGTCTCACTTACTTATTCGAAAAATAATTCGAAAATGTACAACTAATTAAATTTATTCGAAAAATAATTCGAAAATGTACAACTAAATTAAATTTTATTTGAAAAATAATTTAGTAAACCACGGATACAAGATTGGTAGATACATAAACTAGGCTCCTTTCCTTTTCCTCTTACTTATCTATTCGAAAAAAATTTCGAAGATGTACAACTAAATTAAATTTATTTAAAAAATAACTCAGTGAACCATGGGTAGAACATTGATATAAACATGAACTAGGCTCCTTTCTTTTTCTTCTCACTTATCTATTCGAAAAAGAAGTCAAAAAAATAAGAATATCAGAAAATTTTCCGACATTCTTATTGATAAACTCATCCAAGTCTAACAGATATTAGACGTTGAGATGTTTTTTTAGGGTTCTTCTGGCTGTTCGTGATACGGGAAAGTGTAATCCTTCTAACAAGGTCACTTCTGTCGCAGTCATCTCTTCAATGGCCTGTAAACTAACCAACGTATTGCGATTGGCATAGACAAAGTAATCTTTTTCAGCCTTAGTAGCGATATCCTTGAGACTGCCATAAATGGTCTTGATAGAATGATTGGCATAATAAACCTTGATACGGTGGGATTCCACTGAGGTTTCAAAGGCTAAAATTTCATGGTAGGGCAGAGTAAAGCCCCGTCTTCCCTCAAAACTATAGGTAAAGAGACGCATATTTTCTCTCTTGTCCACTGCCAGTACATAGTCCAGACAGCGCTCCAGCTGATGACGGTAATACTCCTCAGGCTGATCCTTGGAAATAAAATCCAAGGCAGACAAGTGATAGCGAAAAGCTAGAGGCAAGGCCTCCGAGTGCGTAGACACAAAGACAATGCTTGTAAAAGGATCCTGCTCCCGAACCTGTTGAGCAACCTGAAAGCCCCGTTCACGTTCTCCATCAATCTCTAAATCCAATAAATAGAGCTGGTAATGGTCAAAATACTGAGAATACTTTTCAACATCTCCATAGTTTTTGGCAATATCAATTTCCAATCTTAAATTGCGAGAGCGACCGATATCTAGTAAAGTCTGCTCTATCCGTCCTTGCTGGACTCTATCGTCTTCCAAAACTAAAATTCTCATTCCTCTCCCCCTCGTTTCTCATCCTTAAATGTCAATTCTAAATCTTGTCTAAAAGTCGTCTCTCCCAGCTGGGTATCTAAGTTTAAATCATAATGAAAAACCATATCCTCCAAGGTCGCTAAGCCCAGTCCACTGTGGTTTCCCTTGGTAGAGTATCCCTTTTGACTGAGAAGTTCTTCTTTCTTACGAGTGTTTTCAATGATAAAACGGACACTCCTATCGCCTGCCAATAAAGCAACCCGAATCTGCGGATTTTCTGCCTCACTGGCTGCCTCTAAGGCATTTGTCGTGAGGATAGAGAGGATACGGATAGCCTCCAACATCGGCAATGCCAGCTCTTCGACAACCCCCACAGTCTCCAAACTAAAATGAATTCCCTGATTATCTGCCACAATCATGGCTTTTGCCAAGGTATTGCGAATAGCTATATCATGGATATTATGAAGATTAAAGGCCGTGTAATCCGCCTTTCTCAGCTTTTCATTGGTCTTCAGAAAGACATCTTGATAAATGGTAGATACCTCAGCCATGTCTTGATTAGCTATGGCAGGCTCCATGCTGGCGACAATTCCCGCAAAATCATGACGGAAACCTCGAACTTCATCATAGAGATGACCCAGCTTGTCCACCATCCCTTGCAAGGAACGATTTTCATCTTCCTGTCTCTGAATGGTCTGCTCATCACGATAAACCTGCTCCAAATGCTTGATGTAAAAGAGCCAAGAGAAAAAGAGAATGAAAATCAAGAGAGAAATAGTCGTGTCAAAACGAACGTAGAAAGAACTATTTATATTGGTCATAAACGAAGAGAATATCCTAAATACAGTCAGAGGTAGAATAATGAAAAAACTCTTACGATAGTGGGTTTTGAAAGCATCTGAAAAGAATAAATCCAAATCCAAAGACCAACGCTTCATTATTTTACAACATAGAAATATTGATAATAAATCAAATACAGATCTATATAACGTGGAAAACGAATCTACAAAACAACAAGGTTCACCAGATAATACACGAATCCAAATTGTCAAAAATAAGTAACGAATACTTTGAAAGAAGAGAAAAAGATACAGAGAAAGAAAAAAAGCTTCCCCTTTTCTCTTGTGCAATACTAATAAAAAACACAGTAAAAGAAGAGAATGATTCCTATATGAAATAATTCTCCAAATGTTTGACGAGCAGATAAACTAATTAAAAATACAAGAATCCAATAACGTTTTTTATAAAATTCTGGGGAAATTTGAGCACCCAAATAAATAGTAGGTATCATGGTTGAAACGACTACCAACAGTATATATAGCACAGAAACTAAGAATTCTAAAATAATCATAAATAAATCTAATCTCTAACGAATACTGTGAATTTAAGCAAAGTGTCTACCCGTACTAAATAACTTATCGCACCATTTTACGGCATCTTCAAAAATCCCTCCACCATTCACTTCCTTCAATACCTCTGGGGTTAACTCTTCAAATTGTTCCAATTCTACAAATGTATTTTTCATTTCCATGACAGACTCCTTTTCATTATTTTATAGCTAACTCTATCCCCTGCTTCATCTACAAAAGGCTTTAGCTTCCTTTTAAAATACAAGAAATCTAAAGCCTCCTGAAAATGGTATATTGGTTAGAGTGTTAACAATTAGTTGTGAAGATATTATTTTTATTTAACCACGACCACTTTATAATATTCGTTTGAGTGTGGAGATTCAATTTTAATTTTTTCACCATATAAACCATCAATTTCTTTATCAAGGAAATTTGAAACTCCTGATGGCAAGCGTTTCATCTTAAGAATCTCACCTGATTGATCCGCATAGGCTAGAATGTTATGGTGAGTAGTGGTTGCTCCATCATCAATTAATACAAAGTAACCTGTTTTGAGCTTACCTTGTTCATTTTCTAAATAGTATAGTTTATTGTTATTGATTGTAAAGCTGGTAGCCCCAAGACGAAGTCGTGCACCTGGATTTTCTAAATAGACATCATTGCCAACTTTTTTAATCTCTGAATAGGTTGTCATTGCTGGGATATTAACCACACGGTGTCCATTTTCATCAAAGTAGTAGCGATTTGGTAAGTTTTGGAAGTTCTGTACAACTGCCTTAGGATCAATTTCTTGTCCTTCTTCTTTATTATCCACTAAAGCTAAGGTAGTATTTGCAACCTCATCTCCATATTTATTAGAAAACTTCTTGAACTCTGGTCTGATATACCAAGTGTTTTTAGCCACGATAACATCAGTAAAGTTATTTCCGTCAAATTTTGCTTTAATCAGATATTCATATCCATCGCCTAAACGAACAATGTCATCATTTTTATAAGGGCTATTTTGCAAAGTCAACATATAGCCATCCTTACCAATGACATAACTTTCCCCATCACTGGCTAGAACAGCTCTATCTGCAACCATAGCACCTGATTTTTCAAAGTAAGACCATTGACCATTTGCAGTCGCCCATCCTGTTGCCATAGCGCCACTACCTTTGAGGTAATACCATGTAGACCCTTCTTTGTACCAACCTGTACGCATAGCACCACTATTTGCGAGTGAATACCATGTGTTTCCTTCCTTGTACCAGCCAGTACGCATAGCGCCACTATCTGCTAGTGAATACCAAGTATTCCCATCTTTGAGCCAGCCTGTCTGCATTTTACCAGTGCTGTCGAAGTGATACCATGACCCAGCATTTTGTACCCATTTATCCTTAGCTAGACTACCATCTTGAGAAAGATTCCAGTCAGCACCATTTTTAACCCAAGTATCTGCAGCCTGTGCTTGGTTGATAGACAAAAGTAGACCAGCACCTGCAAGCAAACCAAGAGTGAGTAGTTTAGATTTTTTCATAGCCATTTCCTCCTTTATTGAATAGCTATAAGAGGACTCCCCTCTTTATTTAGCTATATTCTAATACTTTTCACAGTCAAAGTCAATAATATTGTGAAAAATTAGACAATGTTATTGATTCCTACAAATTGTATTTTGAGCTATACCATATTGCTATAACTCTATAAAAGTCCTTTCTTTTTTCTCCTTTTTGCAGATTGATTTTTCTGACTCCATTATATTTCTTATTTCTCCTCAGATTTCTACTGTCCCTAGAAAGACTAAATCTGTTCCTAAACGGTCACTTATACTCAATGAAAATCAAAGAGCAAACTAGGAAGCTAGCCACAGGTTGCTCAAAGCACGGCTTTGAGGTTGTAGATAGAGCTAACGTGGTTTGAAGAGATTTTCGAAGAGTATTAAGCCAAATAAAAAATTCCAAAGCAAATACCTTGGAACTCCTATTTCTATTTTGCTTGAATAATCTTAACCACATCTCCTACACTTTGGAGTTGGTCAATTTCCTCATCATTGATTTCGATATTAAATTCATCTTCCAGAGTCAAGATAAACTCCATCAAGTCGACTGAGTCCGCATCCAAATCGTCTTTCAGACTCAAGGATTCTGTTACGACAAAGTCCTCTCCCTGTCGCTCTTGGATAATGGTCACAATACGGTCAAAAATTTCTTTTTCTGTCATCTCTTTTATTCTCCTGAAAATTCACGCGCAGTCTGGGCAACTACGTCTGTTTCTAGCATGGTACGAATCTGGCGAATCGTACTATAAACAGCCTTGGCATCGCTTGAGCCATGAGTCTTGACAACAGGTGCCTTGACACCAAACAAGACTGCTCCACCAACATCTGAGTAGTTGAGCTGTTTTTTCAAACCTCTGAGACTGTCCTTGAGAAGGAGGGCGCCTAGTTTCGCTCGAAGACCTCCACCTGTAATAGCGGTCTTGAGCAAGCCCATGATTCCCATAGCTGTCCCTTCAATGGATTTGAGCACAGCGTTTCCCGTGAAACCATCTGCCACGACAACATCCGCAACGCCATTCATCAAATCACGCGCTTCCACGTTTCCGATAAAGTTCAAACTTTCATCAGCCGCCAGCAATTCATAAGTTTCCTTACGAAGCGGGTCGCCCTTACTACTCTCTGTTCCGTTGTTGAGCAAGCCAACACGTGGTTTCGCAATGCCACGGACATTTTTAGCATAGAAGGAGCCTAGAACCGCGTATTGATGGAGGTGCTGGGCTGTATTTTCCGCATTAGCACCGAGGTCCAGCATGTCAAACCCCTTCCCATCTACAGTCGGCAAGGTCGACATAAGCCCAGGTCGATCGATATTCTTGATACGACCTACGATGAAGAATCCTGCAGCCAATAAAGCACCTGTATTCCCAGCCGATAGGACAGCGTCTGCTTCTCCATCTTTGACAGCCTTGGCCGCCAAGACCATACTGGCATTTTTCTTCTTCCGAATAGCTCTCGTAGGTTCATCGTCTGAATCAATCTTTTCATCCGTATGGATAATGCTGACGCGTTCTGTCTCTGTCAGATATTGCTTGATTTTAGCTTCATCTCCGTAGAGTTGAACCTCGATATCTGAAAAGTCAGCTAGGGCTTGATTGACCCCCTCAACGATGGCCTGAGGTGCGTAATCGCCTCCCATGGCATCTACTGCGATTTTTTTCATTTCTTTTCCTCTTTTAGTAATTGTCCCCAATCTGCTAGGGAATCAATAAATTTCTTTGATTTTAGGTGAATCCCAACGTACTCTTCGTAGAGTTGATTCATAAATTGGCGTAGCTCTTGCTTGATTTCAGGCTTGAGCGAAATGGTCTCCAAAGTCTCAAAATCAATAGCTTGAAATTGATTGAGCAGATAAGGGATATTGGGATTCAGATGACATCGTTTCTCATCCTCATGATAATGCTCTGGGCAAAGACAGGCTCCATATTTGAAAGAAAAGTCAAAAGCCTGGCCAACCCGATGGCAAAAGACACACTCATTAAAATTGAGGCTGATTCCAAATCGAGTCAAGATTTGAATTTCAAAAATATTGGTCAAAACTTGATAATCCAAGCCCTCTTCCATCAATTCCAAAGTCTTTTGCAAAAAAGCAAACAAGGGAGCATCCTGCTGATTATCCTGCAAACTAGCATCTGCAAGAGCCGCTACATAGGTCGCATAGGCCATGACAAAGAGATCGCTATTAATCTTGGGAAAGGTCATCACCTCGTGATAGTCCTCAATGTAACTGAGTCCGTCATCATTGATTCGCAAGAGAAATCGTGCCAGCACTAAGGGCTGAATAACCGACGCCAGTTTGGACTGGCCAGCATGTTTAACGAAAAACATGCGCTTGCCAGCCTGCTCTGTAAAAATCTTAACTAACTTGTCATCCTCACGAAAGTTACGATTGTAGAGCACCAAACCTTGACTCGTGATAGACTGAATCATGCTTCTCTCATGTACTCCTCAAGACGTTTCATGGCTTCTGTGATAGTCTCCATGCTAGCCGCATAAGATAGGCGAACATAGCCTTCTCCGTAACGCCCAAAGGCAGCTCCAGGGATAAAGGCAACAGCCTTCTTCTGAGCAAAATCCTTGAGAAAGGCAAAGGAGTCTTGATTGTAGCCCACTGGAATCTTAGCAAAGATATAGAAGGCACCGTCTGGTTTGATAATCTCAAAACCAAGAGCAGTCATTTTAGCTATAATATAGTCCCGACGCTGGATATATTCCTTCTTCATAGGTTCCGCATCGTTTTTACCAGCCGTCAATGCTTCTACCGCAGCATGTTGCGCCATGGTATTTGCGGCAGTGACCAAGTACTGGTGACTCTTGATTAACTGGGCTGTGAAGACCGCAGGAGCAAAAATCAAGCCCAAACGCCAACCTGTCATAGCATGCGATTTAGACAAACCATTGATAATGATAGCCTGGTCTCTCAACATCGTTCCTAGAGACACATGGGCTTCCCCTGTATAGGTCAATTCTGAGTAGACCTCATCACAGACAACGAAAATTTCGTACTTGCGTAAAACGTCTGCCAAAGCTTCCAACTGCTCCCGACTGTAGGTAATTCCTGTCGGATTGGCTGGATAGTTGAGAATAACCGCCTTGAGCTTGTCACCTTGCTCCAAAATAGCCTTCTCCAACATCTCAGGAGTCAAGACAAAACCATTTTCAGTTGTGTCAATCTCGACAACCTCTGCCCCAACTAGATTGACAATCGGTTCATAACCTGGATAAGCAGGAGCTGGCAAGAGCACCTTGTCTCCCTCTTCTAAAATAGCTGTCAAAGTAGCAGATAAGGCTTCTGTCGCCCCAATTGTAACCAAGATTTCATTTTCAGGAGCATAGTCCAGTTGGTACTTTTCCTTAACAAAGTCACTAGCTGCCTGACGTAGAGTCAGCAGACCACTCATCCCTGTATAGTAGGATTGGTTCTGGTCAATCGCTCGCTTAGCCGCCTCCTTGACATGATCTGGCGTTGTAAAATCAGGTTCCCCCAAGGTCAAACGTAAGACCCCAGGAATCTCAGAAATAGCCTGGTCAAACTGACGAATCAACGAAACTTGAATCTTATCTAACTGTTTATTAAAGCGCTTAGTTAAGTCCATAGATACCTCCTACTTTCAAAACGTATCTCTATTATACTATAAAAGCCCCCCGACCGCAAAAATACATGATAGAATAGCTTTCCACTTTCTATTTTACTTTTCCTATTTACAGGTCTATAATGGTAACAGATTCTATTTGGAGGTTTTTATGTCATTTCTATCAAAAAATGGAGCAGGTATCTTGGCCTGCCTTCTCATTTCTATCATATCTTGGTACTTAGGAGGATTCTTCCCTGTTATTGGCGCGCCTGTCTTTGCAATTTTCATAGGCATGCTCCTACATCCCTTTCTCTCGTCTTATAAACAACTGGATGCTGGATTGACCTTTAGTTCCAAGAAATTGCTCCAGTATGCCGTTATCTTGCTTGGTTTTGGTCTCAATATCTCGCAAGTCTTCGCAGTTGGCCAATCTTCGCTCCCTGTTATCCTGTCCACCATTTCAATATCCTTGATTGTTGCCTACCTCTTCCAGCGTTTCTTTGCACTGGACACAAAATTGGCTACCTTGATTGGAGTAGGTTCTTCAATCTGTGGTGGTTCTGCCATTGCTGCGACAGCGCCCGTTATCCATGCCAAGGAAAAGGAAGTAGCCCAAGCCATCTCCGTTATCTTTTTCTTCAATGTCTTGGCTGCGCTCATCTTTCCAACTCTCGGCACCTGGCTTCATCTATCCAATGACGGCTTCGCCCTCTTTGCAGGGACTGCGGTCAATGATACTTCCTCTGTAACCGCCACAGCCAGCGCCTGGGATAGCCTTTACCAAAGTAATACCCTCGAATCCGCAACCATTGTCAAACTCACACGTACTTTGGCTATTATCCCCATCACTCTCTTTCTCTCCTACTGGCAAAGTCGCGAGCAAAAAATAAGCAAGGCTTGCAACTGAAAAAAGTCTTCCCACTTTTTATCCTTTACTTTATCCTTGCATCTCTCCTAACTACCCTCCTGACCTCTCTCGGTGTGTCCAGTAGTTTCTTTACCCCACTCAAACAACTCTCCAAATTCCTCATTATCATGGCCATGAGTGCTATCGGGCTTAAAACCAATCTAGTAGCTATGGTTAAATCCAGCGGAAAATCCATTATTCTCGGAGCCATCTGCTGGATAGCCATCATTCTCACCAGTCTTGGTATGCAGACCCTTATCGGCATTTTCTAATACTCTTCGAAAATCTCTTCAAACCACGTCAACGTCGCCTTGCCGTAGGTATGGTTACTGACTTCGTCAGTTCTATCCACAACCTCAAAACTGTGTTTTGAGCTGACTTCGTCAGTTCTATCTGCAACCTCAAAGCAGTGTTTTGAGCAACCTGCGGCTAGTTTCCTAGTCTGCTCTTTGATTTTCATTGAGTATAACACAAAAGGTAGCCCACCAGCTACCTTCTTCTTATGCTTCCTCAATCAAGCGTGTATGTTCTCTCTTGATACAACGATTCATCACGATGTCATCACATCCACCAGCACGCAAGATTTCTTCCGCCTCTAGACTTTCGAGTCCCAGCTGTGCCCAAAAAATCTTGGCATCAGCTTTGAGAAAATCACGCGCCACATCAGGCAGAAACTCACTGCGACGGTAAACATTGACAATATCTACAGGAAAAGGAATCTCAGCGAGGCTAGCATAAGCCTTTTCACCCAAGATTTCTCCACCTGCAACCTTAGGATTAACTGGAATAATTTTATAACCCCGATCCTGCATTTCCTTGGTCACTCGATTGCTGGTTGTTTCCTCACGGTCTGATAAACCCACCACAGCAAGGGTTTTACTCGTTGCAAGATACTGACGAATCACGCCATCACTTGGATTGATAAATTCTTGACTCATAGAAATCCTCCTTTTCATCAGTATAGCACAATTTGAAAAGGCTTGCATAATTCTACTACAAAAAAGGAGGACTAGCCCCCTTTTTATTTAGCCTCGTACCAGGTTGCCCCTTCATTCTCATCTGCGATGAGGGGAACACTGACTTGAATGGCTTCTTCCATAGTTTGTTTCACTAATTTTTTCATCTCTGCTAATTCAGATTTAGGAACTTCAAGGACAATTTCATCGTGCACTTGTAACAGCATCTTAGTCTGATAACCACCTGCAACTAAGGCTTTATCCAGCTGAATCATGGCAATCTTGAGAATATCTGCCGCCGAACCCTGAATAGGAGAGTTGATAGCTGTCCGCTCCGCAAAACCACGAATGTTGAAGTTGCGCGAATTGATATCTGGCAACTCACGACGACGCTTGAAGAGGGTCTCCACATAGCCCTTATCACGCGCCTCACGCACCACTTCATCCATGTAGTTTTTAATACCTGGGAAGCGTTCAAAGTAGGTATCAATGTAGGCTTTGGCTTCCTTACGACTAATGCCCAGATTATTAGACAAGCCAAAGTCTGAAATTCCATAAACCACCCCAAAGTTAACTGCCTTAGCATTGCGACGGTCGTTTGCAGTCACATCCTCAGGACGCTCAATGCCAAAGACCCGCATGGCTGTCGAAGTATGGATATCTGCCCCCTCTTGGAAGGCCTTAATCAAGTGCTCATCCTTAGAAATATGCGCCAAAACGCGCAATTCAATCTGTGAATAGTCGGAGCTGAGCAGCACACTATCCTCCCACTCAGGTACAAAAGCTTTACGAATCAAGCGCCCCTGCTCCAAACGCACAGGAATGTTTTGCAAGTTTGGATCCACACTAGACAGACGCCCTGTCTGGGTCAAATCCTGCACATAGCGAGTATGAATCTTTCCATCAGCCAAAATCCAGTCCTGCAAGCCAATCACATAAGTAGACTGAATCTTAGCAATCTGACGGTAATCCAGGATTTTCTTAACAATCGGCGCAATAGGAGCTAAACGCTCCAAGACATCCACTGCAGTCGAATAACCTGTCTTGGTTTTCTTAGTGTACTCTAGAGGAAGTCCCAATTTTTCAAAGAGAAGCACGCCCAACTGCTTAGGCGAGTTGATATTAAACTCCTCACCAGCCAGTTCGTAAATCTCCTGAGTGAGTTTTTCAATGACAAGCTCATTTTCAGCCTGCATCTCAAGCAAGGTCTCTTTCTTGACCGTAATCCCAGCAATTTCCATCTTGGCAAGGACAAAAGCCAGAGGTTGTTCCATATCATAAAGAAGCTCTAATTGCCCATTTTCGCTGAGTTTTTCAAGCAAAATAGGGTCTGTTTCGACCAAAACAGCAAGCTTACGAGCTAAGTGTTCCAAGAATTTCTCGCGTTCAGGAATGGTCTTCTTGACTCCCTTACCATAGAAAGTCTCATCATCGACCAAATAAGTCTGACCATAAAGACTAGCAATAGTCGCAATTTCATTGTCCTCCACAGTCGAAAGGAGGTATTTAGCCAAACGGCTATCAAAAGCAGGTGCCTGCAAATCCACACCAAAACGATGCAAGAGAACTTTAGCCTTCTTAAAGTCATAAACTTTCAGAGGTGTTTTTTCTAAAAAGTCCTTGAAAATCGGCTCTTGCAACAGCTCAAGCTTGTCTGTAGCATATAGCTTTTCCCCACAAGACCAGGTAAAACCAACCAAATCATCCGTATGGTAATTCTCTCCAAAGAGTTCAAAGTGGAAGATAGATTCTTCACTCAGCATATCTTGACTGATTTGGTCAACAATAGTAAAATTCAAGCTCTCAGCCACATCAGCTGACGACACATTTAAAGCCTGCTTGAGCTGTTTGAAGCCCATCTCATCGTAGAATTTCCCGAGATTTTCCACATCTGGACCGCTATAGACCAAATCATCCAAACAAATCTCAATCGGTGCCTTGGTATCAATGGTCGCCAGTATTTTCGATAAAAATGCCTGTTCCTTATCATTGATGAGATTTTCCTTCATCTTAGAAGCCTTCATCCCATCAATATTTTCATAAATCCCCTCAAGAGAACCATGCTCCAGCAAGAGCTTAATACCCGTCTTTTCACCAATCTTGGTCACCCCAGGGATATTATCCGACTTATCACCCATGAGCGCCTTGAGATCGATAAACTGAGCTGGTGTAATGCCCATCTTTTCCATGAGATAATCTGGCGTAAAGGCCTCAAACTCAGCCACACCTTTCTTGGAAATTTCAACAACCGTATGCTCATCCGTCAGCTGAATCAAATCCTTGTCCCCACTGACAATGGTAATATCAAAACCATCCTGCTCTGCTAGTTTATCTAGTGTCCCAATGATGTCATCCGCCTCATACTGAGCCAGCTCATAATGACGAATCCCCATATGATCCAGCAACTCACGAATAAAGGGAAATTGCTCACGAAACTCATCAGGAGTCTTGGCCCGACCACCCTTATAGTCCGCATACATCTCTGTCCGGAAGGTCGTCTTTCCCGCATCAAAAGCAACCAAAATATGACTAGGCTCAACCCTCTCCAACAAATGACTCAACATCAACTGAAAGCCATAAATCGCATTGGTATGCAAACCAGCCACATTCTTAAAACGGTCCAACTGTTGATAGAGAGCAAAAAACGCCCGAAAAGCAACAGAAGACCCATCAATCAATAATAATTTTTTCTTATCCATACACCCATTATAAAGGAAAGCACCAAAAAATACCATTGGGAAGAGCCTGAGTAAGCATTTTTCATACTTTTTCCGAATAAATAGATAGAAGCATCAAATCTAGTAAACCTATATTTAAAAATGTGCTATAATGAAAGGAGAGAAAGTATGACATTACGTCATCCGGGCATCAACCCAACCAATGACTTGGTTGCTAAGAAAATCTTTAGCAATCCAGAAATCACTTGTCAATTTATCCGCGATATGCTGGACTTACCAGCCAAAAATGTGACCATTTTAGAGGGAAGCAATATTCATGTCTTGCCTTCCGTGCCTTACTCAGCGCAGGATTTCTATACCAGTATAGATGTTTTGGCGGAGTTAGATAATGGTACTCAAGTAATTATTGAGATTCAAGTTCATCATCAGAATTTTTTCATCAATCGCCTGTGGGCTTATTTGTGCAGTCAGGTCAATCAAAACCTTGAAAAAATTCGCCAACGAGAAGGTGATACCCACCAGAGCTACAAACACATCGCACCAGTATACGCTATCGCTATCGTGGACAGTAATTATTTTCAAGATGATTTAGCCTTTCACAGTTTTAGTATGCGAGAGGATACGACAGGTGAGGTTTTAACCATAACCAATAATGGACAAGAAAACCATTTGGTTAAGATGGCGTTCTTGGAATTAAAAAAATACAGAGAAACCAGCAAAGACAAGGTTCGCAAACCGTGGTTGGAGTTTTTTGGGAATAAACCCTTTACCCAAGAACCCGAGCGAGCCATCAGTCAAGCAGACCAACTGCTGGACTACAAGAGCTGGTCCGAGGAGGACAGGAAAATGTTTAGTCAACTACGTATGCGCGAAGAACAAGCATTATTGGCTCAGGATTATGCCTTGGAACAAGCCGAAGAAAAAGGATTAGAGCGTGGGAAAGTTGAAGGAAGTTTGTCTATGCTACTAAATCTAGTCCATCAAGGTCTTTTGATTTCCGAGGTTGCCAGTCAGCAGTTAGGTATGACTGTCTCTGAGTTTGAAGAACTATTGAAAGAGCATCACAAATAAGAACTTAAAAAATATAGAGAAACCAGCAAAGACAAGGTTCGTAAGCCGTGGTTGGAGTTTTTCGGGAATAAACCCTTTACCCAGCAACCTGAGCGAGCCATCAGCCAAGCAGATCAACTGCTGGACTACAAGAGCTGGTCTGAGGAGGACAGGAAGATGTTTAGTCAACTACGGATGCGTGAAGAACAAGCCTTGTTAGCACAGGACTATGCCTTGGAACAAGCTGAGGAAAAGGGCTTAGAACGTGGAAAACTGCTTGCTTTTTTAGATCTGGTTCGCCAACATCTTTTAACCGTTGAGGTTGCAAGTGAGCAATTGGGCATGAGCGTCGCTGAGTTTGAGGCGTTGTTGTAAAGCCATCACTAACGGTCAAGAAAACCATCTAGTCAAGATGGAGTTCTTGGAATTAAAAAAATACAGAGAAACCAGCAAAGATGAGGTTCGCAAACCGTGGTTGGAGTTTTTTGGGAATAAGCCATTTACCCAGAATCCCCAGCGAGCCATTATCAAAGCAGATCAATTGCTGGACTACAAGAGCTGGTCTGAGGAGGACAGGAAGATGTTTAGTCAACTACGGATGCGTGAAGAACAAGCATTATTGGCTCATGACTATGCCTTGGAACAAGCAGAGGAAAAGGGCTTAGAACGAGGACGAGCTGAGGGGATTGAACAGGGACTGGAGCGTGGGAAAATCTTTACCTTTCTAGGTTTAGTACGCCAACATGTTTTAACTTCCGAATTTGCGAGTCAGCAGCTCGGCATGACCCTCGCTGAGTTTGAGGCACTACTATAAGACCCTAGAATAATGAATAACATAAAAGTGAACAGGACTGAAATATTATCCTGTTCACTTCTTTCATTTACCTGAGACGATTCAGATTCATCCCAAACTCAAAAGAGAAGGCAAAAAATCCTTCTCTTTCATATCTTTTAACTAATTAGATTTTACATTTGACAAATTGAAGAGCACCTAGAGATACTAATTATTTAACTGCAGTATTATCTTAGTAAGTATCTACTATAAAAAACTAAACTAAAAATCTCCTAGTTACATAAACTAATTCAAACTACACCCACTCACCGTTTGCATTTACTGTGTAACTATTGATTGTAGTGCTGACAGCCAGAGCACCTGAGCTATAAGCATAGTACCACTTACCATCTACTTTGAACCAGCCAGTCTTCATAGCGCCTGAACCATCTAGATAATACCATGTACCACCTTGTTTCAACCAGCCAGTTTTCATGGCACCTGAATTATTGAGATAATACCAATTACCATCTACAAGTTTCCAACCTGTCTGCATAGCACCTGAGCCATCTAGATAATACCATGTACCATTTTCTTTTATCCATCTAGTACTCATTTTACCTAAACTGTCGAGATGGTACCAACTACCATTTATAAGTTTCCAACCAGTTTGCATGGCACCTAAATCATTTAAATAATACCAATTACCATCAACTTGTTTCCAACCAGTTCTCATCACACCAGTTTCATCCAAGTAATACCATGAACCATCTTTCAGCCAACCTGTCTTCATTCCATCTTCTTTAGAGAAATAATACCAGTCACCGTCAATTTTCTTCCATCCAACAGAACGGTTTCCTTCATTATCAATAAAGAATTTTTTACCATCAATTACAGCAATATTGGGTGTCAGAATACCATCTTTTAGATAGTAAGTTTTTTCTTCTGTTTTGATAAATCCAGTTTTCTTCTCACCATTTTCAACGAAATAATAAGTCTTATCAGCAACTTTTACCAATCCCAACTGTTTGAAGCCATCTTTTTCATTCAGGTAGTATTGTTTATCCCCTAAGGTTAGTAGCCCTTTTTTCATTACTCCATCAGTTTCAAAGTAGTAAGTCTTACCATCAATTTTTTGCCATCCAGTGACTTTTTTACCATCTTTAATATAGTAGACTTTACCCCCTTCTGCTTTAAACTGACCGCTACTTGTGCTATTGTTAGTAGTAGCACTATTGTTCTGATTGGTATTAGCTCCGTTATTAGCTACATTTCCATTAGTCTGGTTGCTACTTCCTCCATTATTAGCACTACCATTGTTTTGATTAGCATTATCACCATTCGTTTGGTTATTATCTCTTTGATATGGATTTGTTTGTGAGGTATTGCCTGTATTACCTGTAGTATTAGTTGGAGCATACATATGGTAAAGAATACTATCTTCTACTCTACTAGTAGTATACACATAGTTATCAATAGCTGGATGACTTGTATCAGATGTTGCCGCTCCTGTAACCGCTGCTTTGATAGCAACTGGTCTACCATTTTGGAATGTCACAAAACGAATTTCCTTAAATGATGAAGTAGTAGAAGTCGTTGTTGCTCCTGAGTCGGTAGCTTGTACTCGTTGGATCGTAGCTACAGTTAATACTGATGTAGCTAGCAAGATAGCTGTAAGTGTTTTCTTCATAAGAAAAACCTCCATTATTAACCTATTAAATTTATTTCATTATATCCCTTTTCTATAATTAGTGCAATAAAAAACATAAAAAGTGTAGAAAAATTTAAAAGTAAAAGAAAAATAAGAATATTAAGAGTATTTATAGTATGTTGAAATAGAATCTGAACAAATTGATTAAGGAATTTCAAGCAATTTCTACAAATGCTTGAAAAGCGATATTGTATGATTCTAGATTCAATCTACTATATTTTATGGCTCTATAATATTTGTAGTGGGTAAATCCCCTATAGATATTATGGAGCCTATTTTGTTGTAGAAAAAAAAGTCCCATAAGATCTATAATGAAAAGCAACCAAACCATCATTAGAAAGAATCCTATGGAACAATTACATTTTATCACAAAACTACTCGATATTAAAGACCCCAATATCCAAATTATGGATGTTATTAATAGGGACACACATAAAGAAATCATCGCTAAATTGGATTATGAGGCTCCATCTTGTCCTGTTTGCGGAAGTCTAATGAAGAAATATGACTTTCAAAAACCGTCTAAGGTTCCTTACCTTGAAACGACTGGTATGCCTACTAGAATTCTCCTTAGAAAGCGTCGATTCAAGTGCTATCATTGCTCGAAAATGATGGTAGCTGAGACTTCTCTCGTCAAGAAGAATCACCAAATCCCTCGTATCATCAACCAAAAGATTGCCCAGAAGCTAATTGAGAAGACTTCTATGACCGATATTGCCCATCAGCTGTCTATTTCAACTTCAACTGTTATTCGCAAGCTCAATGACTTCTATTTTAAGTCTGATTTTTCTTACCTCCCTGAGATTATGTCCTGGGACGAATATGCCTTTACTAAGGGAAAGATGAGTTTCATTGCTCAAGATTTTCATAAGCTCAATATTATCACTGTTCTTGAGGGTAGAACACAAGCTATCATTCGAAATCACTTTCTGCGCTACGATAGATCCGTTCGTTGTCAGGTAAAAATCCTTACTATGGATATGTTTAGTCCTTATTATGACTTGGCTAAACAGCTTTTTCCGTGTGCCAAAATCGTTCTAGATCGCTTCCACATTGTACAACATCTTAGCCGTGCTATGAGTCGTGTGCGTGTCCAAATCATGAATCAGTTTCATCGAAAATCCCATGAATACAAGGCTATCAAGCGCTACTGGAAACTCATTCAACAGGATAGCCGTAAACTGAGTGATAAGCGATTTTATCGCCCTACTTTTCGCATGCACTTAACCAATAAAGAGATTATAGACAAGCTTTTGAGCTATTCAGAAGACTTGAAACACCACTATCATCTCTATCAACTCTTGCTTTTTCACTTTCAGAATAAGGAACCGGAGAAATTTTTCGGACTCATTGAGGAAAATCTAAAGAAAGTTCATCCTCTTTTTAAGACTGTCTTTAAAACCTTTCTCAAGGAAAAAGAGAAGATTGTCAACGCCCTTCAACTACCCTATTCCAACGCCAAACTGGAAGCAACCAATAATCTCATCAAACTTATCAAGCGCAATGCCTTTGGTTTTCGGAACTTTGAAAACTTCAAAAAACGGATTTTTATCGCTCTGAATATCAAAAAAGAAAGGACGAAATGTGTCCTTTCTCGAGCTTAGCTTTTCTTCAACCCACTACAGTTGACAAAGAGCCTATTTTATTATTTTATTACCAAAACTCAATATACCACAGTTGACAAAGAACAAAAAAGCAGGAGATTCATCTCCTGCGATATTAAATAATTACTTATTTAACCCATTCACCGTTTCCGTTTACAGTGTAACCATCTACAGTAGTATTAACTGCAAGGGCACCTGAACCGTTTACGTAGTACCATTTACCACCAACTTCAAACCATTGGCTAGCTTTCATAGCACCTGAGTTTTCAAGGTAGTACCAAGTTCCGTTGTCTTTAACCCAACCAGTTGCCATCCAACCAGCTTGGTCGAAGTAGTACCAAGTTCCGTTGATTTTTTCCCAACCGTTAGTTGTGTAAGAACCATCAGCGTGTTTGTACCACCAGCGAGAACCTGATTGAATCCATTCTGCTTTTTTAGCAGGTGTTTCAGTTGATTGAGCAGTAGCAGATTGTCCTTGGAATGTTACATCTGTACGAGTAGCAACAACGATCTTTGCATTAGTATACAAATCTTTAGAAACTTTTAATTCACCTTTTAATTCTACATCTTTCCCATCTGTAGCAAGAGATTTTACTAGACGATATTTTACTACTGTTCCTTCAGCGAAACTTACTGGGAGTTCAGCGTCTACTTCAGTTCCAGCTGCATCAGCTTTAACTTTAGCTGTTGTTGTAACGATAGCTGATCCTGTTGCATCTGTAGTAACCGATACATATTTGACACCTTTAGAAGTAGGATATTCAAAATCAATAGCTACACCTGGGATTGGGTTTCCTTTACCATCTACAACATTTACACGAGCATGGTGTTTATCTTGTTCTTTAGCAGCTTGAGTAACCAATTTACCTGTTGCTGGATCTACCATACCAGGTTTAAGAACTACATTATCTGCTGAAACAGCTTGTACAGCACCAAATGCTGCAAGAGCGACTGCGCTTGTCAATAAAACTTTTTCATCGTTTTATCTCCTTTATTTTTCATTATATTATTTTTCGTAAGACTACCTTACTACCATACAGTATATAAATATTTGCAGGATTTGTCAAGGGTTTTCTTCTAGTTTTTAAAGTTTTTACCTATTTTTAGAAAAAAAGGTGAAAAAACATCTTTGTGAGAAAAATACCCGTCAAATACTGTATTTTTGAGTGAAAATCTCACAAACTAATCATCCTTGAGTAAAATCAGTCATATCTAATCCACATAGACAGTTGGATAGAACTCACTTCCTTGGTATTATCTTATAAACCATCATAAAAGTCAAGTAAAAACGGCAAGTATTCAACTAAAACTTGCCATTTCATAAACTTTCTACTATATAAAGATTGAACTCATAATAAAGCTTCAAACTCAGCGACAGTCATGCCCAATTGTTCACTCGCAACCTCAGATGTCAAAAGACCTTGGCGAACCATATCTAGAAAGGCAAAAAGTTTCCCACGTTCTAGTCCCTGTTCAATACCTTGCTCAATACCCTCAGCTCGGCCTTGTTCAACTCCTTCTGCACGACCACGTTCAAGTCCACGCTCTAATCCTTTTTCAATACCTTGTTCAATACCTTCGGCCCTAGCTGTTTCCAAGGCATAGTCCTGTGCTAACAAGGCTTGTTCTTCGCGCATACGTAGTTGACTAAACATCTTCCTATCCTCCTCGGACCAGCTCTTGTAGTCTAGCAGTTGGTCTGCCTGGCTGATGGCTCGCTCGGGTTGTTGGGTAAAGGGTTTGTTCCCGAAAAACTCCAACCATGGCTTGCGAACGCTATCCTTGCTGGTTTCTCTGTATTTTTTTAATTCCAAGAATGCCATCTTGACTAGATGGTTTTCCTGTCCATTGTTTGTGATGGTTAAGACTTCACCTGTCGTGTCCTCTCGCATGCTAAAACTATGAAAGGCCAAGTCATCTGAGAAGTAATTACTATCTACAATAGCAATAGCATAAATCGGTGCGATGTGTTTGTAACTTTGATGAGTATTGCCTTCTTGCTGGCGAATTTTTTCTAGATTTTGATTGACCTGACTACACAAATAAGCCCACAGGCGATTGATGAAAAAATTCTGATGATGCACCTGAATCTCAATAATTACTTGAGTGCCATTATCTAGTTCAGCTAAAACATCTATACTGGTATAGAAATCCTGCGCCGAGTACGGCAGGGAAGGCAAGACATGAATATTACTCCCCTCCAAAATGGTCACATTTTTTGCTGGTAAATCCAACATATCGCGAATAAATTGACAAGTGATTTCTGGATTGCTAAAGATTTTCTTAGCAACTAAGTCATTGGTTGGGCTGATGCCCGGATGTCTTAAAATCATCCTTTTCCTCCTTTTATTATACCACAGTTTTAAATCTAGATTTACTAGATTCTCTGCTACTATCTATTTATTCGGCAAAGACAAGTGAAAGTTCAAATTTTCCTAACAAAAAAGATAGCCAATCTCTTTTACATCAAGAAATTTAGCTATCCTTTTTAGTTATTTTCATATTACATAACATTTGTCCACAGATTTCTTACTTATGCCTTTCTAACAGCGCCTCAAACTCTGCGACAGTCATGCTCAACTGTTGACTTGCAACCTCTGAAGTCAGAAGGCCTTGGCGTACCATATCCAGGAAGGCAAAGAATTTTCCTTCTTCCCTCCCTTCAACTTTCCCACGTTCAAGTCCACGCTCCAGTCCCTGTTCAATACCACGTTCTAAACCTTGTTTAATACCTTCTTCTCGACCACGCTCCAAGCCTTTTTCTTCAGCTTGTTCCAAGGCATAGTCCTGTGCTAACAAGGCTTGTTCTTCTCGCATACGTAGTTGACTAAACATCTTCCTGTCCTCCTCGGACCAGCTCTTGTAGTCCAGCAGTTGGTCTGCTTGACTGATGGCTCGCTCGAGTTGTTGGGTAAAGGGCTTGTTGCCGAAAAACTCCAACCATGGTTTACGAACCTCGTCTTTGCTGGTTTCTCTGTATTTTTTTAATTCCAAGAATGCCATCTTAACCAGATGGTTTTCTTGACCGTTATTCGTACTAGTCTCACAACAACGCCTCAAACTCAGCGACAGTCATGTCCAGCTGCTCACTCGCAACCTCAGAAGACAAAAGACCTTGGCGAACCATATCTAGAAAGGCAAAAAGTTTCCCACGTTCTAGTCCCTGTTCAATACCCTCAGCTCGGCCTTGTTCAACTCCTTCTGCACGACCACGTTCAAGTCCACGCTCTAATCCCTTTTCCTCAGCTTGTTCCAAGGCATA
Source organism: Streptococcus mitis (assembly GCF_000722685.1). Lineage (GTDB taxonomy): Bacteria > Bacillota > Bacilli > Lactobacillales > Streptococcaceae > Streptococcus > Streptococcus mitis_M. Next base: position 17,152 of record NZ_JPFV01000003.1, on the reverse strand, counting down.
GTCATGAGCCAATAATGCCTGTTCCTCACGCCTGCGTTGTTCACTAAACATCTTCCTATCCTCCTCAGACCAGCTCTTGTAGTCCAACAGTTGATCTGCTTGGCTGATGGCTCGCTCTGGTTCTTGGGTAAAGGGTTTATTCCCAAAAAACTCCAACCACGGTTTGCGAACCTTGTCTTTGCTGGTTTCTCTGTATTTTTTTAATTCCAAGAATGCCATCTTGACTAGATGGTTTTCCTGTCCGTTATTTGTGATGGTTAAGACCTCGCCTGTCGTATCCTCTCGCATACTAAAGCTATGAAAAGCCAAGTCATCTGAGAAGTAGTTGCTGTCCACAATTGCAATGGCGTAAACAGGAGCGATATGCTTGTAACTCTGGTGGGTGTCACCTTCACGTTGGCGAATTTTTTCAAGATTCTGATTGACCTGACTGCATAGGTAAGCCCACAAACGATTAATGAAAAAATTCTGATGATGCACCTGAATCTCGATAATTACCTGAGTGCCATTATCCAACTCCGCTAAAACGTCTATACTGGTATAGAAATCCTGGGCCGAGTACGGCAGGGAAGGCAAGACGTGAATGTTGCTTCCCTCCAAAATGGTTACATTTTTTGCTGGTAAATCCAGCATATCGCGGATAAATTGACAAGTGATTTCTGGATTGCTAAAGATTTTCTTAGCAACTAAGTCATTGGTCGGGCTGATGCCCGGATGACGTACAGTCATATTCTTTCTCCTTTCATTATAGCACATTTTTAAATCTAGTTTTACTAGATTATCTGGCTCTATCTATTTATTCGGAAAAGAGACGAAAAAAACCTGAGAATCATCTCAGGCTTGGTCATTAAATCTTTTTCTCAATACTAAAAAGTGGAGAAAGTGGGCGTTTTTCATGGATACGGACGATAGCATCCCCCAAGAGATGAGCAATCGAAATCTGTTCAATCTTATCGATCAAACGCTCTTCTGGGAGATAGATAGTATCCAAAACAACCAATTTCTTAATAGCTGATTTTTGGATATTGTCCATAGCAGGACCAGAAAGAACTGGGTGCGTACAACTTGCATAGACTTCAACAGCACCAGCCTCTGCAAGGGCATCTGCCGCATGACAAATCGTTCCAGCAGTATCAATCATATCATCAATCAAGATACAAGTCTTACCTTCAACCTTACCGATGATGTTCATGACTTCACTGGTATTCATCTTATCAACGCTACGACGTTTATCAATAATAGCGATAGATGTTTTCAAAAATTCTGCCAACTTACGAGCACGAGTCACCCCTCCATGGTCTGGACTGACAACCACATAGTCAGAACCAACCATACCGCAACGCTCAAAATAATCCGCAATCAGAGGAGCACCCATCAAGTGATCCACAGGAATATCAAAGAATCCTTGAATCTGCGCAGCATGCAAGTCGATTGTCAATAAACGATCCACTCCAGCTACTTCAAGCATATTTGCAACAAGTTTTGAAGTGATTGGCTCACGCGCTCTCGCCTTTCTATCCTGACGTGCATACCCATAGTAAGGCATGACAACATTGACAGATTCTGCACTCGCACGCTTCAAAGCATCCACCATAATCAAAATTTCAAGCAGATTGTCATTTACAGGCGAACTAGTTGATTGTAGGATAAAGACGTGTTTCCCACGGATTGATTCTTCAATATTGACCTGAATCTCTCCATCTGAAAATTGGCGAACACTTGATTTCCCCAACTCTATCCCAATCTCCTGCGCCACACGTTCTGCCAATTCTTTGTTAGAAGAAAGGGCAAACAGCTTTAAATCAGAAAAAGACATGATTTCCTCCGGTATATATGTATCGCTTGTGCTTTTCACAAGATTTTTCTATCTACCATTGTAGCGCTTTTTGCACTATTTTTCAATCAAAAATAAAAGAAGGGTACCATATTTGTACCCTTGCATCATTCTTTTGAAAAATATTCTAGTTCATCAACTCATTGTGCTTCTCAACAAAGCGATAAGCCTGATAAAAACCATAGAGAGTAATAGCCGTAACCACTGGAATCGCTAAGGGCAACTCTGTCTCTAATTCTACAAAAGGAGAGTTAAACAAGAAGTGAGTTCCTAAGGCTAAACCTAAGAAAATAAGCCCCTGTTTCTTGCCAACCTTCTGTCCTTTATAGGCTCTGTAAAGCAAGTAAACACCTACTACCGCCAGACCTGAAAAAGTCCAGTGAGAGGCAATTCCTGAGATAATACGCTCTAAAATTCTCGAAATAGTAAAGTCAAATCCCTCTGGAAAATCTGTACGAATGTAGCCAATATCCTCAATCATTTGGAATCCCAAACCAGAAGCAATCCCTAGTAAAAACAAGGATTTTAATTTTCGAACAGGAACCAAAGTTAAAACAAAGACAAGTGGCAACAATTTCAAGGGTTCTTCTACCAAAGGAGCCACAATCGCACTTTCAAAGGCATTTAAAAATGTACTATCTGGGAAAAGAACGCCCAGCAAATCATGGATATAGGTATTCGCAAAGCTAGACAACCAACCCGAAAGGAACATCCCACCCAATAAAGACAAAATCAAGGCTTTCTTTGGCAATTCCCATTTTTTCCCAATACAGAAAAGGAAATAAAGAGCTGGAATCATGTAAAAGAGAGCTAGAAAGATAGAAACTCCCATGAGTCCATATTCCGCACCTGACATAGAACCGTCCGTATAGTAGATGGTTTCATACTGTAAACCAATACATAGCAATAAAATAAAAATAAATAAAATACTGTTTTTCTTCATACACTTTCTTTCTAAATGAAGTATTTATAATTCTACGACTGTCATCCTTCCTGTATCCACATCGTAAACCGCACCTGAAATAACAACATCATCTGGGATTAGAGGAGTTTCCTGTAGCAATCTCATATCCTCACGAACACTTTCATCAATGTCTTGAAAAGGCAAAAAGTCCTTGTCAGAAACATCCACTCCTAGTTCTTTTTTCAAATACTCCTGAAAAGGACCATTTTCAAATGTCTGTGCACCACAGTCTGTATGGTGCAGCACCACAATTTCCCTTGTCCCCATTTGTTGCTGGGAAATCACAAGCGAGCGAATCATATCATCTGTCACTCGCCCTCCAGCATTCCGCAAAATATGAGCATCTCCCAGAGCCAACCCAAGAGCTGGCGCAACGTGTAAACGCGAGTCCATACAAGTTACGATTGCAACCTTGGTCTTTGGTTTGATTGATAAATGAAGATCTCCATGCAGTTCTACATAGGCTTGATTGGCTTTTAAAAAATTTTCAAAATAGGACATGACAACTCACTTTCTAGTCTATCAGATAATTTGAACACCAAATTATTTATATCCTATCTTACCATCTTTTCTTTGTCTTGTCAGTTGTCAACCTTCATATAAAAAAACTGGGACAGAGACATCCAGCTTCTAGCTTGGGCTTCTGTCCTAGTTTTATTTTTATGAACCTTTTTGGATATACTTATTGAGCGATCCTGCAAAGCTCTGAAGATTGAGACTTTGTACGTAGACCTCACCAGTTCCTCGGAAGGTATTCACCACTCCTTCGCCTGTACCAATAGACTGCCAGAAGCTATTTTCTAAGTGGATATTATAGTCCAAAGATTGACTCCAAGCCACCACATGGGCATTGTCAATGGTTATTTCTTGGTTTTGTAGCTCAATTTTCTTGATAGAGCCAAAAGCATTGGCCAAGAGAGTTCCCTGGCCTTGGGTAGTCATCACAAAGAGACCCCCTTGCCCTCCGAACAGAGCTTTACCAATAGACTGACTCTCCATAGTATAGGAAGCTGTACCATCAAGAGCTAGAAAAGCCCCATCATTCAGTCGATATTGTTTTTCACCTAGTTCAAGAGCAATTACTTGCCCAGGAGTATCTGGTGCTAGAGCAAGGTTCCCGTTATCAGACTCTGCTACAGCTTGAGTAATGAAGGTGCTTTCACCAGAAACCATTGAACGTCCTACAGCTTTAACAAAACGTCCCAAACCTGAACCGCTAGCATTGAGCTGGGTATTGAGACTTACGTTAGGCGTGTGGTAAACCATACTACCTCGCTGGATATAGACGGTTTCTCCTTGATTGAGTGACAACTCTACCAAAGGAAATTGCATATGACTGTCCATAGAAAATTTCATAAGAAATTCCTCCTTGTTTTAATAAATGTTAGCAATAAAATAATTAGTCATCTAAAGCTGACCATAACTATTAGGAGAATACCTTTTTCAAGACTTCCTGAATCGTTGTCACCCCAATAACCTGAATTTCCTTAGGTGGAGTGATTCCTGTCAAGGAATTTTTGGGTACATAAATCTTAGTAAAGCCCAGTTTAGCAGCTTCATTAATACGCTGCTCGATACGATTCACGCGCCGAATTTCTCCCGTCAAACCAAGTTCTCCCACAAAACATTCCTGAGGGTTGGTTGGCTTATCTTTGTAACTAGAAGCAATGGCAACTGCAACGGCCAAGTCAATGGCAGGTTCATCCAATTTGACACCGCCAGCAGATTTGAGATAGGCATCCTGATTTTGCAAGAGGAGACCTGCCCGTTTTTCCAAAACAGCCATAATCAAGCTAGCACGATTAAAATCAAGTCCTGTAGTCGTACGCTTAGCATTTCCAAACATAGTCGGTGTCACCAAAGCCTGAACCTCCGCCAAAATCGGACGCGTCCCTTCCATGGTCACAACAATTGACGAACCAGTCGCTCCATCCAAACGCTCTTCTAGGAAAACTTGACTCGGATTGAGTACCTCAACCAGACCACCCGACTGCATCTCAAAAATCCCAATTTCATTGGTAGAGCCAAAACGGTTTTTGACCGCTCTTAAAATACGAAAGGTATGGTGGCGTTCCCCTTCAAAGTAAAGTACCGTATCTACCATGTGCTCTAGCATACGAGGACCAGCCAAGGTTCCTTCCTTGGTCACATGACCTACGATAAAGATAGCAATGTTATTGGTTTTGGCCAGCTGCATAAGTTCAGCCGTCACCTCACGCACTTGAGAAACAGACCCCTGCACCCCTGAAATCTCAGGAGACATAATGGTCTGGATAGAGTCAATAATGAGGAAGTCTGGCTGGATGCGCTCCACCTCTGCTCGAACACTCTGCATATTGGTCTCTGCATAGAGATAAAACTCACTATCAATATCTCCCAAACGCTCTGCTCGTAGCTTAATCTGCTGGGCAGACTCCTCCCCACTGACGTAGAGAACAGTCCCCACTTGAGACAACTGGGTTGAGACTTGTAGGAGAAGGGTTGATTTCCCAATTCCAGGATCCCCACCTATGAGGACGAGACTTCCTGGTACCACTCCGCCTCCAAGTACACGGTTGAATTCCTCCATCTCTGTCTTGGTTCGATTGACATTGATGGAGGTCACTTCAGCAAGTTTCATGGGCTTGGTTTTCTCACCTGTTAAAGACACACGCGCATTTTTGACCTCGGCAACCTCAACCTCTTCTACAAAAGAAGACCAAGACCCACAGTTAGGACATCGTCCCAGATATTTAGGGGAATTATACCCACAATTTTGACATACAAATGTCGCTTTTTTCTTTGCGATGATAAACCTCTTTCTATATATCTAACTCACACTCAATTACTTGGCAAAAATCAATCTTCTCATTTGGCACAAACTGGCGCATGAGCATTCGATGAGCAACAACTACCACGGTCTGGTGTTCTCGATACTTAGACATACATTCTAGAAACCGAGACTTCATCTCCGCAGCTGTCTCATATCGAATAGGACTATTAGGAAGTAACTTCCCCTTATTTTCTAGAAACATAGTACGAGCTTTTTCAAATTTATCTGTGCCACTTTCATAAACCTGCCATTCATGTAATAAAGGCTCCACTCTCAAAGGAAGTCCCGTAGCACAAGCCACATAAGAAGCCGTTTCTAAAGCTCTTGTGACTGCAGAAGATACGATTATTTCTGCTGAAGAGAGGAAAGGATTTTTGCTCAGTTCCTGGGCTTGCTGTCGTCCCTTCTCAGACAAAGATGCCAAATCTATCCCAAATCCCGTATAAGAACGCTCCTCTAACTCACGGTAATCTGGCTCCCCGTGACGTACAAAGATAATCTTCATCTTAGTGCCCTGTCGATCCAAATCCACCAGTTCGAACGCCATCAGCCGCATCTCCATCTGCAATTAAGAAAGGAGCAAAGACAGCCTGGACCACACGTTCCCCAACTTCAAGAACAACCTCTTGGTCTGTAATATTCTTCATCTGAGCAAAAATATGCCCTTCATTCCCAGGATTTCCATAATAATCCCCATCAATGACCCCAACTGAATTAATCAAGACCAAGCCCTTCTTACGAGGGTTTGAAGAGCGATCATAGAGATAGAGAACCTCAGTTGGTTGCATATAAGCCTTAACCCCTGTCGGAACCAATACAATCTCTCCTGGCGCAATAACTGTACGCACAGCAACCTTTAAGTCGTAACCAGCCGCATGCGCTGTCTCACGCTTAGGCAATAAATTTTCATCTGTAAAACTAGAAACCAATTCAAAACCACGAATTTTCATCATCTTCTCTTTTCTATTATCATTTATTCTAGATTATTCTATCTTATTTATTCGGAAAAAGCACGAAAAAAAGAGCACACAATTCAAATCGCTTAGGGCTGCTGGATTCCTCCCCTGACCCGCTTCACGCAGAACTGTTGCTCCACTATTTATTATATCACATTCCTATTCATTTTAAAAGCAAAATTATTTTTTCCGTCTATTTCTAAAAAAGTCCTGCATAATAGCTGCGCATTCATCTTCCAAAATTCCCGTTTCAACCTCCACACGATGATTGAGACGCTCATCTGTCAAGATATCGTACAAACTCCCAGCAGCACCAAATTTCTGGTTTTTAGCCCCATAGACCACGTTTGGAATACGGGCAAGTCCAATCGCTCCACTACACATGACACAAGGCTCAATGGTCACAAAAAGAGTACAATCCAGCAAGCGCCAGCTCTCCTCACTCAGGTTCGCATTCTCTATGGCCATAATCTCCGCATGCATAACCGCTCGTTGCAATTCCTCACGTGCATTATGCCCGCGACCAATGATTTCGCCATCTTTCACAATCACACAACCAATTGGAATTTCATCGTGTTCAAGAGCAATCTCAGCCTCTCTCAAGGCCTCTCTCATGAAGACTTCTTTTTCTTCAAGTGTATAATACATCTCTTTTCTCTTTTCCTACTTATCGATTTTATTATTATATCATGAATCCCAAAACAAAAAAAGCCACCGAATGCGGTGACTTTATAGGGAGATTATTATGAAAAAGAAAAGTTTAGGATATTTGTTACAACAAGTTAGGAGGTCTTCTTGTAACTGTCTATAGTATACCCGACCTATCTTAAACAAATCTTAAAAATCTCTTAGGACCAAACACTTTCTAAAATATTTGTTTGTTCACGACCAGGACCTACTGAGAAAGTAGAAATACGAACGCCAACCAATTCACTCACACGACGAACATAGTTACGCGCATTCTCAGGAAGATCTTCCAAATTACGAACTCCGGTAATATCTTCTGACCAACCTGGCAACTCTTCATAGATAGGCTTGCAACGTTTCAATTGCTCAAGACTAGCCGGATAGTAGTCAATACGTTGACCATCAAGATCATAGGCCACACAGATCTTCACTGTATCTAAACCACTCAAAACATCGATAGAGTTCAATGAAAGGTTAGTAATACCAGAAACACGACGGCTATGACGCATCACAACTGAGTCAAACCAACCCACACGACGTGGACGACCAGTTGTTGTACCATATTCATGACCTACTTCACGGATACGTTCTCCCACTTCATCAAACAACTCAGTTGGGAAAGGACCGTCTCCTACACGACTGGTATAGGCTTTACATACACCTACAACCTTATCAATCTTACTTGGACCAACACCAGAACCAATTGTCACACCACCAGCCACAGGGTTTGATGACGTAACAAATGGATACGTACCTTGGTCGATATCTAGCATAACACCTTGTGCACCTTCAAAAAGCACACGTTTACCATTATCAAGCGCATCATTCAAGATAACAGATGTGTCTGTCACATATTTCTTGATTTGTTGACCATATTCGTAATATTCTTCAAAAATATCATCAAAATCAATCGCTTTGCTGTCATACAATTTTTCAAAAAGACGATTCTTTTCAGCAAGGTTACGTTCTAAACGCTCACGGAAAATATCTTTATCCAAAAGATCTGCAATACGAATCCCAACACGAGCAGCCTTGTCCATATAAGCTGGACCAATTCCCTTAATTGTAGTACCAATTTTATTGTCGCCCTTAGCTTCTTCTTGCAAGCGATCCAACTCGATATGATAAGGCAAAATAACATGCGCACGATCAGAAATACGCAAATTATCAGTTGTTACACCTTCCTCATGAAGATAACTCAACTCTTTCACAAGAGATTTAGGATTTACAACCATACCATTTCCAATAACAGAGATTTTTTCAGGGAAGAAAATCCCAGATGGAATCAAGTGCAACTTAAATTTTTTACCATCAATCACAATCGTGTGACCTGCATTATCACCACCTTGGTAACGTGCAATCACTTCTGCATTCGCTGAAAGGAAGTCTGTAATCTTCCCTTTACCTTCATCACCCCATTGGGTACCTACAACAACAACTGAAGTCATAATCTTGTATGAGCCCTCAGGCTCTTCCTTTCTCACATACATGGCAGGACTCTCACCTGCAATTATATCTTACAATTTATTATAAGAAAAAATCGCCTTTTTATCAAGAAGAAACAATAGAAAGATTTGCTATTTCCAACTATTAAAAAAAGATTTTAAAAAATTACTAGCTATTTACTGTTATCTTTCCATAAAAGAGTAAATTAGTTCGGAAATTTACTCAAAACATCTCAACACGAAATAAATCCCCGATTCATTATCATCTTTTCAAGATACAAACGATAAGCAACACGATAATGCTAAACGATAAAATCCCTACGACACCCAATACCATATCTCACTAAATAATAAATTAAAAATTTAAAATGAAAATGTTCCCAATCAAAATTATCACCAAATACAGTACCATACTCTTCTTCAATATTTCTATAAAAATCCGCCATCTGCTCATAAATTTTTTGTAACATAAATATATACTCCTTTTCTTTTTTATGAACTTATTCTAACAAAAAATTTTACACATTCACTATCAATTCCTGAATTGTCAAAATACAAATCTCAACAAGATAACAAATAAGAAAAGTTGACAGGATAGGAAGAAATTTACTACCTAAATTAGACTATTATAAAGACCTTATTAACTGCTTTACACTCAAATATTTTTAAAAAGCAACCTTGTCCATTGTCTGCTGACAGTGGACTTTAAAACACTTTTTTCCAGTCCTTGAATAACTTCTTGAAGCTTATCAATAACTTTGGAAAGACTTATTTTTAAAACCTCGTTTTCGAATTTCTTTCCAGACTTGTTCAATAGGGTTCATTTCTGGTATATAAGGCGGGATAAAAGCCAACTCAATATTACTTGGAATCTCTAAGGTACTTGATTTATGCCATATAGCATTATCCATTACAAGTAAAATATAGTCATTTGGATAAGCTTGTGAGACTTGCCGTAGAAATTCATTGGTCCACTCAGTATTGCATCCTCCAGCAATAAGTAAGAAGGAATCTCCTGTCTGAGCATCTACTGCCCCATAACAATAGCGATATTCTCACATATAATGACTAGTATTGCTAGGTCGGATTCCTTTAGAAGCCCCAAAAGAACTCATCTTACTGATTCTTCCGAAACCAGCTTCATCTTGGTACATCAAGCGTACTTTCTTATAAGTCCCCTCCTCTTTAAATCACTTACTTAAGGTCTCGAATGTAGATTTTATTTTTAGACGTCTCAATTGTTTGAGCGTCTGCCTTCTTGAGATGTTCAGGTCAAGGAGTGACCGCTCGCCAACCATGGCGTTTCAGGAGATAATAGAAACCATCACGTGTGGAAGTGCGATCAATCTCTTTTTGATAGGCTTCAAATAACTAATTGACAGTTATAAATTCCTCAGCCTGAGCAGCTTCTATATGACGTTTTAGAAATACTTGTTCTTCTTCGTAAGTCGTAAGTCATATATTCTCGATGACGTCCACCACGGGTCTCTTGAAGAAGAGCTTCTAAACCAAACTCCTTATATTTTTTCAAATTCTTCCAAACAGTTGTTTTATCGCAATCTAGCAGATCCATGATTTCCTTATAACTCTTATCTTTTGAGCGAAAATAAATAATCTGTAGACGTTTGTGATATTTGGCGTATGATGAATCTCTTAGGAGTTGTTCAATTTTTTGGATCTATAATATTTGTAGTGGGTAAATCCCCTATAGATATTATGGAGCCTATTTTTGTGTAGAAAAAAAGCTCCATATAACCTATAATGAAAAGCGACAAAACAACTCATTAGAAAAAATCATATGGAACAACTACATTTTATCACAAAATTACTCGATATCAAAGACTCAAACATCAAAATTCTAGACATCATCAATAGGGATACAAACAAGGAAATCATCGCTAAACTGGATTATAATGCCCCATCTTGTCCTGATTGTGGAAGCCAAATGAAGAAATATGACTTTCAAAAACCGTCTAAGATTCCTTACCTCGAAACGACTGGTATGCCTACTAGAATCCTCCTGAAAAAGCGTCGATTCAAGTGCTATCACTGTTCAAAAATGATGGTCGCTGAAACTTCTATCGTCAAGAAAAATCACCAAATTCCTCGTATCATCAATCAAAAGATTGCTCAAAAGTTGATTGAAAAGACTTCTATAACCGACATTGCTCATCAGCTGGCCATTTCAACTTCAACTGTCATTCGAAAGCTCAATGACTTCCGGTTTAAGCATGATTTTTCTCGTCTTCCACAGATTATGTCCTGGGACGAATATGCCTTCACTAAGGGAAAGATGAGTTTCATTGCACAAGATTTTGAAAAGCTCAATATCATCACTGTTCTTGAGGGCAGAACACAAGCCATCATCCGGAATCACTTTCTGCGCTACGATAGAGCCGTTCGCTGTCAGGTGAAAATCATTACTATGGATATGTTTAGTCCCTACTATGACTTGGCTAAACAGCTTTTTCCGTGTGCTAAAATTGTACTTGATCGCTTTCACATCGTTCAACACTTAAGCCGTGCTATGAGTCGTGTGCGTGTCCAAATCATGAATCAGTTTGAGCGAAAATCCCATGAATACAAGGCTATCAAGCGCTACTGGAAGCTCATTCAACAGGATAGTCATAAACTTAGTGATAAGCGTTTTTATCGCCCTACTTTTCGTATGCACTTAACCAATAAAGAAATCCTAGACAAGCTTTTGAGCTATTCCGAAGACTTGAAGCACCACTATAATCTCTATCAACTCTTACTTTTCCACTTTCAGAATAAGGAACCGGAGAAATTTTTCGGACTCATTGAAGACAATCTAAAGAAAGTTCATCCTATTTTTCAGACTGTCTTTAAAACTTTTCTCAAGGAAAAAGACAAAATCGTCAACGCCCTTCAGTTACCATATTCTAACGCCAAATTGGAAGCGACCAATAATCTCATCAAACTTATCAAACGAAATGCCTTTGGTTTTCGGAACTTTGACAACTTCAAGAAGCGAATTCTCATCGCTCTGAATATCAAAAAAGAAAGGACGAAATGTGTCCTTTCTCGAGCTTAGTTTTTCTTCAACCCACTACAGTTGACAAAGAGCTAAAATAAAAAGGAGGTATATACCTCCTTTTCTTAACAACTCCGCCAGTAGGACTCGAACCTACGACATCATGATTAACAGTCATGCGCTACTACCAACTGAGCTATGGCGGATAAAAGCTAAGCGACTTCCATATCTCACAGGGGGCAACCCCCAACTACTTCCGGCGTTCTAGGGCTTAACTTCTGTGTTCGGCATGGGTACAGGTGTATCTCCTAGGCTATCGTCACTTAACTCTGAGTAATACCTACTCAAAATTGAATATCTATTCAAACCAAGAAAACCGTTCGCTTTCATATTCTCAGTTACTTTGGATAAGTCCTCGAGCTATTAGTATTAGTCCGCTACATGTGTCGCCACACTTCCACTTCTAACCTATCTACCTGATCATCTCTCAGGGCTCTTACTGATATAAAATCATGGGAAATCTCATCTTGAGGTGGGTTTCACACTTAGATGCTTTCAGCGTTTATCCCTTCCCTACATAGCTACCCAGCGATGCCTTTGGCAAGACAACTGGTACACCAGCGGTAAGTCCACTCTGGTCCTCTCGTACTAGGAGCAGATCCTCTCAAATTTCCTACGCCCGCGACGGATAGGGACCGAACTGTCTCACGACGTTCTGAACCCAGCTCGCGTGCCGCTTTAATGGGCGAACAGCCCAACCCTTGGGACCGACTACAGCCCCAGGATGCGACGAGCCGACATCGAGGTGCCAAACCTCCCCGTCGATGTGAACTCTTGGGGGAGATAAGCCTGTTATCCCCAGGGTAGCTTTTATCCGTTGAGCGATGGCCCTTCCATACGGAACCACCGGATCACTAAGCCCGACTTTCGTCCCTGCTCGAGTTGTAGCTCTCGCAGTCAAGCTCCCTTATACCTTTACACTCTGCGAATGATTTCCAACCATTCTGAGGGAACCTTTGGGCGCCTCCGTTACCTTTTAGGAGGCGACCGCCCCAGTCAAACTGCCCGTCAGACACTGTCTCCGATAGGGATCACCTATCTGGGTTAGAGTGGCCATAACACAAGGGTAGTATCCCAACATCGTCTCCTTCGAAACTGGCGTCCCGATCTCATAGACTCCTACCTATCCTGTACATGTGGTACAGACACTCAATATCAAACTGCAGTAAAGCTCCATGGGGTCTTTCCGTCCTGTCGCGGGTAACCTGCATCTTCACAGGTACTAAAATTTCACCGAGTCTCTCGTTGAGACAGTGCCCAAATCATTACGCCTTTCGTGCGGGTCGGAACTTACCCGACAAGGAATTTCGCTACCTTAGGACCGTTATAGTTACGGCCGCCGTTTACTGGGGCTTCAATTCATACCTTCGCTTACGCTAAGCACTCCTCTTAACCTTCCAGCACCGGGCAGGCGTCACCCCCTATACATCATCTTACGATTTAGCAGAGAGCTGTGTTTTTGATAAACAGTTGCTTGGGCCTATTCACTGCGGCTGACCTAAATCAGCACCCCTTCTCCCGAAGTTACGGGGTCATTTTGCCGAGTTCCTTAACGAGAGTTCTCTCGCTCACCTGAGGCTACTCGCCTCGACTACCTGTGTCGGTTTGCGGTACGGGTAGAGTATGTTTAAACGCTAGAAGCTTTTCTTGGCAGTGTGACGTCACTAACTTCGCTACTAAACTTCGCTCCCCATCACAGCTCAATGTTATAGATATAAGCATTTGACTCATATCACACCTCACTGCTTAGACAGACTCTTCCAATCGTCTGCTTTAGTTAGCCTACTGCGTCCCTCCATCACTACATACTCTAGTACAGGAATATCAACCTGTTGTCCATCGGATACACCTTTCGGTCTCTCCTTAGGTCCCGACTAACCCAGGGCGGACGAGCCTTCCCCTGGAAACCTTAGTCTTACGGTGGACAGGATTCTCACCTGTCTTTCGCTACTCATACCGGCATTCTCACTTCTATGCGTTCCAGCACTCCTCACGGTACACCTTCTTCACACATAGAACGCTCTCCTACCATACCTATAAAGGTATCCACAGCTTCGGTAAATTGTTTTAGCCCCGGTACTATTTTCGGTCGCAGGGTCACTCGACTAGTGAGCTATTACGCACTCTTTGAATGAATAGCTGCTTCTAAGCTAACATCCTAGTTGTCTGTGCAACCCCACATCCTTTTCCACTTAACAATTATTTTGGGACCTTAGCTGGTGGTCTGGGCTGTTTCCCTTTCGACTACGGATCTTAGCACTCGCAGTCTGACTGCCGACCATAATTCATTGGCATTCGGAGTTTATCTGAGATTGGTAATCCGGGATGGACCCCTCACCCAAACAGTGCTCTACCTCCAAGAATCTCTAATGTCGACGCTAGCCCTAAAGCTACTTCGGAGAGAACCAGCTATCTCCAAGTTCGTTTGGAATTTCTCCGCTACCCACAAGTCATCCAAGCACTTTTCAACGTGCCCTGGTTCGGTCCTCCAGTGCGTCTTACCGCACCTTCAACCTGCTCATGGGTAGGTCACATGGTTTCGGGTCTACGTCATGATACTAATTCGCCCTATTCAGACTCGGTTTCCCTACGGCTCCGTCTCTTCAACTTAACCTCGCATCATAACGTAACTCGCCGGTTCATTCTACAAAAGGCACGCTCTCACCCATTAACGGGCTCGAACTTGTTGTAGGCACACGGTTTCAGGTTCTATTTCACTCCCCTCCCGGGGTGCTTTTCACCTTTCCCTCACGGTACTGGTTCACTATCGGTCACTAGGGAGTATTTAGGGTTGGGAGATGGTCCTCCCAGATTCCGACGGGATTTCGCGTGTCCCGCCGTACTCAGGATACTGCTAGGTACAAAGACTATTTTAAATACGAGGCTATTACTCTCTTTGGCTGATCTTCCCAAATCATTCTTCTATAATCTTTGAGTCCACATTGCAGTCCTACAACCCCGAAGAGTAAACTCTTCGGTTTGCCCTCCTGCCGTTTCGCTCGCCGCTACTAAGGCAATCGCTTTTGCTTTCTCTTCCTGCAGCTACTTAGATGTTTCAGTTCACTGCGTCTTCCTCCTCACATCCTTAACAGATGCGGGTAACAGGTAGTACCTGTTGGGTTCCCCCATTCGGAAATCCCTGGATCATCGCTTACTTACAGCTACCCAAGGCATATCGTCGTTTGTCACGTCCTTCTTCGGCTCCTAGTGCCAAGGCATCCACCGTGCGCCCTTATTAACTTAACCTTATTTTTTGACCTTTCAGTCATAAACTCTTATTAATACTACAGCGTTTTCGGTTTATTTTCTTGTTACTATTTGATATAGATATTCAATTTTCAATGTGCATTACTTGGTGATCTCTCACCAATGGAGCCTAGCGGGATCGAACCGCTGACCTCCTGCGTGCAAAGCAGGCGCTCTCCCAGCTGAGCTAAGGCCCCACAAGACCTCTCAAGACTAAACAAGACCAATGCGCAGTTCCTTTTCCTTAGAAAGGAGGTGATCCAGCCGCACCTTCCGATACGGCTACCTTGTTACGACTTCACCCCAATCATCTATCCCACCTTAGGCGGCTGGCTCCTTACGGTTACCTCACCGACTTCGGGTGTTACAAACTCTCGTGGTGTGACGGGCGGTGTGTACAAGGCCCGGGAACGTATTCACCGCGGCGTGCTGATCCGCGATTACTAGCGATTCCGACTTCATGTAGGCGAGTTGCAGCCTACAATCCGAACTGAGACTGGCTTTAAGAGATTAGCTTGCCGTCACCGACTTGCGACTCGTTGTACCAGCCATTGTAGCACGTGTGTAGCCCAGGTCATAAGGGGCATGATGATTTGACGTCATCCCCACCTTCCTCCGGTTTATTACCGGCAGTCTCGCTAGAGTGCCCAACTAAATGATGGCAACTAACAATAGGGGTTGCGCTCGTTGCGGGACTTAACCCAACATCTCACGACACGAGCTGACGACAACCATGCACCACCTGTCACCTCTGTCCCGAAGGAAAGCTCTATCTCTAGAGCGATCAGAGGGATGTCAAGACCTGGTAAGGTTCTTCGCGTTGCTTCGAATTAAACCACATGCTCCACCGCTTGTGCGGGCCCCCGTCAATTCCTTTGAGTTTCAACCTTGCGGTCGTACTCCCCAGGCGGAGTGCTTAATGCGTTAGCTACGGCACTAAACCCCGGAAAGGGTCTAACACCTAGCACTCATCGTTTACGGCGTGGACTACCAGGGTATCTAATCCTGTTTGCTCCCCACGCTTTCGAGCCTCAGCGTCAGTTACAAGCCAGAGAGCCGCTTTCGCCACCGGTGTTCCTCCATATATCTACGCATTTCACCGCTACACATGGAATTCCACTCTCCCCTCTTGCACTCAAGTTAAACAGTTTCCAAAGCGTACTATGGTTAAGCCACAGCCTTTAACTTCAGACTTATCTAACCGCCTGCGCTCGCTTTACGCCCAATAAATCCGGACAACGCTCGGGACCTACGTATTACCGCGGCTGCTGGCACGTAGTTAGCCGTCCCTTTCTGGTAAGATGCCGTCACAGTGTGAACTTTCCACTCTCACACTCGTTCTTCTCTTACAACAGAGCTTTACGATCCGAAAACCTTCTTCACTCACGCGGCGTTGCTCGGTCAGACTTTCGTCCATTGCCGAAGATTCCCTACTGCTGCCTCCCGTAGGAGTCTGGGCCGTGTCTCAGTCCCAGTGTGGCCGATCACCCTCTCAGGTCGGCTATGTATCGTCGCCTTGGTGAGCCGTTACCCCACCAACTAGCTAATACAACGCAGGTCCATCTGGTAGTGATGCAATTGCACCTTTCAAACAGTTGTCATGCAACAACTGCTATTATGCGGTATTAGCTATCGTTTCCAATAGTTATCCCCCACTACCAGGCAGGTTACCTACGCGTTACTCACCCGTTCGCAACTCATCCAGAAGAGCAAGCTCCTCCTTCAGCGTTCTACTTGCATGTATTAGGCACGCCGCCAGCGTTCGTCCTGAGCCAGGATCAAACTCTCATTAAAAGTTTGAGTTCTCACTCATTTCTGTCACTGACAGATTTATTGTTTTTTCATTGTTCAGTACTACAACAGTTGTTGTAGTGCCCTGCACATTGGTTCGTCTTGTTCAGTTTTCAAAGGTCTTTGTCACTCACTTCTCTCAAGTGACAACTATATTAGTATATCACAGTCGCTTTCGCTTGTCAACACTTTTTTGAAACTTTTTTTAATTTTTTTCAATCAGTATTTTATCTGCAACATACCATAGTCCGTACGGGATTCGAACCCGTGTTACCGCCGTGAAAAGGCGGTGTCTTAACCCCTTGACCAACGGACCTGAGTTGTTATTTTCAACTCTTACTATTATACAGCCTTTTTGTTTT
>NZ_JPFV01000002.1 GCF_000722685.1 Streptococcus mitis | reverse complement strand
TTCGGCATGGGTACAGGTGTATCTCCTAGGCTATCGTCACTTAACTCTGAGTAATACCTACTCAAAATTGAATATCTATTCAAACCAAGAAAACCGTTCGCTTTCATATTCTCAGTTACTTTGGATAAGTCCTCGAGCTATTAGTATTAGTCCGCTACATGTGTCGCCACACTTCCACTTCTAACCTATCTACCTGATCATCTCTCAGGGCTCTTACTGATATAAAATCATGGGAAATCTCATCTTGAGGTGGGTTTCACACTTAGATGCTTTCAGCGTTTATCCCTTCCCTACATAGCTACCCAGCGATGCCTTTGGCAAGACAACTGGTACACCAGCGGTAAGTCCACTCTGGTCCTCTCGTACTAGGAGCAGATCCTCTCAAATTTCCTACGCCCGCGACGGATAGGGACCGAACTGTCTCACGACGTTCTGAACCCAGCTCGCGTGCCGCTTTAATGGGCGAACAGCCCAACCCTTGGGACCGACTACAGCCCCAGGATGCGACGAGCCGACATCGAGGTGCCAAACCTCCCCGTCGATGTGAACTCTTGGGGGAGATAAGCCTGTTATCCCCAGGGTAGCTTTTATCCGTTGAGCGATGGCCCTTCCATACGGAACCACCGGATCACTAAGCCCGACTTTCGTCCCTGCTCGAGTTGTAGCTCTCGCAGTCAAGCTCCCTTATACCTTTACACTCTGCGAATGATTTCCAACCATTCTGAGGGAACCTTTGGGCGCCTCCGTTACCTTTTAGGAGGCGACCGCCCCAGTCAAACTGCCCGTCAGACACTGTCTCCGATAGGGATCACCTATCTGGGTTAGAGTGGCCACAACACAAGGGTAGTATCCCAACATCGTCTCCTTCGAAACTGGCGTCCCGATCTCATAGACTCCTACCTATCCTGTACATGTGGTACAGACACTCAATATCAAACTGCAGTAAAGCTCCATGGGGTCTTTCCGTCCTGTCGCGGGTAACCTGCATCTTCACAGGTACTAAAATTTCACCGAGTCTCTCGTTGAGACAGTGCCCAAATCATTACGCCTTTCGTGCGGGTCGGAACTTACCCGACAAGGAATTTCGCTACCTTAGGACCGTTATAGTTACGGCCGCCGTTTACTGGGGCTTCAATTCATACCTTCGCTTACGCTAAGCACTCCTCTTAACCTTCCAGCACCGGGCAGGCGTCACCCCCTATACATCATCTTACGATTTAGCAGAGAGCTGTGTTTTTGATAAACAGTTGCTTGGGCCTATTCACTGCGGCTGACCTAAATCAGCACCCCTTCTCCCGAAGTTACGGGGTCATTTTGCCGAGTTCCTTAACGAGAGTTCTCTCGCTCACCTGAGGCTACTCGCCTCGACTACCTGTGTCGGTTTGCGGTACGGGTAGAGTATGTTTAAACGCTAGAAGCTTTCTTGGCAGTGTGACGTCACTAACTTCGCTACTAAACTTCGCTCCCCATCACAGCTCAATGTTATAGATATAAGCATTTGACTCATATCACACCTCACTGCTTAGACAGACTCTTCCAATCGTCTGCTTTAGTTAGCCTACTGCGTCCCTCCATCACTACATACTCTAGTACAGGAATATCAACCTGTTGTCCATCGGATACACCTTTCGGTCTCTCCTTAGGTCCCGACTAACCCAGGGCGGACGAGCCTTCCCCTGGAAACCTTAGTCTTACGGTGGACAGGATTCTCACCTGTCTTTCGCTACTCATACCGGCATTCTCACTTCTATGCGTTCCAGCACTCCTCACGGTACACCTTCTTCACACATAGAACGCTCTCCTACCATACCTATAAAGGTATCCACAGCTTCGGTAAATTGTTTTAGCCCCGGTACATTTTCGGCGCAGGGTCACTCGACTAGTGAGCTATTACGCACTCTTTGAATGAATAGCTGCTTCTAAGCTAACATCCTAGTTGTCTGTGCAACCCCACATCCTTTTCCACTTAACAATTATTTTGGGACCTTAGCTGGTGGTCTGGGCTGTTTCCCTTTCGACTACGGATCTTAGCACTCGCAGTCTGACTGCCGACCATAATTCATTGGCATTCGGAGTTTATCTGAGATTGGTAATCCGGGATGGACCCCTCACCCAAACAGTGCTCTACCTCCAAGAATCTCTAATGTCGACGCTAGCCCTAAAGCTATTTCGGAGAGAACCAGCTATCTCCAAGTTCGTTTGGAATTTCTCCGCTACCCACAAGTCATCCAAGCACTTTTCAACGTGCCCTGGTTCGGTCCTCCAGTGCGTCTTACCGCACCTTCAACCTGCTCATGGGTAGGTCACATGGTTTCGGGTCTACGTCATGATACTAATTCGCCCTATTCAGACTCGGTTTCCCTACGGCTCCGTCTCTTCAACTTAACCTCGCATCATAACGTAACTCGCCGGTTCATTCTACAAAAGGCACGCTCTCACCCATTAACGGGCTCGAACTTGTTGTAGGCACACGGTTTCAGGTTCTATTTCACTCCCCTCCCGGGGTGCTTTTCACCTTTCCCTCACGGTACTGGTTCACTATCGGTCACTAGGGAGTATTTAGGGTTGGGAGATGGTCCTCCCAGATTCCGACGGGATTTCGCGTGTCCCGCCGTACTCAGGATACTGCTAGGTACAAAGACTATTTTAAATACGAGGCTATTACTCTCTTTGGCTGATCTTCCCAAATCATTCTTCTATAATCTTTGAGTCCACATTGCAGTCCTACAACCCCGAAGAGTAAACTCTTCGGTTTGCCCTCCTGCCGTTTCGCTCGCCGCTACTAAGGCAATCGCTTTTGCTTTCTCTTCCTGCAGCTACTTAGATGTTTCAGTTCACTGCGTCTTCCTCCTCACATCCTTAACAGATGCGGGTAACAGGTAGTACCTGTTGGGTTCCCCCATTCGGAAATCCCTGGATCATCGCTTACTTACAGCTACCCAAGGCATATCGTCGTTTGTCACGTCCTTCTTCGGCTCCTAGTGCCAAGGCATCCACCGTGCGCCCTTATTAACTTAACCTTATTTTTTGACCTTTCAGTCATAAACTCTTATTAATACTACAGCGTTTTCGGTTTATTTTCTTGTTACTATTTGATATAGATATTCAATTTTCAATGTGCATTACTTGGTGATCTCTCACCAATGGAGCCTAGCGGGATCGAACCGCTGACCTCCTGCGTGCAAAGCAGGCGCTCTCCTAGCTGAGCTAACGGCCCCACAAGACCTCTCAAGACTAAACAAGACCAATGCGCAGTTTCCTTTTCCTTAGAAAGGAGGTGATCCAGCCGCACCTTCCGATACGGCTACCTTGTTACGACTTCACCCCAATCATCTATCCCACCTTAGGCGGCTGGCTCCTTACGGTTACCTCACCGACTTCGGGTGTTACAAACTCTCGTGGTGTGACGGGCGGTGTGTACAAGGCCCGGGAACGTATTCACCGCGGCGTGCTGATCCGCGATTACTAGCGATTCCGACTTCATGTAGGCGAGTTGCAGCCTACAATCCGAACTGAGACTGGCTTTAAGAGATTAGCTTGCCGTCACCGACTTGCGACTCGTTGTACCAGCCATTGTAGCACGTGTGTAGCCCAGGTCATAAGGGGCATGATGATTTGACGTCATCCCCACCTTCCTCCGGTTTATTACCGGCAGTCTCGCTAGAGTGCCCAACTAAATGATGGCAACTAACAATAGGGGTTGCGCTCGTTGCGGGACTTAACCCAACATCTCACGACACGAGCTGACGACAACCATGCACCACATGTCACCTCTGTCCCGAAGGAAAGCTCTATCTCTAGAGCGATCAGAGGGATGTCAAGACCTGGTAAGGTTCTTCGCGTTGCTTCGAATTAAACCACATGCTCCACCGCTTGTGCGGGCCCCCGTCAATTCCTTTGAGTTTCAACCTTGCGGTCGTAACTCCCCAGGCGGAGTGCTTAATGCGTTAGCTACGGCACTAAACCCCGGAAAGGGTCTAACACCTAGCACTCATCGTTTACGGCGTGGACTACCAGGGTATCTAATCCTGTTTGCTCCCCACGCTTTCGAGCCTCAGCGTCAGTTACAAGCCAGAGAGCCGCTTTCGCCACCGGTGTTCCTCCATATATCTACGCATTTCACCGCTACACATGGAATTCCACTCTCCCCTCTTGCACTCAAGTTAAACAGTTTCCAAAGCGTACTATGGTTAAGCCACAGCCTTTAACTTCAGACTTATCTAACCGCCTGCGCTCGCTTTACGCCCAATAAATCCGGACAACGCTCGGGACCTACGTATTACCGCGGCTGCTGGCACGTAGTTAGCCGTCCCTTTCTGGTAAGATACCGTCACAGTGTGAACTTTCCACTCTCACACTCGTTCTTCTCTTACAACAGAGCTTTACGATCCGAAAACCTTCTTCACTCACGCGGCGTTGCTCGGTCAGACTTTCGTCCATTGCCGAAGATTCCCTACTGCTGCCTCCCGTAGGAGTCTGGGCCGTGTCTCAGTCCCAGTGTGGCCGATCACCTCTCAGTCGGCTAATGTATCGTCGCCTTGGTGAGCCGTTACCCCACCAACTAGCTAATACAACGCAGGTCCATCTGGTAGTGATGCAATTGCACCTTTCAAACAGTTGTCATGCAACAACTGCTATTATGCGGTATTAGCTATCGTTTCCAATAGTTATCCCCCACTACCAGGCAGGTTACCTACGCGTTACTCACCCGTTCGCAACTCATCCAGAAGAGCAAGCTCCTCCTTCAGCGTTCTACTTGCATGTATTAGGCACGCCGCCAGCGTTCGTCCTGAGCCAGGATCAAACTCTCATTAAAAGTTTGAGTTCTCACTCATTTCTGTCACTGACAGATTTATTGTTTTTTCATTGTTCAGTACTACAACAGTTGTTGTAGTGCCCTGCACATTGGTTCGTCTTGTTCAGTTTTCAAAGGTCTTTGTCACTCACTTCTCTCAAGTGACAACTATATTAGTATATCACAGTCGCTTTCGCTTGTCAACACTTTTTTGAAACTTTTTTTAATTTTTTTCAATCAGTATTTTATCTGCAACATACCATAGTCCGTACGGGATTCGAACCCGTGTTACCGCCGTGAAAAGGCGGTGTCTTAACCCCTTGACCAACGGACCTGAGTTGTTATTTTCAACTCTTACTATTATACAGCCTTTTTGTTTTTTGTCAACTACTTTTTTAAACTTTTTTTCAACTTTTTTAATTTGCTTAACTTCTCAAAGTAACTTCCACTGGCCTAGCCGAAGTGGAAATTAGTCTAAAACGGATTTTTATGGTGGAATTAAGCATGAGACGTTTGAGTTAGAAATGAGGTCCACTATGATAAAACAGAAACATCTTACCCTTTCAGACCGTAATGATATCCAATTAGACTTAGAGCGTGGTGAAACCTTCAAAGCTATTGGACAATCCATTCTAAAAGACCCGACTACTGTTTCTAAAGAAATCAAGAGAAATAGACAAATCCGAAAGTCGACTTGTGATAACCTTCCTTGCCCTCTACTCAACAAAGCTACCTTCCATCCCTAAAGAAGACAAAAAAGGGCGTTCCTTTGAGAATTTCCTAAATTATTTGGATCTTGAGGTTACCAAACACCTCTATGATATCGAGAACACTCTTCACCAAGCGAACAAAGATTTCTTCCAACTCTTTCCTGTCATTCTGACAGATAATGGTGGAGAGTTTGTCAGGGTTGATGATATCGAAATGGATATTCGAGGAGAGAGTAAACTTTTCTTTTATGACCCTAATGGTTCTGATCAGAAAGGCAGAATTGAGAAAAATCACACGCTGATTCGCGACATTCTACCTAAGGGAACTTCCTTTGACAACTTAACTCAGAAGGATATCAATCTCGTCTGTTCATATGTAAACAGCGTTAAATGTGCTGCTTTGAATGGGAAGTCAGACTATGAACTTTTTACCTTTACTTACGGAGAAGAGATTCCTAAGCTTCTTGGTATTTCTAAAACACCTGCAGAATACATCTGTCAGTCTTCTAAATTACTCCAACATAAAACCCCATTCAAACGTCTCACACTAACTTCCACTTCTACTAGCAGTGGAACTTAGTTTGCGAATTTAGCTTTTTTTGCATGACTTCCTAATGTGTACGGATGTCAAACTCTTGAAACACAATACGTAAATCCCTCAATACTCTTTGACGTCCTCGAAAACGTTCATTTCTTAAAACACATTCTAACTCTTCTTGTTTTTCTTTACTTTGTTCCTTTCTATACCTCCGTAATGTTTCATGAAAGAGATAATAATCATCTAGCCACAGACCTCCCTCACTTATACGATGACTAATCTCACCTACTTCTTCATAGGGTTCTTTATCATATCTACGTTTCTGACTTTCTTGCTTACGGATATAGTCTAAAATCCGATTTCGGAATTTAGTTTTGAAATATTTACGTAAGCGTGGAATATCTTCTATCAGTCCTTCTTCTTTACTAATCAACTCATGTAAGCAAATCATTCCCTCTTGGTCCCAATCCGATAACTCCCATAAATGCAAGTAATATTCATTTCTACACTTGTACACAATTCCTTGGACTTCTTCATACAATTCTTTAAGCATAACGTTCCCCTTTCTAGATACAGTCTAACAGATTCGAAACATCGTTTGTGACATTTTCTCCATTCTGTTCTCTTCACCGTCTCAAATGCACAAAAAAGAGAGGACGGGCCTCTCTCGGGGTTATTTTTCGTCATTCATTTTTGACTTCACTTCATCATAAGATAATGCATGAGATTCCTCTTCTACTGTTTCAGGCATCTTTCCTGTTTCGTAAAGAGATTTAATTTGTGTACTATCCAATGTTTCGTATTTCAATAATGCTTCTGCAATCAACTTGTGAGTTTCACGATTTGACTGAATAATTTCAGCAGCTTTATTTCGTGCTTCATTCAATAATGAACGAACCTCTTCGTCAATTTCATAAGCTGTTTGTTCTGAAATTGATTTTTGAGGACTCTGTGCACCAAACATAGCATGGTTTCCTTCATATTGTACTGGGCCAAGCTTTTCACTCATACCGTATTCTGTAACCATTGCACGCGCCATTTGTGTCGCCTGTTCAAAGTCATTTGAGGCTCCTGTAGTTTGGACATTAAAGATAATTTCTTCAGCTACACGTCCACCCATTAAGCCAGCCAATTGCTCTTTCATATCTTCTTTAGATAGAAGCATTTGATCCTCTTTAGGAAGTGCAATCATGTATCCACCTGCACGGCCACGTGGTACAATTGTAACCTTATGAACAACACGGGCATTCGACAAGACTAAACCAACAATGGTATGTCCTGCTTCATGATAAGCAACCAACTCACGTTCTTTTTGTGAAACTGTCTTATCTTTCTTAGAAGGACCAGCAATAACTCTATCTTCTGCTTCATCAATATCTGAGGCATCAATGATTGATTTATTGCGACGAGCAGCGACTAAAGCCGCTTCATTCAAGACATTCTCTAAATCAGCACCAACAAAACCTGGAGTTTGTTGAGCCACTAATTTCAAATCAACATCTTCTGCTAAAGGCTTGTTCTTAGCATGAACTTTCAAGATTGCTTCTCGACCCTTAACATCAGGACGGCCAACCAAGACTTTTCTATCAAAACGTCCTGGACGCAGAAGGGCAGGGTCAAGTACATCTGAACGGTTTGTCGCAGCGATGACGATAATCCCTTCATTTCCCTCAAAACCATCCATCTCAATCAAGAGTTGGTTCAAGGTTTGTTCACGTTCATCATTCCCTCCGCCAAGACCAACTCCACGTTGACGTCCAACAGCATCAATTTCATCGATAAAGATAATGGCTGGTGCTGCTTTTTTTGCATCTTCAAAAAGAGAACGAACACGACTAGCTCCAACTCCGACAAACATTTCTACAAAATCAGAACCTGAGATACTAAAGAATGGAACACCTGCTTCTCCGGCAACTGCTTTAGCAAGCAAAGTCTTACCTGTTCCCGGAGGTCCCTCCAAAAGAACACCTGCTGGAATCCGAGCTCCAAGTTTTGTAAATCGTTTTGGATCTTTTAAGAATTCAACAACTTCAACTAGTTCTTGTTTTTCTTCTTCAGCTCCAGCCACATCTGAAAATCTTACTTTAATATCTTCTTTATTTGCAGCTTTAGCCTTACTACGTCCAAAACTCATCGGGTTACGGCCATTATTTCCTCCCATATTTCCCATCATAGAGAATAGGAAGAAGAAAAGAATACCGAATGGCACAATGGATACAAGAATATTAATCCACATACCACTTGAACTTTCATGCTTAACAGTTACTTCCGCTTTATGGTCAGAAGCAAGCTTTTGCAATTCAGATACTGTCGTATCTGCAGGAAGAATGATGCTTGAAAATTTCTCTACTGTTGTAGCAGCAGGAGAAAAGAACTGAATGCCTGTTTCTTCTTTACTTGTTTTAGGATTTTTATAGACACCCGAAACTTCGATAACACTACCATTTGGTTGGTAAGTCAATTCTTTTACATTGTCATCGGTAATTTCTTTTACCAATTCTGTATAATTAATTTGCTCACTTTTCCCTGCAACACTACCTGTACTAAAATACTGATAAGCTGTAACTAGGAAAAAAATAAGTAATAACCATAGAAAAGGATTTTTAATTAAACCATTATTTTGTTTTTTCATTAAAAATTGTTCTTTCTAATTTGAATACACTTCTTCTTTCAATACTCCAACATAAGGAAGGTTACGATAGTTTTCTTTGTAGTCTAAGCCATAACCTACTACAAACTCATTTGGAATAGTAAAGCAGGTATAGTCTGCCTCAATTTCTACAACACGCCCTTCTGGTTTATCCAACAAGGTTGCAATGTTAACAGAAGCAGCTTCTCTTTCAATAAACATATCTCGCAAATTCTTCAAAGTTTGTCCTGTATCAATGATATCCTCTACAAATAGAACATGTCTTCCTTTGATATCTTGAGTCACATCTTGCTTGATATTGATGACACCACTACTTGCTGTTCCACCATGGTAGCTAGAAACCATCATGAAGTCCATTTCAATATGTGTGTCGATATGTTTAACCAATTCAGCCATAAAAGGAATAGATCCTTTTAAAATCCCAACTAAGATTGGATTTTTTCCTGCATAGTCCTTAGTTAATTGAGCACCTAATTTTTTAGCAGCTTCTGTAATTTCATCGTGTGAAACGAGAATTTTTTTAATATCGTTTTCTAACATTTTTTTACCTATCTATTTTTTCTATATAAAGTACAGTGTTCATTATATCATTTTTCGTGTTTTTACTCAAATTACTGGTCGCAATTCCCAAAATTGAAACAATTTCACCAAATTGCTCAATAATCAGAGCAGATTTTCGCTTTTCCATAGGGATTTTCAAATCAATAAATAGACGTCTGAGTTTTTTTCTATGCCCATTTTGAATCAAAACATCTCCTGCTTTTCGATGACGAATGTATATAGATGTTTCCCGTGAAACAGGTATTTGTTGAATTAGTTCACCTTCTAAAGGAAGTCCAAAGGAAAATAAATATCCTTGATAAGATACCTGATTTTGATAGTGTAACACAAGTTCATCTTCCTTTTCATCAGCCTGAGGACTGATTTTACAAATCCGAAACTGTTGATACTCTTTTATCAATTCATAGCCATTTTTAAGCGGATGACGATACTGGCTTTTAGTTTTTAAAATTTGTCTAACTTCTTCAAACTGAGCTTTTGTAAGATTCAAATCTGGAAAACGATTCAGGTAAGTTTGAAGTAAAACTCTTTGTGTCGACTCAGAGTAAGACAATAGGCACTCTAAATTTTCTACATCAATATTCTTTG
Organism: Streptococcus mitis; assembly: GCF_000722685.1. Lineage (GTDB taxonomy): Bacteria > Bacillota > Bacilli > Lactobacillales > Streptococcaceae > Streptococcus > Streptococcus mitis_M. Next base: position 23,495 of record NZ_JPFV01000002.1, on the reverse strand, counting down.
ATAATTCAGCTATTGCCAAATCATAATCTAAAATTTCATTACCGATGCTTAAGATTGCATCCCTAAATCGAGGATTTTCTTTTTCTAATTCTGGTAAATAAGAGTTTCGAATACGATTGCGAAAATAATGATTTTCCTTATTTGATGTATCTTCAAAGTGAAAAATTGGTGGAAAGTCTTTTTTCTGAAAATGCAAGAAAGGGCGAATGATTTCTATCTCTCCGACTACTTGCTTCTCCTTAATTCCTGATAGATAGCGCAAACGAGTGCCTCGAATCAAACGCATCAAAATCGTTTCCACCTGGTCATCAGCATGGTGGGCAGTGACTAAGGCTGTCGCACCTGTCTTTTTCATGATCTCTTGAAAAAAATCATAACGAAAATTTCGTGCACGCGCTTCTGAAAATTCACCTAAAAAATTACTGATATAAATAGGAAGTTCTGCTTTTGCAGCCAACTTCCTTAATTCCTTTTCTTCCCAATCTGATTCTACTCTCTGCTTATGATTCACATGAGCTAGAATCAGTTCAATTTCTAACTCTTTTTGATACGTAGACAATACCTTAAATAGAAACATAGAATCTAATCCACCAGAAAGAGCTAGCACCACCTTAGTATGTTTTTTAAAATATCCTCTCTTGAGAAAATGATTAAAAAAATCCTGTTCCCTCATTTTAGAACCTCATAAACATCTTTGGCTATCTTAGAAATCGTATCATAATCAGAATTCTTAGTGAAAATAGAAATAACAAATGGAGAATCTGCGTAGACCACACCCGTATCATGCTTAAATTCGTCCGCATCTCCTATTTTATGAGCTACCTTCACAGAAACACCTTTGGCAATTCGCTCATTATCAAAATCTGTTTTAGTCAAAGATTCCAATACAAATCCATTTTGATTATAAATGGCTTCCATAACCTTCCCAGCCATCTTGGAAGAAATCAATTTTTCTTTTGAATCCCAATCATCTCCCATAATAGCAGACATCTTGGATTTGAATGTGACATCAGATTGGTTTGAAATGTAATATCCCAATAGATTATGAGCTACATTATCAGATTCTTTTGATACTTTAGTAATTAAATCCTTTAGAGAATACTCTTTATTATCCTCTTTTTTAGGAAGACTACCACTTCCCTCTGGTTTATAAGAACCTGGAAAATCATTGACTGCAGATACGTATTTTACAGTCGTGTCTAACTGATAAAGACCCTCATTTATTTTTTCTTGCACATAATAGAGATAAGGGAGTTTCAAAACGCTAGCTGCATACATCTTTTCATCTTGATTGATACCAGCTTCTTTTCCAGTAGTCAGTTGCTTAACATAAATAGAGAAAGAATCTTTCTGATATTTTTCCGATAACATTTCTTGGACTTTACCCATCCGATTATCTTCTTCAGAAGTTGATTCCTTATCTCCCCATCCAACTTGATCAATATGTAGAAATTCTCTTCCTTCTACAAACATGGTCTTATCGATTGATACTTGCGAATAAGCTGATAAGGATGATTTCACTTCTTTTAAATCATAAGGGCTGTTATACAGTTTAAAGTCAGATTCTAACCATACTTTTTTGATTGTAGGAGCTACCTCTGACTGATCGTATAAAAATCGTTTGTCTGCAGCTATAAATTGATGATTTGATAGCTTAAATACCGGAATTCCTTGTTTATTTAGACGCCACTCGGTTATCTGAAAACTTGTTTTTGGAGTCAATTTTCCAGATTCCACTACTAAATCTTCATTCGCATAAACAGGAACCTCTCCATAAACCATGGGAGAACTTAATTTTTCTCTAAAATAAATACCAAAGTCAGATTGTGAAAGGTAATAAATTTCTTTCGAAGTATAGACAACTTCTTTTTCTGTGCTAACTACTTTTGAAACTGTCAAAAAACTCGGTAGCAACAAAATAATTAAGAATTTACGCATTCTTCCTTTCCTTTTCTTCTTGTAAACGCAATAATTGATTTTTATCAGCCAACTCTTCCAGCTTTTCATCCGATAGACTCAAAAATTGCTCTATTACATCTAATAAATTTTCCATTTTATCACCTTGGTAGCAAGTCAGGAATCGTATAAACTTTTTCCCTCGACTTAGAATAATAGTACTTCGCTCGTGTATATTTGGCAGCATAATCCTCGTCTTTCAACTTAGTAGCAAATGCTGTCTCCTTATCCTTTTCATCACTCAAAGTTTGATACTGAGTTTGCAAGTCTGCTAATTGCTGACGTCTTTGTAGTAATTGCTGATAGCTCTGCGCTAAATTAAAAGTTGGCAAGATAAATAATAGCATAATCAAAATCAATACCCACCCCATAAAACGATTCCGTTTTTGTCGTTCTTTCATCAGGTAGCGACGACGTTGGTGTTCATTTTGAATAAAAGAATTATTCAATTGTACGATATTTTTAGACATTTTCTTCTACCCGTGTTTCACTGATAATTTCATACATGCCTGCTGCATCTTCTTTTTTTGTACTATCTTTCATCTCCAGTACTTTTACAAGTAACAATTTATTTCCAAAACGAATTTCAACTTGGTCATTAATTTTCAAGTCCGTTGAACTTTTGGCCAAGATTCCATTCACCTTGATTCTACCTTTATCTGCTACTTCCTTTGCGACTGTACGACGCTTGATAATTCGCGATACTTTTAAATATTTGTCTAATCTCATCCTTATTACCTCAACTTATTATTGTACCATTTTTATCTATTTTATAGAAGGAAAATATCAAATGGAATTTTCTTCCTTAGACTCTTTTATCTCTAATAAACTTTCTCCAAAAATCAGCAGACCTTCTAAAATTTCATAATCTTTCTTATTTTGGACATCAAATACAAGCTCCATTAATCCCTTATTCTCAGTGATAGCTGCTTTTAAGTTCGTTGCGGATAAAGCTTTAAAATAATCTTGAGCCAAAAACAATCGCTGAGTGACTTTTTCAAATTGAATTGTAATTTTATTATCTTTTCTTTCCACACGTTGAATAAAGATCTTGTCCAAGTATGATTTGACCAAACCAATCTCTAAAAGATAAGCAACTACATCTGGGTACTCTCCAAAACGGTCTATCAACTCCTCTTGTAACTCTTCATAATTGACACGGTTGTCAATTTGACGAATTTTCTTGTAAATTTCAATCTTATGTCGTTGATCAGAAATATAAGTATCAGGAAGATAGGCATCAATTTGCAAAATCAACTCAGCATTCCCTTTGATTCTTGTGTTGGTGTTAGCATTACCGTTTCGTTTAGCAATAGCTTCCTCTAGTAACTGCGAATACAATTCAAAACCAACAGAATCAATGAAACCAGACTGTGATTTTCCTAAAAGATTTCCTGCTCCACGAATCGAAAGATCTCGCATCGCAATCTTAAATCCGGAGCCCAATTCTGTAAATCCTTTGATCGCTTCTAATCTCTTCTCAGAGACTTCACTAATTGATTTTTCTGGACGATACATGAGATAAGCATAAGCAATACGATTACTACGTCCAACTCTTCCTCTTAACTGATACAAGGTTGACAGGCCCATATGGTCTGCATTTTCAATAAACAAGGTATTGGCATTTGGAATGTCCACCCCTGTCTCAATAATAGTAGTCGTCACCAAAATATCGTATTGTCCCTCAATAAAGTCTAATAGAGTATTTTCCAACTGGTTTTCACTCATTTGTCCGTGAACATACCCAATCGAAGCTTCTGGAATTAACTCCTGTAATTCTGAAACCTTCTGATCAATTGTGTCAACTTTATTGTAAAGATAGTAAACTTGACCTCCACGCTCCATTTCACGCAAAACAGCATCACGAATGACACTATCATTTTTTTCCAAAACATAGGTCTGAACAGGATAGCGATTAGTCGGCGGAGTTTCAATAACAGACAAATCTCTGATTCCCAACATAGACATATGGAGGGTACGAGGGATTGGCGTAGCTGTCAAAGTTAGAACATCCACTTGTTTCTTCAATTCTTTCAAAGTTTCCTTATGCTTGACACCAAATCGCTGTTCCTCATCAATAATCATCAAGCCCAAATCAGCAAACACAACATCTTTTGACAAAATACGATGGGTTCCAATCAAAATATCAACTTGACCGTTTTTCAATTTTTCAAGTGTTTCAGTCTGCTCTTTTTTACTTCTAAATCGACTCAACACATCAATATTAACTGCAAAATTTTGGAATCGTTCCTTAAAATTCGTATAGTGCTGTTGCGCTAAAACCGTCGTCGGAACTAGAACGACAACTTGTTTGTGATCATTGACTGCCTTAAAGGCTGCACGCATAGCAACTTCAGTCTTTCCAAAACCAACATCCCCAACTAAAAGTCGATCCATTGGTTGAGAAGACTGCATATCTCTCTTGATTTCCTCAACACTACGAAGTTGATCATCCGTTTCAACATAAGGGAAGGAATCATCAAAAGCATGTTGATCCTCATCATCAGCTGAGAAAGCAAAACCCTTCAACTGGCTGCGTTCAGAATAAAGTTTAATTAAATCGTCTGCTATATCCTCTACCTGATTCTTAACTTTTTGCTTAGCCTTCTTAAAATGACCATCATTTAATTTATTAAGTTTTGGCGCTTTACCATCACTTGAAACATATTTAGACAACAGATGAATCTGCTCTACTGGGATAGAAATTTGATCACCATTTTGGTATTGGACACTGACATAATCGCGGTGAATCCCTTTGATTTCAATTGTTTCAATTCCTAGATATTGGCCAATCCCATGAATATGGTGAACAACGTAATCTCCTTTTTCAAGTTCATTGTAATCTTTTAATCTCTCTGCGTTTGAAACATGTTGTCTTCGAAAACGACGTTTCAATTTCTTTTGAAAAATCTCATGTTCAGTTATCAATAAAATCTTTTCATCTACAAATTGAAAACCATGTCTGAGATTCCCCTCGATTAAGTTTACAGATTCTTTACAGATACTTGACTTGTTTCTAGAATCCAATTTAATCTGGTATTCCTCGAAAACATCCTCCAATGTTTTACTTCCCATTGAATTACTAGACTGCAGGATAATAGTATAATCCATTTTTTGGTATCGCTCAATTTCTTCTTTTAGAAAAGAAAATTGATTGAAAAATTCCTGCATAGGATATTGATTAAATTGATAAATTTTGTCAAACTTGAGATTTCCTAAACCCTTTTGCAGATTAGAAAAAAAGGTCACTGGGCTTTGTTTTTTATAGATTTTCTCAGTGTCTGCAAAATACTTCATATCAGAAAATGATTTACTATTCTGTAAATCTTCTGTAAAGTATTGCGCTAATTCTCTTTCAAAGACTTCATACTGATTCATCAATTTTTGATAATCATCAAAGAATATTGGTATGTCTTTTTCAATATAATCAAAGACAGTCCATGTCTTTTCATAGCACAAGGATAAAAACTTCCGAGAATCTGCATGACTTTGTTTTTGGTGAAAACTTGAAAGAATTTCTTCTAGATAGGATTTTAAAATCGGTGATAAAGTTTTTGAAATTTGTTTTTCTAAAGCTGATTGACCTCGTTGATAATCCTTTTCTATCAAAAGTATGTCGCTAGCTGGAAAGATGGTGAGTTCTGTCTGATTTTCTTTCGATAATTGTGTTTCGACTTCAAAAGTACGAATTCCATCTACTTCATCACCAAAAAACTCAATTCGGCAAGGTTCTAACTGAGATATTTCAAAAATATCTAAAATATCTCCTCGAAGACTAAATTCACCTTGAGTTTGTACTTGTGTAACCTTTCGATAGCCAATTTCCTTTAACTGATGGATAAGCGTGTGTTGGTCATATTCTTCACCAACTGCAATTTTTATAATGCTTTCTTTAAATCCAGTCGGAGAGGGTAAAATCAATCTACTTGCTGCAATATTACAAACTAAAATCCCTTTCTTAAACGGATCACTCAAAAAACGCAAGGCTTCAACCCGTGAAATAATTTTTTCTTGTGAAGACATCAAAAACTCTACCATAGGAGAGTCATCTACCAAAAATGGATAGACAAGTTCCTCACCCAAGATAGAGATAAGATCACTAATAAGACCTTCTGCTTCTCCATAAGTTGATGTCAATAAAACAATCTTATCTTCTTTCTTCAAACTACTAGCGATTGCTAAAGCTTTTGTAGAAGTTGACAACCCTAACATTAATTGTCTTTTTTTATCTGTTAAGTTTTGATGCCATTTTTTGATCTGATCATTTTCTGAGAATAAATCTAATAAGGATACCATTTATCCGTTATACCTCTGCATCGTTTTTTCAAAATTTTTCTCTTGTAAATAGTGATTTACAGCATCGTCAACCTTGTCAATAGACTGTAAAATACCAATATAATCATCCTTGTCAAACTTACTCAAAACATGGTTAACAACTGACATGCAATTTTTTGGTCTTCCAATTCCAATTTTAACACGATTAAAAGCCTGGGTTCCAATATGTTGAATAATAGACTTGATACCATTATGTCCACCTGCTGAACCCTTTGTTCTTAAACGAATCTTTCCAACTTCCATATCAAGATCATCGTAAATGATGAGTAAATCTTCAATATCCAAACCATAGTAAGTCAATAAAGCATGAACAGCTTTTCCACTTTCATTCATAAATGTCGTTGGTTTGACAAGATAAATTTTTTCTCCATTGAAGAAAAAAGATGCTAGGTCAGCTTGAAATATCTTATCGTGTGTAAAAGTGACATTCTGTTTCTTCGCTAGTTGGTCAATCAACATAAAACCAACATTGTGTTTTGTTTCAAAATATTTATCTCCTGGATTTCCTAATCCTACAAGTAATTTGGTCATTTATTTTTCCTTTCAAAAGCCAAAAGGGTTGGAATTTTTTCCAACCTAATTGACACTATTCATTAAATTTTTATACATTAAAGCGGAATTCCATGATATCGCCATCTTGAACGATATATTCTTTTCCTTCTTCACGCAAACGTCCAGCTTCTTTTACGGCCTTTTCTGATCCATATTTCACTAGATCCTCATATGACATGGTTACTGCACGAATAAAGCCTTTTTCAAAGTCTGAGTGGATAATACCAGCTGCTTGAGGAGCCTTCACACCACGCTTAAAGGTCCAAGCGCGAACTTCTTTTTCACCAGCTGTGAAGTAAGTTCCAAGTCCAAGTAAGTGGTAAGCTGCACGAGTCAACTTGTCAACGCCTGATTCTGTCAAACCAAGAGCTTCAAGAAACTCTTGCTTGTCTTCTTCGTCTAACTCAGAAATTTCTTCCTCAGCACGCGCAGAAATAACGACTACTTCAGCATTTTCTGTCGCTGCAAATTCGCGAATTTGTTTGACATAGTCGATAGAATCTGGATCTGAAACTACATCCTCATCTACATTAGCAACATAAAGAACTGGTTTAGTCGTCAAAAGGAAGAGACCTTTGACAACCTTTTGTTCTTCATCTGTAAATTCGATTGTGCGAGCTGATTTTCCATCTTCAAGTACTGGTTTAATCTTTTGAAGAACATTAAATTCTGCTACTGATTCTTTATCTTTTTGCGTACGTGCCATCTTTTCTACACGAGCATAGCGCTTATTAACTGATTCTAAGTCAGCAAGAATCAACTCTAGGTTAATTGTATCAATATCTGCAAGTGGATCCACAAAGGCATCTTCACGCCCTTGCTCACGCATGACATTTTCATCATCAAAAGCACGAACTACGTGAACAATCGCATCTACTTCACGGATGTTGGCCAAGAATTTATTCCCTAGCCCTTCTCCTTTTGAAGCTCCTTTTACAATTCCTGCGATATCTGTAAATTCAAATGTTGTTGGAACTGTCTTTTTAGGAGTAATCATTTCCGTCAATTTTTGGAGGCGTTCATCAGGAACCTCAACCATTCCAACGTTTGGATCAATCGTCGCAAATGGGTAGTTTGCTGCCTCTGCTCCTGCTTTTGTAATTGCATTAAATAGTGTTGATTTACCAACATTTGGCAAACCAACGATACCTGCTGTTAAAGCCATATTTTCTCATTCTCCGTTTTCATTTCAATCCCTAATATTATAACACAAAAAGGGAAAACTTGCTAACCCTCTAACTAAGGGGTCTCAGTCAATAATTTTATTCATTTTTCGATCAAAATCATAGCGCCCCATCATGATAACATGGTCACAATTGCTACATTTAATTTTGATATCTGCCCCTACACGTGTAATTTCCCAACGATTGGCTTTTTTACCAGTTGACTTGATTGTACAAGCATGTGGCTTTTTCATCTCAACAAAATTTCCAACTTGATACATACTACTCTCCTTTTCTTTTTTGATTATATCATAAAAGAGGCGAGCTAGGCTCAACCTCTTTAACTTAATTTGTACGAACTGGGGTGATAAGTTGCATAAAGTCCTCTTCAGTATCTGCTGGCACAAGAGTAAATGGACGAACAGCTGAGATAAAGCTAATGGTCACCTTTTCGCTATTTAAAGCTTTAAGAGAATCAATCAAATAAGTTGGATTGAAACTAATGGTCAAATCTTCACCAGTCACCTGATCAGTATCAATTTCTTCGTTTACTTTACCAACTTCTGGAGAGTGAACATGGGCGCTAACAATCCCATCTTTAATTTCAAGTTTAACAGTACCATTTTGAGTCGCACTTGATAAAAGACGAGCACGCTCCATTGACTGGCGTAAGTTTACAACATCAAAAGTAATAGTAGTGTTAAAGTCTGTTGGAATCAAACGATCTGTATCAGGATAGTTTCCTTCTAGGAGACGAGTGTAGAAGCTAATATTTTCGCTTCTAAAGAGGATTTGATTATTGGCAAAGAAAATCTCCACAGTTTCGATATCATCTGTAAATACCGCTGAAAATTCGCGTAGAGAACGGCTAGGAATGACAACATCAAAATCATCACTATTTTTCTCAAGCGTTAATTTTTTCTGGCTTAGGCGATGAGAGTCTGTTGCCACTGTTTTTAGCTCCTTGTGTTGACTCAATACAAAATGAACACCTGTTAGAATTGGACGACTTTCTTGTGTACTTGCAGCAAAAGCTGTTTCATTGATAATTTTCTTGAGTAATTTTGTTTCAAGAATTAAAGGAGTGCTTGCTGAAATTTCTTGGATTCGTGGATATTGTTCGCTATCTTTTCCTTTTAGGGTAATTTCTGATTTGCCGCTGGTTAAAACAATTTGATTTTGTTCAATTTCTTTAAAATCAAGAGTCACATCAGGTAGACTAGATACCACATTGATAAAGAAAGAAGCTTCAAGAAGGATCGAACCTAAAGAAGTAATTAACAAACCAGCATTTTCATTTTTTTGAGAAATAAAATTTTCAATTGAAATTTGACCATTTGAACCAATTAAAGTAACACCTTCATTGGTCACGTCAATTTTTACTGTTGATAAAATAGGAATAGCATTTTTAGAACTAATAGCTCTCTTAGTAGTATTTAAGGCTTGTAGAAATAAATTTTTATTAATTGAAAAATGAATCATGGATTCTCCTTTATTTATTTTTAGTATTAGAAGGATAATAGTAATAATAGAGTCTGTGAAATCTGTGGAAAACAAACTAAAAGTAAGGCATACCAAGTTTTTGGGCTTGTTTAAAAACTGTGGATAAAAAAGATAAAAAAGCGAAAGTTATCCACAAGTTATTTTATTTTCTTTTTGATGGATTCAATTTCTAAACGTAAATTATCGTCTTCATCAATCAAAGATTTAATTTTTGCATGGGCGTGAATGACTGTTGTATGATCTTTTCCACCAAATTCTTTCCCAATTTTTGGAAGACTATTATCTGTTAGTTCTCTAGATAAATACATGGCTACTTGACGGGCTAAAACAATATTTTGAAGGCGTCTGCTTCCCTTCATTTCTTTGACACTAACTCCATAGAAGTTACCAACTTCATTTTGGATTTTGTCAATTGGGATGACGAGGATTTGGCTAACATCTTGTTTACGAGCTCTAATAGCTTCTGCAGCAATATCAATAGTGATATCCTTGATTTTCTTTACTCTGGCAATTAAAGTGATGTCGTTGATGGCTCCCTCAAGATCTCGAACATTTGAATCAAATTGCCCAGCTAGGTATTCTAGAGTATCACTTTGGAAATTGTAGCCTAAATGTTCCGTTTTACTTTGTAAAATGGCAATACGTGTTTCAAAGTCAGGGGGTGTGATAGTTTGTGTTAATCCCCAACTAAAGCGCGTGACAAGCCTTTCCTCGAGCCCTTCTAGATGTTTTGGACTTCGATCACTCGTTAGGACAATCTGTTTTTGCTTGTCGTGCAGTGCATTAAAGGTATTGAAAAATTCTTCTTGTGTTGCAACTTTTTTACCACTTAGAGATTGTATATCATCAATCAATAAAAGATCAAGGCTACGATAGGTCTTTTAAACTTTTCCATCTCCCCAAGTCTTAGGTGATCAAGAAAGTCATTAATAAAGCTTTCAGCAGGGATATATTTAACACGCGCATTTGGAATATTTTTTAGAATTTCATTTCCAATAGCGTTTAACAGGTGAGTCTTACCAAGCCCAGGTCCTCCATAGATAAAAAGAGGATTATAGGTCAAGGCCAAATCTTCAGAGACAGCCAAAGCGGCTGATACTGCCCAAACATTTCCATCCCCTTGAATAAAATTATCAAAGGTATACTTTTCTTTTAATCCAGTATCTGAATAAGGAATAGATGCTAACTTTGGACTATAGTCATAAAGAGTTGAATTTGTAGCTTTTTCAACTTGTGAGATAGTCGTATCTTGAGGTTTGGTGAAAATATAGTGGGGAGTAATCTCAGCATCATAAATTTCAAATCCAGCAACGACAATAATATCTTTTAGTTGTTTTTCCCAGACCATTTCCATTTCAGATCGTGGTAAAAATATAGTAGCAACATTTTCCTCTACCTTGATGAGTTCAGCTTGAATAGCATAGAAATCATACATGGATCGAGTCAGTCTTTCTTGAGCAAATTCTAATATACGATTCCAAAATTGTTTTTCTTTCAATCCTTTCTCCTCCTTTACTATTTAAAAGTTTAATGCTAGATTTATTTTACCACATATAGAAAGAATTTTCCACAAGCTGTGAAAAATAATCCACAATGTTACCAATCTTTATCCACAGGTTGGGGATAAAGGTAAAAACTTTTGATTTATTAAGCTTTTTATTGTAAAAAATAGTGGATAATCTTGTGGAATAAAAAATAAAAGAACAGCCTTATTTCAGGCTGTTGATAATTCTACTGTATTCTTCTTGATTTGAGAAAGCAATAATGATTTTTCCACTATCTTTTTTAGACAGTTTGATTTCAATATCTAATCCGATTAGTTTTTTTAACTGTTCCTCTTCATTTTGTATGAAATAATCATTTTTTTGCTGTTTCTTTTGTTTTTTCTCTGTCAGAAGAGTTTCTAACTTTCTTACAGAAATGTCTTCCTCTATGATTCGTTGAAAGAAATAGTCTTGTTGTTCCTTATTCAACCCAACTAGCGAACGTGCATGTGCTTGTGATAGTTTGCCATTTTCTACTTCTGAGAGGATCTGTTCTGGCAAGGAAAGCAAGCGAATAGAGTTGCTGATATAAGGACGAGACTTTCCCATTTTATCTGCAATTTCAGCATGGGTAAATCCTTTCTCTACGAGAGATTCATAGGCGCGTGCTTCTTCTATTGGATTTAAATTTTCTCTTTGCAAATTTTCAATGATGGACTGGACTATCATTTCTTGGTCTGAAAGCTGTTTAACAACAGCGGGGATAGACGTTAGACCAGCTAAAAGTGAAGCTCTATAGCGTCTCTCTCCTGCAAGGATTTCATAACCAATTACAGGAGATTGACGAACAATAATCGGTTGAATGACCCCATTTTCTTTAATAGACTGTGCTAGTTCATCTAGTTTTTCTCTATCAAATTCTTTTCGAGGTTGATAGGGATTTTTTTGTATATCCGTGATAGAAATTATTTCAAATTTTTCCATGATTCTACACTAACACATCTTTTCTTTTATGTAAAGCTTTCTTTACATAGATGTCAATTAAGATTCTAAATCACCTGAACTCTTGTCAAGTTTAATAGATGTAGTTTCTTCTTTACCGTTACGATAATAAGTTATTTTAATGGTGTCTCCAATAGAATGATTGTAAAGAGCACTTTGTAAGTCTGTTGATGAAGCAATCTCTTTGTCATCTACTTTTGTAATAACATCGTATTTTACAAGGTGACCATTGGCGGGCATATTACTTTGTACAGAACGAACAACTACACCAGATGTTACATTGCTTGGAATATTCAGTCTTCTAATATCACTTGTATTAATATTTGAGAGATTGACCATTTGAATGCCCAAAGCTGGACGAGTCACTTTTCCGTTCTTTTCTAATTGTTCAATGATATTGATAGCATCATTTGTAGGAATTGCGAAACCAAGACCTTCTACAGATGTTCCTCCATTTGTGGCAATTTTACTTGAGGTAATTCCGATAACCTGTCCTTGAATATTGATTAGTGGGCCACCAGAGTTACCTGGGTTAATAGCAGTATCAGTTTGGATGGCTTTTGTAGAAATGGCTTGTCCATCTTCCGATTTTAAGGATACATTTCGATTGAGACTAGATACGATACCTTGAGTGACAGTATTAGCATATTCAGAACCTAATGGGCTACCAATAGCAATAGCAGTTTCTCCTACGGTTAACTGACTAGAATCACCAAATTCAGCTACTGTTGTCACTTTTTCTGAAGAGATTTTGACGACAGCAATATCAGAGAAAGTGTCAGCTCCGACGATTTCTCCAGGTACTTTAGTTCCATCTGACAAACGAATATCTACTTTGCTGGCACCATTTATAACGTGATTGTTGGTGACAATATAAGCTTCTTTATCATTCTTTTTATAAATGACCCCAGATCCTTCACTAGAGATTTGTTGAGAATCTGTATCAGTCTCATCATTGCCAAATACGCTATTTTGTCTGTTTGTTGAATAAGTAATAACAGAAACAACAGCATCTTTTACTTTATTAACAGCCTGAGTTGTTGAATTTTCGTTCTTATAGGCAGTTTGTGTAATAGTACTATTGTTGTTAGAGTTGCTTACACTACTTTTTTGAGTTAGTTGGTTTATTGAAAAGCTACCTAAGGCTCCACTAAAAAAGCTAATGACGATAACGACTAATAATTGAAACCATTTTTTATAAAATGTTTTTAGATGTTTCATATTTGCCTCCATATGTTTGAAATTACTGAAAGTATAAACTGACTAGCTTAATTATAACTTAAAAACAAAAGTTTTGCACAGATTGTGGATAACTTTCAAAATTCTGTGGTTTTCTCGGCTAAAATTAACCTTTTATTTTGTGAATAAGATGTGAAAAAATAGAGAATATGTTAGAATAGAGTCATGAAAATTAAAGTTGTGACAGTTGGAAAACTGAAAGAAAAGTATTTAAAAGACGGTATCGCAGAGTATTCAAAACGAATTTCTCGATTTGCTAAGCTTGAAATGATTGAGCTAGCAGATGAAAAAACACCAGATAGAGCCAGCGAATCAGAAAATCAAAAGATTTTAGAAATAGAAGGTCAGAGAATTTTATCAAAAGTTGGTGATCGTGATTTTGTTATTGCGTTAGCTATTGAAGGGAAAACTTTCTCATCAGAAGAATTTAGTAAGCAGTTAGAAGAAGCTTCTATAAAAGGATTTTCTACTCTTACATTTATTATTGGAGGGAGTCTGGGGTTAGCACAGGATGTAAAAAAGAGAGCCAATCTTTCTATTAGTTTTGGACGCTTAACCTTGCCCCATCAGTTAATGAGACTAGTCCTTGTTGAACAAATCTATCGGGCTTTTACGATTCAGCAGGGATCACCCTATCATAAATAGAAAATTGACTTTTAATTGAATTTTTGGTAGAATAATTGTGTTAGGTCTCATAGCTCAGCTGGATAGAGCATTCGCCTTCTAAGCGAACGGTCGCAGGTTCGAATCCTGCTGGGATCAATATAGTAGCAAAGCTGGGAATTTTCCCGGCTTTTTTCTTAAAAAAGTACACTTGGGGAGAAAAAAATGACAGTTGAGAGAATTTTATCTAAAATGAAATTCCATTTTGTATAATGGTTTTTGTAAGTTAGCTTACAAGAAAAAAACATTTTAGGAGATTTTATTATGAAAAACACAGTTAAATTGGAACAGTTTGTATCATTGAAGGAAAAAGACTTACAAAAGATTCAAGGTGGGGAGATAAGGAAATCAAATAGTGCTTTAGTTAATTTCTTTAAAAGAAGATAAAGGAGTAGAAGAATGTATTTTCTTTCAGTATTAGATTTGATACTATATGTTTTTATTATTAGTCAAAGTTATTATTTTATTTGTAAAAGACAAATAAAAACAAAGGAATTATGCTTTTTTGGTGTTTATACATTACTAGTAGGGACAGTACTTGAACTTCCCTTTTATCTCCTATATTTAGATGAGTTAGGGATTGGAACATTTTTATTTCCTTTGGTACTATATTCCTATTTTAGATGGATTAAACAGTATGAGAAGGATAGAGGACTATTCCTAAGTTTATTACTATCTCTTTTATATGAGGGCACTCATACTTTTTTGTCCGTAACTTTTTCCTCTATAACAGGAGACAATTTTGTTTTACAATATTATGATCTATTCTTTTTCGTTGTAGCGGTGTTGACTTATGTCGTTATCGTAACAATCATTCGTTATTTCCACTTGGAACTAACCTATTTTGACAAAGACTACCTCTATCCTTTCTTGACAAAAGTATTTTTTGCATTACTACTGCTACATATTGTATCTTTCGTTTCAGATATAGTAAGTACGATTAAACATTTGAATAGTTTTGGAAGTATTTTGTCATCTATTGTCTTTATCTCTCTCCTTTTGACCTTCTTTGCAATGAATTCGCATAAAGAACAAATGGAGAAAGAGATTGCTTTGAAGCAGAAGAAATTTGAACAGAAACATTTACAGAATTATACAGACGAAATTGTTGGCTTGTATAATGAAATCCGTGGTTTTCGACATGATTATGCTGGAATGCTTGTCAGCATGCAGATGGCAATTGACAGTGGTGATTTACAGGAAATTGACAGAGTTTACAATGAAGTTTTGGTTAAAGCCAATCACAAACTGCGTTCAGATAAATACACTTACTTTGATTTGAACAACATAGAAGATTCAGCTTTACGAAGTTTGGTTGCTCAGTCAATTGTTTATGCTCGAAATAATGGTGTAGAGTTTACCCTGGAAGTAAAAGATACGATTACCAAGCTCCCAATTGAACTATTGGATTTAGTTCGTATCATGAGTGTTTTATTGAACAATGCTGTCGAAGGATCGGCTGATAGCTATAAAAAGCAGATGGAAGTAGCAGTTATTAAGATGGAAACTGAAACAGTTATTGTGATTCAGAATTCATGTAAAATGACGATGACTCCTTCAGGAGATCTATTTGCTTTAGGATTCTCCACTAAGGGAAGAAATCGTGGAGTAGGATTAAATAATGTGAAAGAACTATTAGATAAGTACAACAATATTATTTTAGAAACAGAGATGGAAGGCAGTACATTTAGACAAATCATTAGATTTAAGAGGGAATTTGAATGAAAGTTTTAATTTTAGAAGATGTTATTGAACATCAAGTGAGACTAGAGAGAATATTGGATGAAATTTCGAAAGAATCGAATATTCCAATATCATACAAGACAACAGGAAAAGTTCGTGAATTTGAAGAATACATTGAAAATGATGAAGTAAATCAGCTTTATTTTCTAGATATCGATATTCATGGAATTGAGAAAAAGGGATTTGAGGTTGCTCAGCTCATTCGTCATTACAATCCTTACGCTATTATCGTCTTTATCACCAGTCGATCAGAGTTTGCGACTCTGACCTATAAATACCAGGTATCAGCCCTAGATTTTGTTGATAAGGATATCAATGATGATATGTTTAAGAAGCGAATTGAGCAAAATATTTTCTACACTAAAAGTATGTTACTTGAAAATGAAGAT
This sequence comes from Streptococcus mitis, assembly GCF_000722685.1. Taxonomy (GTDB): domain Bacteria; phylum Bacillota; class Bacilli; order Lactobacillales; family Streptococcaceae; genus Streptococcus; species Streptococcus mitis_M. The sequence goes on along the minus strand of NZ_JPFV01000002.1, from coordinate 7,466 downwards.
GTTGTAGATTATTTTGACTACAATTACAAGGGAAATGATTTAAAAATTCCTTACCATGATATTTTGTATATTGAAACAACAGGTGTCTCTCATAAATTGCGCATTATTGGTAAGAATTTTGCAAAAGAGTTCTATGGAACAATGACAGATATTCAGGAAAAGGACAAACATACCCAACGATTTTATTCTCCTCATAAGTCATTTTTGGTAAATATAGGCAATATCAGAGAAATTGATCGAAAAAACCTGGAAATTGTTTTCTATGAAGACCATCGTTGTCCTATTTCAAGATTAAAAATTAGAAAATTGAAAGATATTTTAGAGAAAAAATCTCAAAAGTAATTGACAATTAGTAAGAAATTGATATAATGGTTATATCTGCTACAGATAGAAGGTCCGTTGGTCAAGGGGTTAAGACACCGCCTTTTCACGGCGGTAACACGGGTTCGAATCCCGTACGGACTATTTTATCCGCCATAGCTCAGTTGGTAGTAGCGCATGACTGTTAATCATGATGTCGTAGGTTCGAGTCCTACTGGCGGAGTATAGATAAAAGGGAACACAACTGTGTTCCTCTTTTTGTATCAATTTGTATCACCAAGCATCTTCATAAGGAAATCTGTTATTTCTTGAGGACTTTCTTTTTTTCCATGTGCAATCCAAGTTTGGCAGACACCAAAAAGTGCATGAGTTAGATAGATGCTACTATATTCTAATTCAGTGGTATTGAGATTCAGTTGCATAAATCGCTTTTGTAAATCTGTACTGAGCATGATATGAAGTTTATTTCGTAAGAAATTTTGGATTTCTTTGGTCCCATTTTCAGAAAGAAGGGCAGCCAGAAGTGGTTCTGATTCTAGATATTCAAAGACTTCTAAAATAGCGTCTCTTTTGTAATGAGCATGTTTTTGAAAAATATATTCAAATGTATGAAATAGCTTAATTTGATAGTGCTCGATCATATCATACTTATCCTTATAGTGAGTATAGAAGCTGGAACGACTAATTCCGGCTTTTTCTGCTAACTTGACAGTAGAAATTTGATCAAATGGTTGTTCCATTAGTAATTGTACCATAGCATTTTCAATAGTTCGCTTTGTTTTTAAGCGTTTGTTACTTTCTTGCATATTTCCTCCTTGTAAACAAATTAGACTATATGTCTAAAAATGGATTTTTTATCTTGTAATTTAGATTTTTTATTGTATAATCTATTATATCAAAATTTTAGACAATATGTTTAAAAAAGGAGAAACTATGTTTAAAGAATGGAAAGCAATTTTTAAAAAACCAACCTTTATTATTGTCATGATAGGGATTTCTCTTATTCCAGCTCTGTACAATATCATATTTTTGTCATCAATGTGGGATCCATATGGGCAATTGTCTGACTTACCTGTGGCAGTTGTCAATAATGATAAAGAGGCTTCCTATAATGGTAATAGCATGTCTATAGGAAAAGACATGGTGTCCAATTTAAAAGAAAATAAAATCTTGGATTTTCATTTTGTAGATGAAGAAGAAGGTAAGAAGGGATTAGAAAATGGCGATTACTATATGGTAGTGACTTTACCAAGTGATCTATCTGAAAAAGCAGCTTCTATTTTAACGGATCACCCAGAGCAAATGCAAATCGATTATCAGACTTCAAGTGGTCATAGTTTTATTGCCAGCAAGATGAGTGATTCTGCAATGACACAATTAAAGCAGAGTGTTTCTATCAATGTAACCGAGACCTATACCAAAGCTTTATTTAACAAAATGGTCGATTTAAAGGATGGAATGAGTCAAGCAGCTTCTGGAGGTGAAAAACTAACTGATGGAGCGAATCAGTTAGTGGCAGGAAGTCAAGCATTAACTACTAACTTACACTCTTTAGCAGATTCAAGTTTAACATTTTCAAATGGAACGGAGCAGTTTACTAAAGGATTATCCTCTTATGTCTCTGGTGTTGAACAACTTCATCTTGGCTTAGGGAATTTTAATAGTGGTTTAGTTACATATACTGGTGCAGTGAGTCAATTAGATAGCGGATTAGGTCAATTATCTTCTAAAAGTCCTGAATTAGTAGGGGGAGTCAATCAGTTATATACTGGTGTAGAGGCCTACACTGGCGGTGTTTCTCAGCTCAATGCTGGTCTTAATCAATTTTCATCTGGTGTTAGTGCTTATACAAACGGAGTGGGAAATATTGCAATAGGTGCTAATCAGTTATCCAATCAATCAGCTACACTTCGAATGGGTATGGAGCAATTAAGTGAAGGGATTCAACAACTTTCTAGTAAGTTAGATGCTTCATCTGAGCAAAAAGATCAAATTGCTCAATTATCTTCTGGTCTGAATCAGTTAAATCAAGCTATTCAAAATATTGATGTTGGAGATACAAAACAATTAGACTCTGTTTTATCAAGTATAGTATCTCTTTCTAATCAAATGTTAGCAAGTGCTCAGTCTGAAAAAGCAACTACATTAGCCAATATTCAATCGACAGCAGCCTATCAATCATTGACAAGTGAGCAACAAGCTGAAATAAGCGCTTCTGTATCTCAAAATTCGACTGATAGTATTCAATCGGCTCAGTCAATTATAGCTTTAGTACAAGGTTTACAGGGAAGTTTGGAAAACTTACAAAATCAATCTTCAAGTCTTTCGACATTAAAAAATCAAGCTAATCAAGTATTACCGCTTACTTCTACTTCTTTGACAGGATTGTCAAGTGGATTAACAGAAATACAAGGAGCGGTTACGAATAAATTAGTTCCTGCTAGTCAGTCTATTACATCAGGTGTAAATGCCTATACTACAGGTGTTGATAAAGTTTCTCAGGGCGCAAGTCAACTAAGTGAAAAGAATTTCACCTTGACAGGTAGTTTGGATCAACTAGTTTCAGGCTCAAACACCTTGACACAAAAATCTTCTAGCTTGACATCAGGAGTTGGTCAATTAGTTGAAAAAACTCCAGAATTAGTATCTGGTATTGAAAAATTATCAACTGGCTCTAACCAATTGAATCAAAAGAGTCAAGAATTAATGGCAGGAGTTGATAAATTACAATCAGGATCTGGTCAATTAGCAGACAAATCCAGTCAGTTACTTTCAGGTGCTTCTCAATTAGAGAATGGAGCTAATAAATTGGCAGATGGAGCTGGGAAACTTGCAGAAGGTGGAACAAAGTTAACTTCTGGATTGGAAGATTTACAGACAGGAGTTGCTTCTTTAGGACAAGGACTAGGTAATGCTAGTGATCAACTCAAGTCAGCATCTACGGAATCTCAAAATGCAGAGATTTTGTCAAATCCACTCAGTCTCTCCAAAACTGACAATGACCAAGTTCCTGTAAATGGAATTGCAATGGCTCCTTATATGATATCAGTTGCTCTCTTTGTTGCAGCAATATCAACGAATATGATCTTTGCGAAGTTGCCTTCAGGACGTCATCCAGAGAGCCGTTGGGCTTGGTTGAAATCTCGAGCAGAAATAAATGGTATTATAGCTGTTTTGGCAGGAATTTTGGTATATGGAGGAGTTCATCTTATTGGTTTAACTGCAAATCATGAGATGAGAACATTTATTCTCATTATCCTAACAAGTTTAGTATTCATGTCCATGGTGACCGCTTTAACAACATGGAATAGCCGTATAGGAGCTTTCTTCTCTCTTATTTTGCTTTTATTACAGTTAGCATCAAGTGCAGGTACCTATCCACTTGCTTTGACAAATGATTTCTTTAGGGCCATTAATCCTTGGTTACCAATGAGTTATTCAGTTTCGGGATTACGACAAACAATTTCTATGACAGGGAATATTCATCATCAAATTATTTTCCTCGCTGTCATACTAGCTCTATTTACTGGTTTAGGTATGCTAGCCTATCAACCTAAGAAAGTGGAAGAAGATTAAAAAATCGACCACTGGCGATTTTTTTATGTCTTAGATGACTTTCGCCTGTGATTATAGACTGCAAATAGTAAAAGAGAAGTAAAGGAACAGATTGCTCCAGTAATAAACCCATTGGGAATAAAGGAAAGTGTAATAGTTCCTTTCCCCTTAGGAACGTCAACTTTCATAAAGCCAGTTTGAGCTTGTTTAATTTCTATTTTCTTACCATCTTGGTAGGCAGACCAACCTTTGTCATAAGGAATGGTGAAGAAAATAGACGTATCTTGTTGAACATCATATGTAGCAAAAACCTTATTTTTAGAAGTTGATACTGTTACAGGTTGCTCTTTAATTTTTTGAATGGCCTCGGTGAAAGTTTGGGTATCTAAACGATAGAAGGTAGGAGATTCAAATGATACTTGAGAATTTCCAGGGAAATTAACATGAATATTGAAAGTTTTTTTCTCTTTTGTATAGCCTAGATTAAAGAAGGAGAAGGCATTATCAGTTGTAAAAATATTTTTTTCACCATTTACAAGGATGTCAACCTTCTTTTGTTTATCATTGGAAAAGTGAAGGTTTGTGAAAGAAAGATAAACTTGGCTGTTTTCTGGTACTTCAATTTGATACTGGATTGCTGCATCCTCATTTGAAGAACTTGTGACACTAATCAAATCATTAGTATTTTCTATTTTGTCATGAGGGATTGGAGAAAAATAATCAAAATTGACGTTAGCAAGTTGATTTAAAAACGAGGCTTGATTATCCAAAGTATGTTCATTGAACTTGACATCATTGTAAACAGATTGACTAGCAAAGGCAATTGGAAGAGAAAATTGATTTTCGTATAAGGTAAGATTATCTTTTTGATATACATCTTGGAAACCATACTTATCAATAGGGGTTTCTGAGATATTGTACTGGATGCCAAATAAACTATCAGCCAAAATACTATTATTGGCATATCGGAGATTGAGATTGGTCCCAGAGGATTTAAACCCAAGTTTATCCAAAGTAGAGCTTGCTGAACGATTTCGAACAGAAGAAAATTGAGAGATTCCATTGTAATTGAATTTTATACTGTCATTTCCAGTCTGAGTTTCTAGTTTTTCAGTACGAGTAAATTGGTTCCCAATATATGTTGAGAAAGATTCCATAGCTGGGATATCTCGATTATAAGCACTTCGAGAAGCAAATCCCCATTCCTTAGCAATTCCATCCATTTGAGATGAGGCATTTAAACTCATTTCAACCATTATAAATAAAGAGATTAGGATGCCAAATAGATTTACAGATATAAATTTTTTAATAACTGCAAGGAGTAAAAGAGAATAGACAACTAAAAATTCAAGAGTAAGTAGAATATTCAAATCTGTTAAAAAAGAATAATGCGATTTTAGATAGATGGTGGCTAAAAATCCTGTTACTAGAAGAAAAAGCGAAACTAAAAAATTCCAGACTTTAATTTCTTTCAGACGATTTAAGACTTCCGCTGCTGTGTAAATTAATAAGGTAGAGAAAATCCAAGAATAGCGATGTAAAAACATATTTGGAGTATGCATACCTTGCCAAAATAAATCAAGAGCTTCTATATAAAAGCTTGCAATTAGAAATGCAAAGAAGATTGCATAGATAAGTTTCACGTGAAACTTAATAGATTTCATCGTAAAAAACAAAATGGTCAAAATAAAGGGAAGTAGTCCGACAAAAATCATTGGAATAGCTCCATACTTTGTTGTGTCGAAGGAACCAATGAATTGTTTAGCAAAGAGATCAAAATACCAGCTATTTTCAGTTTGAAACTTTGTAACTTCAGTTAATTTTTCCCCATGTGTCTGTAAATCAAACAGAGTGGGAAGAGTCAGAATCAAACTAGCCATACCAGCTAAAAAGGATATAACTATGAAATCAAGAACAGATGATTTTCGAGTCTTAAAGTCCAAAGAAATTTGACAGAGATACCAGAAAATAAGAAACAATGCTGTCATATATCCAAAATAATAATTTTGAATAAATAAGATTGACAAACTTGTAAAGTACAATAGAAATTTCTGTTCAGTTATCAGTAAATGTAAGCCAGTGATAATTAAAGGAATTAAGATAAAAACATCTAGCCAGGTTTTTATCTCTAGTTGACTAACAGAGAAACTCATCAGAGCATAGGAAGTAGATAAAGCCAGATTTAAAGGATTAGGAATCGATTGAAATAATTTATTTAAACTAAAATAAGTTGACAGTCCAATCAATCCAAATTTTAAGAGAGTTGTCAGATAGACAGCATCTGGCATATTCGACAGATTAAAAAAGTAAACTAGAGGTGAAAGGAAACTCCCCAAGTAATAACTAGATAAGGCATAGAAATTTAATCCGAGGCCACTTGTAAAGGTGTAAAACAGACTACCATTTCCATGTAGGATGTTTCGTAAAGCTACATCAAAAATAACGTATTGATGAAACCCATCTCCTAATAGTGGAGATGTATCGCTATTCCAGTAGATACCTTGAGATAGATATACTCCTGTCATAATGATTACGGGAATGATGAAAGAAACAAAATAGGTCCAATATGTTTTAAAAAATAATTTCATGTTACCTCATAAAATGTTAGAAAACTCAGCTGGTTAACCCAACTGAGTTTTGAAGTTTTATTTAATCTTTCCAAAGTTCTTTAACTTTTGCTTGTACTTCTGCATTTTCTAGGAATTCATCATAGGTTTCATCGATACGGTCAATGACGCCATTTTTAGACAAGACAATGATATGGTTAGCTAGAGTTTGAATAAACTCGTGGTCATGGCTGGCAAAGATGATTGATTCTTTAAAGTTTTTCAATCCATCATTCAAGCTTGAGATAGATTCCAAGTCCAAGTGATTTGTTGGATCATCAAGTACAAGGACATTTGATTTTAAGAGCATGAGTTTTGAAAGCATGACACGAACTTTTTCTCCCCCTGACAAGACATTTACAGGTTTGTTAACTTCATCTCCAGAGAAGAGCATACGGCCGAGGAAACCACGTAGGAAAGTATTGTCATCTTCTTCTTTACTTGCGAATTGACGCAACCAGTCAAGGATTGACTCTCCTCCTGCAAAATCTGCCGAGTTATCTTTTGGCAAGTAAGAACGGCTAGTAGTAACTCCCCACTTGACAGTTCCTTCATAGTCAATGTCTCCCATGATTGCACGAATTAATGCAGTCGTTTGGATGTCATTTTGTCCGATAAGAGCTGTCTTGTCACCTGGACGCAAGATGAAGCTAATGTTGTCAAGAATAGTTTCACCGTCAATCTTGACAGATAGATTTTCTACTGTTAAGAGATCATTACCAATCTCACGTTCCGCTTTAAAGTTGATAAATGGGTATTTACGACTAGATGGTACAATTTCTTCAAGTTCAATCTTATCAAGCATTTTCTTACGTGATGTTGCTTGTCTTGATTTAGAAGCATTGGCAGAGAAACGAGCAACGAATTCTTGCAATTGCTTAATATTTTCTTCTGCTTTGGCATTACGGTCTGCTAGCAATTTAGCAGCAAGCTCAGAAGATTCCTTCCAGAAGTCATAGTTTCCGACATAGAGTTTGTATTTTT
>NZ_JPFV01000001.1 GCF_000722685.1 Streptococcus mitis | reverse complement strand
ATACCAACAAAGCCTCTGCTTGCGCAATTAGTTCTGATTTAGGATATTTTTTCGCGGATGGATTCGAGTAAACTTTCTAATTCTTTCCTAGCAGCCTCATAACGCTGATTGCCATCCAAGTTTGCGCCTGCTTGTTTCAATTCATTCAAAGCCTGATTAACATCTTCCTGACTGGCACCATGATTTTCTGCAACAGCTTTCGCTCCATTAAGCTTCTCTAGTAGCGTCGCTTGTTTGTCCTCACTAGAGAAGGTGTAAGCAACCGTTGACTGACGACCTTGGGCAGCAGTAATTTCTTGTTTGAGATACTCATCGTTTAGTGCTGCTTTTGGAGACACCAAAACATCAAAGTTAACTTCATGACC